>NZ_CP061300.1:0-1257864 GCF_018687635.1 Polynucleobacter sp. MWH-Braz-FAM2G
ATGAGCAACTTACAAAATCCCCCCGCCTTGAATTCAACTAGCCCACTGGGGTTTTGGGATGATGCTATCGGCATTTTATCCCGCGAACTGTCACCCCAACAGTTTAAAACGTGGATTCAGCCCCTTACTTTGATGTCTTTTATTGAAAGTGATGACTCACTAACAATAGGTGCTCCAAACCGATTTAAGCTCGACTGGATTAAAAAAACATTTGCTGACCGCTTTCAAGAGTTGGCTGCCCAGTATTTTGGGCGCCCCATTAATATAGATTTCACATTAGCGATTGAGCCAACAAGCCCGACCATCGCCACTCCAAACATCACCTCAGAAACAGCCCCACAACAACCTTCTGACGATGTAGCCGAACCTAGTATTTCAGTGGATGAGAGCACTTTTGAGATTGAAGACCACTCAAAATTAAACCCCAACTTAACGTTTGAAACTTTTGTAACTGGTAAGGCCAATCAATTAGCAAGAGCCGCGTCAATTCAGGTTGCTCATAACCCAGGAACATCTTATAACCCAATGTTTTTGTATGGCGGGGTGGGTTTAGGCAAGACCCACCTGATCCACGCGATAGGTAATCACCTATTAAAAGACAAACCAAACGCCAGAATTCGCTACATCCATGCAGAACAATATGTATCTGACGTTGTGCGCGCCTATCAGCAAAAAGCATTTGATCGATTTAAGCGCTACTACCACTCCTTAGATCTGTTGTTAATTGACGATATTCAGTTTTTTAGCGGTAAATCTAGAACACAGGAAGAGTTCTTTTACGCCTTTGAGGCTTTGTTAAGCAATAAATCTCAAGTCATTATTACTAGTGATACCTACCCCAAAGAAATGTCGGGAATAGACGACCGCCTCATTTCACGCTTCGACTCTGGATTGACGGTTGCAATTGAACCGCCTGAGCTAGAAATGCGGGTTGCCATCTTGATGAAAAAAGCAATAAGTGAAGGCATTCCAATGAGTGAGGATGTCGCATTCTTTGTTGCAAAACATCTTCGTTCGAATGTACGCGAGCTTGAGGGTGCTTTAAGGAAAATTTTGGCATTTGTACGTTTCCATGGGCGAGAAGTAACAATTGAAGTTGCCAGAACGGCACTAAAAGACTTGCTTTCCATCCAAAACCGCCAGATTTCAGTCGATAACATCCAAAAAGCTGTTGCCGATTTTTACAGCATTAAGGTTGCTGATATGTATTCCAAAAAGCGTCCGGCCAATATTGCTCGGCCACGCCAAATTGCGATGTTTATGGCTAAAGAACTTACCCAAAAAAGTCTTCCTGAAATTGGCGAACTATTTGGGGGTAGAGACCACACAACCGTTTTACATGCTGTTCGTAAGATTTCTGAAGAACGGGCTCATGATGGACAACTAAACCATGAAATCCACGTTATTGAACAAACTTTAAAGGCTTAATTTTTGCCTGTGGGTAAGTGTGTGGATAACCCTAGGGATAAGTTTGGGGATTTGATGTGGATAAATTGTGGAAAGACTCATGTTCATGCAAAAATAGGGTATTGATTAAAAGTTATCCCCTTTTTATGCACGCTTTATACAAAAGTTTTCCACAGGTTTTTTAGTCTTTAATGTGTTGTTTTATAAAGGGTTTTTGACTTATCCACGGAATTTCAAGCCCTTATTACTATTACTACTAAGATATATACAAGGATTTAAAAGCAATGCAACTCGTTAACACTTCACGCGATAGCCTACTAAAACCACTTCAGGTTGTTAGTGGAATTGTTGAACGTAGACACACACTTCCTATCTTGGCAAATTTGTTGTTTAAAAAGGTAGGTGAAAAGGTCTCATTAATCTCAACAGATATTGAGATCCAAATTACAACTAATGCAAATTTTGGTGTTGGGTCTGAGGATGTCACAACTACAGTTGCAGCAAGAAAGCTTTTAGATATTTTGCGTGCTCTTCCAGAGGGTCCGGTGTCGTTAAATTTAAAAGACAATCGTATGGTTGTTCAAAGCGGTAAAAGTCGATTCTCTTTGCAAACACTTTCAGCTACAGAGTTTCCTGTAATGCAAAGTGTTGGTGAAGTTACTGCATCTTGGAAGATGTCTCAAAAAAGTTTCAAACAGTTAATTGGTCAAGTGCATTTCTCGATGGCCCAACAAGACATTCGTTACTATCTAAATGGAATGCTCTTGGTTGTTGAGGGTAAAGAGGTTGTAGCTGTTGCAACAGATGGTCATCGCCTTGCTTATTCACAAGTTGAGTTAGCGGAAGCTCCAGCAGGTTCTGGTCAAAAACAAGAAATTATTATTCCTCGCAAAACAATCCTAGAGTGCCAGCATTTATTAGAGGATTCAGATGAGCCTTTAGAGATAAGTTTGACAGCTAATCAAGTGAAGTTCTCATTTGGTGATATTGAGCTAATTTCAAAATTAGTAGAAGGCAAGTTTCCAGATTTTCAAAGAGTCATTCCAAAGGGGCATAAAAACAGTTTGGTTGTTGGCCGCGATGACTTGCAGTCCGCGCTTCAAAGGGCTGCTATTTTGACGACGGATAAATTTAAAGGTGTTAGATTTTCTTTGTCACCTAATCGCATCACCATTCAATCAACTAACGCAGAACAAGAAGAAGCTCAAGAAGAGATCGAAACAAACTACACCGGCGATTCTGTGGAGATTGGGTTTAACGTTAGCTATTTACTTGATGTTCTGTCCAACTTGAAAAATGAAAACATTCAAATTAGTTTGGGTGATGCAAATAGCAGTGCCGTAATTACTCTGCCTGGCTCAGAGAGTTTTAAGTATGTTGTGATGCCAATGCGTATTTAACTTAGAAAAAAATGACTCAAGAAAACAAAGCAGTAGAGCAGTACGGTGCCGCATCGATTCAAATCCTAGAAGGTCTTGAAGCTGTTCGTAAACGCCCAGGCATGTACATCGGCGATACGTCTGATGGAACTGGTTTACATCATCTCGTGTTTGAGGTGTTAGACAACTCAATTGATGAGGCCTTAGCCGGTTATTGTTCTGAAATTACTGTAGTTATTCAAACAGATAACTCAATATCTATAGTTGATAACGGTCGAGGTGTGCCTACTGGTATTAAATATGACGATAAGCACGAGCCAAAAAGGAGTGCTGCTGAAATCGTAATGACTGAGCTGCATGCTGGTGGTAAGTTTGATCAAAATAGCTATAAAGTTTCTGGTGGTCTACACGGAGTTGGTGTTAGTTGTGTAAATGCACTTTCTAAGTGGTTAAAACTCACAATTCGTCGTGACGGTAAAACCCACTATATGGAGTTTGCGCGTGGCGTTATTCAAAATCGCAATGTAGTGGATGAAGATGGTGTATTGGTTTCTCCGATAACGATTACAGGTGATACAGAGCTCTCGGGAACCGAGGTGCATTTTTTAGCTGATGAAACCATCTTTGGAAACGTAGAGTTTCATTATGAGATTTTGGTTAAACGTATTCGCGAGCTTTCATTTTTAAATAATGGCGTTCACATAAAGTTAATTGATCAACGCACTGGTCAAGAAGAAGATTTTGCTTTCTCGGGTGGTGTTAAAGGGTTTGTTGAGTACATTAATCAAACCAAAAACGTTTTACATCCAAACATTTTTTACGCTGAAGGTGTTCGACCATCTGATCTCGGTGGGCAAATTACTGCAGAAGTGTCAATGCAGTGGAATGATAGTTTCAGTGAGCAAGTTCTTTGTTTTACCAATAACATTCCACAACGCGATGGCGGAACTCACTTAACAGGTCTTCGCGCAGCAATGACTCGCGTTATCAATAAGTACATTGATGAAAACGAAGTTGCAAAAAAAGCAAAAGTAGAAATTTCTGGCGATGATATGCGCGAAGGTTTAGCCTGCGTTTTATCAGTAAAAGTTCCGGAACCAAAATTCTCCAGTCAGACTAAAGATAAATTAGTTTCTAGCGAGGTTCGTGGTCCAGTAGAAGAGATTGTTGCTGATGCACTTAGTACCTATTTACAGGAACGCCCAGCAGACGCAAAGATCCTTTGTGGAAAAATTGTCGACGCAGCACGTGCTAGGGAGGCTGCTCGTAAAGCTCGTGATATGACGCGCCGCAAAGGCGCTTTAGATGGTTTGGGTTTGCCTGGTAAGTTAGCTGACTGCCAAGAAAAAGATCCATCAAAGTCAGAATTGTTCATTGTTGAGGGTGACTCCGCGGGTGGCTCTGCTAAACAAGGTAGAGATCGTCGCTTCCAAGCTATTCTCCCGTTAAAGGGAAAAATTCTGAACGTTGAAAAAGCGCGCTTTGACAAGATGCTCGCTAGCCAAGAGGTGGTAACCTTAATTACCGTTCTTGGAACGGGTATCGGCATTGAAGAATACAAAGCAGATAAGTTGCGCTATCACCGCATTATCATCATGACCGACGCAGACGTTGATGGTAGTCACATTCGCACGCTGTTACTCACCTTCTTTTATAGACAGATGCCTGAGCTGATTGAGCGAGGCCATATTTATATTGCTCAACCCCCACTTTACAAGGTGAAATTTGGCAAGAGTGAGCAGTACATCAAAGATGACAGTGAGCTTAACCAGTTGCTATTAAAGATTGCCCTGGAAACTGCCTCCTTACAAACCCCAACAGGTGAGGTGATTGAGGGCGAAGCACTAAACGAGCTTGCAAAACACTACCAAGTTATCCAATCGATTGTGGATCGTTTGTCGCGTACTATCGATGAAGATGCTTTACGTGCAATCGCTTCTGGCACACCACTTAATCTTGATACTGAGAAATCTGCAAATGACTCTGCCGATCGTTTAAGACGTGCACTTGCTGATTCTTTAAATCCTTTGGCGCTACCACCCGAAATTATTGTGCAAAAGGAAGAGCGCACAGAGCGGTTCCGTTTATTGCTATCGCGCCGAATTCATGGAAACCTAAAGCTTTCATCCATCAACTCTGATTTTGTGCATGGTGATGATTATCAAAGCCTTGCTAATGCAGCTGCGGTTTTGTCCGGCAAGGTGGTTCCGGGTTCAAAAGTTCGTCGAGGCGATCCCGATAAAAATCAAAAAGAACAAATAGTGAGCGACTTTAGGGCTGCTTTTGCTTGGCTGTTATCTGAGGCTGAACGGGTTCTCAGTCGCCAACGCTATAAGGGACTTGGTGAGATGAACCCATCTCAACTTTGGGAAACCACTATGGATGCGAACTCAAGAACGCTGTTGCAAGTGAAAATTGAAGACGCTATTGCGGCCGACCAAGTCTTTACCACTTTAATGGGTGACGAAGTAGAGCCTCGCCGTACATTTATTGAAAAGAACGCGCTTATCGCGCGTAACCTAGACGTTTAAATATGGCATCCAAAAAATTAAAACCACCAAAGGTGGATAGATCTTCTATTGTTGTTAAATCATCACCAATTCATGGCAAAGGCGTCTTTGTCGCAAAACCCATTAAAAAAGGTCAAGCAATTATTGAATACAAGGGGGAGCGCATTAGTTGGAAGTTGGCAGAAAAGCGCCACCCACACGACCCCAAAGATCCAAATCACACCTTCTACTTTTCTTTAGAAGACGGTCGTGTCATTGATGCGAAATATGGCGGTAATGCTGCGCGCTGGATAAATCATTCTTGCAAACCTTCTTGTGAAACTCGAGAGGATGTATTTAATGGAAAGCCGCGAGTTTTTATTTATGCAAAGCGAAGCTTAAAGGTTGGTGAAGAGTTGTTTTATGACTACTCACTAGATATTGGTGGGCGCATTACCAAAAAAATCAAAAAAGATTATGAATGTCGCTGCGGTGCTAAAAAATGCCGTGGCACTATGTTGGCAATCGAAGAGAAATAAATCATCTTTCAGTTATGTTGTTCGTAACAATTCAGGAGCTCGAGGCTGCCATTAATTATTGGCGTAGTCAGTCGCCGTCAGAAGGCGACGAGTTGCAACTTTGCCCAGAGGCCTCGGCTTTGGCCAAGCCTTATGCTTTGATGATTGTGCAGGGCGCCCAACGGGTGCCGATGGATGTTTTGGATGGTCTTGCGCGCACCGCTATCCAAGAGTTTCAGAAAAACAAATAAGTAAATATTTGGCACCCTAGAGTATTTAGGGTTATTGCTATATATAGCCAGTCTTTCTTAAGGTATTCTCATAATCTTGCTCCCAGGTAGGGGGTAGAGGGTATGAGATTGCAAGAAACAATATTAAAAACAATTGGACTGGGAAAATCTTTTAAGGGATTCTCTGCGGTCACAGATGTGAACCTCGACGTCACTCGCGGGACCATTCATGCTTTGATTGGTCCAAATGGCGCCGGCAAAACCACGTGCTTTAACTTGTTGACCAAGTTTTTGGAGCCTACAAGCGGGCAGATTTTGTTTAATGGCTTTGATATCACCAAAGAGAAGCCAGCTCAAATTGCCCGCAGGGGTGTTATTCGATCTTTTCAGATATCGGCGGTATTTCCCCATTTAACAGTTCTTGAGAATGTTCGTGTTGCACTGCAGCGAGGCTTGGGGACCGAATTTCACTTTTGGAAATCTGGCGACTCGTTAAATGTATTGAATGAGCGTGCTTTAGAGCTTCTCCATGAGGTTGGCTTGGAGGGTTTTGCTGATGAGGAAACCCTAAACCTAGCTTATGGACGCAAAAGAGCGCTTGAAATTGCAACCACTCTGGCCATGGAGCCCGAGCTGATGTTGTTGGACGAGCCCACTCAAGGCATGGGGCATGAAGACGTGGAGCGTGTAACAGAGTTAATCGATCGCGTGGCCAAGGGTCGAACCATACTGATGGTCGAGCACAATATGAAAGTCGTTTCCTCAATTGCCGATCGAATCACTGTGTTGCAGCGTGGCTCAGTGTTGGCAGAGGGCTCTTATCAGGAGGTTTCTAACAACCCATTGGTTGTTGAGGCTTATATGGGTAGCCATGGGGGAGACAACCTATGAGCACCATGGCGCTAGAGGTAAAAAATTTAGAGTCTTGGTATGGTGAGTCACACATTTTGCATGGCGTTAACTTCGCTGTGCGCGATGGCGAGGTTGTGACTCTCTTGGGCAGAAATGGCGCTGGACGAAGCACCATTCTTAAAACAATTTTAGGTTTGACTAGCAAAAGAACTGGCTCTGTACAGATTTATGGCACAGAGACAATCTCCATGCCCACTTACAAGGTTGCTCGTTTAGGGGTTGGATTTTGTCCCGAAGAAAGAGGAATTTTTGCAAGCTTAAGTACGGAAGAAAACTTATTGCTTTTGCCTGAGATTGCTCCAGGTGGTATGGGTTTGGATGAAATTTATGAAATGTTTCCAAACCTTTATGAGAGACGCAACAGCCCGGGCACTCGCTTATCTGGCGGCGAACAACAGATGTTAGCAATGGCGCGAATCCTCAGAACTGGCGCCAAACTTCTTTTGCTTGATGAAATTACCGAAGGCTTGGCACCTGTTATTGTGCAAAAACTCGGTGAAGTTGTTACTAGCCTGCGTAATAAGGGGTTCACCATTGTCTTGGTTGAGCAGAACTTCCGTTTTGCGGCGCCTTTGGCTGATCGCCATTACGTCGTCGAGCATGGAAACGTGGTTGAGGTTGTAAATCAAAACGAGCTTGCCGAAAAGGCAACGTTATTAAACGAGTATCTTGGTGTTTAGTAGTTCCTATAGGAGATAGAAATGAAGTTAAAGCAAATAACCGCGTGTCTGGTAGCGGCAACCATGTTTGGTTCCAATCCAATTTTTGCGCAAAGCTCGCCCAAAGTAAGTGGCGATGTTATTAAGATTGGTGTATTGACTGACCTTTCTTCAACTTATTCTGATTTGGCTGGTCCAGGCGCGGTAATTGCTGCAAAAATGGCAATCGCCGATTTTTCCAAAGATGGCACAGTCATTGGAAAAAAGATCGAATTGGTTAGCGCCGATCATCAAAACAAGGCTGATATTGCAGCAAATAAAGCACGCGAATGGTATGACAAAGATGGCGTCGATGTCATTGTTGAGCTAGTTTCAACCAACGTGGCTTTGGCTGTAATGGAAGTGGCAGAACAAAAGAACAAAATCACTTTAGTTTCTGGCGCAGCATCTTTGCCGATCACCAATGAAAAGTGCACCGCTAATAACGTGCATTGGACTTATGACACCTATGCGCTTTCAAATGGAACAGCCAAGGCAGTTGTAAAGCAAGGCAAAAAGAATTGGTACTTCATTACCGCTGATTATGCTTTCGGAGCTGCGTTGGAAAAAGACTCAACCAATGTAGTTAATGCAAACGGCGGTAAAGTTCTTGGCACAAGCAAGCACCCATTCCCGAACAGCGACTTCTCATCCTATCTTTTGAAGGCTCAAGCAAGTGGTGCTGATGTAGTTGCATTAGCAAATGCTGGACAAGACACTATCAATAGCGTCAAGCAAGCATCTGAATTTGGTATCAACAAAAAACAAACCGTTGTTCCATTGCTGATGTTTATTACTGATGTGCACTCTTTGGGTTTAAATGCAGCTCAAGGCATGTACCTCACAGAGGGATTCTATTGGGATAAGGATGACAAGACTCGCGCGTTTGCAAAACGTTTCATCTTGCAACACAAGCGTATGCCATCAAGCGTTCAAGCTGGCGTTTACTCATCAGTTCTTGCTTACTTAAATGCCGTACAAAAAGCTGGCACTGACGACACTCAAGCCGTAATGAAAGCTCTCAAATCAACGAATATTGATGATGGCCTATTTAAAGGCAAGATTCGTGCGGATGGTAAGTTTGAGCATGACATGTACTTGCTAGAAGTGAAGAAGCCTGCTGACTCTAAGAGCCCATGGGACTATTACAACGTGAAAGCGGTGATTCCAGCTGCTGAAGCAACACAACCACTTTCATTGTCACGATGCAAGCTGGTTACTAACAAGTAATTGATCCCTATCGCGTATGTTTGAACTTCTTGGAATTACCCCTCAAGGGTTGGTTGCCCAGCTCTTGGTGGGGCTTATTAATGGCTCGTTTTATGCTATTTTGAGCTTGGGGTTGGCCATTATTTTTGGCCTTCTCAATATCATTAATTTTGCACATGGCGCTCAGTACACAATGGGCGCCTTTATTGCATGGATTGGTTTAACCCAGATTAGCCAATGGCTTGGCTTTCCCGATCTGTCAATTAACTATTGGTTTGCATTAATTTTTGTTCCGCTTGTGTTGGCCGGCTTTGGCTTAATTCTTGAGCGAACTATGTTGCGTCGCTTGTATCACTTAGATCATCTATACGGCCTCTTACTGACCTTTGGCTTGGCGCTTATTATTGAGGGGATGTTCCGTCATTGGTATGGCATTTCTGGTGAAAGCTATCCAGCTCCAGAGATGTTGCAAGGAGCAATTCCGCTTGAGTCAATTGGAATCATTCTGCCTAAATATCGTTTATGGGTTGTGGTGATTTCTCTGGCCGTTTGTTTTTCCACTTGGTATGTTATCGAGAGAACCAAGCTCGGCGCTTATTTGCGCGCCGGAACTGAAAATCCAAAGCTGTTACAAGCATTTGGTATCAATGTTCCGCTGATGATTTCCTTGGCTTATGCCTATGGTGTAGCCTTAGCTGGTTTCGCAGGTGTTTTGGCGGCCCCCATTTTTCAAGTAAACCCCTTAATGGGCTCCAACCTCATCATTGTTGTTTTTGCGGTTGTGGTGATTGGCGGCATGGGTTCTATCATGGGCGCTATTCTGACTGGTTTGGCGTTGGGCCTTGTTGAAGGTCTGACCAAAGTGTTTTATCCAGAAGCTTCTGGCGTAGTTATCTTTGTGATTATGGCGATTGTGTTGCTGATTCGTCCTGCTGGACTGTTTGGGCGGGAGAAGTAATCATGAATCCAAAAACAAAATTACTTTACGGCATATTAGTTTTTATCGCTTTGCTATTGCCCTTCCAAGAATTTATTTATCTTGTGTTTGCAATGAAGGTTTTGTGTTTCGCCCTTTTTGCTTGTGCATTTAACTTACTCTTGGGCTTTACTGGCTTGCTGTCATTTGGTCACGCAGCATTTTTTGGAACTGCCGCTTACATCACCGCTTACTTTTGTAAAGAGGCTGGCCTATCCCCTGAACTTGGAATTATCCTAGGAGTTTTTGGATCGGGTGTATTGGGATTCTTAATTGGCTCACTAGCCATTCGTAGACAGGGCATTTATTTTGCGATGGTGACTTTAGCGCTATCGCAAATGGTTTACTTCCTGGCCGTTCAACTTCCATTTACTGGTGGTGAGGATGGAATTCAGGGTGTACCCCGTGGAATGCTATTTGGTTTGATTGACTTGAAAAATGATGTTGCCATGTACTACTTTGTGCTGGCGGTTTTCTTGTTTGGTTTTGCGGTCATCATGCGCGCCGTTTATTCGCCATTTGGCCAGGTCTTGAAGGCGATTCGTGAGAATGAGCCGCGCGCAATTTCTTTGGGCTACGACGTTGATAGATTTAAGTTGATCTCCTTCGTAATTTCTGCAGCACTCTCAGGGTTGGCAGGCTCAATGAAGTCTTTAGTATTCCAATTGGCAACATTGACGGATGTTCATTGGCATATGTCGGGCGAGGTTGTGTTGATGACTTTGCTAGGTGGCATGGGAACTATTCTAGGACCAGTTGTAGGTGCGGGCATCGTTGTTGGTTTGCAAAACTATTTGGCTAATATTGGATCTTGGAGCACGATCGCAACCGGATTTATTTTTGTTATTTGTGTTTTGGCATTCCGACGTGGTGTGGTTGGAGAAATTTCAGCGCACTTTAAAAACAAAAACTAGTTTTTGTTTTTTCCTTTTATTATTTGGTTTTAGTGCGGCGCATTCGCCGCACTCATTTAAATAAAAGAGACTCCCCATCGAATTTTCTATTTATATCTGGCCGCTACTCTTTGGCATGGCTTTTTTTGCTGGCCTAGTCGACGCTGTGGCTGGTGGCGGTGGACTTATTCAGGTCCCCGCTCTTTTTGCGGCCTATCCAGATGCTCCGCCAGCAACATTACTTTCAACGAATAAGCTTGCCTCTGTCGGGGGGACGCTTAATGCCGCCAGAAAATTTCTGCGGCATGTTGATTTGCCTTGGACTTTGGTTGGTGTTGCAATTGCGGCTGCCTTTGTTGGCTCTCTCATTGGGGCAAATGCGGTAAGTCACTTTCCTGCAGAACCTTTGCGGAAAGCCCTTCCCTTTGTTTTGGTGTTTTTATTAATTTATACCTGGTTTCAGCCTACGCTTGGCGATGCTCATGCGCCCAAGGCCCCTAGCCATTATCAAAAATTTAAAGCCCTTTTGCTTGGATTGGTGATTGGCTTTTATGATGGGTTCTTTGGCCCGGGAACGGGAAGCTTTTTGTTGTTCGGTTTTGTGCGCTTTTTCGGGTTTGATTTTTTGCATGCCTCGGCTGCAACAAAATTAGTAAATGCCGCAACTAATTTGGCTGCAATTTTGATGTTGGCTAGCCTTGGCCAGATTAATTGGCTGCTTGGTTTTGTGATGATGATTGCCAATATTGCAGGGAGTCAGTTTGGTAGCCGGCTCGCAATTAAGTATGGAAGTTCTTTTGTTAGAAAAGCTTTTTTGCTTATTGTGAGCGTGTTAATACTAAAGTCCGCATGGAACGCATATTTTTAATAATTAAATCAATGACTTAGAGTTTTATAAGTCAATATTTAATTTCATGCCCATAAATTGTTTCACGTGAAACAAACAAAATGCTATGATCATCGCCCTATCAGAGGCAAATCATGCGTTATTCCAAAAGTTTCGATGTCATTGTGGTTGGTGGCGGTCATGCCGGGACTGAGGCTGCCCTTGCGTCCGCTAGAATGGGTTGTGACACCCTGCTAATTACCCATAGCATTGAAAATCTAGGCGCTATGAGCTGTAACCCATCAATTGGGGGTATTGGCAAAGGGCACTTAGTCAAGGAAATCGATGCCATGGGCGGAGCCATAGCTGCAGCTACAGATGAAGCCGGTATTCAGTTTCGAATTCTCAATTCTAGTAAGGGCCCCGCTGTTCGTGCCACTCGTGCACAGGGTGACAGGGTTCTCTACAAAGCCGCCATCCGTCGCCGCCTAGAAAATCAACCCAACCTTAGCTTGTTTCAGGCGGCAGTTGATGATCTGCTTGTGGAGGGCGACGCGGTTCGAGGGGTGCTTACCCAAATGGGATTGGAGTTTGTCGCTAAAAAAGTTGTGCTTACTGCCGGAACATTTTTGGATGGCAAGATTCATGTCGGCTTAAATAATTATGCTGGCGGGCGAGCTGGTGACCCTGCAGCTGTTTCCTTATCTGCCAGGCTTAAAGAGTTGAAGCTTCCACAGGGACGGTTAAAGACGGGCACCCCACCCCGTATTGATGGTAGGACTATAGATTTCTCGGTCATGCTTGAGCAGCCAGGAGATTTAGATCCTGTGCCCGTTTTTTCTTATCTGGGGCGCCCAGAGCAACACCCCAAACAAGTTCCTTGCTGGATTTCTCATACGAATGAGAGAACACACGACATTATTCGCGGCGGATTAGATCGTTCCCCAATGTATACCGGAGTGATTGAGGGGGTTGGTCCGAGATATTGCCCTTCTATTGAAGACAAAATCCACCGCTTTGCCTCTCGAAATAGTCACCAGATCTTTCTCGAGCCTGAGGGCCTAACAACAAACGAGTTCTATCCAAATGGAATTTCGACTAGCTTGCCCTTTGATGTTCAGTGGGACTTGGTGCGTAGCATTAGGGGCATGGAGTCTGCGGTAATTGTGCGGCCAGGATACGCCATCGAGTATGACTTTTTTGATCCGCGCCAATTACGCCACAGCCTAGAAACAAAAGTAATTAAGGGTTTATATTTTGCGGGCCAAATTAACGGCACAACAGGATATGAAGAGGCCGCAGCCCAAGGCATGCTTGCTGGAATTAATGCTGGTTTGGCCTCTAAAGATAAAGAGCCTTGGTTGCCTAAGCGCAGCGAGTCTTATATTGGCGTTTTAGTGGACGACCTAATTACCCGAGGCGTTCAAGAGCCTTATCGCATGTTTACAAGTCGAGCCGAGTACCGTTTAAGTTTGCGCGAAGACAATGCAGATATGCGATTGACGCCTATTGCCCGTGATCTAGGGCTTGTGGATGACCATCGTTGGGAAGTATTTTGCAGAAAACGGGAGGCTGTTTCACGTGAAACATCTCGTTTGCAGGATATTTGGGTTGGCCCAAAACATGAGGCATCACCTTTGGTCTCTGAATTGTTGGGACAAGATCTCTCGCACGAATGTAATTTAACTGAGCTATTGAGGCGACCAGGCGTTACTTATGAGGCTATCACTGCTTTGGGTGATGGAATCTGGGCGCCTGATTGTTTGGATGAAGACCTTGGTCTGGCTGCGCAAATAAGTGACCAGGTAGAGATCTCAGTCAAATACCAAGGCTACATAGATAGACAAGCGGTAGAAATAGCACGCCAGGAGCATAACGAGACCTTCCCCCTTCCTGAAACGCTTGATTATTCACAGGTACTGGGTTTGTCTAAAGAGGTTCAGCAAAAGCTAAATTTGCATAAGCCCGAAACACTGGGACAGGCTGGTCGTATTTCTGGAGTAACGCCCGCAGCACTTTCACTTTTGTTGGTGCATCTTAAAAAGGGTTTGGGCCGCACCCAAGAAACACATGAGTGAGGGTTTGCTTGCTTTGGGAATACAAGAGCTTGGCCTAGAGTTAAGCGCTGCCAATATCTCTGATTTAGAGCTTTTTTTGCAAGAAATGGGGCGTTGGAATCAAGTGCATAATCTTACTGCGATTGAGGGTGAGAAAGATTCTATTAGGCTGCATCTCATTGATTCCATTGCAGTTTTGCCTGTATTAAGGCGATTTTTAAAAGAATCTCACCCCAAGATTGCAGATCTTGGGTCTGGTGGTGGATTGCCGGCAATACCAATTGCAATAGTACAACCAGAGTGGCAATTAACGCTGATTGAGGCCATTCGTAAAAAGACAGCTTTCTTGCAGCATGTGCGTGGAAAGCTAAGGCTAAAAAATATTGAGGTGCTCAGCGAGCGAGTTGAGAATGTTGCAATGCAACAATCAGCGCAGTTTGACGCTGTGATTTCTCGCGCGTTTACAAACCTTGCACGATTTTTAGAATTGTCATTGCCTTATCTAAAACCCAATGGGCTTGTGTTTGCAATGAAAGCTAAGCGTGCCGATGAAGAAATTTTAGATGTATGCATGGAAGATTGGCGTCTTGTGGCAGATGAGCCGCTTCATATTCCTAATTTAGCGGTTGAAAGACGCCTGTTGGTGTTGGCCCCCGTGAGAAAATCCCCCCTCACCTCTTAAGTAAAAAAGTAGCCATGGCAAAAATCTTCTGTATTGCAAATCAAAAGGGTGGTGTTGGTAAGACCACTACGGCTGTTAATTTAGCGGCAGGCTTGGCTGGCTTGCAACAGCGCGTATTGCTTGTCGATCTTGACCCTCAGGGCAATGCAACGATGGGTTCCGGAGTTGAAAAGGCTGATTTAAATGCCAGCGTATATCAAGTGTTAATTGGCATGACATCGGTTAAGGAATGTGCCCAGCACTGTGAAAGTTCTGGCTACGATGTGCTGCCTGCAAATCGAGACTTGGCAGGAGCAGAAATTGAATTAGTTGATTTGGATTTGCGCGAATCGCGTTTGAAAAATGCGCTTGCAGAAGTCGCGAAAGATTACGATTTTATTTTGATTGATTGTCCACCAGCGCTGTCTTTGTTAACGCTAAATGGATTGTGTGCGGCTAATGGTGTGATTGTTCCAATGCAGTGTGAATACTTTGCATTGGAAGGCCTTTCAGATTTGGTAAACACAATTAAACAAGTGCATGCGAATTTAAATCCTGATTTAGTAATCATTGGTTTATTGCGCGTGATGTTTGATGCGCGCATGACCTTGCAGCAACAAGTATCTGATCAACTGCTTGAACACTTTGGCGATAAGGTATTTAAAACTATTATTCCTCGCAATGTACGTCTTGCCGAAGCCCCGTCTTATGGGCTTCCTGGTGTTGCATTTGATAAATCATCAAGAGGTGCAAAAGCTTACTTAGAGTTTGGTGCGGAGATGGTAGAGCGCATCAAGCAGATGTAATTTCGAAAGAGAAAATAAATAATATGGTTGCAATAAAGAAAAAAGGTTTGGGAAGAGGTCTCGAGGCTTTGCTTGGAGAAAAAACTTCAGAAACAAAATCTTCGACCGAAATTAATCGCCTACCACTAACAGCATTACAAGCAGGCAAATATCAGCCTCGTCAAAAGATGGAAGCTGGCGCTCTGCAAGAATTAGCCGAGAGCATTCGTGAGCAGGGAGTAATGCAGCCATTATTGGTTCGTTTAGTCGCTTCTGGTAAATATGAAATTATTGCTGGCGAAAGACGTTTTCGTGCGGCAACGATTGCTGGCTTAAAAGAGGTCCCTGTTTTAGTTTCTGGTGCTGATGATCAGGCGGCTGCAGCGATGGCTCTAGTTGAAAATATGCAACGTGAGGATTTAAATCCTCTTGAAGAGTCTCAGGGTCTGGCTAGATTAATTGAGGAATTTGGTTTTACACATGAGCAGGCCGCAAAGGCAGTAGGAAAGTCTAGAAGTGCCATTACTAACTTATTGCGCCTCATCCAGTTGGCTAAGCCTGTGCAAGCCATGTTGCTCGCTGGTGATATTGATATGGGGCATGCGCGTGCATTGCTGCCCCTGCCAGGAGCGAGTCAGGTAGCCCTAGCCCAAAAAATTTCTGCGCAAGGTTTGTCTGTGCGTGAAGCGGAAAGGATGACTGCTGCATTAGTGATTGCGGGCGGTCAAATAGGCGACAAAAAAGCAAAAAATAAGCCAGGCGCACCTTCTCGCAGTAGCGACCCTGATATGCAGCGTTTGACGCAAGAGATTGCAGACTTGATTGGTTTAAATACCGAATTTAAGCTTAAAGGCAAGGGCGGGGAGCTCAGAATCCGGTTTAGCCAATTTGACGAACTAGATTCCTTATTAAAAAAGTTGGGTATTGAGGGTTAAATTAGGTCGAAAAATGTCCCCAAATACTTTGACATATTGCACTGCACACATTACACTTTCGGGGCTAAATTGATTCCTCAAAAAAATCAATTTTCCGAGGTAAATGAATGGGATGAGCCCGAAGAGGAAGTAATTCGGGTCTATAGCAAGGAAGAGATTGTTGCGTTGCAGCAAAACAACGCAAAAAAATACCGAGCCCTTTCGCCTTGGAAAATAATTTTGACTCAATTGTTGATAACAGCGATCAGCATGGCGGTTTGGTCATTTTTTGGGGAGCCGGTAGGGGTAAGCCTTTATACTCAGTCGGCCTTTTTAGGTGGTTTAATTAGCGTCTTGCCTACAACTTTGTTTTTAATAAGGTTGGAGTTAGCGAAGAAATCGCAAAAATTGAATCCAGGAAGATTTTTGGCGGCATTAGTTTCTGGCGAATTTATCAAAATCGTCTTGACGCTAATGATGTTTATAGGGGTTGCGTATTACATCCCTGGCGTGCTTTGGGTCCCCTTGTTGGTGACCTACCTGCTTGCCTTGAAGTGTGTATGGCTAGCGTGGTTGTGGCGTTAAGTAGTGACAATTGAGATTGAAACAAAGGACTAGTTAAGAGATGTCTAGCGAAGTACACCAAGCCCACGAGGCAGCAGAGCAAATGACGCCAACGGCGTACATTTCTGAGCATTTACAAAATCTCACCAATACGGGTGAGCGTCAATCTTCCATCATTGATTTCAGCGTTATTAATTTAGATACTATTTTTTGGGCCTCTTTGATGGGCTTCATTGCGGTATTTATCTTGTTGCTCGCAGCGCGTCGCGCAACTCCTGGTGTGCCAGGTAGATTTCAGTGCTTGGTTGAAATGATTGTCGAAATGGTGGACACGCAAGCAAAAAGCATTGTTCACGGAAACCGCACATTTATTGCACCACTCGCGCTTTTCGTATTCTTCTGGATCATCCTTCTCAATACCCTCGACTTAATTCCAGTGGATTGGGTATTGGGTGTTAATGGCTTTATTGAAAGTTTTGGTGTCCATGTGCCTCATCACAGATTAGTTCCTACAACTGATCTGAATGCCACTATGGGTATGTCCCTTTCTGTTTTGCTTTTGGTGTTCTTCTACAGCTTCAAGGTAAAAGGTTTTGGCGGCTTCTTGCATGAGTTGATTTCTGCGCCTTTCGGAGCGAAATGGTACTTAGCACCATTCAATCTTGCTTTGAACATCATCGAATATTTGGCGAAAGGCGTTTCTTTAGGAATGCGACTTTTTGGAAATATGTACGCTGGAGAGTTGGTCTTTTTGTTGATCGCTCTTCTTGGTAGCGTATGGACATTTAATTTAGATGTATCCCTGTTTGGATTGGTGGGCCACGTTATTGCTGGATCGGCTTGGGCCATCTTCCACATCTTGGTTATTTTGTTGCAGGCCTTTATTTTCATGATGTTGACTTTAGTCTACATCGGGCAGGCGCATAGCCATCACTAAGATTTTATTTTTAACTTACCTCTTTTAACTTCAGGAGTCAGCAACATGCAAGCATTTTTAGCAACTATTCAAGGTTCAACAGCTATCTGTATCGGCATCATCATCGGCCTCGGCGCGATCGGTGCATGTTTGGGTATCGCATTGATGGGTGGTAAATACATCGAAGCTTGTGCACGTCAGCCAGAATTGATGGAGCCGCTCCAAACTAAGATGTTCCTTTTGGCTGGTTTGATCGACGCTGCGTTTTTGATCGGCGTTGGTGTTGCAATGTTGTTTGCTTTCGCAAACCCACTGCTCGCAGTTATTAAGTAATTGTTTTGGCATGGGTGACCAACGGGTCATCCAACTGTTCTCAACAATACTGAAAGGAATATCGTGAATCTGAACGCGACCCTATTCGCGCAAATGATCGTTTTCTTCGTCTTATGGTGGGTTGTTGCACAATTTGTGTGGCCACCGCTAGTTAAGGCGTTAGATGAGCGTTCAAGCAAAATTGCTGATGGCTTGGCGGCAGCTGAGCGTGGCAAAGAAGCGCTTGCATTGGCTAGCAATGAAGCTGAGCAAGAATTAAATAAAGCACGTCAAGAAGGTGTTCAACGCGTTGCTGAAGCTGAAAAACGTGCACAAATGTCAGCCGAAGAAATTCGCGCTAATGCACAAGCTGAAGCCGCTCGAATCATTTCTCAGGCGCAACAAGATGCAGCACAACAGGTAACTCGTGCCCGTGAAGTTTTGCGCGCTGAAGTTGCAGTGCTTGCTGTTAAAGGTGCTGAGCAAATTTTGCGTCGTGAAATTGATGCGAAAGCGCACGGCCAATTACTTGACCAACTAAAGGCAGAACTTTGATATGGCTGATTTAGCCACTATTGCACGTCCTTATGCTGAAGCGCTTTTTCAAAGCACAAAGCCGGCTGAGCTTGCTGGATGTTTAGAGCAATTAAATGAACTAGCGCAACTAGCTGCTATGCCAGAGATTGCTGCTTTATCAAACAATCCAAAAGTATCCGCTGACGATTTAAGCAAGCTACTTTCTGGCATGGTGAAGACCAAGCTAGATGGAAAGGTTGCCAGCTTTTTAAATCTTGTAAATCAAAACCACCGCTTATCAGCTGTTCCAGAAATTGCTCATCAATTTGAGGCAATGAAGAACAAGAGCGAAGGTGCTGCAGAAGTAAACATTACCAGCGCATTCCCTTTAGAGGGTTCTGCGCTAAATGATTTGTTGTCAAGTTTGAAGAAGCGCTTTGGGGGTAAAGAATTGCGCCCAACTATTCAAGTTGATCCAACGTTGATTGGCGGAGTACGCATTCAGGTTGGTGATGAGGTAATGGATAGTTCAGTTAAGGCCCAGTTAGCTCAAATGCAAGCAAGTCTTGGCGCATAAGTGATCCCTATTAAGAACATACGAAATAAGACCCAGGAGTAAGTAATGCAACTCAACCCTTCCGAGATCAGCGAACTGATCAAAAGCCGAATTAGCGAATTGGGTGTTGACTCCCAAGTTCGCAACGAAGGCACTGTTATATCAGTGACCGATGGTATTTGCCGCGTACATGGCTTGTCTGGTGTTATGCAGGGCGAAATGTTGGAGTTTCCTAACAACACTATCGGCCTCGCATTAAACCTTGAGCGTGATTCTGTTGGTGCCGTAGTGTTGGGTGAGTACACCCACATTAAAGAAGGCGACTCAGTGAAATGTACTGGCCGCATTTTGGAAGTTCCAGTTGGTCCAGAATTGCTTGGCCGTGTTGTAAACGCGCTCGGTCAGCCAATTGATGGCAAAGGCCCAATCAATACTAAGTTAACTGACTTTATCGAAAAAGTTGCTCCTGGTGTTATCGCGCGTCAATCTGTTAGCCAGCCAGTTCAAACTGGTTTAAAGGCGATTGATGCGATGGTTCCAATTGGCCGCGGTCAGCGTGAGTTGATCATTGGCGACCGTCAAACTGGTAAGACAGCTGTTGCCGTTGACGCGATCATTAACCAAAAAGGTAAAGGCGTTTATTGCGTTTACGTGGCGATCGGTCAAAAAGCTTCTACTATTGCTAACGTTGTTCGTAAGCTCACTGAATTGGGCGCAATGGAGTACACCGTTGTTGTTGCAGCTAGTGCTTCTGAGTCTGCAGCAATGCAGTACCTCTCTGCATATGCTGGTTGCACCATGGGTGAGTACTTCCGCGATCGCGGCGAAGATGCTTTGATTGTTTACGATGACTTGACTAAGCAAGCTGTTGCTTATCGTCAAATCTCCTTGTTGCTCCGTCGCCCACCAGGCCGCGAAGCATATCCTGGTGACGTGTTCTACCTCCACTCACGCTTGCTCGAGCGTGCTGCTCGTGTAAATGCTGAGTACGTTGAGAAGTTCACCAACGGCGCAGTAAAAGGAAAAACAGGTTCTTTGACAGCTTTGCCAATTATTGAAACTCAAGCCGGCGACGTTTCTGCATTCGTTCCTACCAACGTGATTTCGATTACTGACGGTCAGATCTTCTTAGAAACTGACTTGTTTAACGCAGGTATTCGTCCTGCGATTAACGCCGGTATTTCTGTGTCTCGCGTTGGTGGTGCTGCACAAACTAAGGTAATTAAAAAGCTGTCTGGCGGTATTCGTACTGACTTAGCGCAATATCGTGAATTGGCAGCGTTTGCACAGTTTGCATCAGACCTAGACGAAGCAACCCGCAAGCAGCTTGAGCGTGGACGTCGCGTTACTGAATTGTGTAAGCAAGCTCAATATAAGCCACTCCAAGTTTGGGAAATGGCTGCCTCGCTTTACGCTGTGAATAACGGCTTCTTCGATGATCTCGATGTTAAGAATGTATTGGCTTTCGAAAAGGGCCTGCAAGATCATTTGAAATCTAAATACGCTGATTTAGTTGCGCGTATCGAAGAAACCAAAGACTTGAGTAAAGATGATGAAGCTGCTTTGCGCGCCGCTATTGAGGATTACAAGCGTTCAGCCTCCTTCTAAGAGGGCTCGCATAAATCATGGCAAGCACAAAAGAGATACGATCTAAGATCAAGAGCGTGCAAAACACGCGCAAGATCACGAAGGCAATGGAAATGGTCGCCGCATCCAAGATGCGTCGCGCCCAGGAGCGCATGCGTAATGCGCGCCCTTACGCTGAAAAAATTCGTGAGATTGTTGCCAACCTTTCTAAAGCAAATCCTGAGTTCCGCCCTGCTTATATGGCAACTCGTGAAATAAAGAAGGTTGGCACGATTTTGGTTACCACAGACAAAGGCTTGTGCGGCGGTTTAAATACCAACGTCCTGCGTTTGATTGCAAACCAAGTGCGCGACTTGCAAGAAAAAAATATTGGCATTGAGTACACCGCGATTGGTTCAAAAGGTTTGCAATTTTTGAATCGTTCAAAAGCTAAATTGATGTCTCAAACAATTCAAATTGGCGATACGCCGCATTTGGATGTTTTGATTGGTGCAATTACTGCCCAATTAGAAGCGTTTGAGCGTGGCGAGATTGATGCTGTGTATTTGGCATACACCCGCTTTGTAAATGCAATGAAGCAAGAACCTGTTTTAGAAAAACTCTTGCCTTTGGAGTCAGAGTCTTTGACCCCAAACGAGAAGACAGGCAATTCTTGGGATTACATCTACGAACCTGACGCAGAGTCCATTTTGAATGGCCTGCTTAAGCGTTACGTTGAAGCAATGATTTATCAGGCAGTTGCTGAAAACATGGCTTCTGAGCAGTCTGCACGTATGGTCTCAATGAAGGCCGCCTCAGATAATGCAAAGAACGTAATTGGCGAACTGCAATTGGATTACAACAAAACACGACAGGCTGCTATTACCAAAGAGCTATCAGAAATTGTTGGCGGAGCGGCTGCGGTTTAAGCGGTCAGCATTTAGGAATACGAAAGAATTTACGGAATTAAAAGCGGAGAAATGCGATGAGTAACGGAAATATCGTGCAATGTATCGGTCCAGTGGTGGACATTCAGTTCCCACGCGACAAAATGCCAAACATTTATGATGCGTTGACATTAGTTGAGAGTGGCGAAAAATCATTTGCTGAAAAAGGTTTGACCTTTGAAGTTCAGCAACAAATCGGTGACGGTGTAGTTCGCGCGATTGCCATGGGCGCTAGCGATGGCTTGCGTCGTGGCATGGAAGTGAAATCTACTGGCCAACCTATTTCTGTTCCAGTTGGTCCAGCAACGCTTGGTCGCATTATGGACGTATTAGGCCGTCCAATTGATGACGCAGGCCCGATCGCTACTGAAGAGCGTCGCGCTATTCACCAGCCAGCCCCAAAGTTTGATGAGCTCTCCCCTTCGGTTGACTTGCTCGAAACCGGAATTAAGGTTATTGACTTAGTTTGCCCATTTGCTAAGGGCGGTAAGGTTGGCTTGTTCGGTGGTGCGGGTGTTGGTAAGACCGTGAACATGATGGAATTGATTAACAACATTGCTAAGCAACATTCAGGTTTGTCAGTGTTTGCTGGTGTTGGTGAGCGTACTCGTGAAGGTAATGACTTCTACCATGAGATGAAAGAATCTAACGTTATCGACAAGGTAGCGATGGTGTTTGGTCAGATGAACGAACCTCCTGGCAACCGTTTACGTGTTGCGTTGACTGGCTTGACTATGGCTGAAGCGTTCCGTGACGAAGGTCGTGACATTTTGTTCTTCGTTGACAATATTTACCGTTACACATTGGCTGGTACTGAAGTTTCTGCGTTGCTCGGTCGTATGCCTTCTGCTGTGGGTTACCAACCTACTTTGGCTGAAGAGATGGGTAAATTGCAAGAACGTATTACTTCTACTAAGACTGGTTCTGTTACATCTATCCAGGCCGTTTACGTTCCTGCGGATGACTTGACCGATCCATCACCAGCGACAACCTTCTTGCACTTGGACTCTACTGTTGTGTTGTCACGCGACATCGCTGCGTTGGGTATTTACCCAGCGGTTGATCCATTGGATTCGACCAGCCGTCAGCTTGATCCACAAGTGGTTGGTCAAGAGCACTACGAAGTGGCTCGTGCAGTTCAAATGACATTGCAACGCTATAAAGAGTTGCGCGACATTATTGCGATTTTGGGTATGGACGAATTATCTCCAGAAGACAAATTGGCTGTTGCCCGCGCCCGTAAGATTCAGCGTTTCTTGTCCCAGCCTTTCCACGTTGCTGAGGTGTTCACTGGCTCACCAGGTAAATACGTTCCACTGAAAGAAACCATCCGCGGTTTCAAGATGATCGTAAGCGGTGAATTGGATCATTTGCCTGAGCAAGCGTTCTACATGGTGGGTTCAATTGATGAAGCCATCGAGAAAGCCAAGAAGCTTTAATCGAACTCATCTAGGGAAATTATGTCAACCATACGCGTCGATGTAGTAAGTGCTGAGCAATCCATTTTCAGCGGGGAAGCAAAGTTTGTTGCGCTTCCTGGTGAAAGTGGTGAGCTTGGCATTTTGCGCGGCCACACTCCTTTGATTACACGCATTCGTCCTGGTTCGGTTCGCATTGAAAAAGCCGATGGTGATGAAGAGTTTGTTTTCGTAGCAGGTGGCTATTTAGAAGTTCAACCTGATCACGTTACTGTATTGGCAGATACTGCTATTCGTGGACATGATTTGGATGAAGCTAAAGCAATTGAAGCTAAGAAACGTGCCGAAGAAGCAATGCAAAATCGCGGCACCGACTTTGACTTGGCCTTGGCTCAGTCTGAGTTTGCAATGGCTGCTGCTCAATTGGCAGCGATTGCTCGTTTCCGTCGTAAAAAGTAATAGCCGGTCATCTCCTTGTTGTTAAATGATCGGTTTTTAAAGGCCTGCCTGGGCGAAGCGGTTGATCAAACACCGCTTTGGCTCATGCGCCAAGCCGGTCGTTACCTCCCTGAATACAACGCCACGCGCGCTAGAGCTGGAAGCTTTTTAGGGCTCGCAAAAAATCCTGCTTACGCCACCGAAGTAACTCTACAGCCGTTGGATCGCTATCCATTGGATGCCGCGATTTTATTTTCAGATATCTTGACCATTCCTGATGCAATGGGATTGGGTCTGAAATTTACTGCTGGCGAAGGCCCAAGTTTTGAACACCCTCTTCGCACTGAAGATGCGGTTAAGAAATTACGTGTTGCCGATATGGATCAGCTCAAATATGTATTTGATGCTGTTTCAGAAATCCGCAAGGCACTTATTCAGGATGGTAAGCAGCGCGTTCCACTGATTGGTTTCTCCGGGAGCCCTTGGACACTTGCTTGCTACATGATTGATGGATCAAGTGCTGACGATTTTCGTCATGCTAAAACAATGATGTTTAGTCGCCCTGATTTGATGCAACAGATCCTAGAAATCAATGCTCAATCCGTTGCTAACTATTTAACAGAACAAGTAAAGGCTGGGGCACAAGCATTGATGATTTTTGATACATGGGGCGGTATGTTGCCGGACGGCTGGTATCAAAAGATTTCCTTGGCTGCAATGCAAAAAGTGATTACCTTATTGCCGCGCAATCATGAGGGCCAAAAGATACCGGTCATCATGTTTACTAAGGGCGGTGCAATTTGGTTGAATGATATGGCTCAAGTTGGCGCAGATGTTATTGCTATTGACTGGACTATGTCATTAAGTCGCGCAAGAAAGCAATTACTTGCCCTGAACAAACCATTGGCATTGCAGGGTAATTTAGACCCATTAATTTTGTTCTCTGAGCCAAAACAAATTGCAGAGCAAGCTAAATTAATATTAGAGGACTTGGCAGCTGCCCCGGCTCTTAGGTCTGATTTGCATCCATTGGATGGCCACATATTTAATTTGGGCCATGGGATTTCCCAGTTCACGCCGCCTGAGAGTGTGACTGCGCTTGCTGAGGCTGTCATCAATCGCTCAAGGTCTCTCAGGGTAAAGTCATAATACTGAGTGATTGCTAACTTGCCGCTGAAAATTTTAGCGAAAGTTATGCACAGATAGCTACAAAATTTGAAATTCAGTGAGATTGCGAATAATGGTGAAAATTCACTTTCGAATCCACTCATAACTTATTGTTTTATAAGTAAAATAACTAAAAAGCTTAAAATAGGTGCAAAAATAGAGAGCCAATAAATAGGCTTATTAATCAGAAACCTTGGATGATATCCACAGACTTATCCACAAGAAAAAAAGAAATTTGATGTAAATCATGCGCTCCCCAACAGTAGTCCAGATTGTTGTCGATAAGCCCTTGGCCCAGGGTTTTGACTATCTGTGGGATGAGGGTTTGCTGGGCGCCCCACCAAATATTGGAATGCTTGTTGAGGTTCCCTTTGGTAGGACTTCCTTGGTTGGAGTTGTTATAAAAGTAAGTACTTACTCAGATTATGAAATAGATAAATTAAAGCATGTAAGTAGATATTCTCCACTACCTCCACTTGACCCGGGCATCCTGCGCCTGATGAACTTTGCTAGCCAGTATTACATCCATGCCCTTGGTGAGACCATCATTCCGACAATTCCTCAGATGTGGAAAAAGCCAGATGAATGGGAAAAGATTCCTAATAAGTTGGTTGCCGACAAAGAGAAGCAAAAGAAAAAAAAGAAGCAAGAAGGGGCCGAAGGATTTATAGGTGTAGTCCATTTAAATGAAGGACAAAAATTCGCGCTAGAAAAATTACGCACAATTCCCCCAAACAAATTCAAAGCAATACTTTTGCAAGGTCAAACGGGGAGCGGAAAAACTGCTGTATTTTTAAATTGGCTTAGCGGAATCTTGGATGATGCAAAAGCGCAAGTTTTACTATTGGTGCCAGAAATTAATTTAACGCCCCAGTTAGAGCGTAGAGTGCGCGCTTATTTCCCAGAAAAGGAAATGGTAGTTCTTCACAGTGGCGTAAGTGAAAAAGTTAGAGGCATTGCATGGCATGACGCAATCACAGGTAAAGCCCAAATTATTTTGGGTACCCGCTTGGCTGCGCTAACACCCCTACCTAATCTGAGTGCAATCGTTGTTGACGAAGAAAACGATCCTTCTTATAAACAACAAGATGGCATCAGATACTCTGCACGTGATCTTGTAATTTGGCGAGCTCACGACCTTAAAATTCCGATCCTTTTAGCATCAGCCACGCCCTCGCTTGAAACATGGATGGCTGCCAAAGCAGGACGTTATGAACACATTCGTTTAGATCGGCGCGCTCAAGGCGCTAATTTGCCAAGTGTTCACTTAATCAACACTCGAGATCCTCAAACGCAATTTAGCCCAGGTGATGGCTGCAAGCCAAAAATAAAAAGTCCGATCACTAAGACGCTTTGTAATGCCATTAGTCAGAATTTAGAAAAAAAGCAGCAAAGCCTAATACTGATTAATCGGCGCGGCTACTCGCCTGTATTGAGTTGTAGCGCATGTTCGTGGCTATCAAAATGTGGGCAATGTAGTTCTTACATGGTTCTTCACAAAGCAGGCGCAATAAGTAGAAAGTCAGTTTTAAGTTGTCATCATTGTGGTTTGGTTAAACCAATCCCAACGCATTGCCCTGATTGTGGGAATGCTGATCTTAAGACTTTGGGACAAGGCACGCAAAAGATAGAGGATTTGGTTGAAGAGATGTGGCCTAGTGCCCGTGTACTGCGTGTTGATACAGATTCAAGCAGAAAGAGTAAGGGTGCAGAGGCGCTATTTCAGGAGATACATGAAGGAAATGTAGATATCGTCGTGGGAACCCAGATGATTGCCAAGGGACATGATTATCAAAACATTGGTTTGGTCGCCGTTTTAGACTCTGATGGTAGATTGTTCTCTCAAGATTTTAGGGCTGCAGAAAGATTGTTTGCACAACTAGTTCAAGTCGCAGGTAGAGCGGGACGTGCCAACAAAGATGGTGAAGCGGGTGGCGAGATTTACATTGAAACCCAGTTCCCAGATGCTGCCGTATTCCAGTATTTATTGCGCCATGATGTCGATGGATTTTTATCGTATACGGCACACGAAAGAAAAGAGGCGGGTTTGCCACCCTTTTCTTATCAGGCTCTGGTACATGCAGAAGCTAAAAACCTAGATAAAGCGATTCAGTTTTTGAATGTATTGAAGAGGCAAATGCATTCTCAAGGCCGGATATCTAAAGGTCTCAGGGTATACGACCCAGTGCCTAAAGCGGTGATGCGGGTCGCAGGTACTGAGCGCGCCCAACTCTTAATTGAGTCGGAAGATCGTAAAGATTTACAGGAAATACTTGAGGCAATGGATCGCTATTTGCGTGAGAATTCTCAGGGTCGGATTACCAAGGAAGGTCGTATTCGTTGGCTAATTGAACGTGATCCTATTTCCATCTAGGTTTAGGCGCCAGGACCAGCGCTGTATTCTTCTAATGTTAAGAGTCGACTTAAATCTGAAACTAGGCTTTCGTTAGATAAAGGCTTAATTTTGAAAAGCCAAATCCCGTATGGGTTTTCATTAACGAGTTCTGGTGCAGCATCTACTTCATTGTTGAGAGCAACAATTTCTCCGCTTACTGGCGCATGAATATCACTAGCTGCTTTAACCGACTCAATGACAGCAATTGCCTCACCCTGCTTTACCTGTTGACCAAGTTTGGGTGCTTGAAAAAACATCACATCACCCAAAGCCTCTTGCGCATGATTGCTAATACCTACCCATATAAGGCCATCACCTTCTTGGTCTGCCCATTCGTGAGTTTCTGCGAATTTAAAAGTTTCTTGAGAGTTCATTGTTTTTCCTTTGCTTTCATTTTATGCCGACTCTCATAAAATGATTGCTCATCCAATTATGAATTTATCTTCTATATCCATATGCCAATTAAATTAGGAATTGTTCCGGTTACGCCCTTTGAGCAAAATTGTTCAATCTTAGTTTGTCAAGAAACAGGCGATGCTGCTGTAGTCGACCCAGGCGGTGATATCGAAAAGATACTTGAAGGCGTGAAACAGATGGGAGGTAATGTTAAAAAAATATTACTTACTCACGGTCACCTAGACCATTGTGCCGCCGCTAAAGATTTGGCCGAGCAACTGAAAGTGCCTATTGAGGGGCCACAGGAAGATGAGCGCTTTTGGATTGATCAGTTGCCAGAACAAACAGTGCGTTTTGGATTTGGTCATGCGAAAGCTTTTGAGCCTGATCGTTGGTTAAATAATGGCGATCATGTTCAAGTGGGAAATGTTGATCTTGAGGTATTTCATTGTCCTGGCCATACTCCTGGCCACGTTGTATTTTTTGATAAGGAAAATCGTCTTGCAATTGTTGGTGATGTTCTATTTGCCGGATCAATTGGGCGAACGGATTTTCCACGAGGTAACCATGCAGATTTAATTAATGCAATTAAAACGAAGTTATGGCCATTAGGCGATGACGTACAGTTTGTTCCTGGACACGGCCCCATGTCTACATTTGGCCAAGAACGAAAAACCAACCCCTATGTAGGGGATGGCGCTTAAAGCATTAAATGTTTAAGAATTTAGGTTTTAGCAGAGCCAGTACGATGCGTACGGTTGTATAAGCAGCTAGCGCAAATCCAGCGCTGCTTACGATTGCTTGTGGGAATCCATGTGCCACCTTCAAGCCGTTTTTCGCGACTGCAAGAAGAGCAAAATTTCAGGCTCTGTGAGTTTTCTTGGGTAGCTGCTGGAGTCGAGGTAGTCATTGGCAATCCGGGTAAGGCAAATCTTTATACAGAGATCTATTTTACCCGTTTTGTCCCGCAGGAGCAGGGCTCAGTACAACTCGAACTGATTCCGCTGTCTTATTGCCGTCAAAATCTAACCAAGCCTTGTTTTCGAAGTCGTATAGCTTGCACTTGCGAGCAGTATCGAAATACCAAGCCCATGAGAACTTTTGCACGAAAATACGTTCAGGAAGGATGGTTTCCAAGGTCTTTTGGGCTTCTGGCAGGCGATATAGCGGCACACTCATATCCACATGATGGGCTGTGTGCTCCATGATGTGGTGCATTAAGGCGCCCCATATCCAGCTAAAAGTCAGATGAACCGTAGTGGAAACAAACGGTTGCGCCCGCAACCATTCAGATTTCTTGTCGTACCAAGATACCTTTGGATGGGTGTGATGAACATAAACCACAAATCCAATCATTCCGTTCCAGAACAAGAAAGGAACAGCAAAGCCAGTGAGCAAGCCAATCCATATGGATTGGCCAGTTGCAATTGCTCCGGCAATTAAAGTGCCAATCCAGACGATGGCAAACGCGGTAACTAGCAAATTGTCTTTTAAGAAAATTGGTCGATCACCGGGTTTATTTTTGGCGTTAGGGAAATACTCGCGTCTCCACCAAATTTCAATTAAGTAGTAGAAAACAGGGCCCCATCCACTGCGGTAAAGGCGCTCTAGAGCCTTACGCCATGGGGGAAGCGCGTCGTATTCTGATTTTGATAGGGGTGCCCATACAAAGTCAAAACCTTTTAGATTTGTTTGACCATGATGAACAACGTTATGACCAACATCCCATAAGCTATATGGTGTCAGAGATGGCAGGAAAGCAATACGCCCTAATACTTTATTTAGTTCGCGATTGGGCGTGAAGCTTTGATGGCATGCGTCATGACCCAAAATAAAGATGCGACCAGTCACAAAACCGGCAATGAGACCGAAAATCACTTTAAGCAGAACGTTCTCGACAAATATGGTTCCTGCAATACAGCCTAACCATAAAAAAGAGTCGATCATTAACAGCATGATCGCGCGCCCAGTTTCACCTTGAGCCATGGGGATGAGCCAGCTTCGAATAATTTTTCGATGCGGTAATGGTGCCTCTGGCGGCAAAGGATTCGTTAAGGACGGCTCTGAAAGGGCGGAATTTAAATGTGTAGACACGATAAGAATCAATAAGTTAGGTGCAAATGATAGCGGTTTTCGTAACTTTTCGCATGATATAGGTCAAAAACCCCTTGAATTTTGGCGCGCCCGGCAGGAATCGAACCTGCGACCCTTGGCTTCGGAGGCCAATACTCTATCCACTGAGCTACGGGCGCTAGTGAAAAAACTGGATACCCCGCTATTGTATGTGCCTATAACCCTACTCTCTAGTTATAATCACGGCAAACCTAACCTAAAACTCGTCAAACGATAAATTCTTATGAGCAATGAGCACGGAAATCTGATTAAGTCCCCAAAACAACTCATCATCATGGTGTTTGCAAGCTTTTTTGTGCCACTCATCATTATTTTGTTGTTAATGGTCTTTGTGAACAATGGCAAGCGTGGCGACTCTTCTGCGAGCACTGAGCAGTTAATTAAGCCGGTTGCTCAGTTGAATTTTAAGGATGCAAGCACTCCTAAAGAGTTGCAAACTGGCGAGCAAGTTTATAAAGCAGTTTGTGCTGCATGCCATGCTAGCGGCGCTGCAGGCGCCCCTAAATTTGGTGATGCGGCTGCTTGGGCTCCACGTTTAGGCAAAGGCTATGATGGATTATTAACTTCTGTGCTTAAAGGTAAGGGCGCGATGCCTGCACGTGGTGGAGCAAGTCCTGCTGATGTAAGTGATTACGAATTAGGTCGCGCTGTTGTTTATATGGCTAACTCCGCTGGTGGAAAATTGCCTGAACCAAAAGCGCCTCCCGCAAAGTAATAGTTTCTTATTCAATTAAAAGCTGGCCTTGCGCCAGCTTTTTTATTAATGCTCGTCTTTGGCGTCTAAAGCAATTTGGTAAGCTTCTTTTTTTGTGAGCCCTAAAGTTTGGGCAAGAACAGCGGCAATCTCTTTGCTGCTAAGGTATGGGCTAAGTGCATTGGCCCAAAGCAAGAGTGATGAATGCTCTTGAGCCTCATCTTTATTGGTTGAGCGCCCTGCTACTATGATTACAAACTCGCCTTTCAGGCTTTCGGCATTGTCTAACCAATCGTTAAGGTCTTGTGCTTGAAGGGTTGCGAGCTGCTCGAATTTTTTTGTTAATTCTCGACAAATTAAAAGAGGACGCTCAGGCGTTAAATTTTTTTTAAGTAAACGAAGTGTCTCTTTTATATGATGAGGAGATTCAAAAAAGATGCTGGCTTTTTGGCTGCCAGAGATATCTTTTATGAAGGCATCGCGCTCCTTGGTTTTATTGGGCCAAAAACCTAAAAACTGAAAACGCCCTTCTGAAGGTTGCATAACAGACCCTGCCACTGAAATTGCGCTAGATACTGCGCTAGCACCAGGAATGGGTATCACCCTCAGGCCTGCGTTTTGAACTTCGTTGACCAGTCTTGATCCGGGATCTGATACGCCTGGGGTGCCTGCATCTGAAATGTAGGCCCAGCGCTGATTATTAGAAAGATGCTCGATAACAGTTTGGGCGCCAGTAATTTCGTTGTGTTCGTGAAGCGCTATACACTTTTTATGAATGCCAAATTGTTGGAGTAGAGCTGCGCTATGTCTGGTGTCTTCACAAGCAATCCCATCGACTGCATTGAGCACGTGGAGGGCGCGCAAAGTAATATCACCCAAATTGCCTATAGGCGTCGCAACCATGTAGAGGGCACCAGCAGGCAAATCCTGCTGCTTTAAAAAATCAAATGAGCTGAGTCCCATGCTGGTTGCCTGTGAAAAGTTAATTAATTATCAAGAGCATACGTCGCTTTTGAAATAAGCTGAATGCTACTGATATTAGGGTATCTTTGGCGCATAATATTGTCATGGAAAAAAATCTCAATGAACGTTTGCGCATGCGCGCTTCCCAACATTTTCTAGATAGCATCGCTGTTAAGCAAGATGCCGAAAAAGTTTTGCCAGAAATTGTTGCTCAGGGCGTAATTGCAATGGTTAATTGTTTGCGGGCCGGCGGAAAGGTCATGGCTTGCGGTAATGGCGGTTCTGCTGCAGATGCTCAGCACTTCGCCGCTGAACTCATTGGACGCTTTGAAAGAGAGCGTCAAGAATTGGCGGCAATTGCCTTGACAACAGACACCTCAATTCTGACTGCGGTTGGGAATGACTATAGCTATGACGAAATCTTTAGCAAACAAGTACGCGGACTTGGAAAAAATGGCGATATTCTTTTGGGAATCTCCACTTCTGGAAACTCAAAGAATGTTATCAAGGCGATTGAGGTCGCAAAACAGATGGGCATCAAAATTATTGCGCTGACTGGTAATGGCGGCGGAAAAATTGCTCAATTGTTAGATAAAGATGATATTCATCTGTGTGCACCATCAACAAGGACGGCGCGCATTCAAGAAACACATTTAGTTTTACTGCATGCTTTATGTGATGGCGTCGACCACGTATTACTTGATTAAATATTTACAGTTAATTCAACTTAGAAAAATTACTCAATGAAAATTTTGCTTCTTAGAAAATTGTTTTTTTCTGCAATCATTGCATCACAACTTTCGGCATGTGCTGTGGTTGCTGTTGGAGGTGTGGCGGCAGGCGCAAGCATCATGGCAGATCGCCGTACCCCAGCAGTACAGGCGATAGATAAGGGCATTGAGTTAGAGGCAGAGAATGCTCTTGCAAAACGTTTTGGTGATAGCGCACACATCAACGTCACATCATTCAATCAGAAAGTTTTGTTGACTGGCGAAGTCAAAGATGCTGATATTAAAAATGATGCAGACGCATACGTAAAAGCAATGAAGAATGCGCGAACTGTGTTTAATGAGCTAGTGATTGGGCCTAATAGTAGCTATACCTCAAGAGCAAATGATTCTTACCTTGAATCAAAGATCAAAACCCAAATGATTTTTACAGATCAATTACCATCAAATTCGATGGCGATTGTGGCGGAAGGAAGTAGTGTTTATCTCATGGGCATCTTGACTCAAGGCGAAGCCGATCTTGCAAAAAAGGTGGCAAGCAATACGAATGGCGTAAAGGAAGTTTTTGTTTACTTTGACATCATTTCTCAAGATGAAAAAATTCGTTTAGAGAAACAGGGCAAGGCCGATCAAACGCAACCCAGTGCACCTCCTAAATTCCAATAAATTTTTAATTGGGTGATGGTAATGCTGCGCGCGATTGCCAAACTAGTTTTAATATATGCAGCGCTTTCTTGTTGCATTGCTTCTGCACAAGCGAATGTGGAGGATGAAAAAACACTCGCGCTTGCAAAGCAAAATGCATGCTTAGGTTGTCATGCAATTAATAAAAAAATTGTTGGTCCTAGCTTTCAGTCGGTTGCAGAAAAATATAAAAACGAACCGAATGCACAGGCTTTTTTAAAAAATAAAATTGCTAAAGGTGGTTCGGGATCGTGGGGTGTTGTTCCCATGCCTGCTAATACAAAATTAAGTAATACAGATTTGACTGCGCTCACAAGTTGGATATTGCGTGGCGCTCCTAGCGGGAATTAACGAGCTAGTCCAGGTCTTCCTAGGAACCACCACCATGCTTGATTAGAGCGCTTGAGATTTTCTTTTAGTGCGTAATCTAAATCTGCCCATTGTTCATTTGCCGCCTCTTCAACAATAGTTGCTGGGTTTGCGGGGGGCAATTTAAGGCAAGCATCGGCATCGCCATAGGCATATTCAACGGTCATTCCAGCCTTTTGTGCCAAGTGCATCATTGCCTTATTGTTTACGAGGCAGTGAACATACAGAGTTTCAATGCGTGTATTGCGCGAGTGGACGGCTGATCGCTCTAATAACGCTGTGCCTAAACCTTGGCCGCGCCCTTCTGGCAACACTGAAACGCCAAACTCGGCTGCCCTTGTGGCGCCCTTTTGCTCGGGGAGATAGGCTAAATGTGCCATTCCAATAAGCTTCAGGTCTAAGTCGAACACGCCAAAAATGACATCCTTGTTGAAATCAAGGTGTTCCACATAGTGCCTGATGACTTCGTTGGGAGTTTGTGTGCCAAAGCGTAGGCGTCTATCTTCCTCATTTAACTGGAGTAAATGGTTCAATATTTCTGGTCTGTACCCAGCGTGCAATTCACGAACGGGTACAGCCTGCCCTGCCGTATATGGGCTGGTAGGTAAGTGACTATTCGCTAATTTATTGTGCATAGCAATATTTTAGCAGTTTTAGAAATAAATTTCAGGGTTTTCCCTTATGTGTTGGAAATAGTCCAAATCAGGACATAAAAAGCCAATTTTTTTTGGCTATCTAGGGTCAAATTTCCAAAAAAGTTGAATTTAGTCAAAAAAGTTAAATTTTTTTAAAAATATAACCCATTGTTTTTAATGAGTTTATTTTAAAAGTAAGAAAAAACTTAGGCTTTTTTAAATAAAAGAGTACGAAAGGTGTTGACGACCCTGAAAAAGTGGGATATAGTCTCACCTCTCTGCTGAATGTTTTTTGAAATACAAAACAAATCAGCCCTCTTTAAAAATTAGTCAACCGATAATTGTGGGTACTAAGTGAAAGCATCCAGTCCTTCGGGACAGATGTAAATAAATAGTACTCATAGACAGTAAAGATTTGGTTTTTTACCAAGTCGATTTCTTGAATGAGTGCGACGATCCGCAAGGATCACAGGAATTGAACTGAAGAGTTTGATCCTGGCTCAGATTGAACGCTGGCGGCATGCCTTACACATGCAAGTCGAACGGCAGCACGGGTGCTTGCACCTGGTGGCGAGTGGCGAACGGGTGAGTAATACATCGGAACGTACCTTATCGTGGGGGATAACGCAGCGAAAGCTGTGCTAATACCGCATACGCCCTGAGGGGGAAAGCGGGGGATCGAAAGACCTCGCGCGATTAGAGCGGCCGATGCCTGATTAGCTAGTTGGTGGGGTAAAAGCCCACCAAGGCAACGATCAGTAGCTGGTCTGAGAGGACGATCAGCCACACTGGGACTGAGACACGGCCCAGACTCCTACGGGAGGCAGCAGTGGGGAATTTTGGACAATGGGGGCAACCCTGATCCAGCAATGCCGCGTGAGTGAAGAAGGCCTTCGGGTTGTAAAGCTCTTTTGTCAGGGAAGAAACACCGGCTCTAACACAGTCCGGGAATGACGGTACCTGAAGAATAAGCACCGGCTAACTACGTGCCAGCAGCCGCGGTAATACGTAGGGTGCGAGCGTTAATCGGAATTACTGGGCGTAAAGCGTGCGCAGGCGGTTATACAAGACAGGCGTGAAATCCCCGGGCTTAACCTGGGAATGGCGCCTGTGACTGTATAGCTAGAGTGTGTCAGAGGGGGGTAGAATTCCACGTGTAGCAGTGAAATGCGTAGATATGTGGAGGAATACCAATGGCGAAGGCAGCCCCCTGGGATAACACTGACGCTCATGCACGAAAGCGTGGGGAGCAAACAGGATTAGATACCCTGGTAGTCCACGCCCTAAACGATGCTGACTAGTTGTTCGGGATTTACATCCTGAGTAACGTAGCTAACGCGTGAAGTCAGCCGCCTGGGGAGTACGGTCGCAAGATTAAAACTCAAAGGAATTGACGGGGACCCGCACAAGCGGTGGATGATGTGGATTAATTCGATGCAACGCGAAAAACCTTACCTACCCTTGACATGTCACTAACGAAGTAGAGATACATTAGGTGCTCGTAAGAGAAAGTGAACACAGGTGCTGCATGGCTGTCGTCAGCTCGTGTCGTGAGATGTTGGGTTAAGTCCCGCAACGAGCGCAACCCTTGTCTTTAGTTGCTACGCAAGAGCACTCTAAAGAGACTGCCGGTGACAAACCGGAGGAAGGTGGGGATGACGTCAAGTCCTCATGGCCCTTATGGGTAGGGCTTCACACGTCATACAATGGTGCATACAGAGGGTTGCCAACCCGCGAGGGGGAGCTAATCTCAGAAAATGCATCGTAGTCCGGATCGTAGTCTGCAACTCGACTACGTGAAGCTGGAATCGCTAGTAATCGCGGATCAGAATGTCGCGGTGAATACGTTCCCGGGTCTTGTACACACCGCCCGTCATACCATGGGAGTGGGTTTTGCCAGAAGCCGTTAGCCTAACCGCAAGGAGGGCGACTGCCACGGCAGGGTTCATGACTGGGGTAAAGTCGTAACAAGGTAGCCGTATCGGAAGGTGCGGCTGGATCACCTCCTTTCTAGAGAAAAGATGCTGGATCTATAGTGCCCACACTTATCGGTTGACAATAAAAGCCACGGGTCTGTAGCTCAGCTGGTTAGAGCACTGTGTTGATAACGCAGGGGTCGTAGGTTCAAGTCCTACCAGACCCACCAATCAGTAGTGATATGGATTTAGTGGACGTTGGGGGATTAGCTCAGCTGGGAGAGCACCTGCTTTGCAAGCAGGGGGTCGTCGGTTCGATCCCGTCATCCTCCACCAACTCTTAAATGTCAAAACTAAGCGATTAGTAAATTGTTTAGTTTTGCCATTTATGGCTGTTCTTTAAAAATTTGAGTAAGCAAAGTGTCAAACGTATCTTTGAGAGTGCGTTTGACAATGTAATAAGGGTAAAGATTGAATCATCAATCAGTAATATCAAACGAGTTTTACAAAGTTCTTAACAAGTACTTACAGTTTGGATTACGGCAAACATGTCAGAAGTAGAAGTAAACCTGTAACAGGTACTAGCAATGGTGCTCGTTATAGGATCAAGTGAATAAGTGCACATGATGGATGCCTTGGCGATTACAGGCGACGAAAGACGTTATAACCTGCGATAAGCCCCGGGGAGCTGGTAAATAAGCTTTGATCCGGGGATTTCTGAATGGGGAAACCCACCACTTTTGTGGTATCCATACCTGAATACATAGGGTATGAGAAGCGAACCTCGTGAACTGAAACATCTAAGTAGCGAGAGGAAAAGACATCAACCGAGATTCCCAAAGTAGTGGCGAGCGAAATGGGAAGAGCCTTCTAGTGATAGCTCAGTAATTAACAGAATGGAATGGAAAGTCCAACAATAAAGGGTGATAGTCCCGTATGTGAAAATTATTGGGTGGTACTAGGCTAGAGACAAGTAGGGCGGGACACGTGAAATCCTGTCTGAATATGGGGGGACCATCCTCCAAGGCTAAATACTCGTAATCGACCGATAGTGAACAAGTACCGTGAGGGAAAGGCGAAAAGAACCCCGGGAGGGGAGTGAAATAGATCCTGAAATTGTGTGCATACAAACAGTAGGAGCCTCGTAAGGGGTGACTGCGTACCTTTTGTATAATGGGTCAGCGACTTACATTCAGTAGCAAGCTTAACCGAATAGGGAAGGCGTAGCGAAAGCGAGTCCGAATAGGGCGCTAGTTGCTGGGTGTAGACCCGAAACCAGTTGATCTATCCATGGCCAGGTTGAAGGTGCGGTAACACGTACTGGAGGACCGAACCCACTAACGTTGAAAAGTTAGGGGATGAGCTGTGGATAGGGGTGAAAGGCTAAACAAAACTGGAAATAGCTGGTTCTCTCCGAAAACTATTTAGGTAGTGCCTCGTGTATCACCGTAGGGGGTAGAGCACTGTCATGGTAGTGGGGTCCATTGCGGATTACTGCGCCATAGCAAACTCCGAATACCTACGAGTGCGAGCACGGGAGACAGACATCGGGTGCTAACGTCCGGTGTCAAGAGGGAAACAACCCAGACCGCCAGCTAAGGTCCCTAATATATGCTAAGTGGGAAACGAAGTGGGAAGGCTAAAACAGTCAGGAGGTTGGCTTAGAAGCAGCCATCCTTTAAAGAAAGCGTAATAGCTCACTGATCGAGTCGTCCTGCGCGGAAGATGTAACGGGGCTAAGCATATAACCGAAGCTGCGGATCACAGCAATGTGATGGTAGGAGAGCGTTCTGTAAGCCTGTGAAGGTGTCTTGTAAAGGATGCTGGAGGTATCAGAAGTGCGAATGCTGACATGAGTAGCGATAAAGGGGGTGAAAAGCCCCCTCGCCGTAAGCCCAAGGTTTCCTGTTCAACGTTCATCGGAACAGGGTGAGTCGGCCCCTAAGGCGAGGCAGAGATGCGTAGCTGATGGGAACAAGGTTAATATTCCTTGACCATTGTTAGATGCGATGGGGGGACGGATCGCGGAAAGTTGTCCGGGTGTTGGATGTCCCGGTTCTTGCGTTGGAGATGGCTATTAGGTAAATCCGGTAGCGTAATTCAAGGGCGTGAGACGAGCGAATTTATTCGCGAAGCAATTGGAAGTGGTTCCAAGAAAAGCCTCTAAGCTTCAGTCTAACAAGACCGTACCGCAAACCGACACAGGTGGGCGAGATGAGTATTCTAAGGCGCTTGAGAGAACTCAGGAGAAGGAACTCGGCAAATTTGTACCGTAACTTCGGGATAAGGTACGCCCTGGTAGTTTGAACCTGTACAAGGGGAGGACGAAAGGGTTGCAATAAAAAGGTGGCTGCGACTGTTTAATAAAAACACAGCACTCTGCAAACACGAAAGTGGACGTATAGGGTGTGACGCCTGCCCGGTGCTGGAAGATTAAATGATGGGGTGCAAGCTCTTGATTGAAGTCCCAGTAAACGGCGGCCGTAACTATAACGGTCCTAAGGTAGCGAAATTCCTTGTCGGGTAAGTTCCGACCTGCACGAATGGCGTAACGATGGCCACACTGTCTCCTCCTGAGACTCAGCGAAGTTGAAATGTTTGTGATGATGCAATCTACCCGTGGCTAGACGGAAAGACCCCATGAACCTTTACTGTAGCTTTGCATTGGACTTTGAACCGGTCTGTGTAGGATAGGTGGGAGGCGTTGATAGCAGGATGCTAGTTCTGCTGGAGCCAACCTTGAAATACCACCCTGATTTGTTTGAGGTTCTAACCTTGGCCCGTTATCCGGGTCGGGAACAGTGCATGGTAGGCAGTTTGACTGGGGCGGTCTCCTCCCAAAGTGTAACGGAGGAGTACGAAGGTACGCTTGGTACGGTCGGACATCGTACCTAAAGTGCAATGGCAAAAGCGTGCTTAACTGCGAGACCGACAAGTCGAGCAGGTGCGAAAGCAGGTCATAGTGATCCGGTGGTTCTGTATGGAAGGGCCATCGCTCAACGGATAAAAGGTACTCTGGGGATAACAGGCTGATACCGCCCAAGAGTTCATATCGACGGCGGTGTTTGGCACCTCGATGTCGGCTCATCTCATCCTGGGGCTGTAGCCGGTCCCAAGGGTATGGCTGTTCGCCATTTAAAGAGGTACGTGAGCTGGGTTTAAAACGTCGTGAGACAGTTTGGTCCCTATCTGCCATGGGCGTTGGAGATTTGACGGGGGCTGCTCCTAGTACGAGAGGACCGGAGTGGACGTACCGCTGGTGTACCTGTTGTTTCGCCAGAAGCATCGCAGGGTAGCTATGTACGGAAGAGATAACCGCTGAAAGCATCTAAGCGGGAAACTTGCCTGAAGATGAGATCTCCCGTAGGTTTAACCTACATAAAGGGTCGTTGAAGACCACAACGTTGATAGGTCGGGTGTGGAAGCGCAGTAATGCGTTAAGCTAACCGATACTAATTGCCCGTTAGGCTTGATCCTATAACCAGCACTATTGTGTTGGATGTTTGCCAGATTTAATCTGCATCCTTAATACATGCTTACTCAAATAGAGTTGTTGATTTATCAGCAACTCAACCCTCTACGCCCGGTGACCATAGCGAATTGGAACCACTCCTTCCCATCCCGAACAGGACAGTGAAACGATTCTACGCCGATGATAGTGCGGATTACCCGTGTGAAAGTAGGTAACTGCCGGGCACCAAAGCGACGCCCAGACCCTTTTAGGTCTGGGCGTTTTTACTTGTGCAAAGCGTTTAGAGTGATTGACAGAAACTCCATTTGGAGTCAGAATATTGGGTTCGCGGAGGGGTGTCCGAGCGGCTAAAGGAGGCAGACTGTAAATCTGTTGGCTACGCCTACGTAGGTTCGAATCCTACCCCCTCCACCAGATGTGCGGGATTAGTTTAATGGTAAAACAGCAGATTTCCAATCTTCGGTCAAGAGTTCGATTCTCTTATCCCGCTCCAGAATTTGTTGCATTAGATTTGGCCCATGTGGCTCAGTGGTAGAGCACTCCCTTGGTAAGGGAGAGGTCGGCAGTTCGATCCTGCCCATGGGCACCATGTTTGATTTATTAATTGTGTATTTCGTGTTTGGTTTAAGAGTTAACTAAAGGCAGATTAAAAATGGCAAAAGAAAAGTTCGAGCGGACAAAACCGCACGTAAACGTAGGCACCATCGGTCACGTTGACCACGGTAAAACCACCTTGACAGCAGCAATCGCAACCGTGCTTTCTAAAGCATTCGGTGGCGAAGCAAAAGCATACGATCAGATCGATGCTGCTCCTGAAGAAAAAGCACGTGGTATTACGATTAATACTGCACACGTTGAGTACGAGACTGCCAATCGTCACTACGCTCACGTGGATTGCCCAGGACATGCTGACTATGTGAAGAACATGATTACTGGTGCTGCGCAGATGGACGGCGCTATTTTGGTTTGCTCTGCTGCTGACGGCCCAATGCCACAAACTCGTGAGCACATCCTCTTGGCACGCCAAGTGGGCGTTCCTTACATCGTTGTTTTCTTAAACAAGTGCGACATGGTTGATGACGCTGAATTGCTTGAGTTAGTTGAAATGGAAGTTCGTGAACTTCTCTCTAAGTACAACTTCCCAGGCGATGACACACCGATCATCCAAGGTTCTGCTAAGTTAGCCTTAGAAGGCGACGAAGGTAAATTGGGTAAAGAAGCCATCATGAAATTGGCTGAAGCCCTTGACTCATACATCCCAACTCCAGAGCGTGCTGTTGACGGTGCGTTCTTGATGCCAGTAGAAGACGTGTTCTCTATCTCCGGTCGCGGTACTGTGGTGACTGGTCGTATCGAGCGCGGCATCATCAAGGTCGGTGAAGAGATTGAAATCATCGGTATCAAGCCAACCCTCAAGACCACTTGTACTGGTGTTGAAATGTTCCGCAAATTGCTCGACCAAGGTCAAGCAGGCGATAACGTTGGTATCTTGTTACGCGGTACAAAACGTGAAGAAGTTGAGCGCGGCCAAGTATTGGCAAAGCCTGGTTCTATCACTCCACATACGCACTTTACAGCCGAGGTTTACATCTTGGGTAAAGACGAAGGTGGTCGTCATACTCCATTCTTTAACAACTATCGTCCACAGTTCTACTTCCGTACTACGGACGTAACTGGTTCAATCGAGTTGCCAAAAGACAAAGAGATGGTGATGCCTGGTGATAACGTCACAATTACCGTCAAACTCATCGCTCCGATTGCGATGGAAGAAGGTTTACGTTTTGCGATCCGTGAAGGTGGCCGTACTGTTGGCGCCGGCGTGGTTGCAAAGATTTTGGCTTAAGAAGTTTTTATAAAGGGGTGTAGCTCAATTGGCAGAGCGTTGGTCTCCAAAACCAAAGGTTGGGGGTTCGATGCCCTCCGCCCCTGCCACGATTTGAACTGAAAGCAAAATGTCTCATCAAACAGCAAGTCATACTGAAGAAAAAAGCGGCTGGGTCTCTGGACTCGCTGCTTTAATCGTTGTTGCAGCGTTAGTTCTTTACTACACGTTGGTAGACCAATCCCTATTGGTTCGCCTTGCTGTTTTATTTGGTGGCATTGCAGCTGCTGTTTTGATTGTGGCGATTTCTCCTGATGGGCGTCGTTTTATCGCCTACGCAAAAGATTCTTGGTATGAAGTAAAAAAGGTTGTTTGGCCAACTCGTAAAGAGACTACCCAAATGACTCTAGTCGTATTTGGCTTTGTTCTGATCATGTCCTTGTTTTTGTGGATCGCAGACAAATTAATTGAATGGCTAGTTTTTTCAGTCTTTTTAGGCTGGAAGTGAGTAAGAAAAATGATTGATTCTGAAGTAGCCGCAAATCCTCAAGCTACCGGCAATATGCGCTGGTATGTTATTCATGCCTATTCCGGTATGGAAAAAAGTGTAAAAAAGGGTCTCGAGGAGCGCATCGCCCGTTCTGGTATGCCTGAAAAATTTGGTCGTATTTTGGTTCCATCCGAAGAGGTTGTAGAAATCAAATCCGGCACCAAATCTGTATCTGAGCGTCGTTTCTTTCCGGGATATGTCCTGATTGAAATGGAAATGACCGATGAGAGCTGGCATTTGGTGAAAAATACGCCAAAAGTGACTGGTTTTGTGGGTGGTGTTCGTAACCGCCCAAGCCCAATTTCTACAGCAGAAGTTACCAAAATAATGGATCAAATGCAGGCTGGGGTAGATAAACCTAAGCCTAAGACTCTGTTTGAGGTGGGTGAGATGGTTCGCGTTAAAGAAGGTCCGTTCACAGATTTCAATGGAAACGTTGAAGAAGTGAACTATGAGAAGTCAAGATTGCGCGTTTCTGTTACAATTTTCGGCCGCGGTACCCCAGTTGAGCTGGAGTTCGGCCAAGTAGAAAAGATGTAAAAACAAGGACTTAGTCCAGTTTTGCAGTGAAGTAGTAAATGTAGTTTTAGATGGTTATTTAGATTTTGTAATTAACCGAGGAGCGGAGCTAGAAAGCCAAAAACTAGCAAAGCGTTAACTCAACGGCGGTCTTTCTTAATGAGGTTAGGCGCGCTTAAAGGAGCATACATGGCAAAAAAGATTATTGGCTTTATTAAGCTGCAGATTCCTGCAGGTAAAGCAAATCCATCACCACCCGTAGGTCCAGCATTGGGTCAACGTGGTCTTAACATTATGGAATTTTGTAAGGCGTTTAATGCTCAAACTCAGAGCATGGAGCCTGGCCTGCCTATTCCAGTCGTGATTACAGCGTTCGCTGATAAGAGCTTCACTTTCATCATGAAGACTCCTCCAGCAACCATCATGATTAAGAAAGCTGCAAAGATCGAAAAAGGATCACCACGTCCTCATACCGATAAGGTAGGAAAAATTACTCGTGCTCAAGCGGAAGAAATCGCTAAAGCAAAAATGCCAGATTTGACAGCGGCCGATATGGATGCAGCTGTAAGAACAATCGCTGGTAGCGCCCGTTCCATGGGCATCACTGTGGAAGGTCTCTAATCATGACTAAATTATCTAAACGCGTAAAAGCAATTCAATCTAAGGTTGATCGCAATAAATTTTATCCATTAGACGATGCATTGAACCTCGTTAAAGAGTGTGCAACTGCCAAGTTTGATGAGTCAATTGATGTTGCAGTTCAGTTGGGTATTGATGCTAAGAAATCTGACCAAGTTGTACGTGGCGCAGTTGTGCTCCCAGCTGGTACAGGTAAGCATGTTCGTGTTGCTGTTTTTGCACAAGGCGAGAAGGCTGAACAAGCTAAAGCTGCTGGTGCAGAAATCGTTGGCATGGAAGATCTTGCGGAACAAATTAAAGGCGGCAAAATTGATTTTGACGTTTTGATCGCATCCCCAGACACAATGAAAATTGTTGGTACTTTAGGTCAAGTATTGGGCCCACGTGGTTTGATGCCGAATCCAAAAGTAGGGACAGTTACCCCTGACGTTGCAACTGCAGTTAAGAATGCAAAAGCTGGTCAAGTGCAATTCCGTGTGGACAAAGCCGGTATCGTTCATGCAAGCATTGGTCGTCGTTCATTCGAGCCAGCTGCATTGAAATCCAATTTACTCGCATTGCTTGAGGCTTTGAATAAAGCGAAACCTCCTGCATCGAAGGGTGTTTATTTAAAGAAGGTTGCCGTAAGCAGCACCATGGGTGCAGGCGTACGTGTTGACCAAGCATCGTTACAGGCGGCGGCTTAATTAGTCTGTAACAAAAAAGAACTTTGGGTCGACTCCCGCTTATTGAGTGAGAGTCGAACATCAAAGACCGTTGGTGAATTAGTTCTTCCAAAGAGTTAATTCTTAATCGTTACGAAAGTAATAGCCAGCGCAGATGGCGACCCTGAAAAGATTTTCACAAGAGTTTTTGTGAACAAATGATCAGACGCTGGTGTGTAACCCCAACTGGCAACAGTTGGTTTTTATGGAGTTAAACCGTGCCTTTGAATGTACAAGACAAAAAAGCGATTGTTGCTGATGTCGGCGCTCAATTGGCTGGAGCCCAAACCGTCGTGCTTGCTGAATACCGCGGTATTCCAGTAGAGCAGTTGACAAAGCTACGTGCTAGTGCACGTGACCAAGGTGTATATCTTCGTGTATTGAAGAACACATTGGCGCGCCGTGCTGCACAAGGTACACAGTTTGAGCCTCTTGCTGATTCGATGGTTGGCCCCTTGATTTACGGCATTTCTGCTGATCCAATTGCTTCGGCAAAAGTATTGCAGAACTTTGCTAAGACTCAAGATCAGCTAGTCATTAAAGCTGGCTTATATAACGGCAAGTTGTTAGATGTTGCAGGCGTAAAAGCCTTAGCAACAATTCCAAGCCGCGACGAGTTGTTATCTCAGTTGTTGGGTGTGATGTTAGCCCCAGTTTCTGCGATGGCTCGCGTATTGGGCGCAGTAGCAGCACAAAAAGCAGAAGGAGCACCAGCTGCTCCTGTTGCAGCCCCTGCAGTTGAAGCAGCAGCCCCAGCAGAAGTAGTTGCTGAAGCTGCCGCTCCGGAAGCAAGTGCTGAGCCTGCCGCCGCAGCCCCAGAAGCTGGAACAGAAGCAAACGAAACCCCTGCCGCTGAATAAGCGACAGATTAACTATTTAAGTATTAGGAGCTAAAAATGGCGATTACTAAAGAAGAAATCATTGAAGCAGTAGGTAGCATGTCCGTTATGGATTTGAATGACTTGGTTAAAGCATTCGAAGAGAAGTTTGGTGTTTCAGCTGCAGCAATGGCTGTTGCTGGTCCTGCAGGTGGCGGTGATGCTGCTGGCGGTGGCGCAGAACAAACTGAATTCACAGTCAACCTTGTCGAAGCTGGCGCAAATAAAGTTTCAGTAATTAAAGCAGTTCGTGAAATTACTGGTCTTGGTTTGAAAGAGGCGAAAGATTTGGTAGACGGCGCACCGAAGCCAATCAAAGAAGGCGTTGACAAGAAAACTGCTGAAGATGCTAAGAAGAAGCTTGAAGAAGCTGGCGCTAAAGCAGAACTCAAGTAATACAAACACTGCTGGCGCCCCTCACAAAGGGGTGTTAGCCATGTTGGGTTTGACCTCTAGAGGTCAAACCCGATTTCATTTCTGATTGAAATCGGGTTTGCCTTCTGATACGACTGCAGAATGCAAGTTTGGTCGGACACTAGATCGAAACGGTTTAGTGTTGTCCGCCAGTGATTGGTAGTGGCCAATCGCCAAATCTTTGTACAGTCGCTGAATTCGGAGATGAAATGAACTATAGCTTCACCGAACGCAAGCGAGTCCGTAAAAGCTTTGCTAAGCGAGTAAACAACCACCAGGTTCCGTACCTGATCGCAACGCAGCTGGAGTCCTACGCTAAATTTTTACAGGCCGATAAGCCGGCTACTTCTCGTATTAACGAGGGATTGCAAGCCGCCTTTACATCAGCATTTCCAATTGTGTCTAACAACGGCTATGCACGTATGGAATACGTGTCTTACCAGTTATCACAACCACCATTTGATGTTAAAGAATGTCAGCAACGTGGTTACACATACCACTCAGCCTTACGCGCAAAAGTTCGCTTGATTATTTATGATCGCGAAGCGCCTACTAAGGTAAAAGAGGTAAAAGAGAGTGAAGTCTACATGGGTGAAATTCCACTCATGACAGAAAACGGCTCTTTTGTAATTAACGGTACTGAGCGCGTGATCGTTTCTCAGTTGCATCGTTCCCCTGGCGTATTCTTCGAACACGATAAGGGCAAGACACACAGTTCAGGTAAGTTGCTGTTCTCAGCACGCATCATCCCTTACCGTGGTTCATGGCTTGATTTCGAGTTTGATCCAAAAGATATTCTCTACTTCCGCGTTGACCGTCGTCGCAAGATGCCCGTCACCATTTTGCTCAAAGCAATTGGTCTAAACAACGAACAGATTCTTGCAAACTTCTTCAATTTCGATCATTTCTCATTGACCGCTAATGGCGCATCAATGGAATTTGTGCCAGAGCGTTTGCGTGGTCAGTTAGCCAGCTTTGATGTAGTTGATAAGAATGGCGTTGTCGTTATTCAAAAAGACAAGCGTATTAATGCGAAGCATATTCGCGAGCTCGAAGCTGCCAAGACAAAGACCATCGCTGTACCTGATGACTATTTAGTTGGCCGTGTAGTTGCGCGTAATATTGTTGATCCAGATTCTGGTGAAATCTTGGCTTACGCTAACGATGAAATCACTGAAGAATTGTTGGCAACATTGCGCGATGCAGGCATCAAGCAATTAGAAACTATCTACACCAATGATTTGGATTCTGGTGCGTATATTTCTCAGACATTGCGCACTGATGAAACCGCCGATCAGATGGCTGCTCGTATTGCTATCTATCGCATGATGCGTCCTGGTGAGCCGCCTACTGAAGATGCTGTTGAGGCCCTATTCCAGCGTTTGTTCTACAGCGAAGATAGTTACGATTTATCACGTGTTGGTCGTATGAAGGTGAATAGCCGTTTGAACCGTCCAGAAATGGAAGGTCCAATGGTTCTGTCGAATGAAGATATTCTTGACACCATTAAGTCCCTCGTAGACTTGCGCAACGGCAAAGGTGAAGTAGACGATATTGATCACTTAGGTAATCGTCGTGTGCGTTGCGTTGGTGAATTGGCTGAAAATCAATTCCGTGCTGGTTTGTCACGTGTTGAGCGTGCGGTTAAAGAACGTCTCGGCCAAGCCGAAACAGAAAACCTCATGCCGCATGACTTGATTAACAGCAAGCCAATCTCTTCCGCGATTCGTGAGTTCTTCGGTTCTTCACAGCTGTCGCAGTTTATGGATCAAACTAACCCACTCTCAGAGATCACGCACAAGCGTCGTATTTCTGCATTGGGGCCTGGTGGTTTGACACGCGAGCGCGCAGGCTTTGAAGTGCGCGACGTGCATCCAACTCATTATGGACGTGTTTGCCCAATTGAAACTCCGGAAGGACCAAACATTGGTTTGATCAACTCACTCGCGTTATTTGCGCGTTTGAATGAGCATGGCTTCCTCGAGACTCCATACCGCAAGGTTTCTAATAGCAAGGTAAGTGATGAAGTGGTTTACCTCTCTGCGATTGAAGAAGCCAAGTATGTGATTGCTCAGGCGAATGCGACGATCGACAAAAATGGCAAGTTAGCTGACGAATTAGTTTCTGCTCGTCAAGCTGGTGAAACTATGATGGTTAGCCCAGAGCGTATCGATTTCATCGACGTTGCTCCTAGCCAGATCGTTTCTGCCGCTGCCTCACTCGTTCCATTCTTGGAGCACGATGATGCTAACCGTGCGTTGATGGGTGCGAACATGCAGCGTCAGGCAGTTCCTTGCTTGCGTCCAGATAAGCCATTAGTTGGTACAGGTTTAGAGCGTATTGTTGCAGTTGACTCCGGCACTGTTGTATTGGCAGCGCGAGGCGGTATTGTTGATTACGTTGATGCGAATCGTGTGGTGATTCGTGTGAACGATGATGAAACTGCTGCTGGTGAAGTTGGTGTGGATATTTATAACCTCATCAAGTACACCCGTTCAAACCAAAACACCAATATCAATCAGCGTCCAATCGTGAAGGTTGGCGATCGCGTAGCCCGTGGTGACGTAGTTGCTGACGGCGCATCTACCGATTTGGGCGAATTGGCATTGGGTCAAAACATGACTGTGGCGTTTATGCCATGGAACGGTTATAACTTCGAAGACTCAATCTTGATTTCTGAGAAGGTGGTTGCTGATGACCGCTACACCTCTATTCACATTGAAGAGTTGTCTGTAGTTGCTCGTGATACCAAGTTAGGCTCAGAAGAGATTACGCGCGATATCTCCAATTTGGCAGAGTCACAACTCTCCCGTTTGGATGAAAGCGGTATTGTTTACATCGGTGCTGAGGTTGAGGCTGGTGACGTATTAGTTGGTAAGGTAACTCCAAAGGGTGAAACTACTCTCACTCCAGAAGAGAAGTTACTTCGTGCGATCTTCGGTGAAAAAGCATCTGACGTTAAAGATACTTCATTGCGTGTTCCTTCAGGAATGATTGGGACAGTTATTGATGTTCAGGTCTTCACTCGCGAAGGTATTGAGCGTGATGCACGCGCACAGTCAATCATTCAGGAAGAATTGCAACGCTATCGTTTGGACTTGAATGACCAGTTGCGTATTGTTGAAGGCGATGCTTTCATGCGTTTAGAAAAGCTGTTGATTGGCAAAGTTGCCAACGGCGGCCCTAAGAAATTAGCTAAAGGCACCAAGATCGACAAGGAATACCTTGCTGATTTAGACAAATACCATTGGTTTGATGTTCGTCCAGCTGATGAGGAAGTAGCTTCACAAGTTGAAGCTATTAAGTCTTCTATTGAAGCGAAGCGCAAACAGTTTGATGAAGCCTTCGAAGAGAAGCGCACCAAGCTTACACAGGGCGATGATTTGCAACCTGGTGTAACGAAGATGGTTAAGGTGTACTTGGCTGTTAAGCGTCGCTTGCAGCCTGGTGACAAGATGGCCGGTCGTCACGGAAACAAGGGTGTGGTTTCTAAAATCGCTCCTGCGGAAGATATGCCATTTATGGCTGATGGACGCCCGGTTGATATCGTCTTGAACCCATTGGGTGTTCCTTCTCGTATGAACGTAGGTCAAATCTTGGAGACCCATTTAGGTTGGGCCGCTCAAGGTATTGGTAAGCGTATCGATGAGATGGTTCGTCAACAAGCTAAACAAGCTGAGTTACGTAAGTTCCTCAAGCAGCTTTACAACGAAACAGGCCGCATTGAAGATATCGATAATTTCACTGACGAGCAAATTACTGTTTTGGCTGAGAACCTCCGCCAAGGCTTGCCATTTGCAACACCAGTGTTTGATGGTGCTACTGAGGCTGAAATCGGTCGTATGCTCGAGTTGGCATATCCAGAAGATGTAGCGGCATCTTTGAGGATGACTCCATCACGTCAACAAATGGTTCTATTTGATGGTCGTACTGGTGATCAGTTCGAGCGTCCAGTAACCGTTGGCGTAATGCATGTCTTGAAACTCCACCACTTGGTCGACGACAAGATGCATGCTCGTTCAACCGGACCTTACTCTTTAGTAACGCAACAGCCATTGGGCGGTAAAGCTCAGTTCGGTGGCCAGCGCTTTGGTGAGATGGAAGTCTGGGCTCTCGAGGCATATGGTGCTTCATACGTCTTGCAGGAAATGCTGACAGTGAAGTCCGATGACGTCGCAGGCCGTACCAAGGTTTACGAAAACATCGTCAAGGGCGAGCACACGATTGATGCTGGCATGCCCGAATCCTTCAACGTACTGGTAAAAGAAATCCGTTCGTTGGGTATTGACATTGACATGGAGCGCAACTGATATGAAAGCATTGCTCGATTTATTTAAGCAAACGCAGGGTGATGAGCAGTTTGATGTCATTAAGATTGGCCTCGCATCTCCTGAGAAAATTCGCTCATGGTCTTTTGGTGAAGTACGCAAACCAGAAACCATCAACTACCGGACTTTTAAGCCCGAGCGTGATGGCTTGTTTTGCGCCAAGATTTTTGGACCAACCAAAGACTACGAGTGCTTATGCGGCAAGTACAAACGCTTAAAGTTCCGTGGTGTTATCTGCGAGAAGTGCGGTGTTGAGGTTACTCTTGCTAAGGTGCGTCGTGAGCGCATGGGCCACATTGAGTTGGCAGCCCCTGTAGCGCACATCTGGTTCTTGAAGTCCCTACCATCCCGTTTGGGTATGGTTCTCGATATGACATTGCGTGATATCGAGCGCGTTCTCTACTTTGAAGCATATGTAGTGGTTGATCCTGGCATGACTCCTGAGGGCGCAATGAAGCGCGGTCAGATCATGTCTGAAGATGAGTACATCGCTAAGACTGAAGAGTATGGTGACGGCGCATTTACTGCAATCATGGGCGCAGAAGGTATTCGTGATCTCTTGCGTTCGATCGATATTGATCGTGAAGTAGAGACAATTCGTGCCGAATTGAAAGCAACTGGTAGTGATGCCAAGATTAAGAAATACGCTAAGCGCTTAAAAGTGCTTGAGGCGTTCCAGACTTCAGGCATTAAGCCTGACTGGATGATCATGGAAGTATTGCCAGTATTGCCACCAGAGTTGCGCCCATTGGTGCCATTGGATGGCGGTCGCTTTGCTACATCTGATTTGAACGACCTCTATCGTCGCGTGATCAATCGTAACAACCGCTTGAAGCGTTTGTTGGAATTACGCGCACCAGAGATCATCGTGCGCAATGAAAAACGCATGTTGCAAGAAGCGGTTGACTCATTGCTCGACAACGGTCGTCGCGGTAAGGCTATGACTGGTGCTAACAAGCGTCCTCTCAAGTCTTTGGCTGAGATGATTAAAGGTAAGAGCGGTCGCTTCCGTCAGAACTTGTTGGGTAAACGCGTTGACTACTCAGGTCGTTCAGTCATCGTGGTTGGTCCTACATTGAAATTGCATCAGTGTGGCTTACCAAAATTGATGGCTCTGGAATTATTCAAGCCATTCATTTTCAATAAGCTTGAGACTTTGGGAATTGCAACCACTATTAAGGCTGCGAAGAAAGAAGTTGAAAGCCAGACTCCTATCGTTTGGGACATTCTCGAAGAAGTCATTCGTGAACATCCAATCATGCTCAACCGTGCACCTACATTGCACCGTCTCGGTATTCAGGCTTTCGAGCCAATGCTGATTGAAGGTAAGGCAATCCAATTGCACCCATTGGTCTGTGCGGCATTTAACGCGGACTTTGACGGTGACCAAATGGCGGTTCACGTTCCTTTGTCGCTCGAAGCGCAAATGGAAGCACGTACATTGATGTTGGCATCGAACAACGTATTGTTCCCAGCAAACGGCGAGCCATCAATCGTTCCTTCACAGGACGTGGTGTTGGGTCTGTACTACGCTACACGTGACAAGATCAACGGCAAAGGCGAAGGTATGGTTTTCGCCAACATTACTGAGGTAGTTCGTGCATACGAAGCGGGTCAAGTTGAATTGGCTTCTCGTGTTGCTGTACGTATTACTGAGTATGAAATCGTGGACAAAAAGGCAGAAGGCGATGCGCGTTTTGCTGAGAAGACCAAGATCTATCAAACATCAGTTGGCCGTGCAATCTTGTCTGAGATTTTGCCTAAGGGTATGTCTTTCGAGGAAATCAACAAGCCTTTGAAGAAAAAAGAAATCTCACGCTTGATCAATACATCATTCCGTAAGTGCGGTTTGCGTGAAACAGTGATTTTTGCTGACCGTCTCTTGCAGTCTGGCTTCCGTTTGGCGACGAATGCTGGTATCTCTGTTGCGATCGACGATATGTTGATCCCAACATCTAAGGACCGCATCATTACTGAGGCTTCTTCCAAGGTTAAAGAGTATGACAAGCAGTTCATGTCAGGTCTCGTGACCAATCAAGAGCGTTATAACAACGTGGTTGATATTTGGGGTGCTGCAGGCGACCAAGTTGGTAAGGCCATGATGGATGAGTTGTCACATGTTGACGTACTCGATCGCAATGGCAAGACTGTGCGTCAAGAGTCCTTTAACTCCATCTACATGATGGCGGATTCTGGAGCACGTGGATCTGCAGCGCAGATTCGTCAGTTGGCTGGTATGCGTGGTTTGATGGCTAAGCCTGATGGCTCCATTATTGAAACCCCAATTACTGCGAACTTCCGTGAAGGTTTGAATGTATTGCAATACTTCATCTCTACTCACGGCGCTCGTAAAGGTCTGGCTGATACGGCGTTGAAGACAGCGAACTCTGGTTACTTGACACGTCGTTTGTGCGACGTTACTCAAGACCTCGTGGTCATTGAAGAAGATTGCGGTGCAACTTCTGGCGTAACTATGAAGGCGCTTGTAGAGGGTGGCGAAATTATCGAGGCATTGCGTGATCGTATTTTGGGTCGCGTATGTATCGGCGACATTATTCATCCTGATACACAAGAAGTGATCGTTCCTAACGATACATTGCTAGACGAAGATCATGTTGATCAAATCGTTGCATTAGGTATCGACGAAGTTAAGGTTCGCACAGTTCTTTCTTGCCAAACTCGTTACGGTTTGTGCGCGAAGTGCTACGGACGTGACTTAGGTCGCGGTGGCTTGGTAAACGTTGGTGAGGCGGTTGGTGTAATCGCTGCTCAGTCTATCGGTGAGCCAGGCACACAGTTGACCATGCGTACCTTCCACATTGGTGGTGCAGCGTCACGTGCATTAGTTGCGAGCAACATCGAAGCTAAATCTAATGGTGCTTTGAAGTTCTCTGGCACGATGCGTGTTGTGAAGAACGCTAAGGGTGAGCAGATCGTGATTTCACGTTCTGGCGAAGCCTTGATCGTTGATGAAAACGGTCGCGAGCGTGAGCGCCATAAAGTTCCTTACGGCGCAACTCTCCTGTTGAAGGAAGATGCTGCAGTAAAAGCCGGTGCAAGCTTGGCAACATGGGATCCGTTAACACGCCCGATTATTTCTGAGTATGCTGGTATCGCTCGCTTCGACAACGTTGAAGAGGGTGTAACCGTTGCTAAGCAGGTTGACGAAGTTACTGGCCTCTCCACTTTGGTGGTGATTGATGGTAAACGTCGCTCTGCAGCAAGCAAAGGCGTTCGCCCAGTGATCAACTTGGTTGATGACAAGGGTAATGACGTCATGATCGCCGGTACTGATCACCCAGTAAACATTGGCCTCCAAGTAGGCGCTTTGATTACTGTTAAGGATGGTCAGAAGGTCGAAGTTGGTGAAGTATTGGCGCGTATTCCAATCGAATCACAGAAGACACGCGATATTACCGGTGGTTTACCACGTGTTGCAGAGTTGTTTGAGGCACGTTCACCAAAAGATGCAGCTGTATTGGCGAAAGTCACTGGAACAGTTTCATTTGGTAAAGAAACCAAAGGTAAGCAACGTTTGGTTATTACCGATATGGATGGTGAAGCCAATGAATTCTTGATTCCTAAAGAGAAGCAAGTTCTCGTTCATGACGGTCAAGTTGTGAACAAGGGCGAGATGATTGTGGAAGGTCCTGCTGATCCACATGACATCTTGACTCTCAAGGGCATCGAAGAGTTGGCAATCTACATCGTTGACGAAGTTCAGGACGTTTATCGCCTCCAAGGTGTGAAGATCAATGACAAACACATTGAAGTAATCGTGCGCCAGATGTTGCGTCGTGTTCAGGTAACTGATCCAGGCGATACATCCTTCATCACTGGAGAGCAAGTTGAGCGTTCTAAGCTTTATGACGAGAATGATCGCGTGATTGCTGAAGGCAAGCATCCTGCTCAGTTTGACAACGTATTGCTTGGTATTACCAAGGCATCTTTGTCAACCGACAGCTTTATTTCAGCGGCTTCTTTCCAAGAAACCACTCGTGTATTGACCGAAGCCGCAATTATGGGCAAAACCGATACACTCCGTGGCCTCAAGGAAAACGTCATTATTGGTCGTCTGATCCCTGCTGGTACCGGCTTGTCTTACCGCCGTGCACGCAAGGTCAGAGAGCAATTCGAGCGTGATCGCGCTCAAATGATTGCCGCTGAAGAGGAAGCATTGGCCAATATGCCTGTGGAAATTGAGGCTGAAGTCGTTTCTCCTACTGGGGAGGCTGATCCAAGCTAATTTGGTAATTCTGGCCAGAAATGGCCAGTTTTTTCCTTCAAGGTTGACGGAAATGGCTGGCCAAGCTAGAATGCTGAGTTCTACTGATTCAGAAGAGGGTCTTTTTGACCTAGAAATACTCTAAGTCATTGATTTTCTTAAAGAAAGCAACAAAGAAGTACTAACCGAGCTATTTTATGCCAACAATTAATCAACTATTACGCAAGCCAAGAACAAGGCTTACCGTTAAAAGCAAGAGCCCTGCGCTGCAAAACAGCCCGCAGCGCCGCGGTGTATGCACACGTGTGTATACAACCACTCCTAAAAAGCCTAACTCTGCGCTTCGTAAAGTAGCCAAAGTACGCTTAACCAATGGTTTTGAAGTTATTTCATACATTGGTGGTGAAGGCCATAACCTCCAAGAGCACTCAGTTGTGTTGATTCGTGGTGGTCGTGTAAAGGACTTGCCAGGTGTGCGTTACCACATCGTTCGCGGTTCTTTGGACTTACAAGGTGTTAAAGATCGTAAGCAAGCCCGTTCTAAGTACGGTGCTAAGCGCGCTAAGAAAGCCGCTTAATTAAAAATTAAGCAGCTGTAGTTTTGTAGCAAGTCAATTGCAGTAAGTCATTTTTGTCAGACTTAAAAGACAAGTAAGTGGTTGTTCCGTCTAAGAATTTTCTTAGATAGTAGGGCAACTGGAGTGGATGATTCATGTGGATCATCCCTAACTGAACTGAAGGAGTAGTTATGCCACGTCGTCGTGAAGTTCCCAAGCGGGAAATTTTGCCGGATCCAAAATTCGGCAATGTAGAAGTAGCTAAATTCATGAACGTCCTCATGTTGGACGGCAAGAAATCGGTTGCAGAGCGTATCGTTTATGGTGCCTTTGATCACATCGAGAAAAAAGCAAATAAAGAACCACTTGAAATTTTTTCAACAGCCATGGGTAATGTAAAGCCAATGGTTGAAGTTAAGAGCCGTCGTGTTGGTGGCGCTAACTATCAAGTTCCTGTTGAAGTTCGTCCATCACGTCGTTCCGCTTTGGCAATGCGCTGGTTGCGCGAAGCCGCTAAAAAGCGTGGCGAAAAATCAATGGCTCAACGTTTGGCCAACGAATTATTAGAGGCTGCTGAAGGTCGTGGCGGCGCAATGAAGAAGCGTGAAGAAGTTCATCGTATGGCAGAAGCTAACAAAGCTTTCTCACATTTCCGCTTCTAATTCAATAGTTAAGAAAAGGCACCAACAGTGGCACGTAAAACCCCCATCGACAAATACCGCAATATTGGTATTTCTGCGCACATTGACGCAGGCAAGACAACAACTACAGAACGCGTTTTGTTCTACACCGGTGTTAATCACAAAATCGGTGAAGTGCACGATGGCGCTGCAACCATGGACTGGATGGAGCAAGAGCAAGAGCGTGGTATCACGATTACTTCTGCTGCTACCACTACATTCTGGAAGGGCATGGCAGGCAATATGCCAGAGCACCGTATCAATATTATTGATACCCCAGGGCACGTAGACTTCACCATTGAAGTTGAGCGTTCAATGCGCGTGTTGGATGGTGCTTGCATGGTTTACTGTGCGGTAGGTGGTGTGCAGCCACAATCTGAAACTGTTTGGCGTCAAGCTAATAAGTACCAAGTTCCACGTTTGGCATTCGTAAACAAAATGGACCGCACTGGTGCGAACTTCTTTAAGGTCTACGACCAAATGAGAACTCGCCTCAAGGCAAATCCAATCTTGATCCAAATTCCTATCGGCGCAGAAGAAAACTTCAAAGGCGTTGTGGATTTGGTGAAAATGAAGGCTGTGTATTGGGACGAAGCTTCACAAGGTACCAAATTTACCTATGAAGATATCCCTGCTGAATTGCAAGCTTCCGCTGAAGAGTGGCGCGAGAAGATGCTCGAAGCTGCCGCAGAGAGTTCAGAAGAATTGATGGAAAAGTATCTCGGTGGCGAAGGCTTGACCGAAGATGAAATTAAGAAAGCGTTGCGTCAACGGACTATCGCCAATGAAATCGTTCCAATGTTATGTGGAACAGCATTTAAAAACAAAGGTGTTCAGGCCATGTTGGACGCTGTAGTTGAATTATTGCCATCACCTTTAGATGTGCCACCAGTTCCATGTGAATTAGAAGATGGAACACCTGCAACACGTAATGCTGCTGATGATGAAAAATTTTCAGCATTGGCATTTAAGATCATGACTGACCCATTTGTTGGCCAGCTTATCTTCTTCCGTGTTTATTCAGGTGTAATGAAATCTGGCGACACAATCTACAACCCAATTAAGGGTAAGAAAGAACGTGTTGGTCGTTTATTGCAGATGCATGCAAATGAACGTGAAGAAATTAAAGAAGTATTTGCAGGTGACATTGCTGCCGCTGTTGGTTTGAAAGACGCGACAACTGGTGAAACATTGTGTGACCCAGATAGCATTGTTATTTTGGAGCGCATGGTTTTCCCAGAGCCAGTGATCTCTCAAGCTGTTGAGCCAAAGACTAAAGCTGACCAAGAAAAAATGGGTCTTGCGTTGAATCGTTTGGCGCAAGAAGATCCTTCTTTCCGCGTGAAGACTGATGAAGAATCAGGCCAAACAATTATTTCCGGTATGGGCGAGCTCCATTTGGAAATTTTGGTTGATCGTATGAAACGTGAATTCGGCGTTGAAGCGACTGTTGGTAAGCCACAAGTTGCGTATCGCGAAACTATTCGCAAGACTTGCGATGAAGTTGAAGGTAAGTTCGTTAAACAGTCTGGTGGTCGCGGTCAATACGGTCACGTTGTGTTGAAACTCGAGCCACAAGAACCAGGTAAAGGTTTTGAATTCGTTGACGCAATTAAGGGTGGTGTGGTTCCGCGTGAATACATCCCTGCAGTTGAAAAGGGCATCATAGAAACATTGAACTCCGGTGTTTTGGCTGGCTATCCAGTAGTTGATGTCAAAGCAACATTATTCTTCGGTTCATACCATGATGTTGACTCCAATGAAAACGCATTTAAGATGGCGGGCTCAATGGCGTTCAAAGATGGTATGCGTAGAGCTGCTCCAGTTTTGTTGGAGCCAATGATGGCTGTTGAAGTTGAAACGCCAGAAGATTTCATGGGTAACGTAATGGGTGATCTTTCATCCCGTCGCGGTATCTTGCAAGGTATGGATGACATTCCAGGCGGCGGTAAGATCGTTCGCGCTGAAGTGCCATTGGCAGAGATGTTTGGTTACTCAACTGGCTTGCGCTCGTTGACCCAAGGTCGCGCTACCTACACCATGGAATTTAAGCATTATTCCGAAGCACCTAAGAACGTTGCTGAAGCAGTTATGGCTGCTAAAGCGAAGTAATTTATCCACATTAATTTTGAATATTGACTAGCTAAAGAAGGCAGACAAAAATGGCAAAAGAAAAGTTCGAGCGGACAAAACCGCACGTAAACGTAGGCACCATCGGTCACGTTGACCACGGTAAAACCACCTTGACAGCAGCAATCGCAACCGTGCTTTCTAAAGCATTCGGTGGCGAAGCAAAAGCATACGATCAGATCGATGCTGCTCCTGAAGAAAAAGCACGTGGTATTACGATTAATACTGCACACGTTGAGTACGAGACTGCCAATCGTCACTACGCTCACGTGGATTGCCCAGGACATGCTGACTATGTGAAGAACATGATTACTGGTGCTGCGCAGATGGACGGCGCTATTTTGGTTTGCTCTGCTGCTGACGGCCCAATGCCACAAACTCGTGAGCACATCCTCTTGGCACGCCAAGTGGGCGTTCCTTACATCGTTGTTTTCTTAAACAAGTGCGACATGGTTGATGACGCTGAATTGCTTGAGTTAGTTGAAATGGAAGTTCGTGAACTTCTCTCTAAGTACAACTTCCCAGGCGATGACACACCGATCATCCAAGGTTCTGCTAAGTTAGCCTTAGAAGGCGACGAAGGTAAATTGGGTAAAGAAGCCATCATGAAATTGGCTGAAGCCCTTGACTCATACATCCCAACTCCAGAGCGTGCTGTTGACGGTGCGTTCTTGATGCCAGTAGAAGACGTGTTCTCTATCTCCGGTCGCGGTACTGTGGTGACTGGTCGTATCGAGCGCGGCATCATCAAGGTCGGTGAAGAGATTGAAATCATCGGTATCAAGCCAACCCTCAAGACCACTTGTACTGGTGTTGAAATGTTCCGCAAATTGCTCGACCAAGGTCAAGCAGGCGATAACGTTGGTATCTTGTTACGCGGTACAAAACGTGAAGAAGTTGAGCGCGGCCAAGTATTGGCAAAGCCTGGTTCTATCACTCCACATACGCACTTTACAGCCGAGGTTTACATCTTGGGTAAAGACGAAGGTGGTCGTCATACTCCATTCTTTAACAACTATCGTCCACAGTTCTACTTCCGTACTACGGACGTAACTGGTTCAATCGAGTTGCCAAAAGACAAAGAGATGGTGATGCCTGGTGATAACGTCACAATTACCGTCAAACTCATCGCTCCGATTGCGATGGAAGAAGGTTTACGTTTTGCGATCCGTGAAGGTGGCCGTACTGTTGGCGCCGGCGTGGTTGCAAAGATTTTGGCTTAAGAAGCAAGTATTAATTAGTAAAAATATTTAGCGGTTTGCTAACCGGTGACATCAGTGCTGCTGATGTCACCGTGCTCTTTAGATGTATAACGTGGCAGCACCACAACGCTCTTTGGAATTAATATGCAAAACCAAAAAATTCGTATTCGCCTTAAAGCATTTGATTACCGTTTAATCGATCAGTCCGCAGCTGAAATTGTTGATACAGCTAAGCGTACTGGTGCAGTTGTTAAGGGCCCTGTACCTTTGCCAACACGTATTGAGCGATTTGATATTTTGCGTTCACCACATGTGAACAAGACATCTCGTGATCAGTTAGAGATCCGTACCCATCTCCGTTTGATGGATATCGTTGATCCTACAGAGAAAACCGTAGATGCTTTGATGAAATTAGACCTCCCAGCAGGCGTGGACGTCGAAATTAAGTTGCAGTAATTTGTTGTTTCCAGTCTCGGCACTTGCCAAGACTGGGTTTTCGGGATAGAATCTAAGGCTCTGCTGAGTGAATTTTGGCAGATTTTACGGTTTTATTAGCATTAAAAACGTTGTAAGTTATTGATTTAGAAGTACTTTTACTTGTAAATCACTTAAATTAATTTTGCCGACCAATCGAAGTCGGCGTGGAGCATGAATATGAGCTTAGGCTTAATCGGCCGCAAGGTCGGCATGACCCGTCTTTTTACGGACGAAGGGGAAGCGATTCCTGTCACCGTAATTGACGTGAGCGACAACAGAATCGCTCAAATCAAGACCCAGGCAACTGATGGCTATGACGCTATCCAGTTGGCACATGGCACACGTAGAGCTACTCGCGTTACCAAATCAATGGCTGGTCACTTTGCAAAAGCAGGTGTTATGGCCGGTAATGCGCTCAACGAATTCCAATTAGATGCAGCAAAAATTGCAGAGATGACACCAGGACAAGTAATTCCTGCTGACGCTGCGTTTACTGCTGGTCAAAAAGTGGATGTGCAAGGCGTAACAATCGGTAAAGGTTACGCAGGTACCATCAAGCGTTACCACTTTGCTTCTGGTCGCGCATCTCACGGTAACTCTAGATCACACAACGTACCAGGCTCTATTGGTATGGCACAAGATCCAGGTCGCGTTTTCCCAGGTAAGCGCATGACTGGCCACCTTGGTGACGTTACACGTACCGTACAAAATTTAGTTATCGCACGCATTGATGCAGAACGTAATCTCATCATGGTTAAAGGCGCTATTCCAGGTGCCCCAGGCGGTAAAGTTATTGTTACTCCAGCGGTGAAGACGCCGTTGAAGAAGAAATAAGGAGAGCGAATATGGAACTTAAGCTTCTCCAAGACAACGGTACTTTAGGTGCGGGCGTACAAGCTTCACCAGAAGTATTCGAGCGCGAATATAACGAAGCGTTGGTGCACCAAGTTGTAGTTGCTTACCAAGCAAATGCACGTAGCGGTAACCGCGCACAAAAAGATCGTGAGCAAGTTAAGCACACAACTAAGAAACCTTGGCGTCAAAAAGGTACTGGTCGTGCACGTGCTGGTATGAGCTCTTCCCCGCTGTGGCGTGGAGGTGGTCGTATATTCCCGAATTCTCCAGAAGAGAATTTCAGCCAAAAAGTAAACAAGAAAATGTACCGCGCAGGCATGAGATCAATTCTGTCTCAGTTGGCACGTGAAGGTCGTTTGAATGTTGTTGACCAATTCAATCTTGACGCTCCAAAGACTAAAGTTTTAGCTGAAAAAGTTAAAGCTATGGGCTTGGATTCAGTCTTGATCATCGTAGATCAGGTTAGCGAGAATTTGTACTTGGCATCACGCAACTTGCATAAAGTTGCCGTGGTTGAGCCACAGCATGCTGATCCATTAGCTTTGGTCCAATACAAAAAAGTATTGGTAAGCAAAGCAGCGATCGCAAAAATTGAGGAGTTGCTGAAATGAGCCAAGTCCGTAAAAACGATCACAACCTGATGAAGGTTCTGCTTGGTCCTGTTATCTCTGAGAAAGCCACTATGGTTGCAGAGAAAAACGAACAAGTAGTTTTCCAAGTAGCTCGCGATGCAAACAAGAGCGATGTAAAACAAGCAGTTGAATTGCTCTTCAAAGTGCAAGTTGACTCAGTTCAAATCGTAAATCAAAAAGGTAAGCCTAAGCGCTATGGCCGTTTTGAGGGTCGTCGTGACCACACTAAGAAGGCCTATGTGAATTTGAAGCCAGGTCAAGAAATTAACTTTGAAGCGGAGGCGAATTAATCATGCCTTTGATGAAGACAAAACCGACCTCACCAGGTCGTCGCTCAATGGTCAAGGTGGTCAATCCAGACCTCCATAAAGGTAAGCCTTTTGCTCCATTGTTAGAGCCACAGTTTCAAAAAGCAGGCCGTAACAACAACGGTCATATTACTACTCGCCATAAGGGCGGTGGTCATAAGCATCACTATCGTGTTGTTGACTTTAAGCGCAATGATAAAGATGGTATTCCAGCAAAAGTTGAACGCTTGGAATACGATCCAAACCGCAGTGCAAATATTGCATTGATCGTGTTTGCTGATGGTGAGCGTCGTTATATTCCTGCTGCTAAAGGCATGACTGTTGGCCAAGCAATCATGAATGGCTCAGAAGCGCCAATCAAGTCTGGCAACAATTTACCTATCCGTAATATTCCAGTTGGTAGCACGATTCACTGCGTTGAAATTCTTCCAGGTAAGGGCGCACAAGTTGCACGTTCAGCTGGCGGTTCAGCAGTCTTGTTGGCTCGTGAAGGTGTATACGCTCAAGTACGTTTGCGCTCCGGTGAAGTTCGCCGTGTCCTGATTGAGTGCCGTGCCACTATTGGTGAAGTTGGCAACGAAGAGCATAGCTTGCGTCAAATTGGTAAAGCAGGTGCAAATCGCTGGCGTGGTATTCGCCCAACCGTTCGCGGTGTGGCAATGAACCCAGTAGATCACCCACACGGTGGTGGTGAAGGTAGAACTGGTGAAGGCCGCGTACCTGTATCTCCATGGGGCACTCCAACCAAAGGTTATCGCACACGTCGCAATAAGCGCACAACTTCGATGATCGTTCAACGTCGTCAAAAACGTTAAGCGATAAGGATAAATAGATATGACACGTTCAGCTAAAAAAGGCCCATTCTGCGACGCCAGCTTAGTAAAAAAAGTTGAAGTTGCACAAGCCAACAAAGACAAAAAGCCGATCAAAACTTGGTCACGCCGTTCAACAATCCTCCCAGACTTTATTGGTCTGACGATTGCTGTGCATAACGGTCGTCAACACGTTCCGGTATATGTATCAGAAAACATGGTGGGTCATAAGTTAGGCGAATTTGCCTTGACCCGTACTTTCAAAGGTCACGCTGCTGACAAGAAAGTAACGAAGAAGTAAGGGGATGATGATGGAAGTTAAAGCTATTCACAAGGGTGCCCGCATTTCTGCGCAAAAAACACGTTTGGTCGCCGACCAAATTCGTGGTTTGCCAATTGCTCGCGCATTAAACATTTTGAACTTCAGCCCCAAGAAAGCTGCCTTCATTGTGAAGAAAGTTGTTGAGTCCGCAGTGGCCAACGCTGAACACAACAAAGGTGCTGACATTGACGAGCTCAAGGTAGCAGCAATTATTGTTGATAAAGGCACTTCATTGAAGCGCTTTACAGCACGCGCTAAGGGTCGTGGCAATCAAATTGAAAAACAAACTTGTCACATTAGCGTGACCTTGAGTAACTAAGGAAAAATATGGGCCAAAAGATTAACCCTACCGGATTCCGACTCGCGGTAACGAAGAATTGGACATCACGTTGGTATGCAAACAATACTGACTTCGCAAAGATGCTGAAAGAGGACGTAGATGTTCGCAGCTATTTGAAGAAGAAGTTAAAGAATGCCTCTGTTAGCAAGGTTGTGATTGAGCGTCCTGCAAAGAACGCGCGCATCACTATCTACAGTTCACGTCCAGGCGTTGTAATTGGTAAAAAAGGTGAAGACATTGAAGTGCTCCGCCGCGAATTACAAAAGCGCATGGGTGTTCCAGTTCATGTGAATATCGAAGAAATTCGTAAGCCTGAAGTTGACGCACAATTGATCGCAGACTCTATTACTCAACAGTTAGAAAAGCGCATCATGTTCCGTCGCGCAATGAAGCGTGCGATGCAAAGCGCAATGCGTCTTGGCGCACAAGGCATTAAGATCATGTCGTCAGGTCGTTTGAATGGCGCTGAGATTGCTCGTCGCGAATGGTACCGTGAAGGCCGTGTTCCACTTCATACATTGAAGGCGGATATCGATTACGCAACCTCAGAAGCTGAAACAACATACGGCATCATCGGTGTAAAAGTTTGGGTATACAAAGGTGACACATTGGGTCGTGGTGCAGAAGCTCAGGTTGCTGCACAAGCTGCTGAACCCGCTGCCGAAGAAAAGAAAACTCGTCGTGCCCCAAGCAAGACAGCTGCACGTAAACCAGCTGCTGGCGCAGACAAGCCATTAGTTGCTGCTAAACCAGCAGTAAAGCGTGTGCGTAAGGTTGAAACACCAGCCGCAGATACGCAGAAGTCAGGAGAGTAAGCATGCTACAACCAAAGCGTCGCAAGTATCGTAAGGAACAAAAAGGCCGTAACACTGGCGTGGCAACACGTGGTAGTTCTGTAGCCTTTGGTGACTTTGGATTGAAGGCCGTTGGCCGTGGTCGTTTGACAGCTCGTCAAATTGAGTCAGCACGTCGTGCAATGACTCGTCACATTAAACGTGGTGGCCGTATTTGGATTCGCATTTTCCCAGATAAGCCAATTTCACAAAAACCCGCTGAAGTACGTATGGGTAACGGTAAAGGTAATCCTGAGTACTACGTTGCTGAAATTCAACCAGGCAAAGTGCTCTACGAGATGGACGGTGTTGACGAGCAATTGGCGCGTGAAGCTTTCAAGCTTGCTGCTGCTAAGTTGCCTTTACAGACCACTTTCGTGATTCGCCATTTAGGTTGATCGGGATAGAGATTATGAAAAATACAGAATTAGCATCAAAAGATCTGGCTGCTTTAAATGCAGAGTTAACCGAGTTGCTTAAAACCGGTTTTAAACTCCGTATGCAAAAAGGCACTCAGCAACTCACAAATACCAGTCAATTGGGTAAGAATAAGCGCGACATCGCTCGTGTGAAGACTTTTATTGCCCAAAAGACTGCACAGAAATAAGGAAAAAGGGATATGACAGAATTATCTAAACCCTTGCGCCGTACCCTAGTGGGACGCGTTGTTAGTGACAAAATGCAAAAAACTGTGACGGTGTTGGTTGAGCGTCAAGTTAAGCATCCAGTGATTGGTAAGTATGTTGGCCAATCCAAAAAGTACCATGCGCATGATGAAGCTGGTACATACAAGATGGGTGATACCGTTGAAATTGCTGAATCTAAGCCAATTTCTCGCACTAAATCTTGGGTTGTGACCCGTTTAGTAGAAGCTTCAAAGGGTATTTAAAGAAATATTGGGGATTTTGGCGAACTTTATTGCCAAATCCCTGTTTTGCGTAGTAGAATAGAAGGCTTCTCTGGTTTTATTGGAGAAGCAGTGTTTTTCATTAATTCCGGGTTTTAATTTTCGTTAAAACCCATAGACGGAACCAAGACTGTTTGCCTTTGGCCAATAAGTTGGGGATTAGAAATGATACAAACCGAAAGTAGATTACAGGTTGCCGATAACACAGGCGCCAGTGAAGTTTTGTGCATCAAGGTATTGGGCGGCTCAAAGCGTCGTTACGCCAGTATTGGTGATGTCATCAAAGTCAGCGTTAAGTCTGCTGCTCCACGTGGCCGTGTAAAAAAAGGTGACATTTATAACGCAGTTGTGGTGAGAACTGCAAAAGGTGTTCGCCGTCCAGACGGTTCATTGATTAAGTTCGATGCAAACGCAGCGGTATTGCTCAACGCAAAGTTAGAGCCAATTGGCACACGTATCTTTGGACCTGTCACACGCGAATTGCGTACTGAGAAGTTCATGAAGATCGTTTCTCTCGCCCCCGAAGTTATTTAAGAGGCTGATATGAAAAAGATTCGTAAAGGTGATTCCGTAGTTTTATTGACTGGCCGCGATAAAGGCAAGCAAGGGACTGTAACGGCCGTTCTCGAAAACAAATTAGTAATCGAAGGCGTGAATATCTACAAAAAGAGCGTTAAACCTAATCCAGCTGCTGGTGTTACTGGCGGCATGATTGATAAGACGATGCCTGTTCACATTTCTAATGTGGCTTTGGTTGACGGTAACGGCAAGCCATCACGTGTTGGTATCAAACTCGTTGATGGTAAAAAACAGCGTTTCCTCAAAACCACTGGCGCAACTTTAAGCGCATAAGGGGTACGGAGAAATTATGAGCACACGTTTTCAAGAGCACTATCAAGCTAAAGTTGTTGCAGATTTAATTGCCAAATTTGGCTACAAGTCTGTAATGGAAGTTCCACGCATTACTAAAGTAACCCTGAATATGGGTCTTGGTGATGCAGTGAACGACAAGAAAATTATCGAAAATGCAGTTGGTGATTTAACTAAAGTTGCTGGTCAAAAGCCAGTTGTAACTAAAGCTAAAAAAGCGATCGCTGGTTTCAAGATTCGTCAAGGTTACCCAATCGGTGCCATGGTGACATTGCGTGGTCAACGCATGTACGAATTCTTGGATCGTTTCGTTACTGTTGCATTGCCACGCGTTCGCGATTTCCGCGGTATTTCTGGTAAAGCATTTGACGGCCGTGGTAACTACAACATCGGTGTAAAAGAACAGATCATTTTCCCTGAAATCGAATACGACAAAATTGATGCCCTCCGTGGTCTCAATATCAGTATCACAACGACTGCTAAAACTGACGAAGAAGCAAAAGCTTTGTTGGCAGCATTCAAATTCCCTTTCCGCAATTAAGAGGCTAACGTGGCAAAACTATCCCTAATTGAGCGCGAAAATAAGCGCGCTAAAACTGTAGAGAAGTACGCTGCCAAGCGTGCTGAACTCAAAGCGATCATTGCTGATAACTCACGCAGTGATGAAGAGCGCTACGAAGCTCGCTTGAAACTACAGGCTCTTCCACGTAATGCAAGCCCGATTCGTCAAAGAAATCGTTGTTCATTAACCGGTCGCCCACGTGGCACATTCCGTAAATTCGGTTTGGCTCGTAGCAAGATTCGTGAAATCGCCTTCCGTGGCGAAATCCCCGGTTTAACCAAGGCCAGCTGGTAAGCGGCGAAAGAATTAGGAGAACTCATGAGTATCAGCGATCCAATCGCCGACATGTTGACCCGGATCCGCAATGCGCAAGCAGTGCAAAAGCCGATCGTCACAATGCCGTCGTCCAAAGTTAAAGTAGCCATCGCAAAAGTTTTGCAAGATGAAGGCTATATCGAAAGTTTTGAAATCAAAGGTGAAGCAGCTAAGCCAGTGCTCCATATTGATCTTAAATACTATGCAGGCCGTCCTGTTATCGAGCGTATTGACCGTGTATCAACACCAAGTCTGCGTATCTATAAAGGCCGTCATGACATTCCAGAAGTTATGAATGGCTTGGGCATTGCAATTATTTCAACCCCTCAAGGCGTAATGACAGACCGTAAAGCACGTGCAACAGGCGTGGGCGGCGAAGTTATTTGCTACGTAGCTTAAGGAGCGAAATATGTCCCGCGTAGGTAAATCACCCATTACAGTTCCAAAAGGTGCTGAGATCAGCATTAATGGCGCAAACATTACTGTTAAAGGCCCATTGGGCACATTGACACATAACTTGCATCCTTCAGTTGGATTGAAGCAAGAGGATGGCGTATTGACAGTTGTTTTGAATAACGACACACCAGAAGCTGGTGCTCAGTCAGGTACAGCACGTGCCTTAGTAAACAACATGGTAGTTGGCGTAACTACTGGCTTTGAGCGCAAGCTTAGCTTGGTTGGCGTTGGTTATCGTGCTGCTGCTCAAGGCGAAACATTGAAATTGCAGTTAGGTTTCTCACACGACATTATTTACAACCTACCAAAGGGCGTAAAGGCTGAGACTCCATCGCAAACCGAAATCATTATTAAAGGCTCCAACAAGCAGCAAGTTGGCCAGGTCGCAGCAGAAGTTCGCGCATACCGTTCACCAGAGCCATACAAAGGCAAGGGTGTTCGCTACGTGGATGAGGTTGTGCATCTGAAAGAAACTAAGAAGAAGTAAGCGAGATTAGAAAATGAATAAAGACGAATCCAGACAAAGACGTGCTCGGCAGACTCGTATTCGCATTGCTGAAGCACAAGCAAATCGCTTAACAGTTATCCGTAGCAATTCACATATTTCTGCTCAGGTTTATAGCCCATGCGGAACCAAGGTTGTGGCAGCTGCTTCAACAATGGAAAAAGATTTGCGCCAAGCAATCAAAAACGGCGGCAACGCTGAAGCGGCTAAACAAATCGGCAAGTTAGTTGCTGAGCGTGCTGTTAAGGCAGGCATTGTTGATGTTGCTTTTGATCGTGCCGGTCATCGTTACCACGGCCGTATTAAGGCCTTAGCTGAAGCTGCGCGTGAAGCCGGCCTGAAGTTCTAATAGGGTTTAGGAAAAAACATGGCAAAAATGCAAACTAAGATGCAAAACGAAGAGCGTGATGATGGTCTTCGCGAGAAGATGATTGCTGTTAATCGTGTTACTAAAGTGGTTAAGGGTGGTCGTATTCTCGGCTTCGCTGCGCTCACTGTAGTTGGCGATGGCGATGGTCGTATCGGTATGGGCAAAGGTAAGTCTAAAGAGGTTCCAGTTGCAGTTCAAAAGGCAATGGACGAAGCTCGTCGCAAGATGATCAAGGTGCCTTTACGTAAAGGTACATTGCAGCATTCAGTGATTGGTCAACATGGCGCATCGCGCGTTTTGATCTCTCCAGCAAAAGATGGTACGGGCGTTATTGCTGGCGGCCCAATGCGCGCTATTTTTGATGTGATGGGTGTAACAAACGTTGTTGCTAAGTCTCTTGGCTCAACAAACCCTTACAACATGGTTCGCGCAACTATTGATGGTTTAAGCAAGATGAGTACTCCTGCTGAGATTGCTGCTAAGCGCGGTAAGTCAGTTGAAGAGATTCTCGGCTAAGACCAAAAGATTAGGAATCTACAAATGACAACATCAAACTCCAAAGTCAAACTGCAATTAGTACGCAGCTTGATCGGCACACGCGAAAGCCATCGTGCAACTGTACGTGGCTTAGGTCTTGGTCGAATCAATTCAGTTTCTGAATTGGAAGACACTCCAGCTGTTCGCGGCATGATTAATAAAGTTTCTTATCTAGTTAAAGTCATTGGCTAATAACTAGCAAGTAAATAGGCGAAGAATATGCAACTCAACACAATTAAACCCGCAGAAGGCTCTAAGAAAGCACGTCGTCGCGTAGGACGCGGCATTGGCTCTGGTCTTGGTAAAACTGCTGGCCGTGGTCACAAAGGTCAAAAATCCCGTTCTGGTGGTTTCCACAAGGTTGGATTTGAAGGCGGTCAGATGCCTATGTATCGTCGTTTGCCAAAACGTGGTTTCGTGTCTTTGACACGTCGACATGTTGGTCAAATTACTTTGAACGACTTAGCAAAAATCAACTTGCCAGAAGTGGACTTGTTGGTATTGAAAGCTCATGGCTTTGCTGGTGAGCAAATCAACGCGGTTAAGGTTATCAAAACTGGTGAACTCAAGATTGCTGTAACTCTCAAGGGCATCACAGCAACCGCCGGCGCAAAAGCAGCTATTGAAGCGGCTGGCGGCAAATTGGTTGAATTGGCTTAATAGGCTTTTTAGTAGATATGGCATTAGCACCTACCAATAACGCAAGTACTGCAGCATCAGGTGGCAAGTTTGGCGAATTACGTCAACGCTTAGTCTTCCTGGTGTTGGCTTTGCTCGTGTTCCGTTTGGGTGCTCACATTCCAGTTCCTGGAATTGATCCAGACCAATTAGCGCAACTGTTCTCTGGTCAAAAAGACGGTATCTTGGGGATGTTCAATCTATTCTCAGGCGGAGCCTTATCTCGCTTTACTGTTTTTGCTTTGGGAATCATGCCTTACATTTCTGCATCGATCATCATGCAGTTAATGACGATTGTTGTTCCTTCTTTGGAATCCTTGAAAAAAGAAGGTCAAGCTGGTCAACGTAAGATTACTCAGTACACCCGCTACGGCACTGTGTTCTTGGCAACATTCCAAGCATTGGGTATTTCGGTTGCGCTTCAAGCTCAGCCAGGTTTGGTTATCAATCCAGGTTTGATGTTTGAATTGAATACAGTGGTTACTTTGGTAACTGGCACGATGTTCTTGATGTGGCTTGGTGAGCAGATTACCGAGCGTGGTTTGGGTAACGGCATCTCCATCATCATTTTTGGCGGTATTGTTTCTGGTCTGCCAAATGCATTAGCAAGCTTGTTAGAGTTGGTTCGTACTGGATCAATGAATATTGTTTCCGCATTACTGATCGTGGTAATTTGCGTTGCGGTAACTTACTTTGTGGTGTTTGTAGAACGCGGTCAACGCCGTATTTTGGTTAATTACGCTAAGCGTCAAGTTGGCAACAAGATTTATGGCGGCCAATCTTCATATTTCCCATTGAAGTTAAATATGGCGGGTGTAATTCCTCCAATTTTTGCTTCTTCAATCATTTTGTTTCCTGCAACGATTGCTGGCTGGTTTACATCAGGCGAGCCAACCAATATGTTCAGCAGGATTATTAAAGATTTGGCGGCGACTTTGGCCCCGGGTCAGCCTGTTTACACCATTTTGTATGCAGCTGCGATTATTTTCTTCTGTTTCTTCTATACCGCATTGGTGTTTAACAGTCGTGAGACTGCTGAGAATTTGAAGAAGAGCGGTGCATTTGTTCCGGGTATTCGTCCAGGGGATCAGACAGCGCGTTACATAGACAAGATCCTGGTGCGTTTGACTCTAGCGGGCTCGATTTATATGGTTCTGGTTTGCTTGTTGCCAGAATTCTTGGTGTTGAAGTACAACGTGCCGTTTTATTTTGGCGGTACTTCATTGTTGATTATTGTGGTTGTTGCAATGGATTTCATGGCTCAAGTTCAGTCATTTGTTATGCAACAGCAGTACGGCTCTTTGATGAAAAAAGCCAACTTTAAGATGGGCGCTTAACTGAATGTCTAAAGACGATGTAATTCAGATGGCGGGTGAAGTTGTTGAGAATTTGCCGAACGCGATGTTTCGCGTAAAGCTTGAAAACGGACATGTGGTTCTTGGGCACATTTCTGGAAAAATGCGGATGCATTACATCCGAATTTTGCCAGGAGACAAGGTAACGGTGGAGATGACTCCTTACGACCTGACGCGCGCCAGAATTATTTTCCGTGCGAAGTAAAGATTAAGTAGTACCTATTTTTAAGAGGTGAGTTATGAAAGTTTTAGCATCCGTTAAGTGTATTTGCAGAAATTGCAAGATCATTAAGCGCAAACGTGTTGTGCGCGTGATCTGTTCTTCAGACGCACGTCATAAGCAGCGTCAAGGCTGATCTGGTTAATTAAGAGGAAATCTCATGGCACGTATCGCTGGGGTAAACATCCCAAATCATCAACATACTGTTATCGGTTTAACAGCAATTTTTGGCATTGGCACAACACGTGCACGTCAAATTTGCCAAACCACAGGTGTTGCAATCGACAAAAAAGTTAAGGATCTTACCGACGCTGACTTGGAAAAGTTGCGTGATGAAGTAGGTAAGTTCATCACCGAAGGCGACCTTCGTCGTGAAGTAACTATGAGCATCAAACGTTTGATGGACTTAGGTTGCTACCGTGGCGTGCGTCATCGTAAAGGCTTGCCTGTACGTGGTCAACGTACTAAGACTAATGCGCGTACACGCAAGGGCCCGCGTAAGTCTGGCGTGCAACTGAAGAAATAATCAAGAAAGTTTATTGACATGGCACAACAAAAATCTGCAGCAGCCGCTTCACAGCGCGCTCGTAAGAAGGTTAAAAAGAACGTTGCTGATGGTATTGCACACGTTCACGCTTCTTTTAATAACACCATTATTACGATCACTGATCGTCAAGGAAATGCGCTTTCATGGGCAACTTCTGGCGGACAGGGTTTCAAGGGTTCACGTAAATCAACACCTTTTGCTGCTCAGGTAGCTGCAGAAGTTGCTGGCAAGGTGGCAATTGAATGCGGTATCAAGAACTTGGAAGTTCAGATCAAAGGTCCAGGCCCAGGTCGCGAATCAGCAGTACGTGCTTTGAACTCATTGGGTATCAAGATCACTGAGATTCAAGACGTTACTCCAGTTCCCCATAATGGTTGCCGTCCTCCTAAGCGTCGTCGTATCTAAGCTAGGAAGTTGGCAGTACAAGTTTTAGTAGTTTTTTTATTAAAGCCCACTGTTCGCCTGATTTAAAGGGCGAACTCACCGCCGGTCGTAAGGCTGCGGCAAAGAAAGGAAAGCATCGTGGCACGTTACTTAGGGCCTAAGGCCAAATTAGCTCGTCGGGAAGGTACCGACTTATTTTTAAAGAGCGCACGTCGCGCCCTGTCAGACAAGTGCAAGTTAGATACTAAGCCTGGTCAACATGGTCGTACATCTGGCTCAAGAACATCAGACTACGGTAATCAATTGCGTGAAAAGCAAAAGGTTAAGCGTATCTATGGCGTATTAGAGCGTCAATTCCGTCGTTACTTCGCAGAAGCTGAGCGTCGTAAGGGCAATACTGGTGAAACATTGCTCCAGTTGTTAGAGTCACGTCTCGATAACGTGGTCTATCGCATGGGCTTTGGTTCCACTCGCGCTGAAGCACGTCAGTTGGTTTCTCACGGCGCCATCATGCTTAACGGCAGCGCAGTGAATATCCCATCTATTCAGGTTAAGCCTGGAGACGTTGTTGCTATTCGTGAAAAAGCGAAGAAGCAGGCGCGTATTGCAGAATCACTCAACTTAGTTGGACAAATGGCGGCTGTTACTTGGGTATCAGTTGACGCAACTAAGCTTGAGGGAACATTTAAGCAAGTGCCTGACCGCGAAGATATTAGCGGTGAAATTAATGAAAGTTTGATTGTTGAATTGTATTCACGCTAATTAGGCACTCTCAAGGAAAAAATATGCAAACAAATTTGCTCAAGCCAAAGATTATTTCTGTTGAAGCGCTTACCGCCAACCAAGCTAAGGTTGTTATGGAGCCGTTCGAGCGTGGCTATGGCCACACACTCGGAAACGCATTACGTCGTGTACTTTTGTCCTCTATGGTTGGTTATGCACCAACTGAAGTGGCTATTGCTGGTGTTGTTCATGAGTACTCCACATTGGATGGAGTTCAAGAGGATGTTGTGAACCTCTTGTTGAACCTCAAAGGTATCGTATTTAAGTTGCAGTCACGTGACGAAGTTACTATCAATTTGCGTAAAGAAGGTCCAGGCGTTGTTACTGCAAAAGATATTGATTTGCCACATGACGTTGAAATCATGAACCCAGATCACGTAATTGCTCACTTATCTGCTGGTGGTAAGTTAGACATGCAGATCAAGGTTGAAAAAGGCCGTGGTTATGTACCAGGTAACGTGCGTCAGTACAGCGATGAAGCAACCAAGATTATTGGCCGTATTGTGTTGGATGCTTCATTCAGCCCAGTAAACCGTGTTAGCTATGCTGTTGAATCTGCTCGTGTCGAGCAACGTACTGACCTTGATCGTTTGGTAATGACTATTGAGACTAATGGTGTGTTGTCTCCTGAAGAAGCAATTCGTCAAGCAGCAAGCATCTTGGTTGATCAATTGGTTGTATTCGCAGCTCTTGAGAGCAGTGAAGTTTCTGGTGATTTAGCACCAAGCCGCTCTTCAATGGTTGATCCAATGTTGATGCGTCCAGTAGATGACCTCGAGCTCACAGTTCGTTCTGCAAACTGCTTGAAGGCTGAGAACATTTACTACATCGGTGACTTGATTCAACGTACAGAGAATGAATTGTTGAAGACGCCTAATTTAGGTCGTAAATCTTTGAATGAAATCAAAGATGTATTGGCGGCTCGTGGCTTAAGTCTTGGCATGAAACTCGAAAGCTGGCCTCCAGCTAACCTCGAGAAATAATTAGAAAGGAAGCATCATGCGTCACGGAAACGGCTTACGCAAACTAAACAGAACATCATCACATCGCTTGGCGATGCTGCGCAACATGTCCAATTCACTTTTGGAGCACGAAGTCATTAAAACGACTTTGCCAAAAGCAAAAGAATTGCGCATGGTTGTCGAGCCTTTGATTACCCTGGGTAAAAAAGACAATTTGGCAAATCGCCGCTTAGCATTTAACCGCACTCGCGATCGCGATATCGTGACTAAACTCTTTACAGAGCTCGGTCCACGTTACGCAACACGTCCAGGTGGCTACCTTCGTATTTTGAAGTTTGGCTTCCGTCATGGCGACAATGCGCCAATGGCTTTGGTTGAGTTGGTAGATCGTCCTGAAGTTGAAGAAACAGCTGTTGTAGCTGAAGAGGCTTAAGTCTCGCACTTATAGTAAAAAGCCAGGCTTCGGTCTGGCTTTTTTCATTTATCAAGTTAAAAATACAGAATGCCTGAAATTTCAGCAGTCAATTCCAGTAAGCTTTTGGTAGTTGTAACCAGTCTTCCTAATATGGAGGCTGCAAAGAGCCTAGCTCGTAAACTGGTAGAGGAAAATTTGGCCGCTTGCGTGCAAATGCAAGATGGCATGCTATCAGTCTATCGATGGGGGGATAAGATTTGCGAAGAGCAAGAGGTATTGCTATCTGCAAAAACCACCGAAGCAAAGTGGCTCGAAATCAGCGCTTTTATTAAAAATGCGCACCCATATGATCTTCCTGAAGTATTGGCTTTTTCTCCAGAGCAATATGAGGAACAATACGGCAAGTGGGTGAAGTCTGAGGTAAATTCGAAGTCATGAAATTTCATACTTTTGGGGCAAAGATTTTTGGGCTATTGCTGTTGCTATCAGCGCAAGTATTTGCCGCACAAGATTTTTTGCCGCCTGAAAAAGCGTTTCGAGTGGAGGCTACTTGGTTAGAAAACTCCAATCAAATTGAACTTGAATTTTTGCCAGCCAAGGGCTATTACATCTATCAAGAATCGCTAAAATTTCAAGCGGGTACAAAGTCTGATAAGCTAGTAAATATAAGGCCTGCGCTCCCAGCGGGATTAGAAAAATTTGATGAAACTTTTCAAAAAAAGTTACAAGTTTATAAAGAGCCATTCCTAGTTTTTCTAGATATAAAGCCTGTAGTTGGTCAGCCTATGTATCTGGAAACTACCCTACAAGGGTGTGCAGAAGCAGGTATTTGTTATCCGCCGATGACACTTAAATTTTTACTTGCCGGACCTGGCGTTAAAGCCGGTCCAATCCCGGATGTTTTAGAGAGTGCTCCTGCATCCGATGCTCAAAAAACTGCGCAATTTAGTTTGGCAGACTTATGGCGAGAGCGTGATGATATCAATGCCATTAGTCGTTTTTTAGAAAGCACTTCAACTAGCTATTTATTTTTAGCGTTCTTTGTATTAGGTCTTGCTTTGGCATTTACCCCTTGTGTGTTACCCATGTTACCTATTTTGTCCAGTGTGATTTTTGGTACTCAGGGCGGCAAGGCGATATCTAAAAGTCAGGCCAGTATCTTGGCGATGGCTTATGTAATGGGTATGGCTCTGATATATGCCTTAGCCGGTGTACTTATGGCAGCCCTTGGCGGAAGTGTTCAGCGTGCTCTCCAAAGCCCCTTTGCACTAGCCACCTTTGCTCTGTTACTCCTGATGCTTTCGGGTAGCTTGTTTGGTCTTTATGACCTGCGTTTGCCACATTCATGGCATCACCATGTGGATAAGCTAGCTGGTCGGCAAAAAGGAGGCAGTGTTTTTGGTGCCTTTGCATTGGGCGGCATTTCAACTATGGTGGCTAGTCCTTGCATAACCGCTCCTTTGGCAGGCGTCTTAGCCTTTATTGCCCAAACAGGTTCTATGAGCTTGGGCGCAGGGCTGCTCTTCGTTATGGCCTTAGGAATGGGTCTGCCATTGTTATTTATTGCTGTTGAAGCCCGCATATTGATTCCATCCACTGGAATTTGGATGGTTTACTTGCAACGCACTTTGGGGGTATTATTAGTTGCTACGGCAGCTTGGATTGCCTCGCCATTGCTTCAAAAAAATGAGACTGTTGGGGCAATTAAAACAAGCAATGGACAGAGTATTCACCAAGTGGGCGATTTATCTTTTGCAGTGATTTACTCTTCAGCAGAACTAGACGCACAACTGATTAAAGCTAAGCAAGAGCAAAAACTAGTTCTTCTCGATTTTTATGCAGACTGGTGTATCAGTTGCAAAGAAATGGAGATAAATACTTTTGCAAACCCAGAAGTTGCCAATCAGCTCAAGCAAATGGTTTTATTACAAGCAGACGTGACGGCAAATAGTGCTGAGAACCAAGCATTATTGAAGCGTTTTGGATTATTTGGCCCCCCAGGCATTTTGATTTTTAATCAAAATTCAGAAGAACAAAAGGATCAACGCGTAATTGGCTATATGCCACCACAGCGCTTTATTGAGCGAATAAGAAATGTATTGAAAAATTAAAGACGCTAAGCAGTAATCAACTACTTATAAATTATTTCTTAGTTTCTTTAATGAGGCGCGCCGCTTCAAGCGCAAAGTAAGTCAGAACTCCATCTGCGCCAGCGCGTTTAAATGCTAGAAGCGATTCCATCATTACAGCATCATGATCTAACCAACCATTTTGTGCGGCAGCTTTTAACATTGCATATTCACCGCTCACTTGGTAGGCATAAGTAGGGTAATTAAACTCTTCACGAACGCGGCGCACGATGTCCAAATAGGGCATACCAGGTTTGACCATCACCATATCAGCTCCTTCGCTGATATCGAGTGCAACCTCCCGCAAAGCCTCGTCGCCATTGGCGCAATCCATTTGATAAGTTTTTTTATCGGCCTTGCCTAGGTTTTTTGCAGAGCCCACAGCATCTCTGAATGGTCCGTAAAAAGCGGAAGCATACTTAGCAGAGTAAGCCATGATGCGGGTATGAATTAAATTCTTTTGTTCGAGTGCCTCACGAATTTTTCCAATCCGCCCATCCATCATGTCTGACGGTGCAACTATATCGACGCCAGCTTCGGCTTGAGCAATTGCTTGTTGAACTAGGATTGCAGTCGTCTCATCATTGAGAATGCGACCTTGATCATCGAGCACACCATCTTGGCCGTGACTTGTGTATGGATCAAGGGCTACATCAGTCATGATGCCTAAATTAGGAAAACGTTTTTTGAGTTCACGTACTGCGGTTGGAATCAGCCCGCTTGGATTGAAGGCTTCTTTGCCATCAGGCGTTTTTAGCGCAGCATCAATAACTGGAAAAAGCGCTAAAACTGGAATGCCTAAATCTACGCATTCTTGTGCGACTGGATAAAGTAGATCTAAAGATACGCGACTCACGCCAGGCATTGAGGCAACGGCTTCTGATTTACCTTGGCCTTCTAATAAGAATATTGGATAGATCAAATCATTTACAGAGAGGCTATTCTCTTGCATTAGACGACGCGACCAATCTTCACGACGCATACGGCGGGGTCGATGCCCAGGAAAGTTAAGCAATGAATTAGTTGGTGATTTCATCTTCTTTAGTCTCTGCTTCAAATAACCATTTAAGAACAATATTGTCGGCCTCTTCAAGTCCAATGCGTTTGGTGCTTGAAAATAATTGTGCCGTAAGTTGCTTGGACTCACCATTACCATCGGGTAGGGCGGGGTCATATTGTTGCAATTGCTTGCGAACCGCTTCTAGCGCATGCTTGCACTCACTTTTATTGAGTTTGTCACATTTACTGAGCAAAACATGGATTGGCTTGCCAGTAGGCACAAACCACTCAATCATTTGCTCATCTAGATCTGTAATACCGCGCCTAGAATCCACGATCAGAATCATGCCTACTAGTTGATCCCGTTCCTGCAAATAATCACTCAAGAGGGTATTCCAGTGGTATTTGGTCTCATGATTAACGGCTGCATAGCCGTAGCCTGGCAAATCCACTAAATAGGCTAATAGTTCATCTTTGGCAAAAAGGCCAAAATAGTTGATATGTTGGGTACGCCCAGGGGTTTTACTAGCAAAAGCGAGCCTTTTTTGATTGCAGAGGACATTTATGGCGCTAGATTTACCCGCATTTGAACGCCCAGCAAAGGCCACCTCACGCACGGGTGTGGCAGGCAGGCAATGGGTGTCATTGACGGTGGTGGCGAATCGGGCTTGAAAGAGTTTAGACATGTCCAGAAGCTATTGTAAAATCACGCAAAATCATGAAATATCTCATGGTGTTTGGTAAAAGGTTGTAAATGCAGGGCCCAAACACTTTTAGGAATTTTTGCCAAGGTAAACATAATGCGTCAAACCTCTCAAATCTCCAAATTAACTAGCTTACGTGCTGGTTTTGCGGCTTTCTCTATTTTCGCCTTGATTGGCGTTTCAGGTGCAGCTTTTGCTTCCGATGCCGCTCCTGCGGCGCCTGCTGCTGCAGAAGCTAAGGCTGCTGTCCCAGGCAAACCAAAGGTTGATGCTGCAGCTGGGGAAACTTTATATTCAAACGGGGATTCGTCCCGTGGCGTTACAGCCTGTTTGACTTGCCATGGCCCTAAAGGCCAAAGCGCTGTTGGAACATGGCCTAAGTTATCGGCTCAGCATGCCGCATACACCGCCAAGCAATTGAAAAACTTTAAAGAAGGTACTCGTGCTAATCCTGTAATGATGGGCATGGCAGCAACCTTGACCGAGCAAGATATGCAAAACATCGCGGCTTACTTGGTTAAACAGCCTGTTTCATTGGGCGTCGCGCAAGATAAGGCAACTATTGAATTAGGTCAAAGTATTTACCGTGGTGGTATCGCATCAAAAGGCGTACCAGCTTGTGCTGCTTGTCATAGCCCAACTGGCGCTGGAATTCCGGCACAGTATCCGCGTTTGGGTGGACAGTGGGCCGAATACACTAACGCGCAGTTGCTTGCTTTCCGTGATGGGGTTCGTAAAAATAGTACTCAGATGACTACTATTGCAGGCAAGATGTCAGATTTAGAAATGAAAGCAGTTTCTGATTACATTGCTGGTTTGCGTTAATAAGTAAAGCACCAAAAAATAAAAACCCCGCTCAAGCAGCGGGGTTTTTATTTGCCTAAAACCGTTAAGAAGTATTTCAGAAGATTTCTGTTGTTAGTTTTAACTTGGTAAGACAGTTTCTGAAGAAAATAAATCGTTGGTTCTTTCGCGCTTACGAATGACGTATGCATTTTTTCCATCAACCATAATCTCAGCAGGTTTTGGGCGCGTGTTGTAATTTGATGCCATTACAAAACCATAAGCACCAGCCGAAAGAATAGCGAGAAGATCACCCTCTTCCACCGCAAGGTGACGATCTCTTCCAAGCCAATCGCCAGATTCACAAACTGGGCCAACGACGTCATAAGTTAAGGCTTTAGCTTCTTTCTTTTGAACGGGTACTATGCCGTGATGTGCTTCATATAAGGCTGGACGCATTAATTCAGTCATAGCCGCATCAACAATGCAGAAGTTCTTTTCAGCACCTGGCTTTAGGTATTCAATGGTTGTTAAGAGTACGCCGGCATTACCGACTAATGATCTGCCTGGTTCAAGCACAATATCTAGATGGCCAAATCCACGCTCAGCCACTCGATTTAAAAGGGTGTTTGTAAATTCGGTAATGTCAGGCGGCGTTTCGTCGCTATAAGAAATTCCAAGGCCACCACCGAGATCAAGATGGTGAATCACAATACCTTCTCTTTTGAGATGTTCTACCAGATCTAAAACTTTATCTAGTGCGTCTAAGTATGGTGCGGTAGTGGTAATTTGTGAGCCGATATGACAATCAATTCCCACCACATCAATTTGTGAGAGTTGCGAGGCTTCACGATAAGTTTTTAAAACCTCATGATAGGCAATGCCAAATTTATTACCTTTTAACCCAGTTGAAATATAGGGATGTGTTTGTGCATCCACATCAGGATTAACGCGCAAGGAGATGGGTGCGCGGAGATTAAGTTCAGTCGCCACTCGATTGATCTTGTGGAGTTCAGCAATGGATTCAACGTTGATGCATTTGACACCAGCTTTGAGAGCAGTAGCAATTTCTGAGGCAGACTTGCCTACACCTGCAAATACTAAGCTTTTAGGATCTGCGCCTATTGCTAATGCACGAGCTAATTCACCACCACTAACTAAATCAAATCCAGCCCCCAATTTTTTAAAGCAATCAATTACTGCTAAATTGCTATTGGCTTTCATTGCATAGTGGACGCGCGCACGACGTTTGCCGCTACTATCAACACATGCTTTGTCATAGGCTTTATAGGCTTCAGTCAGCGCCTTTTTGCTATAGATATACAGCGGCGTTCCAAATTCTTTTGCCAAATCGGTGAGTGGGATTTCTTCGGCATACCAGTTACCATTAATTTCAGAAAAACCGGATAACTTTGGGAGTGGAAGTGATTTACTTGTCATTACTTGGTCGATGAAGAATTGTTTGGGCTAGTAGGCGTTTGGGGTGGGTAGAGCTTCCCTTTGGGTTCTGGCTCTGTAGGTGCTGGTGGCACTGGTGGCACATTTGGCATATATAGTGGTCCTCTAACCCCACATCCAACAAGGGATATTAAAAGGCCAAGGCAGATGGTTCTATTAAGAATCGCTATCATGAATATCTCTAAAACGAATGATTGAATATAGCATGCAGGACTCCATAAATAATTCAGGCGTAGAAACTATTGATGACAAGCAGTTTCATGCACTCGGAAGCCATTTATTGCACTCTATTGAAGTGGCATTAGAGACCGCAGATGACGAATTAGATCTGGACTTAGATGTTGAGCGTCAGGGCGGAAATGTTATCAATATTCGCTTTAAGGATAAAAGTGTCATTGTGGTCAATACTCAGCCACCCTTACATGAAATTTGGGTGGCGGCCAAATCTGGTGGTTATCACTACCGCTGGGCTGGCACTATGGCAAAACCCTTATGGCTAGATACTAAAACCGGTAATGAGTTATTGGCTGATTTGGCAGGCTTTGCGAGTGCTCAAGCTGGACACGCTATCAAGATTAGTTTGATTTAAGCTGCGCCAGTTGCGTTTAAGGTTTCAATTACAGTAGCGTCGTCAACACTTTTAATTAGAGCTTTGCCAATCTTTTCTAAGACTACGTAACGGATTTGACCACCTTCAGTTTTTTTATCAACCTGCATGAGTTCCATGTAGCGTTTCGCACCAAACTTTGGCGGCGCAATAGGTAAGTTCATAGATTTGATAATTTGGGTAAGGCGCTGAAGATCAGTTTCGCTGATGTAATTGAGACGACGTGATAAATCTGCGCCGAGCACCATGCCGCAGCCAACCGCTTCACCATGGAGCCATTCACCATAACCCATGCCAGCTTCAATTGCGTGACCAAAGGTATGTCCGAAATTCAGAGTTGCACGAATGCCACCCTCTCTTTCATCGGCAGAAACTACGGCAGATTTTATTTCGCACGAACGCAAAACTGCATGCCCCATCGCTTCAGTGTCACAGGCTAACAAGGCCTTGGCATTTGTTTCAATCCAATCTAAGAATTGAGCATCTGCAATGGCGCCGTGTTTAATTACTTCTGCAAGTCCAGCAGAGAGCTCTCTTGGAGGAAGTGTTTTGAGGGTATTGAGGTCGGCGATCACGGCAACAGGTTGATGAAAGGCACCAATCATATTTTTGCCGAGTGGATGATTAATGCCAGTCTTACCACCTACTGAGGAGTCCACTTGAGCAAGCAATGTTGTTGGCACTTGAATGAAACGAATGCCACGCATGAAGCTGGCTGCGGCAAACCCAGTCATATCGCCAATGACTCCACCACCCAAGGCCACCAAGATGGTTTGGCGATCAGCACCAAACTTTAAAAGATAGTCAAAAATTAACTGAAGGTTTTTCCAGTCTTTGTAAGACTCACCATCAGGCAGCACAATTGTTCTAACTGGTTTGCCAAAACTGTTTAGTGTGTTAGTTAGGCGCTCTGCATAAAGAGGAGCTACTGTAGTGTTACTAACAATGTAAATAGATGTTGCTTTTTCACAAGCGCCAAATAAGTTGGGTTGATCAATGAGATTTGCGCCAATATAGATTGGATAGCTTCGGTTTCCAAGGTCAACTTCGAGTGTTTTCATGGTTCTGCTCAAGCGGAAAGTTCAAGTTGCATAATTAAGGTGTTTACCAATTGATTAACGCTTGGCTTACCAGTTTCAATTACATGGTCAGCAATTTCGCGATAGAGTGGGTCGCGAATTGCATATAAATTCTCTAAGATTTTTTTGGCATCACCATTTTTTAGAAGTGGGCGTCCTTCTCCACCTTTGGTGCGATGCCAAAGTTCAATGGGGTTTGCATGTAAATAAATTACTGTGCCATGTTCACTTAACGCTTGACGGTTCTCGGGCAACAAAATGGCACCACCACCAGTGGCCAGAATAATGCCTTGCTCTGCTGTAATTTCTCGTATAGCTTGAGCTTCTCGTTTTCGAAAACCTTCTTCGCCTTCCATCTCAAAAATAACTGGAATTTTTACGCCACAACGTTCTTCAATGACATGGTCGGCATCTAGAAAACGGCGCCCCAATTTTTTTGCCAAGACTTTGCCGACGGTCGATTTCCCCGCGCCCATCAGGCCGATTAGAAAAATATTGTTTGTCGCAGAGTTCACCCTTCGATTTTATTAGGGTTTATCTAGAACAGTCGGAGTTAAAAAGACCAGTAGCTCTGTTTTATCTTGTAACTTGGATTTATGGCGGAAAAAATGACCAATTAAAGGGATATTCCCCAATAGAGGAATTTTGACTTCATCCTCACGTTCCGTGGTTTGGAAAATTCCACCAATAATGGCTGTGCCACCGTTTTCCACAGTAACTTCGGAGCTTAGACTTTTGGTGTCAATGGCATAGCCTTGCTCTGTTTTCATTCCAACAGTGTCTTTATTGATGCCTACCAACAAGGATATTCTGCCGTCAGGATGAATTTTGGGTAAAACCTCTAAACGCAAATTGGCCTTTCTGAATTGCAATTTGCTGCCATTTTGGCTGGAGGTTTGATACGGTAATTCGGTCCCTTGCTCAATAGTGGCCTTTACCTGGTCCCCAGTCATGATTCGTGGATTAGAAAGAATTTTCCCTTGTCCCTCCGACTCTAGGGCTGAAAGTTCGGCTTGAAGGATGCGACTGGCATTTTTGGATACCAAGGTAGCGGCCATTGTGGCTGGGTTGAATCCACTTAAGCCCGATCCGCCTAAATCCATGTTACCCATCATTTTTTGCTCTGAATTGCCTCTTATTCCTTGTGCTTGATACCCCAGCTTTATGCCTAGTTCTCTGGCAAAACGTTCATCTGCTTCAACAATGCGCGCTTCTATGAGGATCTGCCTCGGACTGTTGACATGATCTCCTCCAAAGGGAAGGGCTGCGTCTTCTCGACGGAACTTCTGGAAGGCTTGAATCTCTGCATGGGGGCCAATCCAATAAATGTCACCATTACGTAGCAGGCGTAAACCTCGACTAGCCAAAATTGAATGAAGTGCGGTTTGCCACGGGGTATTCCTTAGATCAACTGAAATCTTGCCCTTAATAGACTCGCTTAATAAAAAATTGGTATTACCCAATTTTGCTAGTGCCTGTAAAAGTTCGGATATTTCAATGTCGGTAAATTGCAAACTAATAGGGCTTTGTAAATGATTTGGTGGGGTATTTCCAAGGGTGTTGTTGGCTGTAAAAAGCGCTAATACAAAAAGGTAATAGCGAAACCTGTCCAAGCATTTTTTAAAGCAAGTCGTATGTGCTTTCATTCGCTTTTGATTGCCTTTAGAGCTAGAGATTTACCTTGAGGGTGGGTAAGAATGACAAGATCTTTCTCTATATTGCTAAGGCGCCAATCCCCTAGGATTTGAGCCCCTTTCTCATATGTAACATTTCCTTTTCCCGTGTCAAAAAATGCCTGATGAGACAGACCCATTTGTGCTGCCCCAAGAAAGCGCCAACGGCGGAGCTCAGCTTCATAGATGCTCACTGACGGCTTGCTAAAAACTTTGGTTGCTGGCTTTTTATCTTTTAAAGAGTGAATACTTACTTCTAATTCATCAATTAATACGTATAGGTCATTTTGGTCTTGCTCAATCTCGCTGCGCATTAATGACATGTCCCTTTTAAGCTCCGCAATCAATTTTTTTGATTCATCTAAAAAGACTTGGGAATGCTCATTAGCCGCCTTGGTTGCAACAAAAAATGCCACAAGACCAGCAATCAACACCCCTGTAAGGGCTATCAAATTACCCAACTTAGGGATTAAATTTTGGATCTCAAAGCTGTTTAGAGCCTCAATAAATGATCCCCCTTGGCTTTGGCTTATGGGTTTTGGAGGGGCACCCCTTGGGGTGTTAGGTTTTCGAATTCCGTGAGGATCTGGGATGGCAGGGTCATCGCCAAGATCACTCAAAATTTCATCAAATGATTGGGTGGAAATATGGCGTGTAGGCATGCCATATTCTTCCGTTTTGAGAACTGAAAATCCATCAGGCCTGCTTGAACCCTGCGTCAGAAATTAGAACTTCAATTGTTTGCAAAACAAGGGTTTTGGAGCTTTTAGGGAAATTGCCTAAGCACCCTATAATTTGGAAATATGGCCTTACCCCCAAAAGACAAGCCGCCTGTAAATCAGCGATCCGTTCGTCAGCCCGATAGGCGTCCACGGCATCATCGACATAATCCTATCCCGCCTCGGAAGAGTTCAAGCAATCCGCTGATAAAGGCCTTGCTGATTATTGGTGTCGTTTTTGCTTTGGTGGTAACTCTAATGCTTGGCTATGCCTTTTTAGTAGCCAAACCTAACCTTCCCAAAATTTCCGCCTTAACTGATTACAACCCAAAGACGCCTTTACGTATTTATACGGCTGACAAGGTCTTGATTGGTGAGTTTGGGGAAGAGCGTCGCAAAGTAATTCCGTTAAATGAAATACCTCAAAGCATGCGCAATGCTGTTTTAGCTATCGAGGATGATCGCTTCTACTCGCATGGTGGTGTGGACTATGTAGGAATTCTGCGAGCAGCGGTAACTAACTTGCGTGGGCATCTTTCTCAAGGGGCCTCTACTATCACCATGCAGGTGGCGCGTAATTTTTTCCTCAGTAATGAGAAAACCTTTAGTCGAAAAATTTATGAGGTTTTGTTGGCTTGGGAGATTGAGTCCCAGCTAACAAAGGACAAGATTCTTGAAATCTACATGAATCAGATTTTTTTGGGACAGCGGGCATTTGGTTTCTCAAGTGCAGCGCAGATTTATTTCGGCAAAGAGCTAAAAGACATCACCATTGCTGAGTCAGCTATGTTGGCGGGGTTACCAAAGGCTCCATCGGCATATAACCCTGTTAACAATTTCCGTAGAGCAAAGATTCGTCAAGAGTACATTCTTCAACGAATGCGCGATCTGGGTTACATCACACCTGACGAATACCAAAAAGCAATGATTGAGGAATTGCATATTCGTGGCCTTGGTAACGAATTTGCAGTTAGAGCCGATTTTCCAGCAGAGATGGTTCGCCAATTACTTTTCGCTCAGTATGGTGAGGCAATCTACTCTCAAGGGATAGATGTTTACACCACCATATTGAAGGCAGATCAAGATGCTGCCTATAAAGCCGTACGTCGCGGAATTTTTGAATACGATTTGCGTCATGCTTATCGTGGACCAGAGGGCTTTATTGATCTTCCAGAAGATCCAGTAAAACGTCAAAGAGCAATTGATGAGGCATTGCTTGCTTATCCACAGTTGGATGATTTGCAGTCTGGAGTTGTGCTTGATGTAAAGCCAAAAGAAATGCAGGTCATGATTGCAACAGGCGATACCATTACCATAAAAGGCGACGGCATGAAATTAGCCGCCGCATCCATCACAGATAGCACTCAACCTAAAAAACGTTTGCGTCCTGGTGCGGTCGTACGTCTTTTGTCGGATGGAGGAGTTTGGAAGTTGGCGCAGTTGCCGCAAGTGGAAGCAGCCTTTGTCTCAATGAATGCGGAGACTGGCGCAATTCTATCTTTGGTAGGTGGGTTTGATTTCCGTCGCAACCAATTTAATCACGTCACGCAAGCCTTGCGTCAACCAGGATCCTCATTTAAACCTTTTATCTATGCCGCTGCACTTGAAAAAGGCTTTACGCCAAGTACGATGGTGAATGATGCTCCTTTGTCAATTGGCAGTATGGAGACTGGCAGCCAAGCATGGGAACCTAAAAACTATGATGGCAAATACGACGGTATGATGCGTCTGCGTAATGCTTTAGCAAAATCGAAAAATTTAGTATCGGTTCGTATTATTCGAGCAATTGGGCCATCCTATGCACAAGAATATATTCAGCGTTTTGGTTTTGAACCAGAGAAGCATCCTCCTTATTTAACAATGGCCCTGGGCGCTGGTTCAGTAACGCCATTACAAATGGCATCTGCTTATAGCGTTTTTGCAAATGGCGGCTATCGAGTTGACCCATTTTTGATCGACAAGATGGTCGACTCCAAAGGCACAGTTTTATTTGAAGCAAAACCAACTCGTGCGCGCGAGGATGCAACTCGTGTATTGGATGCAAGGACTGCTTTCGTAATGGATAGCATGCTTCAAGAGGTAACCAAAACAGGAACTGCAGCGTCTGCACGTGGAAAATTGGGTCGCACAGATATCGCTGGAAAAACAGGCACAACAAATGATTCTCATGACGCATGGTTTGCGGGTTACAACCCTAAAGTAGTGGCTATCGCGTGGATTGGTTTTGATAAACCTGCAAGCCTAGGAGATCGAGAGACGGGTGGAGGGCTTGCTTTGCCAATGTGGATTTCTTATATGTCGACCGCATTAAAAGATGTTCCTCAAGAGGCGCGAGAAGTCCCTAGTGGCGTTACTCAGGTTGATGGTGATTGGTTTATTCCTGAGTTTTCTAGCGGCGGTGGCGCACGCGAGCTGCAATAGTTCGTTTTCAACATGGCACGGCAAGCGCGTACTGTAATACCAGGCCAAGCAATGCATGTGATGGTTCGCGGCAATAACCGTGAGACACTTTTTTTTACTGATGAAGATCGGCGCACTTACTTGGAGTGGTTGCGTGAGGCGGCAAGACAATTTGGGTGCGCAGTTCACGCTTTTGCTTTGATGCCCAATCATGTTCACTTGTTGATGACTCCACAAAACGAAGACTCGCTTGCAAAAACGATGCAATCTTTAGGACGTCGTTATGCGCAGTACTTCAATCAACAACATCGACGCTCAGGAACCATTTGGGAGGGTCGCTACCGTTCATCTCTTATTGACCCAGACTATTTTTTACGTTGCCAACGTTATATTGAACTCAATCCGGTTCGTTCTGGTTATGAGTCAAATCCTCAATCTTCTTCCTGGACTAGTTTTGCAACCCACATTGGCGGTAATGCTGAACCCTGGCTAGTGGATCATCATTATTTTTGGAAGCTTGGGAATACGCCTTTTGAAAGACAGATGAGCTGGTCAAATTTTGTCAAAGAGGGTGCGCCCCATTGGGAAGATCGGCAAATAACCGAAGCCTTAATTCGCTCTAAACCTTGGGTAAGTGATATTTATGCAAAAAGGCTCTTTAAGGACTCTCCAGAATTGGTTTTGATACGTCATCGTGGGCGCCCAAGAAAAATAAAATCATTAAATTCAGTAGCTTAGACTTACTAAGTCCAGCTCTGGTTTTTAGTGAATGCATTGAAAATAATGACTCTGTCCCCATATATGGAATTCATATTGGTGCGATAACTAAAAAAACGGGACAGACTCATTTTATTTCTATTGCATCAGTGTGGGTATTCACCTATATTTGATCCTCCAAAAGTAATTAGGCCTTTGTCGCCCCTCGGAAATACTATGACTACACAATTAAATTCAAATCTTCGCCCTATCGCTCATGGTTTATATGACCCTAGTAATGAGCATGACGCATGTGGTGTCGGATTCGTGGCCCATATTAAGGGAAAGAAATCGCATGAGATCGTTTCTCAGGGCTTGAAGATTCTTGAGAACTTAGACCACCGGGGTGCTGTCGGTGCTGATCCATTGATGGGAGATGGCGCTGGTATTTTGATTCAGATACCAGATACTTTGTATCGCGAAGAAATGGCTAAGCAAGGTGTGACATTGCCGCCATTGGGTGAATATGGCGTGGGCATGATTTTCTTGCCTAAGGAGCATGCCTCACGCTTGGCGTGCGAACAAGAATTAGAGCGCACTGTTCGTTTAGAGGGTCAAGTTGTTTTGGGTTGGAGAGATGTTCCGGTAGATGTCAAATTACCGATGTCACCAACAGTGCAAATGACTGAGCCATTTATTCGTCAAATTTTTATTGGTCGCGGTCGTGACATCATGACAACCGACGCACTCGAGCGTAAGTTGTATGTGATTCGTAAGACAGCGAGTCACGCGATACAAGATTTGCATCTCAAGCATGGCAAAGAATATTTCGTTGCCTCAATGTCTGCTAGAACTATTGTTTACAAAGGTTTGCTGTTGGCAAACCAAGTGGGTGCTTATTACCAAGACTTACAAGATAAGCGCACTGTATCCGCACTTGCTTTAGTCCATCAACGTTTCTCAACTAATACTTTCCCTGCTTGGGAGTTAGCGCACCCCTATCGCATGATTGCGCACAACGGTGAAATTAATACAGTTAAAGGAAACGTTAACTGGGTTAATGCGCGCGAGGGAGCTATTAGTTCTCCAGTGCTCGGCGATGATTTACAAAAACTCTGGCCATTGATTTATCCTGGCCAATCAGACACAGCCTGTTTTGATAACTGTTTAGAGTTATTGGTGATGTCTGGTTACCCACTTGCGCAAGCCATGATGATGATGATCCCAGAAGCATGGGAACAGCATGCTTTGATGGATGACAATCGTCGCGCATTCTACGAATACCACGCATCAATGATGGAGCCATGGGATGGTCCTGCGGCAATGGCATTTACCGATGGTCGTCAAATTGGAGCGACTTTAGATCGCAATGGTTTGCGCCCAGCTCGTTATTACGTAACCGATGATGATTTGGTCATCATGGGATCTGAAGCAGGTGTTCTGCCAATTCCTGAAAGCAAGATTGTTCAAAAATGGCGTTTGCAGCCAGGCAAGATGTTCATGATTGACATGGAGCAAGGTCGCATCATTGACGATGTTGAGTTGAAGAATGCTGTTTCTAAAGCTAAGCCATATAAGAGCTGGATCGATGCTGTTCGTGTGAAGTTAGATGAAGTTGATGCCAGCAAGGCAGACTTGATTGATGAGAAAACAACGATTCGTCCAGCAGCTAAATTATTGGATCGCCAGCAGGCCTTTGGTTACACCCAGGAAGATATTAAATTCCTCATGGCTCCAATGGCCATGAATGGTGAAGAGGCTATTGGTTCAATGGGCAATGACAGCCCTTTAGCCGTTCTCTCTAATAAGAATAAGCCACTTTATAACTACTTTAAGCAACTCTTTGCTCAAGTTACTAATCCTCCAATCGATCCGATTCGTGAGAATCTGGTGATGTCTTTGGTTTCTTTTATTGGGCCTAAGCCTAATTTATTGGATACCAATAACATTAATCCTCCAATGCGCTTGGAAGTTAGTCAGCCGGTTTTAGATTTTGATGACATCACTAAGATTCGCCATATTGACCATTACACCAACGGCAAGTTCCGCTCTTACGAATTGGATATCTGTTATCCAGCTGCATGGGGCAAAGCGGGCATTGAAGCCCGTCTAGCATCCTTATGTGCTGAAGCGGCTGATGCTGTGCGATCCGGTTACAACATCTTGATCGTGAGTGATCGTCAGGTTGATGAGAAGCACGTAGCCATTCCTGCTTTGTTGGCAACTTCTGCAATTCATCAGCATTTAGTGCAAAAAGGTTTGCGCACCAGCGTTGGCTTGGTGGTGGAGACTGGTAGTGCGCGTGAAACGCATCATTTTGCGCTTCTTGCTGGCTATGGTGCTGAAGCAGTTCATCCATACCTTGCTATGGAAACCTTGGCTGAAATGGCTAAAGGCTTGTCAGGTGATTTGTCTGCTGAAAAAGCAGTGAAGAACTTTGTGAAAGCAATTGGTAAGGGTCTACAAAAAGTGATGTCCAAAATGGGTATCTCGACTTATATGTCCTATACCGGCTCACAGATTTTTGAGGCGATTGGTTTAAATCGTGACATCATCGATCAATACTTCAAAGGTACACCATCTAACGTTGGTGGTATCGGAGTATTTGAAGTGGCGGAAGAAGCATTGCGTATGCATACCGCTGCTTTCGGTAATGACCCCGTCTTAACTAATATGCTTGATGCTGGTGGTGAATATGCTTTCCGTATTCGTGGCGAGAATCACATGTGGACTCCTGACACGATTGCGAAACTACAGCACTCCACACGTATCGGTCCAGAGAAGGGTTATCAAACATATAAAGAGTACGCCAACATCATCAATGACCAAACTAAACGTCAGATGACATTGCGTGGATTATTTGAGTTCAAGATTGATCCAGCAAAGGCGATTCCTTTAGATGAAGTTGAATCTGCAAAAGAAATCGTAAAACGTTTTGCTACAGGTGCAATGTCTCTAGGATCGATCTCAACTGAAGCTCATGCGACTTTAGCGATTGCGATGAACCGTATTGGTGGAAAGTCTAATACTGGTGAAGGTGGTGAAGATCCAAATCGTTATGTTAATGAGCTCAAAGGTATTCCTATTAAGAAGGGCGAGTCTTTGGCTAGCATCTTGGGTAGCGATGTAGTTGAGGCAAACATTCCTTTGCAAGATGGTGATTCATTGCGCTCTAAGATCAAACAGGTTGCTTCAGGCCGGTTTGGTGTCACTACAGAATATTTACGTTCTGCTGATCAGATTCAGATCAAGATGGCGCAGGGCGCTAAGCCAGGCGAGGGCGGTCAGTTGCCTGGTGGCAAGGTCTCTGACTACATTGGTAAATTGCGTTTTTCAGTACCTGGTGTTGGATTGATCTCTCCCCCTCCGCATCATGATATTTATTCAATTGAGGATATTGCCCAATTGATTCACGATTTAAAAAATGTGAATCCTGCGGCTGATGTTTCTGTGAAGTTGGTCTCTGAAGTGGGTGTTGGCACGGTTGCTGCTGGTGTTGCAAAAGCAAAAGCAGATCACGTTGTGATTGCTGGCCATGATGGCGGAACTGGCGCATCACCACTCTCATCTATCAAGCACGCTGGCTCTCCATGGGAGCTGGGCTTGGCTGAAACACAACAAACATTGGTTCTTAATGGTTTACGTAGCCGTATTCGTGTGCAGGCCGATGGCCAAATGAAAACTGGTCGTGACGTAGTAATCGGTGCTTTATTGGGTGCGGACGAGTTTGGGTTTGCAACAGCCCCATTGGTAGTTGAGGGTTGCATCATGATGCGTAAGTGTCATTTGAATACTTGCCCAGTAGGCGTAGCTACTCAAGATCCAGAGTTGCGTAAGAAATTCTCTGGTAAGCCAGAGCATGTAGTGAATTTCTTCTTCTTTATTGCTGAAGAGGCGCGCGAAATCATGGCGCAATTAGGTATTCGCAAGTTTGATGACTTGATTGGTCGCGTTGATTTGTTGGATACCCGCAAGGGTATTGAGAACTGGAAAGTTCATGGCTTGGATTTCAGTAAGATATTTGCTGAACCTCAAGTTGCTGCAGAAGTTCCGCGCTATCAAGTACTCACACAAGACCATGGTTTGGCAAATGCGCTTGACAATATTTTGATCGAGAAGAGTGAGCCCGCATTGGAGCGTGGCGAGAAAGTGTCTTTCATTGTTCCAGTGAAAAATGTCAATCGTACTGTCGGCGCAATGCTTTCTGGAGAAGTTGCTCAGCGTTATGGCCATGCAGGCTTGCCTGATGACACAATTCATATTCAATTAAATGGCACTGCTGGCCAAAGCTTTGCAGCGTTCTTAGCTCGTGGTATCACTTTAGATTTAGTTGGTGATGGCAATGACTACGTTGGCAAGGGATTGTCAGGTGGTCGCGTCATTGTGCGTGCTCCCCATGAATTCCGTGGCGATACAGTTCAGAACATCATTGTTGGTAACACCGTTCTCTATGGCGCAATTGCTGGTGAAGCTTTCTTCAACGGAGTGGCTGGCGAGCGTTTCGCAGTGCGTAACTCTGGTGCTACAACAGTTGTTGAGGGTACTGGTGACCATGGTTGTGAGTACATGACTGGTGGAACAGTAGTTGTATTGGGTGCAACAGGTCGTAACTTTGCTGCTGGTATGAGCGGTGGAGTTGCATACGTTTACGACGAAGATGGTTTGTTTGATCAGCGCTGCAATACCAGCATGGCTACCTTAGAAAAGGTGTTGCCTTCCAATGAGCAGATTGCCAAAGTTCCACAATCACAATGGCATGCCCCAGTAGATGTAAAAGATGGTGGCGAACGTTTGACTGACGAGCAAATTTTGAAGAGCTTGGTTGAGCGCCATTTCCGTCACACTGGTTCTGAGCGTGCTAAAGCAATCTTGGCTGATTGGGAAAATGCTCGCGGACGTTTTGTGAAGGTTCTTCCAACCGAGTACAAGCGTGCTCTTGGTGAATTGTGGGAAAAAGCACAAAACACAGTTGCTGCTTAATTTGCTTAATTAACTCAAATAGACATTAAGAAAAGATACTAAGGATTCGATATGGGTAAGGTCACTGGATTTATGGAGTTTGAGCGCGTCGATGAATCGTACGAAGCGCCGGTTAAACGCCTCCATCATTACAAAGAATTTGTTGCTGCTTTAACCGATGAGGAAGCCAAGATTCAGGGTGCACGTTGCATGGACTGCGGCATCCCGTTCTGCAATAACGGCTGTCCAGTCAATAACATTATTCCTGACTTCAATGACCTAGTGTTTCATAGTGACTGGAAGAATGCATTAGATGTATTGCAATCAACCAATAACTTCCCAGAATTTACTGGCCGTATTTGCCCAGCGCCTTGCGAGGCTGCTTGTACTTTAGGAATTAATAACACTGCGGTGGGTATCAAGTCTATTGAGCATGCCATCATTGATAAGGGTTGGGAAAATGGTTGGGTTAAACCACAGCCATCAAAGACTAAGACTGGTAAAAAAGTAGCAGTTGTTGGTGGCGGTCCTGCTGGCATGGCTGCTGCCCAGCAATTAGCTCGGGTTGGTCATGATGTTACGGTGTTTGAAAAGAACGATCGCATTGGTGGGTTGCTTCGTTACGGTATTCCTGACTTCAAAATGGAGAAGTGGTTAATTGATCGTCGCGTTGAGCAAATGCAAGCTGAGGGCGTGAAATTTGAAACTGGTGTTTTTGTTGGGAAAGAGGCAATTGGCGCGGAAGTAAAGAACTACTCTTCTAAAACAGTTTCGCCTGATCAATTGATGAAAGATTTTGATGCGGTTGTCATCTCTGGTGGTGCAGAACAGCCCCGTGACTTGCCTGTACCTGGTCGTGAATTGGCTGGTGTGCACTTTGCATTGGAATTTTTGATTCCGCAGAATAAAGAAAATGCTGGCGATTTTAAAAATGAAATTCGTGCCAAGGATAAGCATGTAGTGGTTATTGGTGGCGGTGATACTGGTTCGGATTGCGTTGGAACTTCAAATCGTCATGGCGCTACCAAGATTACGCAATTTGAATTGCTTCCACAGCCGCCAGAAGTCGAGAATAAGCCTTTGGTTTGGCCATACTGGCCAACAAAGTTGCGTACTTCCTCTTCCCATGAAGAAGGTTGTGATCGCGACTGGTCTGTTGGAACAAAGCGTTTTGAAGGCAAAAATGGCAAAGTTGAAAAACTAATTGGCGTTCGTTTGGAATGGAAAGACGGAAAAATGTCAGAGGTTCCAAATTCTGAATTTGAAATTAAGGCGGATTTAGTACTTTTAGCAATGGGTTTTGTGTCACCAGTGCAACAGGTTCTTAATGCTTTTGGCGTTGAAAAGGATGCCAGAGGTAATGCAAAAGCGACTGTAGATGGTCAAAATGCTTATCAAACCAATGTTCCGAAGGTATTTGCTGCTGGCGATATGCGTCGTGGCCAGTCTTTGGTAGTTTGGGCAATTCGCGAAGGTCGTCAATGTGCCCAAGCAGTAGACGAGTATTTGATGGGGTCATCCGTTTTACCTCGATAATATCGAGGATATGAATAGTTATCAGCCCAACTCATTGGATGTAAATAAACCAGTCGCGGGTGAAGTTGTCGTTTCTATTAGAGACGTTGACTTTTCCTATGCGGCAGGTGAGCGGCAGATTTTGTCGGGTCTCAATATGGAGTTCCGACGTGGTCAAGTTGTTGCCGTTATGGGTGGCTCAGGTTGCGGTAAAACTACCATTCTTCGTTTGATCGGCGGGCAATTCTCCGCCCAATCAGGACAAGTGCTTTTTGAAGGCCAAGATGTTGGCAAAATGAATACTGACCAGTTGATGGCAGCTCGTCGACGTATGGGTATGTTATTTCAATTTGGCGCTTTGTTTACTGACCTCAGCGTTTTTGAAAATGTTGCATTTCCCATGCGTGAACATACCAATCTTAGCGAAGAGCTATTACGTTCATTGGTGTTGATGAAGTTAAATGCAGTAGGGTTGCGTGGCGCACGCGATTTGATGCCATCACAAATTTCAGGTGGTATGGCAAGACGTGTTGCCTTGGCTCGAGCGATTGCGTTGGATCCACCGCTCATCATGTATGACGAGCCATTTGCTGGTCTTGATCCAATTTCACTTGGAATTACCGCGCGCTTGATTCGTGACCTTAATGATGCCTTGGGGGCTACTAGTTTATTGGTTACACATGATGTAGAGGAGACTTTTGCAATTGCTGATTATGTGTATTTCATTGCGAATGGCCGCATCGGCGCAGAAGGAACTCCTGAAGAGTTGAGTCGATCAACAGATCCATTTGTGAGACAGTTTTTGGATGCGGCTCCTGATGGACCTGTGCCATTTCACTATCCAGGAAAAAGTTTGGAAGATGATTTTGGGGTAAGCCTCTCATGACTATGCTTCTAAATTTATTTGGCGATCTAGGGTTCTTTGTACGCCGTAATTTGAGTAGTCTTGGTTTGGCTGCCAGAATGTTTGTGGCAGTCATTGTGCGTTCAGGCTTTTTGCTGAAAAGACCTCGTCTAGTGGTAGATCAAATTTTATTCGTTGGTAATCATTCTTTTGTCATCATCGCAGTTTCAGGATTATTTGTTGGTTTTGTTTTGGGCTTGCAGGGTTACTACACCTTAAATCGTTATGGTTCAGAGCAGGCGCTTGGTTTATTGGTAGCACTTTCTTTGACTAGAGAGTTGGGCCCAGTGATTACAGCTCTACTTTTTGCGGGCAGGGCGGGCACCTCTTTAACTGCAGAAATTGGTCTTATGAAGGCTGGTGAGCAGCTGACTGCGATGGAGATGATGGCGGTTGATCCATTGGGTCGAGTGATCGCACCACGACTTTGGGCGGGCATTATCTCTATGCCAATTCTGGCGACAATCTTTACTGCGGTCGGCGTTCTGGGCGGCTATCTGGTTGGTGTTCCATTAATTGGGGTCGACTCAGGGGCTTTTTGGTCTCAGATGCAAGGGGGCGTGGATTTATTTTCAGATATTGGCAATGGCTTAATCAAAAGCATGGTGTTTGGCGTGGCAGTAACTTTTATTGCCTTGTATCAAGGCTATGAGTCAAAGCCTACGCCTGAAGGTGTTTCGCAAGCCACTACTCGTACAGTGGTGATCTCCTCTTTATCGGTTTTAGCATTAGATTTCTTGCTAACCGCGATGATGTTCTCAAATTAGAAAGAATAAACTGGGGCTCTTATGAGAAAAAGTGCAATTGATATCTGGGTAGGAATTTTTGTTGCCATTGGTTTATTGGCAGCATTATTTCTTGCTCTCAAGGTTGGCAATATGAATGCTGTGTCATTTGCGCCAACATACAAAATTTCTGCGCGCTTTGACAATATCGGCGGCCTTAAACCACGTGCACCTGTGAAGAGCGCCGGCGTTGTTGTGGGTAGAATTGCCAATATTTCGTTTGATGATAAAACCTACCAGGCAACAGTGGTCATGACCATCGAGGATTCTTATAAATTTCCAAAAGATTCTTCAGCGAAGATTTTGACATCTGGTTTATTGGGTGAGCAGTATATTGGTCTTGAGGCGGGTGGCTCTGATGATATGTTGACTAATGGCGAAAAGATTTCGCAAACACAATCAGCAATTGTTTTGGAAAGTTTAATTAGTCAGTTCCTCTATAACAAAGCGGCTGATAGTGGCCAAGATAAAGGCACCGCTAAATAATGACATTGATTGTCAAAGTGATTGGCGGCATCAAGCAAAGTATTCTGCTGAGCATGGTCACGATATTGGTTGGTTGCGCATCAATACCTGCTGGCGTTGAACCTTCCCCTAACGATCCATGGGAGCCATTTAATCGTTCAGTATTTGAATTCAATGAGGGTTTAGATGCTTATTTACTTAAGCCAGTAGTTGCTGGCTATCGTTTTGTATTGCCTGAATTTGTTCGCGAAGGAATTTATAACTTTTTTAGCAACTACAACGATATTTACACAGCGCTGTATAACTTATTGCAAGGCAAACCAGACTATGCCTTTAATGATTTAATGCGTGTAGTTGTTAATACCACAATGGGTTTAGGTGGCTTATTAGATATAGCTACTCCTGGCGGTCTTGAAAAGCATAAAGAGGATTGGGGTCAGACCTTGGGTGTTTGGGGTGTGCCCTCAGGACCTTATGTAGTACTGCCTTTCTTTGGGCCGAGCAATGTACGCGATACTTTTGGTACTGTCGCCGACTTAGAGTCCGATTACCTATTTAGATTGTTGCCTAACGTTGCTTTGAGAAATAGCCTTACTGGACTTCGTGTAGTAAATGCACGTAACACTTATTATGAAGCAGGCGACTTGTTAGATGGCGCGGCAATTGACAAGTACAGCTTCATGAGGGATGCGTATATTCAAAGACGTGCATATCAAATCAATGAAGGACGGGAAGACGAAGAGCCGATGATGCCTGTCTACGAGAATGCATACGAGTAAATTACAGCCTTTTTCTATTTAATTAACAGATAACAAAACATATTCATGAAAATCTATCAAGTGATGACTCAATGGTTGGTAGCGCTTTTGCTTTTGGCTGTTGCCCCAGTATTTGCTCAGACACCAGATCAGGCTACAGCGCCAGATGCTTTGATTAAATCAGTCGTGACAGATGTTATGGCTTCAGTGAAGGCTGATCCGGAAATTCAAAAAGGGAATATCCCCAAGATTGTTGATTTGGTGGAAAAGAAAATTGTTCCTTATACCGATATGCGTCGTACCACCGAAATGGCTATGGGCCCTAATTGGAAGAAGGCCACCCCTGAGCAACAGGCCCAATTAACTGCAGAATTTAAAAACTTACTTATTCGCACTTACTCCGGAGCCTTGAGTCAATTGCGCGATCAAACAGTGCAATTTAAGGCTTTTCGTGCCGCCCCGGATGACAAGGAAGTGGTTGTGAAGACTGTTGTGCTTGGACGCGGTGACCCAGTGCCATTAGATTATCGTTTGGAAAAAACAGCCAATGGTTGGAAAGTGTATGACATGAACATTATGGGCGTGTGGTTGGTTGAGGCCTATCGCAACCAGTTTTCGAATCAAATTAGCCAGAACGGTATTGAGGGCCTTGTGAAATTTTTACAAGACCGTAACAAGCAACTGGCATCTGCTAAGCCAACGAATTAACTGCCAGATATATAAATATGTCTTTTTTATTGCCAGCAGTTGTAACGCACAAAAATGCCCTACAGTTACAAAATGAAGGTCTGCTAGATACGGCAAGCCTGCGATTGATTGATTGCTCTAAGCTGCAGGATTTTGATTCTTCAGTGCTTACTGTTTTATTGGCTTGGCAAAAAAAAATGCTCGTATCAGGTGAATCTATTTCCATTGAGCGTGCCCCAGAAAAACTGAGAGTCTTAGCAGGTGTTTATGGTGTAGCGAAATTACTTGGCTTGGAATAGCAATGCATTCAGCCATATCAATCCAGAACATATCCAAGCAGTATGGAGCTCTTCAGGCTTTAGATGATGTTTCTTTAGTCATTGAGCCAGGGGAATTTTTTGGTTTGCTGGGTCCCAATGGGGCGGGCAAAACTACTTTGATTTCTATTTTGGCTGGCTTGGTAAAGCCCTCCCATGGCCACGCAGCAATTATGGGTGCTGATGTTCAGAAAGCATTTCGTGATGCGCGGCGCATGCTTGGGGTGGTTCCACAGGAGCTCGTCTTTGATCCCTTTTTTACTGTTCGTGAGACTTTGCAGTTTCAGTCCGGTTATTTTGGTATCCGTAATAACGAGGCGTGGATCGATGAAATCATGGCCAATCTTGATCTCATCTCTAAAGCAGATAGCAATATGCGCTCTTTATCGGGTGGCATGAAGCGTCGTGTGCTAGTTGCTCAAGCTCTAGTTCATCGTCCGCCAGTCATTATTTTGGATGAGCCTACTGCAGGGGTGGATGTTGAATTGCGTCAATCACTATGGCAATTTATAAGCCGATTGAATCAGGATGGTCATACCATTGTGTTGACTACCCATTACCTAGAAGAAGCCGAAGCTTTGTGTCAGCGGATTGCTATGCTCAAACAAGGTAGGATTGTGGCTCTTGATACAACCGCTAACTTATTAAATCGTTATGGTTCTGTCAAAAAAGATGGTGAAGGTAAAACCGACTTAGAAGAAGTTTTCGTCAATATCATGTCGGGGGGTGCTCTATGAAGCATGACCTTAATCGACCTGTCTTGGAATACGGTAGCGGCTTTCCCACTCTTCTATATAAAGAAATAAAGCGCTTTTATAAAGTCGCCTTTCAGACGATCGCTGCACCTGTTTTGACGGCAGTGCTCTATCTAATGATCTTTGGTCATGTGCTAGAAGGAAGAGAAGTTTATGGCCGCTTAAGTTACACAGCCTTCTTAATACCAGGTTTAGTAATGATGAGCGTTTTGCAAAATGCTTTTGCGAACACATCTTCTTCCCTGATTCAATCAAAAGTTACCGGAAATCTAGTGTTTGTTCTCTTAGCACCTTTAAGTCATTTTGAGTTTTACTCAGCCTATATTCTTGCAGCAGTGTTTCGAGGCATTGTTGTGGGTCTGGGGGTTTTGCTGATTACGATGTGGTTTGCAACACCTTCGCTAGAGTATCCGTTATGGGTTTTAGTATTTGCATTTTTGGGTGCTGCAATTTTAGGTAGTCTTGGATTAATAGCTGGCATATGGGCTGATAAATATGATCAGTTGGCTGCTTTTCAAAACTTCATCATCATGCCTGCGACTATGTTGTCGGGCGTTTTCTACTCGATTCATTCTTTACCTGCGGCTTGGCAGGTGGTGTCTCACTTCAATCCATTCTTTTATATGATTGATGGTTTCCGTTATGGATTCTTTGGTATTTCAGATAACTCCCCTTGGAGTAGCTTGGCGATTGTTTTCTGTTTCTTCATCGCTGTATCTGCCGTTGCCTTATGCCTGTTACAAAAAGGCTATAAGCTCCGTTACTAATTATTTATTTCGTATTCATCAGGAGACTTAATGCTACCAACCCCCGAACAAATTGAAGGCTACATCAAGCAGGGTATTCAATGTACCCATATTCAAGTTGAAGGTGATGGGCAACACTTCTTTGCGACTATCGTAAGCCCTGAGTTTGAGGGAAAACGTTTGGTGCAGCGTCACCAATTAGTTTATGGGGCAATGGGAGATCGCATGAAGGCTGAAGTTCATGCCCTATCTATTAAAGCATTTACGCCTGAAGAGTTTAATCAGAACCCATCAGCATAAGCATTACATCTTTAATTACTCAGTTTTAACTGGAATCGTTTCATGGATAAATTACGAATGGTTGGCGGAACTCCTCTGAATGGAGAGGTAGTCATTGCTGGTGCCAAAAATGCCGCATTACCCATTCTGTGCGCTTGTCTATTGACCGATCAACCAGTGGAATTGCGCAATGTCCCAGACTTGCAAGATGTTCGTACGATGCTCAAGCTTTTACAAGAGATTGGCGTGACTGTTAATTTTCCCAATGCAGGCGATCGCAGTCATATGGTCTTATGTGCAGCGGTAATCAAAAGCTCAGAAGCTACCTATGAGATGGTGAAGACCATGCGCGCTTCTATCTTGGTTCTTGGCCCACTCTTAGCAAGAATGCACAGCGCCAAGGTTTCTTTGCCAGGTGGTTGTGCTATTGGTGCGCGACCAGTTGATCAGCATATCAAGGGCCTGAAAGCAATGGGCGCCAGTATCAAAATTAAGAGTGGCTATATTCAGGCGGATACGAATGCTGAGTCTGGACTTCTTCAGGGGGCATCGATTCTGACCGATATGATTACTGTTACTGGTACAGAAAATTTATTGATGGCAGCGACTTTGGCTTCAGGAACAACCATTCTAGAAAATGCAGCTCGTGAACCAGAAGTGGGTGATTTGGCGGAGCTCTTAGTAAAAATGGGTGCGAAGATTACCGGCATTGGCACAGATCGACTTGTGATTGAGGGGGTTGAAAAGCTCCATGGTGCAGAGCATTCGGTAATTCCAGATCGCATTGAGGCTGGTACTTTCTTGTGCGCAGTGGCCGCCACTGGTGGCGAGATTACAGTCAAGCATTGTCGTCCCGATACTCTGGATGCTGTCATTGTTAAATTAAAAGAGGCCGGTCTAAAGATAGAGATTGGTCCAGACTGGATTAAGGCCTCCATGCAAGGCCGTCCAAAAGCAGTCAATTTTCGGACATCTGAATACCCTGCATTTCCTACAGATATGCAGGCGCAACTCATGACTGTAAATGCAATTGCCGTAGGTAGCTCAACTATTACTGAAACTATATTTGAGAACCGCTTTATGCATGTTCAGGAGCTCAACCGCTTGGGGGCTGACATTGCAATTGAGGGTAATACTGCGATTGTCCAGGGAGTGGAAAAGCTTTCAGGCGCGATAGTCATGGCTACGGATCTGCGGGCCTCGGCTAGTTTGGTGATTGCAGGGCTGGCCGCTCAAGGTGAAACCCAAGTTGACCGTATTTACCATTTAGATCGTGGCTATGACCGGATGGAGCAGAAACTAACCCTTTTGGGCGCCAAGATTGAGCGCGTGAAGTAAGGCTGATGGATAATTAGCCCATGAAATTGACTTTAGCCCTCTCTAAAGGGCGTATCTTCGAAGAAACCGCAGAAATCTTGGCCAAGGTTGGCATTGTGCCGCTGGAAGATCCTGAGAAGTCACGCAAGCTTATTATTGAGACAACGAATCCAGATGTGCGTTTAATTATTGTTCGTGCATCAGATGTGCCTACCTACGTGCAATTTGGTGGCGCGGATTTTGGTGTTGCTGGTTTGGATGTGTTGATGGAAAAAGGTGCCGATGGTTTGTATGTGCCCTTTGACTTAGATATCGCAAAGTGCCGCATGTCAGTTGCGGTGCGAGAAGGATTTGATTATTCGGCCGCTGTAAAGCAGGGCTCACGTTTAAAAGTGGCAACTAAGTACGTTAATTGTGCGCGTGAACACTTTGCCAATAAAGGTGTGCATATCGATACGATTCAGCTGTATGGATCCATGGAACTTGCTCCATTGGTGGGTTTGGCCGATGCTATCGTTGATTTGGTTTCTACTGGAAACACGCTTAAAGCTAATGGCTTAATTGAAGTTGAGCCGATTGCCGATATTAGCGCTCGCTTAGTCGTTAACCAGGCTTCTTATAAGCGAAAGCGTGCGCAATTGCAGCCCATTTTTGATTTGCTGAAGTAAGCAAAAGAAATTTCGCACTTTAAAAAATGTCTTCAGCACAAATTAAGCGTCTCAACAGCAAGGATGCAGATTTTAGAAAAATTCTGTTGTCTAGTCTTTCATTGCCCACCGCCGATGATGAAGCGATAGATTCCGCAGTCGTCAAGATTTTGGAAGCGGTGAAAGAAAAGGGTGATGAAGCAGTCCTGAGTTTTACAAAACAGTTCGATCGCTTGAATGTTGCAAGCGTTTCTGAATTGGAAATACCTCGTAAAGAATTAGAACAGGCTTATGAGTCTTTGGTGGCTGAACAAAAAAATGCTCTGGATATTGCTGCGAAAAGAGTTCGTGCTTATCACGAGCAGCAGAAAATTGAGGCAGGTTGTCATTCTTGGGAATATGAGGAAGCTGACGGTACTCGTCTAGGTCAAAAAGTGACTGCTTTGGATCGCGTGGGGATATATGTGCCTGGTGGTAAGGCGGCTTACCCTTCTTCGGTTCTGATGAATGCTATCCCTGCAAAAGTAGCTGGTGTTGCAGAAGTTGTGATGGTTGTGCCTACCCCAGACGGCGCTCGTAATCAATTGGTTTTAGCAGCAGCCTATATTGCTGGTGTTGATCGTGTTTTTACTATTGGCGGCGCTCAGGCGGTTGCTGCATTAGCTTATGGAACTCAAGCGATTCCTGCGGTCGACAAAATTGTTGGCCCAGGAAATGCTTATGTTGCTGCTGCCAAGCGAAGAGTTTTTGGTATTGTGGGTATCGACATGATTGCAGGCCCCTCAGAAATTTTGGTTCTCTGTGATGGTTCGACTAATCCAGATTGGGTTGCGATGGATTTGTTTTCTCAGGCAGAGCATGATGAGCAAGCCCAATCGATATTGTTATGTCCCGATCCTCTATTTATTGAGCAGGTGCAAGCGAGCATCAGCAAGTTGCTTCCAGCAATGCCCCGTGCCAAGGTAATTGAAGCTTCACTAAGTAAGCGTGCGTTATTGATTCAAGTAAAAGATATGTTGGAGGCCTGTGAGATTGCTAATGCGATTGCGGCTGAGCATTTAGAAATTTGTGCAATTGAACCTCGCAAGTGGGCGGAGAAAATTCGTCATGCTGGCGCAATTTTTATGGGTAACTACACCAGTGAATCGCTTGGTGACTATTGTGCGGGCCCTAATCATGTATTACCAACAGCGCGAACCGCGCGTTTTTCATCACCCTTAGGTGTCTATGACTTTATTAAGCGTTCTAGCATGATTGAAGTTAGTGAGGCGGGTGCACAAACTTTGGGCGCCGTTGCCAGTACTTTGGCGCATGGTGAGGGCTTGCAAGCTCATGCGCGTGCTGCCGAGATGCGTTTGAAGAAGTAAACGCAATACGCTTACTTACTTCTTAAAAAATCTTAATTTAGGATTTCTTTTAAAGCGGTGACGAGATCACCGCTTTGCTCGTCTGTGCCAATGGTAATGCGTAAAAACTCTTCAATACGTGGGGACTTGAAATGACGAACGATGATACCTCGATCTCTTAAAGCTTGATAAAGCTTTGCGCCAGCATGCTGGGGATGACGAGTAAAAATAAAATTGGCAGTTGAGGGTAGGGTATCAAATCCTAGTGCATCGAGTTGTTCAATTAATTTAATACGCGTTTGAATTACTTTGGCAGAGGTTGCTTCAAGATGTGCTTGGTCTTCAATCGCTGCAATCGCACCAGCTTGCGCAAGACGCCCTAGAGGATAAGAGTTAAAACTATTTTTTACTCGTTCTAAACCTTCGATTAAATCTGGATGGCCAACTGCAAAGCCAACGCGCAGCCCAGCTAAGGCTCGTGACTTAGAGAGGGTATGCACTACTAAAAGGTTTTCTGGATAGTTATTACCTTGCAATAAAGGAATGCAAGATTGTGTGCCGTAATCAACGTATGCTTCATCAATCACCACTACTGAATCTTTATTGCGTTTTAATAAGTCTTCAATTTCTGAGCGAGGAATGGATCGACCTGTTGGGGCATTTGGGTTAGGGAAAATAACTCCGCCGTTTGGTGTTTGGTAATCGGAGGTGGTGATTTCAAACTTTTCACTTAAGGGTATGGTTTGGTAGTCAATTCCAAAAAGCTTGCAATAGACAGGGTAGAAGCTATAGGTAATATCCGGAAAGAGGATGGGTTTGCTATGTTTTAGTAGGCCAGCAAATATATGGGCTAAAACTTCGTCTGACCCATTGCCTAAAAAAACTTGCTTAGGATCTAATTTGTGAAGTTTGGCAATAGCCTGTTTAAGGGCGGTGCCTTCTGGGTCTGGATAAAGGCGCAAATCCGCCGTATTTTGACTTTCGATGGCAGCCAGCGCTTTTGGCGAGGGTCCATATGGACTTTCATTAGTGTTGAGTTTGACCAACCGCTGCATTTGCGGTTGCTCCCCTGGAATGTAAGGGGTTAATGTTTGAACAACAGGGCTCCAAAAACGGCTCATGAGGGTTCTCAGGTCAAAAATCAGAATGAAAGTACAGGAATACCGATATTTAAATCTCTTCTAGGAATGATATTATGAGGCTTCAATCAACACTTCGCCTCGCGGCGTAATGAAGCATGCGGCAAGCCGACGTTACCCGAAACACTTCGGAAACCAAAATTCAGATTTCCATCAATTTAGATGGTACCGGTAAGGCTGAGCTAGCCTCCGGCGTTCCTTTTCTCGATCATATGTTGGATCAAATTGCCCGTCATGGCATGATTGATCTCAAAGTGGTGGCTAATGGCGATACGCATATTGATGATCACCACACTGTTGAAGATGTAGGTATTACCTTGGGGCAGGCTTTTGCTAAAGCGGTTGGCGACAAAGCAGGCATTACTCGGTATGGACATTCCTATGTTCCTTTGGATGAGACTCTTTCACGTGTTGTGATCGATTTCTCTGGAAGACCAGGTTTGGAATTTAATGTTCCTTTTACCCGTGCGCGCGTTGGTGACTTTGATGTGGATCTCAGTATTGAGTTCTTCCGTGGTTTTGTGAATCACGCTGGGGTGACTTTGCACATCGATAATTTGCGCGGTATTAACGCGCATCACCAAATTGAAACGGTGTTTAAGGCTTTTGGTCGCGCCTTACGGATGGCCTTAGCGGTTGATCCTCGTGCTTCTGGCTCTATTCCATCAACCAAAGGCAGCCTCTAATCTAGATCTTCTAGTTGCCCATTTAATAAAAGCAGAGATAGGCTAAATTTTGGCGCAAACCATTGCGATCGTTGACTATGGAATGGGTAATCTCCGTTCTGTCTTTCAGGCATTTCATCATGTTGCCCCTGATGACAATGTTTTGATTGCGCATAGTCCTGAAGAAATTCGCTCGGCCGATCGAGTGGTTCTACCGGGTCAAGGTGCAATGCCTGATTGCATGAAGCATTTGGCTGAATCTGGTTTACTAGAGGCATTGCTGGAGACTTCTAAATCCAAACCTTTTTTGGGTGTATGTGTGGGCGAACAAATGCTATTTGATCAAAGCTCAGAAGTGCGTAGCGACGGGGTTGATCAATGGACGCCATGTTTAGGCTTAATGCCAGGGAAAGTTCAGCGCTTTGAATTGGCTGGCAGAAAGCAATCTGACGGTTCGGCTTACAAGGTGCCTCATATGGGCTGGAATCAAGTGCGTCAGGATCGCAAGCACCCCTTATGGGAAGGAATACCTGATCTGACGAGCTTTTATTTTGTACACAGCTACTTTGTGGTGCCGCAACGCACTGAAGATATTGTCGGCTCCACTGAATATGGCGATTGGTTTACTTCTGCGGTGGCGCGAGATAATATTTTTGCAACTCAATTTCATCCAGAAAAAAGTGCAGAATACGGATTAAAGCTTTATAAAAATTTTGTTTCTTGGCAACCTTAATATTTTTAACTTTTTGCTATGCTGCTGATTCCCGCAATTGATCTTAAAGATGGCCACTGTGTTCGACTCGAGCAAGGTGACATGGATAAAGCCACGATTTTTTCTGAAGATCCTGGCGCCATGGCAACACATTGGATTAGCAAGGGTGCGCGACGCCTACATTTAGTTGATCTGAATGGCGCTTTTGCAGGCAAACTCAAAAATGAGTCAGCAATCAAATCGATTCTTAAGGCAGTTGGCGATGAAATCCCCGTTCAACTGGGCGGTGGAATTCGTGATCTTGAAACTATAGAGCGTTTACTAGATGATGGTATTAGTACCGTCATTATTGGAACCGCAGCCGTTAAGAATCCAGGTTTTGTGCAGGATGCTTGCACTGCATTTCCAGGTCATGTCATGGTTGGCTTGGATGCGCGTGACGGTAAGGTTGCCACCGATGGTTGGAGCAAGATAACGGGTCACGAGGTGATTGATCTTGCTAAGAAATTTGAAGACTGGGGTGTAGAGGCAATTATCTACACAGACATTGGTCGCGATGGCATGCTAAAGGGTGTCAATATTGACGCTACTGTGAAGTTGGCTCAGGCGATACGCATCCCTGTGATTGCTAGCGGAGGTTTGTCGAATAACCAAGATATAGATGCGCTATGCAAGGCGGAAGAAGAGGGCGTCATGGGCGTGATAGCTGGTCGCTCTATCTATGCTGGTGATCTTGATTTGGCTGCCGCACAAAAATACGCTGATGAGTTGACACTTAAATATAAAAAGAAAATTACCTAGTGTTAACTAAGCGAATTATTCCTTGCCTTGATGTCACAGCAGGGCGCGTAGTTAAGGGTGTGAACTTCGTGGGTTTGCGTGATGCAGGTGATCCTGTCGAAATTGCTAAACGATACGACACGCAAGGTGCAGATGAGCTCACCTTTTTAGATATCACTGCAACTTCTGATGGTCGCGATCTTATTTTGCACATCATTGAAGATGTTGCGTCACAAGTATTTATTCCCTTGACTGTTGGCGGTGGGGTGCGTGCGGTAGCGGATGTGCGCCGTTTACTAAATGCTGGTGCAGATAAGGTGAGTATGAATTCCTCTGCGGTAGCTAACCCAGATTTGGTGTCTGATGCCGCCGCTTACTATGGTTCGCAGTGCATAGTGGTCGCGATTGATGCCAAACAGACAGAGGCTGGTAATTGGGAAGTGTTTACCCATGGTGGCAGAACTGCTACGGGAATAGATGTAGTGGAATGGGCTCAAGAAGTTGCTAAACGTGGTGCTGGTGAAATTTTATTAACCAGCATGAATCGCGATGGCAGCAAAGATGGCTTTGATTTGTCTTTAACGGCAGCGGTAAGTGATGCAGTCTCAGTTCCGGTTATCGCTTCAGGCGGTGTTGGCAACTTGCAGCATTTAGTGGATGGCATTACCAAAGGGCATGCAGATGCTGTCTTGGCTGCGAGTATTTTTCACTATGGTGAATACACTGTTGGTCAGGCAAAAGAGTACATGGCTGCCCAAGGAATTCCCGTTCGAATTTAAGTCAACACGGGCATTTTGGCCTGCTAAGACTATTCGCTGTAAAGTTTAGGTATGAGCAAATCTCAAAACACTCTAAGTACCTTTGCCCCAATACAAAATTTGCAAGCTGGTGCATGGCTAGATGCTGTCACTTGGAATGAGCAAGGTCTAGTTCCCGTAATTGCCCAAGAAGTGGGTAGTGGTGATGTCTTGATGATGGCATGGATGAACCGAGATGCTCTCTTGGAAACCTTGCGTTTAGGTGAGGCTGTTTACTGGACACGTTCTCGACAAAAGCTGTGGCACAAGGGTGAAGAGTCAGGCCACATTCAAAAAGTAAAAGAAATTCGCTTGGATTGTGATGGCGACACTATTTTGCTATTGGTTGAACAAAAAGATGGCATTGCTTGCCATACTGGGGAACACAGTTGTTTCTTTTTGCAGTGGGACTCAGCCAAAGCCGCTTGGGTTGATGAGTCTATTTCAAAAAAGTAGCAGAGCCTAGATCTCATACATAAAAGACATAAAATGACCATATGACTAGTTCTGCAAATAAACCCTCAAATCTAGATTCTGCGTTTGCCCACTTGGCTGATGTGGTTGATCAACGTCGTGATGCGTTTAAGGCTGGTCAAGCAGACCCAAAAACTTCTTACACTGCTTTGCTTTTTTCAAAGGGTGATGATGGGATTCTGAAGAAGATTGGTGAGGAGGCGACTGAGGCTGTGATGGCGGCAAAAGATGCCCGCAACTCTGGTTTGGCGACTGAGCAGCAAAAATTGTTAGTTGGGGAAATGGCTGACTTATGGTTTCACTGCTTAATTGCGCTTTCTCAATTTAATTTGCGTCCTGAGGATGTGATTGCCGAGCTCGATCGTCGTTTGGGTACTTCAGGCATAGATGAAAAGGCGGCTAGAAAGGCTGCCAGCAAAGAATAAATAAGAGATAAATATGTCACATGATCCAAATTGCCTGTTTTGCAAGATCTCTCAAGGCTTAATTCCTTCGCAGAAAGTCTACGAAGATGAAGAAATATATGCTTTTAAGGACATCAACCCAGCAGCCCCCGTCCATTTTCTAATGATCCCCAAGAAGCACATTCCTATGCTGGAGTCGGCCGAAAGCATCGATGTGCCTTTGCTAGGTAGAATGATGGAGTTAGCGCCACGTCTTGCCAAAGAGCAGGGCTGTCGTCCTGGTAAGGATGGTGGTTTTAGGTTGATGGTGAACAATGGCGCAGATGGTGGGCAAGAGGTTTATCACTTGCATTTACATGTAATGGGTGGTCCGCGCCCCTGGAAAAAATAATCCTAGGAGATTAAAAATGGGTTCATTTAGCATTTGGCATTGGTTGATTGTTTTGGTCATCGTGATGTTGGTATTTGGTACCAAAAAATTGCGCAACATCGGTCAAGATTTGGGTGGGGCTGTTAAAGGCTTCAAAGATGGCATGAAATCTGCTGACGAGCCTAAAGAGCAAATTCAGCAAAGTTCTACTGCCTCAGAAAAGACAGTTGATGTGCAAGCTAAAGATATCAACAAGTCTTAAGATTTTGCAGATAAAACTTCATCCAGCCTTTAAACGAATGGTTTAAATGATTGATCTTGGAGTTTCTAAACTCGCGCTGATTGCGGTAGTTGCTTTGGTGGTGGTGGGGCCAGAGCGCTTGCCTAAAGTTGCACGTATGGCTGGTAATTTATTTGGCCGTGCACAACGTTATATGGCTGATGTGAAATCTGAAGTTAATCGTCAGATGGAAGTTGAGGAGTTTAAAAAGTTTCGGGAAGAAACCGCCGCCACTCTCAAAGAGGTTGAAAATAGTATCGGCTCAACGGTTCAGGAAGCTAGCGCCAATCTTAGTGATCAAGCCGATATCTTTGAAACTAACTTTGAAAAGCCACCGCTTGATGAAAAAGAAGTACTCCGCAAAACACGTCGTCAAGGTCGCAATAGCTGGGGAGTGCGTCGTGCCGCAAGGCCAGTCTGGTTCAAGCGTTCCGCAGGCATTCGTGCGCGAGTACAGTCTGGTGCTGCCAGAATGAAGCGCTTTCATCATAGCGCTAACAAGTAGAAAATAAAAAAAGAATACAAATATCTACGCATGACTGAAAACAATTCAACTGAAGATTCCGGATTGCAGGAAACTTTTCTATCTCATTTATTTGAGTTACGTGATCGCGTTATTAAAGCAGCGTTGGCAATTATTGTTGTCTTCGTTTGTTTGGTGTATTGGGCACCAGATATCTTTCATTTATTTGCCCAGCCTTTATTAGAGGCATTGCCGGCCGGCGGCAAGATGATAGTGACTGACGTTACGGGATCTTTTTTTGTGCCCATGAAAGTCACGATGTTGGTGGCATTCATTATCGCTTTGCCAGTAGTGATTTATCAGCTCTGGGCTTTTATTGCACCCGGTTTGTATTTGCATGAAAGAAAACTTATATTGCCTTTAGTGGTGAGTAGCTACACTTTATTCATTATCGGTATGGCATTTGCTTACTTCCTAGTGTTTCCCACAGTATTTAAATTTATGGCTAGTTACAACGCTCCATTGGGTGCTGAGATGTCTACGGATATTGATAACTACCTGAGTTTTGCCATGACCACCTTCTTGGCGTTTGGTATTACTTTTGAAGTGCCTGTTGTAGTAGTGGTCTTGGTGCGGATGGGCATGGTGCCATTGGCCAAGTTGAAAGAAATTCGACCTTATGTCATTGTGGGCGCTTTCGTGATTTCTGCCATCGTTACACCTCCGGACGTGCTATCTCAATTACTTTTGGCAGTGCCTATGACCTTGCTCTACGAGCTAGGGTTAGTGATCGCACGTTTTTATGTGCCCAAACCATCTGAAGAGGATGTGGGTGATCAATCAACTTCCGCATCCGCTTGATTTTCAGAAAACGTAGACATTAACCAACTGGTGACCCGATCAAAGCGGTAACGTCTTTGTCGTAAGTTTCCCTCAATATCTATTTCTGAACTGGCAAAAGCTTTTCCAGCGGCGAGAAGGGCTCGTCTTTGTTGGATAGTTTCAATCTGAATTAGGCGAGGCAGGATTTTGGGTAACTCCCAGCGTATATCAATCACTACGCAGTGTTCATGCTGCAGTTGACCAACTTCACATAAGAGCAACTCTGCTTTGCTGAAATTAAACTGATTGGCAATAATGATGCGATGACAAAGTAGTAACCAATCTTCATCAAGTTTATGTTCAGCGTGGTGATTAAGTGCCTTTTCAGCGCATCGGGCTAAATCAAACCATTCATTCATTTTTGGATCGGGGCAACTAACCAATATTTTGCTGAGTAATTCTTTGGCTTCAATTACTCCTTGTTGGTGTGCTTGCCAAATCCAATATGAGGCTTGTAATCCGCGAACCTTCTCCTCTAACTTTTCACGCTTACGCCAAAGATTGGCTCCTTTGCGCAATTGAGCTTGGGGATGCCCTAGATCAGCAGCGCGATCAAAACATCGATCGCTTTCTGTAGCGTTATATCCCGAGAATTGAGGGCGACGATAAATTTCACCTAATGAATACCAGGCATCGCGATCACCATCTTTGGCGGCTAACTCCAACCAGTGCGCCGCTTTTTTTAGTGAGGCATTTGATTTAGTTTGCGGATCGTCTTCGCGACCATCTAATTGCGCAAGACGCAAACCTAAAGTTAATTTAGCAATCGTTAAACCAAGCTCTGCTGCCTGAATGAGAGCATCTTCATTTTGTTCTTCAATCCAAACTTTCCATAAAGAGCTGAGTGCTTCATTTTTTGGCTGCAGTTTAATTAACAACTCTTTTGCTTTAAGGGTAAGCGCAGAATTACTTTCTGAAATTTCAATGAGATATTGTTTTGCTAATTTTTGGAGTCCAACTAAATCCAATTTCGAGATTTTTTCTGAGGAGGACGTGTGTTTCTTGAGCCACTCGACTAACTGAGATTGCAGTTCTTGATTCTGTGGGTTGATAAGTAAGTTGACAATCTGCCACTTTGCAGACAAAGCGGCATCAGATTCATCATTAGATAGTGCAAGTTTCCAAAAGGCATCCCATCCAAAACCAAAAGCTGGCGTGTTAAAGGTTTCGGCAAGAGGGACTGTAGCAATCTGCTTAAAAAGATCTGTGAATTTGCTATTGCTTAAGAGATCCACCTCAAATAATTGGTTTGCGAGCGAAAAATAAGTTTTTTCTAGCCAAATCAAGGCATTAGCTGGCTGAATGGGAGTTTTAAAGGCACCAGTTAGGTATGCGTCAGCTAATTTTTGTTGCGCAGATACATCACCTAAACGAGCTGAACTGAGGATTTTTAAGAATTCACGGCTTGCCATATGACAATTTTGGCATCTTGAGCTTCAAAAAGACACAAAACAGGGGTCTTGTTGCCGAGATACAACGAAGAAAGCCAAAAAACTACCTTTTGACAAGCAAAAAGAGTTCCTAAATACCCTGATCCCCAGTCTAGTAGGGCAAAAGAAGCAAAATTCATAGGTCCCAGCTTTATTTGGGCATTACTTTTAATTTTTGGAGATTTAAAGAATGAAAAAATCGCTATTCGCAGTTGCAGCTTTGTCAGCTATTGCTGGCGCTGCACAAGCTCAATCAAGCGTAACCGTATACGGCATCTTGGATGTTGGTTATGTTGGTTACAACACACGTGTTGCTACTGGTAGCACACAAAGCTCACAAGCTGTAAACAAGACAACTGGTAATGCATTTTCATCATCTGGTGAGTCCACATCACGTTTGGGTTTCAAAGGTACCGAAGATTTAGGTGGTGGTACATCAGCATTCTTTACTGTTGAAATCGGCGTAACACCTAACTCAGCTCAGAACATCTCTACTTCTGGCACATCAAACCGTCAAACATTTGCTGGCTTGAAGAAAAATGGTATTGGCCAATTCGCATTGGGTACTCAGTACACTGTTGTTCATAACGCTGTTGCAGCTACTGATCCAGGTCAAGCGAACAACATCGCTGGTAACGTTATTTACCCAGCTATTACTGAAGGCGTTGGCGGTACTGAAAACTCCACAGGTGCAGCTTACACAGTTCGTACAAACAACCAATTATCTGTAAACAGCGATACATTTGCTGGTTTCCAAGTTAATGGTATGTTGGTTGCTAACAATAAGAACCAAAACGAAACTATTACTGTTTCTGGTACAACAACAACTTCTACTGGTGGTTTGAATAACCAAAACGGTTGGGGCTTGGGCGTAAATTACACATTCCAAAAGTTCTACGCTACTGTTAACTACCAAGCTTTGACATCTAAGCAGTCTACACAGACTGTTAACACTGCTGGTACTACATTGGCAACATGGTTGCCAGCTGGTGCTCCAGCAACTGGTTATGCTGGCGGTGCTTCTGCTCCTGGTACTAACGTACAAGACAATCAGTTCTATGTTGCTGCTACTTATGACTTCGGCATCTTGAAGGCATATGCTCAATACATCACACGTAAGGTTTCTGCACAACAAGACAACACTTACTACTTGAAGCGCTCTGGCGAGCAAATTGGTGTACGTAGCTTCATTACTCCAACTATCGAAGCTTGGGCATCAGGTGGTTTGGGTCGTTACCAAGGTTATGGTGCTAACACAGCTAACCTAACTGCATGGCAAATTGGTTCTAACTACTGGTTGAGCAAGCGTACAAACTTGTACGCGATCTACGGTATGACTGGTACATCTAACGCATCTTTCCCAACAGCTGTGAATGGTGCTGCAGTGAACACCAACATCAACCCAGCGTCTACAAACATCAGCAACTACGCTGTTGGTATTCGTCACACTTTCTAATTTAATGCTAGCTTAGGCTAGTATTTATTAGATAGAGGTTGAGAAGTAAATTAACCCACCGTGTTTGCACGGTGGGTTTTTTCTTTTGGGTTGAGCCCCCAACATGATGGTTCTAGTAATATCAAGACATGAATTTTCAGATAGTGCAAATTTTGCAAAATGCGATTGCAGCCATTCAGGCGAATGAGTTCATTGCAGCGCAGTCGTTGTTAAACGAAGTCCTGAGAATTGAAAAAAATCAGCCTGACGCATTGCGATTTTTAGGTGTTATAGCCGCACTTCAAAAAGATTGGGATCAGGCGTTGCGCCTGATAGATCTGGCCATTGAATGCAATCCTCAAAATGGAGTAGCTCATAGTAATCGGGGAAATATTCTTATTGAGCTTGGTCGATCTGAGGAGGCATTATTGGCCTATGAAAATGCCATCAATTTGCAGCCAAGCTATGCTGAGGCTCATAGCAATAGAGGAAATGTTTTGCAAGCCTTGGGGCGCTATCAAGAGGCTTTAACCTCCTATGAAAAAGCGGTGCAAATTGATCCAAATTATGCGCAAGCCTTTTACGGAGTCGCTCGCCTCTTTTTATTGCGTAAACAGTATGACTACGCATTTGGGTGTTGTGAGCAGGCGCTGAAAATTAATCCTCGCTATGAGGAAGCATTAGCATTGAAAGGGGAAATTCTTTTTGAGATAAAAGATTATTCAAAAGCGCTCACGGTATATGACGAGCTTTTATTGCTCAATTCAAATTCTTGCGAAGCATGGATCTCAAAAGGAAATATTTTTTCAGAAATAAAGCAGTTTCAAGAAGCTGAAATTTCATTTAGAAGTGCCTTAGCTATTGCACCAGACACGGAATTTTTGTTGGGACTTTTAATTCAGAATCGCTTGCAAATGTGCAAATGGGAAGGGCTCGATAAGGAGGTAGAGGATCTGGCTCGTATGGTTGAGGCGGGAAAAAAAGCTGCTATTCCCTATAACCTGATCTCTTTGCTTGATGATAGGAGGCTAATCAGACGCTCAATTGAGATTTATGCTGATTCAATGCGAGGAAGTATCACCCGTGTTCAGCAAGTTGGTTTTGCTCAAAAAGAAAAAATTCGACTTGGATATTTTTCGGCTGATTTTCATGATCACCCCACAGCTCATTTGATTGCTGAATTGTTTGAATGTCACGATAAAAGTAAATTTGAATTGATAGCATTTGTATTTGGCAGAAATACAACCGATGCAATGCGCATGCGACTGGAAAAATCATTTGATCAATTTATAGATGTGAATGATCGTACCGATAAGGAGGTTGCAGAGCTATCGCGTGAAATGGAAATTGATATCGCTATTGACTTGAAAGGCTTTACTGGTGAGGCTAGACCCAAAATTTTTATGTATGGAGCAGCGCCTATCCAGATATCCTATTTAGGGTTTCCGGGAACTATGGGCTCATCTTCTTTTGATTATGTGGTTGCTGATTCCGTCCTGATTCCTGAGGCGAATCAAGATGGTATGGCAGAAAAAATAATTTACATGCCAGATACTTATCAAGTAAATGATAAAAAAAGACCAATTGCTCCCCTAATAAAATCTCGTTTAGATTTTGGCTTACCAAGTTCAGGTTTCATTTTTTGCTGCTTTAATAATAATTACAAAATCACGCCAGTTGTGTTTGATGGATGGGTAAGAATTTTAGACTCTGTCAAGGATAGTGTTCTTTGGTTGTACGAAGACAATCCGTATGCAAAGGAGAACTTAAAACAAGAATTTAGAAAGCGTGGATTGGATGCTAATCGCTTAATTTTTGCTGGTCGCATGGATTTGCCCAATCATTTGGCGAGATATCAATTGGCAGACTTATTCTTGGATACGACTCCATGTAATGCACATACTACAGCGAGCGACGCACTATGGGCCGGGTTGCCGGTACTTACGGTTATTGGACAATCGTTTGGGTCTCGAGTGGCTGCCAGCCTATTGAAGTCGGTTGGACTTCCTGAGCTAATAACCAATAATCAAGCAGAATACGAGCGTCTTGCAATTGAGTTGGCAACTAAACCAACAAAGATCCATGAATTTAAGTCGCGTCTAAAAAGAAATATCTTACATACCCCATTATTTGACACCGTAAAATTTACTAAGAATTTAGAAATTGCGTTTCAAGAAGTATTTAGGCGCAAGCACGCGAATTTAGCGCCAGACCATATTCATGTAAGTCAAGTTAACCCAAGGTAAGCATTCTAAATTAACGTTTTAATCCGCAATATTTTTGTAAAACTCGGCTGGGAGTGGATTAAAGTGTAAAAGTCTGCTAAAAATGAGATTGGAGATAAATCAGCAATTTAAAGATTTTCTTAATTTCAACTACCAAGAACCTTATGTAAGAGGCAAAAATATGCGAAATATGAACTGCAATCCTGTTTTCTCTAAAGTCCTGTGTTTCTTGACTGTCCCTCTAATGCTTATTGGATCCAATGCCCAAGCCGCTAGTGCAACCATGGACAAAATGAAGTCCACTGGCGCAGTAACAATGGGTGTTCGTGAATCATCCATTCCAATGTCTTACACCACTGGCGATAGTCGTTTTGACGGTTATCACGTTGAGATTTGCCGCATGATTTTGGGGGATATCAAAGACAAGTTAGGAATGAATACTTTGCGAATTAATTATCAGCCTGTAACTTCTCAAAACCGCGTGCCTCTGGTGCAAAATGGGACAGTTGATATTGAGTGCGGCACCACAACTAACAACGTAAACCGCGCTAAAGATGTCGGTTTTGCCAATACTCTATACGTAGAAGAGGTTCGAATAGCGGTTAAGGCCAACTCGGGCATCAAGTCGATTGCTGATTTAAATGGCAAAAAAGTGGCCACTACAACTGGTACAACTTCGGTTCAGTTATTGCGTAAGCATGAAAAAGCTACTGGGGTTAATTTTGACGAAGTCTTTGGTAAAGACCATGCTGACAGTTTCTTGTTGCTTGAATCTGGACGTGCAGATGCTTTTGTGATGGACGGATCAATTTTGGCGGGTAACATTGCTAATTCCAAAAACCCTAAAGACTACAAGATCGTTGGTGAAGTATTAAGCACAGAGCCAATCGCAATTATGGTCCGCAAAGATGATCCTGAGTTTAAGGCGGCAGTTAATGCTGCAATTGCCAAGATAGTGTCTAACGGCAAAATGCCAGGCTTGTGGAATAAATGGTTTTTATCCCCAATTCCACCAAAAAATATCGTAGTAGGTCTTGAGTTGTCGCCAGCAACAAAAAATGCATGGGCTAACTTGAATGACAAACCTGCTGAAGATTACAACAAGAAGTAATTTACTCAGAATAAGCACTTTTTATGGCTCTAGATTTAGGAGTTTTTTGTAAGAGCACCTTAGATGGGGAAGTGGTTGAACACTGCTTCTCCTCAATTTTTGGGCTTGGTCAAAACGCAGATCCTAGCTATTTGGATTGGCTTATGCGAGCCTGGGGCTGGACTTTGGCTGTAGCAGGTCTTGGTCTTGCTATTGCCTTGGTAGTTGGTGCTGTGATGGGTACCCTCAGAACGTTGCCTGATAATGGTGGCTTGAGTCGTTTTTTGGTTCGATTTTCAACTGCATGGGTTGAGCTGTTTCGCAATATTCCTGTCCTCGTGCAGGTATTTCTTTGGTATCACGTCATCCCTGCCTTTGTACTACCTTTAAAGTCTTTGCCTTCTTATTGGCTGGTCAGTATTGCCCTTGGGTTTTTTACTTCTGCCCGAATTGCTGAACAAGTTCGTGCAGGTATTCAGTCGCTTCCTAGTGGGCAAAGAGCTGCTGCAACTGCATTGGGTCTGACAACCGCTCAGTCATATCGTTACGTTATTTTGCCAATGGCATTGCGCATTGTCATTCCGCCTCTCACCTCAGAGAGTATGAACGTGATTAAAAACTCCTCGGTGGCATTTGCGGTGTCTGTCCCGGAGCTCACATTATTTGCGATGCAGGCACAAGAGGAAACATCACATGGAGTGGAGATCTATCTTGCAGTAACAGCACTTTACGCACTTTCTGCATTTGCTGTAAATCGCGTAATGGCTATTATTGAAAAACGTAGCCGTATTCCTGGTTTTATTGCCGCATCAAATGATGCGAATTTGGCTCATTAAATGGGTTTGATATGTTGAGCTTAGATCTAAGTTTTTATAACTGGGAACTCTTCACTAATTACATTTTGAAGGGCTTGCTTTTTAGTGTTCAATTAACTGTCATTGCTACTGTTGGCGGGATTGTTGTAGGAACCTTTTTAGCGCTGATGAGACTTTCTGGAAAGTCTACTTTGGTGTATCCAGCAACATTTTATGTAAATACAATGCGCTCCATACCATTGGTAATGGTTATTTTGTGGTTTTTCTTATTAATACCCATGTTGATTGGCAAGCCAATAGGCGCAGACCTTTCTGCAACTATCACTTTTATTGCCTTTGAGGCAGCTTTTTTCTCTGAGATCGTCAGGGCTGGAATTCAATCTGTACCTAAAGGTCAAGTTTATGCTGGCGAAGCCCTAGGAATGACCTATGGTCAAAATATGCGACTGGTTGTATTGCCACAAGCCTTTAGAAATATGATTCCTGTCTTTATGACTCAGACCATCATTTTGTTTCAAGACACCTCTCTAGTTTATGCAATTGGTGCTTATGACTTACTCAAAGGTTTTGAGATTGCTGGCAAGAACTATGGGCGTCCTATTGAGACCTACATTTTGGCTGCCGCAACATATTTTGTAATTTGTTTTTCACTTTCCAAAGTCGTGCGAACTATTCAGGCAAAAGTTGCCATCATTCGTTAAAAAATATTACATATTTCCCTTAAATAAATATAGACCATCATGATTGAACTTCAAAATGTTTCTAAATGGTATGGCGCTTTTCAGGTTTTAACTGACTGCACAACCACAATTAATAAGGGCGAAGTGGTGGTAATTTGTGGACCTTCGGGATCTGGCAAATCTACCCTAATAAAAACCATCAACGCATTAGAGCCTTTTCAATCAGGCGAGATTTCAGTAAATGGAATTCGTCTACGCGACCCCAAAACAAATTTACCAAAACTACGTTCTCATGTTGGAATGGTGTTTCAGCATTTTGAACTTTTTCCACATTTAAGTATTACCGAGAATTTAACGCTTGCTCAAATCAAAGTGTTGGGGCGATCGGCTGACGAAGCAAAAACCCATGGTTTGAAATATCTCGAGCGAGTGGGGTTAATTGCGCAGAAGGATAAATTTCCCGGTCAATTATCTGGCGGACAACAACAGCGTGTTGCAATTGCGCGCGCACTCAGTATGGACCCTATAGTAATGTTGTTTGATGAACCAACATCTGCTCTTGATCCTGAGATGGTGGGAGAGGTTCTAGATGTGATGATCAAGCTTGCAAACGAGGGAATGACTATGTGTTGCGTTACACATGAGATGGGCTTTGCTCGCAAAGTTAGTAATCGCGTGATCTTTATGGATCATGGGCATATTGTTGAAGATTGCGCTAAAGAAGAATTCTTTGGCAATCCTGATGCACGCTCTCCAAGAGCAAAAGATTTTTTATCCAAAATATTGGCTGGATAAATAATCCTTTCTCAACTAGTTTGTGGTTTTGGGTTTTGGTCTTTTTCCAGTTTGAACTTTTAGAACCAGTTCTTTGTCTTTGCGTAAAACTTTGAGCGTTGCTTCATTACCAGGGCCAATCTGTGCTATCTGATTTAATAGTTGCCTAACATCTTTGGTGCTATTGCCATTGACGGCTATAAGAACATCGCCAGGTTTAACTCCACCCCTTGCTGCTGGACCCCCCTCTAGTACACCCGAGATTAGAATGCCAGAAGTATTTGCAGGCAAACCCAGTGATTCGGAGAGTTCCTTTGAGAGGTTTTGAGGCTCAACTCCAATCCAGCCTCGTGATACCCCACCATTGTTGATGATCGCCTCCATTATTTGTTTTGCCAAGTTCACTGGTATCGCAAATCCAATGCCCATAGATCCGCCATTATTTGAATAAATTGCAGTATTGATTCCAATGAGATTCCCGCGGGTGTCAATTAGGGCGCCGCCAGAATTTCCGGGGTTAATTGCGGCATCCGTCTGAATGAAATTTTCAAAAGTATTAATCCCAACATGATCGCGACCTAGGGCTGACACAATCCCTGAAGTTACTGTTTGGCCAACACCAAATGGATTTCCAATCGCCAATACAACGTCACCAACTTTTACAGATTCAATTTTTCCAAAGGTGATTGGAGGGGGAAGTTGTTTGGGGTCAATTTTTATTACTGCAATATCAGTTTCTGGATCGCTGCCGATAATCTTAGCTTTCATTTTTCGACCATCTGAAAGCGCAATATCAATATCATCTGCATCGCTAATGACATGATGATTGGTTAAGACTATTCCCTCTGGACTCACTAGAACGCCCGAGCCAAGACTTGAGCTAGGTTCTTCATTGGGCGGTTGCTCACCAAAAAAGAATTTGAAAAAAGGATCTGATGTGTCAGCGCCTTTTCTAGTCTTTGGTTTTGAGGCACTTTTAGTGGTAAAAATATTGACTACTGCTGGCATCGATTTTTTTACAGCATCATGATAAGAGCCAGGGTTGTTTGATGAACTATCGTAGTCACCCTCTTTTATGGTGATGCTGTCTACTATTGAGTTCATGGGCGTATTGGATAGCCATGTTGGTTTGAGAGTAGCCACAATGAACCAAGCGGCCAAAAGAATAGTGACCGCTTGAGCAAACATCAGCCAAAGCCGATTAAACATATTGATTTTTTAATCTACCCATAATTATTTTTTTAAGCTATCGCGTATTTCACGCAATAGCGTGATTTCTTCTGGGGTGGGGGGAGGAGGTGGCGCATCCATTACACGCACCTTGTTAACAACCTTAACCATTTGAAAAATAACAAAGGCTAAAAGTATGAAGTTAATGGAAATGGTAATGAAATTGCCGTAAGCAAAAATTGGGACACCAGCTTTTTTTAGGGCATCAAATGTTCTGGGAACGCCTTCTGGAATGCTCCCTAACACTATAAAAAGGTTCGTGAAGTCAATATGACCCCCTAAAAGGGTGGAAATAACGGGCATTACTATGTCATTTACTAGGGAATCTACAATTTTCCCAAAGGCTCCGCCGATGATCACGCCGACCGCTAAATCGATCACATTACCCTTTACAGCAAAGTCCCGAAACTCTTTTAAAACGCTCATAAATGCCTTTCTTTCGTATTAGATACAGATTAACCCGAAATTAACCCCATAACTTTCTTGCTTACCCCACTTTTTACTTTAAAATCCTACCTTTAAGCAATTTCCACCCATAAATACCCTTTCTAGGAATTTTGTAAATGAGTGACAAGCCCTGTATGGACAAGGATCGCCGCAATTGGTTGATAGCCACTTCGGCCGTAGGTGGTGTCGGTGCTGCCGCAGCCCTATACCCTTTTGTGGACAGTTTTGAGCCTTCTGAGCGTGCGAAAGCAGCCGGAGCGGCCGTTGAAATCGATATTGCTGGCATGCAGCCAGATGAGATGAGAATGGTTGAATGGCGCGGTAAGCCAGTATGGGTGGTTCGTCGCACCCCTGAGCAAGTAGCCGAGCTATCGAAGATTGATGGTGAATTGGCTGACCCAGACTCTTTGCGTGATCCAGCTCAATTTACGCCTCCTTATGCCCAGAATCAGTGGCGCTCTATTAAGCCTGAGTACTTGGTGGTGGTTGGCATTTGCACCCACCTGGGTTGCTCGCCAACCCCTAAATTTGAAGCCGGTGCCCAGCCCTCTTTGCCAAGTACTTGGCCAGGAGGCTTCCTTTGCCCATGCCACGGCTCCACATTTGATATGGCAGGCCGCGTATTTAAGAACAAACCAGCCCCAGACAACCTTGAAGTACCGCCACATATGTATTTGAGCGATACCAAGATTCTGATCGGTGATGATAAGAAGGCCTAAGGAGAGATAAATGGCATTCCACGAAAAAGAAGTCCCAGCAGACGCTCCAGTTGCGCAGAAGGTCTTGGCCTGGGTTGATTCGCGTTTTCCCCTCACATCCTCGATTAAAGCCCATTTAACCGAGTATTACGCCCCTAAAAACCTTAATTTTTGGTACTTTTTTGGTTCTTTAGCGATTGTTGTGTTGGCATTGCAAATCATTACCGGTATTTTCTTGGTAATGAACTACAAGCCTGATGCTGCTAAGGCTTTCGAGTCTGTTGAGTACATCATGCGAGAAGTTCCATGGGGTTGGATGATTCGCTATCTGCACTCCACTGGCGCCTCCATGTTCTTCGTGGTGGTCTATCTGCATATGTTCCGTGGTTTGATCTACGGCTCCTATCGCAAGCCACGTGAATTGATTTGGATTTTTGGTTGTGCGATTTTCTTGTGCTTGATGGGTGAGGCCTTCTTTGGTTACTTGCTCCCATGGGGTCAAATGTCCTACTGGGGCGCACAAGTTATCGTGAACTTGTTCTCTGCAATCCCATTTATTGGTCCAGACTTGTCTTTATGGTTGCGTGGTGACTATGTGGTGGGTGATGCAACCCTAAACCGCTTCTTTGCATTCCATGTGATTGCAATTCCATTGGTCTTGATTGGTTTAGTTGCTGCTCACATCATTGCTTTGCATGAAGTTGGCTCAAATAATCCTGATGGCGTTGAAATCAAGGAAAATTTAGACGCGAATGGTCATCCAGTTGATGGCATCCCTTTCCATCCTTATTACACCGTTCATGACGTATTTGGTCTCGGTGTTTTCTTGATGATTTTTGCTTGTATCGTATTTTTTGCCCCAGAAATGGGTGGTTATTTCCTTGAGGCAAATAACTTCATACCTGCAAACCCATTGCAAACGCCTCCGCATATTGCCCCAGTTTGGTATTTCACGCCGTTTTACTCAATGTTGCGTGCAACAACTACCAACTTCCTATTGCCATTGTGGATCTTCTTGGCTGTGATTCTTGGAATGTTTGCCAAGAGTACTCAAGATATCAAGGTTAAGGGTGTGTGTGCAGCCATTGCGGTAGTGTTGGCTGGCGGTTTCTATATGTTCGATGCTAAGTTTTGGGGCGTTGTGATCATGGGCGGTTCTGTTGTGATCATGTTTTTCTTGCCTTGGTTAGATAGATCGCCGGTGAAATCCATTCGCTATCGTCCACAGTTCCATAAATATATTTATGGTGTGTTTGTGGTGAGCTTTGTGATTCTGGGTTACTTAGGCATCCAGCCTCCATCACCAGTGTTTGAAAAGATTTCTCAGGTATGCACTATTTATTATCTGGGCTTCTTCTTGGCAATGCCGTTTTGGAGCACGCTTGGCACGTTCAAGCCTGTTCCAACACGCGTTACTTTTAAGTCCCATTAATTCACGCCTGAGATACTGGCAAAGAGAAATTAGGAATTAGTATGAAACGAATTCTGCAAACTTTGATGGGCGTCTGCCAAGCAACAGTATTGGTTGCGGCCCTTGGTTTTGGTGTTGCTGCCAATGCAAATGAAGGTGGCTTTCCTTTAGATAAAGCACCTGACCGTGTGAGTAGTAATGCCTCATTGCAAAATGGCGCAAAGCTATTTGTAAACTATTGCTTGAACTGCCATGCAGCTTCTAGCATGCGTTACAACCGCTTGCGCGACATTGGCTTGACTGATCAGCAAATCAAAGACAACCTCATTTTGACTGATGCCAAAGTGGGTGATTTGATGACCATTTCAATGACCCCCAAAGAAGGTAAGGCTTTCTTTGGTAAGAACCCACCTGATTTATCCGTTGAGGCTCGTGCTCGTGGGATTGATTGGCTCTATACATACTTCCGCACTTTTTATAAAGACGACACCACTCAAACTGGTTGGAATAATTTGGTATACCCAAGCGTAGGTATGCCACATGTTCTCTGGCAGCTACAAGGTGAGCGTGCTGCTAAGTTTGAGGAACATAAAGATCCGCATGATGAAAGTAGAACAGAGAAGGTATTTGTTGGCTTTGAGCAGTTAACTCCGGGCACGATGAAGCCACAAGAGTATGACGACAACATTGCTGACTTAGTAGCTTTCATGTCATGGATGGCTGAGCCAGTGCAATTAGAGCGTAAGCGCCTTGGTGTAGTGGTGCTATTGTTCTTGGCAATCTTCACTATTTTGGCTTGGCGTCTCAATAAAGCTTATTGGAAAGATATTCACTAATTTAGTTTTCGGGTCCTAGCATAGGACCCGTTAATGAAAAAGATGTAACACTGATGTGCGTTTGTTGTATTGAAGTAGAAATTTAAGGAAATAAATTTATGATGGTGTTGTACTCGGGTACTAATTGCCCATTCTCGCAACGCTGCCGTTTGGTGCTTTTTGAAAAAGGCATGGATTTTGAAATCCGTGATGTCGACTTATTTAATAAGCCTGAAGACATCTCAGTAATGAACCCGTATGGCCAAGTGCCCATCTTGGTCGAGCGCGATTTAATTTTGTATGAATCAAACATCATCAATGAGTACATTGATGAGCGTTTTCCTCATCCACAATTGATGCCGCCTGATCCAGTTGCTCGCGCACGTGCACGTCTTTTCCTCTTCAATTTTGAGAAAGAGCTATTTGTGCATGTGGCTGCTTTGGAAAATGAAAAAGGTAAAGCTGCAGAAAAAGTGCACGAAAAAGCGCGTTTAGCAATTCGTGATCGCTTAACTCAATTGGCACCAATTTTTGTTAAAAACAAATATATGTTGGGTGATGAGTTTTCTATGTTGGATGTAGCAATTGCACCATTGCTGTGGCGTCTTGAGCACTATGGCATTGACCTTTCTCGTAACGCGGCGGCCCTCTTGAAATATGCTGAACGTATTTTTAGTCGTCCTGCTTACATTGAGGCATTAACACCCTCTGAGAAAGTGATGCGCCGCTAAGTAACCATAGCGGTTCATTACTCGTCGGCATGTCTGACATTCCAAGCAATAAACCTTACTTAATCCGTGCTCTACATCAGTGGTGCACGGATTTTGGTTTTACACCCTTCATAGCGGTTTTTGTGGATACTAGGGTGGAAGTGCCTATGGAGTTTGTTAAGAATGATGAAATTGTTCTAAATCTCTCGCTGGAGGCATGTCATCAGCTTCAGATGGAGAATGACTGGATAAGCTTTCAGGCAAGGTTTGGAGGGGTTCCAAGAAAGATTATGGTTCCCGTTAGTCATGTTTTGGCTATCTATGCCAGGGAGAATGGTCAGGGCATGTCTTTTCCTTTTGATCCCTCTCAGAGTCGCGATCTTCATATTGCTGACTCTGCTGATGAAGGGTCAGAAAAGCCTAAAATTGGAAGACCGTCATTGAAGATTGTGAAATAGGATAAAATAACACCATTGCCCCTTTAGCTCATCTGGTAGAGCAACTGATTTGTAATCAGTAGGTGGTCTGTTCGAGTCGGACAAGGGGCACCAAAAAATTAAAAGCCTCTAATTAATTTAGAGGCTTTTTCTTTAGCTTGTCTGTTTAAGTGATGGCTGTGGTAATTTACATTCATGAAATGAGACTCAGTCGCTTATCTGATCTGCCTAGCGGTTATAAAATAAATTCATGAATCCGCAGATCCAATTAATGCTTCAGCAAGCTATTCAAGCTTTCCAGTCCAAAAATTATGAGAGGGCGGAATCAATCCTGAATAGGGTGATTAAAGAGGCGCCAAAAAACCTACCAGCGTTACACATTTTGGGTTTGATTAAGGCATCACAGAAAAAATTTAAAGAGGCTGCTGATCTATTGGGAAAGGCAGCTCGACTGAATCCAAATGACGCAGCCATTGAATATAACCTTGCCAAGGCTCTTACAGATTCTGGAATGGTAATAGAGTCAATTGCTCATCATAAAAAAGCAGTCGGATTGGCGCCACATAATGCTGACGCATGGATGAATTATGGAAGAGCTCTCTCTAGCTTGTCGCAGCATGAATCTGCTCTTCAATGTTTTGACAGGGCGGTAAGCATTAATCCAAATTATGCTGATGCTCATCTTAATAAAGGTTTGGCGCATAAAGAGCTTAAGCATTTTCCAGATGCTATCGCCTCCTTTGATATGGTAATCAATTTGATTCCCGAATCCGATCAAGCATGGCTGAATAAAGGAGATATTTTTTATCGATTTAAATATCTAGACGATGCTTTGAATGCAGTCGATAAAGCTATCAGCTTTAAGCCTGATTCAATAGAGGCTCATATTAACCGAAGTGCTATTTTGTGTGAACTGAAGCGTTTCGAAGAGGCCCTCGCGAGTTGTAATAAAGTTATTGAACTTAATCCAGATAATCCACTTTCTTATTTTAATAGCGGTGTAATTCTAAAGGAGTTAGGTCAAACGGCTGATGCTAAAAAGTCATTCACTAGAGCCATAGAGATTAAGTCAGATTACCTTAACCCTAGATGGGCAATGCCTTTTCTGAATATACCAAGCATCTTTCCGAATATTGAAAATTTACAAGAGCTTAGAGCGAAATTCACAAAAGAATTCGAAGAATTAAATCAATGGCTCACTACGGAAAAATTAGATGGTGCTCATGAAGTAATTGGTACTGCTCAACCCTTTTATTTAGCCTACCAAGAATTAAATAATAAAGAGATTCTTTCTAAATATGGCCATCTTTGTAATCGGATTATGGATCGTTGGCAAAACCTGATTAACCTGAAACATGTAGAAAAAAAAGATTCAGGAAAAATTAGGGTTGGTATTGTTAGCGACCATATTCGAAATCACTCTGTATGGCATGCGATTATTAAAGGCTGGCTTCAGAATCTAGATAAAAATAAGTTTGAGGTGTATATATTTCATTTGGGAAGTGTAGTCGATGAAGAAACTCATCTTGCGCAAACACTTGTGACCTCCTTCATTGAGCAACAGGATTCATTACTAGGGTGGGCGACGGCTATTTGTGAAAAAAGTATTGATGTGTTGATTTATCCAGAGATTGGCATGCATCAAATGACTACCCAGTTAGCTAGCCTGCGACTTGCCCCAGTACAAATCGCTTCATGGGGGCATCCAGAAACCAGTGGCCTACCTACAGTAGACTACTACTTATCTGCCGAATTATTTGAGTCTGTAGATTCTTCAGCTGCCTATACAGAAAATTTAATTCGATTGCCAAACTTGGGTTGTAGCTATTCACCTCTATCAATCGTTTCTTCTGAGTTTGAAGTCAAACAATTAGGAGTTGAATCCAATACCCCAATTCTTTTATGCCCCGGTTCTCCATTTAAATACGCACCTCAGCATGACTGGATATTGGTTGAGATTGTTAAAAAACTTGGAAAATGTAAGTTAGTATTTTTTAATCAACAGGATAGTTGGACAAAAATATTGCAAGGGCGTTTGGAAAGGGTCTTTCAAGATGCTGGCTTGATATTTAATGATTGCATTGTTTTTATTCCATGGCTTGAGGCTGATAAATTTTATGGTCTTATGAAGAGCGCAAATGTTTATCTAGATACTATTGGGTTCTCTGGTTTTAATACCGTTATGCAGGCTATGGATTGTGCGTTGCCTGTAGTGTCTAAACAGGGTAATTTTATGCGGGGGCGTCTTGGCAGCGGAATTCTAAGGAGAATGGGGATTCCGGAGCTAATAGCCAATTCTGATGAGGAATATATAGAGCTTGTAGTGCGGATAGCCAACGATGATTCATACCGTAATCAAATGAGCAAAAAAATAATTAATCAGCGCAATATTCTATATAACGATATCGAACCTATTCGTGCGCTAGAACGCTTTATTTTGGAAAAATATAGAAATATATAATTCAAGCGCTTTTAAACTTTTGCTTACAAGAAAGCGCTCATTGAATAGGGCCCGGTTATGTCTATTCAAGCCTTAGTTTTTGAATTACTAGGTTTACTATTGATTTATATAAATTTAAATACTCTACTTTTCCATTGAGGGCGTAAGCCATTTTTAATGCGTCCATTTGTATTAAGGCATTACGTTCTTTCGAAATTAAGCCATTGGAGAATGGGAGTTCTAGCGGGTTATAAGCTTTTACATTCCAGTCGCTATCGGTTGCCAAAATAAGCGATGCAATTCTTTCAATTACAAAAGTTTTTATTGCTGCTGGGCTATCGTGCCCCTCGGCTATTGCATTTAAGCCTTTTGCAGTTGGGGTCTTATTGGCTTCAGCTTCTGCCCATATTAACTCGCATTTTTCTAGCCAAACTTTCCAAAATCTGGGCTTGGCCACAAAAAAGTTGCAGAAAATGTTATTGCCAGAGTGCATCACTATTTCATTGATTTCAGCTGGAAAGCTTAATATTTTAAGTGCGCCCTCCATTGGAATTTGTAAATTTGGATGCTGAGGAATTGCTTGAAGAATGCTGTTTTGATACCAGGCGCCTAAATCAAAAAAAGGCGAAAATGAAAATACATCAACTTCATTTGATTGGTTATTGATAAACTTCAGACAATCTTCAGCGGACAATCCAGTTTTGTTCTTAAATTTTGGGGAAAAGAATCCATACCAACTCTCAGGATTAAGTTGATTATTTAGTAAGTAATTTCTGATGGGCCAGTACTCTCTCCAGTCTGGCCTAAGATTAGACATATTATCTAATGGAAGAAAACCCGGATCATTCGACCCTTTGGTCGGTTCACTGTAAAAAATTTGGAAAATATTTACATTTTTCATAAGCAAAAAGTAGTGTATTTGTGCTGAATATAGTGTGGTTAAAAATTAGGCGACTATATAAAGTATTTTTCTTTTGGGTGCGGCTGCTTAAATTGAATTTCATTGCGAATTTTTAAATACATATTTAAATAAGAATCATCTTTTGTGCACACAAATTTTTCCTTAAGTAGATCGCAGGTCTGGAGCATCTTTCTAGTTCTTGGGTTGTTATCAAATAGTTGGTCGAAGATGGGGGCGGATTGACCAAAATCTAAGGCTAGTGTTTTAAAGTTGCCCTGTGATAAAACTAATGAAGCCAGTCTTTCCTGTATAAAAACCTTCATTGGCCCCAATTTATTTCTTGAGTCAAGATAAGATGTTTCGCCGAGTTTTTTTCTTGTGAAAATTTGTAAAACTGTTCGGCAATGTGTAGCCATTTATTCCAATACTCAGGCTTTGCTATGATGAAATTTGAGAATACTGATGTAGAGGAGTAAGTTACCAGTTTTGTTAGGTCTATATTTAACGATATTTCATTAATAAATTGCTGTGAAATCTCAAGTAGACCTGGGTGGGCAAACTCGCCCTGCTCAAAAGGATTTTTAAAATATGCTAGCTGGTCCCATGCGGGAGAAAAAATTGCTACATTTGCATGCGTGGCATATCGATAAATAATATTGATTAATTCAAAAGCTGGGATGCCGGTTTTCTGTTGAAACTTGGGTGATAAAAATCCATACCAAGCATCTTCTTGCAATTTAGTTTTCTGAAGGAAATCCATGATTGGGTAAAATTCGAACCAATCAGATGGACCATTGGTGTTGTCTAGTGGAATTAACTGAGGATCCAACGAATTTTTTGAAATGTCGTCATAAAAAATTTGATGTATAAAAATATTATTCATGATCAATTTTAGCTAGATAAAGACCTTAAAGTCTTATTTTTACCATTCATTTCTTTATAGCAATTTTTATATTGCAACAGAGGTCATTATGATCCTTAATTGGTATTTCTGATTTCATTTGGACACCATAAATAGTTGTTAAACTTAGTGTAAGTTGTATTTATCGGCATATTTTCTTTGCCTATCTTATTATTCTTGGTTAATTTTCATGAACCAACTTGATCCAAATTTTTTTCAGAATGTATTGAATTGTATTAATGATAAAGATCTCGTGCAGGCAGAGGATTTGCTGTTGTGGGCATTAAATACAAACCCTAAAGACGCTGATGTTCTCAGGCTCTTGTCGGTTGTTGCCGCTCTTAAGTTTGATTTTAGGGCTGCACTGGATTTAATTGATCAAGTGCTTGTACTAACCCCTCAAAATGGCGTGGCCTATAGCAATAAAGGAAATATTCTGAAGGAATTGGGTCAATATGAGGAGGCTTTAAAAAATTATGACATTGCAATACAACTAATGCCTGGCTATGCAGAGACCTATAACAATAAGGCGAATGCATTGCAAGACCTTCACCGCTACGAGGAGTCAATTATCTGGTATGACAAAGCTATTGCCATTAACCCTCAATATGTAGAAGCTTTTTGCAACAAGGGGAATGCTCTTGAATGGCTTGGTCGCCACCAAGAAGCAATGAGTTATTTTGATAGGGCTACCGCACTCAATCCTCAATATGTAGATGCCTATTGGCAAAAAGGTTTAAGCCAGCTTGCAAGTGGGAACTTTGAATTGGGTTGGCAAAACTATGAAGCAAGATGGACAAAGTCTAATCCAGTTAAGTTTGAATATTTAGAAATACCAAGACTACGGGGGACCGAAGGCATTGCTGGTAAGAAAATATTAATTTGGGCCGAGCAAGGTCTAGGCGATACCATTCAGTTTTGTAGATATATTGAGCTTTTATGCCGACTTGGAGCAAAGATAACCTTTTTAGTTCCAGATGCTCTTTTAAATATCCTGAGTCCCATTCAGAAATTTTGTGATTTGAGATCAAATTTAGTATTTCAGGTGAATGAATTTGATTTTCAATCTCCTTTGTTGTCTCTTCCCTTGCTATTTGGCACAACTTTAGATTCAGTTCCATGTGACATTCCATATTTAAACGCGGAAGAAGAAAAGAGAAAAATTTTGCAGTCCCAAATTCTGCCCTCATCAAACATTAAAGTGGGAGTGATTTGGAGTGGGGGTTTTAGGCTGCTGTATTCTGACGGGTATCTTGCGGGGTATCGTCGTAATATCGAACTTGACCTAATAGCAAAGCTCCAGGAGATTCAAGGGGTTGATTTCTATAGTCTGCAGAAGGGTGATCCAGCTGAGTCTGAATTAAAGTCACGAAAAGATGAGCTCTGGCCAGGCATTATTAATTGCTCCTATCTCATTAAAGACTTTTCAGATACCGCTGCGTTAATAGAGTGCATGGATTTAATTATTTCTGTTGATACATCTACAGCTCACCTTGCGGGGGCTTTGGGAAAGCCTGTTTGGATCTTGAATCGCTATGATTCTTGTTGGCGATGGTTGAGAGGTAGAACGGATAGTCCTTGGTATCCCACTGCAAAAATCTATCACCAAAAACAGCCGGGTAACTGGGATGAGGTTATAGAAAGGGTGAAGATTGATTTAAGCGAATATGCGCAGAGGAAGACTACAGCCCCTTAAATATTGAGGTTGACCTTTTTTGTTTCTGGCAAATATATAAAAGCCGCTACAGCAGCGCATGCTAGGAAAATAGTGGGATACCAAAGGCCGGCCGTATCCGTTCCCCAATATTGGTTTATCCAGGTAACAATCAGTGGTAGTAAGCCGCCTATCCATCCAGCAGCTAGATTATGGGGTAATGTTGCAGCGCTATTACGTGATTTAGCAGGAAATAATTCCGCAAGCAATGCAGTTTGTGGCCCCACTACTAAAGCAAGTGCAAATGATAGGCAGCTAAATAACCCGCCTATTAGTAGCAGGCTAAGTAGACTTCCCTGCTGCAGAAATTGATTCCCCAATGACTGGAAGGTGTTAAAAGCTGGAGTTGTAATTAATGATCCTAGTATGAGTCCACCGACGACAATTGGCTTCCTTCCCACCTTATCGGAGAGCCAGCCACTTAATACCGTTAGGGGTAGAAGACATATGATTGCCCAAACACTTAACCAATCCACTATCTCAGAGGGTAACTTCACAGATGTTTTCAAAAAAATTGCGGTGTATACCTGGACACAAAAAAATAAGATAGCTCCTCCAGAGGAAATGCAAAAGAAAAGCAGAAACATCCGCTTACGTATTAGCGGATCACGAAAATTATTAATTACTGGATTGTCAGATTTTTGATTCGCCTTGCTTAACTCTAAAAACACCGGTGTTTCCTCTAATGCCATGCGAGCTTTGAATGCAATTAATAACAACACAATAGAAATCCAAAAAGGCACGCGCCATCCCCACGTTAAGAATTCTTCTGGCGAGAGGAAGTTTCTTAGCAAAGCAATTTGCAGGGTAGAGAAGAGAATTCCCAATGGCCCCATGAGTTGCAGAAAACTGGTTTTAAACCCTCTATATTCATTGCCGGCATGCTCGGTAAGATAAACAGCGCTTCCACCGATTTCTCCACCCGCAGAGAGTCCTTGGAGTAGGCGCAAGCTTACTAGCAAGATGGGCGCCCAAATTCCGACTTGAGCATAGGTAGGCAAAAATCCTACGCTCACAGTAGCAATACCCATTAATACGATGGTGACCATGAAAACTGGCTTTCTACCTATGCGATCGCCTAGGGACCCAAAAATTGCGGCTCCAAGGGGTCTTACAACCATCCCAACACCAAAAGTCGCTAGGCTTGCCAGAAGGGCTGTATTGGGGTCGGTGGAGGGGAAGAAAAGGGGGGCAAAAACTACTGCCAGAGTGGCAAATGTTAAGAAGTCATACCACTCTAAAAAAGTGCCAAAACAAGCCGCAATAGCAATTTTTCTATAGGAATGAGTGCTTTGGTTATTCATTAAGTTATTGATTATATTGAATTTATTTATTAATTACCATAAATTTGTTGCATAGCAACAAATAGTTCTTGATTTGTCATTTTCAATCAGTTACAGTTTAATGGTGCAGTGCAATATTTAAGGTGTCTGAAGTTTCCATTTCTTGAATCGTGCACTTAATTGACTAGTTGTACCACTTAATTTCTGGAGAAATACATGAACCAAGATCAAATCACCGCTAAGTTGTCACAAATTAACAGCAAAGGCCTCGAGGCTACATTTTCTTTGAGTGAAGCAGCTTTGGAAAATGCTCAAAAATTAGCCGAGTTGAACTTTGCGGCTTCTAAGGATGCATTAGTAAATACTCAAGACAGCATTCAGCAAGTTTTGACAGCTAAGGATCCAAAGCAAGTTACTGAATTGTTTAATGCTGAAGCATTGCAATCTGCTGGTAATCAAGCTGTTGCTTACCAAAAGAAAGTAAGCAAAGTATTGCGTGATAGCAATAAAGAATTTGTAAATGTTGTTGATGCAAGCATTGATCAATTACAAGATGGTTTCCAAGATTGGATTAATACTGTTGCAGCAAATGCGCCTGCAGGTTCTGATGCATTCTTATCTTCATTCAAGACTGTATACGGTAGCGCATTGCAAGGCTTTGAGCAGTTCCGTGCTGCAAGTAAAGAAGCTTTTGCAACAGCAGAAAAAAATGCTGATCAAGCAATCGAAACTGTGCAAGGTCAAATTGCTCAAGTGAAAAAAGCCGCTACTCCTGCATCACGTAGCCGTAAGTCTGCTTAATTAGAGTATTAGTTTAAGCACTACGTTATAAAAAAATCCCGCCTGGTGAGAACTAGGTGGGATTTTTGTTTGAAGAAATGAATCTAAGCTTTTAGGGTTGTACAGATTTATTCAAAGTCTGAAGACGATTCAAGCAATGGTGCTGCTAAATTTTTGCTGGGTTTTACACCAAGTTCGCGAACCCTTTCAGCTGACCGAATAAGATTGCCTTTACCAGTTTTCAATTTATTAAAAGCATCGTGATAACTAGTCTGTGCTTGATCTAGGCGCTGACCTAACTTCTCTAAATCATCTACAAAACCTACAAACTTGTCATAAAGGTTGCCACATTGTTTTGCGATTTCTAATGCGTTGCGATTCTGATGATCTTGTCGCCATAGATGCGCAACAGTTCTTAGTGTGGCCATAAGAGTGCTTGGGCAAACTAACACAATGTTTTTGGCTAGGGCTTCTTGATAAAGATTAGGAGCAGTTTTTAATGCTAGTAAAAATGCTGGTTCAATAGGGACAAACATCAAAACAAAATCGACTGAGTTGGCGCCATATAGAGAGCTATAGTTTTTGCCTGAAAGTCCTTGAATATGTTGACGTAGCGACTGAATATGTGCTGATAGTTCTTGCTCTGCAACAACTGGATCTGTGGCTTCTGCATGTCGAGCATAAGCTGTAATAGAAACCTTACTGTCAACAATTAGACTCTTGCCCTCAGGTAATTTAATCACTACGTCAGGCTGTAAGCGAGAGCCATCGGATTGGGTGTGGCTGTCTTGAACAACATATTCTTCGCCTTTACGTAAACCAGAAGATTCAAGAATGGATTCCAGTACTAACTCGCCCCAATTTCCTTGAACCTTAGAGTCCCCTTTTAACGCTTGCGTCAGTGAGCGTGTTTCATCAGACATGCGTAAATTAAGGTTAGCTAAACGCTCAATTTCACTTTTGAGTGCGTGCCTCTCACGTGCTTCGTTCCCATAAGATGTGCTGACTTGTTCTTTGAACTCAGCAAGCTTGGTTTGTAGTGGTTTGAGTAAAGCGTCGAGGTTGGCTGTATTTTGTTCGGTAAAACGTTTAGATTTATCTTCTAGGATTTCGTTGGCTAGGTTTTTAAATTGATTTGTAAGAGCTTCTTTAGCTTCGTTTAACGATTCAATTCTTCCGAGCCCTTGTTTGCGTTCAGAGTCTAATTCAGCCTCTAACCGAATAGCATTTTGTATTGCTAGATCACGTTCATCGCGAAGACTTTGAGTGAGGGCAATTTCCGTTTGGGTTTGCAGTTCTGCGCGAGAGAGGGCGGAGCGAAGATTGAATACATAAACTAGAAGGCCTGCACAAATTACAACTGGCAGGCCAAAAAGTAAAAGAGAGCTTAAATCGAAAGTCACAGAAATCAGACTGAGGATTTATTAGGCTTTAATGAGCTTTTGGAGTTCACCTGACTGAAACATTTCGGTCATGATGTCGGAGCCCCCAATAAATTCACCATTGATATAGAGCTGTGGAATAGTGGGCCAATTGGCATATTCTTTGATGCCTTGACGAATTTCTGCGTCTTCTAAAACGTTAACGGTATGCAGTTTTTCTACGCCACTAGCACGCAAAATATTGACTGCGTTGCCAGAGAATCCACACTGCGGAAATTGCGCAGTTCCCTTCATAAACAACACAACAGGGTGGCTAGTAACGATTTCTTTAATTTGAGCTTGGGTATCCATAAATTCTTTCTAGTAAGGCGGTCTTTTTTAAAGACGGTTAGCAAATTGGTATGAATAGATTTTAAGACCTAATGTAGAAAAGGGTTATTCCAGTCTATTTTCTGCCGGAGGCCACGCGATAATGGCCAGCCAAATCCAGTCGCGCTTGGACATCGCGAAATCCCGCCATTTTTAAGAGGGTCACTACAGCATCTGATTGATCAAAGCCATGCTCAACAGCAATGAGACCATTTGGATTGAGATATTCCATAGCCCCAGAAATAATGGTTTCTATGCAAGAAAGACCATTTCCTTGGTCGGTAAGGGCAGATCGAGGTTCAAAGCGGAGATCGCCTTGATCAAGATGTGCGTCATGGGTGGCTATATATGGGGGGTTGCTAAGGATAATGTCAAAAGATGCACCAGTCTCCAGGGGTTCATACCAGTTTCCATGAATAAATCGAACGCGAGATGCCATGTTTAATCGGTTGGCATTTATTTTGGCGATATCTAAAGCCTCCGGTGATTGATCGATGGCAGTCACTTTAGCTTGGACTGCATCATGAGCTATCGCTAGCGCAATGGCGCCAGAGCCAGTGCCTAAATCTAGAACCGTTGCCGAGTCACCAATACGGTTTATTTCAAGTAAGCCAATTTCAACTAGCAATTCAGTTTCAGGGCGTGGAATGAGAACGCCAGGAGCTACATAGAGCTCAATATTATGAAATCCTCGTTTACCAATTAGATAGGCTATTGGCTCTCCAGCCAATCGTCTAGATTCAAGGTTTTGCCAATCCGCCATTGCTTCTGAATGTAATTGCAGATCATCCCGCGATAATAGGGCGGAGCGGGGAAGCTGATAATGTTTCTCAAGAATGTGAGCCATGAGGATTTTTGCCTCTGACGCTGCAAGCATGGATGCATTTAATAAAGAGCGCAGGCTCAGACTTCCATCCATTGTTTAGTTATCGCCTAGTGCTGCAAGCAACTCCGCTTGATGTTCTGATGCAAGGGCATTGCATAAATCATCTAAATCGCCATCCATCATGGCATCAATTTTGTAAAGAGTGAGGTTGATGCGGTGATCGGTAATGCGTCCTTGTGGAAAGTTGTAGGTGCGGATACGATCACTACGATCCCCTGAGCCAATTAGAGATTTGCGAGTCTGCGCTTCTAATTGATGTTTCTCACGTTCACGGGCGTCCATGATGCGAGACACCAATACCTTCATCGCCTGTTCGCGATTGCGGTGTTGGCTGCGGTCATCTTGGCATTCAACCACTGTGCCAGTTGGTAAATGTGTAATACGTACTGCAGAGTCAGTTTTATTAATATGTTGACCGCCAGCACCAGATGCTCTGAAAGTATCGATACGCAATTCAGCGGGATTAATTTTGACTGCTTCAAGCTCGTCTGCCTCTGGCATCACAGCGACAGTACAAGCTGAAGTGTGTATGCGGCCCTGGGTTTCTGTTTGTGGGACACGCTGCACGCGATGACCGCCCGATTCAAATTTGAGACGAGAGTAGACTGCTTGACCAACTAGGCGTAATACAACCTCTTTATAACCACCCAAATCTGATTCAGCGGCGCTGACAATCTCTACTTTCCAGCCTTGGCGCTCCGCAAAGCGGGTGTACATCCTTAACAGATCGCCTGCAAAAAGTGCGCTTTCATCACCACCAGTTCCTGCACGAATTTCTAAAAAGACATTGCGCTCATCGTTTTCATCTTTAGGAAGTAGTAGTTTTTGGAGGGTGCTTTCAAGCTCTTCCATAGTAGCTAAAGCTTGTTTTTGCTCATCATCCGCAAAATCTTTCATTTCAGGATCTTTACGCATTTCTTCTGCCGCTTGGGCATCTGCCTCGGCTTGCTTGTAAAGGCTAAATTGCTCTACTACGGTCGCAATATCAGAATGTTCGCGTGTGAGCTTCCGATAAGAATCCATATCTTTAGTGGCTTCTTCGGAGGTTAAAAGGGAGTTGAGTTCGGCTAAGCGCGTATCTAGGTGGTCTAGCTTAGCCCGCATGCTGGGCTTCATCTAATGGTCTTCTGGCTTTGAATGCGAGGCGAATAATTTAGGTAACAACTTAATCAAGGCGTCACGCTCAGCGCCATTAGAGTGTTGCAAAGCATGGAGTGAACCATGCAAAAATTTGTTTGTTAGACCTTGAGCCATTGCGTTGAGCACTTCCTGTGGATCATCCCCACGCATAAGGCGCTTCATCGCGCGTTCTAATTCTAGTTGGCGTAAGCGTTCACCTTGCTGCTGAATATCCTGAATGAGTGGAACAGCATTGCGAGCCTGCATCCAATGCATAAAGTTATCAACGCGATCTTCGATGATGACTTCAGCTTGACTTACAGCGGCTTGACGCAAGTTGGTACCAGTCTGAATCATGACTCCTAAGTCATCAACTGTGTATAGGTAAATATCATCTAGCCTGGAAATCTCAGGCTCAAAGTCTCTAGGTACTGCTAAGTCAATCATCACCATCGGTTTGTGGCGGCGTTGCTTTAGAGCGCTCTCAACCATGCCTAGTCCAATAATGGGTAGGGATGAAGCAGTGCTAGAAACAATAATGTCGAATTCATGTAAACGACTTGGTAATTCAGATAACTTAAATGATTCTGCTTGCACATCTTGTGCTGAAATAGAATCTGCGAGCTCTTGGCCGCGTTCAATAGTGCGATTTGCGATCGCTACATTTTTTGGTTTACGTGCAACAAAATGCGTTGCACATAAGGTAATCATGTCGCCAGCGCCAATGAATAGAATTTTCTGATCAGAAATTTTTTCAAAGATACGCTCTGAGAGACGCACTGAAGCTGCTGCCATGGAAATAGAGTGCGCACCAATTTCGGTAGAGCCCCGAACCTCTTTAGCAACTGCAAAGGTTTTTTGGAAAAGCTGATTCAGGTATGTTCCCAAAACGCCAGCATCATTTGCGGTTCGAACGGCATCCTTCATTTGACCCAAAATTTGGGTCTCACCAATCACCATCGAATCTAATCCACAAGCAACCCTAAATGCGTGTCGTACCGCATCCGATTGTGGCAAAGAATAAATATGTGGCTCGAGACTGCTTGGAGCTAGCTTTTGAGTTTTAGCTAACCAGTCGAAAGTAGCCTCATGAAGAACGCCTGCTGCATTTTCGTCATTAGCAGCGCAATAGACTTCAGTTCTATTGCAAGTTGACAAAATCGTTGCTTCTGGGAGCCCAGCGTGATTCGCGCCAACCAAATGTTGGCGAAGATCGTGTAACGCTTCTTGAAGAAATTCAGGGTCAAAAGCGACTTTTTCCCGAATGGCTACCGGCGCTGTGTGATGATTGATGCCAAGGGCTAACAACTTCATAATGGGGATTATAGATTTGATAGTGGTATTAATGGGGGTATGAATGGGGTTTTTGGCTTTTCTGGTGATTGGGAGTATCTCTGGGGTATCTGCTTGGATTTTTTATCCCAGACCATCCAGAGGGGCTAGATCTGGGAAAATTTTCATCGCCCTTACGCTGGGATTTGTAGCTGCAGCTCTTAGCTCATATTTGGGCCAATTTTTAGGGTTTTTTCAATCTGGCCAAATTCTAGAATGGGCCAGCGCTATTTTTGCGGCCTCCGCCGTAGGCGGTATTTTTGCTGCTTTAGCTAAATAAATCTGTCTGAGAGTTTTCCACCCAACGAATGGGTATCAAATTATGGCCCTCTAACCATTTGTTGGCATCAGTAAAGTGCCTACAACTACCTTTGCCTCCAGGCTGCAAAAATGGCTTATCAGTTTTGTATACGCCTAAGCCAGATGGGTGGGAGGATTGCATAACTAATTGATCAACGCCATCTTTAATTAGGGGTAGCTTTGACTGAGCATGACCGCCCCATAGCATCCAGATTAAATGGGGTTTTTGCTTGGCAAGGGCGCTAATTAAGAAGTCAATTAAGCTCTTCCAGCCCAAATTGGTGTGACTACCTGCCTCGCCTAATTTGACGCTTAAAGCAGTGTTGAGAAGTAGCACCCCTTGTTTTGCCCAGTGATGTAAATCACCATGGGGCAGTTGACCAAATCCCTCCAGAGCAAGCGCCTTGCTAATGTTCCGAAGAGAGCTAGGAAATACGCGTGAGTTAGGAGCAATATCTGCAGGTATAGAAAATGCTAAACCTTGTGCTAAATCCGGTGAGTGATAAGGGTCTTGTCCCAAAATAATCACCTTTACTGAATTCACTGGACAGAGCTTTAGTGCTTTAAAAAAGTTATGAGGCTCAGGTCTTACTAAGTGGGGATTGGAATCTAAAACAGCTTGTAAATTTCTCGTTAATGATTGCCAGTCTGTTGACTCAAAGTAGTCGTGCAATAGTTCACGCCAATCACTTGGAATATCGTCCTTTGAAAATAGAGGCTTCAATTTCTATTAAGCTGCTTTCTTAGGTTTTAATTCATATTGTGTTGGTACGGCAATATTTTGGAGCGATACCATGCGCTCATACTCAAGATCATCTCGAAAGAAGGTGATGCGAACATGAGTGTTTTCAGAGAGGCTGCCTAGAACTTTATCCCAGCGTGCATTCGTGACACGCTGACCATCAATGCTAACTAGTAAGTCTCCAGCAGCTAAGCCTGCAGCTTGCGCAATGCCACCATCGAGTACATGGGTAACCTTGAGCCAACCATTGGCATCGGTATGTCGCATTCCAAGCTGCAATTTTAATTTTGCTAATGCGGTATGAGATTTTTCTTCTACGGAGATCAGCTTTGAAGCAATCCATTTTTGAAGTGGAATATCTTCAACGCCAAAAATATAGCGTGCCTTTATTTCGTTCCAGATTTTATTAAAACCATTGCCGAGCAATTCAGAAACTAAATGGTCTAGACCATCCTCGGTAAGTCCGTCAGAGTTAACGCCATGCCTTTTCCAAAGCAAGCGCATTAAGTCATCAAGGGATTGTTGATTTTTTGTGAATGCGCGGATTTGTAAATCTAGGCCCAGTGCTAGTAAGGCACCTTTCCCGTAGTAGCTGACAACCGCGTTGGGAGTGTTTTCGTCGATTTGGTAATACTTTGTCCAAGCATCAAACGAGCTGTCGGCCAGGCTCTGTTTCTGACGTCCAGGTCCGCGCAGAATGGCATTCCAATTGTCCGCAACCAAATTTAAATATGTTTTGAGGTCAATTCGCTTGCTTCGCAATAACTGAAGGTCATCGTAGTAGCTGGTAAAGCCTTCAAATATCCAAAGCAAGCGGGTATGGTTTCGCTTGGATAGGTCATAGGGCTGGAATGCCTTTGGCTGTATGCGCTTGACTAACCATGCATGGAAATACTCATGACTACACAAGCCCAGAAATTCTCTATAAGCAGACTCTTCAAAGAGAATGTTTTCTTGGGGTATCTGATCTCGTCTACAGAGTAATGCAGTGCTATTGCGATGTTCGAGACCACCATAGCCATTCAAAACAGCATTTACTATGAAAAGATATTCACTAAAGGGGGCCTGCTTTGTTTTTGGCTCAAAGAGGTTGATGGTGGTCGAGCAAATTGCCTGTAAGTCTTGCGATAAGCGTTTGGCATCAATAATGTGGTTGCATCCTTGAATTGCCATGCGATGTGGTACGCCATTTGATTCCCAGTGCACCAGTTGAAATTCTCCAATAGCAACTGGATGGTCTAGTAAATCATCATAATTTTTTGCGAGATAAAAACCAAACCCACGTTCATCAGTTTTGGCTGCTCTTAAGGTGGTCTGCACAGTCCAGTGATCGGCAAATGCCAACTTTGGCGGAACAATAGCTAGTGAGCATGGTAAGTGCTCTTGTCCATTAACGGCCAAGCACAGACTAGTTGCATTAAAAAATGCACGTTCTGTATCAAGATAAGCCGCACGCACCGATGAATCAAATGCATAAACGGTCGTTAGCACTTCGACTGGACCTTTGCTCGGAGGCAATTGCCAATGATCATTATCAATGCGTTCAAGCATCAATTTTTTATGATTATCTGAAGCGGAGTAGGCTTCAATGGTCTCAATATGTTTACTGAAATCGCGAATTAAATAGCTTCCTGGTATCCAAGCTGGCATTTGTAAAATCTGACCGCTTGGATTAGGGTTTGCAATATGTAGTTTAACGCGAAAGCGATGGGCATGAAGATCCGCTGGCCAGACTGTGTATTGAATTGCAGGCAAATCAACAGTGCTCATAGTATTTATTTCAGTGAATTAAATTTCTTCTCAATATCAGTGATTTGAACCGCCCCAGGAAAGCGACTGCCATCAGTAAAAAATAAAGTGGGGGTGCCAGTGATGCCATATGTTTTGGCAAACGCCAAATTTTTATCTAGAGGTGCATTGCACTCACCTTTACCACTTGGCGCAACACCATTGACCATCCAGTCAATATAGGATTTGTAAGGATCAGAGGAGCACCAAATTTGTTTAGACTTTTGTGCCGAATCAGCAGATAAGATCGGTATTAAATAAGTGTAGATAGTGACGTTATCTAATTGTTGTAATGATTTTTCTAGGCGTTTGCAGTAACCACAGTTAGGGTCTGAAAAAACCGCTAATTGACGACTGCCATTACCGCGAACATTCTTAATAGCATTCGCTTGGTTTAGCTCACTCCATTTAATACGGTTAAGGTCTGCCTGTCTTTGTTCGGTAATATTTTTACCGGTAGAAAGATCAATGATTTCACCTTGAATAAGATACTTTCCTGAGGCATCAGTATAAAAAATATCATTGCCCACCAATACTTCATAAAGACCTGATACGGGTGCTGGAGAAACACTTTTTACTTTTGCATTAGTGCCTAGTTTTTTTTGGATTTCAGTTTTTACTTGTTGCTCTTGTTGAGCATGAAGTGGGCTTACGCAAATGAAAGTTGCCCCGATAAATGCAATTGCAGTTAACAATTTATTCAAAATCAATTTCTCCCAAAGCGCGTTCAATCAAGTGCTGTTTTATAAAGTGGCTTTTATTTACAAGACCTAATCCCCAGTTACGAAGTTGGCGTTCTGTATTGCTGGTCGCAGAAAACAATTTCTTTAGTTTGTCAGTGACCCACAAAAGTGCGCTTGTGTCTCCCTGCCGTTGACGTTCATAACGTCGCAGTAATACTAGATCATTAGGTTGGCGAAAGGGTTCTCTTTTGCTCAAAGTATTCAGCAGTACTGCTACATCTCGTAAACCCAGATTGAGGCCTTGTCCAGCTAGTGGGTGCATGACGTGTGCTGCATCTCCGATCAATGCTACTCTCGGAGAAGCTTTGGGACCGATAAAACGTTGGGCGCGAATTTTTCTTAAAGGGAAGGCAGCTGGTGTTGAGTTCAGTGTGAGTTCGCCTAACTGTTTTGGAATTGCTCCATTGGCAATAGATGTAAATTGATCTAACCATTGCGCTTGAGTTAACTTTAATAAATCTGCAGCATGCTCAGGAGAAGTAGACCAAACCATCGAAACTTGCTTCCCTGGTAAAGGCAGCATGGCAACAATATCACCGCCTGGTAAAAACCACTGAAAGGCGGTTTCCAAATGAGGATAGGTGCAAGTCCAGTTTGCAACTACAGCGCTTTGTGAATAACTTTCTTCGGTGGTGCTAATACCAAGTTCATTGCGAATTGGAGAGTTCGCACCATCTGCTGCGATCACTAGTTTTGCACTGAGTGTTCCACCGTTTTTTAGGTGCAGGGTGGTTTTTTCAGGATCAACATCAATCTTTTCTACGGCATCACTGATTCGTTCCAATTTATTTTGAAAACGACAAGCCTGATCAATTGTGTGCTCAATTAGGTTGGATTCGCCAATCCAGGCTAATTGAGGTGTTCCCGCTTCAAATGCTGAAAGGTGAAGGCAGTCCTCTTTTCCACCCCTGTCACCATAGATTCGCATATCTCTGACCGTCTGCAGTCGATCATGATCTATTGCGTCCCAAATTTGTAGGTGGGCTAATAATTTTTGGGTGCTGGGAGAGAATGCATAAATTCTCTGGCCCCATTGATTGCCTTGTGGGCTGGGGATGGTTTGTCCCAAATCAGGGGCAATCTCTATTGTCTGAAAACCTTGCTGTGCAAGACCTAGGGCGCATGCCTTGCCCACAATGCCTCCGCCGACCACAATCACGTCCGCGGTCCGGTTTTGGGGGTGTGGGGTTAAAGGTTTGGAGGGGTGTTTAGTGTGAACTTCTGACATAACTCGATGATATCGAAACAAGCACCTTTACAATACGGGTATGTCTTTGAAATGTGGCATCGTCGGCCTGCCTAATGTCGGCAAATCTACCCTTTTTAACGCGCTTACCAAAGCTGGAATCGCTGCGGAAAACTATCCTTTCTGCACGATTGAGCCCAATGTAGGTGTTGTTGAGGTCCCTGACCCACGTTTAGCCGCATTGGCTGAAATCGTGAAGCCTGAGCGCATACTGCCTGCAGCTGTCGAGTTTGTCGATATTGCGGGTTTAGTCGCTGGGGCATCAAAGGGTGAAGGCCTTGGAAACCAGTTTTTGGCGAATATTCGTGAAACGGATGCCATTACCCATGTAGTGCGGTGCTTTGAGGATCCAAACGTCATTCATGTGGCCGGAAAAATCGACCCAATTGCAGATATTGGAGTAATTGATACTGAATTGGCTTTATCTGACCTAGGAACGGTTGAGAAAACATTGAACCGCTCTAGTAAGGCGGCTAAGTCCGGTAATGACAAAGAGGCAGCGGCCTTGGTAGCAGTGCTTACCAAGGTTCAAGCCCATTTGGATTCTGCCTTGCCAGTCCGAAGTCTGAATCTTAGTGATGATGAAAAGCTATTGATCAAGCCCTTGTGCTTAATTACCGCCAAGCCTGCAATGTATGTTGCGAACGTGAAGGAAGACGGCTTTACTGATAATCCGCACCTCGAGGCTGTCAAACGACATGCCGCAAAAGAAAATGCCCCTGTCGTAGCAGTGTGTGCTGCCATTGAGGCCGAGATAGCGGACTTAGATGATGCTGACAAAGTTGAGTTTTTGGCCGATTTGGGCATGGATGAGCCAGGCCTAGATCGCGTTATTCGGGCAGGCTATTCATTGTTGGGTTTGCAAACTTATTTCACCGCCGGCGTGAAAGAGGTTCGCGCATGGACTATTCGTGTAGGTGATACCGCACCTCAAGCAGCCGGCGTTATTCATACTGACTTTGAGCGTGGTTTTATTCGTGCCCAGACTATTTCTTACGATGACTTTGTAAAGTTTAGGGGTGAGGCGGGCGCTAAGGAGGCTGGCAAGATGCGTGCAGAGGGTAAGGAGTACATTGTTAAAGACGGAGATGTCTTGAATTTCTTATTTAATGTGTAAGCCAACTCAGCTTGTTAATCAAAAAAGCCCTGAAAAGGGCTTTTTGTTTATATATAACTAAATCTTTAGTGCTTAGGCTGTTTTGACCGCTTTTTCTAGGCACTTAGAGAGTTCTTCATAGCGTTTCAGAGCCATCTTAGTGGGCAGTACTTCCTTTTTTCGACCGTCTACATTGGCTGCCATTTTGATGTAACCCATAGCGCTTAGATTTTTAAGGCGCCCATGTAAAGTAGCTTGCGAACCTAGCTCAGTAAGTGATATTAAATCGCCTACTAAGATAGGTTGATCGGCATGAGCGCAAGCAACAATCTTATCAAGCAAGCCTTCCTCAATACAGTCCAGCTTTTTACCAGGATTGATTCGATCTAGTGCGTCAATTAAGTTAAGAAACTTAATATAGGGAGAATTTTGTGAAGTTGGCATATAAATGATGGCTATCTAGTACAGGCTTTTAAGCTAGTATGAGTGTATTACTAGTACCCAGTAATAGCAATTGATGAGCGTCAATCAAAAATAAATCTATTAATTCCAATGTCTAAATTATTCAATACTTCTTTGGAGTGGTTTCTAGGATGTGTTATTAGTTTTTTAGCGTACGGACTACTCTTTTATTTCAATGAGTGGCTTACAAATCAATTAGTTTTTAGTTTGGGAGTGAACTGGATTTATCTTCCTGCAGGCTTGCGATTATTTCTGACATTGATTTTTGGATTTCCTGGGGCGCTTGGAATTGGTATTGCTTCCTTTTTAATTAGCTATTTTGGCGCTTTCTCTCATGATTTGACGGTGTGTATAGGTATTGGGCTCATTTCTGGATTTGCGCCTTACTTGGCCAGAATTTTTGTTTTGAGCAACCTTAGTCTTGAGCCTGACTTAAGTAATCTAAATTTCCCCAAGGTTGTTGCTTGCATTTTAATTTATGCCTTGCTCTCGGCAGGTTTGCATCAATGGTGGTTCTCTACGATGGGACTAGAAAATGCTGGTGGCTTGAATCATTTTTTTGTGATGTTTATGGGTGACGTCCTAGGTGCATTACTACTCATTTCGCTAATTAAATATTGCTTAGATCTATTAAAAAAATCTAGGAGAACAGCTCACTAAGTGCTTCACCTGGATTTGGAGCGCGCATAAAAGCTTCGCCGACTAGAAAGGCGTTAACTTGATTATTGCGCATGAGTTCTACATCGGCTCGACCTAAAATTCCTGATTCAGTTACCAAGGTCTTATTGTTTGGAACCATTGGTAAAAGCGATAGAGTGGTTTGTAGCGTCACCTCAAAGGTTTTGAGATTGCGATTATTGATGCCAAGAAGTGGCGTTTTAAGCTCTAGTGCTTGTTCTAGCTCTGGAGCGTTGTGAACTTCAACCAGAACATCCAATCCGAGTTCATGGGCGCACGCTTCAAGTTCCTTCATCTGGTTGAGCTCTAAACACGCCACAATTAATAAGATAGCATCAGCGCCAATTGCACGCGCTTCATAGACCTGGTAAGGATCTATAGTGAAGTCTTTGCGCAATACTGGAATGTGGCAAGCAGCTCGGGCTTGTTGAAGATAATTATTGCAGCCCTGAAAGTAATCGACATCTGTTAGGACTGATAGACAAGCAGCTCCATGTTTTTCGTAGGATTGAGCTATATCAGCGGGCACAAAGTTATCACGTAATATTCCTTTGCTAGGACTTGCCTTTTTGATTTCTGCGATAACGCCAGCCTTGCCAGCAAAAATCTTTTGCTCAATCGCACGAATAAAGCCCCTTGGCTTCAGGAGCGGGTCTAAATTATTGGCTTCCGCTTGCTCACGTTGATTAGTAAGGGATAAACGCTGAAGACAGTTGGCAACTTCTAGCTTTTTGGTTGCAACGATTTTGTCGAGGATATCGCTCATGAAGAATGATTTATTTTGATTGAGTTGCTGCAACAAATGCATCCAGCTTTTGACGAGCGGCTCCAGAATTAATGGCTGATTTAGCCAAAGAAATACCGCTGGCGATATCTGGAGCTATTCCAGCCACATAAAGCGTAGCTCCCGCGTTTAGGCAGACGATGTCACTTGGTGACCCAGATTTTCCATCAAGTACATCCAGCACAATTTTTTTAGACTCTGCGGCATTAGCCACTTTAAAACTGCTGGTTGGGGCTGGAGTTAAACCGAAATCTTTTGGATGAATTTCATATTCACGAACTATGCCGTCTTTTAGTTCGCCCACTAGGGTTGGTCCTTCTAGGGAGATCTCGTCAAGACCATCGCGACCATAGACTACTAGCGCATGTTCCATGCCTAAGGCTTGTAATACGCGAGCCTGAATGCCTACAAGATCAGCATGAAATACGCCCATCAAAATGCGCTTAGCGTCAGCGGGATTGGTAAGAGGACCTAGGATATTAAAGATAGTACGCACACCGAGCTGTTTACGAATTGGCACCACATTTTTCATTGCTGGATGATGATTGGGAGCGAACATAAATCCTGCTCCTATGGTGGAAATACAACGAGCCACTTGATCAGCGGATAGCGCTAGATTAACGCCTAATGCTTCTAATACATCGGCGCTACCTGATTTGCTGCTGACGCTACGGTTGCCATGTTTAGCAATCTTTGCGCCAGCACCAGCAGCAACAAACATCGCCGCTGTTGAGATGTTAAAGGTGTGCGCTCCATCTCCACCAGTACCCACTACATCAACTAAATGACTACGGTCTTCTACATGTACCGAGGTCGCAAACTCACGCATCACTTGCGCGGCAGCTGCAATTTCCCCAACAGTTTCCTTTTTGGTGCGCAATGCCACTAACAGGCCTGCCACTAACTCCGGTGCCATTTCACCACTCATGATCAGGCGCATCATATCCGTCATCTCATCATGAAAGAGTTCGCGATGTTCAATGCAACGTTGCAGGGCTTCTTGTGGAGTGATTGGCATAGCTCTCGTGATTAAACAGTTATTGATTTTGCAAAAAATTCTTTAGTAGGGCGTGTCCATGCTCAGAAAGAATTGATTCTGGATGAAATTGCACGCCCTCGACAGCAAGATCGCGATGACGTACGCCCATGATTTCTCCATCAGAAGAAGTCGCAGTAATCTCTAGCGATGAGGGTAATGAGCTTCTCTCAATCGCTAGTGAGTGGTAGCGAGTCACTTTGAATGGGTTGGGGAGGTTTCTAAATACTCCCAGTCCAGTGTGATGAATGCTGTCAGTTTTGCCATGCATGACTTTTTGGGCGCGAATCACTTTGCCGCCGAATGCCTCACCAATCGCTTGGTGTCCTAAGCAAACCCCCAGGATCGGAATTTGACCAGCATAACGTTTGATGGTTTCAACGGAAATTCCAGCCTCAGCAGGACTGCATGGGCCTGGAGAAATGCAGATGCGTGCTGGGTTGAGCTTGGCAATATCCTCCACAGCAATTTCATCATTACGAAATACTTTCACTTCCTCGCCTAGCTCAGCAAAATATTGCACGAGGTTATAAGTAAAGGAGTCATAGTTATCAATCATTAGGAGCATCGAGTCCTCCTTGCACTAAATCGGCAGCAGTCAAAACTGCACGTGCTTTTGCTTCCGTTTCTTTCCACTCAGCCGTTGGGTCTGAATCAGCGACTACACCAGCGCCAGCTTGAGAATGCAACATCCCATCTCGGATAACTCCAGTACGTATAGCAATTGCTACATCCATATCTCCCGAGAAGGAGAGATAGCCTACTGCGCCACCATATACACCACGTTTCACAATTTCCATTTCATCAATGATTTCCATTGCTCGGATTTTAGGCGCCCCCGATAAAGTCCCTGCTGGAAATGTTGCGCGTAGTACATCCATATTGCTCATATTGTTTAAAAGATCACCCTCTACTGAGCTGACGATGTGTTGAACATGTGAGTACTTTTCAATGGACATCGAGTCAGTTACCTTGACCGAACCAGTTTTGGCAATTCGCCCTACATCATTACGCGCTAGATCAATTAGCATCACGTGCTCAGCGATTTCTTTGGGGTCTGCCAAAAGCTCTTTAGCTAGTCGCTCATCTTCCTCGGGGTTTGCACCGCGAGGACGTGTACCTGCGAGTGGGCGTATCGTCACAATCTTCTCGGAGGCTCTTTTTTCTTGGCGCACCAAAATTTCTGGGGATGAACCAACGATCTGCATGTCCCCAAAGTCATAGAAGTACATATAGGGCGAAGGATTGAGTGAACGCAATGCACGGTAGAGTGCTAATGGTGAATCGGTGAATGGTTTGCTAATCCGTTGCCCAATAACTACCTGCATACAATCACCAGCCAAAATATATTCTTTGGTTTTTAAAACAGCTTGCTCAAAATCTGCCGCTTTGAATTTGCGAATGAGATCAGTCTTAGTGCTTGGTAAAGATGGCGGCATTTGCGCTGGTTTCGCAAGACATTTAAGTAATTCTTTTAACCGATCTTGGGCATTCTCAAATGCATTTGGAGTAGTAGGATCTGCATAAATAATGAAGTAGATTTTTCCAGCAACGTTATCAATGACTGCCAATTGCTCAGTCAACATGAGTTGAATATCTGGAACGCCTAATTCATCTGGAAGTTGGTGATTGGCTAAGCGAGATTCGATATATCGTACGGTGTCGTATCCAAAGTATCCTGCGAGACCACCACAAAAACGTGGCATACCAGGCTGCAATGCAACCTTAAAACGATTGAAATATTTATCTACAAAGTCGAGAGGATTGTCGGTATTAGTTTCTACAACTTTTCCATCGGTGACGACTTCATTGATTGGAGAGTGAGGAGTTCCAACCGCTCTTACAATTGTTCGAGCAGGTAATCCAATAAAGGAGAAGCGCCCAAAACGTTCCCCACCTAAAACGGACTCCAATAGGTAAGTATTTTTCTGACCAAATGTTTGACTGAGTTTGACGTAAAGAGACAGTGGAGTTTCAAGATCCGCTAATACTTCTTTAACCAGTGGAATACGATTGAAACCCTGTTTTGCCAGAGCATTAAATTCTTCGCGCTGCATTACGATCTTCCTGACTTTTTTAGTTCAGTGCGCATTGCTGCAATCACTTCAGCATAGTTATCTTTTCCGTAAATTGCAGAGCCCGCAACAAAAGTATCTGCGCCTGCTTGGGCAACGGCTGCAATATTGTCAGTCTTAATTCCGCCATCTACTTCAAGACGAATGTGTCGCCCTGTTTCAGCCTGATGAAGATCTAAGCGTTCGCGTACTTGAGTAATCTTGCTAAGGGTGCTTGGAATAAATGATTGACCACCAAATCCTGGATTGACAGACATAAGTAATACTAGGTCTAGTAGATCCAAAGTATGGTCAAGATGATCAAGAGGTGTTGCTGGATTTAGTACTAAACCGGTTTGACAACCTTGATCTCGAATTAAATTTAATGTGCGATTAACGTGAGGGCTCGCCTCGGGATGAAAGCTAATTAAATTAGCACCCGCTTTGGCAAAGTCAGGAACGATCCGATCGACCGGCTCGATCATCAGGTGCACATCAATTACGGCAGGCTTGCCATTTTTATTTGCGTAAGGGCGAATAGCCTCACAGACCAAGGGGCCAATTGTGAGATTCGGCACATAGTGGTTATCCATCACATCAAAGTGAATCCAGTCGGCCCCAGCTTTTAAAACGTCCTGAACCTCTTTGCCTAGGCAGGCGAAGTCGGCAGACAAAATAGATGGAGCAATGACAAATTGACTGTTTGAGGATGATTTTTGACTTTCCATCCCTAGATTCTAGCTTGCAGTTGACCTTAGGATGGAGCAGAATTCGATCATGAATCCTCACGAAATGAGCATTACGGTCAAAGCCCAGTATCTTCCAGAGCAATCTGACCCCGATAATCGCCAATTTGCCTTCGCTTATACCGTCACCATCCGAAATACGGGGGCAGCCAGTATTCAACTGATTGCGCGCCATTGGTTCATTACTGATGGCGATAATGATGTTCAGGAGGTGCGAGGTTTGGGGGTGGTTGGTCAGCAACCATTACTTCGCTCAGGAGAGCATTTTGAATACACCAGCTGGGCTACTTTGCCTACCCCAGCCGGAACGATGCGTGGAGAGTATTTTTGTGTAACTGAAGATGCCCAATTCTTTCAGGCCCCAATTCCAGAGTTTGCTTTAGTGATGCCGCGTACTTTGCATTAATGTGGGGTCCCTGAAGCTTTATTTTTTGCCTTTTCCCGTCCAAAGAACAATAAATAATAAAAGCCCCAAAGCAACAGCGCCTTCAAATGCAAACAGTAGCATTGGGTATTCATCGAGTAAATTAGCAATCATGATTTTTAAATTTAAGTTATTGCTAACTAGTGTATTCCTTATCTTGTTAGCCAGTTTAATTGGTGGATGCTCTGTTCCTCCCACTCGTAGTGCTGGTTCTCGCTCTGGCAGTTCGGGTGCCGCTCCATCGAGCTATAGCTCTCCTATTGCAAGTTTTAGTGCTGTTTCTTGGCAGGCTTTACCAGGATGGCAAGAGGATGATATGACTCAGGCATGGCCAGCTTGGTTAAAGAGTTGCGACGCTTTGCGCAAAAAAAATAGTGAAGTAAATTGGCGCCAAGTATGCGCTCAAGCAGGTAATGTTTCTGGTGGTGATATTCAGTCAATTCGTAAGTATTTTGAAAGTAATTTTCAGGCCTATGAAATTCGTACGAGCTCTGGAAGTGATACAGGCTTAATCACTGGTTATTACGAGCCTGTGATGAAGGGTTCGCTGACTCGAACAAGTACTTATAGTATTCCGCTTTATGGTTACCCTAATGCGTGGCGCAAATCGAAACCTAATCCAGCTCCAAGCCGTGCTGAACTGATGAGTTCAGGTGTTTTGCAGGGTTCTGAAATCGCGTGGGTGCAGGATCCTGTGGCTGCGGCGTTTATGCAAATTCAAGGTTCGGGAAAAATTCGCCTTGAAGATGGTCGGACTATTCGTCTTGGCTTTGCGGGGACCAATGACCAACCCTTTAAATCATTTGCACAATGGCTCTTGGATCGTAAAGAAATTACCCGCAGTGAAGCGACGATGCAGGGCATATCGCAATGGGCTAAACGTAATCCTGGCCAAGTGAATGAAATGCTTAACGCCAACCCACGTTTTGTGTTCTTTAAAGAATTGCCAGGAAATGTAGCGGCAGATTTAGGTCCCAATGGAGCCCTTGGTGTGCCATTAACTAGCGAACGCAGTATTGCAGTTGATTTACAGGCCTTGCCAATAGGGGCACCAGTATTTTTGGCAACAACTAAACCGCTAAGCAGTCAGCCTTTGCAAAAACTAGTAATGGCGCAGGACACTGGCAAAGCAATTGTTGGTGGTGTACGAGCTGATTACTATTGGGGATCGGGAGATTCTGCTGGAGAGATGGCTGGTCGCATGAAGCAGAATGGTCGAATGTGGTTGCTGCTTCCCCGCTAGTTAGTTTTTTCTAAGAAACGTTGAGCTAGTTTGACCCAATAGCTCACGCCTACTGGGATCAATGCGTCATTGAAATCATAAGAAGGGTTATGCAAATGGCATGGGCCCATACCGTGACCTACCGAGCGATGATCACCATCACCATTGCCCAAAAACACATAGCAGCCGGGTTTCTCTAGCAACATAAATGCAAAGTCTTCCGCACCCATTGTGGGGTCGATGGATTCATTTACATTTTGTTTGCCAACTAGTTCACTCATCACTTCAGTAGCAAATTTCACTTCTTCGGCATGATTAATGAGCGGTGGGTAATTTCTTGAGAAGGTGATTTCGGCTTTGCAATCAAAAGCGCTTGCAACACTGTGAGCGATTTCTCGAAGGCGTTGTTCGATGAGGTCGAGTACTCCTAAAGTAAATGTGCGTACCGTTCCGCCAATAAACGCGCTATCAGGAATGACATTGCTTGTTTCGCCCGCATGAAATTGCGTGATGGATAAAACTGCGGCATCTACAGGGCGCTTATTGCGCGTGATGATGCTTTGCAATGCCAGCACTATTTGTGCTCCAGTCAATACTGGGTCTGCGCTATTGTGAGGTAATGCCGCATGCCCACCTTTGCCTGTGATGGTAACTTCAAAAGCATTGCTTGACGCCATCATTGGGCCAGGCGTCACACCAAAATGGCCCTCTGCTAAGCCGGGCCAGTTATGCAATCCAAATACAGCGTCGCATGGAAAATCTTTGAAAAGACCATCATTAATCATTTCTTTGGCGCCCGCACCACCTTCTTCGGCTGGCTGGAAAATAAAAATTACCGTACCTTTGAAATCACGATGATTCGATAAATATTGTGCGGCACCCAATAGCATGGCGGTATGGCCATCATGGCCACAAGCATGCATCTTTCCAGGATTTTTTGAAGCATGAGCAAAGTTGTTGTGCTCTTGTAAGGGCAGTGCATCCATATCGGCGCGCAGACCAATCATCTTGCCTGGTCCTAGGTCGCCATCCAAACGACCAACCACCCCAGTTTTACCCATGCCACGATAAACAGTAATACCCCAGCTAGAAAGCGCTTCCGCAACTAAATCGGATGTGCGATTTTCTTCGAAACGCAGTTCAGGGTGCGCATGAATATTGCGTCTAATTTCCTGAATGGTTTCTGCTGAGTCAGTAATTTCAGAGAGTAAATGCATATCTTCATCTTATCCGAAAGTCTATTAATTTGCCTCTTTTGGGGTGAGGGCTATTAATTAACTCTTCGGTAGTTGAATGTGCTGTGCAGCAAAATTTAGAGCTTCAATTGAATACGGGCTATTGGGTGGCTTGCGCAGCTCTTCAGGTAGGGGCGGAACACATCCTAAAAAAGGTGCTGAGATTCTAGTTTTTAGAGTCCGAAGATTTTCTTGTAGAAATGGCATTTCTTCGGACAGGGAATTTGCTATCCATCCCACAAACTTCAAATTACGCAACTTAATAGCTTCATAGGTTAGCAGGGCATGATTAATGCAACCTAATTTCATGCCCACCACTAGAATGATCGGCAAATCAATTTCTTTTGCAAAACTACTCAAATCTTCATGATCATTTAAGGGAATGATTAAGCCGCCGGCACCCTCAACCACCACGCAATCTGCCTGATCTTGAATCTTTTGAAAGGCCTTTGCCATTACATCCCTTTTTAATAGCAAACCTTGTTGAATGGCAGCTAGATGAGGCGCTGCGGGTGTTTGCAACACATAGGGGCATATATTCAAGTCATCAGAATTTAGATTTGATGCCACCCTTAAAGTTTCTATATCTTCATTGAAGATTTCGCCATCTGGGTTGGTATAAGTGCCAGCCACGACCGGTTTAAAACCAAGGGTCTTAATTTCTCGCTCGCGTAATTTCAGTATTAGCGCACCAGCTACTAAAGTTTTACCAATTTCAGTGTCGGTGCCGGTTACAAAAAACCCTTTGGGCTTATTCATGATCCGCCCTTTGAATGACTGTTTGCTCAATTTTTTGTAGAGTTGAAATGAGTAGGCGCAAATCTGCTTCACTGTGATTTGCTGAAAATGTAATACGTAATCTGGCGCTTCCGCTAGGTACGGTTGGTGGGCGAATGGCCGGAATCCAGTAACCTGCCTCATCTAATAATTTGGCTGCAAGTAAGGCATTGGCGTTGCTACCCAAAATTACAGGTTGAATAGCGGTGCAGGAGGGGACTTTTTCCCATTGAGAAAAATGCATCTCTTCCTGCCATATCTTAATTAATTTATTTAAATGAGAGCGACGACTACTTCCTTCGAATCCATGAATTATTTCTAGGCTCTTTGAGAGGGTGTGTGCGATTGCGGGTGGAGTAGCTGTGCTGTAAATAAAGGGACGCCCCTTTTGTATTACCCATTCAATCAATGTTTGTTCTGCGCAAACAAAAGCACCGCTAACTCCTGCCGCTTTTCCAAGAGTGCCGATATACACAATTCGATCAGAACAAATATTTTCTTGTTCCAAAATGCCGTGACCATTTTTTCCTAATACGCCAAAACCATGTGCATCATCTATCAATAGCAATGCGTCATATTTTTGAGCAAGCCCCAATAATTTTTTAACGGGAGCTAAATCACCATCCATACTAAAGACTCCATCGGTGACAATAATCTTTAGGAGGTTTTTATCCGTTTTAAGTGTTTCATTTAATGTATCGAGTTGCGTATGGTCGAACAAGGTGACATTCGCTTTTGTTTGAGCAGTCGCCAAACGAATGCCATCAATTAAGGATGCATGATTTAACCTTGCTGAATAAATGCTAGTAGCTCCATGAGGCGCAAGTTTTACCAAAGAGGTGATAGCGGTAATATTTGCAAGATACCCTGTGCTAAAAAATAACGCGCGTGCATTTGGTATATGGTCTTTTTGAAATGTTGCCAGTTCTTTTTCTAGGGCCTCGTGTGCGACGCTGTGACCACTAATTAAATGCGAGGCACCACTACCAACCCCATATTTTTGACCGCCTTCCGCAAGTGCTGCAACCAAATCGGGATGATTAGCCAGCCCTAGGTAGTCATTGCTACAGAATGTTTTTAGTTCTCGCCCTTCAATCGTAGCTTTTGTATCGCACGGAGATTCTGTTGCTCTTAATGTTCGTTTGAGTAATTGCGATTCAAGTTTTGCAAGTTGCTCATGCGCCAAATGCAAGGCTTTAAATGAGTTCGTCATGCCAATGTTTTCTTAAGTGCGTCTTGCACTGAGGTGCCTAGTTGCAAAGTTTCGCTCGGAGACAAAATGTATGGAGGCATCACATAGATGGTGTTACCTATAGGCCTAATCAACACCCCTCCTTCTAAGCCGTTAGCAAACATTTCTCGAGAAAATGTTTTAGGATTTTTTAAGAAATCATTTTTGACATCAAATGCCAAAATCATTCCTTGCTGGCGCCAATGTTCAATTCGCAAATCACTCTTTGCCCACGCAAATGCATTGGCTAAATCATTAGAGCGCTCAATATTTTTTTCCAACACTTTGTCAGTGGCAAAAATATCTAGACAAGCGAGTGCAGCAGCGCAAGCCAATGGATTTCCAGTGTATGAATGAGAATGTAAAAATCCTTGCTGAGTTTGATCGCCATAAAAGGCTTGGTAAATTTTGTCGGTAGTAAGACAAAGAGAAAGTGGCAGGTAGCCACCGCTTATGCCCTTAGAGAGAGTTAAGAAGTCTGGCCAAATGCCTGCGTGTTCGCATGCAAAAAATTTGCCGCTTCGACCACAGCCTACTGCAATCTCATCCGCAATTAAATGTACATCGTAACGATCGCACAGTTCCCTTACCAGTCGAAGATACTCAGGTGAATGCATCGCCATTTGTCCGGCACATTGCACTAGCGGCTCAACGATGATGGCGGCAATATTGTGGTGCTCTTTTGCAAATAACTTCTCAAGTTCTTTTGCCGCATTTTTGGCGACGCCTTCTGCGCTTTCGCCAGATTTTGCTTTACGTGCATCGGGCGAAGAGACGGTGAACACATCTTGTAATAGCAACCCATATGCTTCACGAAAGATGGCAACATCAGTTACCGCTAATGCGCCAAGTGTCTCGCCGTGATAACCGTTCTCGAGACATACAAATTTTTTCTTTTGTGTTTGACCATTGAGCTGCCAATAGTGATGACTCATCTTTAGTGCAATTTCAACTGCAGAGGCGCCATCAGAGGCGTAGAAGGCATGTCCTAAATGATGATGAGTTAATGCAGAAAGTTTTTCAGATAGCTCCACAACGGGGGTATGAGTAAAGCCAGCCAACATCACATGCTCAATTTTTTCTAATTGCGCAGTGATTGCTTGATTGATGCGTGGATTTGAATGGCCAAATAAATTTGTCCACCATGAACTAATTGCGTCAAGTAGCGCATGGCCGTTTTCGTCGTATAGCCAAGCGCCTTTCCCTTTTGAGATGGCAACTAGCGGAAAGGACTCATGCTGTTTCATTTGTGTGCAGGGGTGCCAAACGGTGGCGAGACTGCGATCGACGAGCGGAGTTTGATTTAAATCAGAAATAACCTTCATGTTTGATATTTGAACACTAGTTTTTCCAAATTTAGGTCTGTATCTGTTATGTTTATGCCTTGAATCTACCTAATTTCTGGAATTTGCCCATGCAGGACGCTCAAACTGTTGAAAAACCCTTAACCCAATTTAAATCAAAGGCTGATTTGCACCAAGGGGCAAATGCTGAAATTGGGGCGTCTGGAGAGTGGTCAGTTGCTCAAATTGAGGCTTTATTTGCCCTGCCTTTTAACGAATTAATGTTTAGGGCCCAAGAAATCCATAAAACTTACTTTCCTGATGGTGATGTCGAATTGGCAACCCTGTTGTCCATTAAGACTGGCGGATGTCCTGAGGATTGTGGTTACTGCCCTCAAGCTGCTCGCTATGACACTGATGTCAAGGCTGAAAAACTCATGGGCCTGGAAGAGGTGTTAGAGGCCGCCAAAGCCGCAAAAGCGGCTGGATCAAACCGTTTCTGTATGGGTGCTGCTTGGCGTGAGCCAAAAGATCGTGACATTGAAAAAGTCACTGCCATGATTAAGGGTGTTAAGGCCTTAGGTCTTGAAACCTGCGCCACTCTAGGAATGCTGGAGGCTGATCAGGCTCAAGCGTTGCAAGAAGCTGGCCTAGACTTTTATAACCATAATTTAGATACGAGCGAAGACTTTTACCGTTCTGTGATTTCAACGCGAGGCTATCAAGACCGCTTGGATACTATTTCGAATGTCCGTGCTGCAGGTATGTCAGTTTGTTGCGGGGGAATAGTGGGTATGGGCGAATCTAGAGAGCAGCGGGCGGCATTTTTGGCTCGTTTAGCTAACTTGAGTCCATATCCTGAATCAGTCCCAATTAATCACTTAGTCCCAGTGGCAGGGACGCCATTGGCTGACCAAAAGCCTCTAGATCCATTGGAGTTTGTCAGAACTATTGCGGTCGCTAGAATTACGATGCCTAAAGCCCGCGTCCGCTTATCGGCTGGTCGTCAGGAGCTTGGTAGGGCGGTTCAGGCTATGTGCTTCTTGGCTGGCGCCAATTCCATTTTTTATGGTGAGCAATTACTCACTACCGGCAATCCTGAGGCAGAGCAAGACCGTGAGCTTTTGGCTGAGCTCGGTTTAAAGACCAAACAAAGCTGTAAGGCAGAGGTTTTGGTCTAGTTTTTTTGAAATGTCTCCAATAGATCGTCTAATTCTGGAGTTTGATACTGCACTTCGATCAGTGGTCGGAGGTGCTCATGCTCAGAGACCAACCCCAGGATCTGATTTTGGGAGTAGTTTGGGGCTAGACGCAGCCGAACGTAAACATGCGGCAGGGCTGATGCGCGTAAATCACGTTGGTGAAGTCTGCGCGCAAGCGCTTTATCAGTCGCAAAAATTAGTCGCCCGAAATCCGCAAATTCAGGAGATGCTGGATCATTCCGGCCAAGAAGAGATGGACCACTTAGCTTGGTGCGAAACTCGCCTTCAAGAGCTTGGATCCCACACGAGTTATCTCAATCCAATTTGGTATGCGGGATCCTTTGCAATCGGCTTGGCAGCTGGCTTAGCGGGTGATAAGTGGAGTTTAGGTTTTGTTGCAGAAACAGAAAAACAAGTTGAGAATCACTTGGAAAGTCATCTCGAAAAATTGCCCAAAGAAGACCAGCGTTCACGTGCAATTGTTGATCAAATGCGTATCGATGAAATTGCTCATGGGCAGGCTGCAAAAAATGCTGGTGGCGTAAATTTGCCAGATCCAATTCAAAAAATAATGCAGGCGATGTCCAAGGTAATGACCACTACTGCTTACAAAATTTAAAACTGAAATACGAGTTATTTTTTTACGCTATTTCAGATTAATTTTTTTGTTATATTTTTTCATATTACTGGTTATAAATACAGTATATTTATTGATTATTAACTCAAATAGCTAAGATCTATTCTTAAGTATATTTTCCAAGCCATTGTTTCAAGAAGCTATTTTATTATTAGTATTTTCTGAACACATCACGCTAAGTGTCTGTAAACACTAGAGAAATTCCCCAAAAAACTCCTAAAAACACTTGACCCTCTTATTGCGATCCTCTAAAGTGGGAGGAAGTGTGAAAAAGTGGGGTAAATGGTGTTTCAAGGCGCGTCAGCTCTTAATTTAGATGCAAAAGGTCGTATGTCGGTACCGGCCAAGCATCGTGACGCCTTGTTGGTTCAAGGCGAGGGTCGAATTACGCTTACTAAACACCCTGATGGATGCTTATTGCTCTTCCCTCGGCCTGAGTGGGAGACCTTTCGAGCTAGGGTTGCTCAACTTCCCATGGATGCCCATTGGTGGCGCAGAATTTTTCTAGGCAACGCAGCCGAAATTGATCTTGATAGCGCTGGTCGAATATTAGTCAGCCCTGAATTACGCGCAGCTGCAGGAATTGAAAAAGAAGTGATTTTGCTTGGGATGGGCAGTCACTTGGAGTTGTGGGATGCAGCAACCTATGCAGCAAAAGAGCAGGCTGCCATTGCGCAAGGCATGCCTGAAGCACTCAAGCAATTTAATTTTTGATGACGGGGTGCCATGAACATAACTCATCGCCCAGTGTTGCTGGCCGAGGCGGTGACAGCGCTAATTGGCGGTCCGCTGATTCAAAATCAAAACGAAGTAAGCAAAATTTTGATGATCGATGGAACCTTTGGGCGCGGTGGTCATACGCAAGCATTACTCAAAGAGTTGAATTCTTCTGCAAGAGTGATTTCCTTCGACAAAGATTTAGATGCGATTGCAGTAGCCAAGAACATCCACGATCCCAGGTTGAAAATTGTGCACGACAGTTTTGCGCAGATGGATCAATACGCAGAGGCGGAGTCAGTCGATGGCATTTTGTTGGACTTAGGTATCAGTTCACCTCAGGTGGACGAGGCACATCGCGGTTTTTCATTTCGTCGCGAAGGTCCGCTCGATATGCGCATGAATACCGATCATGGCTTGACTGCAGCAGAGTGGTTAGAGAAGGCGTCACTGGAGGACATCACCCAAGTGATTAAGACTTACGGAGAGGAGCGTTACGCATTTCAGATCGCAAGAGCTATCGTTGCCAAGCGAGAGGAAGGCTTATCTCCAAAAACAACCACGCAGTTAGCAAATTTAGTTGCTAGCGTAGTGCGTACGCGTGAAGCTGGTCAAGACCCTGCTACCAGAACTTTTCAGGCATTACGTATTTTTATTAATCGCGAGTTGGAAGACTTAGAACTTGGATTAAAGGCTGCTTTGCGATTATTAAAGCCAGGCGCAAGACTGGCAGTAATTAGTTTTCATTCTTTAGAAGATCGCATAGTGAAGCAATTCATGCAGGCACATGCAAAAGTAGCGATACCTCGTGGCTTACCTGTGCGAGAAAAAGATTTACCGCAAAGTGCGCTTGCGATTATTGGCCGTATTAAGCCAAGCGATATCGAAATTTCTGAAAATCCACGTGCTCGCTCAGCAATTATGCGTGTAGCTGAAAAGCGTATCGGAGTCGCTGCATGAATCGAGCCACTTTCACTTTGCTTGCCTTGCTGTTGATTTGCGCCTTGTCCTTGGTAGCCGCTCAGCAGCGTGCACGTAAGCTATTTATTCTTCAAGAACGTGCGCAGATTGAAGAGCGACGATTAAATCAAGATTGGTTGCGCTTGGAATACGAGCAACGCAATCTTTCAAAGTCTGCAAGGATTCGCGAAGTTGCTCGCAATCAATTGCATATGTCTCCCATAACTCCTGAACGTACTTTGTATCTGAAGGAGGCTAAATGAGGCCGGTCGGATTTTCTACTACGCCCAATTTAGTCTTGCGCCTGCCAATGTGGCGGTCGCGTTTAATGCTATTCCTTTTATTCTTCGTTTTCATGATGCTTTTGCTACGCGCATTTTGGATTCAAGGGCCAGGCAATGCATTTTATGAGGCAAAAGGGGTGCGTGGTACTCAGCGCGAATTAGAGTTGCCTGCTAGCCGCGGAAAAATTTTGGACCGCAATGGCCAAGTCATTGCTACAAGTCTCGAGGCGAAATCGGTTATCGCTTATAACGACACAGTACCCGATGATTTGGCTGCTGAAAAAGTGCAGAAGCTAGCTAGTCTATTGCAAATCAGTGAAGCAGAGTTACGTAAAAAACTTAAAGAAGAGCGCAAGCAAATCTTTTTAAAACGTCAAGTAGACCCAGCTGTCGCTCAACAGATCAAGCAGTTAGAGATCCCGGGCATAGGTTTAAACAATGAATATCGTCGCTTTTACCCTGAAGGTGAAGCGATGGCTCATGTAGTTGGCTTTACAAATGTGAACGATAAAGGTCAGGAAGGCATGGAGCTTTCCCGTGAGAATGAGCTCGCAGGACATCCTGGGCAAAGGCGTGTAGTGGTTGATCGCTTGGGCCGTGTTGTTGAGGATGTTGCAATCTTGCAGTTGCCGCAAAATGGTAAAGATCTCAATCTCTCTATAGATAGCAAGATTCAGTTCTTGGCATACAACGCCGTAAAAGATGCGGTTGAAAAGCATCATGCTAAGGCTGGTGGTGCAGTTGTGCTCGATACACAAACGGGTGAGATTTTGGCTTTAGCAAATTATCCAAGCTACAACCCAAATGATCGACGGTTTTTGACGGGCGAACAACTTCGCAATCGCGTTTTAACAGATACCTTTGAGCCTGGCTCCACGATGAAGCCTTTGACAATTGCGATTGCGCTTGAAAAAGGATCTGTCAAACCAGAAACTAATATGGTGATCGGCGCGCAATATCTAGTTGGTCCGAAGCCAATTACCGATACACATCCATACGGAAACTTAACTGTTGCGCAAATTATTCAAAAGTCTAGCAATATTGGTACTGCAAAGATTGCAATGAATAATCTTTCTCCTGAAGAAATGTGGGATTTTTATACTGCAGTTGGTTTAGGTCAGGCTCCTAAGATTGGTTTCCCTGGTGCCGTTGCAGGAACAGTGCACCCATATAAAAAATGGATGCCTACCGACCAAGCGCGTATTGCTTTTGGATACGGAATCTCTGCATCGCTATTTCAAGTGGCACGTGCTTATACAGTCTTTGCTCGCGACGGAGAGTTAGTTCCTTTAACTATTGAGCGTAGCCCAGAATTTAAGCAGGGCACAAGGGTGCTCTCTCCAAAAACAGCGATTGAGATGCGCAATATGATGGAGGCTGTGACTGAGCCAGGTGGAACTGCAATTAAAGCTCAGGCTGAAGGTTTCCGTGTGGGTGGTAAGACGGGAACGGCACATAAGTTGGTTGGCAAAGGATATGGCAATAAATACCGTGCTTACTTTGCTGGTTTAGCGCCAATAAGCGCTCCACGAATTGTTGTGGCAGTAATGATTGATGAGCCTACTGGCGGAAGTCATTACGGTGGTGATGTTGCGGCTCCAGTATTCTCCACAATTGTGAGCGAAACATTGCATACCCTAAATGTTTTGCCTGATAGCAAAGTAAAGCAAATGGTTTTGCAAGATAAGAATCCAGAAGAGATTCATGTTGCTAATGCTCAAGCTCAACATGTGGTTTTGAAACGATGAGGGTGGCCTTGAAAATAGACACCAATCATTTGATTGAACATCTGCATACCTTAGCTAATTCTTCCGCTAAAGTAAGTGCGGATAGTCGCCAGATTAAAGCTGGAGATATCTTTTTTGCCTATCCAGTTGGTCATGGCAATGCATTGCGCGATGGCCGTCAATTTATTGATGCTGCTTTAGCAAATGGGGCCGCTGCAGTTGTGTTTGATTCTGCTGAAATGAGCAGTCAAATTGAAGATCATCCACAGTGCTTTGCAGTAGAGAATCTTGCAGCAAAGGCGGGCGAATTGTGTGCTCAATGGTATGGTCACCCTAGCAAAGAATTAAACATTATTGGTGTCACTGGTACCAACGGAAAAACTAGTATTACTCAGTGGCTTGCTCAAGCATTGGATGCTAGTAATCATCGCACTGCGGTTTTGGGTACTCTAGGTACTGGCTTTCCCGGTGCTTTGGTGCAGACGGGCTATACAACCCCAGACGCTCCTAAACTGCAGACTCAATTGGCAGAATTGCGTAGTGCTGGAGCAAAACAAGTGGTGATGGAAGTATCTTCACACGCACTACATCAAGAGCGAATCGCTGGAACAGATATTCATTGCGCAGTATTTACCAATTTGACTCAAGATCATTTGGATTACCACGGCAGTATGGCTGATTATGCCGAGGCAAAAGCCAAGTTATTTCAACATGCTGGTCTTGAGCATGCCGTGATCAATTTGGATGATGCCTTTGGCCGTGAATTAGCTATGAATTTATTGGCGAGAGAAGATTTGAAGGTCTGGGCATATGCATTATCACGATCGGCATTTCAAGGATTTGAAAAATTTGGTGATCGTTTACAAAGAATTTATGCAAACAACACCGTACTGAGCAGTGCGGGTTACAAATCAAGTTTTGTTTTAGATGGAGTGTTAAGTTCGGAATTACACATTCCATTATTGGGTGAATTTAATTTAAGTAATGCGCTTGCAGTGTGGACTGTTTTGCTCTCACAAGGCATGAGCTGTGATTCAGCTACGCAAAAAGTAAGCCAATTAAACCCAGTAGTTGGTCGCATGGAGTTGATTCGACTTGGCAGGCATCACAAGGCTGATGGATTATTGGCGGTTGTCGATTATGCACATACGCCAGATGCTCTCGAGAAGACTTTGCAAGCATTGCATCCGATCGCTGAACAACGTGGTGGAAAGATTTGGTGTGTGTTTGGTTGTGGTGGTGATCGTGATGTGGGCAAACGCCCTTTGATGGGCGCTGTTGCCGAGCGCAATGCCGATAACATTCTCATTACTAGTGACAATCCCCGTTCAGAAGATCCGCAAGTCATCATGCAAATGATTCGTAGTGGTATGAATACGGATTTGGCAAATGTTCAAATGATTGCCGATCGAGCTGCTGCAATTATGGCCGCTATTCGTCATGCAGATTCTCGTGACATTGTTTTGGTTGCCGGCAAAGGCCATGAGACTACTCAAGAGATTAATGGCAAGAAATTTGATTTTTCTGATCAAGAACATATTCGATTGGCAGCAGGAGGAAGTGTCTGATGTCTATCATGACAACTCTTGCTCAAGCACAGGCTATGTTGCCAAGAAGCATATTAATTAACACCACAGCAGAGTCTGCTCAGAAGCTATCTATTTCTCGAGTTGGCACAGACAGTCGTCAAATTGATTGTGATGAATTATTTGTGGCACTTGTAGGCGAGCGTTTTGATGCGCATGATTTTTTATCCGATGTAGCTAAAGCAGGCGCTCGAGCTGCTCTCATTAGTAATGCAGATAAATGCCCTGCGGACTTACCGGCAATTTGTGTTTCAGATACACGTATAGGATTAGGCGAATTAGCAAAAGCTTGGCGAGCAAGCCATCCAATTCCTCTAGCTTTGGTTACTGGTAGCAATGGTAAGACTACAGTTAAAGAAATGATTGCCTCTATTTTCAAGGCAGCAGTCGGAGAAGATCATGCTTTGGTAACTAAAGGTAATCTGAATAACGACATTGGCTTGCCTTTAACGCTATTGAAATTACGCTCTTCTGACCGGCTTGCTGTGATTGAGCTTGGTATGAATCATCCTGGCGAAACAGCTCAATTAGCTGCAATTGCACAAGCCAACATTGTTTTGATTAATAATGCCCAACGCGAACATCAGGAGTTTATGGCAACAGTGGAAGCCGTCGCCGAAGAACACTCTGATGCCATTCGTGCTTTACCAAAGGATGGAATTGCTGTATTTCCTGCCGACTCTGAATTTGTAAGTGTTTGGCATAAGGCGGCAGCTGGTCGAAAAGTAATTGATTTTGTATTAGCGTCTGGGCAAAACAAAATTTCAGCTGCTGTCACTGGAAATTTATTGAGCAATGGTCTTGTGCAAATTCAAACTGAACTAGGCGTTATCGAGGTTCAGCTAAACACTTTGGGTAGCCATAATGTGCGCAATGCTCTGGCTGCTAGTGCAGTTGGTATTGCAGCCGGTCTTGGTCTTGACAAGATTAAGTTGGGACTCGAGTCATTCTTACCAGTCAATGGGCGAATGCAAGCAAAGGCGATTGATTCGAATCACACCCTCATAGATGATAGTTACAACGCTAATCCAGATTCAGTAAGAGCTGCTATCGATGCTTTAAAGCAATCAGGTAATTTATCCTGGTTGATTCTGGGTGATATGGGTGAAGTTGGCAATCAAGGGCCAGAGTTTCATCGAGAAGTTGGTGCTTACGCTGCCGAACAGGGGGTTTCCAGATTATTTGTCTTGGGAGATCAGTCCCAGTTTGCACTTCAGGGATTTGAAGGCGTGCATAAGAATGGTGGAACAACTACATCTACTGCAAAACATTTTGTAGATATGGATAGTTTGATAGCGCAACTGAGGGATGCGCTCCATGCTCAGGCTACTGGTAGCAATCAACACTTAAATATTTTGGTAAAAGGTTCACGGTTTATGCGGATGGAGCGTGTAGTTCAAGCCTTGTTAGAGGAGGCTAAAACATGCTCTTAATGTTGGCGCAATGGTTGCAAGATGACTTTGGATTTTTCCGAGTGTTCAACTACATCACCTTTAGAGCGGTGATGGCAACGGTTACTGCTTTATTAATTGGTTTGGCAGCTGGACCTTGGGTAATTCGAAAATTAGCTGCTTTGAAGATTGGTCAGGCTGTTAGAACTGATGGACCTCAAACTCATTTAGTGAAGTCTGGTACTCCAACGATGGGTGGTGTATTGATTTTGCTTGGCATATTTATTTCCTGCATGCTATGGGCTGATCTAAGTAATCGATTTATATGGATTGTGATGATCGTTACATTTGGTTTTGGTTTAGTTGGGTGGGTGGATGACTATCGCAAAGTGGTCTACAAAGACCCTAAGGGTATGGCCTCAAGAGAAAAGTTCTTTTGGCAAACCATCATTGGTCTTTTCGCAGCAATCTATCTAGCCTTCTCTGTTTCAGAGGTGAATAACTTCAAGGTACTGCAGTTATTTTATGAATGGCTAAGAAGTGGATTTGCATTGGATCTCCCAGCTAAAACTAATTTACTGTTGCCATTCATAAAAGAAGTTAGTTACCCATTGGGTGTAATGGGCTTCATCATTTTGAGTTACTTAGTGATTGTTGGTAGCAGCAACGCTGTCAACTTAACAGATGGTCTAGACGGTTTAGTCATCATGCCGGTGATTTTGGTAGGTGCAGCCCTAGGCGCATTTGCTTATGTAATGGGTAATGCAATTTATGCAAAGTACTTACTTTTCCCTTACATTCCTGGCGCTGGCGAGCTAATGATTTTTTGTGGGGCGATGGGGGGTGCTGGATTGGCATTCCTTTGGTACAACACACATCCTGCGCAAGTATTCATGGGCGATGTTGGTGCGCTTGCATTGGGTGGCGCACTTGGAACAATTGCTGTGATTGTTCGTCAAGAAATAGTTTTGTTTGTGATGGGCGGTATTTTTGTTGCGGAAACTGTTTCAGTGATGTTGCAAGTATTTTGGTTTAAGTTCACTAAGAAACATTTTGGTGAAGGTCGTCGGATATTCCGGATGGCGCCATTACATCATCATTTTGAATTAGGTGGTTGGAAAGAGACTCAAGTAGTGGTGCGTTTCTGGATTATCACCATCCTTCTTGTCTTAATTGGCTTATCTAGTTTGAAGTTACGGTGATCCAAAAGTAATTATGTTGATTTTAGAAAACGCCTTTGCAAATTCAGCTTTCATGAGTAATGAAGGTTACCAAGCGCCAAACCGATTCCTTATTTTGGGATTGGGGGAATCTGGCATAGCTATGGCTAAGTGGTGCTTGAGAAACGGCGCCGAGGTGCGTTTAGCAGATACGCGTGACCAAACTGCAATGACCGAACGTCAAAATGCATGGCTAGAAGAACTTCGTATTGCGGGTCTAAAGGATATTTGTTTTGGACCTTTAGATGACGACTTGCTCAAAGATATCGATGTGATAGGTATCAGCCCGGGCTTGTCTCCGCTTCAAGAGCCAATCAAAACTTTCTTGGTCAAGGCTGAGAATGTTGAAATTGATGTATGGAGTGAGATTGAATTTTTCGCACGTGCAATTTCAGCATTAAGTCGTATGGCTGAAGTTCAACAATCGACTTATAAAACTTCAGTATTAGCAGTTACTGGAACCAATGGCAAAACCACCACCACTGCATTAACTGGACAATTATGTGAGCGCGCTGGTAAGAAAGTCGCGGTGGCAGGAAACATTAGTCCTGCAGCTCTAGAGAAACTGATGAGCTGCTTGGATTTGGCTGATCAAATTGAAGATATGCCTGATATTTGGGTATTGGAGTTATCTAGCTTTCAATTAGTCTATACCTATACATTTAACGCTACAGCCGCAACAGTATTGAATATCACTCAAGATCACTTAGATTGGCACGGTGATCTTCAGGCATACGCACAGGCAAAGTCAAGAATATTTGGCGCTGATACAGTTTGCATTCTGAATCGCGATGATTCTTTAGTGATGAGTTTGCTTCCTGAAGAACAAAAATCAGAAAAGACTATTGTGACCTTTGGCTCCAATCGTCCTGATGAGCAGGGTGCCTTTGGTATTGAGCATGACTTACGTGCTGGCGGAATTGATTGGTTGGTATGGGCGGAAGTGGACGAAGATGTAGAGCCAAAACCTAAACGTCGTCGTAAGTCTGCGGTTGTAGAGGATGATGAGCCACTACGTCTTAAGCGCTTGATTCCTGCAGACGCTTTAAGAATCCGTGGACGACACAATGCATTAAATGCGTTGGCTGCACTGGCTTTAGCACGTGCCGCTCATTTGCCCATGAATGTTTTATTGCATGGTCTGCGTGACTACCATGGTGAGCCACATCGTGTACAGAGTATTGCGGTCGTTAAAGATGTTGAATATGTTGACGATAGCAAAGGAACTAATGTTGGTGCAACTGTCGCAGCCTTGAATGGTCTCGGTAGTAATGAGTCTGGAAAGCGCATTTGGTTAATAGCTGGCGGCGAAGGTAAAGGCCAAGACTTCAGTCCATTACGTGAGCCAGCATTACGTTTTGTAAAAGGCGCATTTTTAATCGGTAAAGATGGTGCCGCTATTGGTGAGGCTTTGGGTTCCGAGATTCCAAGCACTAATTGTGGAGATTTGGTTTCTGCAGTTCAAGCGGCTGCAGCTAAAGCAATTTCCGGTGATTTAGTTCTACTATCTCCGGCATGTGCGAGTCTAGATCAATTCCGTGACTATGTTGAAAGAGCTCAGGTTTTTGCTGCAGAGGTAGAGGAGCTTGGAATGCGCTTTGAGGGTGTTCAGGTATGAATATAAAAGAAAAATTATTTCCTGAGAATCGCCTTGGCTTAAATCGCTTTTGGAATTTTTCTAGAGGTGGAATTGATAACTTCCGCACTGGCTTGCGTGATGCAGCTTCGGGTGTTGAGCGGACCCGTTCTCGTATGATGGATTATGACCAGTTACTAGTGTGGGCAGTTTTATCGCTGATGTTAATCGGTCTAGTGATGGTGTACTCCGCATCCATTACTTTGGCTGACGGGCCAAAGTATGCTAACTACAGCAGTAATTTCTTCTTAATCCGCCACATGATTTCGTTGGTGATTGCGATTGGAGTCGGAGTTTGGGTATTCAATATTCCCACGAAGGTCTGGGATCGTTATTCCCCAATCATTTTTGGTATTACGGTTTTATTGTTAATTGTTGTTTTGATTCCAGGTTTAGGTAAGGGTGTCAATGGCGCTAAACGTTGGATTCCTTTGGGGTTAATGAATTTTCAGCCATCTGAGTTGATGAAATTTGCAGCAGTCATATTTGCAGCCAGCTATACAGTTCAGCGCCAAGAATATTTGCATTCGTTTGTTAAGGGCATGTTGCCTATGGGCATTGCCGTTGCTCTAGTTGGAGGTCTCCTAATGGCTGAGCCAGATATGGGCGCCTTCGTAGTAGTTGCATTAATTGCTTTTGGAATTCTCTTTTTGGGCGGTATCAACGCAAAATTATTTGGTGGCCTAATTGCTGTTGGTTTATTAAGTGGTGCAACCATGATTGCGCTCTCTCCATTTCGTCGCGGACGTATGTTGGCATTTATGGATCCTTGGCAAGTGGATAACGCTGCTAATAAAGGCTATCAGTTAACCCATTCACTCATGGCATTTGGGCGAGGTGAATGGTTTGGTACTGGACTTGGCGGTAGTGTTGAGAAACTGCACTACTTACCAGAGGCGCACACCGATTTCATCATGGCCGTAATTGGTGAAGAGCTTGGATTTGTTGGTGTGGTAGTCATGATCTTTTTGTTTTATTGGATAGTTCGTCGTGCATTCTTGATTGGTCGCACTGCTTTGCAATTGGATCGTAGTTTCGCTGGCTTAGCTGCCAAAGGAGTGGCGATTTGGATAGGTTGGCAGGCTTTTATCAACATGGGCGTGAATCTTGGGCTGCTTCCAACTAAAGGTTTGACTTTGCCATTGGTAAGCTATGGCGGCTCAGGAATCCTAATGAATGCAGTAGCTATAGCTATGTTACTTCGTGTGGATTATGAGAATCGCATCTTGATGCGCGGAGGGAAGCTTTGACTAAACCCTCAATTCTAGTAATGGCTGGTGGTACTGGCGGGCATATTTTCCCAGGACTGGCTGTCGCTGAATATTTGCGGATTTGTGGCTGGAACGTTTCTTGGTTAGGAAATCAAACTGGCATGGAGTATCGCTTGGTGAAGTCTTGCGATTTTCCATTTGAGGCAGTTGAGTTTGGCGGCTTACGCGGTAAAGGTTTAATGACAAAGTTGATGTTACCCATCAATCTCATGCGTGCTTGCTTCCAAAGCTGGAAGATCATGCGTCGATTAAAGCCGAATGTAGTACTCGGAATGGGTGGATATATCACCTTCCCAGGCGGTTTGGTCACAAAACTTTTGAAACGCCCATTAGTCTTGCATGAGGCTAATTCAATTGCTGGTAGTGCTAATTTAGCGCTGAGCAAAATCGCCATGCGTACTTTGACTGGATTCCCAGACACGATGGCAAATGCAGAATGGGTTGGCAATCCCATTCGTGAAGAATTTGATCATATGATGGCGCCTGCAGTTAGATACGAACAGCGTCAAGGGCCTTTATCTATTTTGGTAGTCGGTGGTAGCTTAGGGGCTGCGGCTCTTAATGAAAATATTCCTGCTGCCTTGGCCCTCATTCCAGAAGAGTCACGTCCTAAAGTCATTCATCAGGCTGGCGATAAGCATTTAGTAGATCTTCAAAAACGCTATGCAGATTTAGGTGTGACTGCAGATATTCGTCCTTTTATTGATGATATGCCAGCAGCATACTCACAAGCGGATTTGGTGATTTGTCGCTCAGGAGCTATGACAGTTTCTGAGATTGCGGCTTGTGGGGTCGCGTCTTGTTTGATTCCATTCCCCTTTGCAATTGATGATCATCAAACTGCTAATGCAGAGTTTTTATCAAATGCGGATGCAGCAATTTTATTGCCGCAACAATTTCTGAATCCACAGGATTTAGCTTTAATGATCCAAAATTTAAATCGTTCAGCGCTGAAAGAGATGGCACTACGCGCACATTCATTGTCTAAGCCGCATGCTACGCAACGCGTGGCCGAAGTATGTGCAGACTGCGCGGGGGTGGGTATATGAAGCATATAGTTCAGCAAATTCATTTTGTCGGTATCGGTGGTGCTGGTATGAGCGGTATTGCTGAGGTGCTTTTGAATTTGGGATATCAAGTCTCAGGCTCTGACCTTGCTGAAGGTGCAGTTACTAAGCGATTGAAAGATTTGGGGGCTGTAATTCATATTGGGCACGACCCTAAAAATATTGGCACTGCTGAAGCGGTGGTGATCTCCACCGCAGTCGCCGGAAATAACCCAGAAGTTTTAGCTGCACGCGCCGCAAAGGTTCCTGTGATCCAGCGTGCCGTGATGTTGGGTGAATTAATGCGCTTGAAGCAGGGCATTGCGATTGCAGGAACACATGGCAAAACAACCACTACCAGCTTGGTCGCATCAGTGTTGGCGGAAGGTGGCCTTGATCCAACTTTTGTAATTGGTGGAAAACTAAATTCTGCAGGTGCTAATGCACGCTTAGGGCGTGGTGATTTTATTGTGGTTGAGGCAGATGAATCTGATGCTTCATTCTTGCAATTGTTTCCAGCAATGGAGGTTGTTACCAACATTGATGCTGATCATATGGAAACTTACCAGCATGATATGGCGCGCTTGAAACAAGCATTTGTCCAGTTTATTCAACGCATGCCATTTTATGGTGTGGCGGTACTTTGTATTGATGATGCAAATGTACGGGACATCATTCCATTTGTATCTCAACCAGTTCTTCGTTACGGGCTATCGGAAGATGCGGATATTCGTGCGAGTAATATTCGCGCTGATGGTGCTCAAATGCACTTTACCGTAGACCGTCGTACGGTTCGAAGACATGGCAATAAACCGGGACCACTCAACATTACCCTGAATTTGCCTGGCTTACATAACGTTCGCAATGCACTGGCTGCTATTGGAATAGCTACTGAATTAGGCGTCGGAGATGAGGCCATTACTAAAGCGCTCTCGGAATTTGGGGGAGTTGGCCGTCGCTTTCAGCGACATGGAGAAATTGGATTAGCAAAGGGTGGCAGATTCACATTGATTGATGACTATGGGCATCATCCTGTAGAGATGGCAGCCACTTTAGCTGCTGCAAGAGGGGCATATCCAGGCCGTCGCTTGGTATTGGCATTCCAGCCGCATCGCTTCACAAGAACTCGCGATTGCTTTGGTGATTTTGTTCAAGTCCTAAAAAGTTTTGATGCATTAGTGTTGACTGATGTGTACCCAGCGGGCGAGGCAAAGATACCAGGAGCAGATGGAAAAAGTTTGATGAAGGCCGCTATTGCTGAAGATAAAAGTTCTAAATCATTATTAAATTCAGACGCGGTTGCCTATGCTGCAAATGTCGCTGAGATGCCAGAAAAACTAAGTCAAGTTTTAAAAGATGGGGATGTATTAATTACGATGGGTGCAGGATCAATTTCTGCCTTGCCGCATATGTTGGTGGAGGCAAAGTATGTCTAAGGTGAGTGCTAATTTGAGCTCTTGGGGCGAACGTGTTCAGGCCAGTTTGGCTGGCTTGGATGTAAAGTCATTGGGTCGCGTAGGTGTATTGCTTGGCGGCAAGTCTGGTGAGCGAGAAATCTCACTGATGTCAGGCAATGGTGTTTTAGATGCATTACGGTCAAAAGGTGTTGATGCTTATGCCTTCGATACGGGTATGCGTTGCCCCACAGAATTGGCGAAAGAAAAATTTGACCGAATTTTCATTTCTCTGCATGGCCGCTTTGGGGAAGATGGAACGATTCAAGGTTTATTAGAGTTGTTAGGATTACCTTACACAGGTAGTGGTGTTTTGGCTTCTGCTTTAGCTATCGACAAGATTGCAACAAAACAAATATGGATTAGCAATGGGCTGTCTACTCCTGATTATGTGGAATTAACAGCATCAAGTGATTGGAATGCAGTTGTTCAGCATTTAGGTTTGCCGCTAATTGTGAAGCCTGCGCACGAAGGCTCCTCTTTGGGTTTAACTAAAGTGAAATCCGCTGAAGAATTGCCAGCCGCCTACAAACTTGCTGCTGGATTGGATAAAAAGGTTGTTGCAGAAACCTGCATTATTGGCGATGAGTTGACTTGCCCATTGGTGGGATATGGCAGTACGGCTGAAGCTTTGCCAGTGATCAAAATTATCCCCCCGCAGGCTAATTATGATTTTCACAATAAATATTTCTCTGATGAAACTCAGTATTTATGTCCAACTGGTCTTTCTCCAGAAGTCAATTCCACTGTTCAGGAATTAGCTTTGGCAGCATACAGAGCATTAGGTTGTCGTACATGGGGTCGTGCGGATGTGATGTTGGATCAAAAAACCGGCAAACCCTATCTACTGGAAATGAATACTTCACCAGGAATGACTTCGCACTCTTTGGTGCCAATGGCTGCCAAAGCTGCTGGCATTGAATACGCTGATTTAGTGCTTTGGCTATTGAGTCAGACATTGAAGCAAGGGGAGAGTGCTCCTGCATGAGTAACTTCATGGACCGATTTGGTGAAATTTTCTCTATGTTGATGGCTCCACTTTGGAATCACTCTGATCGCATGGAAAAGCTGAGTCGCCTATTGATGCGTTGCTTTACGGTGATGTTGGTTGTTGGCGTTTTATTTTGGTTAAGTCAGCGCCCTGTTTTCGCTTTGAAACAAATTCAAATTGAGCCAGTTGCTGGACAAACTCTGAAACATATTAATAAGCCTATCGTTAAGCAACAGGTATTAGAAACGGTACAGGGTAATTTCTTCAGCGTTCGCTTGGAAGATGTGAAACGTGGTTTTGAAAGTATGCCCTGGGTCCGACATGCTAATGTGCGTAGGGTTTGGCCAAATGGATTGATAGTGAGTATCGAGGAGCAAAAGCCTTTCGGTACCTGGGGTGGATCAGAAAGTCATACCCTCATGAATACACATGGCGAGTTATTTGCTGGACGTGTTTCCGAGGTGAGTGAGGATATACGTTTGATCGATTTCTATGGCCCCGCAGATGCAGGCAAAGAAGTATTGAGTCTTTATGAAAGAGCCAACAATTGGTTTAAGCCATGGGGAGCAGAGGTAACTAGTCTTGCTCTCACTGAGCGCTATGCATGGCATGTAAAGCTCTCTAATGGAATGAAGATTGAGTTCGGTCGCGATGAAGAAAGCTCTGATAAAAATTTAACCGAGGAACGTGTCGCACGCTTATTTAAGTATTGGCCCCAAGTACAGGAAAAGTGGGCAAACCGAATTGATGCGGTCGATTTACGTTATGCAAATGGTTTTGCTGTTCATCTTGCTTCTGCAAGCTTGAAAAAGAATGAAGTAGACGGGAAAAAAAGTGAGTTGAAGCAATGAGTAAAGACAATCGAGATATTTTGGTTGGTTTAGATATTGGAACATCCAAGGTGGTTGCCTTGGTTGCTGAATTAGCCCCTGATGGTCAATTCAATGTAGTTGGTGTTGGCCAAACAGCATCTAAAGGACTTAAAAAGGGCGTTGTAGTCAATATTGAAGCTACTGTTCAGTCGATTCAGAAAGCGCTTGAAGAGGCTGAAGTGATGGCTGACCGTCAGATCGTCCAAGTCTTTACTGGCATTGCAGGTAATCATATCGTTAGTTTTAACTCTAGCGGCATGGTTGCAATACGCGATAAAGAGGTTAGCTCAGGAGATGTTGAGCGAGTGCTAGAAACGGCAAAAGCAATCAACATTCCAACGGATCAGCAGATCCTACACATTCTTGTTCAAGAATTCATCATTGATGGTCAAGAAGATGTGCGTGAGCCAATTGGTATGAGCGGTTTGCGTTTGGAGGTAAAGGTTCACATTGTTACTGGAGCTGTGAGCGCCGCACAAAATATTGTGAAGTGTGTACGCCGTTGTGGTCTTGAAGTGAATGATCTTATTTTGCAGCCTCTAGCTTCAAGTCTGGCAGTGTTAACTGAAGATGAGAAAGAGCTAGGTGTTGTTTTGGTCGATATTGGTGGTGGTACGACGGATATCGCAATTTATTGTCAGGGCTCTATTCGCCATACTGCTGTTATTCCTATTGCGGGCGATCAAATTACAAATGACATTGCAATGGCATTACGTACACCAACGATTGATGCTGAAGATTTGAAGATTGCATACGGTATCGCGCGTCAAGAGATGGCTGATCCAACTGCAATGATTGATGTGCCTGGTGTGGGTGATCGTGAGCCGCGCCCAATGTCTAAGCAAGCCCTTGCAGCGGTTATTGAACCACGAGTTGAAGAATTATTTACTCTCGTAAGAGGTGTGGTTCGAGACTCCGGCTATGAAGATATGGTTTCTTCCGGAATTGTGCTGACTGGAGGGACTGCATTAATGCCAGGCATGGTGGAGTTGGCAGAGCAAGTCTTCTTAAGGCCGGCTCGCATTGGTACGCCTGAGTACCGCGGACATTTACATGAGGTTTTGCGTAGTCCTAGATATGCCACCAGCATTGGTTTGCTGATGGAAGGTCAAGCTCAATTATTGCGTGGTCGTCGTGTATCCCAATCGGGAGCGCTGCAGGGAGTGATCTCGCGTATGAAAGAATGGTTTACTGGAAATTTTTAAGTTTTTTCGTCGTCGTCAATGTAGTTTGTTTTTTACCTAGGAGGGTATATGGAATTTGAAATGTTAGATCAAGAAACAGCTGGCAAGACCATTATTAAAGTGGTTGGAGTCGGTGGTGCTGGCGGCAATGCTGTGCAGCATATGATCCGTCGCGGAGTGAGCGGAGTAGAGTTCATTTGCATGAACACCGATGCGGGCGCTTTACAGCGTTCTGAAGCATCTGTGAATTTGCAATTGGGCTCTAGCGGATTAGGCGCTGGTGCTAAACCTGAAATTGGAGCGGCTTCAGCTGAAGAGGCGCGTGCTCGCATTGCGGATACATTGCAAGGCGCGCATATGGTGTTCATTACTGCGGGTATGGGTGGCGGCACTGGAACGGGTGCGGCTCCAATTGTGGCTCAAGTAGCCAAAGAAATGGGCATTCTCACTGTTGGAGTAATTAGTAAGCCATTTGATTTTGAAGGTGTAAAACGTCTAAAGGTTGCAGAGAACGGTGCTGCCGAACTTGAGTCTTATGTAGATTCACTGATTGTTGTTCTCAATGAAAAACTTTTCGAAGTAATGGGTGAAGATGCTGAGTTTGACAAAGCATTTGCTTGTGCTGATGACGTATTGCATAACGCTGTGTCTGGTATTGCAGAAATTATTAATGTTCAAGGTTTGATTAACGTTGACTTTGAAGACGTTAAGACAGTCATGGGCGAGCAAGGCAAGGCAATGATGGGAACAGCAACTGTTTCCGGTATGGATCGTGCACGTTTAGCTGCTGAAGCTGCAGTTGCATCACCTCTGCTTGAAGGTGTCGATCTATCTGGTGCGCGTGGCGTATTGGTAAACATTACTGCTAGCCGTTCATTGAAGTTATCTGAAACTCGTGAAGTAATGGCTGCTATTCGTGGATATGCTGCAGATGATGCAACCGTGATCTTCGGTACTGTGTATGACGAGAGCTTAGGCGATGCCTTGCGCGTAACTGTAGTTGCTACTGGTTTGAATAATCCTCAAGCCCGAAAAAATAATCAGCCTGAAGTTGTCTGGAGGCAAGCTACTGGTACGCATGATGCAATCCCAACTATGGCAGATTTAAATAGCTTCGCTCCTGCTAGCGCATCAGCAGTTATGAGTAAGGTGAACGTTGATTCTGCCTTAGGTACAAGTGCAGGTATGGCGTTAACCGGTTCTGGTGCTGCACCTGTTGCTCCAAGTACATCAGCAAGTAGCGGGGTTGATTACAGTCAATATGATTTGCCACGGGTGTTTCGTAGCTCTCGTGAGGCGAGTCCTGCGCCTACATTAGGCGCTGATAGCTCGCCTCAGGCTAAATCCATGTTGGATAAAGGGGCTGATTACTATGAAATCCCAGCCTTTTTGCGTAAACAAGCAGATTAATTAACTGCTTAATACAATAGGTAATTGCAAAATGCCAGCGCGGCGCCCCTCCGGACGACGAATCCCGCGCTTGCGTTGGCATGCTTACTAACAATTATTTATTGGAGATGTCATGATTGCTGTTGGACAAAAATTACCGAACGCCACTCTTTACGAATTTTTTGATGAAGAAAGTGAAGGTTGCTCTTTGGGGCCAAATGCTTTTGAAGTGGAGAAATTGGCAGCAGGAAAAAAGATTGTAATTTTCGCTCTACCTGGCGCATTTACACCAACCTGCTCTGCAAAGCATGTGCCTAGTTATGTTGAGCACTACGATGCTATTAAGGCTAAGGGTGTTGATGAGATTTGGTGTGTTTCAGTGAATGACCCATTCGTAATGGGTGCATGGGGGCGCGATCAAAAAGTAGGTAAAAAGATACGCATGTTGGGTGATGGTAGTTGTGAATTCACCAAAAAACTTGGCTTGGAGTTGGACTTAGTTGCCCGTGGTCTCGGCGTTCGCTCTGATCGTTATGCAATGATTGTTGAAGACGGTGTAGTGAAATCTTTGGATCGTGAAGCACCTGGCAAGTATGAAGTAAGTGATGCTGCTTCTGTCCTCAAAAAACTATAATTTGCATCGGTTAGTCTATTAAGCCCCTGAATTTAGAGATGTCATTATGATGAAGCAAAGAACCATTGCCACCCCCGTTAAAACTGTGGGAATTGGTTTGCATTCTGGTCGTAAAGTGACGATTTCTATTAAGCCAGCACCTATTAATTCAGGGGTGCAGTTTGTTCGAGTCGATACACCAGACCAGGCGGTCGTTCCCGCAACTGCTTTAGCAGTATGCGACACAAGATTGGCCTCTGTAATTCAAAAGGATGGTGTTCGTGTCTCTACAGTAGAACATTTACTATCCGCATGTGCGGGTCTTGGCCTAGATAATTTATTGATTGAGCTTGATGGCGAAGAGGTTCCCATCATGGATGGTAGTGCCGCTTCATTTCTATTTCTAATTGAATCTGCTGGTATTGCCGAGCAAGAGGCGCCACGACAGTTTTTGGTTATGAAAAAACCAGTAGAGGTACGCGAGGGCGATAAGCTTGCGCGACTAGAGCCGTTCTTTGGATTTAAGTTGGATTTCACAATCGACTTTAAACATCCTGCCGTAGATAAAACTGGCCAACGTTTTATCGTCGACTTTGCTGAACACGCTTATCGTAGTGAGATTGGTCGTGCGCGTACTTTTGGATTTGCTCATGAGGTCGAAGCATTACGTGAGATGGGTTTGGCACGCGGCGGCAGTTTAGATAATGCGATTGTTTTAGATGAACACCGAATTTTGAATAACGAAGAGCTTCGTTATGAAGATGAATTTGTAAGACACAAAATCTTAGATGCTATTGGCGATCTTTATCTCATTGGACATCCTATTGTGGGTGCCTATGTTGCTGAGAAATCTGGTCATGCTCTCAATAATGCACTTTTACGTAAGCTTTTGGAGGACCCAAGTGCTTATGAAATCTGTTCTTTTGCTGAAAACAAAGCCCCAGCAGCGTATTCTCAAGAGAGCCAACCCCTCTTTTTTTAAGGGTTTTTTAATTACCTGGGTTTATTTTTAAGTAGTTTCTCAATGGAGGAACGAAGGCTCGAACCTGGTTCTAATTTTTCTAAAAGAGCTTCCCAAGATTTTCTGGCTGCTTCGTTGAGTCCTTTTGGCTTGTCAAGCTGAGGGTCTAAACGAGGTTTTACTTCCCATGGGGGCGGAGCGGGCTTTACTTTTACCTTAATTGCCCTACAAGGTATGCCTAATTTAGCTAACTCATTGATTAAGCTAGGTAAAATTTGCTGTAAGCGGGTAGCAATACTAGCGCTACTTACTAATAGAAATAGCTCATTTTGGGAGTCAGAGCGCCATCCAGCCTCAATTTTAGGGGTTAGGTGACCTAAATCAAGTTTGTTAAGAGCGGCGCCAATACTTACCTTGAGTTTGACCAGATCTTCTGTTTTAGCTAAAACTTTCCCAAGACCATTGGATTCACGTAGGTAATCCATCCAGTCGTGTGCGGTGTGCTTACGGGATGGTTTGGGGGCAAAGTTCATAAAAATAGGGGTTACGGGTGATAAACTCAAGGACTTAATTTTCTTCAATATCCCATGGTAATCGGTCTTCTTAAAACCCTGGTCGGCAGTCGTAACGACCGCCTCTTAAAACAGTATCGCAAAGTTGTTGCCAAGGTTGGCGCTTTTGAGCCAAGCCTGCAATCTTTGGATGATGCTGCGCTTGCTGCAAAAACTGCGGAATTCAAATCTCGTCTATCAGCTGGAGAGTCAATTGATGATATCGCTGCTGAAGCTTTCGCAGTTGTTCGCGAGGCAAGTGTACGCGTGATGAAAATGCGTCATTTTGACGCCCAGATTTTGGGTGGTTTGGCCTTGCACCAGGGAAAAATTGCGGAGATGGGCACTGGTGAAGGTAAAACCTTAACCGCTACTCTTCCTGTTTACTTAAATGCGCTCACTGGTAAAGGTGTGCATGTTGTAACGGTCAATGATTATTTGGCACAACGTGACGCTGAGTGGATGTCCAAGCTTTATAACTTTTTGGGTATGAAGGTGGGTGTGAATTTATCCCAAATGGATCACACCGCTAAACAAGAAGCTTACGCTGCTGATATCACTTACGGCACCAATAATGAGTTTGGTTTTGATTACTTGCGCGACAACATGGTTCAGGATCTGAATCAACGTGTGCAGCGCGGATTAGCCTACGCGATTGTTGACGAAGTTGACTCCATTCTGATTGATGAGGCTCGCACCCCATTAATCATTTCTGGTCAAGCAGAAGATCACACAGATCTCTACATCAAAATAAATGCATTGCCATCTCATTTAGAGCGTCAAATTGGTGAAGAGAAGGCGGATGGTACTGGTGTTGAAAAGCCAGGTGATTACTGGGTAGACGAAAAGTCTCAGCAGGTATATCTGACAGAGCAAGGACATGACAAGGCCGAAGCGGTATTGGTTCAGCTCGGAGCTTTGAATGATGGCGATTCTTTATATGCGCCTCAAAATATTACTTTGATGCACCACGTGTACGCAGCATTACGCGCACATTCTCTATATCACCGCGATCAACATTATGTTGTTCAAAATGGTGAAGTAATCATTGTGGATGAATTCACAGGTCGTTTAATGCAAGGTCGCCGTTGGTCGGATGGATTGCATCAAGCGGTCGAAGCAAAAGAGGGCGTGCAGATTCAGAATGAGAATCAAACATTAGCGACGATTACTTTCCAAAATTATTTCCGCATGTATGGAAAGTTGGCTGGTATGACAGGTACGGCTGATACAGAAGCATATGAATTCAAGGAAATTTATAACCTTGAGACGGTAGTGATACCTCCCAACCGAATCAGTCAACGAAAAGATAGACAAGACCAAATATACAAGTCTTCTCGTGAGCGTTATGACGCTGTCATTAAAGATATCGAAGATTGTTATGAGCGTGGTCAACCAGTTTTGGTGGGCACTACATCAATTGAAAATTCTGAGTTGATCGCAAAGTTACTTGATCAGCGCAAGTTGCCGCATCAAGTATTGAATGCGAAACAACACGCCCGTGAAGCAGAAATTATTGCTCAGGCTGGACGCCCAAAAATGATTACGATTGCGACCAATATGGCAGGTCGCGGTACTGATATTGTTTTGGGTGGTAATGTGGGTAAGCAATCTTCCTTAATTGAGGCGGATGACTCGCTGACTGATGCAGATAAAGCGCTCAAGATTAAGCAGTTGCAGGATGAATGGCAAAGTATTCATGACCAAGTTCTTGCAGCAGGTGGTTTGCATATTATTGGTACTGAGCGTCATGAGAGCCGTCGTATTGATAATCAATTACGAGGTCGTTCAGGTCGCCAAGGCGATCCGGGCTCCTCTCGTTTTTATCTTTCTCTTGATGATTCACTGCTGCGGATTTTTGCGGGCGACCGTTTGCGAGCTGTTATGGATCGCCTCAAGATGCCTGATGGAGAGCCTATTGAGGCGGGAATGGTTACTCGCTCTATTGAATCTGCTCAGCGCAAAGTGGAAGGTCGTAACTTCGACATTCGTAAGCAACTGCTTGAATATGACAACGTTGCAAATGATCAACGTAAAGAAACATATCGTCTCAGAAATGAAGTGCTTGAGAGTGGCGACATAGGCGACTTAATTGCTAATTTACGAGAAGATGTTTTGCGCTCGCTATGTTCAGTTTACGTACCCCATGAATCCATGGAAGAGCAATGGGATCTCACAGGATTAGAGAATGTTTTATCCAATGAATGGGGTCTAGTAATTGATCTGAAGAATTGGGTAGAGGGCGCTGAGACCGTCGATGAAGCGGAGATCGTTGATCGAGTATTGCAGGCGGCTAAAGATGCTTACGATGCGAAGGTTGAACTTTCTGGCCGTGAATCTTTTGCTGGTTTCGAGCGCTCAGTCCTTTTGTATAGCTTAGATAGTCACTGGCGTGAACACTTGGCCGCTTTGGATCATTTGCGTCAGGGCATTCATTTGCGTGGTTATGCTCAGAAGGATCCAAAGCAAGAATACCGTCGTGAAGCATTTGAGCTGTATGGTGAATTGCTGAACGTTATCAAGAATGATGTTGTGAAAAGCATCATGACAGTGCAGATTAGAAGCGCCAATGAATTGGATCAAGCTTCTGAATCAATGAATGATGACTTGGCTAAGTTATCCGATGTTCAATATCAGCATGCGGATCCAGAGAGAGAAGTTGCTGGTTCAACTGGTGATCGTGGTGCTGCCATCGATATTCAGCCAGCTCCGCAGCGTACTGGTCCAAAAATTGGTCGCAATGATCCTTGTCCCTGCGGTAGTGGGAAGAAGTACAAGAATTGTTGCGGTGCATTAGCTTAGGCAAAAAATCGCAAAACATTCTTTTATGGGGGTCTCTACCCCCATTTCTTTTGGGTGCGAGTTAAAGTAATTCAGGGCTTTCCCTAGCTATCTAGGAGCGTCAATATAGATGATTATGTGCGCTTATATGCAAAAAATTGCATTTATGAGCAAAAGGAATCGTCATGCAAAAGTCCCTGCACATCAACGCAGATAAATGCACTGGCTGTCTTCAGTGTGAAATGGCCTGTAGTTACGAGCACTATGGCGTTTTCAACAACTCTAAGTCTCGAATTAAGGTTTTTGAATTTCATAAAACCGGCAAAAAAGTTCCTTATACCTGTACTCAGTGTGCTGAAGCATGGTGTCTACAAGCTTGTCCTGTAGATGCAATCCGCGTGGATTTAGTGACAGGCGCCAAGGTTGTTTCTGACGATACCTGTGTTGGATGCAAGGTTTGTACCATTTCCTGTCCTTTTGGCACCATCAATTATGTTCAGGAGACTGGCAAAGTACAGAAGTGTGATTTGTGTGGCGGAGATCCTGCTTGTGCGACCGCATGTCCAACTCAAGCGATTACCTATATAGATGCAAATTGGACTGGTTTAGACAAGATGCGTGAATGGGCCGATAAGCTCGGCAATCAAGATAGCGCTAACTAGAAAGCATAGGAAAAATATCATGTCATGGGCTGGAAAACTTCTCCGCGTTAACTTAAGCAAGGGCACTTGCCAATCTGAACCTCTGAATATGAAGTGGGCCAAAGAATATCTTGGTTCACGTGGCTTAGCCTCTAAATATTTAGTTGAAGAGATCGATCCAAAAGTGGATCCACTTTCTCCGGAAAATAAAATTATTTGGGCAACAGGTCCCCTAACTGGAACTACCGCCTCTACAGGGGGGAGGTATACCGTAGTCACCAAGGGTCCTTTAACTGGAGCCATTGCTTGCTCTAACTCTGGCGGTTACTGGGGGGCAGAGTTAAAGATGGCCGGATGGGATATGGTGATATTTGAGGGTAAGTCACCTAAGCCAGTCTATCTTTATATTGAGAACGATAAAGCAGAATTAATTGATGCCTCTGATTTATGGGGAAGATCAGTTTGGGAAACTGAACCTACAATCAAAATTAAGCATCAAGATCCACAGATTCGAGTTTCTTGTATTGGGCGTGCTGGAGAAAATCAAGTTCTTTATGCGGCGATTGTGAATGATTTGCATCGAGCTGCTGGAAGATCTGGAGTTGGTGCGGTCATGGGTAGCAAGAATTTAAAGGCCATAGCAGTACGCGGCACTAAAGGTGTTGGTAATCTAAAAAATCCTAAAGCGTTTATGGAGTCTGTAGCTGCGGGTAAGGCAGTTTTGGCCGGTCATGCTGTTACTGGTCAAGGACTCCCCACCTATGGCACACAGGTATTAATGAATGTCATTAATGAGGTGGGTGCGCTTCCAACTCGTAACCATCAAGATGTGCAATTTGAAGGCGCTAAGGACATTTCCGCTGAGGCGATGGCGGAACCACGTGCAAGTGATGGCAAAACTCATTTAGTCACAAATCAAGCTTGTTTTGCATGCACCATTGCCTGCGGCAGGATTTCTAAAATTGATGACACTCACTTCTCTATTGAGAATAAACCTCAGCATATGCATGCTTCTGGTGGTCTTGAGTATGAGGCTGCTTGGGCTCTTGGAGCAGCGAATGGCGTAAATGATCTAGAGGCTTTGCAATACGCAAACCAGTTATGCAATGAACAAGGTTTAGATCCTATTTCATTTGGCGCTACTGTTGGTGCTGTGATGGAGTTGTATGAAATGGGTGTGTTGACTAAGGAACAAATTGGGATTGAAGCTCCATTTGGATCAGCTAAAGCGCTTTGTTATTTGGCTGAAATCACAACAGAAGGGACCGGCTTTGGAAAAGAGATAGGTCTTGGCTCTGCGCGTCTCACTAAAAAGTATGGATATCCAGATCTTTCAATGAGTGTTAAAGGGCAGGAATTTCCAGCTTACGATGGACGAGTAATTCAGGGTATTGGTTTGGCTTATGCCACATCAAATCGAGGTGCTTGTCATCTGCGTGGATACACTATCGCATCCGAAGTGTTGGGTATTCCAGTTAAAACTGAGCCAACCGAGACAGAGGGTAAGCCAGGATTGGTGAAGGCATTTCAGGACGCTACTGCTGCTTTTGATTCAGCTGGAATTTGTATCTTTACAAGTTTCGCTTGGACATTGGCTGATGTGGCTCCACAGTTGCAGGCTGCCTGCGGTGATGAGTTTACGGTAGAGAATCTAACCACTATTGGTGAGCGCATTTGGAATATGGAGCGAGACTTTAATAATCGCGCTGGCTTTACAAACAAAGACGACAAATTGCCTAAGCGCTTAATGGAAGAGGCTGCTAAGACTGGCCCAGGTAAAGGTACGGTTAGTGGTTTAGAAAAGATGCTGCCTGAGTATTACCAAGTTCGTGGATGGGATGCGGAAGGTCGTCCAAGTGCGGAAACATTGAAGCGCTTGGGTCTTTGAGTCGACAGTCATGAAGCACGTCATCTTGGGTAATGGCCCAGCAGGAGTTATTGCCGCAGAAATTATTCGTAAGCGAGCTCCTGGTGATCAAATTGTGATGATAGGATCTGAGGATGTTCCCCCGTATTCTCGAATGGCCATTCCTTATTTGCTCATGGGCATTATTGAAGAATCAGGCACCTATTTACGTAAGGATCCTGAACACTTTCAAAAACTGAAGATTGAGCAGATTCATGGCAAAGCCCGTTCTGTTGATCCCAAAGCAAAGAAGTTGGATCTAGAGGATGGTCAGTCTATTTCTTTTGATAAGTTGCTAATTGCAACTGGTTCTATCCCTGTTCAGCCACCAATTCCTGGTATTGATTTACCTGGTGTGCATTCCTGTTGGACTATGGAGGATGCACGCGCAATCAGGAAATTGGCCAAACCAGGCTCACGCGTTTTACAGATGGGCGCAGGTTTCATTGGTTGCATCATTCTGGAGGCGCTTGCTAGTAGAGGGGTTGATCTGACAGTTGTAGAAATGGGCGATCGGATGGTGCCACGCATGATGACAACTGTTGCGGGCGGCATGATAAAAAAATGGGTTGAAGCAAAAGGCGTTCAAGTACACACCAATACCAAAGTAGAAGCCATTACTACAACTAATTCTGGTCTGATGGTAATGCTTTCCAATGGAAAATCACTTGAGGTTGACTTAGTCATTTCTGCGACCGGGGTGCGACCTAACGTTGCTTATTTAAAATCATCTGGTATTGAAATCCAAACCGGAATTTTGGTAAATGAGATGATGCAAACCTCTCATCAGGATATTTATGCCGCGGGGGACGTGGCTGAAGGGATTGATTTTTCTACTGGTGAGCGAATAGTAAACGCAATCCAACCCAATGCTGCTGAGCAGGCCAGAATTGCTGCGATTGCAATGACCGGCGGGGATTGCGAAAGTCTGGGCGCACTGCAGATTAATGTTTTGGATACTTTAGGACTTATCTCATCTTCATTTGGACTATGGTCTGGCGCTAAAGGCGGTGATCACGTTGAGTTGGTAGATTTGCAGCAGTACAAATATCTTCGTTTAGAGTTTTTAGGAGATGTTTTGATTGGTGCTACTTGCGTTGGGACTACAGACCATATAGGTGTGCTTAGGGGCTTGATTCAGGGAAAGATTGCCTTGGGCGGATGGAAAGAAACCTTAATGGGTGATCCGACCAAGGTCATGGATGCCTATCTAGATGCAGGGCAAGCGCAGTCAAGCTGGTTCAATTAAGCTCTAGGGATGAAAATTACCCTCAAATTGTTTGCCAGTTTGGCAAGTTATTTACCGCCCAACAAAAAAAACGGCATTGAAGCGGATATTGATGTTGCTGATACTTGTACTATAGGCGACATAATTTTGCTATATAAGATTCCCAGCAAATCAGCTCATTTAGTGATGGTAAATGGGGTTTACATTAAACCCGCCGAGCGTGACCAATATATTCTCAAGCCTAACGATGCCTTAGCTATTTGCCCTCCAGTAGCCGGTGGGTAGTGCTTTCTGATTTAGCGAATGTTGCAATTTGAAAGAAAGATGGGTTGCACCACTGCAGACTTGTTGCGGTGGTTACCCGAAGCGCTAGGCGAGCTTTACCCGCATACCAGTCTTTTTGTTGATGGCCAATTGTTAAGAGATGTGCATAACCCGCGCTTGCAAATTTTTGGGTCAAGCCAGCCTAAACGCAAAATCGCGCTTCTAGAGATCCCAGTGCTTGAAGTGAATTTGCGGTTTTCTGAAGACTGGACCGAAAGCGACTGTCAGTCTGTCCTAAATCGATTTGATCTTTATACTCGCAGGGGTGGAGGCTAGTCCTCAAAACCATTATTGATTTCAATTTACAGAGTACTTTTATGGCCGTTAATTTACCTCTCCCCAAAAAATCTGAACTCAAGCCTGTAAAAGGTTTTGAGATGGGTATCGCCGAAGCTGGAATTAAGAAAGCTAATCGTAAAGATTTATTGGTGATGACGTTATCTCCAGGCTCCCAGGTGGCCGGTGTTTTTACCTTAAATCGTTTCTGCGCTGCTCCAGTACAAGTTTGTCGCGAGCATTTGGCGCAAGAGGGTCGTAATGGTGAGATTCGAGCCCTGGTGGTGAATACCGGTAATGCCAACGCTGGTACAGGCGAGTCAGGTATGAAGCATGCCTTAGAAACCTGTGCAGCTTTGGCAAAAGACCTCAAGATTAATCCAGAGCAAATTCTGCCGTTTTCAACTGGGGTCATTCTCGAGCCACTTCCGATTGAAAAAATTGTTGCCGCTCTACCAAAAGCAGTAGCTAATCTAGGTGAAGATAATTGGCTTGATGCAGCTGAGGCCATCATGACTACAGATACTCAGCCTAAAGCTACTTCAACAACGGTGCAGTTGCCTAGTGGTCCGGTAACTATCACTGGTATTTGTAAGGGCGCCGGCATGATTCATCCAAATATGGCAACCATGCTCGGCTTTATTGCTACTGATGCTGGATTTGCGCCTGGACTTTTGAGAAACCTGACACGTGAGATAGCCGATCTTTCATTTAATGCCATCACGATTGATGGTGATACCTCAACCAATGATTCATTTATCGTTATGGCTACTGGCCAGTCTGCGGTTCAGATTCAATCGGTCAATGATCCCAGCTATGAAGTTCTGCGTGATGCATTAATTGCTCTGGCTAAAAAGCTAGCTCAAATGATTGTTCGCGATGGAGAGGGGGCGACTAAATTAATGACGATTGAGGTTGTGGGTGGAAAAACTCCTGAAGAGTGCCGCTTAGTTGCCAAAGCAGTGGCGCACTCACCTCTAGTAAAAACAGCTTTTTTTGCCAGTGACCCAAATCTAGGACGAATCCTAGCGGCCATTGGCTATGCAGGCATTGCAGATTTGGATGTAAGTCATGTCCAAATGTGGCTGGGTGATGTTTGGGTTGCCAAAGATGGCGGTCGTAATCCAGATTATCAAGAAGCGGACGGCCAGCGCGTGATGCAGGCCTCAGAAATCACCATCAAAATTGACTTGGGCCGCGGTACTGCAACGCAAACCCTATGGACATGTGATTTATCTCATGATTACGTATCTATTAATGCAGACTACCGTTCATAAAAGGCAGATCAAATATGAATGAAAAATTAGACCGCCTTTTAGATCATCTAGATACTTTTTTGCCTAAACCATTAACTGAAGAGCAGTGGAAATCTTCAACTGCTTATAGATGGCGCCGGCGAGATAGTATTTTTGGCAGTATTGGATTTTTACAGCCTGTGAAGCATGTAGCTGATATCACCTTTGAAGATTTGCAGAATATTGATCGTCAGCGCGATGCGATCCGTGATAACACCAAAAATTTTATTCAAAAAAAACCAGCTAATAATATTTTGCTTACTGGGGCACGAGGAACTGGAAAGTCTTCTTTAATTAAGGCCAGCTTGCATGAGTTTGCCAGCCAAGGATTGCGTCTGGTTGAGGTAGAAAAAGAGCATTTAGCAGACTTGGCTGACATTACGGACCTTTTGGCAGACCGACCTGAGCGTTTCATCATTTTTTGCGATGACCTATCCTTTGAAGATGGTGAATCTGGATACAAAGCCATGAAATCAGCTCTAGATGGCTCTGTTTCAGCACAAGTTGACAATATTTTGATCTATGCCACTTCCAATCGTCGTCACTTGTTGCCGGAGTATATGAAAGATAATGAGTCATATATTCATAACGACGATGGCGAAATTCACCCTGGTGAAGTAGTAGAAGAAAAAATCTCTTTGTCTGAGCGTTTTGGTCTTTGGTTGTCTTTTTACCCGCCAAAGCAGGACGAGTACTTAGCAATTGTGGCGCATTGGTTACAACATTTTGGTTTAAGTTCTGCGCAGATTGAAGCGGCTCGGGCGGAAGCATTGGTTTGGGCTCTCGAGCGTGGTTCGCGTTCTGGTCGTGTCGCTTGGCAATTTGCTAAACATTGGGCCGGCTTACAAGCTTAAAGTGAATAAGCTCGATGAATGAAAATCAACGCCCTATTACTGAAGTGGCGGCAGGAATCTTGCTCGATGACAAAGGTCGTTATCTTTTGGGTCAGAGACCGGCAGGCAAACCCTATGCGGGTTACTGGGAGGTGCCTGGTGGAAAAATCGAAAAGGGAGAAACTGTTCTCGATGCACTCAAACGTGAACTCCAGGAAGAGCTTGGCATTGAAATTCAATCAAATGAAGAATTGACTGTTTTAGAGCATGATTACCCGCATGCCTATGTTCGTTTGCATGTCAGCATTATTCGCGAATGGAATGGTACTCCAAAGGGCTGTGAGAATCAGGCGTTATCTTGGGAATTACTTACAGCAGATAAGCCTAGTGTTGAACCTTTATTGCCGGCCGCTTGGCCAATGTTGGAAAGGCTTAAAGACCTTTTAACTTAGAGCTGACAAAGCGTTAGCTTAAAAGGAATATCTGCATTTACCAGTTGCGCCTTTTTATCTCGATCAGACTTAAGGAAGCGCACTGAGAGTAAATACTTATTTGCGCTAATTTCTGAAAATAAGGTGTCATCATCAATAGCAATGCGCATTAATTGATATACCTTACCTGAAGGTGCCTGCTGAAAAGACCCATTGTGAGCAATGACATCTTTGGCTTCGCCTGATTGACGCAATAGGCGCAAAAATAATTGGCATGCTTCATGCCATGGCAATAGGGGGCTTATATATTTTTCAAGCAACTCACGACGTTCACTTGTCGGGCTATTTTTCCAAGCGTGATAGCTAGGCAAATCGATTGGGCTTGTACCCCCAGGAATATTTAACCTAGTGCGAATGGCATTTAACCATTCACTTTCTGTAATGACGGAGTTAGGTCTGCCAGCGGATTGGTTAATACTGCTTGCAACATTGTCAATTTCAGTAAGTGTTTGCGTAAGCGCTTCTTGATCTACTTTCTGAGAAGACTTTAATCCATTGAGCGAATATTTTTGACGTTCAAATTCCTTAAGGAGTAAGGACTTAATATCGCCTCGGGCTCCAATATCCCCAAGATCAAACAAAATAGAGATCGCATTGTGATGTAACTCGGGATCGTCTGAACGGATAAAGTGATTAAAACGGGCGAACAAATACTCCAGCCGAAGCATGCTTCGAACTAATTCATTGAAGGGGTATTCGTAGACAATCACAAGCCCATATTCTATGACGAACTGAGCCGATCTTCCTGAATCTGTAAGATTTTTTGATGCAACTTGGCCACTTCTGTCTTTAAGTTCTCCAGCGAGCTTTGGTTTTCAATGACCATATCTGCCTTTGCTAGACGTTCTAGTCTGCTACTTTGGGCCTTAAGAATTTTTTCGACCTCATTTCGAGACAAATTGCTGCGCTGCATCACTCTTTCAATCTGCATTTCTTCTGAGCAGTCAACCACTACTAAGTAGTCAAGTAATGGCTGCCAATTGCCGGACTCGAGCAATAAAGGAACCACAAAAACAATGTATGGAGCATCTGATGCGAGCAAGCGTTTGGCTTGGAGAATGGTTTCCTCGCGTATCAGTGGATGCGTAATATTCTCTAGGGCTTTTCGGGCTTCTGGATCTGAAAATACGAGGGAACGCATTTTGTCCCTCATGAGCGCTCCCTCAGAATTGACAAAGTCAGGGCCAAACTGCTTTTGTATTAATGGAATGGCTGCACCATTCGGGGCTGTAATTTGATGGGCTATTAGATCGGTATCTACTACGCCAGCCCCCAATTTTGAAAGTTCTGCGCTCACCGCACTTTTCCCAGAACCTATTCCACCAGTGAGACCGACAAAGGGTATTGACCCCTTTAACAGGGCTAAGCCATCTTTTGAAAGGGAAGGGGTTGAGCGGTCAATTGCCATAACAATTGAATGATGCCAGCAAACTCACCAAAATAGACGTGACTCATCAAACAATCTGCCCTAAGTTAAAAATGGGTAGGTACAGGATGATGACTAAGCCACCAATAATCAGCCCAACAATAATGATTAATAAAGGCTCTAAGCTTTGGCTTAAGGTATTTAGCCTACTGCTTAATTGGGATCCTAGAACCATTGAGCGTCTTTGAAGCATGTCCGCAAGTGCGCCGCTTTCTGAGGCAATTTTTAGCAGTTGTAAGGTTTCCAAGTCAAATAAAAGATGCCTGGGATCTGCTTTAACTATCGAATCACCCAGAGGCCAGCCGCGAGTTAAATGTTTGAATATTTCAGCGGTGTAGTCATGGCTGAGCCAATGATTTGATGATTGGGCTGTGACCCTCAAGGCGTCTAGTAGAGGCAATCCAGAACTAAGTAGGTGGCCCAATGTCCTACACCAATATGTCAGCGTTGCTAGCCTGAGGAGTTGGCCAATGAGAGGAAGGCAAAAACTGGCTCGATCACAATACTTTTGCAGTCGAGGAAGTTTTACCCATGCAAAGCCAAAAAGAGTCATCGAGATAAATAAAATAAAAATGATTTCAATACAGAATTCTTCTAGCCAGGAAGATGCTTCAATCAGGGCTTTTGTGGGCCCAGGTAACTCGGCTTGAAATTGGTCGAAAACTTCCTTAAAGACAGGTACGACCCAAATCATCATGACAATTACCAAAAGACATGAGCTTGCCAGCGTGATGAGGGGATAACTCATAGACTGCTGAATTTTTCGGCGTAACTCAATTTGAGCTTCGAGCTGTTGGCAGATTGTTTTAAGTGCTAAGCAAAAGTCACCAGTTCGTTCGCTCACTTTAATTAGGTTGATGAACTCAATAGAGAATTGATTATTTTGGTTACGTAGGCACTGTGAAAAACTTTCTCCTTTTTTGAGTTGGGCGTGAATGCTGCTTAAGCAAGGTAGCCAACTTTTTGGTGCGGTCGAATATATGAGCTCTATTGCATTTAGAAGGGGTAGGCCAGCATCTAGAAGAGTTAAGAGTTGTTCGGCAAAGCGAAGTTGATCATGCTTTTTTAATGCCATGAGCTGATTTCTGAGGCTAATGACGCTGAATTAATGAGGCCTGATTGAATATGTTCTAAGCCAGCTTCATGCATCGAGAGATATGGGATGGTGAAATCAGAAAGATGGGACTGGCCTAATACTTCATGAATTCCAATGCGTCCAAAATAACCGCTCCCTTTGCAGAAAGAACACTTATCCCTCATGTCTGCATTTAGCTCAAAGCACTTATGGCAAATCTTGCGAACTAAACGTTGCGAGCTCACAATTAGTAAACAGGATTCAATAGCCTCCTGATCAACCCCAAGATTTTTAAGTCTGGTAATTGCCCCCCGAGCATTGCGGGTATGTAGTGTGCTTAAAACTAGATGTCCAGTTTGCGCTGCTTGTATCGCAAGCTGGGCGGTTGCTCCATCGCGAATTTCGCCAATCATAATGACATCAGGGTCTTGTCTAAGGAGGGCGCGAATGATGATTGGGAAATCTAAGCCCGCACGTGGGTGATATGCCACTTGATTAACTCCAGCTAATCGAATCTCTATCGGATCTTCTATTGAGCAAAGATTGCGATGCTGTTGGTTTAGATGACGTAAGCAACTATACAAGGTACGCGTTTTGCCGCTTCCTGTTGGTCCAGTGACCAAAATGAGTCCATTTGATTGGGATAATCCTTTTTGGAATATTTCCAGCTGACATGACAAAAGACCGATTTCTTCTAAATTAAGATCATCAACACAATTGGGCAGTATTCGAATGACTGCCTTTTCGCCATATAGTGTGGGCAAAATCGATACGCGGCAATCGATGTTGGGTTTGGCGAAATCGTGACCGATACTTAGTCGCCCATCTTGTGGAAGGCGCTTTTCAGCTATGTCTAGACGTGCCAGAACTTTGATGCGTGTAATTAGACGGTCATGCAATTCAATCGGACAATATGACTGTATTTGCAGGAGGCCATCAACGCGTATGCGTATAAGGGTGGCCTCGGTGCCTGCCTCAATATGAATGTCACTCGCTCTAGCATGAAGAGCACGAGTGGCAATTTCATACCAAGTTCGAATGATTAGTGAGTCATCTTGAGCAATGCTCAATCTTGATCTTGGGTCAAGGTGGTTGGTCGATAGAGTTTTACTGTTTTTACGCCATACTCATCAAATTGGACGATTTCCATGACAATGCCAGCAATACGAATGCTGACGTCGTGGTCAGGTATTGCTTCAAGCTTTTCTAGAATAAGGCCGTTTAAAGTGCGTGGCCCATCTAATGGAAGGTTAAGATTGAGAAGTCGATTGAGATCTCGCAAAGATGCTCCACCAGATGCTATATAGGTTCCGTCATTTAGCCAGCGTGGATTAGTTGATAAGTTTGAGAAAGAGGTGGTGAATTCACCAATTAATTCTTCAACGATGTCTTCAAAAGTGACTAAACCTAAAACCTCGCCATATTCATTCACCACTAGACTTAATCGTTGTTGGTTATCTTGGAAAAATTGCATTTGCTGCAATACAGGTGTACCGCTAGGGATGAAGTAGGGCTCGTTTAGTAAAACTCTAAAATCATCATGCTTTAGGTCAGTGTCGCCAAGCAGGGATAGAGCTTTTTTCACCGAAAGAATGCCAATAATTCGATCAGAGTCACCGTCGCTAACGGGCAATTTATTGTGATAGCAGGTTTCAAGTTGCTGAACTACTTCATCAATTGGCCTTGATAGATCCAATACTTCTATTTTCGATCTAGGCGTCATGACATCATCAACAGTAATATTTTCTAGATTGAATAAGTTGAGCAGAATATTACGATGATGGTTGGATACAAAACGATTTGATTCCAAAACTAAACTGCGCAACTCTTCCTTGCTCATGGCTCTACTGTCGGAAGAGGATTGCAAGCCCGATACTTTCATTAAGCCCGAAACAAAGCTATTGATAAACCAAAGCAATGGCTTTAGTGCGAATGTGAGGGGCAAGATAAACCAACCGACATTAGAAGCAATTTTTTCAGGAAATGCGGCACCAATTACTTTGGGGGTAATCTCACTAAAAATGATGATGAGTAAAGCCACGACCAAAGTAGCAATGGAGAGTACAAATCCGTTGTCCCCGAAGATATGTAGAGCTATGCCTGTAACCAAAATTGGCAAAATTGTATTAATCAAGTTGTTGGAGATCAGCAATACAGATAGCAATGAATCAATTCGCTTCAGGAGTCTTTCGGCTAAAGCCGCACCAGTATTACCACTATTAGCCATGGCACGTAGACGATGGCGATTGGATGAGAGCATGCTGGTCTCTGCCATAGAGAAAAAGCCAGAGAGCGCAAGTAAAAATAGGACTAGAGCAACTTGACTGTAAAACGGCCAATCGTCAAAAAAGGTGTCCATGAGGTCTGCCTGAAAAAGTAAGGATGAGTCAATATAGCAAAGTGCTATTTGGCAAGCTATAGCTAAAGAGCAAAGATCTGTCATCTTGCCTGTTTATTTATGTCAGAATCAGCTATGGCAAGATCAAATACTCTAAAACACGGCGAAGGTGTTAGTTATTGTGTGGTAGCAGCGCCTTTTGGGCGACTTGGAATTTTGACGGAGTTGGTCGACGGAAGTTTAATGCTGTCTAAGATTGACTATTTGCCACGGGATGCCAAATTAAGTTCTCCTAAGAATGCATTAGCTAAGGAGGTTGCGCTTCAATGCACGGCTTACTTCAAGGATCCAAATTGGATATTTGATTTACCCATCAAACCATCTGGTACAGAACATCAGAAAAAAGTGTGGGACAGTATTCAAGAGATACCAGCTGGAAAAACAAAAACATATGGAGAGGTGGCTAAGAAAATTAAGAGTGGGGCGCGTGCCGTGGGAACAGCATGTGGTGCAAATCCTTACCCCTTAATTACACCCTGTCATCGAGTAGTATCCGCTCAAGGTATCGGGGGGTTTATGAAAGAGAATTCTCCTGGCCTGTATCGCCAAATTAAATTGTGGCTTTTAAAGCATGAAGGTGCTTTATAGAAATAGCTTACTTAACCAATGATTTGCTAAATAGGTAGAAAAAAGACTTCATGAGGGTATCGCTTTTTACTGCAATCTTCGTAAAGCCATAAAAACTCATAACGCTTTTTCTAGTAAGTTTTACCTCATCTTTGTTGCTAAATTCTGTTCGATTAGCAATCTTTGAAAGAGTCATAACGGCTAAGCCAAAAGCTAAAAAACAAAAACGCCTAATACCACTCTCTTGCCTAGGTATCAAAAGAATGTAATTTAGGGAGTCTTGTAATTTTTGATAGGCTAGTTTCAAGAGGTCCGCTTGACTGGTGTCCACTGGCTTCCAAGAAACTCCGCGTGCCTTATCCTCAGGTGAATCTTTGAGTATGTTTGTCATTTGCAGCGCTTGCCCAAATGCAATTGCTAAATCTTCATGCCCAGCCATTCTCTCTTTAAATGCGGGAGAGTGGTTGCCAAAAACAGTTGTTAGCAATTCTCCAACGACCCCAGCGACAACATAACAATATTGCTCAAATTCGGCGAGATCTTGGAGGCCAGCTTGATTTTGTTTTCCATGAAAAAAAGACATCCCTTCGGACATGATGGAAACGCAGCGACTCACAGCATCCTGATCTTGCCTATTAAAAGTATGCAAAATTCTAAGAACTGTGGGCGTATGAGAGATTAAATCCAATTCATCCTGGTTGCCGTAATGCTTTAAAGCCTCAAGACAGGGGGTGACAAAATTATTTACGGGTGATTTTTCAAGTACAGCATCTAGAAAGAGTGCTGAGAGTAACTGCTTGGTTTGAACATTTAAATCCGCGGCATCTTCAATGGTGTCTACGATACGGCAAAGTAAATAGGTGTTGCCAACAATATTTTCAATGTTGGGGGGTAGAAGTGGAATCGTCAATGCGAAGGTGCGAGAAACAGAGCCTAGAATGGCTTTTTGATACGCCAGATCTGCTGATGGGTTCGTTGTAGGGCTTTGTTTTGATGGTCTCACCATTGAATTATGTCAGACCAAAGCGTTTTAGTGAGTGCCCCAAATGGGTAGGCATTTGTTATCTGCCAAAAGTGACAAAGCCATATAATTTCATCAAATTTCTGAAGGAGCATTCAGGCGTGCTTATTTGGTTCGTCATCATTTATTGGGTTATTTCGGTTGGTATCGGCTTGTGGGCGGCATTGCGAGTGAAAGATACCGCTGACTTCGCTGCGGCTGGACACAGCCTGCCCTTACCAATTGTGACTGCCACTGTATTTGCAACTTGGTTTGGTTCAGAGACTGTTTTAGGAATTCCTGCAACTTTCTTAAAAGAAGGTCTTGGAGGTGTCGTTGCAGACCCCTTTGGCTCTTCCCTCTGTTTGATTTTGGTAGGCCTCTTTTTTGCTCGTCATCTATATAACCGTCGCATGCTCACTATTGGCGATTTTTTCCGTGAAAAGTATGGTCGCACTGTAGAGGTTTTAGTCACGCTCTGCATTGTTGTTTCTTATTTAGGTTGGGTTGCAGCTCAAATTAAAGCTCTTGGGCTTGTATTTAATGTCGTATCTGAAGGTAGTATTTCTCAGACGGGTGGCATGTTGATAGGGGCAGGTAGTGTTCTTATTTACACCTTATTTGGTGGTATGTGGTCTGTGGCGATTACTGACTTTATTCAGATGATCATCATCGTAATCGGCATGTTGTATATCGGCGGCGAAATGACTACTCAAACTGGTGGCGTATCTGTGGTGATTGAGCACGCGGTGGCGGCCGGTCAATTTAGTAATTTTTGGCCAGATATGAATTTAGCGTCCATCTTGGGATTCGTGGCAGCTTTATGCACCATGATGTTAGGTTCTATTCCTCAGCAAGATGTATTCCAGCGAATAACTTCTTCTAAAAATGTCAATATCGCAGTTCAAGCGGCTTTGCTGGGTGGGGTACTTTATTTTATTTTTGCTTTTGTGCCGATGTATTTGGCTTACTCCGCAACTTTGATTAGTCCAGACCTAGTCAAAGAATACTTATCAACCGATCCGCAAATGATCTTGCCTAAATTGATTTTGGGTCATGCGCCAATCATTGCGCAGGTAATGTTCTTCGGGGCATTGTTATCCGCAATTAAAAGTTGTGCGAGTGCAACTTTATTGGCTCCATCGGTAACTTTTGCTGAAAATATTGTCCGAGGATTTTTTAAGCATTTATCTGATCAAGATTTATTGAAAGTCATGCGGATTACGGTCCTATGCTTTGCTGTGGTAGTCACTTTCTTTGCTGTGAATTCAGAATTATCTATTTTTAAGATGGTGGAGAGTGCTTATAAAGTCACTCTGGTGGCTGCTTTTGTGCCACTTGCATTTGGGGTCTATTGGCCAAGAGCAAACTCTTTAGGCGGCCTGTTGGCAGTTGTAGGGGGCTTAACTATTTGGATAAGTTGCGAAATCTTGGCACCAAATGCCATATTGCCACCTCAATTAGCCGGCTTATTTGCCAGCATTGGAGGCATGATTTTGGGTAGTCTGGTGCCAAAAGATTCATTAAAAGCAGTCTAGAGCAGGAGTTGCTTAAAAATTAGGCAAAAATATTATATTGCACCGCAAAATATTCTCCTCTAAGATGATGTTAATTAAAAATTTTTAGTTCTTATGGAGTTGTTATGAAAATCTGTGTGATCGGTGGAGGTGGCGCCATTGGTGGCTACCTAGCTGTTATGTTGGCTCGAGCGGGCAATGAAGTAACTGTTGTCGCACGTGGCGCTACTTTGGCAGCAATTAAAGAGCGTGGTCTTGCTCTGATTATGGATGACCAACCAGAGCCTTTAGTTGCCCAAGTGAAAGCAGTGGAAAAAATTCGGGATGCTGAGACTCCGGATGTAATTATTTTGGCTGTAAAAGCCCATCAAGTTGAGCCGATCATTGATGATTTAGCAGCCATCATGGGACCAGAAACGATTCTGATACCAATGCAAAACGGTATTCCTTGGTGGTATTTCCAAAAGCTTGGTGGCAAGTATCAAGACCATTCTGTGGAGACGGTGGATGCTGGTGGCGTCGCTAAAAATGCAATTAACCCAAATAACATCATCGGTTGTGTCGTGTATCCAGCAACCTTTACTCAAGCACCTGGCGTTATTCGTCACGTCGAGGGGAATCGTTTCCCTTTAGGCGAGTTGGACGGCAAGACAACTGAGCGGATTCAAAAGATGTCAGAGATGATGGGTGCTGCTGGTTTTAAGTCCCCAATTTTGGACGACATTCGTTCTGAAATCTGGCTCAAGCTTTGGGGCAACATGACTTTCAACCCAATCAGTTCTTTGACTCACGGAACACTCGAGGGCATTTGCCAATATCCTTTGACCAAAGAATTGGCGCGCAACATGATGGCTGAAGCACAGACAATCGCCGAGAAGTTAGGGGTCACTTTCCGGGTTGATATTGAACGTCGTATTGCTGGGGCGGAAAAAGTTGGTAAACATAAGACTTCCATGTTGCAGGACTTAGAAGCGGGGCGTAGTTTAGAAATCGATGCTCTACTGGGATCGGTGATCGAACTCGGCAAGATCACACAAACACCCACACCTTGCTTGAATACCGTGTTTGCTCTAACCAAATATTTGGATGAAAACGTGCAAGCCTCCAAAGGCAGTTTAGCCTTGCCTTCTGTCTCAGGTTATTAATTAGATTTACGTATTAAAAACCCCTTGCTATGTTGAGTAGCAAGGGGTTTTATTCTTTGTGAAACTTTTGTTTATTCGAAGCGATTATTGAGTTGTCCAACGCCATCAATAATGATGCTCACATTGCTGCCAGGTTTCATGGTCCCAACGCCTACAGAGGTGCCGCACGCAATAATGTCACCCGCTTCAAGTGGGACATCTTGTGAAATTAAGCTCACTAATTTTGCAGGCGGGAAGATCATATCTGCGATTGGGTAGTTTTGACGCTCTTGATCATTAAGAATTGTTTTGATCGTAAGCTTGCTTGGATCTACATCGGTGGTGATGTAAGGGCCAAATACACCAAAGGTATTAAAACTTTTGGCACGAGTCCATTGGGCATACCCGGGATCGCGATTCAGTATTTCGATAGCTGTCACATCATTAATGCAGGTGTAACCAAAAATGGCCTGAGATGCTTCTGTTTCATCTGCTTCATGGCATCTCTTCCCAATCACAATGCCAAGCTCTCCTTCGTAAACTACTTTTCCAGAGTAGGATTTGGGGGTGCGAATAACTTGGTTGGCGGCCAAAAAAGAATTGTTACCCTTAAGGAAGTACAAAGGCTCGGCAGGTACTGCATGCTCAAGTTTGGTTACCAATGCGTGAAAGTTATCGACCATAGCAACCATTTTGGATGGTACGCAAGGAATGTCGATTGTGACATCGGCTAACTTAAGAGTTTCACCCGTTGCCCTTGGCTCATTAAATAAATCGCCATCGAAAACTGCGATTTCATCGCCTTTTACTTGCCCTAAACCACTTTTTCCTTGATGCTGAAATCTAAGCCACTGCGCCATAATAAGTTCCTATGAAGTTAAATATTTGATATGCAATATCTTACAGGGATGAATTGATGTCTAAAACTTCTGAGCTCGTTTTTGCACCAGAACAAGATCAACCAGTTCGTTATATGGAGCGCACCCGAAGCTATTATTTGGGTCTAGGCTATGACAATCCATATGTATGGGCACACTATGTTGATGTGCCATTTAGTCCTATTAAGAAACCACTCTCAGACTCTGTATTGGGTCTTATAACTACTGCCGTTCCTTATGACCCAGATAAAGGCCCGCAAGGACCAGGCTCTCCTTACAACGCGGCAGCAAAGTTTTATCAGCCCTACAAACAAAGCATCACAGACAATATTGATCTGAGAATTTCCCATGTGGGGATTGATCGTAAACATGCCAATATGGAAGATATTAATTGCTGGTTTCCATTGGAGGCTGCTAAAAGGGCGGTTGCGGCAAAAGTAATCAAGGCACTATCACCACATTTTTATGGCTTGCCTACCAATCGGAGTCAGCGTCATACATTAGAAATTGATGCCCCTCAAATTTTGGAAATGCTGAGGGCGGATAGTGTGGATGTTGCGATATTGATTCCAAACTGCCCAATATGTCATCAAAGTCAAAGTTTATTAGCCAGATATTTGGAGGCTGCAGGAATTTCTACTGTTGTAATGGGCGCGGCTAAAGATATTGTTGAATATTGTGGCGTTCCTAGATTTTTATTTTCTGATTTTCCTTTGGGTAATGCCGCAGCTAAGCCAAACGATGTTCATTCTCAGGATTTAAATTTCTCCTTGGCTCTAGGCTTGATTGAGGTGGCTCCCTCTGCACGTACAACAGTGCAGTCACCCTTAAGATGGTCTTCTGACCCGTCATGGAAGTTGGAGTACTCCAATATAGAAAAACTATCCCAACAGGAGATTTCTCGCTTGCGCGAGGAGGCAGAGCAAGTGCGTATTACCGCACGAGAACTCAGATTAAATAGCTTGGGTACTTAAGTTTGTCTTGTGAGAGAGTATGCACACAAGGCCTCCAGCGCTTTAGTGGCTTCATTTACGGGGAAGTCCTTTAGGTAAGAAAGGGCTAAGTCTGCTTCACGCTTGGCGACTGCTTGTGTGTAATCTAGGGCGCCAGAGTTTTGTACGGCAGCTAAAATTTGCGCAAATACATCATCAGGTAAATCTTGGTTTTGCTCAATTGCTGCGCGAACTAAAAGTTGTTCTTCACTAGTGCCATTTTCTAATAAGTAAATGAGAGGTAGGGTCGGTTTACCCTCGCGAAGATCATCCCCAGCGTTTTTCCCCATCTGAGCAGCGCTAGCGGTGTAATCGAGTAAGTCGTCCATTAACTGAAAGGCAGTACCAATATGGCGACCAAATGCCGCAGCTTGTTCGCGTTGAGTATCGGTGGCATTTGCCAAAATAGCGCCTAGTTCTGTGGAAGCTTCAAAAAGCTTCGCAGTTTTGTAGCGAATGACTTGCAGATAACTAGCTTCATCCACTTCGGGATCGTTCATATTCAGGAGTTGCAGAACTTCGCCTTCAGCAATCGTATTTGTCGCATCTGACAAGATTTGCATTACTCTAAGGTCGTTGGGTCTCACCATCATTTGGAAGGCGCGAGAGTATAGGAAGTCTCCAACCAGGACGCTTGCCGCATTGCCAAAAGCGGCATTGGCTGTCTCGCGACCCCTGCGGAGGGTCGATTCATCGACTACATCATCGTGTAAGAGGGTGGCTGTATGAATGAATTCGACAACAGCGGACATTTCTAAGATATGGGCAGTTTCTTTGCCATTTGCTAGGGCTTTTGCCACCAACATCAAGAGCGCAGGTCTGACCCGTTTGCCGCCAGCCTGGATGATATAGGTGGAAATTTGGTCAATTAAGGCCACTTTTGAGGCCAAACGTTGACGAATAACCTCATCTAAAGCCTTGAAATCTAAGGCAATTGGGGCCAGGATTTGGCTTAAGTCATTGATTTTGACAGTGCTAGGCATGCAAGATATAATAATCGGCTTAGCTAGTCCAGGGTGGATTAGCTTAAATGTAAATATTAATTGAGGTTTCAATCCATGTACGCGGTCATAAAAACCGGTGGCAAACAGTATAAAGTTGCCGCAGGCGAAAAATTGAAAATAGAACAGATACCAGCGGAAATCGGCAGCGAAATCACTCTTGACCAAGTCCTCGCCGTTGGCGAAGGCGCTTCACTGAAATTAGGTGATCCATTGGTTAATGGTGCAGCTGTGATGGCCACTGTCGTCTCCCAAGGACGTCACGATAAAGTGACAATCTTTAAGATGCGCCGTCGCAAGCATTATCAAAAGCACCAAGGCCATCGTCAAAATTTCACTGAAATTTTGATCAACACGATTAAAGCCTAATTCAAGGTAGGAGAAAGATATGGCACAGAAAAAAGGCGGCGGCTCAACACGAAATGGTCGCGACTCAGAATCGAAACGTTTAGGCGTTAAGGTATTTGGCGGCGAGCATATTAATGCTGGCGGCATCATTATTCGTCAACGCGGTACCCGTGTTCACCCAGGTGCAAACGTTGGTATTGGTAAAGATCACACTTTGTTCGCCTTGGTTGACGGTCAAGTGGAATTCGGCGTTAAGGGCGCCTTGAAAAAGGCCCAAGTTTCAGTTCTGCCTCGTTCATAAGGCGCCTGACTGAGACTCGTTTGATTCAGATTTATTCCGAATTTAACTCTTAGGAACAGGCCTCGCTAAGCGAGGCCTTTTTTATTCATGAAATTTATAGACGAAGCACGTATTGAAGTGATTGCCGGGCAAGGTGGTGCCGGAAGCGCCTCTATGCGCCGTGAAAAGTTTATTGAATTCGGTGGTCCAGATGGTGGTGATGGCGGTAAAGGCGGAAGTGTTTGGGCTATTGCTGATCGCAATATCAACACCTTGATTGATTACCGTTACGCAAAAACGCACACCGCAAAAAATGGTGAGCCTGGCCGCGGGGCAGATTGTTATGGTCGTGCAGGCGATGATATTGAATTGCGTATGCCAGTGGGCACCATCATTTCCGATTATGAAACCGGCGAGCCTATTGCTGATTTAACTACGCACGGCGAGCGCCTTTGCTTGGCGCAGGGTGGCGTTGGTGGTTGGGGCAATATTCACTTTAAGAGCAGCACCAATAGAGCGCCACGCCAGAAGACAAATGGCAAACCAGGCGAACGTCGCAAATTGAAATTGGAATTAAAGGTGTTGGCTGATGTGGGTTTATTGGGGATGCCAAATGCAGGCAAATCCACCTTAATCACTGCTGTTTCAAATGCACGACCAAAGATTGCTGATTATCCATTTACAACTTTGCACCCTAATTTGGGTGTCGTGCGCATTGGTAATGAACGTAGTTTTGTTATCGCCGATATTCCCGGTTTGATTGAAGGTGCTGCTGAAGGCGCAGGTCTGGGACATCGTTTCTTGCGTCACTTGCAACGTACTGGAGTTTTGCTTCACTTGGTAGATATAGCTCCATTTGATGAGAATGTTGATCCAGTGGCCGATGCAAACGCAATCGTCAATGAGTTACGTAAGTACGATGAAGCTTTGGTGGAGAAGCCTCGCTGGTTAGTGCTCAATAAAGTCGACATGATCCCTGAAGAGGATCGCAAAAAAGTTATAGCTGACTTTGTGAAAAAGTTTAAGTGGAAAGGTCCTGTATTTGAGATTTCCGCTTTAACTGGTATGGGCTGCGATAAGCTTTGCTACTCCCTGCAAGATTATTTAGATTCTGTACGACGTGATCGAGATAATGCTGATGAACGTGCTCAAGATCCTCGTTATCAAGTTCAGTCAGAAGATAAAAAACCGGATTAACTAGTTAATTGGCTCTTTGTTATGAACGCTAAAAAAACTCTACGGATTGTTGTTAAAGTGGGCTCTAGTTTAGTTACCAATAACGGTGAGGGACTAGATCATGCTGCGATAGCAAAGTGGGCTGAGCAAATGGCAAGCCTACTAAAAACTGGACATGAAGTGTTAATGGTTAGTTCGGGCGCTATCGCTGAGGGTATGCAGCGCCTCGGTTGGACTAAAAGACCACAGGAAATTCATCAATTACAGGCTGCTGCAGCGGTTGGTCAGATGGGTTTAGTTCAGGTGTATGAGAGTTGTTTTGCGCGTTTTAATTTGCGTAGTGCGCAGGTCTTACTGACAAATGCGGATTTGGCGGATGCAGAACGAAATGCCAATGCTCGGGCTACTTTGGATACCTTGTTGAGATTAGGAGTAGTTCCAATTATCAATGAAAACGATACAGTTGTAACTGATGAAATTAAATTTGGTGATAACGATAGTCTTGCTGCGTTAGTGACCAATTTAATAAACGCAGATCTCTTGATAATTTTGACTGATCAGGGTGGATTATTCACGGCTGATCCCCGCCAAAATCCTGATGCAACATTACTGACCAATGCCACTGCAGGTGATCCTGCTTTGGAAAAAATGGCTGGTGGAGCAGCGAGTGAGCTCAGTAAAGGTGGAATGCTTACTAAGGTATTTGCTGCCAAAATAGCAGCTAAAACTGGGGCCAATACGATTATTGCCTCTGGCCGCGAAGATCAAGTCCTGATACGACTAATGCAAGGTGCGCCAATTGGTACGTTTTTAAAAGCTCGTTAATAGCCAATTATTTGTCCCATTGAATTACTGGGTTTAGTTCCACCGGTAAAGCTATTTGGATTGAGTGAATTTAAAACCGTTGCAATACTTTTCTCTTGAGTATTGAAGTTGCAAAAGGCTCCAGAAGCTAACGCTGCTTGATAACGATTAGTTACTTTGGGTTTAATGTCATTCCAGCTGCTTAATGGGTTTTTAATCCACTTATTATTTTCAAGAGTCCCATACAGTCGCCATTGATATGAATCACAGCGAATTCCCTCATATTGCACCTGTTCCCCACCGCTTGGATTGGTTATTACTACTGTATATCTAGTGACGCCATCGGCAGCAATTAGGATGGAGCTTGTATCAATTGCAAACTTGAAAATAGTTCCCTGAGAAACATAGAACGGCAGTAATGTAGACTTATTGGGGGCACTTAACGGCAATGTAGTTTCACCTTCTTTAAAAACCATGGGTGCAAAGGGATCTAGACCACTTTGCATAGGATCTCCTGAGCAGGCTATTAAGCCGAGCCCAATAGAAATGCTGGTTCCATATTGTTTGAGTTTTTTAATGGCAGGGTTCATTTTTGTTTGCCTGATTCTTTTGAAGAGTTGGAATTTTCTTCGCTGCTGGCATAAAAAGACTGGAATAGGTCAAGCGGAGTGCCCCAGGCTAGCTGTTGCATACGCATGCCTCGGGAAAGATAACGGGCAAGTTCAGATAGTGCTAATTGATAGACTTCCCTCTTAAAGTCGATCACTGCATCTAGTTGTATCCAAAAGGGCACCCAGCGCCAAGCATCAAATTCAGGGTGTTCTGATGCTCGTAACTGAATATCGCTATCTAAACCTACTAGGCGCAATAGAAACCAAATTTGTTTTTGGCCACGATAGGCAGCGCGATGAATACGGCTTGAATGTTGGCGACGCAAGTATTCCTCGGGGACGTCATAGCGAAGCCAGTCCCTAGTCCGTCCAATAATTTGGACATGCTCCGGTAGTAAGCCAACCTCCTCTTGCAGTTCGCGGTACATAGCCTGTTCAGGGCTTTCACCATGCTGAATCCCGCCCTGCGGGAACTGCCACGAATGCTGCCCAACGCGTTTTCCCCAGAAAACCTCGTTACGGCTGTTGAGGAGGACAATGCCGACATTCGGGCGATACCCTTCACGGTCAAGCATGATCGTGCCTCAAATCCTTTAAAATCAATGATTTGATTATATCCATACATGAAAGCATCACAATCATTTCTCGCCACGCTAAAAGAAGCCCCCTCTGACGCTGAGGTGGTTTCGCATAAGCTAATGGTGCGCGCAGGTTTAATTCGCAAGCTGAGTGCAGGCATTTATAACTATTTGCCACTCGGTTTAAAAGTTATTCGTAAGGTAGAAAATATCATTCGCGAAGAAATGAATCGAGCAGGTGCAATCGAATTATTGATGCCAATGATTCAGCCTGCTGAACTTTGGCAAGAGACAGGTCGCTGGGAAAAGATGGGGCCAGAGTTACTCCGTATCAAAGATCGTCATGATCGTGATTTCTTAATTCAGCCTACCTCTGAGGAGGTAATTACTGATTTAGCTCGCAATGAAATTAGGAGCTATAAGCAACTGCCAGTCAATTTTTATCAGATTCAAACCAAGTTTCGTGATGAGCGTCGTCCTCGTTTCGGCATCATGCGTGGTCGTGAGTTCAGCATGAAAGATGCTTACTCTTTTGATCGGGATGTGGAAGGTCTAAAGAAGTCTTACCAAATCATGTTTGATGCATATACCCGCATCTTCAAGCGCATGGGTTTACAGTTCCGTGCGGTAACAGCAGATAACGGCGCTATTGGAGGATCTGGTAGTCAAGAGTTCCACGTGATTGCCGATACGGGTGAAGATGCGATTGTGTATTGTCCAAATTCTGATTACGCAGCCAACTTGGAGGCTGCTGAGTCATTGTCTTTGATTGCGGAACGCGCTGCTGGTACTGTTGCAATGGCAAAAGTTCCAACTCCAGAAAAGACAAACTGTGCAGACGTTGCAAAGTTGCTGAATATTCCTCTAGAGAAAACAGTGAAGTCTTTATTGTTTGCTGCAGACCAAGAAAACAGACCAGCAAAACTCTTCATGTTGTTAGTGCGTGGCGATCATGAGCTTAATGAGGTAAAGGCTAGCAAGGTGCCTGGAATGGCTGAATCACGTTTTGCTACGGAAGCAGAAATCAAGCAAGCCTGCAATGCTCCAGCGGGTTACTTGGGACCGGTTGGTGTAAGGGCAGATGTAACCGTTGTGGCAGATCGGACCGTTGCCAATATGTCTGATTTTGTTTGTGGTGCAAATGATGCGGGTTATCACTTGACCGGTGTGAACTGGGGTCGTGATTTACCTGAAGCATTGGTTCTTGATATTCGTAATGCGGTGATCGGGGACCCTTCGCCTGATGGTAAAGGGATTGTTGATATTTGTCGTGGTATTGAAGTCGGTCACGTCTTCCAGTTGGGCACGCGTTATTCAGAGGCAATGGGTTGCACATACTTAGACCAGCAAGGTAAAGCTCAGCCCATGGTGATGGGTTGCTATGGCATTGGTGTTACTCGCTTACTGGGTGCTGCGATTGAGCAAGGTCATGATGAGAAGGGCATTATTTGGCCAATTTCAATGGCGCCATTTGAGGTGGTGATTTGTCCTATGGGATACGAAAAATCAGAGGCCGTTAAAGTTGCATGCGATCAATTGCATGATGAGCTATTAGCAGCTGGCATCGATGTGATTTTGGATGATCGTAATGAACGTCCTGGAGCGATGTTTGCTGACTGGGAATTAATTGGGGCACCGTTCCGCGTAGTGATTGGCGATCGTGGCTTAGCGGATTCTCAAGTAGAGTTTAAGAGTCGAACTGATGCTGAATCTCAAAACATTCCATTGGGCGATATCAAGGCAAAAGTCATTTCTGCAGTCAACACTGCAAAAAACTTGGTTAGTTAATTATTTTTTAAAGAGACCGCCAATGCCTTTGGCGGCTCCTTTTGCAGCCATGCTAGCCATGGCACGTGCCATTTTCCCACCTTTAAATTGTTTCATCATTGCTTGCATTTGCTCGAACTGAGCGAGTAGACGATTTACTTCCTGTACTTCTACGCCAGAACCTGCGGCTATACGACGCTTACGGCTTGCTTTGAGTAATTCAGGTTTTCGGCGCTCTTGAGGTGTCATGCTGTCAATGATTCCGCGCATGCGTGTAGTTTGTTTATCGGCATTACTAAGGTTTGCCTTGGAGGCTGCTTGAGCTACTTGACTTGGTAGCTTATCCATTAAGCTAGCCATGCCACCCATCTTTTGCATTTGCATCAGTTGATCACGAAAATCTTCTAGATCAAAGCCGCCTTTAGAAATCTTATTAGCTAATTTCTCCGCTTTGGCAACATCAACGTGTTGTTGAGCTTGTTCTACTAATGCCAGAATGTCGCCCATGCCCAAAATACGATTGGCCATGCGCTCGGCATCAAAGGCCTCAAGACCATCCATCTTCTCGGCTACACCGATAAATTTGAGTGGTACACCTGTTACTTGGCGAACAGAAAGCGCGGCACCACCTCGGGAGTCGCCATCCAGTTTTGTAAGGATTACTCCAGTGAGTGGTAGTGCCTCGTGGAAAGCTTTAGCGGTGTTGACCGCATCTTGACCAAGCATGGCATCAACTACAAATAATGTTTCGATGGGATTGAGGCTGGTATGCAAGGTTTTAATTTCTTGCATGAGTGCCTCGTCAATACCCAGGCGACCTGCCGTATCTACCAGCACTACATCGAAGTAATGGCGACGCGCCCAGTCAAGGGCGGCTAGGGCGATATCAATCGGCTTTTGATTAATATTGCTTGGAAAAAATTCTGCGCCAACTTGCTTAGAGACAGTCTCTAGTTGCTCAATCGCAGCTGGCCGATAAACGTCGCAAGAAACAGTAAGTACTTTCTTCTTCTTTTTCTCTTGTAACCACTTTGCTAGTTTTCCAACCGAGGTGGTCTTACCCGCACCCTGTAAACCAGCCATCAAGATGACAGCTGGTGGCTGGGTCGCTAGATTAAGGTCACCACTTTGGTTGGGGTCACCCGTCATGACTTGGGCAAGTTCGCGCTGGACTACCCCTACAAGAGCTTGCCCCGGACTAAGGCTACCAACCACTTCTTCGCCAAGGGCTTTAAATTTAATTTGTTCCAGTAAAGACTTCACTACTGGTAGGGCTACGTCAGCTTCCAATAAGGCTAGACGGATTTCCCGTAGCATTTCTGCGGTATTGGCTTCAGTGAGGCGAGCTTGACCCCGCATTGTTTTAACAACGCGAGATAAGCGGTCGGTGAGGTTTTCTAGCATTTATCGATTAGACTTTCTAGATGGATATTTTAGGTTACTCAAGTTACGGATGGCTCCCTTCTGTACTTTATTTAGTTCTTTTGCTGCTTTTAAGCTTTAAAGCCAAGAGTGGTGTGGAGTCTAGGCTCTCAACTGTCTTGGTGCAAGCTGCCATTTTTGTGATTTTGGTGATTCATGGAGTTCAACTTCATGACTCCGTCTTTACTCCCCAGGGCTTTGTATTTGGGTTTGCGCAAGATTTATCCTTGATTGCCTGGGTTGGTTTGGCGTTTTATTGGTTTCAGTCCTGGTTTTTACCCATCGCTAGCTTGCGCTGGATGGCTTTAATGTTTGCGCTGATTTGCGCTTTTCTTCCAAACATTTTCCCTGGGGTGGTGATATCGCCAAAGGCAGTTTCAGATCCTTGGTTTAAGGGTCACTTTGTTGTGGCTACCGTGTCTGTGGGTTTACTAAGCTTGGCGGCAATGCATGCCATGCTGATGAGTGTTCAGGATCGAGCATTGCATCGTCAACTAGCCATTATTCCTAATAGTCGGTTTGCAAATTGGCTGGAAGACCTCCCTCCACTGATGACTATGGAAAGCCTTTTATTTAACTTACTGTATGTTGGATTTGCCTTACTTAGCTTGACGGTCTTTTCTGGCTTGTTGTTTTCACAGACCTTATTTGGCAAGCCACTCGTCTTTGATCACAAAACAATCTTTGCTTTGGTATCTTGGGTTTTGTTTGGTGGACTTTTGTTGGCTCGTTGGCGGGTAGGTCTTCGTGGTAGAGCCGCTATTCGTTGGGTATTGAGCGCTTATACGGCTTTATTGCTGGCATATGTAGGCAGTCGGTTTGTATTGGAAGTCATTCTTCAGAGAGTCTAATTCTTGTTTAAGTGGCTTTTATTGTTTGCTGGCGCAGGTCTTTTTTACCTTTGGATTAAAGGTAAAAAACAGGCTAAGCTTGATTCAGAAAACCCTCAAGATCCTAATAAGAGTAAGACTAAGAAGGTCATGGATCCGGAGGTTATGGTGCAATGCCAATACTGCAAATTGCATCTTCCAGAATCAGAAGCACTCGCATATGACAGTCGTTTCTACTGCTCAAAAGAGCATCTACATGCTCTAGATTCGAGTGGATGGATAGGCGATGCAAAGTGGTGTGTTTCACCCAATCAAGATGCTAGGCCAGAAAACATCACGCCCGATTTGGTGGTGATTCATCACATCAGCCTTCCTCCCGGTGAATTTAAGAATCAATCTTCCAGTCACCATATCGTTCATTTTTTTCAAAATAAGCTTGACCCCAATCTACATCCTTATTTTGCGGAGATTGCCGATCAAAAGGTATCTAGTCATTTTTTAATAAGCCGTTCTGGCGAGTTAATACAGTTTGTATCGACTCAACATAAGGCTTGGCATGCTGGTAAGTCATCTTATTTTGGTAGAGAAAAATGCAATGATTTTTCTATTGGCATTGAGTTGGAGGGCGATGGTGAAACACCATTTTCAGAGGCTCAGTATGAAGGTTTGAATAATCTTATTGGGAAATTGGCATGTGCTTATCCCCATTTGCAATTTGTTGGACACAGCGACATTGCGCCTGGACGCAAAACTGACCCCGGAATTTATTTTGACTGGTCAAAGTTCCAAAAAGAAGCGGGAATTTCTGCAGAAAATCTGCCTTTTGGTTTGAGTTCTCGGTAAGTTCATTTTTGTATGTGAGCGTACGCTTACTTTTCTAGCCTTTGTCTAAAAAGGGCTCAAAAATTCGCACCAAAATGACTCAAAAATAAGTCAAATAATTAGTAAAAATACTAATAAAGAATTGTCATAAATAGCTTACCAAATACTAAATATTTCCCTATACTTAGTGCCTAATGCACTTTAAAACACTAGATGTAGTGTTTAAGTGAAGCAATACCTTATTGTTTTTTAACGATATTTTGTCCCAATAACTATATATAGACGCAGGAGCATCATGACATACGCTAATCCACAGACAGCAGGCCAACCAACCGGGGCTAATAATCCAGGAATGAGTCCTGCGGGGGCAATCAATCAGGCTCCTTCCGCTAGTTTTGTAGCCGGCGGTGTGGGTGGTAGCCAGGCGACCCAGTTGTCCGATTACAAAATTATTCGCCGCAATGGTTCAGTGGTTGCATTTGAGCCATCCAAAATTGCAATTGCAGTAACAAAAGCGTTTTTGGCGGTCAATGGCGGTCAGGGCGCGGCATCTGCGCGCGTTCGTGAACAAGTTGAGCAGTTAACGCATTCAGTGGTTCGTGCCTTATTGCGTAGTCGACCAAATGGTGGCACTTTCCACATTGAAGATATTCAAGATCAGGTGGAATTGGCTCTGATGCGTAGTGGTGAGCACAATGTTGCCCGTGCTTATGTTCTTTATCGCGAAAAGCGCAATCAAGAGCGTGCAGCTCAGCAAGAAGTTTCTCAAGAGACACAAACTGCGAATCAAGCTGGTGAGTCTGGCATCAAAGTAACAGATAACGGTGTCGAAAAGTGGCTCGATATTGCCGCTTTGCGCACAGTTATTGAGGCGGCTTGTGAAGGTCTAGGTAATCATATTGACGCTACCCCAATCATCACCGAAACCATTAAGAATTTGTATGATGGTGTTCCGATGGCGCAAGTATATGATTCCGCCATCTTGGCATCCCGCACATTGATTGAAAAAGATCCCGCATACAGCCAAGTAACAGCGCGCATCTTGATGCATGTGATCCGCAAAGAAATCTTGGGCAAGGAAGTATTGCAGGGTGATATGCAAGCTGAATACAGCACTTATTTTGCTAAGTACATTAACGAAGGCATCTCTGCTGAGTTGTTGGATCCACGCATGCGCGAGTTTGATTTGCCACGCTTGGCCGCTGCTTTGAACGCCAGTCGTGATTTGCAGTTCAATTACCTTGGTCTACAGACTTTGTATGATCGCTATTTCTTGCACATTGAAGATCGTCGTATTGAAATGCCTCAGGCTTTCTTTATGCGAGTTGCGATGGGTCTTGCGTTAAATGAGTTGGATCGTGAGCGTCGTGCGATTGAATTCTATGAAATCCTATCCACATTTGATTTCATGTCCAGTACACCAACCTTGTTCAATTCAGCTACAACCCGTCCACAGCTTTCTAGCTGCTACTTGACCACTGTAGACGACGATTTGGATGGCATTTACGAGGCATTGAAAGAAAATGCGTTGTTGTCTAAGTTTGCTGGTGGTTTGGGTAATGACTGGACCAATGTTCGCGCATTAGGAAGTCATATCAAAGGGACTAACGGTAAATCACAAGGTGTTGTGCCATTCTTAAAGGTAGTGAATGACACTGCCGTTGCCGTGAATCAAGGCGGTAAGCGTAAGGGCGCAGTTTGTGCCTATTTGGAAACATGGCACTTAGATATTGAAGAGTTCTTGGAGTTACGTAAGAACACAGGTGATGACCGTCGTCGTACCCATGATATGAATACTTCGAACTGGATTCCTGACCTGTTCATGAAGCGTGTAATGGAGAACGGTGATTGGACTTTGTTCTCACCATCTAATACCCCAGATCTGCATGATAAATATGGCAGAGCATTTGAAGAAGCCTATGTTGCTTACGAGCAAAAGGCAGATCGTGGTGAATTGAAGCCATTCCGCCGTATTCCAGCTCAGCAATTGTGGCGCAAGATGCTCGGCATGTTATTTGAAACTGGTCACCCATGGATCACTTTCAAAGATCCATGCAATATTCGTAGCCCACAGCAGCATATTGGCGTAGTTCACTCATCTAATCTTTGTACTGAGATCACTCTCAATACAAACGAGACTGAGATTGCAGTTTGTAACCTGGGTTCTGTGAACTTAACCGCTCATATGACTACCGATGCCAATGGCAAGATGATTCTCGACCATGAGAAGTTGCAGAGAACTGTTCGTACAGCAATGCGTATGCTTGATAACGTGATCGATATCAACTACTACGCTGTTGCTAAGGCACGTAATTCAAATTTGAAGCACCGTCCAGTCGGTATGGGCATCATGGGCTTCCAGGATTGCTTACATATGCAGCGCATTCCTTATGCCAGTGAGGAAGCTGTGAAGTTTGCGGATTCCTCTATGGAAGCAGTTTGCTATTACGCTTATCAGGCTTCTAATGAATTGGCTGAAGAGCGTGGCGTTTACAGTACATACAAAGGTTCTTTATGGGATCGTGGCATTCTTCCGCAGGATTCAGTGGCAATGTTGGCAGCAGAACGTGGTGGCTATGTAGAGGTGGATAACTCTTCTACTATGGATTGGAGTGGTTTGCGTGCACGTATTAAGCAACACGGTATGCGCAACTCCAATTGCGTGGCAATCGCACCCACAGCGACAATTTCTAACATTATTGGTGTGTCTGCTTGTATTGAGCCAACATTCCAGAACTTGTTTGTGAAATCCAACCTTTCTGGCGAATTCACGGTAGTGAATGAGTACTTAGTGCGTGATTTGAAGGATCGCGGTCTTTGGGATGAAGTGATGATTGCCGACTTAAAGTACTTTGATGGCACTTTGTCGAAGATTGATCGCATTCCACAGGATTTACGTGATTTGTACGCAACTGCCTTTGAGGTTGAGCCAACCTGGTTAGTTGAGGCGGCTTCTCGTCGTCAGAAGTGGATTGACCAAGCGCAGTCATTAAATATTTACATGGCTGGCGCATCTGGTAAGAAATTGGATGACACCTACAAATTGGCATGGTTGCGTGGCCTGAAAACTACTTACTATCTCCGCACAATGGCTGCAACCCACGTTGAGAAATCAACTGTTGCCAGCGGTCAATTGAATGCGGTATCTAGTGGTGGTGGCGTAAGTGGTACTGATGCCGCAAGTGCAGCAGGTGGAGTTGAGGCCGATGGCCCAGTTTGCACAATGCGCCCAGGTGATGCAGGATTTGAAGAATGTGAAGCATGCCAATAAGCCATTTGCTTATTGCTTAGAAATAAAAGAATTTAGGAGAAAGTTATGTTGAATTGGGATGAAGAAGTTGCCCCAGCACTAGCAAAAGCTGGTCTTGCGCCCCAGCCGGTTGCTGTAGAACCGCAACGCCCTCAGGCGGATCAGGTGGCTTTGACACCTCAAGCTACTGCTTCGGCACAAGAGCAAAGTGCTTCGGTGGCTGGCATGGAAACTCGTCGGGTTAATGTGGCGGATAAACGTGTTATCAATGCAAAGACTGATGTTAACCAGTTGGTGCCATTTAAGTATAAGTGGGCTTGGGAGAAATACTTAGCTGGTTGCGCAAACCACTGGATGCCACAAGAGATCAATATGAATCGCGATATTGCGCTTTGGAAGGATCCAAATGGTCTTACAGAGGATGAGCGACGTATTATTAAGCGCAATCTGGGTTTCTTCACAACTGCCGACTCTTTGGCAGCAAACAATATTGTTTTGGGAACTTATCGTCAAATTACCGCTCCAGAATGCCGTCAATACTTATTGCGTCAGGCTTTTGAAGAGGCTATTCATACCCATGCGTACCAATATATTGTTGAGTCTCTTGGCTTAGACCAAGGTGAAATCTTCAATGCGTATCATGAAATTGATTCAATTCGTGCAAAAGATGAGTTCTTAATTCCATTTATTGATGTATTAACTGATCCAACATTTAAGACTGGCACATTAGAGAATGATCAAAAACTACTTCGTTCTTTGATTGTTTTTGCTTGCGTGATGGAAGGTTTGTTCTTTTATGTTGGTTTTACGCAAATACTTGCAATGGGTCGTCAAAACAAAATGACTGGTGCTGCTGAGCAGTATCAATACATCCTTCGTGATGAGTCAATGCACTGTAATTTTGGTATCGATTTAATTAACCAAATTAAGCTGGAGAACCCGCAGTTATGGACTTCCGCGTTCAAAGACGAGATCAAATCAATCTTCGAAAAAGCAGTTGAATTGGAGTACCGTTATGCTGAAGATACGATGCCTCGTGGAGTGCTTGGATTGAACGCTCCGATGTTCAAAGGATACCTAAGATACATTTGTAATCGTAGATGTTTGCAAATAGGACTTGACGCGATGTTCCCAAATGAAGAGAATCCATTTCCATGGATGTCAGAAATGATTGATCTGAAAAAAGAACGAAACTTTTTTGAGACACGCGTTATTGAGTATCAAACCGGTGGTGCGCTAAGTTGGGAATAGTAAAAAAGTAATAAAGCGCACAACTGGCTAAATAGGAGATTAGACGGTTGGATAGTTTTAGAAGTCAGCAAAACCAGACTCAAATCCGAAAACCCTTGTTCAAGGGTGCCTGGGCTACTCTCTCTATTTTTTCAAACGTATTTAAGAAGCCGTTGTCCTTCGGGGCCACGGCTTTTTTTCCAGGATTCATTAGCGTGCAGCACCTAGCATCAAGCCGTGCGCCGATGAATGGCTCGCTCGTCAGATCCAAACGATTGCAAAATCACGCGGAAATGAATGGTCGGGTCTTCTTAATGTAGTTTGTACTAATCCTCACGTGAAGGAGCAATACTATGGCAACTGCCAAGAAAAAACCTGCTGCAAAGAAACCAGCTGCTAAAAAAGTAGCTGCAAAGAAACCAGCTGCTAAAAAAGTAGCTAAAAAAGCTGCTGCTAAAAAGCCAGCTGCTAAAAAAGTAGCTAAGAAGCGTCCTGCTGCTAAAAAAGCTGCTGCTAAAAAGCCAGCTGCTAAAAAAGTAGCCAAGAAGCGTCCAGCTGCTAAGAAAGCTGCTGCTAAAAAGCCAGCTGCTAAAAAAGTAGCAAAAAAGCGCGTAGCAAAAAAAAAGTAAGTAAGCCTGCTGCGAAGAAAGCGGGCCCAGCTGTTAAAAAGCCCGCGGCTAAAAAAGCTGCTGCACCAGCGCCTAGTGCGTTGAATCCTGCCGCTGCTTGGCCCTTCCCAACTGGCACACGTCCTTAATAGACGGGTGTTACTAGAAGGGGTCTCTCTCGAGACCCCTTTTTTTATTTCTGGATAGAGTGACGGTAGGGGGCTGACCTAAGCTAAGCCCCTAAATACAAACTAGAAGCTAAAACCAAATGCCTGTTTAAATTGAACGGCGATTTCATCTTTGCTTAATTGGTGATTTTGTGGCCCTTGATGGGTAATTTTGATTGAACCCATTAGGCTAGCGAGGCGACCGGTAGTCTCCCAATCCATGCCGTTTTCCAATCCAAAGAGCAGGCCGCCACGGAATGCATCACCACAACCCGTTGGGTCAACTACTTTTTCTGCTGGTACGGGTGGAATTGCAATACATTTACCATCAAAGTAGATGTCAGCACCTTCAGCACCCTTGGTAACAATGAGTGCTTTGACTCGCTCGGCGACCTTTGACAAACTGAGCCCCGTTCTTTGAGACAGCATTTCTCCTTCGTAGTCGTTTACCGCCAAATAACTGGCGATATCAACCAGTTCAAGAAGTTCTGGGCCATTAAACATCGGCAATCCTTGGCCTGGATCGAAGATAAATGGAATGTTTGCGTCTGCTAATTGATGGCAGTGCTCCCACATTCCTTGGCGACCATCAGGCGCAACGATCCCGAATTTAGTTGCGCTTTTGGAGTTTTTGCTGCGTTCCGCTATTACTGCCGATACTTGATTTAGGTGTGATTCGCCCATCGCGCCTGGATGGAAGGCGGTAATTTGGTTATTGGTTTGATCGGTTGTAATCATGGCCTGTGCAGTGAATGCGTTCTCGATCTGCCTAATATGACTTGCATCGATCTGAAGTTGCTCAAGTCTATTCATATAAGGTGCGGCATCGGCACCCACTGTTGCCATGATGATGGGTTCACCACCTAGAAGATTTAGGTTGTAGGCAATATTGCCAGCACAACCACCGAATTCACGACGCATGGTGGGAACTAGAAAGGCCACATTCAGAATATGAATCTGCTCAGGAAGGATTTGATCGGCGAATTTGCCTTCAAAGTTCATGATGGTGTCGTAGGCAATAGAGCCACAGATCAAGCTAGCCATAAATTACTTTCTTATAGGTGGTAAGTGTGATGTTGATAGATAAATTAGGGGTAAAGGACGCGAACACGATAGCCTGCGGTGTTTTGCGTTAACGAAATCGGTAATTCCACTTGAATGATTTCTCCAGATGGAATTCCTTTTTTTAAAAAATCTGGGTGTGACTCTTGCCACGAAGTAGGTAACCATTCTGCTGGGGTGTATTGCAATGATTTGATCTCATTTTCCTCTGCATCAGTCAGAGTGATTTCTAAATTCGGGGCCAATACTGCAATAGCAAGTCGATTTTGTATATCTACTTGCAGCATAGATGGATTTACAGCGCTTTTAAGACCCTCTCTGGCGTTTTCTTGCGAAAGTGTGGCAGAAGTAATTTTCCATGCAGAAAAATCGCTCACCGTGCGATCTAGGCATCCCAATGCACTACAGAGTTTTGTATCAATGCGTTGCAAGACTGAAAACAAAGTAACTGAAATTGAATTTGAAGTGCCATCGACACGAGGCGCTAAGGCAGGAAGCAAGGTATTTCTAGAGAGATGCTCACCAAAAACCAGCAACAGTAAAAATAAACTAACGAGTAAAGCTAACTTGAGACTTTTTTTTTGAGCCGGTGCATCAAAAGAGGTTTTTTGGTCAGCATTTAATGTGCCATGTAGACACACCCAACCTTCACTCTCTTTCCACACAGTGAGTTTTAGCCATTGACTATAAGTAGCAATCACTTCTTCAGCTTGGCGAGCAAGCACGCCAGATAGAACAATTTGTCCGCCAGGACGCATTTTGTTTACCAGTGCTGGCGCTAATACTTGCAGTGGATTGGCCAAAATATTAGCCATGACAATATCGTATTTAGTCTCCGCGGCAAGTTCAGGAGCCCCTTCGTTTGGCAGTACGAAGTTGATGATGGTTTGATTGATTTCAGCATTGCTACGGGCGGCGACCATCGCCTGAGGATCAATATCCGTACCTACTACTGGATTGCAGCCCAACTTAGCAGCGGCAATAGCCAAAATACCAGAGCCACATCCATAGTCTAGAAGACTTTGATTTTTTAATTTGGAATGTTCTTCTAACCATAAAAGACATAAGTGTGTGGTCGGATGGCTACCCGTACCAAATGCCAAACCCGGATCAACAGCGAGACAAATTGCATCCGGATCAGTGGGAGCATCGTGCCAAGAAGGCACTACCCAAATACGCTTTCCAATCTGAATGGGCGCAAATTGACTTTGAGTTAGCCTGACCCAATCTTGCTCTTCAACGATTTTTTCTTGAGGTGGGGATAAATTAAAACCAGCCTCTTTGAGTGAGTTCAGGAGTTCAGCAATAAATTCTGCGCTATCAGAGGAGTCAATTTCGGGATTGAAGAGGGCTGTAACAGCGGAGCGATCCCACGCTTGTACTTCCGGTGAGAGTCCAGGCTCTCCATAAAGTGGATTTTCGTCGTAACCGCCTGCTGCGTCATCTTCAACGGTGACGGAGAGGGCGCCTAACTCTAAAAGAGCATCACCAAGAGGTTCTGCGGTTTCAGCAGCTACCGTGAAAACAAGTTCACGATAAGACATGAAGTACTCGCATCAATTAAGGTTTGCCGCGACTAGCAGCTTGTTCTTCTAGGCGATGCTCCAAATAGTGAATGCTGGTGCCACCTTCAATGAAATTGGGGTCAAGCATGAGTTCACGATGGAGTGGAACATTGGTTGTAATGCCGTCAATCACCATTTCAGAGAGGGCAATTTGCATACGGCGAATCGCTTGCTCACGTGTATTGCCGTATGAAATTAACTTGCCAATCATGGAATCATAGTTTGATGGAACCACGTAACCGCTGTAGGCGTGGGAGTCGACACGAATGCCGGGACCACCAGGCATATGGAAAGATCCAATTTTGCCGGGGCTAGGCGTGAACTTAAATGGATCTTCAGCATTTAGACGGCACTCAATGGCATGACCGCGGAACACAATATCCTTTTGGCGATAGCTCAACTTCAGGCCAGCGGCAATTCGAATCTGCTCTTGAACAATGTCAACGCCAGTAATCATTTCAGTAACGGGATGCTCCACTTGAACACGGGTGTTCATCTCGATAAAGAAGAACTCACCGTTTTCGTAAAGAAATTCGAAGGTGCCTGCGCCGCGGTAGCCAATTTTTCTACAAGCTTCAGCACAGCGTTCGCCAATCTTTGCGATTAAGCGACGATCAATTCCTGGGGCAGGCGCTTCCTCAATCACTTTTTGATGGCGACGTTGCATTGAGCAATCGCGCTCACCTAACCAAATAGCATTCCCATGGGTATCAGCCAAAACTTGAATTTCTACATGGCGAGGTTTCTCTAAAAACTTTTCCATATAGACCTCAGGGTTTCCAAAGGCTCTGCCCGCTTCTTCTTTGGTCATATTGACTGCATTCAGAAGGGCGGCTTCGGTATGTACAACACGCATACCGCGTCCACCACCACCACCGGCTGCCTTAATAATGACTGGGTAACCTACTTTTTTTGCAGTAGCAATGATTTCTTTGGGATCATCTGAAAGAGCGCCTTCTGATCCAGGTACGCATGGCACTCCTGCTTTAATCATGGCCCTTTTTGCGGAAACCTTATCACCCATCAAGCGAATAGATGCTGCAGTGGGTCCAATAAACGCAAAGCCAGATTTTTCGACACGCTCTGCAAAGTCTGCGTTTTCAGAGAGAAAGCCATAGCCAGGATGAATTGCTTCTGCGTCAGTTACTTCGGCCGCAGAAATAATCGCTGGCATATTGAGATAACTCAGTGGCGATGGCGCTGGTCCAATACAGACGGCTTCATCAGCAAGCTTTACATACTTGGCTTCTTTGTCTGCGGTTGAGTAGACCACCACAGTTTTAATTCCCAACTCGCGACATGCGCGTTGGATGCGGAGAGCAATTTCTCCCCGATTGGCAATCAGAATCTTATCGAACATGTCGGCTCTGAGTTAAGTGTTAATGGTGAAATGAATAGATCTAGTGACAATCAACAATTCTGACCGACTAAGCGATCACAAAAAGCGGTTGATCAAACTCAACGCCCTGGCCGTTTTCACAGAGAATCTCTTTAACAACGCCCGCTTTCTCTGATTCGATTTCATTGAGTAGCTTCATTGCCTCAATAATGCAAAGCGTTTGACCCACTTTGACAGTATCGCCAATATTGACGAAGTTCGGCGATTCTGGGTTGGGCGCGCGATAGAAGGTTCCCACCATTGGAGAACGAGCAACAAAACCAGTTTCAACAGCTGGTGCTTCAGGAGCTGGCGCTGCAACAACCGATGGAGCACTAGCTACAGGTGCGGCCTGAATGGTTGGTGCTGGCGCTGGGTTGGTGTACACCACTTGGCCAGATTGGGCTGGAGATCCTGAATTGACAATACGAACACGATCTTCACCTTCATTTACTTCCAGCTCTGAAATCCCAGATTCAGAGACTAAATCGATCAAGGTTTTTAGTTTTCTCAGATCCATACGGGTGCTTCCTCTCTTGTGATTCTTTTATTGGGGTTATTTCTGTAAACGAGTAATGGCCGCTTGAAGAGCTAATTCGTAACCAATTGCTCCAAGCCCACAAATCACCCCAGTTGCTATATCAGATAGATAGGAGTGTTTGCGGAATTCTTCGCGCTGATGAATATTGGATAAGTGAACTTCGGTAAAAGGAATAGCCACTCCAGCCAGCACGTCACGCAATGCGACGCTAGTATGGGTAAATGCGCCAGGATTGATGATGATGAAATCAACCCCGTCTTGTTTTGCCTTTTGAATGCGATCAATTAGCTCGCCTTCATGATTGCTCTGAAAAGTGCTGAGATCTACAGACTTAGCATTGGCCAGTTCACCAAGCTTCTGATGAATGTCCTCAAGGGTTGTTTTGCCGTAAACCTCAGGTTCACGGATTCCTAATAGATTTAGGTTTGGGCCTTGAACTACGAGAATTGATGCTTTTTTCGACATAGATCTCTGTTTTTAGATGCAGTTAGGCGTTAATTGATTGCATGGGCTTAAAGCCCTGTGTGCAACCTCATGCTTGATTGCTGATGAGGGGAGTATACCTTTATATAACTGTAATAAGGCTAAAAAATTTCTCAAAAAATATGAATTTTCACAACTTTTAGACGAAGATATTGAGAAATGTGCTCTTATTTGCTTAATATTTAGGCGAAAAATGAAGTGATAGAAAATATTAAAGAACTCTAATATTTCTTATAATGCAGATTTTATAGCGCTTCTTACGTCTTCTTCGTTTATCTTCCCTAATTTGCTATAAGTAGATTTCCCTTTGGCATTAATAATGATTGTGTAGGGGAGTGCGCCCTGGGAATTCCCCATTTGTTTGGAGAGGTTGCTTCCTTCAAGGCCGCCAATGACGATTGGGTATGAGACAGGGGTTTTTGAAAGAAATTCACGAATATTAGATGATGAATCAATGCCGATGCCTACAAATAAGACATTTTGTTGTAAAAACTCTTTTTGAAGCTTGTCTAAGGAAGGCATTTCCTCAACGCAGGGCGGGCACCAAGACGCCCAAAAGTTCACAACAAGAACTTTTCCTTGCCAATTTTGCGTTTCGACTGTTTTTCCGTCAGGTGATTGCCAGTTGTTAGCAAAAAAAGCTTTTATGGAGGGTTCACTTGCCAGCCCAGTTTTCGTAATCCATTGCGAGGTGAGGACGCCTCCAAGGAGTGCTAAAAAACTGATTGCGACGATGATGATCCATTGTCTACGGTTCATTACAACTCCTTCGCTAAAATTCACTAATGCATATACATATCTTGGGCATTTGCGGTACTTTCATGGGCGGTATTGCCGCAATCGCTCGGCAGGCTGGACACCGCGTTACTGGTTGTGATGCCAACGTGTATCCACCAATGAGTATTCAACTTGAAGCTCAAGGCATCGATCTCATTGAGGGATTTACCCCTGATCAATTATCTCAGTTTGAGACCATGCCCGATTTATTCGTGATTGGTAATGTGGTTTCTCGCGGAAATCCCTTGATGGAGGCTATCCTGAATCAAGGGTTGCCATATATCTCTGGGCCGCAATGGCTTGGCGAACAAGTTTTGTATGGAAGACATGTTTTGGCAGTGGCTGGCACACACGGTAAGACAACCACTTCAGCCATGTTGGCTTGGATTTTGGAGTTCAATGGCTATAAGCCAGGTTATCTGATTGGAGGTGTGCCTCTGAATTTCACGGTGTCTGCACGCTTGGGTGAGAGTAAATATTTTGTGATCGAGGCTGATGAATATGACACGGCTTTTTTTGATAAGCGCAGTAAATTTGTTCACTACCGCCCACGCACGGCTTTATTAAATAACCTAGAGTTTGATCACGCTGACATTTTTGCGGATCTTGCGGCAATCGAAACCCAGTTTCATCATTTAGTGCGGACAGTCCCCGGTGACGGTTTGTTAGTAGTGAATGGAGAAGAGCCTGCTTTGGTGAGTGTTATCACACGTGGCGCGTGGGCACCTGTAGAGCGTTTCGGTCAAGCGCTTACAAACGATTGGTCTTTGGTTTCTCAAGAGGCCGATGGTTTTATTGTTCGCAAATTAGGCGAGGATGTGGCAACAGTGAAGTGGGCACCAGATTCAGGCGTGATGGGTCGACACAATCAACTAAATGCCTTAGCAGCGATTGCCTCAGCCAATCACATTGGTATTTCACCTGCTGATTCAGCACGTGCACTTGCAGAATTTAAGAATGTGAAGCGTCGCTTAGAGACAATCGGTGTTGCAAACGACATTACGGTATACGATGATTTTGCGCATCACCCAACTGCAATCACCACTACAGTCGATGGATTGCGTCGTCGAGTTGGTAACGCCCGAATCCTGGCAGTATTAGAGCCGCGTTCTAATACGATGAAGCTCGGCGTCATGAAAGCTCAACTTCCAAGTAGCCTTGAGGCTGCCGACAAGGTGTTTGCCTATGGAGCGAGTTCTGGTAAAGAATCATTGGGTTGGGATTTGTCTGAAGTCTTAACTCCACTTAACCAAGAAGAGCAATCTAGAGCGCGTGCTTACGATGATCTTGATGCTTTGGTTAAGGCGGTATTGAAAGAAGCAAAGCCAGGCGATCACATTCTGGTAATGAGTAATGGCGGGTTTGGTGGTGTGCATCAAAAAATATTAAATGCTATTTCGGCGCAGTAAAAATAACAAAGTTATCAAAGAAAAAATAGATTAAGAAAGCAAAAATGGGCGATAGATTAAAAGATAAAGTAGCTATCATTACTGGTGCGGCTAAAGGTATTGGTTTTGCTACTGCCCAGCGTTTTGCACAAGAGGGTGCAATAGTCATCATTACCGATATTAATCAGGAATCGGTCAATGGGGCAGCTGCGCAGATGCCTAATGCGGAAGGCTACGCCATGAATGTCACAGATCGCGCGAGTATTCAGGCGGTGATAGATCAGGTAATGCAAAAACATGGGCGCATTGATATCTTGATTAATAACGCTGGTATTACTCAAGATGCGCGCTTGATTAAGATGACTGAAGCGCAATTTGATACGGTAATTGATGTGAATTTAAAAGGCGTCTTCAATTGCACGCAGTTGGTTGTTCCGCATATGCTTGAAGCGGGTTCTGGTGCAGTTGTTAACGCATCTAGTGTTGTAGGTATCTATGGCAATTTTGGCCAAACCAATTACTCTGCAACAAAATTTGGTGTTATTGGATTTACAAAAACATGGGCGCGAGAGTTAGGGCCTAAAGGTATTCGTGTAAATGCAGTCTGCCCTGGGTTCATCGCTACCGAAATGGTGAAAGCGATGCCAGAAAATATCTTGCAAGATATTGAGAGACGTAGTTGGCTTGGGCGTTTGGGTACTCCAGCAGAAATGGCTAATGTGTATTTATTTTTAGCTAGCGATGAAGCAAGTTATGTGAATGGGGTTGCATTAGAGGCCAGCGGCGGGATCTCGCTTTAAGCATGAATCTTGTATATGAAGAAGGTGGGGAAATCAAGATTGCCTCCGTACAGTCTGCATCCGGCGCAGGAGATGCTGAGACTTGGCAAGCCACAAGTCTTTCTGGGAAAAAGATCAAATTAAAAGCTAAAGAGGTATGGTTACGTTTTGAAAAGCCAGACGCTCAAGTGGCTATGGATGAAGCTGGTGCACTGACAGAAGAGATTGATTTGCAGTTTCTTTGGGATTGCGCGCCAGACGAAGAGTTTGGTTTGGTTGATGTGGCACATGAGTATTTTGGTTCACAGGCTAGCGTTGCCCAAAAGCTTGCCTTGGCGATTGCTCTACAAGGTGCCCCAGTATTTTTCCGCCGCAAAGGGCGCGGTCGTTTTCAGCGGGCCCCACTTGAGCAGTTACAGGCAGGTTTAGCAGCGTTGGAAAGAAAGCAAAAAGAGCTGGAGCAACAATCAATTTGGCAACGGGAGTTAGTGGGCGGCATTTTTCCGGAAACACTGAAATCCTCAGCTAAGCAATTACTATTCTCCCCAGATAAAAATACTTCCGCTTACAAAGCCCTGATTGCTGCTTGTAACGAGACAGGTGAATCCCCTGCTCAGCTCATGATTCGATGTGGGGCAATTGACTCTCCATTGGCTTATCACCAAGGACTATTTCTTAAAGCGCATTTTCCAAATGGAGCGACTCACGAGCCTAGTATTGCTATCGAGCAAGATGTTTATGACGCTGCGATCGCCGAGCTGCCACTCGCTCAGGTGCAAGCCTTCTCAATCGATGATTCTGGAACTACTGAAATTGATGACGCTTTATCAGTTACAGAATTACCCGAGGGTGGTTATCGAGTGGGTATTCATATCGCTGCACCAGGATTGGCAATCTCTAAAGATGATCCACTAGATCAAGTTGCGCGCAATCGTATGTCCACAGTGTATTTTCCTGGCGACAAAATTACGATGCTGCCAGATTCGGTGATTGAACAATTTTCATTGGATGAAGGTATGCCAAGGCCTGCCTTATCAATTTATGTAGATCTTGATGAGCAGGGCTTGGTGAATCGAGATAGTTTGCAGATGCGTGCTGAATTGGTCCCGATGGCGGCTAATCTCCGCTTGGAGGATATAGAGCATCTCGTTAGCGAGGAAAGCTTATTAGACGAGGCCGCTAGTTATCCATATCGCAAAGAGTTGGCAATTTTGTGGCGGGCTGCTAAACATCTTCATGCTGGACGCCAAGAAAAGCGGGTAGCAAGCGGTCTCCGCGCTGAGCAATTGGGTTTGATTGATCCCAATACTTTAGCTAGAGACTTTCATTTTCAGATTCAAGAAATTGATGGAGTGCAGCGAGTTGATATTGTGCCGCGTCAACGCGGATCTATTTTGGACACTATCGTCGCAGAATGGATGATTTTCTGTAATAGCGTTTCGGGACAACTGCTAGCAGATCACGGCCTACCAGGATTATTCAGAACTCAGAAGGGTTGGGGTCCGCAGCGTACTCGTATGCAAACCACCCCAGGCCCCCATGAAGGTCTAGGTATAGATTATTACGCGTGGTGCACTTCCCCTTTACGTCGATATTCCGATTTAGTGAATCAATGGCAATTAATTGCGCTTGCTAAGCATGGGGTAACCGCCAAAATGGTTGCCCCTTTTCCGCCGCGCGATGCAACGCTAATGGGAATTGCGGCCGACTTTGAATCGTGCTATCAAGCGTATGGTGAATTCCAAGACCGCTTAGAAAAATATTGGTGTTTGCGCTGGATGATGCAAGACGGCGAATCCAAGACTGTTCATGTACGCCATTTAAAGGATGGTATGTCTCGAGTGGAGTTAGTGCCTTTGCACCTGCCCATTCCTGAACTTGCCAGCCACCCGCGCTTGACACGGGCAGAAGTCGTGATTACAGAGATTGATTTATTGCAACTGAGTGCAGGAGTTCGAGTGCTCGAAATAGAAGCAAAATCAGAGACTGCCAAAGAGATTCCGATCGACACCGTTACAGAAGTAGAGTCAGAAAATAACCCAGAAGAAGATGCTAGCCCAAATTAAATCGTTTGAGTTTTCATTTCCTCAGAAGCTGAGCGGGGTCTTGCAATTCATTCGGCATACTTGGAATCGCTATCCATTTCGCTTTGCGTTGTGCGTATCTATTCTGATACATATTGTCTTTTTATCTATTCGTTGGGGTGTTGGAGAAATTCAGAGTCGCAGACTTAACACTCCACTGAGCGTAGTTTTGGTAAATGCCAGCAATAAAACACCTCCTCAGAAATCAAGCAAATTGGCGCAAGCTGATTTGCAGGGGGGTGGCAAAACAGAAAGCCAGAATGCTACTGCAATTCATCGTGCCAGATTGGGCGCAGAGGCGCGTCTTGAGATTTTAGAAAAGCAACAAAAGCAAATGCTGGCCAAGTTGGAGGAGCAGCGTGTTCGAGCAGGTGGCCAAAAGAGTGGCGATGAGCAAAAAATAACTCCGCAATTGAACTCTTTAGAAGCTGAACTGGCCAAACGACTCCAGACGGATAGCAGGCAGCCTAAACGTAAAGTATTAACTGGAGCCAATACAAAGGCAGTGAGTTTTGCCCATTACTACGATGCCATGCGCCAAAAAATAGAAGCCTATGGCAGCGCATTTTTTCCAAGGGTAAATGGTCGTCCTATTTATGGAAGTTTAGTGATCGTAGTCAGTATTGATAATCAAGGAAGAATAACCACGAATGCCCAGGGCAAGGATGGTCTTTCTATTGGGCGCAGTTCTGGCAACCCCGAGCTTGATCGGCAAGCCTTGGCCATCGTCAGGGCTTCAGCCCCATTTGGCCGTTTCCCATCAGAAATGCGCAACCAAATAGATGTTTTGGATTGGGTTTCTACCTTTGAGTTCACTAGAGATGGGGTGGACCGACTTGAGCTACGTCGTTAATGTAATTTAGAAGTCTTTACTAACTCAATTTCTAAATTCGCTTATTCTGTAGTCATCATGAGTTCAGTCAACACACAAATTTTGCAAACCGATCCAAGTCTTTTTACTGGCGTGGATGTTTATGCTGTGGCTGGCAATCCGATTTCTCATAGCAAGTCTCCATTAATACATCAACGTTTTGCGGAACAAGCAAATCAGCGTATGCATTATGGGCGTCTTCAGCCTGAGTTAGATTCATTTGCACAAGCAGCCAAATCATTTTTTGCTGCGGGTGGCAAAGGCATGAATGTCACTGTGCCATTCAAGCTTGATGCACAAAATTTTGCCGATGTGCTTACACCTCGCGCCCAACAGGCAGGCGCAGTCAACACTTTATGGAAGGCAGAAGGCAAAATTTTTGGCGACAATACTGACGGAGCAGGTCTCGTGCGCGATCTATTGGCACAAGGCATTACTCTGCATAGTGCTCGTATTTTGTTAATAGGTGCTGGAGGTGCTGCTCGAGGCGTGATTGGTCCTCTATTGGAGCAATCGCCTAAATCTTTCATTATTGCCAATCGCTCTAATGCTAAAGCGGATGAGCTAGTAAGACTATTTGCCGATCTTGCAGCGTCTAAAGAGGCTGCACTGGAGTCACGCACATTGGCTGACTTAGAAGACTCTGCAAAAACCCAGTATCCATTTGATTTAGTGATCAATGCCACTGCCGCTGGTTTAACAGATGAGTCTCCTTTGACATCGAAAGCAGTTGCTAATGTTTTTGTTCCCAGCTCTTTCGCTTATGACATGGTCTATGGCAAAACGACGGCATTCATGCAACAAGCTCTGCAACGGGGTGCGAGGGTAAGTGATGGTCTAGGTATGTTGGTTGAGCAGGCAGCTGACGCATTCTTGTTATGGCGCGGCGCTCAGCATGCAAATGCGATTGACCCACGTAGCGTTTTAGCTGAACTGCGTATTAATTAATCTCAATGCGCTGGCTTTTTTATCCAGTGAAGTGTTTGCTAGCCGGATTTGTGGCAATGCAAATCTTTTTCGCGCTACAAATTGCCTTATGGGCCACCTTAGATCCTAGTAGCACCGCTTTTCAGAGAGCGGAACGTTGGCGTCTTTGTTCTTGGCATTGGAATTGTTCAGTGCAGTCCAAATGGGTTCCTTATGACAAGATCTCTAGCAATCTGAAGCGTGCTGTTTTGGTGAGCGAGGATGATATTTTCTTTCAGCATAAAGGCGTGCGAATTGAGGATATGCAAAAAGCTTGGCAGAAAAATCAACAGCAGAACCAGCAAAAATCTCAATCGAGCAATAAAACTAAAACTGCTTTGCGAGGTGGTTCGACAATTACCCAACAATTGGCTAAAAATTTATTTCTTTCATCTGAGCAAAGTTATCTCCGTAAGGGGCAAGAGCTCATCATTACTGGTCTTTTGGAGTTAATCCTTTCTAAGCAGAGATTATTTGAAATTTATCTCAACTCAGTAGAGTGGGGTGAGGGTATTTTTGGAATTGGGGTTGCGTCTCAGCGCTACTATGGAATTTCACCCGCAGTACTGGATCGAGATCAGTCTGCCGCACTAGCTTCAGCGCTACCGGCGCCCAAGTGTTTTGATAAACAACAGTATTGCCGTAAAGCCAATATTCACTTTCCAACTCGCCAAGAATTTATCTTGGAGAATATGGATCGGGTGGCTTTAGCGCCTTACCCCAAGAACAACCTGAACAAGTAAAACTAAAGTTAAAGAATTTAGTCCTTATTTGCTTGCAGCACTCCGAAGTGCGTCTCGCGTGTTCATTGCAACTTTTCTAGCGGCTTGAGCAAAATCTGCGCCCGTGCTGGCATACAAAATTGCCCTAGAAGAATTGATGATCATTCCAGTGCCAGGCTTGCCTGTGATTTTTCCAGCGCTCACAGTGGCATTAATATCACCGCCTTGAGCGCCTATTCCTGGAATTAATAAAGGCATATCGCCAACAATTGAGCGAACCTTTGCGATTTCTTCTGGAAAAGTCGCTCCAACTACCAAACCAATTTGTCCTGAGCTGTTCCATTGCTGGGCCGCTAGCTTGGCAACATGCAGATAAAGGGGCACCCCATTGGGGGCAATATTGAGAAACTGCAGATCTGACCCACCAGGGTTGGATGTGCGGCATAGCACGATCACTCCTTTGCCTGTGTGCTTGAGGTAGGGTTCGAGTGTGTCATAGCCCATATAGGGGTTCACAGTTATCGCATCGGCGCCATAGCGTTCAAAGGCCTCTAAAGCGTAATGGTCCGCAGTACTGCCAATATCTCCTCGCTTGGAATCTAGGATTACTGGAATATGGGGGTATTTATCTTTTAGGTGTCTTATCAATTTTTCTAGTTGGGCCTCTGCTCTTTGGGAGGCAAAGTAGGCAAACTGAGGTTTAAAAGCACATACCAAATCTGCAGTTGCATCAGCAATCTCGCGGCAGAACTCGTATATAGATTCAGGCTTTCCTTGGAGTTCTAGGGGTAGGCGCTTTGGGTCTGGGTCAAAGCCAACGCACAACATGCTGCCTTGAGAAGCCCATGCAGACTGGAGTTGCTGGGTAAAGGTATTTGTGGGAGAGTTCATGGGAATTGGCTTATTTTAGTGAAACTGTCATGTTCTATAGGATAAACTAGCGCACATTCCTTAGGAGTTCACCATGATCAACTTGTTCGTCCTGCAAAATGGCCGCCTCTCTCAAGAGCAAGTCGAAGATCGCAATGAATTGTTGCAGTACGCTAATCCTATCTGGATTGACGTCGTGGATCCAGAAGAAGAGGAATTGATTTGGATTAAAGAGGCGTTTGGCGTGCTTTTGCCTGAGCTGGATGACTTGGGTGATTTGGAAGCTTCCGCGCGTTACTTTGAGGCTGACGATGGTCACCTTCATATTCGTACCGATTTCTTATTGGACGAAGAAGAAACGTCTCGCAACGTTCGAGTAGCTTTTGTCCTCACCAAGCAAGTACTGTTTTCGATTCATGATGAAGATTTGCCAGTGTTCCGTTTGGTTCGCTTGCGCGCACGTTTACGTCCTGGATCAGTCAGTAATGCGAAAGATGTATTGCTTGACCTCTACTCTACAGATGCCGAATACTCCGCTGATGCTTTGGAAGAGGTTTATGAAAATCTCGAACAAGCAGGTAAGCGAGTTTTGCAAGACGATATTAATGATGCTGATGCTGAGCAGGTCCTCGAGACGATTGCAAAAGAGGAAGATACCAATGGACGCATTCGTCGTAATGTGATGGATACCCGCAGGGCTTTGTCTTTCTTGATGCGCAGCAAGTTGCTCTCCGATGAGCAGCAAGAAGAAGCGCGTCAAATTTTGCGTGACATCGATTCCCTAGAAAACCATACCGCTTTCTTATTCGATAAGATCAACTTCTTGATGGATGCGACCGTGGGTTTTATTAACTTGAATCAATCTAAGATTATTAAGATCTTCTCGGTGGTATCTGTAGCCTTAATGCCACCTACATTGCTAGCAAGTGTTTGGGGTATGAACTATAAGCACATGCCTGAATTAGATGAAACATGGGGCTATCCAATGGCAATAATAGCCATGGTGATATCTGCCATCATTCCGCTTTGGTATTTCCACAAAAAAGGTTGGATGAAATAAAAAAGAGGTAATGGGGCTTTAACTTCTGAGTAATGCAATTAGCTCAGTCAGCGCAAATTCGGTTGCTTGTTGCCTTATTCCTTGGCGATCACCATCAAAAAGCATGGTTTTAGTTACAGTCTGATTTTCCGTAGACCAGCCAAAACAAATTGTTCCAACAGGCTTCTCTGCTGAACCACCTGTTGGACCAGCGATGCCAGTGATGGAGATGGATACATTACTTCCAGAGTTAATCCGAGCGCCAACAGCCATGGCTTTGGCCACCTCTTCGCTAACAGCACCGTGGCTTTCAATCAACTGGAATGGGACATCAAGACATTCTGCTTTAGCTTCGTTGCTATAAGTAATATAACCACGTTCAAACCACTCGCTTGAGCCTGCCAGCTCAGTAAGCGTTGCGCAGACAAGCCCGCCTGTACAAGATTCAGCAAGGGCAATTGTCCAGTTCTTTGAGAGCAATATCTGAGATAAGGTTTTGGTGAGTGCGCTTGCGTTCATCATTTCATAAAGAACTGTAAAAGTGCCATTACAAGTAGTGTGAAAAAAGCAGCAGCAAGATCGTCGACCACAATGCCAAACCCACGCCAAATTATTTCCAAGTAGGTGGAACGATGAGAGCTATCACTTACAGTATTTTTAAAGTGACGATCGATCATACCGATTGGGCCGGGCTTGATCGCATCAAAAAAACGAAACAATGCAAATGCTAGTGCTTGCATCCATATATTTGTTGGCATGATGAAGATGAGTACTAACCAAAATGCAACGATTTCATCCCAAACGATTCCACCAAAGTCTTTCTTTCCTAACTCTTCACTGACAGATCCGCAAATCCAGCAGCCGAGTAGAAAGCCTCCGCCAATAATCCACAGAAAATCTTCTGTAGTAAAAAAGTACTCGCCTATTAAAAATGTACCCCAAGCCCAAAGAGAGCCAGCTGTGCCTGGTGCTATAGGGCTTAAGCCACTGCCAAAACCAAAAGCAACGGTGCGACCAGCGGTTTGAAAAACCCATTTGAAATTAGGTTTCACTGCGTCGGGGTAACGAGTGTCTGTCATGATGCAAAGTGATCAAATGATTTTAAAAAAGGTTTTGCTTCAGCATCGTTCAGTGGATTGCCGGATGCATCTATTAGATATATTTTTTCTCGATCAGCTTTTTTTGGTAGCGACTTACCAATTAAGGTTATTGGCAATTGGAGAGAGTTACTAATTTCTTGAATTCTCTCGCGTTGATTGGTCGGTGCAGTAAAACAAATTTCATAATCATCTCCTCCGCATGCCGCAAATTGATTTTGAATAAATGGGTCTTGTTTTCTTAAAGTGGCGGATTTTGGAATGCAATCTAAATGAATTTCAGCATCGACTTGCGATTGATGCAAGATGTGACTTAGATCCCCGAGTAAGCCGTCAGATACATCTAGGGCTGCACTTGCCACATCTCGCAAAAGAATTCCTAGTTCTACTCTTGGTGTGGGTTGGTGCATGCGGTGTTGAATCTGTTTGAGATCATTTGCGTCGAGATTAATTTCATGACGCAGTGCAGCAAGAGTGAGTCTTGCATCACCTAAGGTTCCAGATACCCAAATATCCTCATGAGGATTTGCCCCTGATCTGCGTATGGCTTTCCCTTTTGGGATGCTTCCTAAGGCTGTGATTGAGATTGTGAGGGGTCCGGCTGTGGTGTCACCCCCTATCAAAGGGCAGGAATACTCCTTGGCAATTGCAAAAAGCCCCTTAGAAAAGCCCTCCAGCCATGTTTCATCTACTGTCGGTAAGGAAATTGCCAATGTAAATGCCAACGGTTTTGCCCCCATGGCCGCTAGATCTGAAAGGTTGACCGCTAGGGCTTTGCGGGCCAACAATGCAGGATCAGCGCCCTCAAAAAAATGCCTCCCTTCAACCAGCATGTCGCTGGTAATGGCGATTTCTTGATCAGCGGGAGGATTGATGAGAGCACAGTCATCCCCAATACCCAGACCGATGGCTTGATCTAAATTTTTGCGTGGGGAATCTGAACTCGCTTTAAAAAAACGTTCAATGAGGTCAAATTCCCCTAGGGGTCTGGAATGAGAAGACATGACTTATTTTATGGCTGTTGTGTGTCTATTGTCCGAGAGGAATAGAATTGAACCCTTAACGGTCTTAGATAAAACGAAGATAAGACAAAAATTAGCGAGTTAGTGAATGAGCAAAGAAAATAATAAAGAACAACAAATTGCAGCTTTAAGAGAGGCAGCCCTTCAGTATCACGAGTTTCCTACGCCAGGAAAAATTGAAATTGCGCCAACGAAGCAGCTTACAAATCAACGCGATCTGGCGCTTGCATATACTCCTGGCGTTGCCGCGCCCTGTGAGGAGATTGCTAAGGATCCTGCGAACTCTTTTAAGTACACCGCGCGTGGAAATTTAGTTGGAGTTATTACAAACGGAACTGCCGTATTAGGTTTGGGAAATATCGGACCGCTGGCAAGTAAGCCTGTAATGGAAGGTAAAGCAGTTCTCTTCAAAAAATTTGCTGGGATTGATGTTTTTGATATTGAAGTAAATGAAAACGATCCCGAAAAGTTAGTTGAAATTATTGCCGCATTAGAACCGACATTTGGTGGCATTAATTTAGAGGATATCAAAGCACCAGATTGCTTTGTTGTCGAGCGCAAGTTGCAAGCTCGCATGAAAATTCCAGTCTTTCATGACGACCAACACGGTACAGCAATTGTGGTTGCAGCCGCCATCCTCAACGGCTTGAAGGTGGTTGGTAAAAAAGTAGAAGATGTAAAGCTAGTTACATCGGGTGCTGGCGCGGCTGCTTTGGCTTGTTTAGATCTTTTAGTTGACCTAGGTATCCAACGCAAAAATATTTGGGTAACCGACTTAGCTGGCATTGCTTACAAAGGCCGTAAAGAATTGATGGATCCCGAGAAAGAGCCATTCTGCCAAGAAACAGATTTGCGCACCTTGGATCAAGCAATTGAAGGTGCTGACATTTTCTTGGGTCTTTCTGCCGGTGGCGTATTAAAGCAGGACATGGTTAAGAAGATGGCTCCAAAGCCATTGGTTTATGCCTTAGCAAATCCAACCCCAGAGATTCTTCCGGAAGAAGTGAAAGAAGTTCGTCCAGATGCTGTGATGGCAACTGGTCGTACCGATTACCCCAATCAAGTTAACAACGTATTGTGTTTCCCATTCATATTCCGCGGTGCATTGGATGTGGGTGCAACAACGATTACACGTGGCATGGAAGTTGCGGCAGTCAAGGCTGTAGCTGAGTTAGCTCAAGCTGAGCAGAGCGAAGTGGTTGCTTCTGTTTATGGCATTGAGAGTCTGTCATTTGGTCCCGAATACTTAATTCCAAAACCATTTGATCCACGTCTGATTACAGTTATTGCTCCCGCCGTCGCCAAAGCGGCGATGGATGATGGTGTAGCTCTTCGTCCGATTAAAGATTTCGATGCCTATCGCAATCAGTTGCAACAATTTGTGTACCACTCTGGTACTTTGATGAAGCCACTGTTTAGTATTGCTAAGCGAGTACCAGCAAATCAAAAACGGATTGTGTTTGCCGAAGGTGAAGATGAACGTGTATTGCGTGCCGTACAGATCATTATTGATGAACACCTTGCCACACCAATTTTGATTGGCCGTCCAGCAGTTATTGAGCATCGCATTGAGAAGTTCGGCTTGCGCATGAAAGCGGGAGATGACTTTGAGATTGTGAATCCAGAGAATGACGCCCGCTATCGTGATTTCTGGCAAACCTATCTTGCCCTTACCGAACGCAAGGGTGTGACAGAGTCATTTGCCAAACTGGAGATGCGTCGTCGAAATAGTTTGATTGGTTCAATCATGATCAGCAAAGGTATGGCTGATGGTATGGTTTGTGGCACAGTTGGTAACTCTGCAACCCATCTAAAGTATGTTGATGAGGTAGTTGGTCACGAGGCTGGTGCAAATGTATACGGCGCAATGTCTGGTTTGATTCTGCCTGGTCGTCAAGTATTCTTGGTAGATACACATATCAACATTGATCCTAGTGCGTGTGAGTTGGCTGAACTCACTTTGATGGCTGCTAGTGAAATGCGTAAGCTGGGCTTGGTTCCAAAAGTTGCCTTACTTTCCCACTCTAACTTTGGATCCAGTAATGCTCCTTCTGCAGTAAAAATGCGTGAAGTATTAGCGATCATTCAGAAGGCAGATCCAACTTTAGAGATTGATGGTGAAATGCATGGCGATAGCGCATTGGATGAAACTATTCGTGCAGGCGCAGTTACTTCGTCTCCATTAAAAGGCGATGCAAACTTGTTAGTTTTGCCAAATATTGATGCTGCAAATATTTCTTATAACTTGTTAAAAACTGCAGCTGGCAATGGCATTGCAATTGGTCCATTGTTGTTAGGTGTGGCTAAGCCTATTCATATTCTGACTCCTGCAGCTACAGTTCGTCGTATTGTGAATGTGACAACTTTGGCGGTAGTTGAGGCTGCGAGCAACGCTAGAGGTATTTCTTAAGTGTTGGTAATTTATGTAAGTTAGTAATAACTTACATAAATTATTTCTTTATAAATCAGTGTGTTAGGTAAAATGCACTGTAATTGGGCTTGATTTGATGGCGTGTTAAGGGTAACCTAGCACCCATCATGAATAATCGCTCTGAAAACAGCAATACAGCCAGTTTCGAAGAACAAAGCCGCGCTGAAAGTTGGGATAGTAATGATCGACTCGAATCCGAATCATCAGCTGCCAACATTTATGCTGAAGGTGGCTTATCTCGTTTACAAACCTATGCAGCAAATCAAGTTTCGGGGAAAAAAGTGACAGCTTCTTGGCGTGCCGCTTTGGCCGTTCGCGATGCCGGACCGCCGGCAATGTTGCGCAGTGTGCGCCCAAATATCGTGCAATCTATCCGTGCATTCCGCACTCCCGATCTTCAGGAGGCTGCAACGGAACTCGGTCAACACTTCATTTATGCCAATTGCGCTAACGCCGTGACTAAGGGTGAGGTTTTGGAGTCTATTGCGATTGCGTATTCATTTACGAAGCAGCAGGCGAAGAACTATGACCCTTTATTGGATGCGTTAACCACTACGGTTGACAAGTCAGGCCCACAGCCTGGTTTTGTCGTGGTGCTTGAAGGCTTGCCTTGTACTCAGAAGTTTGACAAAGAAGCTCGCGAAACTCTTTTAGATGTTTTCCGTGATGCCGTAGATTTCTGGGCTGAACGCCGAACCCCATATCGGGTTTTCTATTCTTTTGCTTAACTTCTAAAGAGTTAAAAACTGCACAAATCGCCTCTATTTGAGGCGATTTTGCATTTCAGGGTTCCATACGCTATGGACTGCTGTAATCGCCACCACCCCCGCCGTTTCAGTTCTCAATATGCGTTCACCAAGTGAGACCAGTTGATATCCCGCGGCCTCTGCTTGGGCTTCTTCCTCTGGAGAGTGCCCGCCTTCTGGCCCAATCATTAAGACAATATCTTGCGGATCATTTTCAAGTAATACTGAGTACAAGCTTTTTGAAGCATCCGGACTGAGTAATAACTTCAGCGCGGGTTTGGGACTTTCTTTTAAATAAGCTTCAAATGTCTGAATGGGCTCTAGGTTTGCAAAGACGGTCCTATCGCATTGCTCACAGGCAGCTTGAATGATGCCTTTCCAATGCCCAAGTCGTTTCTGGGCACGCTCTAAGTCGCTAGAGCGCGTTAATTTTAAAATTGAACGCTCACATTGGATGGGGGCAATATTTTGCGCGCCAGTTTCAATAGCCTTTTCAACAATCCAGTCCATTTTGTCACCGCCTGCTAGGCCCTGAGCCAGAGTAATGGCATATGGGGTCTCTCTATGGGTGTCTAGGCGGATATCTGTAAGTCGAACTTGACCAGTTTTTCCGCTTAAGGATAGGAGTTCTCCGGTGGCAACCTGGCCTTTTCCATCAAATATCGGAAAGAATTCACCAGTTTGGATGCGGCGTACGCGTAAATGATGAGCAAGCTCAGGGGTGAGCATGTTTGGCTTTTCGGATTCCCATGGTCCGGGAAGATAAAATTGAGGCATTACTGAAATATAGCCAATTTATTTTTCTCGAGACCAAATTTACGATGTCAAACCTTCAAATTCGCATGGCTAATGCCATTCGCGCTTTATCCATGGATGCGGTACAGCAAGCAAATTCAGGCCATCCTGGCATGCCAATGGGTATGGCAGATATTGCAGTTGGACTTTGGAATGAGCATTTAAAACACAATCCAACGGATCCACATTGGATTGATCGAGATCGTTTTGTTTTGTCTAATGGTCACGGCTCAATGTTGCTGTATTCACTTTTACATCTCTCAGGCTATGACTTGCCGATTGAAGAGTTAAAGAATTTCCGCCAATTGCATAGCAAGACACCAGGACATCCTGAATATGGAATCACTCCTGGAGTAGAGACAACGACTGGACCATTGGGTCAAGGGATATCGAATGCAGTAGGAATGGCATTAGCTGAAAAATTACTCGCCGAAGAATTTAATCGCCCAGGACATAACATCATCGATCACTACACCTATGTATTTTTAGGTGATGGTTGTTTGATGGAGGGTATCAGTCATGAAGTGTGCTCATTAGCGGGCACATTAAAGCTGAATAAATTGATTGCATTATGGGATGACAATGGCATCTCGATTGATGGCAAAGTAGTTTCTTGGTTTAACGAAGATACTCCAAAGCGTTTTGAGGCTTATGGGTGGAATGTGATTCGTGATGTTGATGGCCATGATGCAGAAGCTGTATCGGCTGCAATCACAAAAGCTAAAAAGAGCGATAAACCTACTTTGATTTGTTGTAAGACTGCGATTGGTCAAGGCTCGCCAAATATGGCTGGCAGCGACAAAGTGCATGGTTCCCCGCTAGGCGCAACAGAGATTGCCGCCACTCGTGTTGCTTTAAATTGGCCTTATGCTCCTTTCGAAGTGCCAAAGGATATTTATGCTGCTTGGGATTTTAAAAAACGCGGTCAAGCTGCTGAGCATGAGTGGAATAAAGAGTTTCAAAAATATAAAAATAAATATCCAGAGCTAGCTTCTGAATTACAGCGTCGCATGGAAGGTGAGTTATCAAAAGATTTTTCCTCAACATTAAATGCGTATTTAAAAACTTGCCAATCGAAAGCGGAAACGATTGCTACTCGTAAAGCAAGTCAAAATGCAATTGAAGCATTGGCTCCTGCTTTACCAGAATTTATGGGTGGCTCCGCTGATTTAACAGGTTCTAATCTCACTAACTGGTCAGCGTGTAAAGCTGTTCGCGCTGATCAATGGGGTAACCACATTAACTATGGTGTGCGTGAATTTGGTATGAGCGCCATCATGAATGGTATTGCCTTGCATGGTGGTTACATACCTTTTGGCGGCACTTTCTTAACTTTCTCTGACTACAGTCGCAATGCATTACGTATGGCTGCGTTAATGAAATTACGCAGCATATTTGTATTTACTCATGACTCTATTGGCTTGGGTGAGGATGGTCCAACTCATCAGTCTGTAGAACATGTCGCTAGTTTGAGACTGATTCCTAACCTCATGGTTTGGCGTCCATGTGATACCACAGAGAGCGCTGTGGCTTGGGGTGCAGCGATTGAACGTAAAAATGGCCCATCTGCTTTGATCTTTAGTCGTCAGAATTGCCCATTTGTATCTCGTACATCCGCGCAAATTAAAGATATTGCACGTGGAGCTTACGTGCTACGAGATCCATCGGGCAATATTGATGCAGTCATTATTGCGACTGGTTCTGAAATTGCTTTGGCATTACAAACGGCAGAAAAATTAGAAAAAGATGGTCTCGGTATTCGTGTAGTTTCAATGCCTTCCACTACAGTCTTTGATCAACAAGATGCTGCGTATAAAGCAAAAGTTTTACCAGCTAACATTCCACGTATTGCTGTTGAGGCCGGCGTGAGCGATTTTTGGTGGAAGTATGGTTGTGCAGCTGTGCATGGTGTCGATACTTTTGGTGAGTCAGCTCCAGCTTCACAGTTGTATGAATATTTTGGATTAACAGTCGATCAGATTGCCAAGACTGTGAAGCAATGCATCGCAATTCAATAATCGAAGTACGAAACAAATTCAATATTAGCAAGGGGAAATCAATGACAATTCGTGTTGCAATTAATGGTTATGGACGTATTGGACGCATGGTCTTACGTGCCTTATATGAAGATCAAGTCAATGGCAAACCACGCCGCGATATTAAGATCGTTGCTATTAACGCCATGGGCGATATTGCTATTAATGCTCATTTAACTCAATACGATTCTGCACATGGCCGCTTCCCTGCTGAAGTTTCAGTAGATGGCGATTGCATGGTTGTGAATGGCGATCGCATCAAAATGTTCTGTACACGCAATCCCGCTGAAACTCCATGGGGCGAGTTGGGTGTTGATTTGGTTTTGGAATGTACTGGTAAGTTCACTTCAAAAGAAAAAGCCATGATTCACATTGAGCAGGGCGCAAAGAAAGTATTAATTTCTGCTCCAGGTGAAAAAGATGTGGATGCCACAATCGTATACGGCGTAAATCAAAATGTATTGAAGCCAAGTGACGTGGTGGTATCTAATGCAAGCTGCACAACAAACTGTTTAGCTCCATTGGTAAAGCCATTGTTAGAAAAGATTGGCATCGAGTCGGGATTGATGACAACGATTCATGCCTTTACAAACGATCAAGTATTAACGGATGTGTATCACAAGGATATGCGCCGCGCTCGCTCTGCTGTTACCAGCATGATCCCAACAAAAACTGGCGCAGCGAAAGCGGTTGGTCTAGTTTTACCGGCATTAGCAGGTCGTTTTGATGGCTTTGCAATGCGCGTGCCTGTAATAAATGTTTCAGTGGTGGATTTAACTTTTGCTGCTAGCCGAGCTACTAGTGTGGATGAAGTAAATGCGATTTTGAAGACTGCTAGTGAAGGTGAGCTCAAAGGCATTTTGGGCTTTAATACCTTACCGTTGGTTTCAATCGACTTTAATCATGATCCCCGTCCAAGTATTTATGACGCGTCTCAAACTCGCGTATCAGCAGACGGTAAGCTGGTTAAGGTTTTGGCTTGGTATGACAACGAATGGGGTTATTCAGTGCAGATGCTCAATGCCGCAGAAGCTTTAATGGCTGTAAAGTAATCAAAAGTCGTTAAAAGTAGATAAAAGTCGTCAAATATCGATTAAATCTTCTTTTTTAAGCTTTATTTATGTAAAAAGACCTCAATTTGAGGTCTTTTTTGCTTCTGAGGTATCAAAAATTGGCTATTTTGTTTGCTTATTGCGGCAATTTTTCTTCTGGCAGTGGCCGTACATTGCTAAAGCATGCTCTTGAAGCTTAAAACCGAGGTTTTTGGCGATATCCCGCTGCCTTTTTTCAATAGCCTCGTCCACAAACTCCTCAACATGGCCACAATCAATGCAAACCAAGTGATCATGGTGCTGACCCTCATTCAGTTCATAGATCGCTCTACTGTCACCTTTGCTGGATTCAAAATGGCTCCGAAGGAGCAGTCCGGCACGCTCAAACTGGGTTAGGACCCGATAAACCGTTGCCAACCCGATTTCTTTATCTTCTTTTGCAAGCGCCATAAAGACATCTTCAGCGCTAAAGTGGGTTCCCCCATTTTGATGGAAAAAATCCAAAATTTTCATTCTTGGCCCAGTCGCTTTTAGGCCAATATCTCGTAAATCTTCAGGGGTACGGTTTTGGGTCATATTTATGGCATTGGGAGCTAAAATCAATGTCTTAATGATACGGCCAGCCATGCAAAATTGCCTTGAACTTTTTACCTGTCCTTTGAACTCGGTTTTCAAGGGTTTTTCTCTTCTTCCGCGCTTAGGAGTTCTGGCTGCATCCATCGCAATTGCTTTAGGTACTGTTGGTTGTACTTCCGCAGTTGACGAAACTCAGCGCGCTTGGATGAATAAGATTTTCAGACCCTATGTTCCTGATATCGTGCAGGGCAATTTTATTTCTAGCGAGCAATATGCCAAATTGCAAGTAGGAATGAGTCGCGAGCAGGTTCGTCAAATTTTAGGTACTCCACTCCTAGCAAGTTACTTCCATGCCAACCGTTGGGATTACATTTTTGAATTCAAGCGTGCTGGTCAAGTTGTTGGTAAAGAGCGTCACGTGACCGTATTTTTTAATGGTGACAAAGTAGTCAAGTTTGAAGGTGATGCACTGCCGACTGAAGTGGAATTGGTGGCTGAGATTGACGGCTATGCAAAAACGAAACGCTCCTTTTGGGATGTTATTACTGGATCAAACAAGCCGCCAGTGACGCCGCCATTACAGCAACCTGAAGTGCTGGTTCCAAGCAAAACAGATAACTTACCTGCTGGTGCGGTTGTTCCTGCCGCTGAAACAAGTGGCTCCTTCTGGGACTTTTTTAGTTTCTCCAAAAAGGATCCGCAACCACAGCCTCAGCCTTTGGGTCCTGGCGCATTAAATGATGTGCCAGCTAGTGAAGCTAAGTAAAAATACTTTGAATACTTTGTGTTGTTGCTGAATTTAGTTTCCTCAGCAATGTTTAATGAATAAGAAACGAAGAAACAAATGATGAAGATCGCAATTGCAGGGGCTACTGGTCGTATGGGAAAAATGTTGATTGAGGCAGTGCTCAATTCGACAGATGCAACACTTGTTGGCGCTTTGGAGCATGCCTCATGTCCGCAACTTGGTGAAGATGCAGGCGCATTCTTAGGTAAGAAAACGGGCGTCATGATTTCTTCTGATGTTGCGCAAGTGTTATCTAATGCGCAATTTCTCATTGACTTCACTAGGCCCGAAGGAACCATGTCTCATTTGGCGGCCGCCGAAAAGACCGGCACCAAAATGATTATTGGCACAACTGGCCTAACTTCCGAGCAAATTAATAGTTTGAAAAATGCTTCCGCAAAATTGGCGATTGTGTTTGCGCCAAATATGAGTGTTGGTGTGAATGCCACTTTTAAGCTTTTAGAAATTGCCGCCAAGATGCTCAATCAGGGTTACGACATTGAAATTATTGAGGCGCATCATAAGCACAAGGTTGACGCTCCTTCAGGAACTGCGCTCAAGATGGGTGAAGTTATTGCGGATGCCTTGGGGGAGAAGCTGGATGACGTTGCGGTCTATGCACGCGAAGGGCACACGGGCGAACGCAAAGAAGGTTCAATTGGTTTCGCAACCATTCGTGGTGGCGATATCGTAGGTGATCACACCGTTTTGTTTGCTGGTGATGGTGAGCGTATTGAAATCAGTCACAAATCCTCAAGCCGTCAGTCCTATGCGCAGGGATCTTTGCGTGCAGCGCGTTTCTTGCAAAATCAAAATGCTGGCTTATTTGATATGCAAGATGTTCTAGGCTTACGCAAATAATTACCTTATCAATTAAAAAATAGAAGAAAAGAGTTGTTCAAGAATGAGTAAGGATTACGACTACCGCAGTATTGAAGCGGCAGCGCAAGCTGATTGGGAAGCTGCGCAAGTCTATCAAGTGGCTGAAAATGCGGTGGATTCGCAGGGTAAACAAAAGCCCAAGTACTATGCCTGCTCTATGTTGCCTTACCCATCTGGCAAGCTCCACATGGGGCATGTGCGCAACTACACGATTAATGACGTGATGGCACGGCAACTGCGGATGCAAGGTTATAACGTGCTGATGCCTATGGGTTGGGATGCTTTTGGGATGCCTGCAGAAAATGCAGCGATTCAAAATAAAGTTCCGCCAGCAAAATGGACTTACGACAACATTGCTTATATGAAGAAGCAAATGGCTGCGATGGGTCTAGCAATTGACTGGTCGCGTGAAGTTGCCACTTGTAGTCCTGATTACTATCGTTGGAATCAATGGCTCTTTTTGAAGATGCTGGAAAAAGGTATTGCCTACCGCAAAACGCAAGTAGTAAATTGGGATCCGATAGATCAAACAGTTCTGGCAAACGAGCAGGTGATTGATGGTCGTGGATGGCGCTCTGGTGCATTAGTAGAGAAGCGTGAAATACCTGGTTATTACTTCAATATCACCGCTTATGCTGAGCAATTGCTTTCTGGTTTGGATGGATTGGGTTGGCCTGAACGCGTTAAGACAATGCAGCAAAACTGGATCGGAAAAAGTCGTGGCGTGCGTTTTGCTTTTAAGCATGAGATCGCTGACGATCACGGTAACTTTATTCAAGATGGTCTGTTGTACGTTTTCACTACACGTGCTGACACCATTATGGGAGTTACTTTCTGTGCAGTAGCGGCTGAGCATCCTCTTGCCACTAAAGCAGCTGTCAATAATCCTGCCTTAGCTCAATTTATTGAAAAATGTAAAACAGGTAGCGTAATCGAGGCTGATTTAGCCACCCAAGAAAAAGAAGGGATGTTTACTGGTTTGTATGTCACCCATCCATTGACGCATGAACCTGTTCCAGTCTGGGTTGGTAATTATGTGCTGATGTCTTATGGGGACGGTGCCGTAATGGGTGTGCCGGCTCATGATGAGCGTGACTTTGCGTTTGCACTCAAATACGACTTACCCATTAAACAGGTGATTGCACTCAAAGATGAATCCCCAATGTTTAATGCAACTCGCTGGGAAGATTGGTATGCCCAAAAAGAAGGTGTAGTTTGCTTTAACAGCGCTCAGTTTGATGGCTTATCGCACGAAGAGGCGGTGAGTGCGGTTGCAAAAGAATTAGAAAAGCTTGGTGTTGGAGAGATTAAAACCACTTATCGTTTGCGCGATTGGGGCATTTCTCGCCAGCGCTATTGGGGAACGCCAATTCCCATCATTCATTGTGGCGATGAAAATAATCCAGGATGTGGTGCTGTGCCAGTTCCAGAGACGGATTTGCCAGTAGTATTGCCAGAGGATTGTGTTCCAGATGGTAGCGGTAATCCATTAAATAAGCGCGCTGACTTTTTGAATGTGAAGTGTCCAAAGTGCGGTAAGCCGGCTCGTCGTGAGACGGACACCATGGATACTTTCGTGGACTCTTCTTGGTATTTCATGCGTTACACCGGTCCTGATGCAAAAACGATGGTTGATGATCGTAATGAATATTGGATGCCGATGGATCAGTACATTGGCGGTATCGAACATGCCATCTTGCATTTACTATATGCGCGCTTCTGGACCAAGGTCATGCGTGACCTCAACCTTATTACTTTTGGTGAGCCTTTCCAGAACTTATTAACCCAAGGGATGGTGCTCAATGAGACTTACTACTCTGAGGATTCATCTGGCAAGAAGACTTGGCTTAATCCATTAGAAGTGGAATTGGATCTTGATGAAAGAGGGCGTCCGCAAGGTGCCAAGCTAATTGGTGATACATCAAACACGCCGGTTGTTATTGGTGGCGTGGAGAAGATGTCTAAAAGTAAAAACAATGGCGTTGATCCACAAGCTTTGATTGATCAGTACGGAGCAGACACCGCGCGTCTTTTTGTTATGTTTGCCGCTCCTCCAGAGCAGCAATTGGAGTGGTCTGGCGCGGGTGTAGATGGCGCATCTCGTTTCTTGCGCCGTGTGTGGATGTATTCAAGTAGCCAAGCCAATACCTTGCGTGACGTATCGGATGTTTTACCTAACGATTTAAATGATGCTGAAAAAGAATTGCGTCGTGAAGTGCACACTATTTTGAAGCAAGCTAATTTTGATTATCAGCGTCGTCAGTACAACACAGTAGTTTCTGCGGCTATGAAAATGTTGAATATTCTTGAGCCAATCAAGCTTGATCAGAATGCCACTATTAGTGCACCGGTTTTGCGTGAGTGCTTAAGTATCTTGTTGCGCATTCTCTATCCAGTTGTACCGCATTTAACCCATGTCCTGTGGAAAGAGCTTGCCTATGAAAAGAGCTTTGGCTCATTACTAGATGCACCATGGCCATCAGTAGATGAAACAGCTTTGATTCAAACTGAAATTACTCTCATGTTGCAGATCAATGGCAAGTTACGCGGTGATATTCGGGTGCCAGCAGAAGCTAGCAAAGAACAAATTGAAGCTTTTGCTCTACAAAGCGAGCCGGCGCAAAAGGCCTTAAATGGCAATGCACCTAAAAAGGTGATTGTGGTACCAGGTCGTTTGGTAAATATTGTTGCCTAACCTTTTTATAGAAAATAAAGCGATGAGCGTAAATTTCCTAAGACGTTCAATAATGAGCCTAATTGTTACTGCTCCTTTGGGTGGTTTGATGGCTTGCGGCTTTCGCTTAAAAGGTATGGTGGATTTGCCTTACAAGGTAATTGCTATCACTGGTAATCCTTCTCCTCCTATGAGAGCGGATTTGCAAACCGCAATTTTGACGGGCACTGACGCTAAAGTGGCGATTAATCCAAAAGATGCAGATTTAATTTTGGAGATCACCAATGATATTAATGGCCGTGAGATATTGGCCTATAACTCTAATGGTCAAGTATCTGCGTATCGTCTCAACATCCGTGTTGGCTTTAGGGCATATGATCTAGCCGGCGCAGAAATAGTGCCAGAAGCAGAAATTTATATGACTAGGGATATGGACTTTACGGTTTCTACTGTTTTGGCTACCGATGTTCAGATCCAGCAATTCCTCACGTTGATGCGCAAAGATTTGGCAATACAAATCTTACGTCGTGTAGCTGCTGGTGCAAGAGCGCCACAAACAAAGTCATTCTAGAGGCGAAAAGGCATGGTTAAAGTAGATGCCTTGCTGGTGCACCTGAAGTCATTAAGTTCTGGCGGGGTGTTGTCGCCGCTTTATATATTTTCTGGCGATGAACCGCTCCTGATGATGGAGGCTATGGATCAATTAAGAGCTGCCGCCAAAAAGCAAAACTTTACTGAACGGGAAGTGTTGTTGCAGGAGCGTGGATTTGATTGGAGTGCTTTGCTAAATTCAGGGCAGACTATGTCTTTGTTTGGAGATAAGCGCTGGGTTGAGTTGCGCATTCCGACAGGTAAGCCTGGTCGTGATGGGGCTGATGCATTAAAGCAGTTTGCCTCACAAATTACCTCTCAAGCAGTTAGTCCGGAGGGTCCAGATACGGTTGTGTGTATGGTGTTGCCTCGGTTGGATGGCAAAACCAAGACATCAGCATGGTTTAGCGCTCTAGATGATGCGGGTATGGCGATTCAGATCGACTCTTTAGACCGCAGCCATTTGCCTCAATGGATCGCTGGCCGTCTAAAGCGACAGAATCAGGAAGTAGAGTCAGGTCCAGAGGGCCAGCGCGCTCTAGAGTTTATTGCTGATCAGGTCGAAGGAAATCTGATCGCCGCTCACCAAGAAATTTTGAAGCTGGGTTTGTTGTACCCCCCTGGAAAATTAACCGAGGAACAGATTCGTACATCGATTCTAAAGGTGGCTCGCTACAACGTCTTTGAGTTAACCGAAGCAATGCTTGCTGGTGACTTAGCTCGTTTAAATCGAATGTTAGATGGCTTAAAGGGCGAAGGCGAACCTTTGGTGCTAATTTTGTGGAGCGTAACCGAGGAGCTTCGGATACTATCTAAATTAAAGGCGGCTAGCGATGCGGGTGAGTCTGTGCAGAATTTAATGCGTGCGAACCGTATTTGGGGGAACAAAGAGCGTTTGTATCCAGCAGCCTTAAGAAGAATTCAGCCACTAAAGTTGCGCAAAGCAATGCAGGTTGCCGCAGGGTTAGATCGTCAGGTGAAAGGGCTGTATGCAGCTGATTTGCCGGCAGACCCTTGGGATGGTTTACGTTTAGTTGGAAATTTATTGCGTTGATGAGAGTGCAATGCAATTAAGCAAACAAGTGAAGTAGAAAGTAATTAGAGAGTTAGAAATGAGTTCATCCATTCAAGAAATGATGCAAGACATTGGTAAGCGAGCGCGTGCCGCTTCGCGCGCAATGGCGCGAGCCTCAAACGAACAAAAGAACCAAGTCTTAATGCATATTGCTGCAGCTGTTCGTCAACAGGCTGGTGAGATTCAGGCGGTCAATCAGGTAGATGTGGAACGAGCTAAAGCTAACGGTCAAGATGCTGCTTTTATCGATCGCCTTACCATGACCCCCAAAACTATTGAAACAATGGCTCTTGGTTTAGAGCAAATTGTTTCATTAGAGGATCCCATTGGGACCATTACTCCATTAAAAAAACAAGCTTCTGGAATTGAGCTTGGTCAAATGCGTGTGCCATTAGGAGTCATTGGTATTATTTATGAGTCTCGTCCAAATGTGACGATTGATGCCGCTGCTCTGTGTCTGAAATCAGGCAATGCGGTAATTTTGCGTGGTGGCTCTGAGGCAATAGATTCCAATACCTTGTTAGCTCAGATTATTCAAGAAGGCTTGGCTGCAGCTGGTTTGCCCAAAGATGCGGTGCAAGTAGTTTCCACAACTGATCGCAGTGCTGTAGGTGAAATGATCACCATGACTCAATACATTGATGTGATTGTTCCTAGAGGTGGCAAGAGCTTAATTGCTCGTTTGATGGCTGAGGCGCGGGTTCCAATGATTAAGCATTTGGATGGTATTTGCCACACTTATATTGATGCTGATGCAGATGTTGCCATGGCTGTGAAAGTCTGCGATAACGCCAAGACACAACGCTATGCTCCCTGTAATGCAATGGAAACATTATTGGTGAACCAAGAGATCGCTCAGCAGGTATTGCCCACTCTATGTAAGATTTATCAAGACAAAGGCGTGGAGTTACGGGTTGATGAAATGACTCGTAAAACTTTAGAGTCGAATGGCTTCAAGAATTTAGTGGATGCCACCGAAGAAGACTGGCAGAGCGAATACTTAGCTCCAATCCTCTCGATTAAGACAGTAGCTAATATTGATGAGGCTATGAATCATATTGAGCAGTATGGCAGTAAACATACTGACGCCATCATTACCAATAATCAGGCACATGCTGCTCGTTTTTTACGTGAGGTTGATAGTGCTAGCGTCATGGTCAATGCAAGCACCCGATTTGCTGATGGTTTTGAATATGGCTTGGGCGCAGAGATTGGTATTTCAAATGACAAATTACATGCACGTGGCCCTGTTGGTCTAGATGGTTTGACCTCTTTGAAATATGTAGTTATGGGTCATGGCGAGATTCGAACCTAAATAAAGACATTTACTATGAGTAACGCCTATCTCTGGGTCAAAACCTTTCACATTGTATTTATTACTTCTTGGTTTGCAGGTTTGTTTTACCTGCCTAGAATTTTTGTGAATCTGGCTGAAGAGAAGAATGAGGAAGCATATTATCGTCTGCTTGGAATGGCTGATCGTCTATTCAGGTTTATGACTATTTTGGCAATTCCAGCGGTCTTGCTGGGATTGACTCTCTGGCTTTATTTTGGCATTGGCGCTGGTGATGTTTGGATGCATGCCAAATTATTTTTTGTGATTTTGATAGTTGGCTACCACCACGCATGTTTCAGCCTGCTCAAGAAGTTTCGTGCCAGAGTAAATGGGCGATCTGGGGTTTGGTTTCGTTGGTTTAATGAATTCCCCGTCATTTTGCTTGTGATTATTGTGGCCTTAGTGCTCTTTAAGCCTTAATTACTCATCTCTACTTTTATTTATATAAGGCTATTAGCCCCATGAGATTTTTTGTTGTTTGTCCCGGCGGTTTGGAGGTGGCCCTTGCTCAAGAGTTGGCAGAGATTGCCGCACGCCCAGAATGTAAGGCTTTGGGAGCATGGGTAATAGATCCCACTCCAACTAGTCCTACTGGCGGCATTGGGTTAGCGGCTCCGATATCTGCAGCGATGGCGCTCAATTTGCATTCTCGTATTGCAAGCCGAGTCTTGCTGCAAATGGCTCAAGCACCATATCGACAAGAGGAAGACTTGTATAAGCTGGCAAGCGGTTTAGCTTGGGAGGAATGGTTTACCTCTAAACAAACCTTACGTGTTGATGTCACTGCACATCGATCACCTTTGAAGAGTTTAAATTTTGCGACCCTTAAAATTAAGGATGCCATAGTTGATCGTTTGCGTGATGTGACTGGCGATCGACCTAGTATTGATACTGCCTTTCCAGATGTACGAGTGCAGGCACATTTGACTGCAACTCAAATAACAATTTATTTGGATACTTCAGGTGAAGCTTTATTTAAGCGTGGTTGGCGCGATGAGAAAGGTGATGCACCCCTAAAAGAAAACTTAGCTGCTGGAATCTTATTCATTACTTCTTGGAAGCCTGGGCAACTCTTGTTTGATCCTATGTGTGGAAGTGGCACTTTTTTAATTGAGGCCGCACAAATGGCTTTGGCTATTCCTCCTGGAGCTATTCGTGCTGGGATATATGGCAATGATGCTAAACCGAGTCGATTAGCCTACCGTCCTTTAGTCACCTCCGTCCATGGTTTTGGGTTTCAAAGACTTAGGCCATTTAACGAGGCTGCTGAGCAAAAGCGTTGGGAGGGTTTAAAAGAAGCGGCCCTCGCTTTGATGCTAGAAAAACGTAAGCAGTTTCCTGGTGCGGATTCTTTGAAAATTTCTGGTGGCGATATTAATGAAAAATTAGTATCGATGTTTAAAGGTAATTGGCAAAGAGCTCAACTGCCCGAATTGCCTATTGTGCGACAAATTGATGCTTTGGCCGCAAAGCCGCCTAGTGATAGTAGTGATGGTGTTATGTTATTAAATCCGCCTTATGGCGAGCGTTTAGTCATCAAGGGTGGGCGTGGTCAGGAGCGAGTAGCACGTTCTGAGAATATGGATGAGCCTGATAATCGTTTTGAGCTAAATTTGGAAACAGGCCGTCAGAGCGCTAAACGTTCTAGTCGTGAATCGTTGAAAAAACTTCAGGCTCAAGAAGAGCAAGATCCCAAATTTATTGAGTTTTTGCGTCAGTTTGGACAGCACCTTAAAGACGATTTTGGTGGGTGGAATATTTTTGTTCTTACTGCAGATATGGCATTACCAGGACAATTACGGATTAAAGAATCTAAGCGCACACCTTTATTTAATGGTCCTCTTGAGTGTCGTTTATTTAAGTTTGAAATGCATTCAAGGCGTTCTGCTTAATAAAGATATAAATAAAACCTTAAAATAAATAATGAACTTAAAGAAGCGAAAGATTAACGGAGCAAGGTGATGGAATTTAAAACATATATGTGTTTGATTTGTGGCTGGGTGTATGACGAAGCTGCTGGTTTGCCTGATGAGGGTATTACGCCTGGAACTCTGTGGCAGGATGTGCCGATGAATTGGACTTGTCCAGAGTGTGGCGCGCGTAAAGAAGATTTTGAAATGATGGCGATTTAATTTGGAAGCAATGATGGCTAAGGTAGATCAAAACGAAGTTTTATTCAGTCGTGCGCAAAAGACGATTCCTGGGGGTGTGAACTCCCCAGTGCGTGCATTTCGTCAAGTCGGCGGAATTCCCCGTTTTGTCTCTAAAGCTAAAGGCCCTTATTTTTGGGATGCTAATGATCAGCGTTATATTGATTTGATTATGTCTTGGGGTCCCATGATTGTGGGGCATGCCAACCCTGAAGTGGTGGCAGCGGTTCAGCAAGCTGCAGAAACCAGTTTTAGTTATGGCGCACCTACTGAAGGTGAAATTGAGTTAGCCGAACGTATTTGTGCGTTGATGCCAAGTGTTGAGCAAGTGCGTATGGTTTCTAGTGGAACCGAAGCAACGATGAGTGCTTTGCGTCTTGCACGCGGTCATACTGGACGTGACTTAATTATTAAATTTGAGGGGTGTTATCACGGTCATGCCGACAGCCTTTTGGTTAAAGCTGGTTCTGGCCTTCTGACGTTTGCTGACTCTACCCAAAATGCACCTTCTTCAGGTGGCGTTCCGCAAGATTTAGTAAAGCACACTTTAGTTTTGCCTTATAACGATGCGGCTGCCATTGAGGAGGTTTTTCAAAAGCAGGGCGATCAGATTGCTGCAGTGATCTTGGAGCCCATTGCGGGCAATATGAATTTAATTAAGCCTTCGAAAGAATTCCTGATAACAATTCGTAATCTGACAAGTAAATATGGCAGCGTTTTAATCTATGACGAAGTGATGACTGGGTTTAGAGTTGCCTTAGGGGGTGCTCAATCTTTACAAGGTATTACCCCGGATCTCACTTGTCTAGGAAAGGTGATGGGGGGTGGAATGCCAATGGCCGCCTTTGGGGGTAAGAAAGAAATCATGTCTAAGTTAGCTCCATTAGGTAATGTTTATCAGGCCGGTACTTTGTCTGGCAATCCAGTAGCAGTAGCTGCTGGATTGAAGACTCTTGAGATTATTTCTCGTGAAGGTTTTTATGAATGCTTAACCGGTCAAACTGAAAAGTTAATGGCTGGTTTAAAGCAAGCTGCAGATACGGCGGGCATACCTTTTGCTGTAGATAGCGTTGGGGGGATGTTTGGATTTTACTTTGCAGATCAAGTGCCCACCTCTTACGAGGCAGTTACTAAAACAAATATTGAGGCCTTCAAGAAATTCTTTCACCTCATGTTGGATGAGGGTGTGTATTTCGCACCTTCCGCATATGAGGCTGGATTTACCTCAATCGCTCATGACAATACAGTTATTGATGCTATTGTGGTTGCCGCTCAAAATGCATTTAAAAAGCTTTAAATAGTTTTTGCTTACATACGAAGTGGGTGATCATAGCCACTCACTTGAATAAGCTCAAGACGTTTCGAATCTTTATTTGTGCTTGATATCTCAATTGCACTTAACTTGCCACCCCAAACGCAGCCAGTATCTAAGCCCACTACATTATGTTGGCGCAATAAGCCTAATGTAGACCAGTGCCCAAAATAAGTCAGGGTGTCCTTAGTTTTTCTGGTGGGGACTTTAAACCATGGAATATATCCTTTGGGACCTTGTTCAAGACCCTCTTTGCTATCAAACTCCATATGTCCAGTTGGAGTGCAAAAACGCATTCTGGTTAAGGCATTTGTGATTACTCGTAATCGCTCATTACCTTTGAGTGAGTTTTTCCACTGGTTTGGAGTATTGCCATACATGTTTGCAAGAAAATCTTTATAAGACTTTCTGCGCAATGTTTTTTCGACTTCTTGAGCGCACTCAATAGTTTGCTGTAAGTCCCATTGAGGTAGAACGCCAGCATGGACAGCTAATACATTGCCATTACTTAGTGCTAATGGTCGATTCCGTACCCACTGAATCAGTTCTTTGCGATCAGGTGCAGTAAGTATTGGTTCAATCGTATCAAGGCTTTTCGTTTTCCGAAGACCGGCATCTATTGCAAGAAGGTGTAGATCATGATTGCCGAGAATGCATTCAGCGCGACCCGCTTCTTGTAGGGATTTAAGCTGACGTAACGCGCCAAGAGAATCGGGGCCGCGATTGACCAAATCTCCTAAAAAAATCAACTTTGATTTTTTGGGAATCTTTTTAAGGAGGGCTTTGAGTGAAGGGGCACATCCTTGCACATCCCCAACGGCATAGATCTTACTCATACCCTATATTAAATCGAATCTGTAAATACTTATTGGTTTTGTTGAAAACAAGCACGCATTAAGAAATCTTCTTTACTACGCTATAGCGTATCAAGGTGTTTTTACGGGCTTCGTCATGATCCACCACGGGGAATGGGTAGTCTCGACCTAGGGTTATGCCAGCTGACTCCAATTCAATATGCCCCGCCTTCCAGGGTGCATGAATCGATTTTTTAGATAGCTTTTCAAGTTGGGGTAAGTAGCGCCGAATGAATTTTCCTTCGGGGTCAAATTTTTCTGATTGAGTAATAGGATTAAAGATGCGGAAATAGGGTTGTGCATCGCATCCCGATGAAGATGCCCATTGCCACCCACCATTATTGGAGGAGAATTCAAAATCGTTTAGATGTTCAGCAAAATAAGCCTCGCCCCAACGCCAATCTATGCCAAGATCTTTGGTTAGGAAGCTAGCTACTACCATGCGCAAGCGGTTATGCATATAACCACTTTGGTTGAGTTGATGCATGGCTGCATCAACCAGCGGATAGCCAGTTTGCCCTTTGCACCAAGCGTTAAATAATTTTTTGGCATGAGCACCAGACTCCCAAGCAATATTGTCATATTCAGGTTTAAATGATGCGCCGGAGGCTAAGCGTGGATGATTGGCTAAAATCATAAAATAAAAATCTCGCCAAATCAGCTCGCTTAACCAAATGGTTGCACCCATACTGCCCGCCAGCATACGTCGGTGTGCCTCTCGTACCAAACCTCTAATGGATAGCATGCCAAATCGTAGGTGAGTAGAGAGATAGCTAACTCCTTTTATAGCGGGAAAGTCTCTGCCTATTTGGTATTGATCAATCCGCGAGAGAAAATCTTCTAAGAAGATTTGACCACCATTCGAACCAGGTGGGAGATAGCTCTCTATGCCGGTGGCACAAAAGCCCATGGACTCAAGAGATGGCAATTCATGATTGAGCTTTTTGGGAATAGAAGCTATTTGTCCTGGCTTAGGCTTGCATTCATATGCTGCTAAATCTTTTTCCTGCAGTGTCTTTAGCCAATTATTCTTGTATGGGGTGAAGATAGAAAAGACTGTGCCTGAGTTAGTGAGAATTTCCTTCTTTTCAAAAATAACTTGATCTTTAAAGTCTTTAAATTGAATGCCTGATTTTTCTAGTACGGCCTTCACTGCAAGATCTCGCTCTATTGCCGAGGGTTCGTAGTCATGATTGACATACACAGCTTCAACACCAAGTTCATTGGCAATCTCTGGAATACACTCGGCAGGCTTTCCGAAGCGAACAATGAGACCCCCGCCTTGCTTTTGGAGTTCCTCATCTAGTTGTTTTAAGCCCTGCCAAATAAAGTCCACTCGACGGTCATGTTTCAAGCCATTGGCATCCAGCTCACCCTTCAGCAGTGGTTTAAGAATGTCGGTGTCAAAGATAAAGGCAAGCCAGACTTGCTTGCTTTCTTTAAGGGCGTGGTGAAGGGCGGCATGGTCATAAAAACGAAGATCACGGCGGAGCCAAACAAGAGCTTTTTCCATAGCCCCTATATTAGGGCTTATTGAAGAGAAATGCAGGAGCAGACTAGGAATATAGGGTTAAGATCTTAAGAAAATATGGATACGATCTTTTTTGTTTTGTCGAAAGTAGTGCAATTTTGCATAGAGCCCCTGAATTGGGTGCCTATCTTCATTCTTATTGCTTTACTCTTTTTGTCTCTTCGGAAAATGCATCTTTGCAAGAGGTTTTTAGTATTAGCATTGGTTGATATTGTCTTAGTTGGATGGTTGCCCGCATCTGAAATTTTTCTGCAAGCCCTTGAAGGGGCTATTTCTAAAACGGCTCTTTTAAAAATTTCCGAGGATGATCTTGGCGGTATCATTATTTTGGGGGGTGCTATCGAGGGCGGAGAGATTGCTATAGATCGTGGTGAGATTTCTATCTATTCATCAGCAGAACGAGTTACAAAAGCCTTTGAACTGATTCGAAAGTACCCAAATCTTCCGTTTGTATTTAGCGGATACTCAGGACGCATTGCCCCTAAGGGGTTATCTGAAGCCGATAGTTTTAAGCAGTTGATTCAAGAGCAGGGCTTGAGCGAGGCAATGGCGCATTATGAAGATCGGTCTCGCAATACTTATGAAAACGCCCTCTTTATGAAGCCAATGATTCAAGAGTTTGGACTCAGAACAGACTCGGGACAACTAAAACCATGGTTATTGATCACATCCGCTAGTCATATGTATCGCTCAACTAAGGTTTTTCAAAGACTGGGATTAGATGTGCTGCCTATGCCAGTGGATTATCAAACCGCCCATCATCTTCGCTGGGGAAAGTTTGATTTGGTAGATGGAGCCCAAAACTGGAACATCTTGGCCCATGAAATAGTTGGTCTTTTTGCTTATTGGATTACTGGAAAAATCTAGATATTCGGTAAAATAAGTCCCATGACCTCGGCTAAAAAAGCACCTTCTGCTACAGAACCAGATTCTGTGCGAGAGTCATCTATTTCCTTATCTGCTGATCATCTTGCCAATCAGTTTTTGATAGCAATGCCTGGGATGGTCGACCCCAATTTTGCTGGATCTCTTATCTATCTTTTTGAACATACCGAAAGAGGGGCAATGGGTTTAGTAGTTAATAGGCCCACTGAAGTTGATTTAGAGACGCTTTTTGAAAAGATTGAGTTGAAATTAGAAATTGCTCCTTTATTGAAGCAGCCAGTATATTTTGGGGGCCCCGTTCAAATTGAGCGCGGTTTTGTTTTGCATGAAACTGAGCCTGGCACCTCTTATAGTTCTTCTTTGATTATTCCAGGCGGCCTTACGATGACTACCTCTAAAGATGTTCTCGAAGCCGTTTCGACAGGAAATGGCCCGAAACATTTTTTGATGACTCTGGGTTATGCGGGTTGGGGCGCTGGTCAACTGGAAGAAGAAATTACATTAAATGGCTGGATGAATGTGCCACTTGCCCGCGAGCAAATGAGCGACATTATTTTTAAAACGCCATCCAGCCAGCGCTATGAAAAAGCAATAAGTCATCTTGGTTTTGATTTGTCTGATTTATCTGGTGAGGCTGGTCATGCATAAGCCATCTACGATGATGGCATTTGATTATGGGACTCGCAGAGTAGGTGTGGCAGTAGGAAATTCAATCTCCAAGCGGGGGCAAGCCATAAAGACAATTGCTGCGCCTAGTAGTGATGTTTTATTTAAAGAAATTGACTGCCTCCTTAAAGAATGGCAGCCAGATCAATTGGTAGTTGGGCGTCCTGTTCATCCTGATGGCGCATCTCATGAGATGACTGCCAAGGCGGTTCGCTTTGGCAACCAGCTTCATGGACGCTTTCATTTGCCTGTGCATTGGGTGGATGAGCGCTATACCTCTGTTGTTTTAGAAGGGAATGCGGATGTGCGTGACAATCTAGATGCGCATTCTGCAGTGATCATTCTGGAACAATTTTTTGCAGAACAAAATATTCAATCTTCAAATTAATTTACTAAAAAATAAATCTCATTAGAGTCCGGACTAGAGAATGAATGCAGAACAGTTGTATGGAAAGTTATTAGAAAATCTTCAACGGAGATTGCAAAAAAGTTCTTTTGAGCTTGCCGGTCTTGCCATGGGAGGTGCTTGGATAGCTGAGCGTTTGGCTCATGATCTGAAGCTGCCGCATTTTGGAGTTATCAATGTAGCCTTTCATCGAGATGATTACGCCGAGAAAGGCATGACTGCCTTGCGTACTGCCAGCACAATGACGACACATTTGCCTTATGAGGTTGCTGGCGCAAGCATCATTTTGATTGACGATGTTCTCTTTACTGGGCGAACAGTTCGAGCAGCGCTAAATGAGCTATTTGATTTCGGTCGGCCAGCGCAAGTGGAGTTAATGGTTTTGGCTGATAGAGGAAATCGTGAACTACCTATTTCAGCTAATTTTGTGGGTGAGCAGGTAGAGGTTTCAGAGAATCAGATTCTTGTTTTAGAGAGAGATGCTGCTGGCAATTTCAGCTTTCAGTTAGAGGAGCGTGCGCAATGAATCAGCCAGTAAACCAATTTAATTCTGCTGGAGAGCTAACTCATCTTCTAACTCTTGAAGGACTTCCAAAGGAGCAAATTCTTCATATTTTGGATACAGCTCAACAATTTGTGAGTGTGACGGATCCTTCTCGTGAAGTGAAGAAAGTGCCTTTATTGCGAGGTAAAAGTGTGTTTAATCTCTTCTTTGAAAACTCCACCAGAACAAGAACTACCTTTGAGATTGCTGCTAAGCGTCTTTCAGCTGATGTAATTAATTTGGATATTTCTACCTCATCTACCGCCAAAGGTGAAAGTCTGTTAGATACGATTGATAACTTGGTAGCTATGCAGGCAGACATCTTTGTTGTTCGTCATAGCGTTTCAAGAGCGCCCATTGAAATTGCAAGCCATGTGCCTGCACATGTGCACGTAGTGAACGCTGGTGACGGAAGTCATCAACATCCGACCCAAGGTTTGCTGGATATGTATACCATGCGACACTTTAAGAAAAATTTTAAAGGCTTAAAAGTGGCGATCATTGGCGATATTGTTCATAGTCGCGTTGCGAAATCTAATATTCATGCTCTCACAACTTTGGGGTGCGAAGATATTCGGGCTATTGGCCCAGAGAGTTTGCTACCAAGTGATTTGGATATGCTGGGTGTGAAAGTTTTTCACAGCATGGAAGAGGGCTTAAAGGATGTTGATGTGGTTATGACTTTACGTATTCAAAAAGAGCGCATGGAGGCCGGTCAAGTGCCCGAGGGAGAGGCCTTTTTTAGGCAATATGGTTTAACCCCTAATCGCTTAGCATTGGCAAACTCAGACGCGATTGTGATGCACCCTGGTCCCATGAATCGAGGAATTGAGATAGATTCAACTGTAGCCGATGGTCCGCAATCGGTGATTTTGAATCAAGTGACTTTTGGAATTGCTGTCCGAATGGCGGTGATGTCAATAGTAGCTGGTAACTAATTCAATACCTTAGACTATGTCGATAAATAAATTAACTAAGAACCGATGGTTAATTTTGTCGCATGGATTTAATATGGATGGGCGCGCTTCAAGCCAGACTATTACCGATAAGATTCCGTATTTACTTAAAGCTGGCATTAAGCCAACCGTCTTTAGTGCAATCACTGGAATAAAAGATACCCGTTTCCCACACTCTCAATATTTAGCTTGGGGTCCTGCGGCATTTCGTTTTGATTTTCGTCACTGGATTGCTAATAAATATGGACGTGGTTTTATCTATAAACTACTTACTCGTTCGGTCTCCATTTTATTGGCGCCGATAATCGGACTTGAGAAACTTATTTTGGGTTATTCCAGTCAGTGGTCCTGGTCTATGCCAGCCTTTATTCATGGCTACAAATTGGTTCGTTCTGGCAAGGTTGACTTGGTGTACTCCACCGGTGGGGCTTGGTCTGCACATTTAGCGGGTTTATGGTTAAAAAAAATGACGGGAATTCCATGGATAGTAGAAATTCATGATCCTTTAGTCATTCGAAAAAGTCCTGTGGACGAAGGATCAGAAAGGCCCAAGCAACGAGATGCTCGCTTTAGGCATTATTTAGAAGGGCAAATTATTCGCTACGCAGACTTTGTGTGGTGGTTTACTGATGGCGCGGTCCATTTTGCTAAGGCGCGAAACCCAAATCTAAATACTCCAGGTAATGCGCATGGTTTCATGGTGCTCCCTGGAGCGGAACCGCCAGGTGGATTAAGGGCTGCCAAAAAACATCTTTATTCGGACACATTGAATCTTTCTCATTCTGGTTCTCTAGCTAACGACCGTTCTCTCTCCACTATTTTGACTGCATTACAGGCTTTATTTAAGAAGCACCCAGATGCTCGGCAAAAAATTCGAGTACATGCATATGGTGCGGCACTAGATTCATTAACAGTTGACGCTATTGCGAAGTTGGGATGTCAAGATGTATTAATTGCCCATGGTCGTCTTGAGGTGGATCCTGTTAGTGGTAAGTCTGGGCGCGAAAGAGTAGTTGAAAAGATGCAAGATGCGGATGTATTAATTTTGTTGCATGGAAATGATGAATGGTGTGCAGAATATATTCCCTCTAAGTTCTACGAATACCTTTGGACAGGGCGCCCGATTTGGGCTATTACTCATCGTAATTCGCAGTTGGATCAAATGCTATCAGAGAGAGGTGGGTATTTGAGTCATGAGGGCGATAAAATTGGCATTGAAATGGCTCTTGAAAGAATATGGTTAGACTGGCAGGAACGCAAGCTCATTGAGCCTAAATGGCTTCCTCTTGGTGTTGACCAAGCGGTAGAGCGAATTCTGTCCGAAATTCAATATAAAAGCTAGGAAGCCCATTGAAAGATTTCGTTCTCTATTGCAAGTCCTATCGAAATGACTTTCTACGCCTCAAAAGATTGTTGATTTCTATCGAACAATTTAATGCAGATCGATTGCCGTTTTACATTTCTACGCCCGCTGCAGATAAGGGATTATTAATTGAAACCCTGGGAAACCAATTGAATTATCAATGGGTGGCTGATGAAGAAATTGTAGATGCCAATCCACGAGCATCTTTGGAGAAATATCAGGCTATGTCTGGTGGCTTATCCCAGGCAATTATTAAGTCTGAGTTTTGGCGTCTCGGTATAGCAGCGAATTATCTTTGTTTAGATTCAGACTGTGTATTTATCCGACCTTTTTATCTCTCGGATTTTATGAATCGTGAAGGTGTCTTATTTACAGTGCTTCATCAAAATAAAGAATTCTTTCAGCTCGCTCGTAATCGTCGCGAATCAAAGGTTGAGAGCAACTTGCGCGCTGAAGCACAACGCGTTCAGAAACTATTTGATAGATCGGGCCCTGAATTTTATTGCGCTCCCGCTCCATTTATATGGTCCGCAAAGGTTTGGGAGTCACTTGATCGTGAATATTTGCAACCCAAGGGGATTTCACTTTGGGATCTAGTGACGCCTGATTTCCCTGAAACCTTGATTTATGGGGAGGCTTTACTTAAATACCGGGCTATCCCGCTAATTGCGATTGAGCCTTTATTTAGGGTGTATCACTACGATTGGCAATACTATGTCCTTAAGCGTATCGGTGAATCTGAGGAGACGCTTAAAGCTAACTATCTAGGTGTTCTTTATCAGTCAAATTGGGAATCGAATTTGAATTCTGGAGATAGTCAGAAATCATTGCCTTCACTTCTTTTAAAACGCATGAAAAGATTTTTACGTTACTTGCAGAGTTATATCTAATGTCAGATATCCAAGTCTTAGTTATTTCTTTAGCGGGCTCGTATGCTCGCCAGCAAAAGGTGAGTGCGGAACTAAGTAGAACAAGTTTCCAATGGCGTTTTTTAGATGCTATACGAGGTTCTACGTTAAAGACAATACCCGATGAATATAAGCCTAAAAAAGTAAAGAATTTGTTAGGATTTGAGTTAACGCCCAATGAGCTTGGTTGTTTCTTGTCCCATAAAAAAGCTTGGCAGCAGTGTGTCGATAAAAATGTTCCAACAATTATTTTCGAAGATGACTTTTATTTGTTGCCCCATTTTGAAAGAGCTATTTATTTTTTACAAAATGAATGCAACGCTTGGGAAGCAGTCAGACTTCAGGGATTGAATGAGGTTCCTCAAAAGCTAATATTTAGTAATGGTGACATTTCCCTAGTCAGAAACATAGGTGATGCTGTTGGCGCTACTGCCTATATTTTGAAGCCTAGTGCTGCTCAAACATTGATTAATGCAGCTAGCGATATTTATGAGCCTCTCGACCATTTTTTGGAGCACCATCAAAAACACCATTTGGAATTTTTGGCAATTAATCCTTATCCAGTCGGGATTACTGGGGTAGAAACTACTATTGCAGATCGCCCAGGAAGATTACCAATTAAGGGTTGGGTTAAAACTAAACGCTCAATACTGAGGGCGCTTGATCGTCAATTCTCTAAAAATCCTTGGTTTCCAAAGTAGACAAGACTTAAATTCCTTCACTGGTAAAGTTTTTTTCTTAAATTACGTATTTTTCTATCAAGGCGGTATTTCTGGATCATTAGGCGATCAAACGATGAAATTTGGATGTCACTCAGATTTTTTCCTTGAATAAAAACATCATTAAATTGGCGCATGATGACTTTTGGTGAAAAATTCAATGAATAGGCATCCCAGTTTTTTTGATGCTGAATTTCACGGCTAAAGTTTTCTAGTATTTTGATTAGTTCTTTTTTCCCATTATAGAGAATTGCTTTATCACCCAAGATCTCAATGTGACTGCGCTGAGGTGATAATGCATAGGTGATAACTGGCTTACCCTTGATTGAAAACTCCCCACAGGCAAGACCAAAGCTTTCACCTATTCCACGTGCATGCAGCATACCATCGCAGGTATTAATAAAATGCACTTTGTAATAAAGATCGGAGTTTCCTGGCAAGAAAATAAGCCTCTCATGCTCAGAGAAGGGATTCATATTCATAAATAGGAAGTAGAGATCCTTGCGCTTCTGTACAGCAGTAATCACTGCATCTTTGGCAAAGGCAATGTTAAAGCTATCGGATCCCCCATACCAGCCTATTACAGTTGCCGTTTCTGGTATACCTAATTCTGAACGAAGGTTGCCATCTACCTCTGGTAATTCAATCATATGTGGCACAAAGGGAATTTTGTTGTTCGAGTATTCCTTTGCAAGCCATTGGGAGACAAAAGCATATTTATCCCCATGAAATTCTTCGGGTTTAGTGGGGAATACTGCATGAATCAAGGTTGGCGAACTCTCGCAAATAGCGTCATCTCGCTCACCTGATTTGATGAAGTAAGTTAGATCAATTTTTTCTCGCTCAATAAGTCGATTTAGTTCTAGCTGACCATCATATGGAAATAATTTAAATTGCTTCTCAAACTTTTCTAAAACGGATTGGTTAATTAAGTTATTTTTTCGATAAAAGACGATTGATTCATTTCCCAACAATTGTTGGTTGTGATGTGCATAGTCGTATAGGGCTATCTCTGTGCCGCGGAGAGAAAGTCCATTGGTATGAAAGCCAAGTTTCATTTTTTAACTTGATGCTTCTTCTAGTATGCGCTTCACAAAATCTCGAAATGGTAAGATGCTTGGGGCTTTGAGAAGCAATGCCTGAGAGGCATAGTTCTCCAAGAGAAGTGGGGTAGCAATAATTTCTTCAAGCGGTTTGTAATTGCACCAGGTCATTGGCGCAAGATTAATAAATGCATCAGGATTAAAGTCGACCTTTACATTTTCATCTGCCCAAGTAATAGGTAAGCAATCAGCAAAAAAAGCTTCCGGAATTTTTTCGGTGTAATACCCTGGATACATTCCATTTTCTGGACAGAGGTTAAATCCAAATTCATGAAGTAGTTCACGTTTTAAAAAACCACTGCGATGATGATTTTCGATCTTTTTGTCAAAATAAGCACCAAACCCACTAACAGGCATTACCTTCTGAACGGCTTCAAATAATGTTTTGCGAGGCTCACGAAGATGTGAGCTTAAAAATGCAGCAGCGCGCGGTTTTTTTAGAAAATCTGTTCCAAGTGGCTGCATAAGGCGCTTGATATTCAGTAATTCGCCATAACGAGGATTCTGATTACCAACAATTCCTTCGTTTGACCAATCAATCATCTCCATCCAGTAAGGCAGACGGAAATGATTGGGCGACCCTATATTTAAATCAAATGAAATGCTGTAATCGGCAGGAACAGAGTCATGACGGAGATTTTCTGCGCTATGGAAAACCCTGAGCGGAGAGTTTTTTCTAGAAGAGGTCAAGCTTAGGGCTGCGTTTATAGTCGGACGTAATGGCCTAGGACACCATTTTAACTTTTTGGCATCCACCTTAATAAACGGACCCAGAATTAATAAATCGGCTTGATTTGGTTTAACCCAATTTAGCTGATATCCAAGGGTTTGAGCGATAATTGGAAATAAGCCCTGTGAATAGTCGCTTGGACATCCAGAAGTTGAAATTCGTATGCTTCTCATCCCTTAATACTAATTTATTTTTATGTCTGTGCATCCTGCTCCCTATTCGGTAGTCATTACCACCTTTGATAAGCGTTTTGATGCCCATTTGGTCCCTTTATTGGCTCAAATCAAGTCTCAGCGCCCAAATCTTGAAGTGATTGCTGTTATTAATGGACCAGCGAAGGCAGATTTTGATGAAGTTTATCGAGAAAATATTTTGTCTTATTTAGCTCGCTTCCCGAAGGTATTTCCAACCATGTTTCCTTCGTTTCAATCTCTCGCAAAATTATGGAATCGGGGAGCTTTAACATCTAGTCACGAGCGCATTTTAATTTTGAATGATGATTTGGATTTAAGGGCTGAAAATGGAATCTGCTTCTTTGATTGTCTTGAAACCGCAATGAGTGCTCAGCAAGGCACTTTTAAAATTAATGGAAGCTTTTCTCACTTCATATTAGATAAGCGTGAGCTGATAGAGGTTGGATTCTTTGACGAGCGCTTATTGGGGCTTGGCGAAGAAGATGGAGATTTTTATTGGCGCTTTTACAAAAAATATAAAAAAGAGATTCCCAGCGTTGAAATTGCATTGATTGATAATATCCAGTCGGACTTAGCGGATGAGGGTTATACAAAAGGCATTCGCACAGCATCCAAATTTAATCGAGAATTCATTCAGCAAGAAAAATATAAGACCGCTTTATTGGGCGGCTATCGAGGTATGTTTGACAAGAGAGTCAATCAGATCCTTGAGGATGAAAAGCAGTACCCATATGAAACTTTTTATCTTGAAAACAAAAAAAAGATCTGAGTAGGTAAAAGTCTGTAATGCGTCTTCTTTTTTTCTTTCTTAAATTTATTATTTCTTTTAGGAACTTATTTTCTGAGAAAAGTTATCAAGTTTTTCTCATTAATCAGAAAGCTATATTTATTTATCGTAGTAACCCAGAGATAGTAGTGCGAGATTATTATTTTTATGTTCAAGGATTGCTTCTTGATTCTTTAGTGGCTCTTAACAGCAAATGCTTAGTTTTTTTTGAATGTCCAGGGTTAAAGTTATTGAAAATATGTTTACCTTTTTATGAGATTTATTTGCAGATAGAGCACACATTATTGGATCCAAAAGCAACCAAAGAATTCAAAACTTTGCCTGGAAAGCTTTCAACTGGTGATGGTAGTGAAAATTATCTTGTCCGCATTGCTGAATTTGAAAAGCTTAACCAAGCTAGTCTGGTGATTGACTATAGTCGGGTGAACTTATTCAATATTGCATCGTCAGAATTATTAAAGAACTTTCGACTGAAGTCGTTTTGCATCAGCCCAAGTCTTTATCCGATTGATACCAAAACTAGTGGACGGTCGGGAGTCATAACTTTGTTCGGAAATCCAGAAATTCCCAGACGAAAATTATTCTTAGAGGCATTAAACAATGCGCAGATTGAATTCAAAAATGTTCGTGGAATGTATTTTGGTGTTGAAGAAGTCTACCGAAAGGCCAAGATTATTGTTAATGTTCGTCAAACCGACATTTTTTATACGCTAGAGGAGTTGCGTGTATTGCCAGCTCTACGATCTGGGGCGATAGTAATTAGCGAGGTAGCGCCGTATATCAAAAAAACTGCGTATTCAAAATTTATAATATTTGGCACTATTGAAGAGTTACCAGGTTTAATTAAGGAAGTAGAGCAAAACTACCAGGTAGTGCACCAGCGTATTTTTGGTGATGGCTCTGAGAATTCTCATTTTATGAAAAGGATGAGAAGAATTGAAAAGTGTAATGTCCTATCAATGCAGAGAGCGGTTAACTACCTGAATAGCTCTGCAAGATAATTTGCACTGCAAACCAGTAAATAATGGAGTTGAAATGATTTTAGTAACAGGTGGCGCAGGTTTTATTGGTGGCAATTTCGTGTTGGATTGGCTTTCAAATCCAACAGCCGAAGGAATCATCAATCTTGATAAGCTCACTTACGCTGGTAATCTAAGCACCTTAGACTCTTTAAAAAATGATCGTCGTCATATTTTTGTGCATGGCGACATCGGTGATAAAGAGCTAGTTTCAGAGTTATTACAGGAGCATCAACCTCGTGCGATTATTAATTTTGCCGCTGAGAGCCATGTGGACCGCTCAATTCATGGGCCTGCTGAATTCGTGGCCACCAATATAGTTGGCACCTTTAATTTGCTGGAATGCGCCCGTGAGTATTGGAATACTTTGGATGAAGAAGCAAAAAAAACGTTTCGTTTTCACCATGTTTCAACCGATGAGGTTTATGGATCACTTTCTCTGACTGATCCTGCATTTACGGAAACAAATCCTTATGAGCCTAATAGCCCCTATTCAGCCTCTAAGGCGGCTTCGGATCATTTAGTACGCGCGTGGTTCCATACCTATGGCTTTCCAGTGGTGACGACCAATTGTTCTAATAACTATGGCCCTTACCACTTTCCAGAAAAGCTTATTCCACTAGTAATTTTGAATGCACTTAATGGCAAGCCTTTGCCAATTTATGGTGATGGCCAGCAAATTCGAGATTGGTTATATGTAGGCGATCATTGTTCAGCAATTCGTGAGGTGCTTTCACGGGGTAAATTGGGTGAGACCTACAACATTGGTGGTTGGAATGAAAAGGCGAACATCGATGTTGTCAAAACGATTTGCAAAATATTAGATGAGCTAAAGCCTCGCTCTGATGGCCAATCGTATGCAAAGCAAATTACCTTTGTCAAAGATCGTCCTGGGCATGATCGTCGCTACGCAATTGATGCTAGCAAAATTGAGCGTGAGCTTGGCTGGCGCCCAGCTGAAACATTTGATACTGGTATACGTAAAACAGTCCAGTGGTATTTAGATAATCCTGTGTGGATAGAGGGTGTAGTAAGCGGCTCTTATCGTGACTGGATGCAAAAGCAATACAACTGATTACTTATGAATATTCTGGTATTGGGGAAGGATGGCCAATTAGGAAAAGCTTTTAAAAGCCTTTTTAATTCTTTGGCTATTCCTAAAGAAGTTAGTATTGAGTACGTTGGTCGGGCTGAGTGTGATCTCGGTAATGCTAGTGAACTAGAATTTTTATTGGTAAATAAAAATCCAAATTTAATTATTAACGCTTCTGCCTATACTGCAGTTGATAAAGCGGAATCTGAAACAGATTTAGCATTTGCAGTTAATGCCAAAGCACCTGAGCTGATGGCTCAGTATGCGGCTCAGAATGATGCCACTTTGTTGCATTTCTCGACAGATTATGTTTTTGATGGCAATAAATCTGGTTTTTATCTCGAGGATGATCAGCGCAATCCTTTGGGTGTTTATGGGAAGAGTAAGGCGGCAGGGGAGGTGGCAATTGAGAAAACTTTTGCAAATTCTCAGCGTGGCCAGTTTGCCATTCTGAGAACGAGTTGGGTTTATGGAAATGGCGGCAATTTCATTCGAACTATTTTGCGGTTGGCAAAAGAGCGTGAGGAGTTGAAAATTATTCATGATCAGCATGGAGTTCCGACGAGTGCTGATTGGCTCGCACAAGTTAGTTTGGATTTGGTGTTGGATTATCAATTCAATTTGAGGCGGTTTTCATCGGGCATATATCACGCTGTTCCTGCTGGCGAGACCACATGGTATGAATTAGCTACATTAGTGGTTCAAGTAGCCAAGAATGCGGGAATTGAGCTTAGGGTCAAGGCGGGTTCCATAAAACCCATTTTGGCTATTGATTACCCCTTGCCAGCTCCTAGACCCATGAATTCTCGGTTAGATCGTTCCAAACTCAGCAAAGCACTAGAGCTACAAGGGGATATGTCAAAATTAGACTCATTTAACAAGCCATGGATGACCGCAGTAGAGGGTTATGTTCAATCATTAGCAAATAACGGACTTATTTAAAAAGGTTTAAAAGAATGGCGGGTAATCGTAAAGGAATTATTTTGGCTGGGGGGTCGGGGACTCGTCTCTACCCCGTTACTCAAGCGGTGTCTAAGCAGTTAATGCCGGTTTATGACAAGCCAATGGTTTACTACCCACTTACTACCTTAATGTTGGCAGGCATTCGAGATATCTTATTAATTTCCACTCCTCATGACACGCCTCGATTTGCAGAGCTTCTAGGAGATGGTTCTCAATGGGGTCTTAATATTGAGTATTGTGTCCAGCCCTCGCCAGATGGGTTAGCACAGGCATTTACTTTAGGCAAAAAATTTGTTGGCAATCATCCTAGTGCTTTAGTGCTGGGAGATAATATTTTTTATGGTCACGAATTGGTAGATCAGCTAAATAATGCCGACGCTAGGCAGCTTGGAGCAACTGTCTTTGCATATCACGTTAACGATCCAGAACGCTATGGTGTAGTAGAGTTTGATCAGAGTTATAAAGCACTTTCAATTGAAGAGAAGCCTGCAAAACCGCGTAGTAGTTATGCAGTTACTGGTTTATATTTTTACGACAACCAAGTCTGCGATATTGCTGCGTCGATTAAACCCAGCGCTCGCGGGGAGTTAGAAATTACCGATGTTAATCGTATCTATCTTGAGAAAAATGAGCTGAGTGTCGAGATTATGGGCCGAGGATTTGCATGGTTAGATACTGGTACGCATGATTCTTTGCTGGATGCAGCAGGTTTTATTGCAACTCTTCAAAAGCGTCAGGGCCTGATGGTAGCCTGCCCCGAAGAAATTGCTTATCGTCAAGGATGGATTAGTGCTGAGACTGTTGAAAAAGTAGCTTCGCAATTAAGCAAGAATAGCTATGGCCAATATCTCAGCAAGATTCTTGACGAATTAAATACCTCAACCCAGCATACTGTGCCCTCAATGAAAAGACCTGGGATTTAAGTATGACTCAAAAATTAACAATTCTCCCGACGGCTATACATGATGTATTTATCATAGAGCCAAAAGTATTTGGGGATGAACGAGGGTGGTTTACTGAGTCATTTAATGCCAAAGATTTCAGAGAGGCTACTGGATTAGATGTTGAGTTTGTGCAAGACAACCATTCTTTTTCTCGTCAATGGACATTACGCGGGTTACATTACCAATTAGAAAAAACGCAAGGTAAGTTGGTGCGGGTAGTTGTCGGTAGTGTTTTTGATGTGGTGGTGGATATTCGTAAAAACTCTCCAAGCTATGGCAAGTCGGCGGGAGTCGAATTAAGCGCAGAAAATCATAAACAAATGTGGATACCAGCCCAATTAGCTCATGGTTTTCTAGTGTTATCTGAGACTGCAGAATTTCTTTATAAGACCACCGATTACTACCATCCTCAAAGCGAGGTCTGTCTTGCTTGGAATGATCCTGCTGTGGGGATCAAGTGGCCCTTACCGCCAGGCATAGAGCCCAATATGAATGCCAAGGATTCCGTAGGTTTGTCATGGGACGATGCGCCTAAATTCTGAACGTAGTCCGAACTTCATTCTGATGCCCAAAAAACATAAGATAATGCTCCTATGAGCAATGTATCTGCCAACGTATTGAAAAAGGTTTCCCAAAACCCCAAAATTCTATTGGTGAAGTTATCCTCATTGGGTGATGTGTTGCATAACTTGCCCATTGTGTGGGATTTGCGCGCGCGTCTTCCTAATGCTCAAATTGATTGGGTGGTGGAAGAAGGGTATGTCAATTTACTAACGCCACTACTCAGTAATAAGGACTTTAAAGGTATTGATCACATCATCCCATTTGGTTTGCGTCGCTGGAAAAAGAGCCTGTTTAAATTGTCATCATGGAAAGAATTTTTTTCTTTTAAACATCAGCTCCAAGAAACGTCATACGACATCATTATTGAAACTCAAGGACTTTTAAAGTCCGCATTAGTTTGTGCGCTTGCGAAAAAATCATCGCATGCAGTCATTGCTGGGCTGGCAAATAAAACCGAATTTTCTGGATATGAACCGATTGCAAGATACTTTTATAACCAGTCTGTTCTGGTGCCTAATCAATGTCATGCAGTCGATCGCTCGCGTTGGGTGTTGTGCTCCGCATTGGATTGGTCGCTGATTGATCATGCAAGTACCCCGCAGTTCTACTCTGAGGGTTTTATTGATGCTTTAAATGGTGGATCGGGGATAGTTTCTCGGGAATGGAGGCGACCCTATATTCTCTGCTTTCATTCAACTGCCAGAGAAGCAAAGCGTTGGCCCAATGAGAGCTGGATTGCCTTAGGTAAAGAATTGGCTAGCAAAGGCTATCAAATAGTCTTGCCATGGGGTAACAATTTGGAAAGGTCGGTCAGTACTCTGATTGCTGATCACATTCCAAATGCTATTGTTCCAGAGGCTTTTACTGTTGAAGATGCATTTTCGATTATCAAAAACGCTGCTTTAACGATCGGGGTCGATACGGGTTTAACGCATCTGGCTGCAGTAATCAACCAGCCAACTATTGAAATTTATTGCGACTCACCTTTGTGGAAAACCGAGGGTTATTGGTCTGACAAGATTCGCAATTTAGGTGATATGCAAAAACCGCCTACAGTAGCTCAAGTTTTGCAAGCAGCCAAAGACTTACTATCCTAGTTTTTCTTCGCCTGAAGTTAGCGTAGTAAAGCATTGATTGAAATTAAGTCTTCATCTGTCAAAGCAGCAGCATGTGCTTTTAACTTTATAGCATTCAAAATAGTGTTGTAGCGCGCTTGTTGCAATAAGGAGCGCGTATTTATTAGTGAATCTAAGGCAATTAATACATCTATATTAATCAAGGTGCCTACTTGAAATCCTAGCTTGCTTGATTCCAGTGCGGATGCTGAAGAGCGTTCGGCAGCTTCATACGCTTTAACACTAGCTAAGCCACCATAAAATCCTGTGAATGCTGCACGAGTATTTTGAGCTGCGGTACGACGATAGTTGTCGTAATTTGCTTTAGCTGCATCGACTAATGCTGCATTTTGGCGAATCAAAGAGCTGTTGTATCCGCCAGAAATTAAAGGGATCGTCATCTGTAAGGCAAGTGTATTGTTGTACACATTGGTGTTCGATGGCGTGTAATTATTGGGCGTACCATTTGAAGTGTTGTATCCAGAAGTTCCCACTAAATTAATCGTAGGGTAATTTAGAGCTTGTGCGCCACGATAAGTGCTCTCTGCAAGGCTAACCGAAAGTTGTCCCGCTAAAACATTAAAGTTTGCTGATTCTGCTTGATTAATCCAATCATCCAAAGTTTGTCCTGGTGGTAGGCTTGGATTAACGCTATCTGCTATCGGATAGCCTTTGGCGTCTTTGGGTTTGCTACGAGGATCTTTTAGAACGCCTTCAATTTTGGCATCCTTAACGAGAGGTTTTAATGCGCCCACTGGGCGTCCCACGATTTGCTCTAGGGCACCGCGCTTCACAATCAGATCTGCTTGAGCTGCAATCTCTTGGGAATTGGCTAGGTCTAGGGCTGCTTGCGCAGTATTGACGTCCACGATCGTTGCTAAGCCAGCGTCAAATTTGGCTTGTGCGGCTTCTAATTGCTGCTTAATTAAGTCCTTCTTATTTTTAAATAGCGCTACGTTATCTTGGCTAGTTAAAGCATCAAAATAAGCTTGTGATACACGCAGAATTAGGTCTTGTTGCGCTGAGAAAAAACGCATATCAGCTAGTTTGGTGTTGAGGTCACCTTGTTTAAAAAGCTCTAGCGCACCAATATTAAAAACGGGTTGCGTTAAGGTAACTGTATAACTTTTCTGGTCAAAGACCCGAGAGTTTCCAGAATTATTTGATACTACTGTGCTGCCAGTGCCATGTTGGTAGTAACGAGTTCCTCCAGGCGTGGCATTTGCTTGAGGCATTAAAAGAGAAAATCCTTGCCAGTACAGCTCTTTACTGGCTTGATAATTAAAACGGGCAGCGGTTAAAACTGGATCGCTAAAGGCCGCTTCTTGATACAACTGAATTAAATCGTTTAATTGTCCTTTGGATTCATCAGTCTTATTACCCATTAAATTTGAAGGGGCAGTCACTGCGGGTACTGCGGGTTTCGTTGGTAATGGTGCAATCTGTGGCGGCTGCTCTAGTCCAATGAGGGTTGAGGTGCTCATTGGGGTAGGTAAAGCGGACCTGCTTACGCCATTAGGGCTCTGTGCCACTACATCGAAGGACCATGTGCTAAGCCCAAGCCCTTGACTAAGGATCAAACCAAATACGGTAAGTCTAGAAAGCCTAGAGCGGGTTGGTCTCATGTAATTCAGATACTTTTTAATGTGCCATGCAGTTTAAGGCTAATTTGCTCAAAATGCATATTTGGATACTATTTTGCCAAATCCCTAATATTGCTCTCATATGCCTATAAAATTTGGTATATGGATCTCATTTTATTATTTAAGGCAGTCATTTTGGGGGTGGTAGAGGGACTAACGGAGTTTTTGCCGATCTCTAGTACTGGTCACCTAATATTGGTGGGGGATTTGCTGAATTTTAATGATGATCGAGGGAAGGCCTTTGAGGTCATTATTCAGTTCGGTGCCATTTTGGCTGTTTGCTGGGAGTTTCGCCAAAAACTTCTGAAAGTAGCGACCTCTTTTTTTTCAAGCCCTGAGTCTCGTCGTTTTGTTCTGAATTTACTTATTGCCTCTATTCCGGCAATGGGTCTAGGTTTCTTATTTGGAAAGCACATCAAGGCGGTGCTGTTTGCCCCAATTCCGGTGGCGAGTGCATTTATTGTTGGCGCATTCATAATTATTTGGGCTGAACGGCGCCAGCAAAATCGAGTAGATGTTTCAAGCCTTATTAAGACTGTTGACGATTTAACAGCTGTAGATGCGCTGAAGGTGGGTTTGGCGCAATGTGCGGCTTTAATACCAGGCACCTCTCGATCTGGAGCGACCATTATTGGTGGGATGTTATTTGGCCTTCCTCGTGCTGTGGCAACAGAATTCTCTTTCTTCTTGGCGATACCGGTCATCGGTGGAGCAACTGCGTATGAATTGCTCAAGTTATGGAAGGCGCCAGTAGCTTTCTCAGGAGACTTTGCATTGGCGACCATTGTTGGTTTTGTGGCCGCTTTTATTTCAGCATTTGTATGCGTTCGGTGGCTAATTCATTATGTAGCTCATCATAATTTCATTCCATTTGCCTGGTATCGCATAGCTTTTGGTTTGTTGGTATTGGTCACTTCATTTAGTGGCTTGATTGCTTGGTCACATTAATAAAGAACTAGTTTAGGACTTGTCATGGATGCATCAATAGACGCAATTACCAATAATATTCAACTAGCTTTAGCGCCAGTGTTTTTATTAACAGCAGTCGCCACTTTGATCAATGCGATTTCAGGGCGTCTAGCACGATCAGTAGATCGTATGCGGTCGATTCGAACAGCTATAGAAGATGGTCTAGTGAAAGATCCAGTTCGTCTTGATCACATGAATAAGGAGGCTGAAGAAGCTAAAGTGCGAGGTCGACTTTGTACTGCAGCAATCTTCTTTGATGTGTTGAGCGGTGTTTTTATTTCACTAACAGTATTGGAGCTATTTTTCTTTCAGGCTGGCGCTATACGTTCTTTGCAAACTACTTATGTGATTTGGACTTTTGTGCTGGGATTGCTTTTTTTTATGACCTCTCTTTCAATTGTCTTGGCGGAGGTAGTCTATGCTTATCGCTCTGCTGGTTGGAATGCCCCTCATTAAGCTCATTACCCTTTTACGCTGACATTTAAATTAACTAATAAATAAGATTAACTATGAACAAAATCCTTATCACTGGTGGCGCAGGCTTCTTAGGCTCGCATCTTACCGAGAGACTCCTTAATGAAGGTGAGGATGTTTTGGTAGTGGATAACTACTTCACTGGTACTAAAGAAAATTTAGCACATTTATTGCCCAACCCCCGCTTGGAGCTCATGCGTCATGATGTGACTTTTCCGCTGTATGTAGAAACGGATCAGATTTATAACCTAGCCTGTCCAGCTTCCCCTGTTCATTATCAGTATGATCCTGTGCAAACCACTAAAACTAGTGTGCACGGTGCGATTAATATGCTTGGCTTGGCCAAGAGAACTAGGGCGCGTATTTTGCAAGCCTCTACGAGTGAAGTCTATGGCGATCCCGAAGTGCATCCTCAGCCCGAGGAATACTGGGGCAAAGTGAATCCCATTGGTATTCGTTCATGCTATGACGAGGGCAAACGTTGTGCAGAAACCCTTTTTTTTGATTACAACCGCCAACATGGTCTAGATATCAAAGTGGTGCGGATTTTTAATACCTATGGACCGCGTATGCACCCCAATGATGGGCGTGTAGTGAGCAACTTTATTGTGCAAGCTTTGCAAGGCAAAGACATCACTATTTATGGCGATGGTCAACAAACGAGAAGTTTTTGTTATGTAGATGATTTGATTGATGCGATGGTCAAAATGATGAACTCCGAAAAGGGCTTCACTGGGCCTGTCAATATTGGCAATCCGGGTGAGTTCACTATGTTGCAATTAGCTGAAGCTGTTCTAAAGCTCTCAAATAGTAAGTCGAAAATTATCTACCAAGCATTGCCTTCTGATGATCCTAAGCAACGTCAGCCTAATATAGAACTTGCCAAAGCAAAGCTAGGTTGGCAACCAAAAGTTAACTTAGAGGATGGTCTAAAAGAGACCATTGCTTACTTTAGGAAGGTAGTCTGCTAGATGGTGAGCGCCAGCTCGACCTCTTCTGAGAAAGGTTTTGAGCGTATTCGCTCTTTTGTATTGAGGGCTGGTAGAACTACAGCTGGGCAGCAACGGGCCATTGAAGAGCTAGGCCCTCAGTTCATGATTTCTTATCGAGCATCCACTCTTGATTTGGTTGAAGCGTTTAATGGCTCGAGAAAACCAAAAATCTTGGAGATCGGTTTTGGCATGGGCGAGACTACAGCCAAGATTGCTGCCTTAAGAGCAGAAGATGATTTTTTAGCTATCGAGGTTCATCTGCCTGGGGTTGGTGCTTTATTAAAGCTGATCGGCGAGAATCAACTTACTAATTTAAGAATCATTCGCCATGATGCTGTAGAGGTATTGGAGAATATGCTCTCTCCGGATTCTTTGGATGGTATTCATATTTACTTTGCGGATCCTTGGCATAAAAAACGTCACCATAAGCGGCGCTTAATTCAGGCAGAGTTTGTCAAGCTGTTGGTATCCCGATTGAAGTCCGGCGCTTATCTGCATCTTGCAACGGATTGGCATAACTATGCCGAGCAAATGCTGTTGGTATTGAATGCTGAAGCTTCTTTGCAAAATACATCTAATGAGTTAGTGAGAGTAGAAACTTTCACCAAAGAGGATATTGCAATCTCTGGAGGGTTCTCTAATGAATTTAAGCCCACTCTTGAGCAATTACATAGCCAGCATGCTGGCTATGTAGAAAAGCCTGCTTATCGACCATTAACTAAGTTTGAAAATCGCGGTATCAAACTAGGTCATGGTGTTTGGGATTTGGTCTACAAGAAAAAATAAGCAATATAAAAGTAAGTTACTTGGCTTATTTATAGGCCAATGCAAACATATTTCATCTCGAGGTATTCATCCATGCCAAAGACGCTGCCTTCGCGTCCAAGTCCTGATTGTTTGATGCCGCCAAAAGGCCCAACCTCATTAGAAATTAATCCGCTATTTACCCCAACGATGCCATATTCAAGGGCTTCGGCCACTTTCCAGATGCGACCGATATCTCGGCTATAGAAGTAGGATGCCAAACCAAATTGACTATTGTTAGCGAGCTTGATGACTTCTTCATCGCTTTCAAAAGGAATGATTGGTGCTACAGGACCAAATGTTTCCTCATAAGTAATCAGCATATCCTTAGTCACATTAGCCAAAATGGTTGGCTCATAGAAATTTTTGCCTTGGATTCTTGCTTTTCCGCCAGTAACTAATTTTGCACCTTTGCTAATCGCATCAGCAACATGCTTTTCTACTTTTTCAAGAGCAGCAGTTTCTATTAATGGGCCTTGGGTAATGCCAGACTCCATTCCATTGCCCACCTTAATAATAGAAAGCGCTTTGGTAAATTTTTCCACAAACAAATCGTGTACTTTTTTGTGAACATAAAAACGGTTTGCGCAAACGCAGGTCTGGCCAGAGTTTCTGAATTTTGAAGCCATTGCTCCGGTGACGGCAGCATCAATATCTGCATCTTCAAACACAATGAATGGTGCGTGACCACCAAGCTCTAAGGCTAGTTTTTTGACGGTTGGCGCACACTGCTCCATGAGAATACGACCCACCTCAGTTGAGCCTGTGAACGATAGATGACGCACAGTTGGAGAAGCGCAAAGAGTTTTACCAATCGCAATGGATTGGCTTGCGTCAGCAGTCAAAATATTAATCACGCCGTCAGGGATACCAGCACGTTTTCCTAGCTCAGCTAAAGCTAAGGCGGATAAGGGGGTTAGTTCGGCGGGCTTAATGACAATCGTGCAGCCTGCTGCAAGCGCAGGCGCGATTTTGCGTGTGATCATAGCGATCGGAAAATTCCATGGCGTAATCGCTACACATACACCTATTGGTTGCTTTAAAACCATGAGGCGCTTATCGCTCCAGGTGCTTGCAAGGATGGAGCCCTCTACACGTTTTGCTTCTTCTGCAAACCACTCCACAAAAGATGCCCCATAGACTACTTCGCCCGCCGCTTCGGCTAAAGGCTTGCCTTGCTCGAGCGTCATGAGGGTTGCTAGGTCTTGGGTGTTTTCAATAATGAGATCAAACCATTTGCGCATGATTTGAGCGCGTTCTTTGGCCAATTTATTGCGCCATGCTGGTAGTGCTTTTTCAGCAGCGGCGATGGCTAATTCAGCATCATGGGTTTCAAGGTTTGCTACAGCGGCAATGACATCGTCCGTCGCTGGATTAGTCACTACGAATGAGTTTTTAGACTTTATCCATTTTCCATCAATAAAAGCCTCTTCTTTGAAAAGAGTGGCATCTTTTAATTGACTGCGAATATCTACTGTACCCATGATTTTTTACCCCGATATAGATGAAAGTCATTTTATCCTTCAATGAGCAAGAAAGCCTCGAAGCTTTTAGGGCTTAGAGGCTTTAGTTTTAGGCTGAAATTGAATCGTTACTTAACTTGATTGGGTCTCCGCGGTACGTAACTTTTGCGCAAGTAGGTCTAAAACGCCATTGACGTACTTGTGGCCATCCGTGCCACCAAATGTTTTAGCCAGCTCTACCGCTTCATTGATGGCTACTTTGTAGGGAACCGAGAGGTCGACAGCTAGCTCATATACCCCTATGAGAAGTGCAGCATGCTCTACAGGGGAGAGTTCATTAATAGGACGATCTAAAGCCGGAGTGATGATGGCTTCTAATTCATCGGTACGGGCTAATACGCCGTCAAAAATCCCCTGAAAGAGATCTAGTTGGCAACGACGAAATGCTGGGTCTTCAGCAAGCTGTTTAGCGATTGCAGCACTATTTGGGATGCTGCCAGCGCGCCGCATCACTAAGCTTTGATAGACCCCTTGTAAGGCATACTCTCTGGCGCGACGCCGTGGGGTCAGTGAGCGTTTTGGAGCAGGCTTAGTTTCCTTGCTTGCCTGAGGGGTAGTATGGTTTTGGCTAGACATGCAAATTATTCTTCGCTCGAGTTAATTTCAATATCGATATCAGGGGTTAAGGCTAGAGCAAGATTCGCCATCTCCACCACAGCTTGAGCGCATTCAGCGCCTTTTACTTGAACGCGGGCATGAGCCTGCTCATCTGTGTCGCAAGTTAATACACCGTTAGCAATTGGTAATCCTGAATCAATTGAGATGCGGGTAATACCGGCAGCGGATTCATTGGAGACCAACTCAAAGTGATAAGTTTCGCCACGGATCACTGCTCCAAGAGCAACCAAGCCGTCAAACTCGCCAGTCTCTGCTAATTTTTGCAGGGCAAATGGAATCTCCAGTGCACCAGGGACAGTAACTAGCTTAATGTCCGCTTGCAAAACCCCAAGGGAAAGTAGTTCGTTAATGCAGGCATTGGTTAAGGCAACACAATGATCTTCATTGAAACGCGCTTGCACGATGCCTATACGTAGATCTTGACCATTTAGGTCTGCTTCAAGAACGCCTACAAAATCATTCGTTGAGTTGGTCATGTCAATTTTCTTAAAAATTATTTAGATCTGTGAGATTTAAGGGGTGTAAGGTTTGTAACCTGTAACTTCGAGCTTATAGCCAGATAGACTTGGTACAGGACTTGGATTAGCAAGTAAGCGCATTTTGCCTACGCCAATATCTTTTAAGATTTGTGCGCCTATGCCATAACTTCTGAAATCTGTTTTTCTGGTTAGCGGTTTCTTAGCCTCATCTTGCGACTGATTCAGTTTTTGAAACTGGACTAACCAATCTTGACCATTGGGGGCGGCGATGCCAGATGCGTTGAGGAGCACTGCTACCCCAGCAGGCGAAGAGGCAATTTGCTCTAGAGCTTTTGCCAGCGGCCAAGAATGAGTACTCACATTCGAATCCAGAAAATCTAATACGGTAACTGGCTCATGAACACGCACCAATGTTTCTTGGGTCTCAGAAGGTTTGCCGTGAATGAGAGCGACGTGCATGCAAGAGCTCGGAGTGTCGCGATAAACGATGCCTTGGAATTTTCCCCAGGGTGTAATGAATTCGCGAGAACCTTCACGAACCACAATGCTTTCATTTTGGCTGCGGTACTGAATCAGGTCGGCGATACTGCCAATTTTTAGTTGGTGCTCTTTTGCAAACTCTAGAAGATCAGGAAGGCGAGCCATACTGCCATCATCTTTCATGATTTCGCAAATGACCGAAGTGGGTGAACATCCAGCCATGGCAGCTAAATCGCATCCTGCCTCTGTATGTCCCGATCGAATTAATACGCCGCCTGGTTGAGCCATCAATGGAAAAATATGACCAGGTTGAACTAAATCATTTGGTTTAGCATTTGGTGCAACTGCTGTTTTGATAGTCAATGCACGATCTGCAGCTGAGATGCCTGTAGTCACTCCGCTAGCCGCCTCAATAGACACCGTGAAATTGGTTCCCATCGATGTGCCGTTATCTCTCACCATTAGGGGGAGATTTAGTTGTTGGCAGCGCTCACGAGTTAAGGTTAAGCAGATGAGTCCACGACCATGTTTTGCCATGAAATTTACGGCATCTGCAGTCACATGATCAGCCGCCAAGACTAAATCGCCCTCGTTTTCGCGATCTTCTTCATCCACGAGGATCACCATTTTGCCGGCACGGAGCTCAGCAATAATTTCTTCGGTGGAGGCAAGGTTATTTGGCATAGCCCTCTATTTTAAGCGCAGGAACGACTTGTTGTTCGCTACTACCCCAATATCGCAAATTTCTGACAGTAAGAGCTTTGGAGAGGAGTTTTGAGAATGAACTCTACCGTTGAAAATAAGGCATGTCAGATCAAAAACCCCTTAATGGAAGTTTCATGGCTATAAATAGCCAGGGTTTCATTTTGCTTGAGGTTTTGGTGGCTATGAGCATGATTTTGGGGGTTTGGATTGCATCGGTGGGTATTTATCACCGCTTAGCTTTCAACCTGGTAAAGCAAGAAAGCAAAAGGTCGCAACTCAGAAAGGAAATGGATACCTTTGAAATACAAGAACAAGTTAGGGCTAATCTTGATTTATCTATCAAAGGTCTAAGCAATGACATTGCTCGAGTGTCTGATCGGAATCGCTCTATGCGCACTGCTACTCAATCCATTATTAAGAACAAGCGCTGATTTGGTTATCAAACAAATTGAATATGAAAAAACACAGGCACTGATTTCAGAAGCAGATCGCGCTTTTGAATTGATTGGTCGTGCCATTCGTATAGCGGGCTATCAAAACTTGAAACCCTCAGAATCATTGAAGTCTACTTCAGGATCTAAAGAATCAAGCGTTGATTCATACCTGCAAATACAAAAGGGAGGGGGATATAAAAATTCTGATTCACTTACTATTCAATACGAATTATCAAATGGCGTTGACTATGATTGTATTGGCAATGTAATTACTAAGGAGCGCACTAGGAATCATTTGGCACTCCAAGGATTTTTAGTAAATCATCAAGCAGGAATTCCAAAAGGACAAAAAGTAAATGGTGGTTCACTGATATGTCAATCGCTTGATCGTCAGGGAAAAATCCAAAACACTAGTTTAATGAATGGCATCAATGGGTTTTTTATTGAAGAAGTAAGCCCCCCGCAGGCCCAATCAGTCAAAGGTCAGAAGCTCTTTAGGATTAAGTTAAAAATGACCGATGGAGCAAAGTTAAATCTAGACTTTGAGCGCAGTTTTTCAACCCGGAATCTCTGATGATTTTAGCGTGGGTAATTTCACTGCTATTGTTATGTACTGCCTTAGTCGCGCATTTAGAGAGGCTAAATGCAATACGCATAGTAGAAGTAGAAACGTTGACAGTAGCTCAGCAACATTTCATCGCTGCAGAAAAAGCTGTGCTTGAATGCGAACAAAACATTACTGCGCTCTCTAATCTAAAAGAGAATAGTTGTTTTGTTCAGCCCGCAGGAAAAAATCGTTGGCTTATCTCTAGTAAAGAAAAGCCAACGATTCAGATTGGTGTTGTCATAGATGATAAGACGGGTATAGCTAGACGTTTCAATTGGCGCCAAGCATTTGATTAAAAGCCAAAACTCAAGCTCAATTCGGCAATTAGGTTTTAGTTTGCTAGAGCTTATGGCGGTAATCTTAATTATTGCGATTATGGCCATGATGACTATGCCATTATTGCAAGAGCAAATCGCCGCTCGAGAAGTGGAAACGATTGCTAGAAGATTTATTGCTCATGCTCAGTTTGCCCGTCAACAAGCTCTATATTTGGGTCAATCGGCGCATATCGTGCCTAGATCCCAAGATCAATGGGAAGCTGGATGGATTGTTCAAAGTGGATGTATTGGGAAGTCGGTAAAAGCAGCGTGTACTAGCAGGCAATGGTTCTCACAGGCGAGCATTGAACCCGTTTACTTTAAGGGCGGAGGTAAGCAATTTATTGATCCAAACTCAGGCAAAAAGGGGATCCTTTTTAATGCGGCGGGAGCGGCTAAAACGGCTCATGGTGGATTTGTGGCCAATCGCTTAATTTTGGGCCACCTGAGAGTTCCTAGCATAGAGCGCCAAATGATTTTGGGTAGTGGAGGGCGTTGGCGCATCTGTAATCCAGCATCTGATGCGAAGCGTTGCCATTGAATGGTTTAATAGACCCTATGTATAACGCAGCTGACCATCAGTTCATGGGCGAGGCCTTGGCCGAGGCTCAAAAAGCACTCTACCTATCAAATCCTAACCCTAGAGTGGGTTGCGTGATTGTTAAGGGCGGTCAAGTGATTGGTAAGGGGTTTACTCAAAGGGTTGGGGGTGCTCACGCAGAGGTGCAGGCCCTAAGTCACGCAAAAGCTCTTGGTAATGATGTAGCCGGTTCAACCATCTATGCGACCCTTGAACCATGTAGTCATACTGGAAGAACACCGCCTTGTGTTGATGCCTTGATCGAGGCAAAACCTGCTACCGTATTTGTTGCCATGTCTGACCCTAATCCCTTAGTCGCTGGCAAAGGCTTAGAGCGCTTAAAAGCGGCTGGAATCAAGGCTCATTGTGGTCTGATGGAGTTGGAGGCGCGTGCACTAAACCCAGGTTTTATTTCTAGGATGACACGAGGACTACCTTGGGTGCGCATGAAAATTGCCGCAAGCTTGGATGGCAAAACGGCTTTGCCTGATGGTCGCAGTCAGTGGATCACAGGACCACTTGCAAGAGCGGATGGGCATCATTGGCGTGCGCAAGCGTGCGCCATTCTAACGGGAGTGGGTACTGTCAAAGAAGACGATCCCAGTCTAAATGTTCGGGATGTGCAAACTGAGCGTCAGCCTTGGCGTGTCATTGTGGATTCGAAATTAGAAACGCCATTGACTGCAAAAATTCTAAAAAATGTAGAACAATCTGGTGTCATCATTGTTTGCGCCAATCTAGAAAGCCCTGAAATCGAGCTGAAGGCTAAGGCATTAAGAGAGAGGGGGGTAGAGGTGATTGCAATGGCAAATGCATTTAGCAAAGTCGACCTTCCTCAATTATTTTCTTATCTCGCAAAAGATCGTGAAATGAATGAGATTCATGTTGAGGCGGGTTTTAAGTTGAATGGCTCTTTACTTCGAGAAAATTGCGTAGATGAACTTCTGTTGTATTACGCACCATTTTTTATGGGTGAAGGTATTGGTATGGCCAATATCAACCCTTTAAGCTCTTTAAATAACAGACAAGATTGGAAACCTATTGATCAAACCCTGTTTGGATCTGATCTTCGAATGCGTTTAATTAAAAATAGTTAAGAACTAAAATCCCGCTTATGTTTACTGGAATCATTACTGCAGTTGGTCAAATTAAAAGCACTCAAGTAAAGGGTGATGGCCTGCATTTGGAGGTTGAAGTACCTGCGGGTTATTTAGATGATGTTGCCTTAGGCGACAGCATTGCTATTCAGGGTGCTTGCATGACAGCAACTCAACTGAATGACTCTAGTTTTTCTTTGGACATTTCACGAGAGTCACTCAATAAAACGGTTGGCCTAGATAAAGTCGGACCGGTTAACCTTGAAAAAGCCATGCGCTTGAATGATCGTTTGGGCGGGCATTTAGTTAGCGGACATGTAGATGGCGTTGGTAAGGTTGCGCATTTTGCTCAAGTAGCGAATGATGCTTATGGATCTTGGTTGCTTCGTATTGAGGCGCCAAAAGAGTTAGCTCAGTACCTAGCTTATAAAGGCTCTATTGTTGTCAATGGAGTATCACTCACAGTCAATCAAACTGAGGACACACCAATTTCATGCATTATTGATATCAACATCATTCCACATACTTTGCAGAACACAACACTAGGTAATTTAAAGGTAGGTGATGCTGTGAATCTAGAAGTGGACCTTATCGCACGCTACGTTGCGAGAATGATGGAAGTGCAGCCAAAATAATTTGAATTACTTTTTTTGATAGCGAGTAGGATCACTCACATTAGCTTGTTTAAAGCCCGCTTGCCTTAAGCGACAAGATTCGCACTCACCACACGCCTCACCTAGGTCATTTGCTTGGTAGCAAGAAACGGTTTGCGAGTAATCAACGCCTAAAGTGTTTCCTAGTTGAATGATTTCTGCTTTAGTAAGGTTAATAATGGGTGCGTGCACCCTAAAGCGATTCGAATCATTAATGGCCTCTACACCAGCTTTAGTTGCAAGATTAGCCATCTGCTCAAATGAGGCAACATACTCTGGGCGACAGTCTGGATAGCCTGAATAATCCACCGAATTTGCGCCATAAAAAATATCAAGACCACCCAAGGATTCAGCCCAGCCTAATGCGAGGGATAGCAGAATCGTATTGCGTGCAGGCACATAAGTAATTGGAATCTCTTGATCATTGCTTGGGGTGGTGGGAACTGCAATAGATGAATCAGTTAGCGCTGATCCACCAAATCTTGTAAGGTCTAAGTTCACCACTTCGTGACGAGCCACCCCAATTTGTTTTGCAATATGTTTGGCTGCCGCTAGCTCTGATGAGTGGCGTTGACCGTAGCCTACTGAAAGGGCATAAGGCGTGTATCCCAGATCTTTCGCCAAGGCCAGAACAGTGGTTGAGTCGAGTCCACCAGAAAACAGAATGACTGCAGGGGCTCCAGGCTTGCGAGGGGCAAGTGATGTAAATGCTGCAGACAAATCGGGCATGGGTTATTTATTGCTAAATTATTTTGTACTACTCATCAACTGCTGCGCTTCTTTAGCGGCTTCAGTGTCTGGATATTTGGCAATGATTTCGCTAAATGTTTTTTTGGCCGCTGTTTTGTTGCCACTTTCTAATTGAGAATTTCCCAAAGTCACCATGGCTGCAGATATCCGTGGATGATTTGGATAAAGCTTAATTAGACGCTGGAGTTGACTGATAGCACCTGCATAATCCTTGCTAGCGTATTTGCTATTACCGCCCCAATACAGCGCGAGAGGTAAATAGGGGCTACTGGAATATTTGGCTACGAAAGCAGAAAAAGCCTGATCAGCCTTTTTTAAATTACCTGCCTGAAATGCTTTTAATGCATCGTCATAAGCTTTCTTTTCGCCAGGCTGTACTGTGCCACTCACGCCCTCAATGGTGATGGTGCGTGGTTCAAAATTACCCAAGCGTGTATCAAGATCTTGGTAGTACGTTTTTTGGCTGGCGTTGATATCTTCGCCTTGCTTTTCAAGTTCTTCTACTTTGCCGCGTAGCTCGGCATTCTCGGCTTTGAGCTTATCTATTTGTCCTTGTAATTCCAGCTGGGTCGTAGCTAAGGACTTACGCAGATCCAAAATAGCCTTGCGTGCTTCATCGTCAGAGAAAAGAGCCCAAGCGCTGGTTGATGTACTTAAGCAAATTAGGGTGGCACTTAAACAAAACGCTCGTGAGAGCGTTTGTTTGATTGAGCTTGAAGACATCATCATTTAGTTGGTGATATAAACAATATCTGCGCGACGATTCTCTGCCCAGGCGGCCTCGTTGTCACCCTCAGCCTTTGGTTTTTCTTTGCCAAAACTGACAGCTTCCATTTGATCATCGGAAACACCCATCAAGTTCAATGATTTACGAACGGCATCTGAACGACGTTGGCCGAGTGCTAAGTTGTACTCAGCAGTACCGCGATCATCCGTGTTTCCTTGAATGATGATTTTCTGTTTTGGGTTGGCTTTGAGATAGCTTGCGTGCGCAGATAACATCTTTTGATATTTAGTCTGAACGGTGTATTCATCAAAACCAAAGTAAACACTCTTTTCAAATAGTGGGCTCTTCGGATCATTCCAAGGTTGGGAACCAAAGTTACCATTGCCACCACTGCCGTTGGCGCCATCCACGTCATCTAATTTAACGCTTGAGCAAGCAGCCAGTACGAGAGCTGTAGCGCTAATTAAGGCCAATGTTGCTGCACGACGTGCGATAGAAATCTTCATGATCTTTCCTTTTTCCTACAAGCCAAATGACAAAACTAGTTACTGAGACGCTCCAAAGGAGCTAATTAGTAATATTATGCCCCCAAGAACATCAAAAATGACTTTTTGAGCTCCTAAAGGGGCTTTGAGGGATAAGTTCGATCCAGGCCTTAGTCCATAAATGGACCCCAAGAAGGCTGACGAACGTCATATCCTGGAATGCTCAGTACCTGTTTAGAATTTCCGTCTACTGAAACTGCTGCAAGAACGCGTTTGCCACCTACTTTAGTGGAGTAGAGAACGTAGCGACCATTTGCGGCAAAAGAGGGGGATTCATCACTAGTGCCATCGGTAAGAGCCTGAGCATCCCCTGTAGCTAAATTCAGAATGTAGAGTCGATAGGCGCCGCCAACGTTGGCAATATATGCCAAATATTTTCCATCTGGCGAAATACGAGGCGACGTGACGAATCCTTGTTTAAAGGTAACCCGTTTCACTCCCTCTGCTTGCTCGCCTTCAGCGCTCATTCGATAGATTTGAGGGTTGCCGCCACGATCACTAGTGAAATAGATGTAGCGACCATCAGCAGAGTACTGGGGTTCAGTGTCGATCGTATTGCCGCGTGTTAAGCGATGCAAACCTGTGCCATCGGCATTGATTCCATAGATCTGAGTATTCCCGTCTTTGGAGAGTGAGATGGCGAGCTTTTTACCATCGGGTGACCATGCTGGTGCACTGTTATTGCCCTTTTGATTGGAGAGCGATATGCGACGACCCGTAGCTAGTTCATGCACATAGATTACTGGTTTGCGATCTTCAAAAGAAACATAAGCCACTTTTTTGCCATCGGGTGACCAAGATGGCGAGATGATCGGCTCGCTACTATTCATAGCGTTGCGGATATTTTGGCCATCGGCATCAGAGATAACGAGGCGATAACGCTTACCGTCTTTGATGACATAAGACAGGCGGGTGGAGAAAACGCCACGTTCACCGAGTAACTTTAGGATGATGTCATCAGCGATCTTATGGGCCACTGCACGTAAGTTATCTGCGCTGGAGTTGAGGTTTAAGCCCCCAAGACTTTGGGATTTGCGAATATCAAACAGTTTGTAATGAATCTCAAATTGAGATCCTCCAGTCTGCACCACTGAACCCACTACGAGAGCATCGGCACCTCGCGCCGCCCAAGATTTGTAATTGGGGGTGCCGTCATCACTTTCAACTGCATTGCCATTTTCAGTATTTTTAAAGTATCCGCTGCGTGCTAAGTCTTGCCGAATGATTTCTGTAACGCTAGTCGGTAATTTATTTTCATCCTTAAAGCGCATCACTGCGATTGGGTAGAGTGACTGACCTACACCAGTGATTTCAATATTCATCTGTGCAAGTGCAGGTGTCGCAAAGCTGATACATACGGCAATAACTACCAAGCTAAAAGAGTTCAGTGGCGCTAACAATCTTTTTGCAGTTTGCAACATGCATTAATCCTTTGGTTTAAAGGTGAGTTTTACTTCGCGTTGAGGAATTTTGCCATTGTCGTCTTTTGGCAGACTCTCTGCACGAGAAAGAGCGAGTAATACCGCCCGATCCCAACTGGCATTGCCACTAGATGACTGAATACTAGTGCTCAAAATAGCTCCATCTGGCGCAAGATTTACCAAGATGACGGCTGCAGGATTTCCGCTGACCGATTCTGGGTTAAAGACGATGAGTGGCTTTACTTTTTTAATGACTTTATCAGTCCACCCTGGCGGAGCATTACCTCCTCCACCGACACCACTGCCAACCGTGCCTCCACTTCCACCCTCAGCTCCAGCAGCAGCGCGCAAGCGTGCCAACTGATCCGCACGCGCTTTTTCTGCTGCGGCATTCGCTTTAGTTTCAGCGGGAGACTGGGCCTTTGGAGCTTCAGTTTTTTTCGGCTTCTCTGGCTCTTTTTCTTTGACCTTCTCCTTTGGTGGAGGAGGTTTTGCAGCTTTGGACGTTTCTTTTATTTCTTTCTTTGGAGGCTCTTTCTTAACTTCCTTTTTCTTGATGGCAATGTCAGCGGCTTCTTCTTTAACTTCCGTTTTGACTTCAGGTTCAGGTGGTGCCTCAACTTGAGGTGCGGAATCCCAAAGCTCCACTTCAACACCAGAAGAAGTTTTGTTATTCCAATTAATGCCAACCATGAGCAAGGCAAGCAACCCCAAATGCGCGATGAGTGAAAATGTAAACGCGCGCTTGGTACTCTCTTGTTTTGTGTATTTGCCTCGCTTAAATGGCGAGAAGCGTGGTTGAAAAGTAGGGGCGCTATTCATAAAAATGAAGATTGACCGTTAGACCTTATTGGGTCTTGACTGCAAGGCCAACGCGCTTGACACCATTCTCTTTGAGTTTGGACATGACATCCATCACGGTCTCGTATTTGATCGATTTATCTGCTGCAATCACGATTGGTTGATCAGCAGATTTTTCTGCTTGCGATCTTGCGAAAGTACCAAGTTCAAATTTATTCAGTGTTTGCGTGGGATCACCATCTTTTCGAACGATGACATTTTCATTTGCATCAATCGTTAAAAACACGGGTGGTAGAGTTTGCACTTTGGCGCCACCCACGGTTGGTAGATTCACTACGCCAGGATTTACCATTGGAGCGGTAACCATAAATATCACCAGCAATACCAACATCACATCGATATAGGGAACGACGTTGATGTCGGACATTGCCCGACGTTTATTTTTTCGTAACGATGATGCGGCCATAATTTTTTCGCTTATTGGTCCAATTAACGCCCTGCAGTTTGGCGCTGCAAAATATTAGTGAACTCTTCAATAAAAGTTTCGAAGCGAATGGAGAGGCGATCTACATCAGTCGCTGCACGGTTATAGGCAACCACAGCGGGAATAGCCGCAAACAAACCAATCGCTGTAGCAATAAGCGCTTCAGCAATACCAGGAGCTACTGCAGATAGAGTTGCATTCTGGACATTTGCTAAGCCACGGAAGGAGTGCATGATTCCCCAGACAGTGCCAAAAAGGCCAATATAAGGAGAAACTGAGCCAACAGATGCCAAAAAGGGGAGGTTTGCCTCAAGCAGGTCCATTTCTCGTTGGTAGGTAGCCTTCATCGCGCGACGGGCTGCATCAATTTCCCGTACTTTCATGAACTCTTGCATGCCAGCCTCGAAAATATGCTCTAAAACCGCGTCACTGCGGGTATTGCGTTGAGCAGCTTCCAAAAGGGTATGGAGGTCTCCACCAGCCCAAAAGTCACGCTCAAAGCGGTCAGTATCCTGTCTTACCCCACGTAGAACCGCTGTTTTCTTGAAAATGATGGTCCAAGAGGCAATTGACATCCCTAGTAATAACAACATTACCAACTGTACTAATAGGCTGGCATTGAGGACTAGGGATAGGAATGAGAGGTCTTGTGTAGAGGTCATGGTGGATTTTGTATGATGTAGGTTGATTTTACTAAGTTAATTCACTAAGCAATCCAACTTCATCAGGATTATCACCATGTTTGACCGTCAAAATACTTTAGCCAAAACCGACCCACAATTGTGGGAAGCCATTCAGAACGAAAATAAGCGTCAAGAAGACCATATTGAATTGATTGCTTCTGAAAACTACACCTCACCAGCGGTGATGGCAGCCCAAGGCTCCCAGTTAACCAATAAATACGCTGAAGGCTATCCAGGTAAGCGCTATTACGGCGGTTGTGAATTCGTGGATGTTGCTGAGCAATTGGCAATTGATCGCGTGAAGGCTTTGTTTGGCGCTGAAGCAGCAAACGTGCAACCCCATTGTGGCGCATCTGCTAACCAAGCAGTATTTTTGGCTTTCTTAAAGCCTGGCGATACCTTTATGGGCATGAGTCTGGCCGAGGGCGGGCACTTGACTCACGGCATGGCTTTGAACATGAGTGGTAAGTGGTTTAACCCTATCGCTTACGGCCTCGATAAAAACGAAGAAATTGATTACGAGCAAATGGAACGTTTGGCTCGTGAACACAAGCCAAAATTAATTATTGCTGGCGCATCCGCTTACTCTAAGAAAATTGATTTTGAGCGCATCAGCAAATTAGCCAAAGAAGTGGGCGCGATTTTCATGGTCGACATGGCTCACTACGCTGGATTGGTTGCGGCAGGTGTTTATCCAAATCCAGTGCCTCATGCGGACATCGTTACCTCTACTACGCATAAAAGCTTGCGCGGACCTCGTGGTGGCATCATCTTAATGAAAGCTGAACATGAAAAAGCCATTAATTCAGCCGTATTCCCTGGTTTGCAAGGCGGCCCTTTGATGCATGTGATTGCTGCTAAAGCAGTCGCATTTAAGGAAGCGGCTGAACCTAGTTTCAAGGAATATCAAAAGCAAGTGGTAGCGAATGCAAAAGCACTCGCGGAAACTTTGATTGAGCGCGGACTTCGGATTGTTTCTGGAGGCACTGATTCTCATGTGATGTTGGTGGATTTGCGTGCCAAGAAAATGACTGGCAAAGAAGCTGAACGTGTCTTGGGCGAAGCCCATATCACTTGTAATAAAAATGGTATTCCGAATGATCCAGAAAAACCTATGGTGACCAGTGGCATTCGTTTAGGTTCCCCTGCCATGACAACTCGTGGCTTTAAAGAAGCTGAAGCCAGACAAGTTGGAAACTTTATAGCGGATGTGTTGGATAACCCAAATGATCCAGACAATATCGCTAAAGTGCGTGCGCAAGTTGCCGAACTTACTAAACGTTTTCCTGTTTACGGTTAAGCAACTGGCTTAAAGAAAGAGGACTCATTGCGCTGCCCTTTTTGTCATAACGAAGACACCCAAGTACTCGATACTCGGGTGTCTGATGAAGGCGATACTATTCGCCGCCGCCGCCGTTGTGCAAAATGCGATAAGCGCTTTACGACTTATGAGCGTGTAGAGTTAGTGCTTCCGGCTATCGTCAAAAAAAATGGTAGCCGTGTGGAATACAGTCACGATAAGTTAGCTAGCTCGATCAAGCTAGCATTGCGCAAACGACCAGTCTCTTCAGACTCCGTGGATGAATCGATTGCCAGGATTGAAGAAAAGCTTTTGAGTCTGGGGGAGAAAGAGATCCCAAGTGAGCGCGTGGGCGAACTCGTGATGCGTGAACTCAAGCGCCTTGATAAGGTTGCCTATATTCGTTTTGCTTCTGTTTATCGAAGCTTTGCAGATATTGAATCTTTTGAGAGCGCTCTTAAAGAGCTTAAGTAGTTTCACTTCACAAACCCCCTGCAGCACTTTTTAAAGACTATTTCATGGATGTGGGTTCTTGATATATACTGTAACCAATTGATTACAATTTGGGTATGTTTGAAATACGTAAAACACCCCAATTTGACGAATGGTTAAACGGCATTCAAGATTCACTAACAATTAAACGGTTATCAAAAAGGCTTAGTAAAGTTGCTCTAGGAAATTTTGGTGATGTAAGTCCTATCTCTGATGGTATTTGGGAAATGCGTGAGCATTTTGGAGCTGGCTGGCGTATGTATTACATCCAGCATGGAAAGGTAATTGTTGTTATGTTGGGCGGTGGATGCAAGGCCACTCAAGTGGCAGATATTAAAGAGGTAAAAAAGATAGCTCGATCCTTGGAGGCTTAAATGACAAAAAATAAAAAAATAAAAATTAGCGATTTGCCTAAGTTTGATGTTGTTGATTATCTGAAGACAGATAAAGATATAGCCGAATATCTGACGGTAGTTCTCGAGGATGGTGATCCTGCTTTGTTTGTTGCTGCTATTGGTGATATTGCTAGAGCAAAAGGAATGAGTGAGATTGCAAAAAAGAGTGGAGTAACAAGAGAGTCCTTATATAGGGCTTTAAAGATAGAGGCTCGCCCACGATTTGAGACGGTGACCAGAGTGATCCATGCTTTAGGGATGAAATTAAGTGTTCATGCCTAATTAAAAAGGGGCTGCAAAGCAACCCCTTTTTAATCTAGCCAAAACAAATTAATTGACTGCCATTATTTCAACACCTCGAAGATCGAGGCAGTAATGTCTTCAACGCTACCAGTACCGCTCACCTTACGATAAGCAGGCGCTTTCACCTTGTCAGTTGGGCTGGCTTGCGTAGCCCATGTAGAGTAGTACTCCACAAGTGGACGAGTTTGATCGTCATAAACTTGAAGACGTTTGCGAACAGTTTCTTCTTTGTCGTCATCGCGTTGAATCAATGGTTCGCCTGTCACATCATCTTTACCCTCTACTTTTGGTGGGTTGTATTTGATGTGATAGGTACGACCAGAGGCTGGATGAACCCGGCGTCCACCCATACGATCAATGATTGCCTCAAATGGCACATCAATTTCTAATACGTAATCAATGGGCACGCCAGCATCTTTCATGGCCTGTGCTTGAGGAATGGTTCTTGGGAAACCATCAAACAAATATCCTTTGCTGCAATCTGGCTGAGTCAGACGATCTTTAACGAGACCGATAATGATGTCGTCGGAAACAAGCCCGCCCGCATCCATGATTTTTTTAGCAGCAATACCGAGTTCGGTTCCTGCTTTTACAGCCGCACGCAACATATCGCCTGTAGAAATTTGTGGAATACCGAATTTTTCGCAAATATACTGAGCTTGTGTGCCTTTTCCAGCACCTGGTGCACCGAGCAGAATCAACCGCATTGTTTTCCCCTTAGAAGAGCTGACATTGTCCCGTATTTTGTTGGGATGATGGATACCTTTTGCCTAGGATTATCCCCGAGAAACTGCAAACAGCATGAACTATGAAGGATGGGCTTAGATTTGAGCTAGCAGTAACCGAACTCGTTCTAGGTCCTCTGGGGTGTCAACCCCTGCTGGAGGCGCCTCTAAGGCGGTATGGACTGCAATACGGTAGCCATTCCAAAGGGCGCGTAACTGTTCTAAAGCTTCCGCTTCCTCGGGTGGGGCTGGTTCTAGGCGGGTATAGGCTTGTAAAAAGTCAGCTCTGTAAGCGTAAATGCCCAAATGACGCAAATATTCCGTATTTTGATTGCTTTTGGGGTCTCTGACAAAAGGAATTGTTGCCCTTGAAAAATAGAGCGCTTCTCCAGATCGATTCAGGACCACTTTGACTACATTCGGGTTGTTAATCTCCGATGGATCTGAAATCGGTACTGCTACCGTTGAGATAGCGCATTGGGCATGCTGAGCTAATGTGCTTGCTACTTGATTAATCAGTTCAGGAGGAATCAATGGCTCATCCCCTTGGACATTCACAATAATTGAATCATTTGGGAGTTTGAGCAATTGAGCTACTTCAGCAATTCGATCAGTGCCCGTCGGATGATCCGCGCTGGTCAGTAAGCACTCAATTCGGTGCTCATCGCAAACTTCTTGGATTTCTGGCGAATCAGTCGCAACGACAACGCTATGAGCCTGAGATTGCCGAGCACGTTCTGCTACTCGAATCACCATAGGTTTTCCAGCAATATCCGCCAATGGTTTACGGGGTAAGCGAGTGGAGCCCAGTCTAGCTGGGATGACCACTAAAAAATCTAGCGCAGAAGAACTATCGTTCATTGAGTGAGTGGCCGAATTAATTAATTTCTTCTGGAGTGAGGCTGCGAGCCTCCTCTACTAGCATCACAGGAATATCGTCACGAATTGGATAGGCCAAACGATCTGCTTTACAAATGAGTTCATTCTTATCGGCATCTAAATGCAATTGGCTTTTACACAAAGGGCATACCAAAATATTGAGTAGTCGTTTATCCATAATTTTTTTTGTAAGGCTTCTAAATAAGAGTGATCACGATCAAGTGCTATCAGTGTAGCGTTATGTATAGCAAACCTACAAGTTGTAGCGATAAGGATCAGGCCGTTGCAAGATGGATTGCAACCATTCGGCTAGGCTGTCTGGCAGGGTGAGAGACATTGGCACCACCCAAATGCGATCATCTTTGATGTCGGCGCACTTTACTGCATCCTTTTCAGTAATCAGAATGCATTGCGTGTGAATCTTTGCAAAAAATTCAGGAGCGTAGCTTGCATGATCTGGCAGAGGAATCGTTTTAGCGGCGATACCTTGCTTAAGAAGATCGTCAAAAAAACGTTGTGGATTTCCCAGGGCGGCAACAGCAGTGATGTTATTTAGTAAATAACTGTCTGCAATTTGTGCGAGTGTTTGATGATTGCTTGGATTTATTAATTGATATGCGTCACCTAGATAGCTTAAGAGCGAAAATCCACGTCGCCCTAAAAAGTACTCGTCTTGTGGTTGTGCTGCGCGATCACCATTTGCTGTCTTTCCAGTAAAGAGAGTTGCATCACGCCCTCGTGTAGCTGGTTCACGCAATGGACCTGCGGGCAATAAAAAGCGATTGCCTTCACCACGCCCATCACGCACTACAAATTCGATATCGCGTCCACCTTCACGCGCTGGCCAGCGGGCCAATCCGCTATGTTGCAAACCATCATCGCTAATAATCACATTGACGTTCGGTGAATGCTTGAGTAAAGCCTCTATGCTTTTCTGACGCTTTGGAAAGACCCAAATCGGAAATTGATCATGTGTGCGCCTGGCAATCAACACAGGTTCATCCCCCACTAATGCAGGATCTGAATGACTACTGACTTGTACTGGCTCAGTCTGTGTAGAAGAGCCGTAACCGCGACTGATAATTCCAGGGTGCCACCCTAGTTGGACTAAGCGTTCTGATAAAGCAATCACGATGGGAGTTTTGCCAGTTCCACCTACGCGAATATTGCCAACAATAATGATGGGGACAGGGGCAGGCTTAGGTTTAACTAAGCCAGTATCTTGAATCAGTTTACGTACTCGCAATACCAAGCCATAAAGCCAAGAAAGTGGCCATAGTAATAAGCTGGTAGGTCCACGTCTCTCCCAGAACTGCGGAGCTTTACGGAAAAAAGAAAAGGTCATAAAAATATGTCTTCTTTGTTCACAACTTATTTCTTGGCTTGGTTATTGAATTGACTACTAAAGACAATATTTGAGAGATTGGCATCTCTTGCTGCTTCAAGAACAGTCATCACTGCTTGATGAGGCGCTCTGGCATCGGCATCTATGTTGACCTGAAGCGAGCTTGCTGCATCCTTTTGCGTACCTTGTCCGCTGAGTTGCATTAGTACACCGCTTAACTGTGAGCGCTCAGTTACTTTGCCGTTAATGGCAAAGCGACCATCACGACTGACTGCAATATGAATTTGTTTAGGCTCGGTTTGGCTTTCACTGCCATTAGCAATTGGAAGGGTAATAGCTAATTCTTGATAACGAGTAAAGGTGGTGGAGATCATCAAAAAAATTAATACCACCAACAACACATCAATAAAAGGGATGAGATTGATTTCGGGCTCAACGGGCGCGGTGCTACTACCGAGCGAAAATCGTTTTCTAGTTTGAGGATGGGTTTCTAACCAACTCATTTACTGAAATCACTCGGATAGAGTTTCTTAAAAAGCTGGCGAGTAAATTCTTCGCACTCACGTTGACGTTGATTGGCGATTGCGCGCAAGCCACGCCACGCAGCTAATGCTGGAATAGCAATGAGTAAACCAAATGCAGTGTTGTAGAGTGCCACGGAAATTCCATGTGCTAATTGCTGTGGACTACCAGTCGCGCCATTAATCGAGCCCTGGCTGCCGAATATTTCGATCATGCCCACCACAGTGCCAAACAACCCCAATAAGGGAGCAATGGTGGCAATCGTGGCAAGTGCACCAAGATAGCGGTCTAATTTTTGCCAAGTTGCTTGTGCTGTCGCTTGTAGCTCTTCAAGAGCCGAGTCAGGGCTACTGCCCAAGAGTTTTTCTTTAAGGGTGCAGGCCAATAGTGGGCTTGCCGGAGAAATGGTGGCTAATTGAGCAATTTGTAGCTCAGAAACGGCAGATTTTTCTTTAACCATCTGATTTGCAAGAGAAAAAGCTGTTTCTAGACAGTTTTTTGGAAATATATGGGTTTGGCGCAAATACCAGCTGCGCTCAAGAACAATCGCTAAGCCAATAATGGAGATAATGAGTAGGGGCCAAATGGGCCAACCAGCGGATAGTAAGATGGAGTACATAAGCTCAGTACTTTAGCTGAATTAAAAAGCCTGTTTCAGAAAGCTAGCCTGTGGATAACTCTGTGCAAAACTTTTTGGAATAGATACTGTAAGTCCTTGATTGATGGTAAGTCCGTATTTAGACTGGGAAAATCCTGGATAAATGGCTGAATAAATAACATTATAAATCAATGACTTATGATATCTATGTTGGATTTATGAGACGTTTTGGGTCAGTAATTACTTACTTATAGGCGCTTCATTCAGGGTTCATCAGTATCTGTGGATATTTATTGGCGCCCAAGCCTGATGGTTACATGATTAAAGAGAAAAAATGTCGGAAATATCAAGGGAAATTCTGAGTGTTGGCGATCTAAACCGCGCTATAGCGGCATCCTTAGAGGACCGCTTTGATACTGTATGGGTAAGCGGGGAGATTTCGAACTTCAAGGCTTATGACAGCGGGCATTGGTATTTTTCTCTGAAGGACGAAGAGGGTCAGATTCGCTGTGTGATGTTCCGTGGGCGCAATGGCCAGGTTGGATTTATGCCGCAATCGGGTGATTTGGTTGAGGTGAGTGCTAACTTAGGAATGTATGTTCCCCGTGGAGATATTCAGCTTACGATTCAAACATTGCGTCGCGCTGGGATGGGTGGTCTTTACGAGGCTTTTTTAAAGCTCAAAGCCAAGTTAGCCAAGGAGGGCTTATTTGACGAAGAGCGCAAGCGTGATATTCCACTGCACCCCAGATCAATTGGCATCATTACCTCACCACAAGCGGCAGCGCTTAAAGACGTACTGAGTACGTTGGCAAGAAGAGCGCCACATATTCCCATCGTTATCTATCCAACCTTGGTGCAGGGTCCTGATGCGCCTGCTGGAATTATTTCTGCATCAAAAGCTGCAGAAAAAGAAAAAGCCGTTGATGTCATATTGCTTGTGCGGGGCGGTGGCAGTATTGAGGACCTTTGGGCATTTAACGATGAGCAGTTGGCATATGCCATTGCGCAGTCCAGTATTCCAGTTGTCAGTGGTGTTGGGCATGAAACTGATTTCACCATTGCAGATTTTGTTGCTGACCTAAGGGCACCAACACCCACTGGCGCAGCAGAGTTAGCCGCTCCACGCCGAGATCAATTACTACAAGAGCTTGAATCCATCAAGCAGACTTTGCTACAGCGAATCAATCAACGAGTGGAGCGTGAGGCGCAAACTTTAGATCAACTCGCTTTGAGATTAAGTCATGCCTTACCAAACCCAGAAAGGATGCGCGAGCAAATTCAGAGTTGGCAACAAAGACTCAATCAGGCTTGGTCTGTGCGTCTAGAAAATTGGCGACGCAATCAATCTCACTATCTGTCACAACTGGAGATGCTGAATCCACAGAGAACTCTAGAACGTGGTTATGCAGTGATTTTAAGTAAAGAGAAAAATGGATTGCATGCGGTTCGGAAAGCGGATGAGCTCAATACGGAAGATGTATTTCAGGTGCATTTGGCAGACGGCACAACAGACGTTCGCTTTTCACAAACGGCATTGAAAACCGAGAATCCTTAGTTTGACAAAGCGTACGCTTTTGCGTACCATGAAATTACAGGAGATACATCATGACAACACTCACCGCAAGCGAGGCCAGGGCTGGACTTTATCGCTTGATAGATCAAGCTGCTCAGACTCATCAGCCGGTATTAATTTCTGGAAAAAGGGCAAATGCTGTCCTCATTTCTGAGGAAGATTGGACTGCCATTCAGGAGACACTGTATCTCTTGGCAGTACCAGGTATGCGTGAATCAATTAAAGACGCCATGTCCGAGCCTTTAAGTAAAAGCAAGAAGGGTCTGAAGTGGTGAATTGGAATTTGGTTTATTCCAAATATGCCATTAAAGACGCAAAAAAACTCTCGAAGGCTGACCTAAAAGAAAAGGCGCAAAATTTACTTCTGATTTTAGAAATTGATCCATTCCAAAATCCGCCTCCTGATGAAAAATTAATTGGAGACATAAGTGGTGCTTACTCAAGAAGAATTAATATTCAACATCGCCTAGTGTATGAAGTATTTCGGAAAGAAAAAACGGTCCGTATTTTGAGAATGTGGACCCATTACGAATAAGTACTACTTGAAAGCGATCAAGCTTCGACTGATTTACAAGATATTGGGCTCTATTTGTAAGGTAACGCCAAATTTATCGTGTACCTTTTCGCGAATGCATTTAGCTAGACCAAGAATATCTTGCGCGGTCCCGCCACCATGATTGACTAGTACTAAGGCTTGGTTTTCATAGACTCCGACTGAGCCCATGCGTTGACCCTTAAAACCACATTGATCAATGAGCCATCCTGCTGCGAGTTTTCGTTTGCCGGGTGCATCCGGATACGACACAAGGGATGCATGCGCTTTTAGTAAAGTTTCAAATTGCTCATTAGGAACAATCGGGTTCTGGAAAAAACTTCCAGCATTGCCAATGATTTTTGGATCCGGAAGTTTTCGAGTACGAATTTTGCAAACAGCCAAGAAGATATCTTCAGGGCTTGGATTGCTATCAGCAGAAAATTGCTTGGCAAGATCTGCGTAATGTATGTGCGCCTTCCAAGCTTTAGGGATTTTAAAAATGACCTTAGTCACAATGCATCGATTGGGATGCTGTTTAAAGTAGCTATCGCGATAGGCAAATTGGCATGCCTCCTTTGTCAGGGTGATAAAGGTTTGTTCTTGTGCATCAAAAGCTTCGATACATTCAATGTAATCTGCAATCTCAACGCCATAAGCACCAATATTCTGAATCGGTGCTGCCCCTGCAGTTCCTGGAATAAGCGCTAAGTTTTCTAGGCCAGGGAGATTGTTTTCTAGCGTCCAAGCAACGAGTTCATGCCAATTGACGCCAGCCCCTACCGCCAAGCGGGTAGCATCCCCATCGGAGGAGAGAATTTCTTGTCCTGTGATATTCATGAGCAGAGTAACGCCCGACAGTTTTTTTGGAAGAATTACATTGCTGCCGCCACCTAAAACGCGCCACGGCATTTTCTGCTGGGTAATGTCTACGAATACGGCAGCGATCTGATCGGCAGAGGTGATTTCGTAAGTGAACTCAGCAGTGGCATCAAAACCAAAGGTATTTCGATTCTTGAGGCTATAGTTTAAATACCGTTGCGGAAGTTGGCGATGGTCGATCATTTTTTAAGATTTGAGAGATCAAGCATTGACTTGGAAATAACCTTCTTGGGAAGGTAACGCAAATGCTCTGTTTCTATTGGGAGATTTGGTAAATATTCTTGCACTAAATATAGAACCATTAAAGCTTGGTTAAGATCACGTTGTTTTTTAACTGGCTCTCGATCTGGCTGTTGAGAAAGCCATGCTTTATGAATAGCATAAGCTCTTGGATCGGGAACGGGCATTAATACGGGCGAGCCATTTGCGGCAATCACGACTTGTTCTATGCGCGGTGCATTTGCTAGCCACTCTAAGTTGGGAACTTCCATGATTTCTAAATCTCCCGAGGCAATGAGTTCTGGCTTGGGTGAAGACATTCCCTTGTCTTGCCCAATCAGATCAACCATGAAGCCATCTTTATTGATGGCTCTAAATCCTTGTGCCGAAGAAATTTCGAATGATTTATCTACTTTTTTAAGTAGACCGAGTATGCCTTCACCATGTAATTTTTTAGAAATTAATGACATCTTTTTTCGCACATCAAATAACAAATCAATGTCTCCGGATGCCAATAGCTCCATCTTGAGTTCAACTGCTGCCATTGACTCATAAGCAAATATAGCGTGTGTGCCAACTACTCGTAATTCAGAGAGGGCTTGCGTTTTATCCAGTGCCAATAAAATTTCGCCAATAATGCTGGGGAGGCGACCTAAGCGAATAGCACGATTTAATTTGCGCTGGGATTCAATCCGCGCCTTGAGTGATTGAAATTTTTCATCAGTATTGGTTTTGCCCTCCTGAAACTGTTTATAAATAGACTCGGTTTCGGGAGTGCGAGGCCCAAGTGATTTGCTGTTTCCAGTGGCGCTTGTTAGGCGTAATAAGTAATCTTTGCCATTGATATTTCTCCACCGCATGCCATACTTGTATCCTTGATGGCGCCGAAGTACCTCCCGCCATGCCCTATAGAGTTGGTCGGATTCGACTAAAAAGAGTCGCTGCTGATCAGATAGGGGTTTCATCTTTTCCCTGTATTTATGTAATTTGAAAATTTACAGGGAAAAATGAGTTAAATCAAGCATTTTCTTAAGAAGGTTTATGCAAAATGGCCCGTTTTAGGGGGTATCAAGCAATGATGTCTCATAGATAAAATCAATAGGTGAAAAGAAGATGCTAATTCTATTGATGAAATTGAATAACTGAAAAACCAAAGGAATTGAAATGCCATCATTTGACGTAGTGTGCGAACCAGACATGGTTGAATTAAAAAATGCGATTGAGCAATCCAATAAAGAAATCAGCAATCGCTTTGACTTTAAGGGTTCTGATAGTCGTGTAGAGCAAAAGGATGAGGCCTTAATTTTGTTTGGTGACGACGACTTTAAATTAGGCCAAGTTCGCGATGTGCTGATTAATAAGATGGCCAAGCGCAATGTGGATGTTCGTTATCTCAAGGACGACAAAACAGAAACTATTGGTGGCGATAAGCGTAAGCAAACCATGAAGATTCAAAAGGGCATCACTTCAGAGTTGGCCAAAAAAGTAGTGCGCATTATTAAAGACAGCAAACTGAAAGTTCAAGCCAGTATTCAGGGCGATGCTGTGCGTGTGACTGGTGCCAAGCGGGATGATTTGCAAGAAACGATGGCTCTTCTTAAGAAAGAAGTAACTGAAGCGCCATTAGGTTTTAATAACTTCCGTGACTAAAGATGTTTTAAATATTGCCCCGACAAGCCAAGAGGCTATTGAGCGCTTCTCTGATGCTTGTTGGTTAGAAGATGGGTTGGCACAAAATAGTTTGTCGGCCTATCGTCGTGATCTTTTGCTTTTAGCGCAGTGGCTTTATAAGGACTCGGGAAGGGATCTCTATTCTGTTACTGAGAAAGATTTGACTGCATATATTGCTTATCGGCGTGCCGATAAGGCGACAACAGCAAATCGCCGTTTAACGGTCTTTAAGCGCTTTTATCGTCATGCGCTACGTATCAATTTAGTGAAAAGTGATCCCTGTATTGGCCTGCGTGCTGCTAAGCAAGCTTTACGCTTTCCAAAGACGCTAAGTGAAGACCAGGTCACTGCTTTACTCAACGCTCCCGATATCGATACCCCTTTGGGATTGCGTGATCGTACTATGCTGGAATTGATGTACGCCAGTGGTCTGCGCGTATCAGAAATCGTATCCTTAAAAACGGTCGCTTTAGGTTTAAATGAGGGCGTAGTGCGGGTAGTCAATGGCAAAGGCGGCAAAGAACGTTTGGTGCCATTTGGTGGAGAAGCAGGGCAGTGGCTAAGGCGTTACTTGGCAGAAGCGCGTACACCCTTGTTAGAGGGTAAAACTTCTGATGCAGTTTTTGTGGGACGGCATACTGGTACTGGCATGACCCGTCAAGCCTTCTGGGCATTAATTAAGCGCTACGCCACGGTAGCGAATATCCCTGTGGCTTTGTCACCCCATACACTGCGGCACGCATTTGCAACACATTTGCTTAATCATGGGGCCGATTTAAGGGTGGTGCAGTTGCTCTTAGGGCATGCCGATATCTCAACTACCCAGATATACACTCATGTGGCCAGGGAAAGACTCAAATCCATTCACCAGCAACACCATCCGCGGGGCTCATAGCTCTCTCATCTATATCTATAAGTGTTTAAGATAGCGGTATGGACCTCACTTTAGATCTTCTGCTAATTCCGCTGGCCTATCTGATTGGCTCTGTTTCTTTTGCGGTAGTCGTCAGTAAATGTATGCGTTTGCCTGATCCCCATTCTTATGGTTCGGGTAATCCTGGCGCGACCAATGTTTTACGTACTGGCAATAAATTGGCTGCAGTGCTCACCTTGATCGGCGATGCTTTAAAAGGATATCTTGCGGTCATGCTTGCGCGAGTATTACTTGGTGATGAGTCTCTCACTTCCACATTGCATTCGTGGCTATTGTGTGGCGTTGTAATTGCAGTGTTTTTGGGACACCTATTCCCAATCTTTCATGGCTTTAAGGGTGGTAAAGGTGTTGCAACGGCGTGCGGTATTTTGTTTGGAATCAACTGGATCTTAGGTTTAGCAACTTTAAGTACCTGGATCATTGTTGCTGTGTTTATGCGTTATTCATCGCTTGCCGCTTTAGCGGCCGCTGTATTTGGTCCCATCTATTTTGTATTTTTGTTTGGTTTCCAGCCGATGGGTATCGCACTTCTGACTGTTTGCGTATTGCTGATTTGGCGCCATCGTAGCAATATTCAAAATTTGCTCAATGGCACTGAGAGCCGTATTGGTAGTAAAAAGACTCCGAAATAAATATTCCCCACACCTACAGATAAAGATAATTTAAAGAAAGTTTCTATGACGATTGCCTACGCTTGTGTGCTCTTTATGGGGTTGTTTCCTTATGTAGCAGCTGGAATAGCCAAAAAAGGTTTTGAAGGCTACGACAACAGCATGCCTAGGCAATGGCTGGCAAAGCAAACTGGCTTTAGGGCTCGCGCTAATGCTGCGCAAGCGAATCTCTTTGAGTCCTTACCTTTATTCTTTGCTGCGGTGATTATTGCCTCCATTGCTAATGCGCCACAAAACAGAATTGATTTGCTTGCTGTAGGCTTTGTGCTTGCGCGAATCGCTTATCTCGTTTGTTATGTTGCTAACTGGCCAACTACCCGTTCGATTGTCTGGTTGTTTGGTCTTATATGTGTAGTGGCATTGTTTTTTCAGATGTAAATAAAAATTCATAAAAACTATATTCGAGACAAGAAAATATTTATGCCAACTAAAAAAATTGCCACCAAGCAAATTGCAACTAAAGCTGTTGCTAAAAAAGTCGTAAGAAAAAAGACTATTACTAAAGAAGATGGCGGGACACCATTATCCGTCGTTATTCGTCGACGGATCGAAGCCCAGAAAGCGCGTTTTCACGCCAATGACAATATTTCTGCATTTATCAAACCGGGTGAGCTCGAGGGTTTGGTTGAAGAAGTGGCAGAGAAGATGCAAGCTGTATTGGAAAGCTTAGTGATTGATACCAAAAATGATCACAACACTCAAAATACGAGTCGCCGTGTAGCAAAAATGTATGTCCAAGAGGTATTTAGTGGGCGTTATGTAGATCAACCTACCTTAACCAAGTTTCCTAATGTGAGTCGCCTCAATGAGCTCATGATCATTGGGCCCATTACTGTTCGCAGCGCTTGTTCACACCATCTTTGCCCCATTATGGGTCGTATTTGGATTGGAGTGTTGCCCAGTAAAGAATCAGCATTGATTGGACTATCAAAATACTCGCGATTAACAGAGTGGGTCATGTGTCGCCCTCAGATTCAGGAAGAGGCTGTAGTTGAGTTAGCAGATATGCTCGAGAGAAAAATTAAGCCAATTGGCGTAGCGGTAGTCATGGATGCTGATCACTTTTGCATGCAATGGCGCGGCGTTAAGGATCGCGATTCCAAAATGATCAACAGTGTTATGCGTGGCGCCTTCCTTAAAGACTCCAATCTACGTAGAGAGTTTCTTGCCTTGATTGAGCGAAAATAAGGTAATGAAAAAACTCCTCATTCTTTTAGCTTTAGTTGTCGTTGGCTGCACTTCAGGTCCCAGGCGACAGGATTATCAAGAGATGATGAGTGAGAAAGTCGAGTCCCCCTTCTTTTATGTTCCCCCCTTAAATCAAAAAGATTATGAAGAGCGTACGTGGATTTTGTTGGCTGAATCGAAGTCCAAGATCTGGTTTTATGACCCTTACACCTTAAGCGAGGATGAAGATGGAGTTATTACTTTTGACGCATTGATAGCGCCAAGAGAAAAAAACAATCTTGCGCCATATAACCCAACAATCGTAGGTCCTTATCGCCAAAAAATCGATTGCTTTAGCAATCACCAGTGGTCAGAAACTCTATACACTCAGAATCTACTGGCACAGCGGCCTTTGATGGGAGACATCAAGTCAGTTAATGGCTCTGGATGGGTCAAGATTGCACCTAAAACTGCCATGGCATATGTGCGCTCACGCTTATGCGGTCGGCAATTTATCGATGATGCAAACGTCAATTACTTTTTATTTCAGGAGGGTACTTTGCCAGCCCCAATAGCCAGAAGGGCTCCCGCAGAAATCATTGATGAGAAACAAAACAAGCAACTGGTTAGTGCCAATAAGGTGATAGCAGAGGATGCAGTCACTGAGACGGCGAATGCCAAGCCACCAGTCTTTTATGAGGTCATTAATAACGAAGTCATCATCGTTGATTCCAAAAAAGATATACGTCAGCTACGATTAAGTTCTTATTTGCTTAATAAAAACTTTACCAAGCAAGCGGATCTCATGTTTACAGCCAATTGCCTTGAAAATTCTTACTCCTTGACTGGTTCAGGGGTCAATCAAAAATCGAGCGGCTTGGTTGGAGCAAAAGATTCTTTTGCAGCTGTGGCATTTAATCGTGCCTGCGGCAATCATGGCGCTTATATGAAGATGCCTTCACGGAGTAAAAAGTGAAGGCAGTTATTTCGAATTGTGTGATCATCTCATTCTTGTTGTTGATCGGAGCTGGTCTCATGGCTTGCGAGAGTATGCCAACGCAGAATCAGGATTCTGCAAAAAATAATAAAGCGACCTACAACAAAGATTTAAAAGAGTGCAAAGAAGATTACCCAGAGTTGGGATCGGGTTTACATATTCGTCAGTGGATCAATTGCATGAACTTAAAGGGTTGGAAATAACGAGTCTTTGCGCTCGTATTTTTATGAGAACAATTCTCATCTATATTTCTTTATAAATCATTAACTTACGCAGGTAGTGGCTTGATGAAATCTTCTCCACTATGATCACAACTAGCATTTAAGCCTGCGTATTTTTGTTGATGCGTTAATGCTTTATTTACTGTTTTATTTTTGGAGAATCCATGAAAAATAGTCGTCGCCAATTTATGATTTTGTCTGCTGCTGGTGCCTGTACTTTGGCATTGAACGGTAAAGTTCAAGCGCAAGCAATGGTTGCAGAAACCGATCCACAAGCTGCTGCATTAGGCTACAAGGCAGATGCGTCTAAAGTAGATAAAGCGAAATACGCAAAATACGCTGCTGGCCAACAATGTGATAACTGCGCGTTGTATCAAGGCAAGCCAGGTTCTGCTTCTGGCGGTTGCTCTTTATTTGCTGGTAAGCAAGTTGCTGGTAAAGGTTGGTGTTCTGCATACGCTAAGAAGGCATAAGCAACTTATCCGCGTAAATCGAGTACTTCCGTACTCGGCGTCCAAGAAGACTGTACGGTGCGAGCCTGCAGTCTTTTTATTTTGGATTGTTGTCACTCTTGAAGTTCATTATTCTTGTTTGGTGAATTAATCTTTCCAAGATAAACATTGAGATCTGCATGAGGCATACATTTCGTTACTTGAAGAAGCACTACTCTTTCTATCTTGGAGGGGATCAGCCTCCCGTGAACTGGTTAGAGAGATTTCGCTCTTCTTTTGGCGCATTAATTGGGTTAATGCTGGTTTTTGCTTTGGCGCAGTATATTGGCGAACTCAGCGGAGTTAATGAGTGGCTGATGGCCTCATTGGGGGCGAGCGCTCTGCTGGTGTTTGTTTTACCAGGTAGCCCGATGGCTCAACCGTGGGCTGTCATCGCAGGAAATACCCTATCGGCTCTCGTCGGAATTAGTTGTTTTCATCTGATTGGGCATCCATTGCTAGCACTACCCATGGCTGCCTCTGTATCAATCTTTGGAATGTTTATGCTGCGCTGCTTGCATCCGCCCGCAGCGGCTGTAGCTTTGATTGTGGTGCTAGGGGGTATAGGACATTACCGTTATGCCTTTTTCCCAGTAATGATCGACTCTATTTTGCTGATATTGGTGGGGGCGGCTTACGCTAATTTGACAGGTAAGCGCTACCCCAATAGGCCCAGGAACTAGTTCGCTTGGTTTTTACTTAATTTTGCTTGCGGCAATGGAAGCAATGCAGTCTTTAATGGTGTAGTTCTGGTATTTCCCAGCATTTTCCTTGCGAACGGATTGACTGCATTCAGTTACTGAGTTGCGTAGCTTGATGTGGGGGATATTGCCCATTTTGAAGACTCCTTAAAGATTATTTTAGTTTTAACAACAACGGGGCTTATTTTGAGCCCCTTTGAATTTTAATAAATTCTGAAGCTTTGCTAAAGAGTGGCAATAAACCCTTTAAAATCAGCTTTTCTTCATAAAAAGCATAAAAAGTGCTTTGACCCTACATGGCATTAGTGATTCCAGTCATTTTGTGCGGCGGCTCCGGAACGAGGCTTTGGCCTTTATCTCGTGCAGGTTTTCCTAAGCAATTTTTAGTGCTCTCAGGGGATGACAGTAAACAGAGTCTTTTCCAGCAAGCGGTTGAGCGGCTCAATTCGTTAAAGAGCTCGGAAATTACTATCGGCAATACCCTCGTGGTTACCAATGAAGAACATCGCTTTTTAGTATTGGATCAGTTACGTGAATTGCAATACATCGATGCTCGCTTATTACTAGAGCCAGTGGGGCGGAATACTGCGCCTGCCTTAACGATGGCTGCCTTGTGTGCCCAAGAGATCGGTGATGATCAGGATCCTATTCTGGTGATTTCACCGGCGGATCAGACCATTCAAAATACAGCAGCCTTTACAAAGGCACTAAGTGACTGTATCCATACGGTAGAGACTGCCAACAATATGGTTGCCATTTTGGGGATTACACCAACAGCTCCAGAAACCGGATATGGCTATATTCAGCGCGCTGGTGAAAAAGACCAAAATAATGCATTTAAGGTGAACCGTTTTGTTGAGAAGCCTGACGGTAAAACTGCCCAAGACTATATAGCGCTGGGCACTTACCTTTGGAATAGTGGCATGTTTGTTCTTAGAGCAAGTACTTGGTTAGCGGCTTTAAAAGAGTTTCGTGCTGACATCTTCGAGGCATCCCAAAAAGCATGGGCAGTTAGGTCGGATGACGATACTGGGGGCTCTAACTTTGTTCGCCCTGGGAAATCAGAATTTGAAAGCATCCCTAGTGAATCGATTGACTACGCAGTCATTGAGAAGTGTCCTGGATCCAATTTTCCTATCAAGATGATAGAACTTAATGCTGGTTGGAATGATCTGGGCGCATGGGATGCGGTATGGCAGGTGGGGCGGCAAGATCAAGATGGAAACGTCACCACCGGTGACGCATTATTAACTAATACTAAAAACTCATTGGTGCATGCTAATAGTCGATTAGTCAGTGCCGTCGGGGTTGAGGATTTAGTCATTGTTGAAACGGCTGACGCAGTTCTGGTAGCCAATAGAAGCAATAGCCAAGATGTCAAAAATATTGTGACCCAGCTAGAAGCGCAAGGACGTGCGGAGAAAAACCTCCACCGAAAAGTATCTCGGCCATGGGGTTGGTATGACAGCGTAGATGAGGGCGAACGTTTTAAAGTGAAGCGTATTCAAGTCAAGCCAGGGGCGAGTCTTTCCTTGCAAATGCACCATCACCGTGCTGAGCACTGGATTGTAGTGAAGGGGGTTGCGGAAATTACCAATGGCGATCAGGTCATCACCTTGAAAGAGAATCAAAGCACTTACATTCCGCAAGGCCAAATCCATCGTTTAGCCAACCCTGGCTCAGAGCCTTTGGAGATTATTGAAGTTCAATCGGGTAGCTATTTAGGTGAAGACGATATTGTGCGATTCGAAGATACCTATGGTAGAAGTTAGAATTATTTATTAAATTCAGAAGAAATATTTAAGCAAATGGAAACATTGAGCATGAGCAAGCAAAAAGTCGCCCTGATTACTGGGATCACGGGCCAAGATGGTTCTTATCTGGCTGAGTTTCTGTTAGATAAGGGTTACATTGTTCACGGCATTAAACGCCGTGCTTCATCTTTTAATACCGATCGGATTGATCACATTTTCCAGGATCCCCATGTAAATCACCCTAATTTGATCTTGCATTATGGCGATTTAACAGATACCAGTAATCTGGTGCGCATTATTCAGGAATCTCAGCCTGATGAAATTTACAACTTAGGCGCACAATCGCATGTAGCAGTGTCATTTGAGTCCCCCGAGTACACGGCGGATGTTGATGCTATCGGCCCTTTACGATTATTGGAAGCCATTCGTATTTTGGGCTTGGAAAAGAAAACCCGTTTTTATCAAGCTTCCACCTCTGAGTTGTATGGCTTAGTCCAAGAAATTCCACAAAAGGAAACTACGCCGTTCTATCCACGCAGTCCCTATGCAGTAGCAAAGATGTACGCCTATTGGATTACGGTGAACTATCGTGAAGCTTATGGCATCTACGCATGTAATGGCATTTTGTTTAATCATGAATCAAAGCGTCGCGGTGAAACTTTTGTTACCCGTAAAGTGACGCGTGGATTAGCCAATATTGCGCAAGGCTTAGAGAAGTGTCTGTACATGGGCAATATAGATGCTTTGCGTGACTGGGGTCATGCCAAAGATTATGTGCGCATGCAGTGGTTGATGTTGCAGCAAGAGCAGCCTGAAGATTTTGTGATTGCCACAGGAGTGCAGTTTACCGTCCGTGAATTTATTATTCGCAGTGCTAAGCAACTGGGCATTACCCTCAAGTTTGAAGGTGTGGCTGAAAATGAAAAAGCAATCGTTGCATCGATTGAGGGTGATCAGGCGCCTGCATTGAAGGTGGGGGATGTGATTGTGCAGATTGATCCACGCTATTACCGTCCAACTGAAGTAGAGACTCTTCTTGGCGACCCCTCTAAAGCAAAAGCGAAACTGGGTTGGGTGCCAGAAATTACACTCGATCAAATGATCATTGAAATGGTAGCGAATGATCTTGATCAAGCCAAGCAACATGCCTTATTGACTAAGCATGGATTTTCAGTAGCAGTTGGCACTGAGAAATAACTCCTTATCTAAGAAACTTGAATGAATTCAGATTTGAATCAGAAAATCTATGTAGCGGGTCATCGGGGGATGGCAGGGTCTGCCATCGTTCGCAACTTAGTGGCTCAGGGTTATCAAAATATTATTGGCCGCACGCATACCGAATTGGATTTAACGAATCAAGCGGCAGTAGCTCACTTCTTTAGCGAACAAAGACCAGATCAAGTGTATCTAGCAGCCGCCAAAGTAGGTGGGATCCATGCAAACAATACCTTTCCTGCAGAATTTATTTATAGTAACTTAATGGTGCAGAACAATGTCATTCATCAAGCTTTTGAGAGTGGCGTTAAAAAGCTTTTATTCTTGGGTTCAAGTTGCATCTATCCCAAGCTTGCGCCGCAACCAATGGCAGAAAATGCTCTTCTCACTGGTAAGTTAGAGTCAACGAATGAGCCGTACGCCATCGCAAAAATTGCGGGTATTAAATTGTGTGAAAGCTATAACCGTCAATATGGTGAATCACATGGCATAGACTACCGCTCCGTCATGCCAACCAATCTTTATGGCCCTGGGGATAATTATCATCCTGAGAATAGCCATGTAATTCCTGCGTTGATTAGAAGATTTCACGAGGCTAAAGTAAATGAGGCTTCCGAGGTAGTAATTTGGGGAACGGGTACCCCCAAAAGAGAATTTTTATACGTAGATGACATGGCTGCCGCATCCGTCTTCGTGATGAATTTGCCAAAATCAACTTATGACGAAAATATCGAGCCGATGGAAAGTCATATTAATGTGGGCTACGGAAGTGATATTACTATTTTGGAATTAGCCCATGCTGTAGCAAGGGTAGTTGGGTATGCGGGCAAGATTACAACCGATCCAAGTAAGCCTGATGGCACCCCTAGAAAGCAAATGGACTCGAGTAAATTAAATGATCTTGGTTGGCAGGCCCAGTACGATTTGGGTACAGGGCTTGTGCTTGCGTACGCTGATTTTCAGAAGAATTATGGCGTATAAATATTGACCCAATGACGCTATCGATTACTCAATCATCTGTCCGTGTATCAAACCTGCCTGATTGGGTGATTCGTTTGCAATGTGCGGCTTTTGTGCTGCTCTATGCTGTTTGGATTCTTCCGGAGATTGTTGGCTTTCGTAATGTGGCCCTAGTTGTTGGGGCTTGTACAGGGATCTATTCGATTTGGCACTATCGTCAGCTGGTTTTGCAAGTGCGGGCTTTACCTCTTTACTGTATTGCAGCTCTATTTGTTTGGGCCAGTTTTCATTTAGTCTTTTTGAGTCAGAATCCTGAGCTCTCCAAGATGGAATATGTACGTATTTGGAAATATACCGCTTTGGGGGCCGTGATGGCGGCAGGCTTGGGGCTATCTTTAATACGAGCCGATCCAAAGGATTATTGGCGTGTCATCTATTTTGGTTTGTGTGCACCAGTTCTCATTTATTTATTTAAGTTTGGCGTCTCAAAGATTGGTCTCGGCTTGGGATTGGATGTCCCCGCAGCAATTCGGGTGTATGAGGTATCGCAACCTTTTTATGTTCCTAAAACTGATTATGTAGCGTTTTGTTTGCCTGCGCTTTCAGTGGCGCTGGGACGTTTACTTGCTTTGTCCCATCTTCATACCCGCTGGCGCTCTCAGAATTTTTTCGACTTGTTGATTCAAATTTTCATTAGCGTCTCAACACTATTTCTATTTACAGCGCAGAATATTAAAAATGGTTTTGCTTATGCTGTCTTACTGATCATCATTTTTACCGTATTTTTATTCTTTGAATCAAGAGCTAAGCTGAGTTGGCAGAAGCTTTCAGTCATACTGTTGGTCATCGCCATATTTGGCGGAGCCGCTAGTCTTCATTCGCAAAAGAATAGTTCTTGGAAAAATCTGATTGCCGATGCCAAGATTGGTGCGCAGTTAGATGTCTATCCGCAGTGGAAGTATGCGAGCGAACAAGGCTACCCTTTGAATGAGTTTGGTGTTCAAGTATCCCCCACCAATTACGATCGTGTTGCCTGGGCAATTGCCGGCTTTCAATTATCGCTAGAACATCCCCTAGGGTATGGATTAATTGAGGATTCATTCGGTAAGTTAGCCAAGCTTCGTTGGCCTGAGGTTAGCCCGAATTTATCTCATAGTCACAGCGGTTGGTTGGATCTGATCTTGGCAGTTGGTTATCCTGGATTTGGACTGATTTTTTCTGCACTTCTACTGACCCTGTTCCATGCGAAATCAATCAAGGAGCCATGGGGGAGCTTTGTTTTTTGGGCTCTCCTATCAAATCTACTTTTATGGTGCACCACTGAAGTATCGGCAACGGTGACATTTGCAACACTCATCTTTTGGATATGCTTAGGTAGTGGGCTGAGCCTGGTAAGGAACACATCGTTACTTGCGGCTGATGAAATTGCATAAGTGAATGATTCGTTGATATGAGCCTGAAGATAAACTACATTTCCTACGTAGATCCAACGCGTCATCGGGGTGGCGGGGAAATGGTAGGCTTAGATATTATTCAGGCTGCTAAAGCTAGGGGACATACGGTTTCAATCACGTCCGTAAGACCGAGTATGCATACAGGGTTTGATCCTTCAGCTGATTTGGACTTGGTTGTTGATTTATTCAACTATCCAAGTACTTTAAAGAGTCTTGGTGCATGGCTAGATTTTACAAGTGCCTTTCGCGAACAAATCCTGCGTAGAAAAAAGTTTGTGCACTTAACAAATGCCTATTCCGATATCTGCAACGAACCATACTTACCTTGCTCGGGATTTGCCAAAACAGAATGCCCCTCTAAATCTGTTTTGAAAATTGCAAATAATCTAGCCCTTAAAGACTTTAGTGGAAAGTGTTTTTCTACTCGCTCAGAAATTAAAGATTTTTTTAGCCAGTCTAAACTCAATATATTTGTATCGCCCATGCACCGTGATGTATCAATGGACATCTTGCATTTGGATAATGTCCCGCCCAGTTATATTTTGAAACCCACCGTTGATAAAACTCGCTTTTTTAATCAGAATGGAGTGCGAGATATTGAGTATCTCTTTGTTGGGGTGATTGGAGAGGCAAAGGGTCTAGAGGAGATGCGTAAGCGCTTTTCAGGTAGCGATATTCATTTTGCTGGCAAGTTATTTCCTGGGGCCAAGCTTGATTTTGGGACGTATCATGGTGCAGTCACTTATGATGAAGTTCCTAAGTTGATGAATAGAGCAAAGAACTTTGTGTTTTTGCCGCGCTGGCCTGAGCCTCAAGGTAGGGTGGTGATCGAAGCAGCTTTATGTGGCTGTAATTTAATTGTGAATGAGCGCGTAGGTGCTTGTTCATTTCCGTTTGATATTAGCAATCCACAAAATTTTGATAATCCTACCCAAGAGTTTTGGGATGAAATAGAGAAAGTATTATGAGTCATCTAAAAAATCCCAAGGTCAGCATCATTATTCCTGTTCTTCATTGGAAAAGGCCTTTAAATAAAAAACGTTTTTTTATGCCACGGCAAACTCTTGTCGAAACCTTGGCGGACATTAAGAAGAATGTGCAACTCTCATATGAGGTAGTAGTGATCTGTAATGGCCAAGATCAAGAGTTGCTTGACTTTATTAAGGCTAGCCCAAACATTGATAAATATGCTATCAATAGTGTCAACGTTGGAGTAGCCCGTTCTTGGAATATGGGCGCTCAATTGGCTGAAGGAGAGTTTCTCTGTTATCTAAATGATGATGTTTCTATAGGGCAAAATGCTTTAGAGATTCTATTGGAGCACTTTAACAATCCTCTGGTTGGTGAGGTTGGACCAGAAGGTTCATATTGGCGTGATTGTGCGCACCATAGCTTTCCAGAAAGCAAGGAACCAGTAGTGACGGATGTAGTGTCTGGATTTTGTTTTTTGGTGCGATCTAGAGTATTTCATGAGCTTGGGGGATTTGATATTGCCTATAGCCCAGCAGGTTGCGAAGAGATTGACTTTAGTTATCGCATTCGTCAAGCAGGACTGCAGTGCCTAGTAGATCCAAGAGTGAATATCAAGCATTTTCATCATCACAGTGTGAGCTCCCAAAAAATAGATATTCATTACCTCAGTAAAACCATTGATACTGAAGCGCTTCATTTACGAAATACGGCGTATTTTCGGAAAAAATGGGCAGGAGTATTCCCCTAGACCAGGGTAATTAATTGCACATGAAAAAGATCGCTCTAGTTAGCTCCCTTAAATCGACTGCTACTGCCAATTATTTTCTTAAGGCATTTCAGGATTTGGGTTGTCTAGTTTTTGTGATTTCGGATGTACCCCATCCATTAGCCAATGTGGTTGTGTCTGGTGCTGTAGATCTGCCAGAGATATTGAAAAAAAATCACTTCCAGCCTGATCTAGCCCTTTTTATTGAAGGTGGAACAATGCAATTGTTCCCACAAGGTCTCGAGAAGATGTCTTGCATGACTGCCTGGTATGGGATAGATACCCATATGGATTATGCAAAGCATTTGCGTATTGCTCACTTATTTGACGTTACTTTTATCGCTCAACAGGAGTATGTTGCGAAATTAGTTGCTGATGGCATCCCGCAGGTGTTCTGGTTGCCACTTGCATTTGAGCCTAGCTTGCATCCAGCGGGCAATCTAGAGCGGATATATGACATAGGATATGTTGGTTCTGATAACGCACAAATGCATCCAGTAAGGCATCGCATACTGAAAAACCTGAGTAATCATTTTTCGAAGATGTGGAAGGGTATGACCAGTCCACAGGAGATGGGTGTTATTTATGCGCAAAGTAAGCTTGTTTTTAACAAGAGCGTCAATAACGATTTAAATATGCGCTACTTTGAGGCAATGGGCGCTGGCGCAGTATTAATGACTGACCCGATTCAAAACAATGGAGTAGAGCAGTTATTTGATGGGGGTAAGCATTTCCTGCGATATGACAGCGAATCCGATGCCCTTGAATTAGCCAAGACTGTGTTAGCCGACCCTGAGCGCCTTCAGCAAATAGGCCAACAAGCTCGCGATGAAGTTCTTGCTAAGCATACCTATTTACATCGCGTCAAAACTCTTCTGGAAATTTTGCCAAATTATCGTAAATTGGATAAACCGAGCCTTGAAAATTATTTCCCTGTCTACATGGCTTTAGGCATGTCTGTTGATGCATTAGCTATTGTCAGTAAGGTTCTGCGCAGTAACCCAAAAGGGCGTCGAGAAAAACTAGTCAATCTGACTCTAGCTATTGCCATTGATATGATTTTATTGCCCGCTCGTCTAATTACTGGCCTATACCAGCGTCTTCGGTCGCGCTAAGTGTATGGTAGCTAGTTTTCGAAAAAATGTATTTTGGACTGTGCTATTAGCGGCTGGAGCTTTTGTATTTAGCTTTGCCAGTCAAATTGTTATTTCCTATTTTTATGGGACTTCTGCAGAGCTTGATGCTTACTGGGCTGCTTTGGCGATTGTCAATTTATTAATTTTCCCTATTCATCCCTTTAGAGAGTCCCTTGTTCCTGAAATCCATCGACGTTCTCTTGAGGATTCTCAAAAAAATGCTTCTGACTATTTTAGTAAGGCGCTTACATTAATTCTGATGATTGCAGTAGTCGGCTTAGGCTTAAGCTTCCTATTGCCTAATTTTTTAGCTGGTTTGGTGGTTAGTTCAACTTCAGAGCATTTGCAGTCATTAGTATCACAGCAGTTATTGTGGTTGGCGCCAGCCATTATCTTGCTGGCGCTCTCGGAAACATTTAACTCCTTATTGGCTTCTTATCATGCAGTAATTCTGCAGTCGGTTTCTCGCTTGCTGGCAGCTGGATCTACCTTAGTAATTATTGCCATGATGGCAGGAGTGGTTGGCATCCACGCATTAGCTTTAGGTTTTATGGGTGGTCAATTAATCACAGTGATAGCTCTATATATGGTGATTAGAAAGCATGGTTTGCGCTATCGTTTTGCCTGGCCTACAAATTTGGGTAAAGCATTCTTTACTCTTGGAGGGGCTTTGCTGATTAATTACTCTGCCAGCCAAATTTATTCCATTTATGAGAAATTTATTTTCTCGGGATTTAGTAAGGGCTTAATCTCAGCTTTTCAGTATGGCGTTTCGTTAACCAATGTTCTCATTACAGTTTTAGGGCTAAGTTTGGCAAGCGTTTTCTGGCCCCGTTTTTTAGGGTATGCAGCTAGTCAGGATCTTGATAAGGCTAACCGAGATATGACTATTGCGTTGAAGATGATCCTTTTGGGTATGGGTGTAATTTGCGCAATCATCTACTGTAATGCCGAAACTATCATTGATATTTTATTTTTTAGGGGTGCTTTTGACTCAGAGTCAGCCATTAGAACAAGTCAAGCGTTGAGGGCAACTATCTTTACTGCTATTCCTATTGCCGCATCATCTATCTTAGGTAGGGCATTGATTTCATTTGGAGCAGCAAAGAACGTTATGATGATAGGCATCCTCACTGCTATCTCTGGATTGCTAATTTTATATTTTTCACAGCAATTTAATCTTTATGAGATGGCGATATTACATTGGCTTTTTGCTAATGTAATTAGTTTTGCAGTTTCTGGTTTTTTATTTCTTCAGCTTCTAAATCGCCCGATTAAATACTACTTATTATCATGCTGGTGGGTTTTGCGCTTCATTGCAATGTTGCTGATTGCGATATCCATCAATCAATTATTAATTAGTGCTTTTTTTGATGGCAATCATGGCATTGTCATTGTGTTTATTTCCTCATTGCTTATGGTTATTTGTGGTGGAGTGATTGCCTATTTATTTGGTTTTCTCAGAGGGCTCCCTTCATTTGCAGGTTTTGCACGATGATTCGAGTGCTAATGATTGTCCCGCGCTTTGAAAGCACTGGTAGAGGGGTGGAAGTATTTGCAAGATATCTTGCTACTGGTCTTGACAAAGCACGATTTAGTGTGACGATTCTATCGGGCATACATTCAAGCGTTATACCTGATGTAGATTGCATTCAATTTCCAATTGTTACACGCGAAACTTTATCTGCTAAGTTCATTAATCGGATACTAAAGTTTTTACCGGCACGTTTTTTGTGTACGCCTGTTGATCTTGAGTCTCTATCACTAGTTTGGCGCGCGCGTCATTACTTAAGGAATCATTCATTTGATGTCATTTTGCCTTTCGGTGGCACATGGACTTATCGTTTTGCAAATTGGTATAAAAAGGATGCAAAAATTATTTCAGTGGGGCATGCGGGTCCTTTGAAGGCTGATTTAGCAGTATCAGATTTTTTTGTGGCGTTAACGCCTACTGATGAAGAGCAAGCAAATCAACTAGCTCCACATGTATCAACAAAAGTCATTCCAAACGGAGTGGACCTAAAGGCGTTTTATCCCTCAACGCTTTCAAAGAAAAATCTTGCGAGACAAACCATATTGTGTGTTGGCGCTTTTTCAGACGACAAGCGTCAAGATCTATTATTGGATGCTTTAGCATTCTTGGACCCCAAGATTCACTGTATATTGGTTGGAAAAGGTCCCAGAAAAAAATTACTCGAAGAGCATCCTCAAGCAAGGTCAGGAAGAGTCCAATTTATGGAGTTACCCCATCAAAAGATGCCCCACCTTTACCAACAAGCAGATGTGTTCAGCTTGCCAGCACCCTATGAGGCATTTGGTTTGGTTTTTTTAGAGGCTCTAGCATCGGGTTTACCAGTGGTTGCCAATGATGGGCCGAGGCAACGGTTTGTCATTGGAGATGAGGGAATTTTTTGCGATGTGACTGATCCAAAGGCGTATGCAAGAGCCTTGGAGGTGGCCCTCGCTCTTCCATCTGCAACCATAAGCGCAAGACAGGTCAATAAATTCTCATGGCAAGATATCATTGGGCAGTATGAGCAGTTATTGTTGGATATAAATGGGAATGCTTGCCATGGGGCAAAGAAGGATCACATCTAGATTAAAGGCGCTTTTGGAGAGTTTTCCTATAGTATTGGCTGATATTGGCGCGGCGGGCGGCATCCATGAGCGTTGGAGTGAGCTGGGTGCTGGTTTAAAGGTAATGGGGTTTGAGCCTGATCAGCGTGCATTTGCGGGTCTTATTAAAAATGAGCAAATGGTTTGGATTAACGCCGCACTCGCAGACTATGAAGGTGATGCGACACTTTTAGTTACCCGTCATCAAACCAATACTTCTTTATTGAAACCCAATAGACTTGTTATAGATTCGATTTATCAAAACCCAAGTGACTTTGATGTGGTTAAGGAGGTTACGGTTCCATGTACCACTCTAGATAAAGCAAGCTTGCAAAGCGGGCTTGCACCGACGGCCATCAAAATTGATACGCAAGGTACAGAACTATCAATTCTAAAAGGCGCTCTTAACTGCTTGAAGAATTCATTACTTGTGATTGAGTTAGAGGTAGAGTTCGTTGAGCTCTATCAACATCAACCACTTTTTGGGGAAATTGATTCATTTCTGAGAGATCAAGGATTTGTCTTATTTGATCTGGGCAATCTATTGATGTTAAAACGCGGATCTTATGGCTTTTCCCAAGAACGAAAGGGGCAGATTATTGCTGCTGATGCGCTGTATTTCAGGACGCCGGATAATCTTGCAAAACTATTAGATTCTTTAAATGGTGAAAGTGCAATCAATTTGATTGCTCAATACTGTGGAGTATGTTCTCTGTATGGATATCGTAATTTAGCCTTAGAGGCGTTGCAACTGCTGCATCAAAAAAATCTCATTTCAAAAAAAGTATTTGAAGATTTTTGCAATGCCATTTCCTTTTCTGGTGCCGCTGGAAAAGATGTATTTTGGCCAGGACAAGGAAGATTACATGCTTGGCTTAAAAGGTGGGTTAACAAATTAGAACCAAGACAAAATTCCATTTGGATTAATGACATAGGTAACGAGTAGTATGTTGCGCGTATTCAATCGTTTTACCCAAGACAAGCCAATGCTCTTCATGTGGCTACTAGGTACCTATTATGTGCTGATACTGAATCAGCATTTCAATGTCCCGCTTCGAATTATTCCTTGGTTGCTCATTGGGTTTGCTGGCTATATTTTGTGGAAAAAGTACAAAGAACTTTCTCCAAATGCTATTCATATCGTCGATTTATTTTCTTCACCTACTATTAAAAGCCTGATGCTTTCGCTTGGTGTAGTTAGCCTTTGCTTTTTCATCGCAACCCTTGCGCAACCATCAGGTACTAAAGGGTTGTATGACTTATTAACCATTTATATTGGCCCCATTACTTTAGGCATCTTGGCCTTTATAGTCTTCCCAAAAAAGATTGAAAGTATCGAGTTTTTGAATTTAGCATGTGCGGCCTCAGTAATTTTTTTGGGGTTTACTGATATTTTTCACTACGGTCGTGAGCTTTACCAGCAGGGAACATTCGGACACCCATACACTCATCGTTGGTTTAGTGATGGGTATTTGTTTTTTATGCCATGGCTACTTATGAGATTTTTTTCAAATAACAGAGATTTGAAAAAGTTGGGTTGGTTTTTTTTAATTACGATGATTTTAATTTTATTGCTAGCTACCGGCGGTTCTAGAGGCTCTATGGTAGTTGTTATTTCTCAAATTTTAATTTTTGTCTGCCTTTACTCTAATAAACGCTCTTTTTTCTTTGGTGCTGCACTCCTATTGATGATGTTAGGTATTGGATTTTGGGGTGCACTACAACTTGCTCCTAAGGCTATAAGCATTTCTTTGGAAAAGGGTCTATTTGTTGGGGACAGAATGAATGATGCATGGTTGCCTGTTCTTGATTTTATTCGACATGACTTTTGGATTGGCCATGGCTTTGGTCGAGCGGTGTGGGATCAAGCATATGCTATTTTTTTAACTCAACACGAGAGATGGCCGGGCATTAATTGGGGTGGACCGCACAATCAAGTGCTAGATGTCGCCTTTATAGGTGGCGTGTTTGCAGTTATTGCTTACTGTGTAGCTTGTTTTTTGATTGTAAAAATCCTATTTACATTGGCACGTAGGAGTAGTCCTGAAATTGCTGGCGCCGCTCTTGCCACTCTCTGTTCCTTTGTTGGTCTTTACTTGGTGCGTGGTCTGGTAGAGTCGATTCGTTGGGAACCGCTTGGCATTATCCTAACTTGGTGCTTGTACTTAAGCTATCTTAATCAGAATCAATCGGCTGAAGAATGAAGATCTTAGTGGATCTCAAAAATCTAGCCTTATATAACGGCGGTATAGCCCACTGGATTCGGCCTCTAATAATGAATTGGATTCAAAGTCTAAATGTGTCAAGCCAAGTGATCAGTGTTTTTCCTGCTTCACCTGATTTGAAAAAGATTGATATTCCAGTTGAGGAAATTGTGGCGATTCCATGGCCAATCGGTTTGCCTAGAAATCTGCGTCATCCGTTTTATGACAACTGGTTATTCCCTAAAGCGCTTAAACAAATCCATCCACAGTTTTTATTCTCTCCTTACCACGACTTACGTATTCCAAAGAGGAGTAATTTAATTTTTGCTGTGATTACCGTTCATGATCTTTGTTTTATTGATGTGCCCCAAAGTTATCCATTCTTTATTCGACAATATTATTTATGGATGATGCGATTAAATATTGCACGTGCTCATCATATATTGACTGTTTCTGAATCCACTAAGCAGCGATTGATTAATCAATTTGCTTTAAAAGAAGATGTAATTTCGGTAGTCCCGAATGCACTGGAGGAAGAGTTTTTAAATTCTGAACCTTCTTCTTCGAGTATTGGTGGGTGGCGACAGCTTCATCAAATAAATGGTGCCAAGATAGCTTTGTATGCTGGAGGTATTGAGTACCGCAAAAATGTTGAAAGACTGATTTCAGCTTTCAGAGTGCTGTGGCAACAAGGATATTTAATATCACTATGTATTACTGGAAAGTTAGATTTTCGCTGGCAGCATCTGTTTTCTGAGGGGGAAATTAGCTCTGGCAAGATTAAGTTTTTAGGTTACCTGTCACTTTCTGAGCTGCGTATAGCATATTCTTCTGTAGATTGCATCGTCTACCCCTCGTTGTGTGAAGGCTTTGGTAGGGTGTGTTTAGAAGCAATGGCATGCGGCACACCATTAGCTTGCTCTAATTTGGCAGTTTTTCATGAGGTAGCCGGCGACTATCCTCATTATTTTGATCCCACAGACGTTGAAAAGATGGCTATCTCCATAAAATCTGCTGCTGAACAAGGGCGTCAAGAACCTTTTGAGGATGATCGCTATCGCCTTGCGACGGTACAAAAGAAATTTACAACAGTGATGAATAACCTAGTCGATCAAGCCAAGTGTTTATTCAATTCAGGGCTTGCCTGAATATGAGTACAAAACAGATACCCGTCTCTGTTGTGATTCCTTGTTATAAATCTAAGGGCACCATAGAACGTGCTCTGAATTCGATATTGGATCAAACTGTTTCTCCGGCTGAAATTATCTTGGTAGATGATGCTAGTCATGACGGAACTTATGAAAAATTATTATCTTTACAAAAGCAATTTCCACTTGCCAATATCATTGTTGATGTTTTAGATAAAAATGGTGGACCTGGTGAGGCTCGTAACCGAGCATGGTCGCTGGCTAGTCAGCCTTGGTTGGCATTTTTGGATGCTGATGATGCGTGGTGTGCCGACAAATTGAAAACCCAATGGGATTGGATCGAGCATCATCCTGATGCGGTGGTGGTAGGTCATTTGACTAAAGAGGTTTCACAAGATGATTTCAATAAAGTTTGTTTTGGACATTCTGCTGATTTGACTGATGCTAAAAGCATTACTTTTCTCGACATGTTGATTGCTAATCGATTTTTTACTCGAACTGTGATGTTAAGGGCAGATGTTCCGTATCGTTTTCAGTGTCGTAAATTTACGGAAGATTATTTACTTTGGCTTGAGATTGTTTTATCGGGTGCGTCTGCATATGTATTGAATCGAGTGATGGCAGTAAGTTTTAGACCAGAATTTAGTGCTGGTGGGTATAGCGGGCAGCTATGGAAGCATGAGAAGCGCGAATTACGTTCTTGGATTTTTTTATATCAACAGAAGAAAATTTCAGTATGGATATTAATTGCAGCACTTCCTTGGTCTTATCTTAAATATCTCAGACGTGCTTGGCGAAGAAGTATTTAGTGTCTTAAAGAGAATTTCATGAGCTCATCTAAAAAGAAAGTATGTATGTTGGCAGCCACTCCGCTGACTATCCATTTCTTTTTGAAGCCACATTTGATTGAATTAGCAAAAGAATATGATGTCACTTTAGTCCTCAACTTGCAGAATGATTCATATCTTCCACCATTAGATTTACCAATTGAGATTATTGACATCTCGATTGCTAGAAAAATTTCTCCACTAGCCGATCTAACTTGTTTGTTTTCTTTAATTCGTTTGTTCAAGAAAAATAAATATGACTTATTAATTACCGTAGTGCCTAAGGCGGGTCTATTGGGTATGCTGGCCGGAGCCTTTGCAGGCATTGCTAAACGCATTCATATCTTCCAAGGTGAGGTATGGGCTAATCGTTCTGGGTTTGGACGTTGGTTATTGAAGACTTGCGACCAAATTACTGCAACCCTTGCTACTAAGGTATTGGCGGTAAGTGCATCCGAAAAGGATTTTTTGGTGCGAGAGGTTGTAATCAATACCAATCGTATAGAAGTCTTAGGTAAGGGGTCTATCGGGGGTGTTGATTTAAAGCGCTTTGCCCCCAATCCAGAAAAAAGAGTAGAAATACGTTCTTCGTTGGGCATTCCCCAAGATGCAATAGTGATCTTGTTCATGGGCCGCTTAGTTGCTGATAAAGGTATTTATGAGTTGGCGCAAGCTTATTTCCAAGCCGTCCATCATCATCCAAATCTTTGGCTATTACTTGTTGGTCCCGATGAGGAGGGTGAGTTAAATAATTTAGATTTTGGTAGGTTTGTGACTCAGGTAAAGCGCGTGCCTTACACCACTGAACCTGAATCGTATTTGGCTGCATCCGATTTATTATGTTTGCCAAGTCATCGAGAGGGTTTTGGAGTAGTCATTATTGAAGCTGCCGCAACAGGTATTCCAGCTATTGGATCTAAAATTTATGGAATTAGTGATGCGATCATTGATGGGCAAACAGGCTTATTGTTTGAGTGCGCCAATGTACAAGCGTTGCAGGCATGTATTGAGAGGCTGGTGTCAGATGTGGAGCTTAGAAAAATGCTTGGGAATCAAGCCCGATTGAATGTAGAAAAACACTTCAGCAATGCTCAGGTAGTCAATCACTATATTGAATATATTCGGAATACTTTAAACACAACAAGCGCTCACTAATAGATCAAGAATATTCAAAATATGATTAAGCGCATCTTTGATTTAATTGTTGCGGTAGCGGTCGGAATTTTATTTTTGCCGCTGATTTTGTTGACCTATTTATTAGTCAGGCTAACTTCAAGTGGACCTGCAATTTACTGGTCCAAGCGTGTTGGTAAGAATAATCAACTTTTTGAAATGCCCAAGTTTCGGAGTATGAAAATAGATACTCCAGCACTCGCAACGCATTTGCTAGCTAATCCAGACAGTCATTTAACCCCAGTGGGTGGATTTATTCGCAAGACTAGCTTAGATGAATTACCCCAGCTATGGAGTATTTTGGTAGGGGACATGAGTTTGGTGGGCCCTCGTCCAGCACTCTTTAACCAAGATGATCTCATCGCGATGAGGACTAAGCTTGGTATAGAAGCCTTGACCCCAGGTTTGACAGGCTGGGCCCAAGTGAATGGACGCGATGAATTGGACCTGCCAACTAAGGTAGACTTCGACTATCAGTATTTGCAACGCCAGTCCTTGGGGTTTGACCTCAAAATCCTCTGGTTGACATTTCTGAAAGTGTTGCGCTCTGAGGGCGTAACTCATTGATTGATATAAGTAGTTTAGAAAGTCTGCAGTGCTTAACAGTTTAATAATGCCCATCCTGAGTTTGCCTCGCTTGGCTAAGCGTCTCTTAGTCTTTGGTGTGGACGCTTTCCTATGCATTTTTACTGTTTGGTTAGCCTATTACTTGCGTATGGGTTATGTGGTTCCGCTAAAGGGTGAGCCACTTATTGCAGTTGGAATTTCTTTAGTATTAGCGTTACCCATTTTTGTTAGCAGTGGTTTATATCGCGCCATCTTCCGATATTCAGGCTGGCCAGCTTTATTAACGGTAGCAAAGGCGTGCCTTATTTATGGCTTTGCTTATGCCAGTGTGATTGTCACTATGGGTTTCCAAGGCGTTCCTAGAACCTTAGGATTTATTCAGCCAATCCTGCTACTTTTTTGTGTGGGTTTCACTCGTTCATTTGCTAGTTATTGGTTGGGAAGTTCGTATCGTCATCAGCTAAAACTGGGTGCAGTACCTAGGGTGTTGATATATGGCGCAGGTTCTGCTGGCAGACAATTAGCAGCCGCTTTACGCAATAGTCATCAAATGCGTGTAGTGGGATTTTTAGATGATGCTAAAGAATTGCAAGGGCATGTATTAAATGGCATCACGATTTATAAGCCTAGTGATCTTAGTAATTTAGCCAGTTCTCTTAGGGTCAATGATGTGCTCTTGGCTCTGCCTTCAGTGAGTCGCCAAAGACGTAATGCCATTCTAGAGCTCATTACTAAATCAAAACTAGCAGTACGCACTCTGCCGAGCGTAACCGATCTTGCTAAAGGTAAAGTCACTGCATCAGATATTCATGATCTGGATATCGAGGACCTACTGGGTAGGGATCCGGTGGCTCCTAATCCAGAGTTACTTGCAAAAAATATTACTGGTCAAGTGGTAATGGTAACAGGCGCTGGCGGCTCTATAGGAAGTGAGTTGTGTCGTCAGATCATCAGGCAAAAACCGAAGATGTTGATCTTGTTTGAGCAAAGTGAGTACGCCCTATATTTAATCGATCAAGAGCTCAGAAATAAGTTAGATGAAAACTCGACAGTTGAGTTGGCTCCTACTTTGGGTTCTGTGCAAAATGCTTCGCGCGTTGATGAAGTTCTGAGTCTTTATAAACCCTATATTATTTTTCATGCAGCGGCATATAAGCATGTGCCCTTAGTGGAGAGCAATCCTAAGGAAGGTATTGAAAATAATGTGTTTGGAACGCAAGTGCTGGCAACAGCGGCAATGAACCAAGGTGTGCAACACTTTGTTTTAGTAAGTACCGATAAAGCAGTTCGACCTACCAATGTCATGGGTGCCACTAAACGACTTGCTGAACTGGTGCTCCAAGCATTGGCTCAAGAAGTTAAAAATGGTGAGACTATTTTTTCCATGGTCCGCTTTGGAAATGTTCTGGACTCTTCTGGCTCAGTAGTCCCGCTTTTTAGAAAGCAGATTAAAGATGGGGGTCCCATTACTCTGACTCATCCAGAGGTCACGCGCTATTTCATGACCATTCCTGAGGCAGCTCAATTGGTGATTCAGGCAGGTGCCATGGCAAAAGGTGGGGAGGTGTTTGTCTTGGACATGGGTCAACCCGTCAAGATTGCTGATTTAGCCCACCATGTCATTAAGTTATCAGGTCTAGAGTTAAAGAATGAAGAAAATCCCGAGGGTGATATCGAAATAGAGATTACAGGTCTTAGACCAGGGGAAAAGCTCTATGAGGAGCTATTAATAGGGGAAAACCCAGAACCTACTACTCATCCTAGAATTCTGAAGGCTAATGAGGAATTTATTGAATTGGAAGTGTTAGAACAGCGCCTTGCAAGTATTCATTTGACCTTCAGAACTGGAAATCAAGTTGAAATTAGTAACCAATTACGAGCTACCATTGTCTGATATGTCCCCGCCGTTAATGTAGTTTATGGAGGCTGTGTTGCTGTAATTGATCGTCAAAATGTCGGTTGAAATGCTGATTGCTTTTATAATTAGCTCGAAAATGAAAGGCATAACGAGCAGGCTTTTACTATTGAAACCTAGAGTCTAGAAAATATTCGTGAGCGTATATAGTGAACATCAAAAAAATACTGAGCAAGGTGAAATCTCTCTTGTTGGTATTCTACTTTTTCTCAAAGGAGCCAGTCGAATCCTTGTAGTCACTGGCGTTATCGGACTAGCCCTTTCTATTGTCTACTTGGGTATTGTTCCTAAACAATACGAGGCTGTTGCCCAAATACAGGTTGCGCAAATTATTGTTGGAAACAATAATCTCAATCTTACAACTACTAATGTTGAAGAACCGCCTTTTGTTATCGCTCGCTTCTCGCAGCCCACTAGCTTTACTCAGCAAGTTCTAGTTGCCTGTAGGGTGGATGGGGATACCAACCCGGGCGGAATACTCGCTAAGTCTATCAAAATGACGTCACCCAAGGGGCTCCCTAACTTAATCGAACTCAGGACCTATGCAGCTTCACCCCATGACGCGCAGTCCTGTGCCCAAGCAATTTTTGAGCTTATAAAATCCACCCAAGCGCTGATTGTAGCGCCTTACATAGACAGTGCAAAGACTAGGCTGGCAGGGGATGAAGAGCGTCTTCTTAAGGTCAAAGATCTGCTGGTCAAGGCCGACAAGTCACGCTCGGCCGTGGGGGCAACCTATCTGGCAACCAGGGACGAGATACGCTCCCTGTTAGATGAGATTGCGATCCTCAATAACATCATATCTAGTAACCAAATTGGAGTAACTCGCTTGCTTAGTCCGATCTATGCAAACGATACACCAATTGCTCCTAAAAACCGCCTAGTTTTATTGGTTGGTTTGTTGAATGGGCTATTGTTCGGTTTGCTGCTCGCCTTTGTGCGTCAGATGACCGCTAATCTAAAAAATGATATGGGTGGTGGCTCATGGTGAAATGGATGCAGATTGGGTTAGCGTTTAAGAGATCCTCTAGATCGGGCGCCAGAAGGCTCATTCTTTAAGAATGAACAATTAATTTATCTTTCATGCTGTCGATGAACATTCCAATAGATGCTAATAACTACGCTGTTAGTCACAGGACCATGGTGGCCTTCCTCATCGGAGCCCCTCGCATTTAGGGGTATATACTATTGGCCTATGAATAACGCTTTTTGGCGACCCCTTTAAATCAAAAGTGAATCTGGGTTTGAATCTTAAATTACTCTAGATAAAATAACTTTTGAAATGGTGTTTAAAAACCTGGTCAGGCAAACAACTTATCATATCGAGTAAGCAAGTTTTTTCATTAGCCGTTTAAGGGGAGAGCTAAATTCATGCCTTATGTTTACTTAAACCTTAATCATCAAGGTAAAAAATGAGTATAAAACCCATAGTTTTATTAACCGGTGGGCGTGGAATGGTGGGTCGCAACATTCTGGAGCATGCTATGGCGCCGCAATTTTCTTTTTTGGCGCCAACTAGCAAAGAGTTAGACTTGCGAGACTTTGCTAAAGTTCAAGAATATATTAATACTTATTCACCAGAACTTGTAATTCATGCAGCTGGGTTAGTCGGTGGTATACAGGCAAATATGGCCAGTCCAGTCGATTATTTAGTTGAGAATATTGATTTGGGACGCAATGTAATCCTAGCATCCCGCAATGCAGGTATTAAGAAATTATTAAATCTTTCAAGCTCCTGCATGTATCCACGTAATGCTTCTAATCCTCTGACTGAGGATCTCATTCTTAGGGGTGAGCTTGAGCCTACTAATGAAGGATATGCCCTAGCTAAAATATTTGCTACGCGTCTTTGTGAGTACATACATAAAGAAAATATAGCATTTCAATATAAAACATTTATCCCTTGTAATTTATATGGACGTTTTGATAAGTTTGATCCTAAACATTCCCACTTAATTCCAGCAATAATCCATAAGGTGCATCTGGCAAAGCTAAATCAACAAAAAACTGTTGAAATTTGGGGGGATGGTGGCGCGCGTCGTGAATTTATGTATGCGGGTGATTTGGCTGATGCAGTGCTAAAGGCTATTAATGATTTTGATCGAGTGCCATCTCTTATGAATGTAGGTCTTGGGCACGACCATAGCATCAACGAATACTACGAGGTTGTTTCTAGGATAATTGGTTGGAATGGTGAATTTACCCATGATCTTAGTAGGCCAGTTGGTATGAAGCAAAAGTTGGTTTCTATTGAGCGGCAAAAAATTTGGGGATGGCAAGCAACCACATCTTTGGCTGATGGTATTTCGAAGTCCTATAATTTTTATTTAAAGAGCATTCAATGAATTTTAAATATCCATTGGCTACCGAGACCTGGGATAAGGCCGAATACCAAGCTTTGCAACATGTTATTGAAAGTGGTAGATTTACGATGGGCCCCAAAGTCGCAAAGTTTGAGTATGACTTTGCAAGTTACATTGGTAGCAAATATGCAGTAATGGTCAATTCTGGATCTTCAGCAAATTTGCTAATGGTGGCAGCACTTTTCTATACCAAAAACTCTTATCTAAAACTATATCCAGGCGATGAGGTGATTGTTCCCGCAGTTTCGTGGAGCACTACGTACTACCCTTTATATCAGTATGGTCTGAAGATAAAGTTTGTCGACATTGATCTTAATACCTTGAATTATGATTTAGATCAACTACGCTTGGCGGTTACTGATAAAACTCGAGTAATAATGGTTGTCAATTTATTGGGTAATCCTAATGATTTTTCAGTAATTCAAAATATTATTGAGGGTCGCAATATTGTTATGATTGAAGACAATTGCGAATCTTTAGGCGCAGAATTCAATGGTAAAAAGGCGGGTACTTTTGGGGTCATGGGGAGTTTTAGTTCGTTTTTTTCTCACCATATTTCCACAATGGAAGGTGGCATCGTTGTTACTGATGATGAGGAGCTTTATCATATACTTTTGTCCTTGCGAGCTCATGGCTGGACTAGAAATCTGCCTAATGAAAACCTAGTTTTCGGAACCAAAAGTGATGATCCCTTCGAGGAATCCTTTAGGTTTGTTCTTCCAGGCTATAACGTAAGACCGCTTGAGATGTCTGGTGCACTGGGGATTGAACAAATAAAAAAATTACCTCATTTAATTGCTGAGCGTCGTAAGAATGGCTGTTTGCTTCAAAAAGCTTTATTTAACCACCCAGAGCTATTGATTCAAACAGAAATTGGTCAAAGTAGTTGGTTTGGTTTTAGCTTAGTAATTAAGTATGGCTCAAGGTGGACTAGGAAAGGGTTGGTGCAAAAGCTAAATAATTTAGGGTTTGAATGTAGACCTATTGTTGCTGGTAACTTTGCCAAAAATGAGGTGGTGAAGTACTTTAACTCTGAGGTATTTGACCGGCTAATTAACGCTGAGCATGTTGATAAAAATGGACTCTTTATCGGAAATCATCATTACCCAATTGAAGATGCTATTGCCACTTTACGATGCTTATGATTTCATGAAATGAAAACATAACACACTTATGGGGATTAAACTTAACTTATGATTCTGATGAAATTGTGTCAAGTAACTTTTTGATTGAACCCTTTACTAATTAAGACTGCAAAATACTTAACCCATCCACACCATTCTCAAATTTTATTGCGAATGAAAGCCTCAAAAGGAGGCACGAGGTCGTGCGCCTTAATAATTTTGTCATGAAGGAAGGATCATATATCTTCTGCGCCCATAAAGTTCAGGGCATAATTAAGCGCATCAAGGCCAAGGGTATGAAATGATTGTTCATGAACGCGCGCTAAAGGAAGTGGGGTTTTACAACCCCTGCATGGAGGGCAATTGGACTCAGTTCAGGCTCCATGCTGTTATGATCATTGCCAATCGCAATGCATCAGCACTTTTGGAGGTTAACTCTACGATGGGCAGTCAGGACTTTTCGGGGTGGACTGGTGAGTAGGCTCTTGATTACGGGCGGGACTGGTTATATCGGCAGTCATTCCGCTGTTGCACTATCCAAAACTGGCCATCAAGTTGTGCTTTACGATAACCTATCGAACAGTAACCGTACTATTCTTCAAAGCCTAGGCTTAATAGTTGGGCATCATATGTCTTTTGTGGAGGGTGATGTACGCGATACCAAGTTACTCATAAGTACGCTCACTTCCCACAATATCGATGCTGTAATCCACTTCGCAGGACTGAAGGCGGTCGGCGAGTCAGTTGAAAAGCCAGTCGACTATTACGCTAATAATGTCCAGGGCGCCATCAGTTTGCTACAGGCAATGCAGTTTGCTCAGGTTAAGACACTCGTATTCAGTAGTAGCGCCACAGTTTACGGTGAACCACGCTATCTCCCATTGAACGAAAGTCATTCCACGATTGCTACTAACCCTTACGGTCGAAGCAAGTTGCACGTTGAAGAAATGCTTGCTGACATTGCTGCATCAGATGCGGACTGGCGTATCGCCTGTCTGCGTTATTTCAATCCAGTAGGAGCTCATGAAAGTGGCTTGATTGGTGAGAACCCTAGTGGCATTCCCAATAATCTCATGCCCTACCTTGCCCAAGTGGCTACTGGACAGATCCCAGAACTTAGTGTGTTTGGTGATGATTATCCTACTACCGATGGTACGGGTGTGAGGGACTTTATCCATGTTATGGACTTGGCGGAAGGACATATTCTCGCATTAACTTACCTATCTCGAAACACTGGGTGGCATGCTGTTAACTTGGGCACTGGAAAAGGTTATAGTGTGCTAGATATGATTCAGGCGTTTGAAAAAGCATCTGGCCGCCAGGTGCCCTACAAAATTGCTCCCCGTCGCGCAGGTGATGTGGCCATCTGCTATTCTGACCCCAAAAAGGCAAGTGAACTATTAAAATGGCGTGCTGCCCGCACATTGGATGACATGTGTGCAAGTACTTGGCGCTTCCATCAGTTTCGAAGATTGAGTGTTGAGTCATGAGTCACTCAATGAGAGTGCGCCAGTTAACCTTTTTGAGGACTCTAGTATCTTTCTGCGACCACTTTGCGGGCAGCCTTCCTGAGCAGTTTCTGTTTATGATGGATCTTAGTGCTGTAAAGATATTTGACTTTAAAATCATAGCTAGAATGCCAAACAAAAGTGCGGTCGAAGAGAACAGTTTATTTTTTTGCAATTATCACTACTGCTTGGAATTCGATTTTAGCTGTCTTGCTAGGAATCTTAAGAATTTGATCTGCGATTTCAAAAATATGGAGGGGGCGATACCTTGAGGGTTCAGTCGACAGCGATTGCTGGTGCTTTATTGATCGAATTAGATGTCCACAGTGACAACCGAGGATTTTTTCTAGAGTCTTATCAGTCCAAACGCTACGCTGAGTTTGGTATTGATCACGTTTTTGTTCAGGATAATCATTCTTGTTCAGAAAAGGGTGTCGTGCGTGGAATACACTATCAAATAGAGCATCCGATTGGTCATTTGATATATGTGACTAAGGGCCATATCCTTGATGTTGGTGTTGATCTTCGCCCCGCTTCTCCGACATTTGGGCGGCACATAAGCTTCGAATTGAGTGCTGAGATGCATCAGCAACTCTTCCTGCCTCCCGGAGTAGCGCATGGCTTTTCTGGTCTTGGGGAGTGGAACGAGATTTGGTACAAATGCACCGACTTTTACTATCCCGAGGATGAAGCAGGCTTGTTGTGGAATGATCCAGATCTTGGTATAGACTGGCTTATCAACTCACCAAATATTAAGGTTGGAGATATATTTTTTCCGCGTTTGCGCGACATACATCCATCTCGACTACCCAGAATTTAAAATACAAAGAGGTTTTTTATGAAATGCAGGATTTGTAGTCACGAAATTACACCATTCATGACCTTTGGGCGCATGCCCATCGCCAATGGCTTTTTGACTCCAAAAGATTTCAAGGATGAATATTTTTTTGAGTTAAAGCCAGCTTTCTGTACGGAATGTTTAACTTTTCAGGTCGAAGATCAACCTCCCCCCGAAATGATGTTCCATGAAAACTACGCCTTTTTTTCGAGGACGTCCGCACACATGCAACGTCATTTCAAGGATTATGCCGAGTGGGTCATGGAGAATCATCTTCGTGGTGCCGATCCTTTGGTCGTTGAGCTTGGTAGCAACGATGGCATCATGCTTGAGAATTTTGCCAAGCGTGGCATTCGGCACTTAGGTGTAGAGCCTTCAGCAAATGTTGCTGAAATAGCCCGTCAGCATGGAGTGAATACTCTGGTTAGGTTCTTTGGAGCGGAGGCCGGTACTGATATCGCTAAGGAATATGGTCATGCCGCCGCGCTAATGGCCGCCAATGTAATGTGCCATATACCTGATATACATGGTATCGCCAAAGGGGCGGATGCACTACTCTGCTCGGATGGCGTTTTGATCTTTGAAGACCCCTACTTGGGTGCAATGATTGAGAAAACTTCCTATGACCAAATTTACGATGAGCATGTCTATATCTTCTCGGCGCTCTCGGTTGCAAATATGTTTGCACCTTATGGCTTTGAATTGATTGACCTTCTGAAGCAGGAAACTCACGGTGGATCGATGCGCTATGTTTTGGCGCGAAAGGGATCTCGTCCAGTTGCGCCTTCCGTGGAGATGATTCTTGCCGAAGAGAAGGCTGCGGGTCTCCATTTGCCGGAAACTTATGAAAAATTTCGCCAAGCTTGCGAGTCTTCCAAGGAGCGTCTAGTGCGACTACTTAACGAAGAAAAGAAGGCAGGTCGTCGCGTGATTGGCTATGGTGCAACTTCTAAGAGCACGACCATCCTAAACTATTGCAAAATCGGTCCCGACCTCATCGAATTCATCTCCGATACAACGCCGATCAAGCAAGGCAAGTTCACACCAGGTATGCATATTCCAGTCAAGCCATATGAGGCATTTGCTGAGAATCCACCCGATACTGCGCTGTTGTTTGCTTGGAACCACAAGAGAGAAGTAATGGACAAGGAGAGGGCTTTTACGTTGGCAGGCGGGAAGTGGATATGTCATCTCGATTAAGCTAGTTATTTAAAATTGAATAGCCTTTTGTTTTTTGAATTCAGAATCAAGTAATGAAAGGCTTAGGATTTTTACTATTTAGTGGGAAAATTTACTTGCCTAACCATAGAGAGATTGTCTGCTTCCATTCTATTGTCTTCGACGATAGATTGGCTAAATTTTTAGTTCTATTAATGTATTTTTAAATCTACTTTTTAAATGCTTTAGATTGCTAATCTTGAAAACTTAAGATGTTATTTCCCCCAAGTTTTGACATCAAACTAAAATCTGGATAGACCACTAAAACTTCCCTCTAAAGAATAATCCAGCCAATGATTCCATTTGCATCTCCGCATTCACAATATAAAAAGCTCAGCAAAGAAATACAAGCCGCTATTCGATTAGTTCTCACAAGCGGGGAGTACATACTTGGACCTCAGGTAGATTCATTCGAAAAAGAATTTGCTGCCTATCTCAATGTTCCGGATGTCGTTGGTTGCGCGAATGGTACAGACGCCCTTATGCTTGCTCTTCGGGCGCACAACATTGGAGTGGGGGATGAAGTCATTATCCCATCACATACCGCAACCGCTTCAGTCGCAGCGGTATCTATCTGTGGAGCAACGCCTATATTCGCAGATATAGAGTTGGATTACTATACGCTGGACATACGAGATGTCATGCGCAAGTGCACGAGCCGAACTAAGGCCATTATTGCAGTTCACCTTTATGGTCAGCCAGCAAATATGAAAGAGCTACTTTCAGTTGCTCGTAAACATAACTTGATATTAATTGAAGACTGTGCCCAAGCCGTAGGTTCAGCTATTAATGGGCAAAAGCTCGGTAGTATTGGCGATATAGGTTGTTTTAGCTTCTTCCCAACCAAAAATCTCGGTGCTTTCGGGGATGCTGGTGCAGTCGCTTGCCGGAACCCCGCAATAGCAGTTCGTTTAAAGCGATTGCGTCAATATGGTTGGAACGAAGAGCGTATTAGTGTAGAGTCTGGCTTGAATAGTCGACTTGATGAGTTGCAAGCTGCCATCCTTAGAGTAAAACTACCACGGCTTGATGCAAACAATGAAGAGCGTTTAATTCAAGCAAATCGCTATCATTCTGCTTTTTTAAAGCTCCCGGTTCGCAGCCCATTAGTGCGACCAGGGGCTCTCCATAGCTATCATCTATTTGTTATCCGCGTGGCAGCATGCGATCGCGATCTCCTTGTGAGCTATTTAGCTAAAAAAGGAATTAAATGCGGAATACATTATGCTACCCCCGTTCATAAGATGCCTTACTTTGCTAGCAAAGTTGCACTTCCTAATACCGAAAAAATTGTGAACGAGATTGTGAGTCTGCCACTATTTCCCGGTCTCAAATTGCATGAACAAAAACGAGTAATAACTGCAGTCCACAGTTTTTTTGATGAAAAGATGTAGAATTATTTAAAATAAATGTGAATTAATGAAAAAAATCAAAATAAACATAGGCTGTGCATCGCGCCCATTATCAGGGTACATAAATATCGATCTTGATACGATAGAGCAAATTCGAGCTCGCTACCCCAATATAACCATTCCCGAAAATATTGAAATTTTTCAATATGACATTTATGCTTTACCTTTTGAAAATTCAACAGTTGCAGAAGTCCGGTGCGACTCTTTGCTAGAACATCTATCCTTCATAGAAGAGAAAAAGTTTTTCTACGAAGCGCGCCGGGTTCTTTGTAAAGGGGGTAAGCTTATCTTTTCTGTACCAGATTTCGAAGATACAGTTCGAAAGTGGTTGGCTGCAGAAGATGATTGGAAAGATTTTTTTAGGGATGATCCAGAAGCGATAGAACTTGAGCATTGGTTTGGACAGTATTCATACTCAACCAGTAATAGATGGGGCTATTTAACAGCCAGCCTATTCGGACCGCAAAATAGTTTGGGGCAGTTTCACAAAAATTGCTACACAGAGAAGAAAATTCAAAATTTACTTGCTAAGATCGGATTTGAAATTACAAAATTAGACCGCTATCAATGGAAGGTGGATAGGGATCTTATGATTCAAGTAGAAGCTCAGAAGGTTTGCTTATGAATATCTGGACTGGTGAAATTAGGGAAGATCGGGGTACACAGAGCAACTCAGTTTTTTCGAGGGAGCTTTGGGTTGAACGACAGCTTGAGTCACTTCGACAGTATTTAAAACAGCTTGATTCCAGCTCCCTCCCTGTTTATCCTCCGAGGTACTCTACACTTCCATTAATCTTTCCGACAATTGATGTAAGAAGATTGCTGGATTATGGAGGGGGAAACGGCTGGACTTTCTATCACCTGCAGAACGTTGCAAATACAGAAAATCTTGAGTCTTATTGGGTTCTGGAAAATAAAGAGCTCGTATCAAAAATAAAACATAGCTTTGCACCCAAAATAAAACTTACTTACTCTCATATGCTCCCGCAAGAGTATGTTGATCTTGTGTATGCGAATAGTGTTTTGCAGTACGTTGAAGATAAAGATTTTTTCGCGGTCGTTAATAGCACTTCTCCTCAGTTCGTTTTGATTGATAATTTTCTAGCAAACAGTAAGAACTTCTACACAGAACAAAATTTTTATTCCGAAAAAATAAATGTAAAATTCCGAGACTTAAATTTATTCTCTGATGCGATGAGGCTGCATGGTTACGAAAAAATATGGGTATCCCCCTATTACAGTTTTGTTTTAGGTAGTTTTCAGGGGCTTAAAACAGAAAATTTCCCACCTGAGTACAGAATAGATAGGTCTTTCTCACTACTTTTTGAGCGTTTAGATTGAAAATTTTTGTCTATGGTGCTTCAGCGCAAGCAAAAAATGTGCTGGAAGTAATTGAGCGCGTTGGAATTTACGATATTGAGTTTTTTTACTCGGACTGGGTCAGTGAGACCACTGAAATTTGTGGCATTGAGGTAGTTTTTGGTCCCCAAGAGCTCAAGAAGCGGTTAGAGGCAATTGAGGTCGACTCCCCCTTCGGATTTGTGACCGCAATTGGAAATCCACGAGGAAACGAAAGAATCAATATTTCTGAAAGTCTTGCTGATATCGGATTGGAGCCAGCATCAATAATTTCGGATCAAGCATATGTTTCTCGCCGAGCAAAACTTGGTAGAGGAGTTCAAATCATGCCAGGATGTATTGTCATGTCGGACGTGTCGATCGGAGATTTTGTCATCCTAAATCCAAAATCAAGTGTCGCTCATGACTGTCTAATCAGCCAAGGCTGTGAACTATCCACAGGAGCTACACTGGCAGGCAACGTCATTCTTGAGAAGAATGTCTGGGTTGGGGCTGGAGCGACTGTAATGCCACGAATTAGGATTGGAGAAAATTCAATTATTGGCGCGGGATCCGTTGTAACGAAAAACATCCCTGCTAATTCAGTATGTGCAGGAATTCCATGCAGAGTAATTAGAGAACGTGGTTCTACAGAATGAAATATCGGCCTAACGATCGCCCCACTTAGAAAACCAGAAGTTTCAAAATAATTGAAATTGGAGATTTGCTATAGCGAAGAACTATAAAGAACGTTATGTAGAAGCCCCTTTAATCTCAGTCGGAATTACCGCTTACAACAGGGCTGATTATCTTGAATGCGCGATTCTGAGTATTATTAATCAGACTTACACGAATTTAGAGATTATCGTTTCGCTAGACCTTTCTGAATGCGAAGAAACTCAAAATATTGTGATGAAATATGCAGCTCAGGACGTTCGTATAAAACCATATTTCCATAAAAAGAGAGTTGGGGCGGGAGCAAATATTCGGCATGTGTTGACCTTAGCAACAGGCGAATATTTTGCTTGGGCTGACGAAGATGATTATCGAGATCCCAAATGGTTTGAGCGGGTTATTAGGCTTTTTGATCGACCAGATGCTGTTATTGGAATGAGTAATATTGTTTCAGTCAATTCTCTTGATCAAATATTTCGTATTTACAAGCCTTTTAACTACGAGGGTATTCGGCTCGCAAGAGTTGCTCGGTATTTTCTTGCGGAAGAGAGGAATGGGAAATCTAATATTGTTTGCGGAATGTTTAAAACATCTTTTATAAGAAAAACCAAACATTGGAGTTTATATACTTTTAATAGGTACGAAGGGGGGGATTTATTGTTCTGTTTGGACTGCGTGCAACGCGGGAACATTTACGTTGATACCAGTGTAAACCTCTATAAACGTCTACCAAAATACACTGATGAATTCTTAAAAAGCGGTCCAAATCACTTTGAAAAAGCCAAAAGATACTTCGAATATATGTTAAGCTGTATCGAGGTCGTCAACGGTGTAATGCCAAAGCTTTTGTTGCTTGCACTCATTCCGGTTCGCACAGTACGAACTTTGTTTTTTCAAATTAAAACGCAGTTAATATCGAGGTTAAAAAATTTGTAACTAATTACTTTTACACTTTGCAATTGGCTAAAAAATAACTCATTCATACGAACCATATTTTTTCATTAAACATACCTAAATGAATTCAATAACAGAGCTTTTTGGCCCCTCGATAACAGAACTTGAGCTTAAGACAGTCATGGATGCAATGCAAAATGGCTGGTATGGCAGTCAAAAGTATTGGTATGTCGAGAAATTCGAGAGGGAATTCGCCCAATACCACGGCCGAAAATACGCCATGATGACGCCTAACTGCACCTCAGCAATTCATTTGCTGCTATTGGGCCTAGGCATTGGTCCTGGTGACGAAGTCATCGTACCCGAGTGCACTTGGATTGCTTCCGCGACGAATATTACTCACATCGGTGCCAAGACTGTATTTGCCGATATTGATGAAAATACTTGGTGTATGTCGGCGGAGAGTCTAGAGCGCGTCATCACCCCAAAGACCAAAGCGGTCATTGTCGTCGATCTGTATGGCAACATGCCTGATATGGATGCTATCCGTAGCGTGACCAAAAAGCACGGAATTTATCTCATAGAGGATGCAGCCGGTGCGCTAGGCTCTGTTTATCGCGACAAAAGGGCCGGCAGCTTTGGCATAGGCTCAGTGTTTAGCTTTCACCGTACAAAGACCATCACTACTGGCGAGGGCGGCATGCTACTGATCGATGACCAAAAACTGTACGAGCGTTGCCATTTCCTGCGTGACCATGGCCGTTCTAGGGATAAACACTACTTCAACGATGAGGTGGCATACAAATATATGCCCTGTAACCTACTGGGCTCACTCGGTTATGCCCAGTTCCAACGTGTGGAAGAGCTAGTGCAAGCCAAGCGCCACTTGCTTGAGTGCTACCGTCTAGTTTTTGCCGATGTGCCAGACTTATATTTAAATCCTGAGCCTCCTGAGGGGAGAAATGGGGCTTGGTGTACTGCTCTAATCTTCGGCCGTAGCCACAAAATCAACAAGGAATATATAATAAGTGAGCTTGCCAAGAGGGGCTTCGAAGGTCGTCCCTTCTTCTATCCACTAAGCAGTATGCCGGCCTACGGTAGTCGTGGCGCTGAGATGGCCCTTAAGAACCCCATTGCCTACGACCTCTCATGCCGCGGTATCTGTCTACCTGCCGCATTCAGAACCAGCGACACCCAATTGCTTGAATACAGCAACGCTATCCGATCCGTACTCGGTCTGGCGCCGAAAATCGATTTGAATGAATAATCTGGATAATATCCGCTTTGTTGATGTCCCCTGCTATCCCGACAGGCAGGGCTTGCTTGTTGCTTATAATGAGATTTCTGATTTTGGAATCGATATACGGCGCGTCTTTGTTGTCGCAGGACATGCCAATTCGATGCGAGGTAAGCATGCTCACAAAGCACTTACACAGATTTTGATATGTGTGCAGGGTACTTGCTGCGTTGTCTGCGATGATGGTACTCAGCGCAGAGAGTTCATACTTGATCAGGCCAATCGCGCCCTCATCCTTCCGAATGGCATCTGGTCCGAACAATTCTATGTCGAAGAGGGCACGGTTCTTGTCGTACTGTGTGATTTGCAGTACGATGAAAGCGACTATATACGCGACTATGAATCTTATCTAGCTTTCCGTAAACGAGGCGTTGCGTGAAGGCGGTTATCACTGGCGGCCTTGGTCATATTGGATCACGCCTGATCCGCGAATTGCCAATAGTTTTTCCAAGTATGGCAGTTGTCATTGTCGATAATCTAGCAACTCAGCGCTACGTGTCCCTATTTAATTTGCCGTCAACTGTAAAATATTATTTTGTGCAGGGCGATGTCACCCAGATTGATCTTGCGCCGGTCTTCGCTGGTGCTGATGTAGTCATCCATCTTGCAGCGCTAACTGACCCGGGGGCTAGCTTCGATCATCCCGAAGCAATGGAACAAATTAATTATGCAGCAACTCAGCGTGTGGCTGAAGCGTGTGTAGAGGCTGGTGTGCCGCTGATTCACGCTTCTTCCACCAGTGTTTATGGAACAGAGAAAGATAGCGTGGACGAATTTTGTGGTCCTGAGGATATCTCACCGCAAAGCCCCTACGCAGAAATAAAACACAAGGAAGAGCTCTTCGTCAAGGACCTGTGCCACAGTGGCAGCCTCAGGGGTATGAGCTTTCGCTTTGGTACCATCTTTGGTATATCTCCCGGTATGCGCTTCCATACGGCAGTAAACAAGTTTTGCTGGCAGGCGGCCATGGGACAACCCTTGTCTGTTTGGAATACTGCTTACGATCAGATGCGCCCTTATCTCGACCTAGGAGATGCCGTGCGCGCCATACAATTTGTCATCCAACATCAGCTTTTCGACGGCGGTATTTACAATGCAGTTTCAATTAATATAAGTGTGCGCGATGTCGTGGATACCATAGGTCGGTATATCCCTAATCTGAAAATCGAGTTAGTGGACAGTCGCATTATGAATACCCTCTCCTACCGCGTGCTCAATACTCGCCTGACCCGGCATGGCTTCTTGTTTCAGGGCGGGCTAGATGAAGCAGTACGGACCACCTTGCAGCAGTTGAGAAATGCAAACTCAGTGTGTGTTTAACTTTGCACCTCAATTTCGGCCCGGGCGATGATCATAAATTAATTGCTCAAGTAAATGAAAGAACAATATGAAACTTTTAAACTTTCTCCGTAGGAATAAGATCAAAAACTGGCGAGTGTCCCAAGATTATGAGCTTAGGGCAACTTTAGAGTTTATGGATTCGGATTTCTTTCGGGCAAGAGCGCAAGAAATACATTCTGGCCAGAGAAATGCAAGCGTAGGATTTTTTGATGACATTTTATTAAAAGAGTTTTTTGATGGAAAAGAGACATATTTTAAGGAATTCATTGCCCATATCACGAATAGAGCCTGCCTAGACATAGGTCCATGTGTAGCGACGCCACTTAAGTCTTGGGATGTGACTAATGAGAAATTTGTAATAGAACCTCTGTTTGACACAATCAATAATTGGCAAATCGAGAACTATGGATTCTCGCTTTATGAAGGAATAAAGTGCTACCCCATTCCGGCCGAAAATAGAATAGAAGAACTTGTTGGGAAAATAGATGGTGTTATTTACTGCAGAAATTGCATTGACCATACACCACACTGGCCATTTATTTTGTCAAACATAAGTCATTATGCAAAGTCTGGCTGTAAATTAATGCTATGGAATGATTTATTTCATGGCGAAGGTGTTGACGATGGTCACTATAATATTACTGAAGCCCCCGAGAACTTCAGTCAGTTAATTGAGGCACTTGGGTTTCATGTCGTTCGAGAATTTAGGGATTTCAACCGATTAAGTGTAAATTGGGGATGTTTTGCCGAAAAGAAGTGAAGTAGCTTTGGCTACAAAAGAGCTTTTGGTCTCGATTAGAATAATTGCCCACCCATTTGACAAGTCATTATTTGACCTTGATCCAAGAGCGTCAGCAGCAGGCTCCGGTTTTTCAAGCGGGCCACTATTGTCTTCGCCTTGAAAGATGTTTCAAGCGCATTTTGGCCGCTAAACCAACGTCGCATAAATAGGTTGCAGGCTCTGTTTTCATCCTGCTCGAACCATAATGGAAAATCTTAATAACACGCACCAAACCCTGCTTACCAGTTGGCACCTGCTTGGCAGTCAGCGGCGGGAACTGCCGCTAGTGCTAGCGGCATCGGTTTTCATTGGTTTAATTGATGCCGTGAGTGTTGCTTTATTCGGCCCATTTATCGCCAGTATGATCTCACCAGACCTAATCAAAACGCGCGTCTGGTACCAATGGACTGCCAACTTCATTGGCATGTCAGACGAAAGCCCTGTCTTCACAATGGTAGTTATTTTGATTGGTGTTTTCGTAATTAAGCTAGCCGGTGCCACTCTATTGCTGCGAAATATATTCAATTTTTGCTCGCGTTTAGATCGACGTCTACGTCACCAGTTGCTCGATCGCTATTTTGCCATTGACCTGTCGAATCTTGCTGAGTCATCCTCTGCTAACATCGTTCAAGTCGTGCATGGCTATACCAGCCAATTCTCTTATGGTTTAGTAGGGGCGCAGTTGCGTTCTTTCACTGAGGTGTTGATCGGCTTTGCGATCCTCCTCTATCTGCTTTATCTCAACCCGCTTGCTTTGTTGATGTTAGTACTATTGGTTAGCTGCCTAATCATTGTCTACGATCGCATTCTTAAGAAGCGTATACATGATTTTGGCGAAGAATCGTCCAGGTTGGGTGAAGTGCTTATACACTCTGTACAGCAAGTAGCGATGGGCATCCGCGAGATTCGCGTCTATGGCGTCGATAAACGACTCTTGGGCATTGCGAAAGATGCTGCAAGCCAAGCCTCTAATCTAAGTGCTCGTTACCAATGGTTCCAGGCAATACCTAAATATTTTATCGAGTTTTCTCTGATGGTTACGGTGTGCTTGCTAGTGCTGCTAATGCAGCACGAACGCATGCCCAAGGAAGAAATGTTTGCTCTCATGGGCGTCTTCGGTGTAGCAATCATGCGCTTAACGCCGGCAGCTAATTATGTACTTAGCGCGCTTTCACAGCTACGTTTCATTGATTTTGTTGTTAATAAGCTGGCAGAAGCCTTGCTTAAAGAGCCGCTAGTTAAACAAAGTGATACTGAAGCTGATGGCCTTTCTTTGGAGAGGTTCGAGTCAATCGAACTGAAATCCATCGGATTTCGTCATACCCCCCATTGTCAGGACCTGTTTTCAAATATTGACTTGTTTATACGTCAGGGAGATTCGATTGGCTTGATTGGTCCATCTGGTGGCGGTAAGACCACGTTAGCGGAATTGATTCTTGGTCTTCGCCAGCCCACCAGCGGCGAAGTACTGATTAATGGGGTTGCCAACACCAAATATCGTAACTCCGAGAAATTCCGTCACTTTGCCTATATTCCTCAGCAACTATTTATAGTTCGGGGGTCAATCATTGACAATGTTTCACTTCTAGATGATGGAGTAAATGTTGAGAATAGGGTCGATATTGCTCTTTCTAGCGCCCAGTTGTCGGAATTTATCCAACAACTTCCCCACGGTTTAAATACCTCATGCGGTGAAAACGGTGCAATGCTTTCAGGCGGTCAGCGCCAACGTATTGCCTTGGCTCGTGCTTTTTATCACAAACGCTCTGTGCTGGTAATGGATGAAGCAACCAGCGCCTTGGATTACGAAACGGAAAAGGAAATTATCCGCGAGGTGCGCGCCTTAAAGGGTAGTGTGACGTTGATTGTAATTGCTCATCGTTTAGAGACAGTGAAGGATTGCGACCGAATATTTAGGGTTGCAAATGGCGCGGTAGTAGAGGTTTCCAGCGAAGAGTTAGAAATACTGAGCACAAGATGAGTGTAGAGTCACCTCGAATTTCGGTTCTTCTACCAGTTTACAACGGCGCTTCTTTTCTGGCTGCATCCATTGAAAGTATATTGTCCCAGTCATTCGAAGATTTCGAATTGTTGATACTTAACGATGGCTCGACAGATGACTCTGCAGCTATTGCTAGAACCTATGCGGATGAGCGTATTCGCTATTTCGAGCACCCTAATATGGGTTTGGCAGCGACTCTTAATAAAGGTGCGTATATTGCACGCGGAGAATTTTTGTTTCGGCAAGATCAAGATGATCTCTCCTACCCAGAACGTTTCGCTCTTCAGGTTGCATATTTAGATAAGCATCCTGATGTGGCTGTGCTTGGAACCTGGGCTAGAATATTTGTAGATGGTGATTCGGCCGTTACATATCGTTATCACCGCCACCCAACCACACATGTTGCCATTGCCTTTAACTCTATTTTTGACTCAACATTTGTGCACAGTAGTGTGGCTATGCGACGATCGGCTTTCGAAGCTATAGGCGGGTATAGTTGTGATCCTTTGCGCCAGCCACCTGAAGATTTCGAATTGTGGTCGAGAATGTGCAGGCAATATAGGGTAGCTAATCTTGACAAGGTTCTAATTGATTACCGGGAGGTAACCAGTAGTATGTCGCGTGTGTTGCGTGAGGATTTCTCTCAGCGTATGCTCAGAATTAGTATCGAGAATCTGCGCTTTTGGTTGGATGGCAGTCCCTTTGCTATGTTTTCTGAAAGGCTTGCCAGCATCTTTCGTCTAGATGGTCTGCTGCCTACTCAGGCCACAGATAAGCCTATGATCGATCTTACGTTAAACCAACTTGGTCAAACTATTGGTGTCTCTAGAGATGTTCACAATTGGGAATATATCCATGAGTTGCAACGCATCCGTCACCGGCTAATGCGTAATTACTGGTTAGGGCGCAGTCGACAAATTTGGGTACGCCTAGCTGTGAAAGTCGTGTTTCGAGTGTTAAAAGGTCTGCACGGTTAGAATTGAGGCAGTCACCATGGATATTCTTTACATTTTCAATTTTGAATCTCAGCAACTAGAAAGTGCGTTAGCTCGATTCCGGTTTTCGCTGGCAAGTTTAGCGACGCAGCGTGTACGTATTTGCGTATCCAATAATTCAGAATACTGCATCCTTTCTCGCATTGAAGATGTTGTTCCTGATTTAGCTTATGTGCACCGACCCTACCGTGGAAAGTTTAGTCGCGCTCACGCCATTAATTTCGGTGTTAGATCTTTAGTCAGTTCTGAGTATTTCATGATTTCGGATGTGGACCTTATCTATCGACCCGATCACATTGATGCAATAAAACACAAGTTACAAAAAGCCTTGCAAACAATAAAGCGACCTCTGCGTATGGTGTTTTGGAACTACAACCTGCAACCACGTTTCGAGCCAGCTTGGATGAATATACGCTTTCTGCGTCGATTTGCATCAACCAGCCCACTAATGGAATGCTCGGATTACGAAACGTTGTCTAAGCTACCAAATAATGGGGGTGGCTTCGCACATGGTAACGGCATCATCCATCTTGAAACCTTCATGCGATTACGTGGTTACGACGAGGAGATGATTGGCTACGGTCCTGAAGATGATCTTTTTAACACCCGTATTGGCAAGGTTAACGATATCATCTACGACAATTCCGACGATACGGCTTCTATTCATCTGTGGCATCCACGCCTACAGCTAATACAGCTAAAGAAGAATATGAGTATCTGGCGAAAGCGCAAAGCCTATTATGAAAGCCTTAACGCCCCAGATTGGAGCGATGTCATCGCGAACAAGAATAGGCCAAACTGGGGGGAGATTTCCTAATGAGTTCTGATACCTTTGTCTGGACCGAGGTGTACAACTGTGGTGAGATTGGCGCAGTTGCTATCAGTTCATTCCTAAAGCACCATCCCAACATAGTCGTGCATGTCTTCGGTTCTGCCGAAGACTTATTGCTTATCCCAGATTCAGCCACAGTCATGAAGATAATGCTTCCCTCCGGCTTTGGTAGAGGGTTATCCTCATGGTTGTGGCGTAAATTGGGTGCTGGATCATCTTCTATTACCGAGGATTATTTGAAAAATGGTTTCGCTCGTGGCCATCTTGGCACCGCACGTTTATGGGCCTATCTTATCAATTGCCGACCAGAAGCTAAGATGATTCACTTTGATAGCGATATTATCTTTCTTGGTGATGTGGTAACTGAGTTGAAAAAAAGATTAGACACCTACGATTTAGTAGGTCCTGTACGTAATTACAAGCATAACCCCAACAACCTCGATCACGTCCGTCATCTAGCTGATGTGACGCAAACCTACTGTTTTGGCTTTAACAAGCACAAGATAAATTGCCACCGCTATGGCGAGTTAGTCAGGATGTGTTTGGGCTCCTACAACCCTAAAGAGCATCCAGTGATTGACTTCTTTGATCCAGTCATGTTCGAGATTTTGGGGAATCGAGGAAGTATCTCCTTTTTGAATCACGATGAAGTTGGTGGCTGCAATCTGCAGGGCAGTCGTCTAAATGCATTCTCCGCAGTCAATGACTTTGCGACACCATTCAAGATAGATTTCGGCAGCAAACTTATTCATTTCTCAGCAGTCGGCTCTGGAGTTAATATATATCGCAATAAGACTGTACGTATGCCGGAGAGCTATCGCAAGTATGCATTGGATCGCTACGCTCTCTTTACCAAAGTCTTTTATAACCACGATATAGGGATAGATCTTTCATCCTATGAAACTTTGATCGAGCATCTCAAGAAGATCGATACCAAACAATGGATCTACCAAAATGATTCTATTAAAGTAGGGTAATGAAAATCGCCTTTGTTGTTCCACCTTTCTTCAAAAAAGGGCGTATTTTTGCAGAACATGATTTGGTAGCAAATCGAGATGACTGTTTGCGCCCCTTTATCGAACTGCATAAAGCACTGGCTCAAGAGGGAATTATTCTGGCTACGGCTGATGAATTACCAATATGTGAAGCGGACGCAGTGCTGTGTCTAAATATGCCCCAGTATGATCATTTGATGTGGCAAAAGGTTGTTGAGCGTGGCATACCAGTACACGTTATTGCCTTAGAAAGCGAATATATTCACCCCTTAAATGCAGACCCAACACTTATCGCACGCTGTACAACTATCTTCACATACCGCGATGATGTCGTTGACGGAGTTAAATTCCAGTCAATTCGTTTTGCTCAGCAACTGCGTCCGCCACTAAGGCGACCTTGGGTCGGTCGTAAGTTTGCTTGCATGGTGTCTGGCAATAAGGCTTCCTCCCACCCAAATGAATTGTATTCACGGCGTTTGGAGCTGATACGTTGGTATGACAAACACCATCAAGATATGTTCGACCTATTTGGTACTGATTGGGAGGTACCTGCACCTTCCAACTTATGTATGCGTGTAGTACGTCGACTGCCAGTCCTGAAGAATCTAATGGCGCCTAAGCTGAGAGTATATCGCGGCACTATTAGTCAGAAGTTAGATACTCTTGCAGGTTATCGCTTTAACTTCTGTTATGAGAACTTTAATTCTCCTGAAGGCTGGATCACTGAAAAGATTTTTGATGCCATGTTCGCCGGTTGCGTTCCTATCTATTGGGGGCCTAACAACATTTCGTATCATATTCCAGCTAGCTGCTACATAGATGCATCAAAATTATCTGAGCCACAGGCTATTCACGAACAACTCATGTCTCTCGACGACGCTCAGTGTAATGGTATTATCGAATCTATTGAAAGTTATTTGCGGAGCGATCTTGCGGCGAAATTTTCAGTAGAAACTTTCGTAAAAAAAGTTGTGCAACGATTGCAAATGGTGTCAGGAAAATAAAAATGAAGACTCATGATGGAGTCCCTGCGACAAATAGAATTAGCTTTATTAAGGTTAAATTATGCAATCGACCTGATATTGTTCTGGATGAGGGTTTACTCGTCCCTTCGTTGTTTTGGGGTTGATGATCAGTGTCTGATTCTGAATATGGCGTGATTGTCGTCCGAATTGTCGGAGGACTAGGTAACCAGATGTTTCAATATGCCTGCGGTCGAGCGGCGGCCATACGCAGTCGCAGACAACTCCTACTGGATATATCAGCTTTTGATCGTTACAAGACCCACCAATATGGTCTAGATGGTTTTCGCATTATTGCGCAAATAGCCTCCCGTAAGTTACAGACAGATTCAAGGCTTCGGGCTAGTCTGCGCCATCTTGGCTTGTCTACGAAAATGCAGATGAATTTGCAAGGTTTTCACTACCTTAAGGAAGCCGAGGATCTAGCGTTTCAGTCTAGTATGCCAGGGAATTGCATTAAGACTTATTTGGATGGGTATTGGCAGAACGAAGCATATTTCGCCGATTCCTCCAATATCATCCGAGCTGAATTTCAGCTCCGTCGTGCTGGAGCTGCGCCAGATGTGCGTGCAATAGCTGGTGATGATTTGCCATTAGTATCTCTGCATATCCGCCGTGGTAATTATGTTAACGATCCGAAGGCTAATGCAGTACATGGTGTTCTCGATTTAGGATATTATCTCGATGCTATTGCGCTGCTGACAAAACGTATAGGTGAAGGCTTCCATATTGTGGTGTTCTCAGATGACATAGAATGGGTCCGCCAGAAATTAGTCTGCAAGCAACCTCTATCTTTCGTCTCTGGTTCAACAGCTGTGCCGCATGAGGATTTGCACTTAATGGCATCCTGCGACCACCATATTATCGCCAACAGTTCCTTTAGTTGGTGGGGTGCTTGGCTTAATCCATCTCCAAAGAAGATGGTTATTGCACCTAAAAATTGGTTCGTTTCACCAAAATTCTCCCATCAATATATTTGCCCCTCATCTTGGGTGCAAATTTAGATTGCTATCATTCCTGTCAAAATTGTCCATGGTTTTCGTTGCCACTCATAAACCTTCAGCATGAGTTACCAGTACGGATAAGAGTGCCATGAAGCAAAGCCCATAAAATTTTTGAATTGAATCTCACCTATGTCACCACTATGGAATGCATACTGGTGGATCTAAAAGAAGGTTGATCTAAGCTATAAAACGGCCATCAAGATAGCGATTGAGATTAAGGCGCTCCTTGGGTATCTATAGATTTACAAAATTTCTTGGTTTAAGCAGTACATTTATGGTCTAAGCAGTATCCAAATGTCATGCACTTTATTTGCCAAAATAATATCTTAAGAGTGCAAGTAAAATATATTTCAAGGTAATATTGGATTAGATTTTTATAAATAACTAACAGTATTGCTTAGGAACTTAATTTGCAAAAGATTTTGAGTATTGATCTTTTGGGATAGCATTGAAAAAATTCTTTATTCTTTTGTAAAAGGATTTTTTTAAAGCAATATCGTATGCTACTTTTAGCGGTTGGGTTCTCGGATTAACCCTTATGTAGGCAAAGAATTTATTTCTTTTTAGTAACTTATCTCAATTAATAAATAGTTTAGTGTGGAATCTTCCTATTTGGGTAGACCTGTATTTGAAATTTAATTCTTAAGCACATAAAAAATGACCATGATTAGCGTTATCCTTCCAGTTTTTAACTCTGTGAAATATATTCTTGCTTCTGTTAACAGTATTTTAAATCAGTCATTCTCGGATTTTGAGCTAATTATTATTGATGATGGATCAACTGACGGGTCTTATGAAATTCTTACATCCATATCTGATCCGCGTATCCGTCTTGTACGTAATGAAAAAAATATTGGTTTGGTTGATTCGCTGAATTTAGGTTTGCAATTGGCAAAAGGAGTTTACATAGCTCGAATGGATCATGATGATATTTCTCTGCCACTTCGACTTGAAAAGCAATTTAGATTTTTGTCCAGCAATTCAAATATAGGCGTCCTTGGTACAGGGTATCAATTAATTGATCAACTAGGAAGACGTGGGCATGTTTATCAGCAACCAAGCTCGCATGAAGAAATTGCTTGGGCAATGTCTTTTTTGTGTCCAATTGCTCATCCAACGGTCATGTTTAGAAGCTCAATAATATGGAATGAACCAGCATATTTGAAATTAGCCAGTTATGCAGAGGACTACGAATTATGGGAGAGATTAAGTCTCAAATACAATTTTGCCAACCTTCCTGAGCCTTTGCTTTTATTGAGGAAGCATGAAAGAAATATGACTAATATTTGGAGTAAAGAAGGATTTGATATTGCGTCAACTATTTCAAAGAGGAGGGTCGAGAAAGCGTTGGGTCGGTCAGTTTCTTATCAAAATATTAGCTGCCTATATTCTCAAGGAAGACTAAATAGAGATAGGGCATTAGCATGCTCAGTGTTAATTATAGAGTTGCTTAAGGTCTATCGAAATGAGAATATACATGTATCCACCAATGTTCTTTGCGACGCCGCTAAGAGAATTCTGTTAATGGGTCTGCGATCACGGAATGTATGGACAGTGATGTTATGTCTAGCTAAATCCCTAAGAATTACAACAAAATTTATAAAACCCCTTGTATTAAATGCTTATATTCGATTAAGTGGGAATGGAATAATTAAGATTATTGGATGAGATAGGATTTGGATTATGAATAATGAATTATGTTAGAACGAATTTTTGATTCAAAAATAATATGAATATAAAATTTTTTCCCGTATTCACCATAATAGCGATTACAGCGTTCATGGCTTTTGAGTATTTATATGAAATAAAGCCGTTTATGATTGCTATTGCAAATGGAGATGAAGGATTAAGACCATTTTTGATGAATTCTGATACTTCAGTTTATATTTTATTGCATAAAAATAACGATTTATATTCTATATTAACGGATATTTTTGCCACAAAAAACGCATACGGACCAATTTTGCTTTTGAGCATTTTTTCAGGAAATTACGATTTTATTTTATTATTTTATTTGGGAATATTTTTATTTGCATTGATTAAACTTAAAAAGTATTTTAGTATTAACATTTATATATTCACAGCTCTGTTTCTATTGAATCCTTTAAATTCTATGTATTTTCTTAGTGTAAATAAAGATATATTGGCTGTTTTTATCATTATTTTTCTATCGATCTATGCCGCATCAAATAAAAAAATATATATTACCCTGTCTTTATTGCTATCGATATTTTGTAAATTTGAGATGACTATATTTATTTGTCTGTATTATTTTATTTCTCAACTTAACCAAAAGATGAGGTGGACGGCTATAATTTGCTTTCTAATAATTATAACGTTTTCCTATTCAAATCTACCTGGTATGGCTGAAAAAATTTTAGTTCTAAATGAAGCTCAAAATACAAAAAGTGTTGGGATAACTCTATTTGCAAATGAGTTATCTATGAATTATTATTTATATATAATTACTATAATTCCAATGATTTTAATGTCAATTATAGAGGGGATTATAATTTATTTTAAGTATGATGAGTTTAATGTTGATTTTATTCCAATCTATCTATCATCATTATTGACAATATTTGCTTTATTTCTCTCAATTAAAAAAATCAAATTTATCATTTATAATAATTATTCATTGTTATTGATATTATATATATTGTTGGTTTCGCTTGTTCCATTTCCGCATCATCGGTACATATATCCTATTTATACTTTATTTATATTAGCAATTTGTTCAAAAAATACTAATTTATTTAGATTAAATGACCAATAAAAAAATAATCTATGCCCCAAATTTGAGTAAAGGGGGCGGTCGAGTCATACTTGAAAATTTAATATTTTCCTTGCCTGATTTTTCCAACTTTACTCTTTATGTAGATGCGCGTTTGAAGGGTTTGTTATCAGCCCTTCCTGGGGCGCAAATATTTTATGTTGAGCCTTCTATAAAGGGTAGATTACTATCTGAGATGCATATTCTGCGTTTATGTCAAACTGGCGACAAAATTTTTTTTATGGGTAGTCTTGGACCTCTATTTAAATTAAGGGCTAAAACTTTTTTGTATATTCATAATATTTATCTTGTAACCAATAAAAGTATGAAAGGTTTGAAGTGGACTACAAAACTTAGACTTTCAATAGAAAAAATATGGTTGTTAGTTAGTTTAAAAAACATAGATGAAGTTATTGTGCAAACAATTTCCATGAGACGCTTTCTTTTAGATTTAAAAATAGCGCCCAATAAACCTATTCATGTTTTACCAATTTTTGACAGTAAAAAATTCTTTGAAGAAATAAAAAAAATAAAAATATCCTCCAGCAGTATTGATTATTTTTATCCTGCATCAGGAGACGCGCACAAGAATCATAAAAATTTGATTTTTGCCTGGGTTGAATTATCTAAGATAAATTTATATCCATCGCTATATATAACAGTAGACCCGAGAGAGTATGGCGAGTTATTTAAATTTATAAGTTATAACACAAGAAAATATAATTTAAATATTATTAATTTAGGGACACTATCTTATTCTGAAGCTATTGCGAGATATATGGAAACTAAAGCTATAATATATCCGTCTTTATTTGAGTCTTATGGCTTACCTCTTTATGAGGCTAGATTATTAAATTTAGATGTTTTAGCAAGTGCCGCTGATTTTGTAAGGGAGTTAGTTGAGCCAGCTCAGACCTTTGATCCAAGCTCGCCATATTCAATCGCTAATGCAGTGATGCGACATATGAAAATTCCCACACCAAAGATTGAGACTACCCACTTTGATGGATGTACTTTTTTTCAAAAATTCTAATTTTGAATATATTAATTTTTTCTCAACACTTTTACCCGGAGTCATTTCGTATTAACGAGTTGGCTGAAGAGCTATCGGCGAATGTAGATAATGTTTTTGTTTTGACTGGTAAGCCAAATTATCCTAATGGGGATATTTACCTGGGATATAGTGCTTTTGGACTTCAGATTGAAAGGCAGAAATCATTCACAATTTTTCGCGTGCCTTTGATTCCAAGAGGCAAAGGCGGGGCAATTAAAATGTTGTTAAACTATCTTTCATTTATTATCAGCGCGCTATTTCTGGCACCAATATTGTTACGAAAACTTAATATTGATGTTATTTTTGTATATGGCACATCTCCCTTAATTCAAGGCATATCTGCAATTCCTTTGCGGTATCAATTTAAGGCAAAGCTTATTACTTGGGTTCAAGATTTATGGCCAGAGGATCTTGCATCTACTGGTTATATAACTAATAAATTTTTATTGAAAATAAATGAGTGGCCTGCTAGGTTATTATATTTTTTCTCAGACAGAATATTGGTGCAGTCAAATGCGTTTTTAGGCCCTGTAAGACGCCTGACTAGTAATCCTGAAATTTATGTTTTGCCAAATCCAGCAGAAAGACATGTTTTTTTTCAAAATCGGTCTATTGAGATTCCAAAATTAATGGACCAAATGCTTGGAAAGTTCAATGTAGTTTTTGCTGGAAACATTGGTAATAATCAGTCAATCCAAACGATTATTGAGGCTGCTGAAATAATCAAATACCATAAAGAAATTCAAATTATTATGGTTGGAAGTGGTAGCTATAGTGAGAGGCTAAAACAAGAGATTAGCGAGCGCAACTTAAATAATTTGGTTGCTGTCGGTCGCTATGATTCTGAATACATGCCATCCATTTTTGAGTGCAGTGACGCATTATTAGTTACATTGGGCGCAAAAGAGAATTTAGGGTGGACAGTGCCTTGTAAGGTTCAAACCTATATGGCTGCTGGAAGGCCAATTATCGGATCAATTAGCGGAGAGGGTAAGTTAGTAATTGAGGCATCTGGTGCTGGTTTGACTGCTGACGCTGAAGATCCGGTTGGATTGGCAAATTGCATAATTCAATTATTCGGGATGGACTCTCAGTCTAGGGCTGTTATGGGTAATGCGGGAAGGCAATTTGCAGAAAAAAATTATCACCCTCAAAAAATTTCACAAATTCTGATGGATCATTTTAAAAGTGCATTGGGGGGCAAGGGGTAAAAGTATGAATGTGCTCATATTAGGAGTAACTGGATTGATTGGGTCAACATTAGCCAGATATTTGGCTCAAGACAAGCAAATGCAGGTTTTTGGTTCAACTCGTAAAAGTGAATTTAATGCTGGATTGGTTGGATTGGAAAATGATCATATATATAAAAATATCAATATTGAGGATATTGATAGCCTAGTTGCGATGCTGGAAAAAAGTATGCCATCAATTGTGATCAATTGCGCTGGAATTACTAAGCACCTTATGGAATCAAATAATCCAATTGCGGTATTGCCCATCAACTCCATATTTCCCCATCGTTTGGGTAAATTATGCGGCTTGATGGGCATACGATTGATCCAAATTAGCTCTGATTGTGTATTTTCAGGCGCTACCGGTTCATATACCGAAGAGAGTATTGCGGATGCTCTTGACTTGTATGGGAGATCTAAGGCGTTTGGTGAAATAGCTAACCAATGCAACTGTATTACATTAAGAACCTCGACTATTGGTCATGAAATCGAAACGCGGCATGGTTTGCTTGAGTGGTTTCTTCATCAAAAAAGCATCTGTAGTGGATTCGGTAAAGCCATATTTTCTGGCTTAACTTCTTTTGAGTTGGCAAAGGTAATAAAAAATTTCGTAATTCCAAACCAAGCAATTTATGGTTTGTACAACATAGCTGCTGAGCCAATATCCAAGTATGACTTACTTTGCCTGATTGCAAATGTTTATCATAAAGATGTGATGATCGTGAAGAATGATGAATTCGTGATTGATCGCTCCCTTATTCCTGAAAAGTTCTTCAAATCAACTGGCTATAAAGCCCCAAGCTGGATTAACATGATTAGTGATATGTACAATGCGAGGCCAAATGTTTAAAGATAAAGTCTTAATGATCACCGGGGGAACAGGATCTTTTGGGACTGCAGTTTTAAAAAGATTTCTTCTCACTGACGTGAAGGAGATTCGTATTTTTAGTAGGGATGAAAAGAAGCAGGAAGATATGCGAATTACTTATGCAAATGAAAAGCTAAAATTTTGCATTGGAGATGTAAGAAATTTATCTAGCATCAATGATTCGATGTGTGGTGTTGACTACGTCTTTCATGCCGCTGCTTTAAAGCAAGTTCCATCATGTGAGTTTTATCCAATGGAGGCAGTTCAAACTAATATACTTGGAACTCATAATGTTTTGACATCTGCAAGCGCGTTTGGAGTAAAAAAGGTAGTGGTTCTAAGCACTGATAAAGCTGTATACCCAATAAATGCAATGGGGATTTCAAAGGCGATGGCCGAAAAAGTGATGATTGCTAAATCCAGAAATCAAGCTAAGGGCGAGACAATTTTTTGCGGAACACGTTATGGAAATGTGATGGCCTCAAGAGGATCGGTAATACCCTTGTTCATTACCCAATTGTTGGAGGACAAGCCTATAACAATTACGGATCCTGATATGACTAGATTTTTAATGTCGCTTGATGAGTCGGTTGATCTCGTATTGCATGCATATTACGAGGGGCGCCAAGGCGACATACTTGTCCAGAAGTCTCCCTCCTCAACCGTGGCTGATTTAGCTCAAGCGTTAAAAGAAATTTTCTCCAAGAAAAATAAAATTAACGTGATTGGGACGAGGCATGGTGAAAAGCTTTATGAGTCACTTGTATCGCGTGAAGAAATGGCAAGATCCGAGGATATGGGAAAATATTATAGAATTCCCGCAGATAATCGCGATTTAAATTACGCAAAATATTTTAGCGAGGGGGAGGAAAAGATATCTTATCTTGATGATTACACCTCCCACAGTACGACACGATTAAATGTTGAGCAGTTAAAAGAGCTTCTACTCAATTTGGATTATGTGAAAAAGGCTTTAAATGTATAAGGTAATGACAATTGTTGGTACGCGACCAGAGCTAATAAAAATGAGTCGAGTCATTGCCGAATTTGACAATAATCTTAATCATATTCTTGTGCATACTGGGCAGAACTATGATTATGAGTTAAATCAACTTTTCTTTGAAGATTTGGGAATCAGAAGGCCTGATTATTTTTTAGAGGCCGTTGGGGAAAATGCCGCACAAACTATTGGCAGAGTTATAGAAAGTGCAGATGTGGTTTTTGAAAAGGAAGAGCCTGATGCAGTTATGTTATACGGAGATACAAATTCTTGCATGGCGGTAATAGCAGCAAAACGCAGAAAAATCCCTGTATTTCATATGGAAGCGGGAAACCGATGTTTTGATCAACGAGTGCCAGAGGAGTTAAACCGTAAAGTATTGGATCATTTAAGTGACATCAATTTAGTGCTAACAGAGCACGCAAGAAGATATCTAATCGCCGAGGGTATACGACCAGAAACAATTATTAAAACAGGCTCGCACATGCGCGAAGTTCTAGATTTTTATATGCCGAAAATATTAAAATCTAAAGCATTAGAGGAAATGGGTCTTGGGTCTAAAGGGTATTTTTTGGTAAGCGCCCATCGAGAGGAAAATGTTGATTCACAGTCAAACCTTAAAGATTTAATCAACACACTTAATGGATTGGCTGAAAAATATAATTTACCAGTAATAGTCTCCACCCACCCTAGAACTAGGAAGAGATTAGATGCATTAAGGGTGAATGATTTTGATGCTAGAGTTAAATTTTTAAAACCTTTTGGATTTTGCGACTATATTAAATTGCAAATGGAGGCTCTTTGTGTGATCTCTGATAGCGGGACGATTACGGAAGAGGGCTCCCTTTTGAATCTGCCGGCAATTACTATTCGCAATGCGCATGAGCGACCAGAGGGAATGGATGTTGGTACATTGATAATGTCTGGCTTAAAGAGGGAGAGAGTGCTTGATGCAGTGCAAGTTATCGTATCTCAACACTCTAATGGCTATAGAGTTATGCCACCTGTGACAGATTATGAAACTCAATTTGCATCTAAACAATTATTAAGAATTGTATTAAGTTATATTGATTATATTAATCGAACTATTTGGTCTAAGGCTTCATAAGCAATATGCTTACTCATAATGAGGTTATCTCTGAACCTAAAGAGGCATTTCCTTACAAGCCACCTAGTGCAGAAATTCTCCAAGGTTATCCTCATATTTTTCAAATAAACGAGCCTCTTTCTCCAAGATTTTTTAAGGTGCTGTTTGATAAATTTGTGGCAATTATTTTTCTTTTGCTTGCTGCACCTATTTTTTTAATATTGAAGTTAGCATTTGTGATTGAAGGTTTGTTGAGCCCTGAAAACAGTGGCCCCATGTTTTTTTATTACAATGCAGTTAGTGCTGGAAAAATTATTCCTAAATATAAAATTCGACTGATTAAAAAAAAGTACATAGAGCCTGAGGGAGCAAAGCGACATGACTGGATTGCCTATTCCGCCGAGTGGACTCCTGATAGTCGTACTCTTGTGGGGCAATTTGTTAAAAAGTATTACTTAGATGAGTTGCCTCAGTTTTGGAGTGTTCTAAAAGGGGATATGAGTATTGTGGGTCCTCGCCCTTTGTCAGTTTTACACTACGAGAGAGATCGTGCGCAGGGTAATGTAACTAGATTTTTATTACGTGGAGGATTGCTGGGTTTGGGCCATATTAATAAAGGCACTCCTGAGATGGGTAATCCTATTTATGAGTATGAGTATGTAGATCAGTATCTTAAGCGATCTTCTTTTGGTCTCCTGTGCCTTGACCTTTGGATCATCTGGAGGGGGGTGTTAGTAATTGTCAGGGGGGGTGGTTACTGAGTTATGATTTAGTCCGTTAGTAATATTTAGGGCCCCATTTAAAATCTCTCGAAATTTGTGCCAATGTGAAGATTAAAAACTGTTGTGTAGAGCAGTTTGTGCTTGAAAAAGAATTACTTGGAATTTCATTTTATATTTAATAAGTAAAGCCACTCTTTTCATAAGGTATGATGATTTGAGGATTGCTGGGGATGGGACCACTTTAGCGCCCGTCTATATCTTGAATTTCGAATCAATATAGCTATATTTACTGGTGATTTTCTGGTCGTGAATATTAAATCAGCATAGAACAAAGTTAAATCTCAGAGGTGTAGACACTTAGGGGTTTTAAATTTCACAATCCTGGTGTAAGTCCAAACATAGATGATAGTGAAGAGCAGGGTTGCAATCATGAGAATGGTGCTTGATTGCCACCACAGAATAGCGGGTGTAACACTAATCACTGCCAAAATCCAAAGGTAGGGAGCCGTTCTAGCGTTAGTAGAGAACCAATTCTTATCTTGATGGCTTGAGCTAAGCACGCGGCGATAGATCAGCGTATGAAAGTGAATGCCATCTGGCTGGCCTGGACTTTTGCCTTGGTGGATCTTTCTTCTGTAAATTGTGAAGAGCGTTTCCAAGATAGGGTATCCATTAATTAACAGGGCAAACCATGGCGAGACTTCTGGGTGTCTGGAGGTGAGCATGACGGATAGTGTTGCAATCCAGAAGCCAATCAAATAAGCACCGCCATCTCCTAAAAATATGAGGCCACGCGGATAATTCCAAATAAAAAAACCTAAGATAGCGGCAGCCATTACCAGCGCTAGATAAATCATGGCATAGTCTGAAAAAACATAGCCTAAATAAGCAAGTGCAAGCAGAGTAATGATTCCCACCATACTTGCTAGGCCATTAAACCCATCAATAATATTGTAGGCATTTGCAACGCCTGTAATAGCAAAAATGGTGAATATCGCACTAATACCTGGAAGCGCTAGGATGATGTCCAATACAGGAATATCTAATCTCACCACTTGTGCTTGCAATAAATAAATTGCCAATGCAGCAGAGACCGCAGTGAAAAACAGACGCTTTTTAACGCTAATTTTTTTTGTCAGATCTTCTGCTAACCCAATTAGGAATGTGGGAATGGCGCAGACTAAAAGAGTTAACTCCATTAAATAGTTTGGAGAGTTTGTTAGCTTTAGTAGGATGGCGCATAAAACTGAAAGAGCGATAGAGACACCGCCAATACGCGGGACAACTATAGTGTGAAATTTTTGAGGACCCGAGAGATCAAAGTCACCTGTTGTTCCGCTATGTAAATGTTTAAAGCGGATAATTAAAAAGGTCGCAATAAAAGATACAAAGAATGCGGTTAATAGGCTAGACATTGAATTATTATAAATTCTCCAATCAATATTTACCTGAAAACCTGAGGGTATTACTGAGATAAATTGCTTTAAAAGGGCATTTATTGGGGTAGTTGCTAGTGCTTATCGTTGGCTTGATCGACCTTTTGCATTCTCTTGCTGAATCACTCTGAGTAATTCAGCAATTCCTTCTGCGAGGTTCGATTGACTCGCAATAGGGTTTGGAATTACTACTTCAGACCTAAACTGCACCGCGCGTTGGTATTGCGTACTTTTAATATCCGCTTGAGTGACTATTCTGAGATTGCGTTTGTAGATTCTCTTGAAGATGGCGAGCATTTGCGCAATTGAAGTCGAGACTTCGGAGGCAATAATCTTGATATGGATTCCTGATGTTTTTTCAAGATGATTGACTGTGTAGATGATTTTCTGGGCTGCAACCCTGGCGCTAATATAGTCCCGCATGGTTTCAAGAGGAACGTAAATATGAATCACTTCATTCGATATTGCTCTGCGCACCATCTCCGCTAGCAGTCCTTGTTGCTTACCATTTTTTTGTTTAAAGCCATACAGCGTGGTAATGCGACAAGAAATGACGGTAGACCCCTCTCCATGCTGGTTTAGGGCATTCGCAATCGATTCTTGCTGTAATTTGCTGTGTCCGTAGGCATTAATGGGTGATGGTAGGGTTGACTCATGAATGGGTTCATCATGTTTTCCAGCGTAAATAGCGCCTGCAGAGCTTGCAAATACAAAGGTTCCGACCTTTAGATTGATCCCTTCATTGGTTAATAAAGTATCAATGAATGACTTCAGAATATAGGTTTCATCTGCCAATTCTTCAGCAGTGCTGTGCATCGTACCAATACCTGCAGCCCAGTATATTTGCCAATGTCGTCCTTGGACTTGTGAAACGAATTCACATACTGCATTTTTAAATTCTTCGCAGGCACGTTCTTTGTTATGCCAGCTTAATTGAATTTGAGGATCAAATAGAGTATCTGAGGAAGAAATGAACTCTTGGCATAAGGCGCCACCTAATAAGCCCCCTTTACCAATCACCCAGATGAAAGCCATGGTTATTTAGATGGTCGAGTGGGTTTGGATGTCACCACATATAGCGGTTTGCCCATCACAATGCCTGTAGTCAGGGCAAGGTACTCAGCCACTACCCCCAGTGAGACCATGATCAGTCCAGAGAAGAAGGAAATGATGATCAGCAGAGAGGTCCAGCCTTGTATTGGAGTAGATTCTATAAATTTGGAGTAGAGTGCGTACCCCGATAAAAATAGCGCAAGGAAGAAAGAGATGCCGCCCATGATGGTGATGAGTCTTAATGGACGGGTGCCCGATGTCAGCACCATTCTCCAAAAATGATTTAACAACATGCCAAAGGAATAGCTTGATGGCCTATCTTCACCTCGCAGGAGCATTGGGGCATAGCCAACTCTATTCGCAATCCAAAATAAGGCTACATCTAAATACACACCATTCCCGCAGTAGGCTGCCAAGATTCTGGCGATTTCTCCTTCTATGAGGCGAAAGCTATTAAATACACCGCTTTGATATTGCGCTCCCAAAAATTGGAGCGCTAACTTTTTGGCAAATTTGCTACAGAAGTTTCTAAAGACACCATGCGGCGGAGGATTGATGGGTTGAGCATAAATAATTTGAAAATTACCCTCCACAGCAATATCTAGCATAGCTCCAATTTCATGAGGATTTTGTTGACCATCTTCATCCATGGTAACTACCCAATTGCCAGCAGCGCTTGCCATGCCTGCTAGAGTTGCTGCATGCTGACCAAAGTTACGGGATAACCAAATGGGTTTAACGAACCTATATTGCTCGGCCAGCTCCTCCAATACGCGATCCGAACGATCGGGACCACTATCGTGAATCAAGAGCACTTCTTTAATGGTGAATGCTATTCCCTTGGGCGAATGATGAATGCCATTTGTAAAAGTCGATATCTCTTGAATGAGTCCCGGCAAGCTACTTTCACCCCTGTAAACAGGAATCACAACTGAAATCGTTATAGGAGAGTCATCTATCGAAGCGTTCATTTGGGTGTCTGAATAACTATTGCTGGGGAGGTATCTTTGGTGGGAAAGTAATAACCGAGCTCCATTGCGCGTTGCAAAGTTTTTACTGCATATTCTGTAGAGGGATGTTGCAATACCCCGCTTTCTAGATCATTGTATCTGGCGGCAATATTTTCTTGGCCATGAGCAAACCAATAGCTGAAAATGATGAGTGAGAAGAAAAATCCTGCGCCTACTGCCCTTGCTCTTGTTCTCGCTGAAGACGCACTTAATAAACACGTTAAGTACACGATTGCGGTCAGTATGAGGGAATAGGTGGTATATCTACTGCCTTGACCAGTCCGTATACCAATTCCACCTCGCGTAATGGCATTCGTTACAGCAGTTACCCCTAGATAGGCTGTCAGCCAGAATAAAAAAGGATATTTCGCATGCAGGAACTTCGCTCTTAATAGAAGATAGGCGGTGAAGATGATTCCAAGCCCGATGGAAACCTTGTAGGTATTTCCAATATTGCCCAAAAAGCCAAATGCATAAGTAATTAAATATAGGGGATTTTGTAATGCCAGCAGCACATTAGGATGGCTTGCGGGTTGAACGTATCCAAGGATGGGGAAGTAGATTAGTAATACAAGTCCAACCACTACAACGCTAATAAAAAGATGACGCCATTCTTTTTGAGATAGGTAGTAAAGAAAAATGACTGGTACAACGCAGATACCTCCTCCGCTAGTGAAGATGGCGCAAATAAAAAAACTCAGGGCAAGCGCTACGCTCCCAGAAGTTAAAAAATAAATGGATAAGAGACAAAAGAAGACTTGGAAATAGTGCTGTACCCCAGCCATTGCCATCGTCATTAATTCGTAATGAGAAAGGCACATCATGCCAATTAGAATCGGAGAAAACTCTATTAAGTTAACTTGATTACTTTTGGCATATTTCCAAAAAAACAGAACAATCAAAAACCAGCCCAGATTGCCAATCCAAATCATCCAAACAAAATCAAATCTTCCAGTCAGTTTCACCATAGACAAACTAATTAGGTTGTCTAGAAATATCCGGTGCTCATTGTTTTGAGAGAAAAGATGAAGGAATTTCTGAGTAAAACTAAGGTCTGGGAGCGGATTTAGAAATCCAAAAATTGCATCGAAATCATCTCGGTAGGGCATTCCGCTTGCATAGCGATGAATGATGTACAGGTGAATAACCGTAGCAAGAAGAGAGCAGCCAATGACGCACCAAAAATAAAAGGCGCGCGGGCGATGCGATAGTTGGCTTACAGTCATTAGGAAATTATAATATTTATAGCTGTTTTATGACTTTTAATGGTCTAACCCTGTTTAAGACAGTATCCTCAAAAGTAAAGTCAGTGCTTTGTTTGGATTCATTTACTAATGAAGATGCTCAGAAAGCGCTACTGTTTTAAGGCACCAAACTTAAGAACAAATACTCTAAGAAAATGATGATATGAACGATACCTTGCAGTAGGGTAGTTCTGCCAATGGCCAGCGTGAGTGCCCCAATAAAGAAGCTGAGATACATCAACACCATATTCAGTTCGCTAATACCTAAGCTCAGGGGTAAATTGAAAAAGATGGCAATCGCTGCCACAGTCGGAATCGTTAAGCCAATACTTGCTAAAGCGGAACCTAGGGCTAAGTTCAGACTGCTTTGTAAGCGATTGGCTTTGGCTGCTCGCACCGCAGCAAAGCCTTCAGGCATTAAGACGAGAAGTGCGATGGCAATACCAACAATGGTCTTGGGTGCACCAGCAGCATCAACCGCTCTTTCTATGGCAGGGCTGAGTAATTCTGCAAGACCGACTACCGTAATGAGTGAGAGTATTAATAACACTGCACTGACGCTCGTTTTCAGATTGCTGGGCTTTTGGGCATGTACATTTTTATCGGTTTTCTTCTCTTTTGTTTTGGGTAAGTAGTAGTCACGATGAGTCACTGTTTGAAAGAACAGAAAAGCAATATAGAGAGAAAATGAGGCTATGCCTGCAAAAGCCAATTGGCTTTTAGTAAAGTCGGGGCCTGGTGTCGTCACGGTGACATTGGGCATCACCAAAATAAAGGTTGCCAATGCGGTGAGGACTGCCAATGCGGAGTTCGTGCCTTCATTTCGAAAGCTCATTTCGTGATGGGTCAGGCCACCCATAAAAATACATAAACCAATCACACCGTTAATCACAATCATGACGGTAGCAAATACCGCATCTCGGGCAATAAATTCTGCTCCATCATGACCGGTCAGCATCATCGAGATAATTAAAGAGACTTCAATAATGGTCACGCTGATAGAGAGCACTAAAGTGCCATACGGCTCACCGGTCTTATGAGCAATTACTTCCGCATGATGAACTGCAGAGAGAACTGCACCAATTAGTGTGATGCTCATCAGAACAATGAACCAAGTTTGGCTAAGTAAGGCAGTCATGAGGATGTCATTTCGAGATGGTCAGTAAGAATGTATTTGTAAATCAGAGTAAGCTATGAACATTCAGCATTAGGGGCGGTTTACCTATGCTAATCCTTCATTATGAGAGTGTATAACTATCCATGAAAGCTATTATTTTATTTGGTCACGGGGCACGAGATCCTCGCTGGCGTGAGCCATTTGACCGACTGGCAAGCTTATGGCAAATGCAGCATCCTGATATTTTGGTAGAGCTAGCCTTTTTGGAGATGATGCAACCCTCACTGGAACAAGCGGTTGCTAGTTTGGTCGCCAAGGGTGCAAATGAACTAACTATCGTGCCAGTATTTTTCGGGCAGGGCGGTCACTTAAGAAATGACTTTCCACTGCTATTAGAAGAGTGCAGGGTGAAATTTCCGAATGTGCAATTACGCGCGACGAGCGCAGTCGGTGATGATGATGCTGTCTTGCAAGCGATTGTCGATTTCGGAGCGAGAGCTCTCTGAGTGTTCGCTGCTGGAAGAGTGCTTTCTTAAAGCCTCGCCAATCATGATGAGTGCTGGTGAGTTGCTGTCAAACCATTGATCTGCTTTTCCAGAGGCCAAATCTTGTAGTGTGCTAGTCCATAAGCGTTCGCGCGCAGTACTGACTGCCTCCAAAATATGAACAGGAGTATCGCTTTTTTGATTCGGGCTTTGCTCAATGAGATGCTGGGCAATATGCGCTGCATCTTTGCGACCCATGTAATAGACTAAAGTATCTGCAGCGGGATTGGAGATCGGCCCTGTAGGGAGATGATCAGGAACATTCTCTGTTCCTTGGGAAAGTGTCACAAATGCCACGCTACGAGAAACTCCACGTAATGTGAGCGATTGCTGAATACTGGCTGCTCCCGCTAAAGCCGCAGTAATCCCTGGCACCACTTCAACTTCAATACCTTCTTGTTTTAGAGTCTGAATTTCTTCATCGGCACGACCAAAGAGCATGGGGTCTCCGCCTTTGAGGCGAACAATGACTCGGTGCTTTTGCGCAGCATCTACAAGGCGCTTATTAATGAACTGCTGGGCTGAAGAAAGTTTGCCGCAACGTTTACCTACCTCAACCAAAACCGCTTGAGGACAGAGTGTCAGCATCTCAGGATCTACCAAGGCATCATAGAACACAATATCTGCTTGAGCTAACAGTTTGGCGCCTCGAACTGTAATAAGGTCTACTGCACCAGGGCCAGCACCCACGAGATAGACTTTTCCAAGTGGATGGCTGTTCATTTCGATACTAGTGCCCCGGATGGTCATGATGACTTTTAAGCGCTCAAGGTAGCTAAAGTGGTTCTTGCTCCACGCCAACTATTTTGAGTAGCCACTGTATAAAGATCAAATTGCTTGAGGGCAATGTCTAAGTTTTGATCTGGACGAAGCGCAAAACTATCAAAGCCCACACGTGCACCTTGTAAGAGTTGATCGATGAGGACATCACCAATCGCACGGATCTCACCAGTCCATTGAAAACGGTCTCTGAGTAGGGCTGCAGTACTAAAGCTTCTGCCGTCCCTAAAAATTGGGAAGTGCGCAGCCACTAAAGGCCAAACGGATTTGCCAGCCTCAATCACATCCGCATGCTTAAGGATGTCGTCATCAGTAGCAAACCAAACGCCAATCTGACCATTCTGAGCTTTGGCAATCACATCAGCTTCATGATGATGCTCAAGCCACCAAGTAAACGGGACTAAAACTTTGTGAGCACCATGATCTAAATCGGGCAGGCCACCCTCATCTTGGCTGCCACTCCATACTTGCCATTCATTTGGAATCAGCACAGGCTTTCCGCCCTTGGGAAAATACACAATTTCTGAATGGGAGGTGATATTCAATTGGCTCATGCTACTTCCCTATCTTTTTTCTTGGCGTTCTTGTATGCCGCCTCTTTAAATGGAATTACGCCTAGGCGACGATAAGTCTCAATGAAAGGCTCATCACCATTACGCTGAGCAACATAAGTATTGATGATGTTGGTCATCACATCTGGAATTTCATCGGCATAGAAAGAGGGTCCAATCACTTTACCAATCGAGGCATCGTTGCCTTGCTCACCACCTAAGGTGATTTGATACCACTCTTCACCATCTTTATCGACACCTAAAACACCAATATTGCCAACGTGATGGTGTCCACAAGAATTGATGCAACCAGAAATGTTCAGGCTGATATCACCTAGATCAAACAAGTAATCAAGATCATCAAAACGTTCTTGAATCGCTTTAGCAATCGGAAGTGATTTGGCATTGGCTAATGAGCAGAAATCCCCGCCTGGACAAGCAATGATGTCAGTAAGTAATCCAATGTTTGGCAATGCTACTTTTTGCCTCTTCGCTTCTTGCCATAGCTCATAGAGCTTGGCTTGTTCAACATCGGCTAGCACCAGATTTTGTTCATGGGTAACGCGTAGTTCGCCAAAGCTATATTGGTCTGCCAGATCTGCAATCGCATACATCTGCGCAGTAGTGGCATCACCAGGGGCTACCGAACCATGAGGTTTGAGTGACAGAATCACGCTGGCATAGCCTAGCACTTGATGCGGTTTGACGTTGCGCTCTAACCAACGTGTGAAAGCTGCTTTGTCCGCTTCAGAAGCTTGGTTAATTACTTGCTCGAAACTTAATGCAGGTAAATTTTTGTAAGCAGGTTTGGTGAAGTGTTTGGCAACACGCTCCCACTCGGCTTGGGTGAAGTTGTCATTCCCATTTTTAATGTGAGCCCATTCACCTTCAACTTGGCGAGCAAATTCTTCTGGACCCAAAGCTTTGACTAAAATCTTGATGCGAGCCTTATATAAGTTATCTCTTCTGCCGAAACGGTTATAAACCCGCAGCAAAGCGGTGAGATAGCTGGGCAAGAATTGCCAAGGTAAATCCTGCTTAATGAGTGAGCCTAGGATTGGTGTGCGACCCATGCCGCCTCCCGCATAGATGTCAGCAGTTAGTTCACCATTATTTATATTGGGGGTTTTCTTGAGCTCGATACCAACATCGTGGCAGAGTAATACAGTACGGTCTTCTTTAGCCCCATTGACTGCAAATTTAAATTTGCGTGGCAGGTGGGCGAATTCTGGATGAAGCGTAGACCATTGACGTAATAGTTCACAAATTGGACGCGTATCAACATACTCATCAGCGGCAACCCCTGCAAATGCATCGCTCGTAATATTACGAATACAGTTGCCTGATGTTTGAATCGCATGCATTTCTACTTTGGCAAGCTCAGCCAAAATATCGGGCGTCTCTTCGAGAGTGACCCAGTTGTATTGAATGTTCTGACGGGTTGTGAAATGACCATAGCCGCGGTCATACTTTTCAGAGATGAGTGCGAGCGTACGTAATTGTTTTGCACTCAATAATCCATAAGGGATAGCAACACGCAACATGTAAGCATGGCGTTGGTGATACAAACCATTTTGTAAACGTAAGGGGCGGAATTCTTCTTCGGCTAAGCTACCGTTTAAACGTCTGGTAACTTGGTCGCGAAATTGGGCAACTCGTTGATCTACAAGGGTTTGGTCAATGGCGTCGTATTTATACATAAGACCGTTATTGTCATATTTCGTAGATATTCCCACAAATAATTAAAAGTTGATTCTATATATCTAAAAACATATATAGATATGAAAAAGCCTGAATAAAGCCAAAAATCTGCTTCAATAGCCTCTGAGGGATAAAAATCCCCTGTTATTGCAAGCAATTACAACAATAAGAAACACAGACTGGAGACAAAAAATGAAGAAATTACAGGCTCTTAGCCTGAGTATGGCTTTGAGCGCAGGTTTATTTACCAGCGCAACCCTATTTGCAGCTGACACTGCAAAAGCACCACTACCACTCAGCGCAACTCCAGGACAGGGATTTAGCCAAGAGGGTTTGAAAAGAATCGATGCCTTTTTTGCGGATCAAATTGCTGCGAACAATATGGCAGGAGCAGTTTTAGCAGTTTCTAAAAATGGCAAGCTCACCATTTTTAAACCGTATGGGTATCTGGATAAAGCCAATAACAAACCCATGACAACCGATGCGATTTTTAACTTGGCATCGATGACAAAAGTCATGGCGTCGGTCGGTGCGCTCACCTTTTATGAGGAAGGCAAACTTCCCTTAAATGCGCCTATCTCCAATTGGTTACCCCAATTTAAGGATATGAAAGTAGGCAAGATTGATGCTGAAGGTAACCTCACCACAGTACCAGCAAAAAATCCCATTACCGTACAAGATCTGATGCGTCACACAAATGGCTTAACGTATGGTGGTCGTGGAGCAACGCCTGTTCACAAAATGTATCCCGCTGGTTCTGCTCCAGCAGCAGTCCAATACACGGCCCAAGAGTTTATCGATAAGTTAGCCAGCAATCCCTTGTTATATGAGCCAGGTACTGCTTGGGATTACGGTTTTGGTTTAGATGTGCTGGGCATTATTGAAGAAAAAATTGCTGGCAAGTCTTTAGGCGCAGTAATGCAAGAGCGCATCTGGAACAAAGTGGGCATGCCCAACACAACTTTTGATCTAGCTGAAAAGGATCGTCCGAGACTTGCTCAACCCCTACCAATCGATCCATTAACTGGTAAGCCGCAAAAGGTAGATATTCATACACAAAAAGTGAAGTTTGATTGTGGCGGCTCATGCGCTTATTCCACAGCAGGGGATTACATTCGCTTTGGACAAATGCTGCTCAATGGCGGAAGTCTGGACGGCAAGCGCGTACTTGGTCCACAAACAGTTGCTTTCATGACATCTAATCATTTGAATAAAGACATTAAAAATAATGTGAGTGGTACAGAGCCAGGCCGTATGGGTTATGGCTTTGGATTAGGTGTTGCAGTCAGAACAGACCGTGGCTTGTCTGCTATTAATGGCAACGTTGGAGACTTCACATGGAACGGCGCCTACGGAACGATATTCTGGGTTGATCCAAAAGAGCAGATGGTAGTTGTCATGATGGGTGTTGCTCCCGGTGAAATCCGTAAGGTGCATCGTGAGCAACTCAATGCAGTGATTTATGGGGCATTAGATAAGTAGGCTTATCTTTGAAGAATAAAAAACCCTGAATAATCGGGGGTTTTTTTATTCACCATCATAGATCTTGAAGAATGTATCAAAAGTTCCATTTGACAGATTCTGTTATACAGAATATTATTGCGCATGATCTGCTCATTTTCATGTCAACAAACTGAAGATTTATTTAATAGCAAGCCTTCACGACAGTTTGGAAGCATTGAACGAGTTGCTCGAAGAAAATTATTGCAATTACATGCAGCTATTACTTTATTAGACTTACGAGTTCCGCCTGGCAATATGCTGGAATCTTTGAAGGGAAAGCGCAAGGATCAGCACAGTATTCGTATTAATGGGCAATGGCGCATATGTTTTGTATGGAAAGGGGATGGAGCCTACAACGTAGAAATTGTGGATTACCACTGAGAAGATGATGAAGACAAAATTACTTGAAGAAATTCACCCCGGAGAAATTCTCTTGGAAGACTTTATGAAGCCTATGGAAATTACTGCTCGCCAGTTAGCGGCTGATATTGATGTTTCTCCTAGCCGAATCAGTGAGATTGTTCATGGAACTCGGCCGATTACTGCGGATACAGCTTTGCGTCTCGGATTATTTTTTTCTATGGAGCCGCGCTTTTGGCTTAACTTGCAGTCGGAATACGATATGCGTGTAGCCAAAAGAAATCTACAAAAAGAGATCGAGCCAAGGATCAGAGTTTTTAAAATGGCAGCATGATTAAATAAAAAGTCCCAACAAATGGGACTTTTTATTTGGCGCTGTTACGTTCTTGCTGATCTAAAGCCCAAACTCCCGATAGTGCCTATAAAGATTGGCAATGGAAGCAAAGCCCAGTACTACGATCAGCACAGAAAATACATACTCGGTTGTGAGATAGGTAAAGACGCCTATCTGAATCAAGATGGTTGCGCCAATAAAAGTAGCAATCGATCCGAAGGCCACCAACTTAAAGTTGGGAACAAAAGCACCCAAGGTAATTGCAATAAAAACGATGTATAGATCCGAGACCAATTGATCTGCCGTTACAAAGATGCTGTTGGTTAATTCTGGATTAATGAATTTACCTAAAACGGCAATGATCAAAATGGAACCCAAAATCGCAAAGTTCAACTTTGCTTTGAGAAGCATTGTTTTTAATTGATCGTTCATATCTTTAAGAGGCGTTGCCGTTAAACACTAAGCTCATGCCAATCCAAAGAATGATGAAAGCAATCAAAACAGTGGAACCAATTTTCTTTAAGAAGTATTCGAGGCTATCCATATAGACCTCATCGTTTCTGCCGAAGTAATGATCAAAACGCTTCCAAAATAGGCGCCCTACTAGCAAAGGTAAAAGCATGGCAACAATGCCTAAAACTACCGTGAGAGTTGTATCCATATTTTTTCTGTTCTCTTATTCTTTATTGCTTAATGCACTAATTGTGACCTGTAGCTTGCGATGCTTTAATCATTGACTACTTGTAGGCCGGAAAGTCATACAGGATACAGGGGTTGTCGACCAATATGGATTTTCTTATATTGGCGTCTTGTACCCATTCACCTAGAAGGTCGCAGAGGTCAGCATCGTGCGGCATTTGTCTCTTGACCATCACATGAGGCCAATCGCTGCCCCAAATCAAGCGATTGGGGTTTGCTTCTAATGCAGCGTCATTGAAAGGGCGCATATCTTCGTATGGAAGATTGCCATCGCAAATACGATAGGGTCCTGTCATCTTGACCCAAGCACGCTGACTCTTCATTAACTCTAATAGCCCCTGAAATCCCTTGTCCGCAATTCCATGCTTCGCATGGCTATAACCAAAGTGTCCAAATACTAAATCAACCGGAAAGTCTTCAAAGGTCTTGGCAAGATTGGGGTATTCATTCACATGCATTAGCAATTCGAGATGCCAGCCTAATGGTTCAATTCGTTTGGCTAAATTGCGTAGTTGCTCGATTGGTAGTCCAGCAGACTTATCAGCAATATCCACAATATTGCAGCGTAGCCCCCGAATGCCTGCCGCATGCAAATCAGCGAGTTCTTGATCGCTGCTTGCTTTGGGATCATTCGAAATTACTGCCACACCTCGAAATTGCTGGGGATTGGAACGTAGAGCGGATAAGAGTGCTCGGTTATCCGTTCCATATACACTGGGTTGCACCAGAACTGCGCGATCTATCCCCAGCATCTGCAAGAGCGTTTGATAGCTCTCAAGAGTAGCATCTGGTGGTGTATAGATGCGCTCTGGCGCATAGGGAAATTGACTAGCAGGCCCACATACATGCGCATGACAGTCTACTGATCCTGCGGGAAGAGTTAGTTGTGGCGAGCGCACTTCTGCGCTCGGGGCCTGGCATAGTGGTGCTGGATTATTGCGGTTCAATTGCAGCTTCTTTAGCAATCTTTTGATATTTGTTCATTTCTTCGCGCACAAATTTTGAAAATTCTGCAGGACTCATTGGCGTTGCTTTAATCCCTTTGCTTTCATATGCGGCTTTGACTTCAGGATCTAGCATTGCTTGATTAATATCCTTATTAATCTTATTCACAATTGCGCTAGGAGTAGCGGCTGGTGCCCAAACTCCAAACCACAAACCAATTTCAAAATTGGCATATCCCTGTTCTGCAACGCTTGGAATATCCGGAATGGCAGGGTTACGCGTTTTGCTGGTTACACCGAGCGCACGTAATTTGCCACCCTTGAGTTGTCCGATTGCAGTGTCTAAGGGCGCCATATAAAAAGCAGTGCGCCCAGACATGGTGTCCTGAATGGCTTCAGGCGATCCCTTGTAGGGAACGTGTGTGAGTTTGATGCCCATCATTTGATTAAAGTATTCCGCCGCAAGATGAGTTGAACTGCCAACCCCAGCCGAGGCAAAAGTAATTTCATCTGGCTTGGACTTGGCGGCGATCACGAGATCGCGAATGGTTTGATAAGGGCCATCAGCAGCAGTAACCATCACATAAGGAGTTTGTCCCAAGATCGCCACATCAGTTAAGCTTTTGAGTGGGTCATAAGGAAGCTTCTTATAAATAGCGGGATTTGCTGCGTATGAGGCTGATTGAACTAATAAGGTGTATCCATCAGGATCAGCGTTCACCACCACACCAGTACCTATCAGTCCACCAGCGCCTGGACGATTTTCAATAATCACTGATTGTTTCCAAGTTTCTGAAAGGCTCTTGGCGACCACACGACCGGCAATATCCGCACCTGAACCCGTAGTGAGGGGAACTATCATTTTCACAGTGCGATTGGGATAGCTTTGTGCATGGCTACATGCCATACCAATAGCAAGGCCTGTAGCCAGAATGATCTTGCTGAACTTATGGCTAGGCAGCCCCAGTTTTAGGAATGTAAACATAGCGTCTCCTTAGTATTTTTATTGTTTCGTTAGATAATCTAACATGCTCTAAGAAATAGATAAATAATGAGAAATAAGGTGGAGAACAATGACGCAATTACATGATGTAAAGAAGGTGAAGGTGGACGGAACGGATGTAGCCTACCGTTTTGATGGCCCAGAAGATGGACGCGTTGTACTAGTGGCAAATAGTTTGATGGCCAATGGCAGTATGTGGGATGGCAATGTAGCTGCGCTAGCTGATCGTTATCGCGTATTGCGTTATGACAAAAGAGGGCATGGTGCCTCAGGAGTAAGTGAGGGTCCCTACACGATTGCTCAGTTAGCGGATGATGCTGTTGGCTTGCTGGATGCTCTGAAGATTGAAAAAGCCCACTTTATGGGCTTGTCAATTGGCGGCATGATTGGACAGCAACTCGGGGCACGTTACCCTGAGCGAATTCTTTCACTATCACTTTGTAATACTGCTTCTGAAATGCCGCCGCGTAGTTTATGGGAAGAGCGCTTTGAAATTGCCCGCACCCAAGGTATTGCTGGTCTAGTCGACGGCACGATTAAGCGTTGGTTTACAGCAGCTTTTATTGAACGTGCGCCTCAAGAAATTGAAAAAGTGCGGCAAATGATCTTGGGCACCAATCTAAATGGCTATATCGCATGTGGAAGTGCGGTACGTGATATGGCGCAAAGTACAATGCTGCTAAAGATTAAGGCTCCGACTTTGGTTTTATCTGGACGCGATGACCCAGCATGTACCGTAGACCAAGGCACTGTTTTACATCGCCTCATCGATAATTCGAAGATGGTAATCATTGAGCAAGCGGCGCATTTATCGAATATTGAGCAACCAGAGATCTTTAATCGTACCGTGCGCCAATTTATAGATTCCGTTGATGATGCTTTGTAAGTCGTCATCAGAATTTAGTTTTATTTAATTTCATTTATTACAAAAGAAAGTATTTTTATGACCGAACTATCTAATGCTCAAATTGAAGAGATTCGTGCAAAAGTATTGGGCGCTGCTGCCAAAATTCCGGGTACATTAATTGGCTTAGGAATTTTATTTATTGTGCTGGGCATGATTGGTATCGCTGGTCAAACTTTGTTTTCATTTATCTCCGTAAACGTCTTGGGCATTTTCTTGTTTGCTGGAGGTGTATTGCAGGGAGCGCATGCACTCAAATCGCAAGGTTGGAAAAGCGTAGGAGTGCAATTAGTATTAGCGGCTATCTATATTGTTGCAGCCATATTCACTTGGGCTTTCCCAATTCCAGCACTAGAAGCAATTACTTTATGGCTTGCTGCAATCTTTTTTGTGACTGGAGTACTTCGCTTGATTTCCGCATTACAGCATCGTCATTTCCGTGAATGGTTCTGGTTGGTTTTATCTTCAGCTCTCTCGATCTTGATGGGCGTATTAATCATGAATGGCTACCCAGAATCTAGTCTTTGGCTTCCGGGGATGTTGATTGCGATTGAGCTGTTGTTGCAAGGTTGGTCGTTGTTGTTTATGGGCTTGGCAGCCCGTTCGCTAACCAAGTAATTCAGTATTGAATTTGCAATAGAACAAAGAGCCTTCATCATGGCAATGAAAAAAACCGATCTTTATAAGAATTTAGCTTTGAAAACTGCGCAAGGCATGAAAAATGCCACCAAAGCACCGAAGCTCGGAGCTGCTGAGAAGGCAAAATCCAAAAAAGAACTAGCAAGTGCCAATCCCTTGCTAGCTTCTTTGATGGGCAAAGCTAAATCGAAGTAATCAAATCTTTTTGAAGCAAATAAACTCACTTTTTCTGATCGATTTTTTGAAGGTTCTTGCGGCCTTATTGATCATCTTGCATCATCTCTCAAGCTATGGGCAAATTGCGCAAGACGCTCGATTGATCTTGCCGGGTTTGATGACTTGGCTATTTGAGTATGGCCGTTATGCAGTCCAGATATTTCTTGTGATGGCGGGTTATTTAGCTGCGCAGTCTTTGAGTCGATATGCAAACGCAAAATTTAGCGCTCATGGATTGCTTAAACTAATTTTAAACCGCTACTTACGTCTATTTGCACCTTACGCTGCTGCCCTTATCTTTACTATCGCGTGCGCTTACATTACGCGCTTCTGGGTAAATGATGAATTTGTTGGTCAGTCAGAAACCCTTGGGCAATTTTTGGCGCATCTCTTTTTTATTCAAGGAATATTAGGTCTCGATTCAATTTCTGCTGGGGCTTGGTATGTTGCAATAGATTGGCAACTCTACTCAGTGTTGGCTATCTTGTTTATATCTTTTCCCCGTTATCAAGCATTGATTTGGATGATTGGAATTTTGGCGGTGAGTTCCTTATTGTTTTTTAATCGCTCGAGTGACTACGAGGCATATTTTATTTACTTTATTGGATCCTATGGTTTGGGTGTTTTGGCTTATTTGGCTAGCCAATTTGAGGATGCGAGAGTGAAACGTTTAGCAAAATCGGTATTAATTTTGATTGGTCTTGTGATTGCTGCTGCCTCACTTCAGCAAATCTGGTTAAGAAATTTCTTGGCTTGGTTTGTAGCGCTTGCATTGTTTTTATGGGGCAATACTAAATATCCTAAAGATTTTGAAGGGAGCGGTTTATTAAAAGCGATTGCATGGGGAAGCAAGCGATCTTATTGCGCTTTCTTGATTCATTTTGCATTTATTCTGCTAGCAAACACCCTCTATATTGCATTTGGATTGCACACTCATGAGAGCGGTGTGATTGCGATCTTGCTGATGTTGGGTGTGATTATCTGCAGTATCTTTACTGCAAATTATTTTTATCGTTGGATAGAAATACCATCCAGCAAGCTCAAAGTCTAAAGCCCTAGCTCTTTCAAAACGCGAAAGATCTCTCGGTAAGCTTTTGGCGGTTTGTTTTGCTCTTTTTCTCGACGCGCATTACGAATTAAAGTGCGCATATTCTGAATATCCATATCTGGATATTGCTCGATCATTTTGGTAAATGCATCATCGCTGGCAATCAATCGGTCGCGATAACTCTCTAGAAAATGGAGTTTGGCAGTTTCTGCTTTACTAACACCTTGAATTGCATCCAAGCGCTTTTGAATAGCCTCAAGCTCTTCTTCATCTAAGAAGCGCATTAACTTGCCAAGATATTGCTTATGGCGACGTATCGCCTCGAAACTTTTAATTTTGTTGGTTTCTGCAATGGCGGTTTTAATGGCTTCGTCCAGAGGGATTGTTTTTAAAGCATCGCTACTAAGGGCAGCCAAAACTTCTGCCAATTTTTGACGTTCAGTCATTTGGCGTTTTAGCTCTGACTTACTTGGACCCTCGTCAGCATCAACTAGCTTGGGAGTCCGATTCTTCTCGTTAATATGCATATGGTCATTTTAGAGGGTGTTGTGAGCAGGGCTAAGATGTCTAATTTGCTAGAGTGGTAAATAATAGACAGTACAGCTGTAAATTGACTGGCAACCTTTATTAACGCTTTAAATTAACGCATAAAGATGACTCAAGCGAATACTTACGACTACATCATCATTGGGGCAGGTAGTGCTGGCTGTATGTTGGCTAAGCGTTTAACCGAGAACCCCAATAAGAAAGTCCTGTTGATTGAGGCGGGCAAGAACGACAACTACATCTGGATTCATGTACCAGTGGGGTATTTGTATTGCATTGATAACCCTAGAGCAGATTGGCGCTTTAAGACAACTTCTGAAAAGGGTCTCAATGGTCGATCTTTGTTATATCCCCGTGGTCGCGTACTGGGAGGATGTTCATCTATCAACGGCATGATTTATATGCGTGGCCAAGCAGGTGATTATGAATCTTGGGTTCAGGCTACTGGCGATGAATCTTGGTCTTGGGAAAACGCGCTCAAGCGCTATAAGTCATTTGAGGACTACCACGGCGCAAGAAATGAGTGGCATGGCAAGGGTGGTGAGTGGACGGTTTCAAAACAACGTCTTCGTTGGCCAATTATGGATCGCTTCAAAGAGGCGGCGGTGGAGGCGGGGATACCAGCTTCTGATGACTTTAATCGTGGAGACAACTTTGGGGTGGGTTATTTTGACGTAAGTCAGCGCGCAGGTTGGCGACTAAATACTTCTAAGGCTTTTTTAAGAGACGCTGCAAAGCGGAGCAATCTGACGGTTCTCACCGAAGCAATAGTAAGCAAGTTAAAAATTGATCCGCAAACCAAAAATTGTCTCGGTGTTGAGTACAAAAAAAATGGGATTGCGTCTGAAGCGCTCTGCAATATTGAGCAGGGTGGCGAGGTATTGCTCTGTGCTGGCGCAATAGGCAGCGTGCAAATTTTGGAACGTTCTGGAATCGGTTCTGCTCAGTATCTGCAATCCTTGGGTATCCCAGTAGTTGTTGATCTACCTGGTGTTGGTGAGAATTTGCAAGATCATTTACAACTGCGCATGGTCTATAAGGTTGACGGTATCAAGACTTTAAACACTAAGGCGAATACTCTTCTAGGTAAGCTGTTGATCGGCTTGGAGTATGTCTTCAAACGCTCTGGACCAATGTCAATGGCACCCTCACAACTCGGTGCATTTGCATATAGCTCACCAGAGCAAAAGAGCGCCAATGTGGAATATCACGTGCAACCTTTGTCATTGGAAAAGTTTGGCGACGACTTGCATACCTTTAATGCATTTACAGCCAGTGTCTGCAATCTGAGACCAACTTCTCGTGGCAGTGTCCATATCAACTCGATTGATCCAGAGGCCCCACCAGTAATTAGTCCAAATTATTTATCCACCGATGAGGATCGTAAAGTAGCGGCAGAGTCTTTGCGTTTAACTCGTCGCATTGTGGATCAGGCCGCTCTTCGACCATATTCTCCTGAAGAGTACAAACCAGGCGTGCAATATCAAACCGATGATGAATTGGTAAAAGCTGCGGGTGATATTGGCACTACTATTTTTCATCCAGTGGGCACTTGTAAGATGGGTCGTGATAATGATCCGATGGCCGTGCTTGATTCTGAGTTGCGCGTACGAGGTATTCATCATCTGCGCGTGGTAGATGCTTCTGCGATGCCAACCATTACTTCGGGTAATACTGCCGCTCCTACAATGATGATTGCTGAGCGCGTTGCGGAATTACTCACCAGTGAATAAACCCCTGCAGAAAAGTTACGAATTACCGACAAGTCATCTATTGCTTGCGCTAGCCATCGTGGCAGTGTGGGGGACGAACTTTGTGGTAATTAAGTTATCGCTTGAGGCTTTTCCACCATTTTTATTTGCAGCCCTGCGTTATACCTTTGCCTTGCTGCCGCTGGCATTTTTTCTGCCAAGACCAAAAGTGTCTTGGATCAATCTTTGTATTTATGGTCTCGCAGTCGGGGTAGGGCAGTTCGGGATTTTGTATTTTGCGATTGACGGACGCATTTCTCCGGGTTTAGCTTCGTTGGTAATTCAGACTCAAGTATTTTTCACGATTGGCTTTGCAATGCTGTTTGCTAAAGAACGTTTGCGTCTTTATCAAGCTTTGGCCGTATTAGTTGCGATGATGGGCCTGGTAATTATTGCGCTGCACACTGATGCGACAACGACTTTTGTGGGTCTACTGCTGGTTGTCTTTTGTGGTTTTTCTTGGGGTATTGCCAATACTGTTAGCCGCAGGGCGGGCTCTATTAATATGCTTGCCTATGTGGTTTGGGCGAGTGCATTTGCTATGCCACTTTTATTTGCCATCTCCTTTGTGTTTGAGGGTGGGTGGGGACATATGCGTGCCGCTATAACCTCTGCGCCATTAGGGGCATGGGCCGGTGTTTTATGGCAATCATGGGCCAATACCATTTTTGGTTATGCAGCTTGGGCTTGGTTGTTATCGAAGCACCCTGCAGCCGTGGTGGGGCCAGCCCCATTACTGGTGCCCATCTTTGGTATGGGCGCAGCTGCCTATTTTTTAAGTGAACCACTACCATTTTGGAAGATTCTGGCGGCGAGTTTGGTGATCGTTGGATTAATCATTAACCTTTTTTGGCCGAATATTGAGCGCAGCCTAAAGGGGTGACATTCTTAAGTTTTTAAGGCTAATGTAAAACCCTAATATAAAGCCCTTTTTTTGCCTTTGTATTAACAGTAAGATAACTGTTCGTTTCAGTATTACCTATAAAAAAGCATTTATTAATTAGTAATTTTTAGTCATGGAGACTTTATGAATATTCGTCGTCACATTTTTGCAGTAGCCGCTACTGCAATGCTCTCATCAGGCGCTTACGCTGCCGATATCAAGCTTGGTGTTTCAGGCCCATTTACTGGTGGTTCATCTTCAATGGGTGTGAGCATGCGTGATGGTGTGCGTCTTGCCACAAAAGAAATTAATGCTGCTGGCGGCATCAATGGCAACAAGATTGTTTTGATCGAGCGCGATGATGAAGCGAAAAATGAGCGCGGTGTGCAAATTGCGCAAGAGTTGATTAACAACGAAAAAGTGGTTGCAACTTTGGGCTACATCAATACCGGCGTTGCATTGGCTTCTCAGCGTTTCTATCAAGATGCCAAGATCCCAGTAATGAACAACGTTGCCACTGGTTCTATTTTGACGAAGCAGTTCCCTAACGCAGCAGAGAACTATGTTTTCCGTAATGCAGCCCCTGATAATATTCAAGCGCCATTGGTTGCTAAAGAGGCTGTTGAGAAGCGTGGCCTGAAGAAGGTGGCAATTTTGGCTGACTCTACAAACTATGGTCAGCTGGGTCGTGAGGACTTAGAGAAAGCCCTTAAAACCTATGGCGTTACACCAGTAGCAGTTGAGAAATTCAACATTGGTGACGTTGATATGACTTCACAATTGCTCAAAGCCAAAAATGCTGGTGCTGAGGTAATTTTGACTTACGCAATTGGGCCTGAGTTGGCGCAAATTGCTAACGGTATGGCTAAGTTGGGTTGGAAAAAGCCAATGATCGGTAGCTGGACATTGTCTATGGCTAGCTTTATTGATACAGCGGGTAAGAATGGTGACGGCGCAACAATGCCACAAACATATATTCAGTCCCCATCTACTACTCCTAAACGTAAAGCTTTCCAAGAAGCTTACTTGAAAGAGTTCAAGCCAAAAAATAACAACATCGCTTCTCCAGTTTCTGCTGCTCAAGGTTACGACTCTGTATACCTCTTGGCTGCAGCGATCAAGCAAGCTAACAGTACCGAAGGACCAAAGATCTTGGCAGCACTGCAAGACCTTAAAACTCCAGTTGATGGTGTAGTTATCACTTACAACAAGCCATTCTCCGCATCTGATCATGATGCTATTAAGATGAAAGATGTTGTGATGGGCGTAGTTGAAAACGGACGCGTTGAATTCTTGAACGCTGAGGACGCAACAGCTAAGAAGAAATAACAGACTAGCTTTAGCAGGCAAACCTTTTAATTTTGCACTGCAACATTAGTAAATACAAAGCGCCGCCCAAAAAGCGGCGTTTTGCTTACAATGTCGGATTAATTAATAAAACAGTATTAAATAAATTTAGGCAGACACCATGGAAATGCTTGCACAAATCCTTTCGAGCGGTATAGCGGTAGGGATGATCTACGCGGTCATCGCTTTTGGATTTCAGCTCACTTTTGCCACATCTGGCACTTTAAACTTCGGACAAGGTGAAGCGCTGATGTTGGGCGCACTCGTTGGTCTGACTTGCGTAGATACCTTTGGCATGAACTATTGGGTGATGATTCCCGTAGTGTGTTTATTCGGTATGTTGCAAGGTAGTTTTGTTGAATTAATCGGCGTTCGGCCTGCGATCAAAATTAAATCTGAGTTCGGCTGGATTATGTCCACGATTGCTCTCGGAATCATTTTCAAAAACGTTGCGGAAAATATCTGGGGACGCGATGCATTGCCATTCCCATCTCCGTTGCCAATGGAGCCAATGAATTTATTAGGCGCGAATATTCTGCCAATGGAAATCTTGGTAGTTGTTGGTGCCTTGGTGATGATGTTGTTAGTGGAATTCTTCAACCGTAAAACAATTTACGGCAAAGCAGTGGTTGCTACCGCAAATGATCGCGATGCTGCAGGATTGATGGGTATTAATACCAGCGTAGTAATTACCTTCTCTTATGCGCTTTCCTCGCTTACCGCTGCATTTGCGGGCGTACTTATTGCGCCTTTGACTTTGACAGGCGCAACCATGGGTGGCGCTCTTGGTTTGAAAGCGTTCGCTGTAGCGATTATTGGCGGCCTTTCAAGCGGTCTCGGAATTATTGTGGGTGGCTTGATTCTCGGTATTGTTGAAACTGCTACCGGTTTCTATATTTCTACTGGTTACAAAGATGTACCAGGTTTGATTTTGCTATTGCTCGTATTGGCATACAAACCATCTGGTCTCTTCGGCAAATCTGCAATTAAGAAAGTTTAATGATGAAGAAGTCTCTATTACCTATATTAATTGCGATAGCGGGACTTTTTTGCCTGCCTTTGTTTATTCACAATCCGTATTACATTCACTTAGTTGAAACGATTCTGATTTACACCATTTTGTTATTTGGTTTGGATATCGTGGTGGGTTATGTGGGTCAGGTTTCTCTGGGTCACGCCGCTTTATTTGGAATCGGCTCTTACACCGCTGGTGTTCTCTTTTTCCATTTTGGATGGACTATTTGGGGGACCATTCCTGCTTCCATCATCATTACGGCAATCTTTGGCGGAATCTTGGCATTACCAGCACTGAAGGTTATCGGCCCATATTTAGCGATGGTGACCTTGGCATTTGGAACGATAGCGCAGATTCTGATTAATGAGATGACATGGATGACTGAAGGTCCTTTGGGCATCAAGATTCCAAAGCCAGATCTGATGGGCGTGCCAATGACCAAGGCAGAGTACTTCTGGATGGTTTCAGCAATTCTCATCATTTCATTGATCGTGGTAGATCGTTTTGTGAAGTCGCAAATTGGTCGCGCATTTGAGGCATTGCGTGATAGTCCAATTGCTTGTGACTGTATGGGTGTTTCTGTCTATCGCTTTAAGGTGATCGCGTTTGTGATTAGCGCTGGCTTTGCTGGTTTGGCTGGTTGTTTATATGCATATTCTGAGCAATATATTTCACCAAACACCTATAACAATGAACTAGCAGTTCTCTTCTTGCTCGGCATCATTATGGGTGGTAGAAAGTCTCGTCTTGGTGCGATAATTGGTGCTGCCATCATCGTGCTGCTACCAAAACTGTTGGACGATATCTTCTTGTTCCGTATCGTGGCCTCGATTATTGCAATCGTGGTGGTGGTTGGTGCAGCAATGGCTTTATCCAAGAAAATCACAACCCCACGTCGTGTAGCCGTTCCAATTGCCGGTGTTGTAGGTCTAGCTGCTTTCTCATTCTGGCTCAATAGTATTTCGGACTGGCGCTTGAGTATTTTCGGCTTCATGATTTTGCTCGTGGTCTACTACTTGCAAAACGGTATCGTTGGTTTTGCGAAGAGCTTCTACCAATCGATCATCGGCAAAGCAAAAACGACTCGTGGTGGCGATCATGAAGAAGTTGACGACTCTATTAGCTTTATCAGCGCTGTTTCTAATACAAACTCTGGCGCCGAGCTATTAAAAGTCGATTCTGTTTTGATGCAGTTTGGTGGTCTGAAGGCATTGAACAATGTGGATCTCAGTATTAAGCGTGGCACGATTCATGGCCTGATCGGTCCTAACGGTTCCGGTAAGAGCACCATGATGAACGTCTTGACTGGTATTTATGTTCCGACGGCTGGTAATGTTCTTTACGCTGGCCAAAGCGTTGTAGGTAAGACGTCTTCTGATATTGCTTTATCTGGCATCGCCCGTACTTTCCAAAACGTGCAGCTTTTCGGCGAGATGACCGCCATCCAAAATATTTTGGTTGGCTTGCATCACACCTTCAAATCTAATATGTTGGAGGTTGCCTTACATCTCCCGCGTTATAAGAAAGAAGAGGCTGACGCGCATGCGCGCGCAATGGCGCTACTCAAGTTCGTTGGTCTAGATGATTTGGCTAATGAAGAGGCGCGTAACTTGCCATATGGTAAGCAACGCTTGCTCGAAATCGCACGTGCCTTGGCATTGGATCCTGAGCTGCTCTTGTTGGATGAGCCAGCTGCAGGTTTAACTGCTCCTGACATTAAAGAGCTCTTGCGCATCATTCGTAAGATCCGCGACAACGGTATTACTTTCATCCTGATTGAGCACCATATGGATGTGGTGATGTCAGTTTGCGATACGGTTTCTGTATTGGACTTCGGTCAGAAGATTGCAGAAGGTAAGCCAGCTGAAGTTCAGGCAGACGAGAAGGTGATTCATGCCTACTTGGGTACTTAATCACTAGAACATATTGAATCGGTAAATACCATGTTATCTATTAAGAATCTTGAAGCAGGCTACGGTAAGGTAAAAGTCCTCCATGGCATCAATATTGATGTTCCTAAAGGCCAAGTGATTACCTTGATTGGCTCAAACGGTGCAGGCAAAACTACTACTATGCGAGCTATTACCGGCATGATTAAGCCCACTGCTGGTGAAGTCACTCTAGGCGGTGAAAAAATTGATGGTTACGACTCTCATAAAATCGCTCGTTTGGGTCTAGCGCATAGTCCAGAAGGTCGCCGCGTATTTACGACGATGTCTGTAACTGACAACTTACTCTTAGGCGCTTTTCCGCGTTTTACTGGTAGCCGCCCTAAAGGCGATATTAAAAGTGACCTAGAAAAGTCTCTTGAAATGTTCCCACGCCTCAAAGAGCGTCGCAATCAATTGGCTGGAACCTTATCTGGTGGTGAACAGCAAATGCTAGCGATGGCTCGTGCTGTGATGTTAAATCCAGAGATCATTCTCTTGGATGAACCATCAATGGGTCTTGCCCCAATTTTGGTTGAGGAAGTGTTTAAGATTATTTCTAATTTGAAGTCACAAGGTGTAACCATGTTGTTGGTTGAGCAGTTTGCTGCTGCAGCATTGAACGTGGCTGATTATGGCTACGTTCTTGAGAACGGCAAGATTGCTACACACGGACCCGCAAATAAACTCATGGATGACCCGGCGGTAAAGGCGGCTTACTTGGGTGGTGCAGGTGGTCACTAATTAGTAAATAAAGCTACAGCCAACAAAAAGCCCTTAGTAATAAGGGCTTTTTTTGTGGGAGTTGTGTCAATCTCATTAGCTCGACAAAAGCTTGATTGCCTCTCGAATTAATAGGGCGTGATAACCCATATATAAGGCAACTAAAGTAAATCCAAATAAAAAAAGTTTTGGAATGATCGCACCTTCAATAACGAGTTCGCTATTCAGCAATCCAATTGCGATGGCAAAGAAGAAGATGGCACCCAAGAATAGGACGATCCAATTCTCATTGCTGATCACTGCTTGGGTTTTGTTGTTATAGGCTAGAACTTGAAAGGCATTGTCTTTCTGGTACCCCGAGACTGTGACCTGATCGCCATCGGCAATCTTCATTGGCGATGAGAATTTGGCTTCGATGACTCTATTGTCTAGATTAAATTTAGAGATAAAAAAGCGTTTGTAATAAACCGAAGAATGGTCGTGGGTAGGTTTTTCTGGGTTTACATACTCTAGTACTTCATTATTCAGGTTGCTAACTGTTCCCGATATAGCGCTAATAGAGCTAGAGAGAAAAGTATTTGGCTTCGTAAGAGACATCAGTAGAACTCCTAAAAGGCTGAATATAAGAATATAGATCAAAGATGCTAGAGGCTTTTTCATGGATCGTTAATTCATTTGATTGTTAAGCTGAAAGCAACGCTAAATTTAAACACTAAGAAAAGTTGCTGTAATCATGGGTAGCCCAAACAATAGACCTAAAGAAGTGTCCAGCAATAATGAAAAAGCCATTATTCATTTTATAGGAAGATAAGCTGAACTAGTGCCTTGGATTGCCTTTGAGGTGATGGTCTCCATTGCGAGATTTTGTAGCTATATGAACTGTAAAAATGGCAATAAAAATTAAGCCGCTAATCCAATGGGTATCGATGACTCCATCTCGAATTTCTTCGGGGCCGTAGTAAAGCAGTGCCCCAGAAATAACTAACACCGCCAAGAAGCTTAATTGACTAAAGCCGCTTATCCACTTGTTCTTTGACTTATAGCCCGCTTTGATATGAAAAGTCAGCACCGAACCAAGCGCAAGAGTGGCAAGCATTGCTGCAATGCCATGGGCAACCAAAACTAGATGAGTTCCAAGCATAGCGCATTGGATCTGAAATTGATGTCCTAGTAAATAAAGTAAGCCCGTGATGGAGCAGGTGATCATGCCATATAGGACGAAGGATTTTTGCCAGCTAGGCATTTTTCCAAGTCGGCTCATGCGGCAATCCTTAATGCTTGCGCCGAAAAGTACTTAAAACAAGGGTGATGAGTATTGTGAGATAAGGCTAGAACTTTAGTGAGTGCATCGGCATAGACACATTCTTTAGCAAGAATGGAAAAAGACTCATGTACTTCAACATGCGCTTCAGAAGAGTGTTGTGCGATGGGATTAATGATATGGCTTTGCAATTGATCTCTTTTTGCAAAGTAAAGACTACTTGTTGCGATTGCCCCATTGATCAATGAACCTATTTCAACGACCTCATCAGGCAGGATTGGATTGCGAACCTGAATTTGTCGAGATGTATCGCCAAATACTCTTAAGTCTCCTCCTGCATTCACAACGCCCGACTGTATACCTTCAGAGATTAATACTCTGACTGCCATGTCTACCGCAAAGCCCTTGGCTATACCACCAAGATCTAGACAAACTGGACGAGAAGACCTGATTAGATCGGGTGCTAAAAATTGAATATCTTGTATACCCCCTAAATTGTGGTTGCTAAGCGTGATGTGATTAGGTAGCAGGCCGGCAGCAACTAGGCGATGACCGATGCCACAATCAAAAAGGCCGTTGGATTTCTGATTTATCTCTTTGGAAATCTTCAGTACTTGCGCAGTCCATGGATGAATTTCTACCGCTTTAACATGAGCTTCTTGATTAATGCGACTTAATTCACTTTGCGAATTGTGAAAGCTCATCAAATCATGAACTATTTGAATGGCGCTGAACGCATTATCGACTGCCGCTTGATTCTCGGGTCCATCAATGGTGATCTCAACATAGGTGCCCAATAAGGGCTTGCAGCGAACCATAAGTTATTTATTTCCCGCTAATGATTTTGGCGGGTGTATTTTTTAGAGCCAAGTCGTATAAGACTGTCACTCGTTTCACGCCATCAGTAATATGCTTACACGAAAGCGTTGCTCCGCCGATATTTTGTATATCCTGGTTAAGCTTAATAGGGTCGCTGATTGTTTTGCCTACAAATTGTTTACGCCATTGAGGTTCTGCTACCTCATACCCATAAGATTCAACGTATTCCAGAATTTCAATCCCCAAAATCGCGCCTGCTGGACTAAGGGCTACTGCATAAGTAACCATTTCGTGTTTACCAATTACCTCGTCAATAACTAGCCAGCTACCATCAGATGCTTTCCAGATGCGCTCACCTTGAAATGCATGGCGAATGCTGGAGGCTACGCGCATCTTCTCTTGAAGGTCTTCGGTAATGATGATGGGGTTTTTGCTTAGTGTCTTATTTGGGAAAAGAATTTTCTGAGCTTGCTCTGCAGAAATATAAATTTTTGCTTGAGCAATGATCGGTGTGCTCATGATTGCCACACCAAGAATTGCTAGGGGATTGGGTTTCCAGTACATAGGGTATAAACAGTAGAGTTTGAAATTAAGTATGCAAATGAATTACGTAGCGAGTAACTCATTCACTTCACAGCAAAGTTCTTGAATATTGGGATCCAGGTCTTGTTGTTCAGCCAATGCTTCAAATAGTAGTAATGCTCTACCTCTTGCGAATGGGCATTGAGTGGATTGAAACTTAACCAGATAGCTTAGGGCGCCTACTAATAAATTCTGAATTTCCATATGTGTTCTCCAATCAATTCAGAGGGAAGCCAACTTTGACAATAAATTCATTCACGGAGTGGCTATCCCACACGCGAGCATTCGAGCACTCTGCTTCGCCACCGCCCATACAGGTTCCGCCTGCAAGTTGGTAGCGCCATGCTCCAGTGACCCACCAATCTTTTGCTGCATAGTGCATATTTGGGCCAATGAAGGTGGCGCGCTGAACCTGATTGCGTAAATTCAATTCTGAATAGTCGTTATGAAACCGAGCCTCTACACCCGCAGACCATTTAGGTGCAAATCGATAGCTAGCACCTATTAAAAAATCCAACATTGATTCAGGTACATTACCGTTTTCAATAAACTTCAAGCGCTCATTGGCAACTACGACGTTACCTGCCAGAATAAGTCGATCATCAATAAAGTTTGACTGCAGCAATAATCGCGCTTCAATCTCATCTTTGTTTCTACCCCAAGTCGGCTCAAGATAGAGGCCCACTCCCACTGGCGAAGTTACTGGATTGGTGATGCGGTAGATTGCCTCTAGAGAGCCGCCTTCGATTCCACTTTTTCTATAGGGGGTAGAAGGATCGTGAGAAGAAGGGACGCCATAACCGCCCGTACAAGTGGGCGAGTCACCGCATGCCTCAGGGTTTGTGTAATTTTGATTTGCGCTCGTGTAGTAGGAATTGATGTACCCAGCGATTTGCAAATCATTGGTCAACCCATATTCAAGTTCCGTTCTTGCAGTCCAGGCGTTATATGTACCTGATGCTTGCTGCTGATTTAGTTGTAGGCGCTGCTCAAATTCAAGCTTACCTTTTGGCTGTAAATCAAGCGTATAGATCCAGCCAAATACCCCCTCTCCAGCATGAGCAAAAGAAAGATGAAGGGTGGTAACAAGAAAGATGCTAAAGGCAACGAGTCTTTTAATGGTCAATTTCATGGTCATTTCAGGTGGATTGAAAAAATCTCTAATTGAGAACGATTCTCAATATAACATTAAATGAGAATGATTCTCAACTGATGTAAATGACCATGGTTTAAATAATGACGAAATCTGTAAGCTTTTTATCCTTTGCTTGTAAGATTTCTAGAAATGAGTCCTGAATCCTTGGAAAAACTGGTTTTAATGAAAATGCCCTTTGGAAAATATGCGAGGCATGCGTTGGCCGATTTACCAGGCAATTACTTGGCATGGTTTGCTCGAGAAGGATTTCCCAAGAGCGAGCTCGGTCAACTATTGGAATTGATGCATACCCTTGACCACAATGGTTTACGTGGTTTATTGGCGCCAATACAGCGCGCTCATGGAATACAAGCTAAATCTAAATTACTTTGAACGAACGATGAGAGTAACGCGATTACGTTCGTAACTTACAGAGGTGGACTCTGGCGGGCTGCTTTGTAAGATACTGACCTGGAGTTTGGTTTGAGTTTCAATTTGGGTGGCAATCTGTTTTGCTAAATTTTCATTGCGATCGTATTGAATCTGAATGCTTTCAACTCTACCTGCCTTGATGTTGCTGATGACACTATTGAGTTTATTGGCTGAATATTCATCAAAAAATACGGGGTACCAACCTCCTATCAAAGGCTTTACCTCTTTTGCTATTGGTGGCTCTAAGGTTTTGTTAGTGCCTCCAGTTGAGGTATTGCCAATCGGAAGTTGAAAGTCGATTCCTGTTTTTTGGACCAATTCTGCATAGGAGATGGGTGGAGTCATCCGAGCCTCATTCGTATTCTCAATCCAGTATGCCCAAGCATGATTTTTGGCTGGATCGTAAACCAGCTTATATAAATGGCTGGGAATAGTGACTTGGCTTTTGCCGATACTCCCAGCTTTACCCGTAGAGCCTGTAAAGACATAGACATCTCCAGGTGCTCTTTTAACGTATGCCCGCGTGGGCTCCTCCACATTCTTGGCCCAAATGCCCTGATTATTCTGTCTTGCTTGGGGCATCATATTGGCTAGAGAGAAGGATTGAGCCATTGAGCGCTCATTACTCATATCTCCAGCAGGCGCATTATGGCCACGGTCGTACCCACTGCCGCGGTAATCCGATAGCAGGGATCTTTCAGAAAAGGGCAGTCTAGCTTCTTCATAGAATTGATTGCTTCTACGTGGGTGGGGAGCTGACAACTGTTCTTTGTTTAGCTTCTCCACTGTATAGATGGGCTTCTTATCCTCGGGTGAGTACAAGATCGCAAAACTATCCATGCAGAGGTCGCGACCTACCTGTGAGCTACTTGGAATTTTCTGGTTTGGAAAGAGGTCCTTGCAGTCATCAAATAGTGCAAAGGCATTTAATGAGATGGTTAGCGCGACTAGGGCAAAGACTTTTTGAAGAATTCTCATGGGTTCTAAGTGTAGGACTTGTTGCGACCGTCCGGTACTACCCGTAGAAAATAAAGCCCTGAAAAACACTAGATGTATGGTTTTGGAGACGAAAAATTTATTCCAAATCGTAAAAAAGTCGTATTTCACCCATTTTTTTATAGAGTGAAATTAGTGCTTCTTAACTTTTATAAGCTATTGATTTAGTTGAACTATATGCCAACTGGGAAGTTCTTATTAGGGATCTCCCGAATTTATAGATCAAAAAGTTATGAATATTCATTCTTATATTCTTGACTTGATATAAGAAACTTCTTAGGATGACCCATGTTTTTTAAATATTGCGATGCAACATATATCTAAATTTTAGTTATATGTGGTTCCGCAAAAAATGAATGAGTAAATGTCTATCAAACAATTTGAATGAAATGCAGGGTGTGCAGCCTAATGTGCTGACCGCCAAAGAACTGCTTTCCCATGCCATGGCTCCAGTCTATCGAGTCATCAATGGCTTGCTCGTTGTTACTGTATTCATGGTGGTTGGACTTTGGCTTTCTGGTAATGGAACCGGTGCTGGCGCCTTTGACCTGGCTCGTATCTTGGTTCCTGACGAAGCGCGCCACATTGTTTGGAGCAACGGCTTTGGCATGCTCAATCAATCTTCAGAGGCCCATGAGGCTGCGGCTCAAACCGCGGATAACGATATTGCGGCGGTGATCTATAACAAGTCTAAAGTGGCAAATGCCGCCGGCTTTGAGAGCGCCAAACAGCAAACAGTCGCCTTGCTGATGCCTTCAGTTGCTCAATTGCAAGTGAAATCCATTTCACACTTATCTGATCGCATCCCTACTTCCAAGATAGATCCTCAGGCTTTAGATAGCAATTTAATGGGGTCTATTCAGAATCAACGGGCTGTCGCTGATTTCTACGAAAAAAAATACAACCTTGATCGTGCCAAGATAGAAGAATATGTATCTAAAACTATTTTGATTGCAAAAGAAGTCAATATTGATCCAGTGCTTTTATTAGCGGTGATAGCTGTAGAGTCAAATTTCAACCCAAATACTAAGAGCCATGCAGGTGCCGAGGGTCTCATGCAAGTGATGACTTCTGTACATAAAGATAAATATGCAATCTTTGGTGGAACTACAGAGGCTACTAAACCCGAAGTGAACATTCGTGTTGGCGCCTATATCTTGAAATATTTAATTGCCACAGCTGGTTCATTGCGTAATGGTTTGAAATACTATGTTGGCGCAGCGAATGCAGATGATGATGGTGGATATTCAGATAAGGTGATGGCTGAAAGAAATCGCTTAATTGGCTTGTGCCAAAATCGTTCTACCAATCGCTTAACTTTAAATGGCAAAGACATTCGTTCTTAAGATTTAAAGTTTCGTAGTCAATTAATATAAAAGCCACCCTAGGGTGGCTTTTGTTTTGCTGTAATTGGCAATCAGTTATAGGTATTGTGATTAGTTAACGCCATGTAATTCCACATCAAATACTAGGGTGGCATTAGGAGGTATTACGCCACCAGCGCCACGCGGTCCATAGCCCATTTCTGAAGGAATGATGAGTGTTCGCTTACCACCAATTTTCATACCAGCTACGCCTTCATCCCAACCCTTAATAACATGTCCGGCGCCCAAGGGAAAGCTGAAGAGTTGACCACGGTCTAATGAGCTGTCAAATTTCTGCCCTTTATGTTCGGGTGCATTTTCATCATAGAGCCATCCTGTGTAATGAACGTCTACATGATTTCCAGCCGTTGCTTCTTTTCCGTCCCCAACTACAGTATCGATTTTCTTAAGTTCGCTCATGATTTTTTCCTATTTCACGCAAATTGAGTGGCTAGTATATTCTGAGCCCTGAAACATTGATGGCAAACCAACTAAAGCTAAAGCACATGACAAACTATTGGGTAAATTCTGGATACAACTCCCTAGCAATTAGCCCTGACAACCAATTGCTGGTCACGGACGACTTTTTGCGAACTTATATGGAGAGACCAGAGCTTAAGTTAGTGCCTGAGTCTTGTTCGGTTGAACGTGCCTTGCATCAACGTCTAGTTGAAAGCCCTCGATCTGACGTAAGTGAAGACGAAATTAAGGGCATGGCTGACGAGGATACTCAGGAAAACTATCGTGTCTGGTTGCGTTATCGATCACGCCTGTTATCAGCAAGCTCATTAGAGGCTTTTTATATGAGTTTATTTAAAGGTGCTGGCGTTGATGTCCCGCCCTTATTTGTATCTCAGTTAGCCCAAATTTTTGTAAGACATATTCTTGGGGATAAGGCGCATCCTTTAGAAGTACGCATGAGCGAGCTATTTTTTAGAACCCAGAAGATTAGTGTCATAGAGGATGGCATTGTGATGGGTGCTGATGAAGAGGTAGTTGCCCGCAATGCGCAAGCTGGGGATGCTGGAAACATTATGGATTTACTGAAGGGTAAATCGATGAAAATGCGTTCGGCTGATCTAGACGTTATTTATGAAGAAAATGCAGAGCAATACTGGGGTCGAAATGAAGATTTTGATTTAGCCGTCCAATTGAATTTTGGTCATGAGCCTATTAATCATTTTTGTCGTGTCTTAGAAAAATGGATAAACCATTTCTTAGGTGTTGTCGTACGCATTACACCGATGCAACAGATTATTGATCCCAAGTGGTCATGGCATGTTGGCCTAGATGCGTCAGCCACTCAGATACTCAATAAGCTATACAACAAAGAGCTAGTTGAGCAAGATGAGTTGGAGAGGGTGATTTGTTTGTTTCGCTTGGACTTTCTTGATGAGGCGGCGGCAACTCAAGCGCAAAGCGGTAAGCCTGTATACATGGCAATTGCTATGAATGAACAAAATCAGTTGAAGTTAAAACCCCAAAACCTGCTATTCAACCTACCGCTTGCAAAAACTTCCTAGATTGATGCTTGTGACTTTTTGTGATGCTGTGCGAGCCAGAAAATTGCTAGCCCACTTATTATCACTGGAATAAGAGAGCCCCAATTCAGAATGCTCCAGCCTTGAGAGGTAACCAGTGCTCCAGACCCAAAAGAGGTAAATGCCATCGTTGCAAAGACGCAAAAGTTAATTGCAGCTTGCGCCTTATCTCGCTCATTTGGTTTGTAGGCATTGATTGCTAATGAGGTGGCACCAGTAAATAAGAAATTCCAGCCGACACCGAGTAAAAATAAAGCCATAAAGAACTGATGAAGATTGGTCCCAGTTAGTGCGATTGCAATACAGGTGAAATTGAGTAAAACGCCGACTGACATAATTCTGAGCGTGCCAAACCGCTGTATTAATGATCCTGTAAAAAATCCAGGGGCAAACATCCCAATCACATGCCATTCAAGCACTAAGGCAGTATCAGAGAATGGTAGCCCGCATACTTGCATCGCTAGTGGTGTAGCGGCCATTAGGAGATTCATGACCCCATATCCCAAGGCGGCGCCGATAATGGCAACCACAAAAACAGGTTGCTTCAGAATTTCTTTAAGCGGACGACCATCAGAAAGCGAATGCTCGGTCTTCGATTCGCGGGGAAAGTGAATGAACTGCATGACAAAGATGCCAATTAATGCGGCAATGGAGAGCGTGAGGTAGGCTCCCAAAAAAGGGGTATCGAATAGGTTTCTTGTCCAGGACGCTAGATTGGGTCCAATAACCGCTCCTAGGATGCCACCAGCCAATACCCAAGAAATAGCCTTATCGCGTTGCTTAAGCTCGGTGAGCTCTCCAGCAGCAAAGCGATAAAGCTGACCATTGGCACTGTAATAGCCGGCAATAAAGGTTCCTGCGATCAAGAGCCAAAAATTATGGCTAAGGGCAGCATAGGCGCATAAGAGGGCGGATAGCACGGCAACAAGTAGGCCTAACTGAAAAGAGATCTTGCGGCCGAAATAATTTTGGGATTTAGCCACAATAGAGGTTGAAAAAGCGCCTCCAACCACATAGCCCATGACAGGTAGGGTTGCCATCCAACTTGCTGGCGCAAGACTGAGGCCTACCAAGCCGTTAATGGCAATAAAGGTGACATTGTTGGTTAGGAACAGACCTTGGCAAACAATGAGTAAGACCAAATTTTTATTGAGTAAAGGATGTCTGTTGACCATGTCTTGCAGTTTACGGTGAATTTGTAACTTGGGACGTCTTGGTGGATTCCCTTAAATTGGCCTTTATTGGGGATTTTTAGGTACAAATCCACCATTTTTATCAAGTTCGATGATTTAAAATGGAAGACTCGCCTCATTAGCAAAAGGAGCGCTAAAAGCGACTTGCAAAATGTGGGTTTGAGAGCGACAGGGTAAAAACCTGACTCTGTAATTTTTTCAATATTGAGGAAACATTCATGGCTTCAGAGAAATCAAAGATTATTTATACGCTGACAGACGAAGCGCCGCTTTTGGCGACTTGTGCATTTCTGCCAATCATTCGTACTTTTACGGCACCTGCTGGCGTAGAGATCGTTAAGAGTGACATTTCTGTTGCTGCTCGTATCTTGGCTGAGTTTTCTGATTGCCTCACACCTGAGCAACAGGTTCCTGATAACTTGGCCGAACTCGGCAAAATGACTTTGTTGCCAGACACCAATATTATTAAGCTGCCTAACATTAGCGCCTCTGTTCCTCAGTTGCTAGCAGCTATCAAGGAGTTGCAGTCTAAGGGCTACAAGATTCCGAATTTCCCTGAAGATCCAAAAACGGATGAGGAGAAAGCGATTCGTGCTCGCTACTCTAAGTGCTTAGGTAGTTCGGTTAACCCAGTATTACGCGAAGGTAACTCTGACCGCCGTGCGCCACCCGCTGTGAAGCGTTACGCACGTAAAAATCCACACTCCATGGGAGAGTGGAGTCAAGCTTCTCGTACGCACGTATCCCATATGCATGGCGGTGACTTCTACTCTAGCGAGAAGTCAATGACGATGACTAAGGCTTGTGATGTGAAGATGGACTTGGTAACGAAGAGCGGTAAGACAATCGTTCTAAAGCCAAAAGTCTCTTTGCTGGCTGGAGAAATTATTGACAGCATGTACATGAGCAAAAAAGCGCTTTGCGAATTCTATGAAAAAGAAATTGAAGATGCTTATAAGACTGGCATGATGTTGTCCTTGCACGTTAAAGCTACGATGATGAAAGTTTCACATCCAATCGTCTTTGGTCATGCAGTGAAGATTTTCTACAAAGATGCATTCGAAAAGCATGCAAAATTGTTTGAAGAATTGGGTGTGAATGCCAATAATGGTATGAGCAGCTTGTATGAAAAAATCAAGACTTTGCCAGAATCTAAGCGCGAAGAAATCATTCAAGATTTACATGCTTGTCATGAACACCGTCCAGCCTTGGCGATGGTTGATTCTGCCAAAGGTATTACCAATCTCCATTCCCCAAGTGACGTGATTGTGGATGCGTCCATGCCGGCAATGATCCGTGTTGGCGGCAAGATGTGGGGTGCAGATGGTCGTTTGCATGACACCAAAGCTGTGATTCCAGAAAGTACCTTTGCCCGTATCTATCAAGAAATGATCAATTTCTGTAAGACCCACGGTAATTTTGATCCAACTACGATGGGTACAGTACCTAACGTAGGTTTAATGGCTCAACAAGCAGAAGAGTACGGCTCACATGACAAGACTTTTGAAATTCCAGAAGCTGGTGTAGCGCGCATTGTTGCTGACGATGGCACTGTATTGCTCGAGCAAAATGTTGAAGAGGGTGATATCTGGCGTATGTGTCAGTGTAAAGATGCCCCGATTCGTGACTGGGTGAAGTTGGCTGTGAACCGCGCGCGTCTCTCTAATACACCAGCAGTATTCTGGCTTGATGAGTACCGTCCACACGAAGCAGAGTTGATCAAGAAGGTGAAAACCTATCTCAAAGATTACGATCTTGAAGGCGTAGATATCCAGATCATGTCCCAAACTCGTGCAATGCGTTACACCCTAGAGAGAGTGATTCGCGGTAAAGATACGATCTCTGTAACGGGCAATATTTTGCGTGACTATCTCACCGACTTGTTCCCAATCATGGAACTAGGTACCAGTGCGAAGATGCTCTCGATTGTTCCATTGATGGCCGGTGGCGGCCTGTTTGAAACTGGCGCTGGTGGTTCTGCTCCTAAGCATGTGCAACAGTTGGTTGAAGAAAACCATTTACGTTGGGATTCTCTTGGTGAGTTCTTGGCTTTAGCCGTTTCTCTTGAGGATATCAGTGATAAGACTGGCAATCAAAAAGTGAAGATTTTGGCTCGCACTTTGGATGAGGCAACTGGTAAGTTGTTGGATAACAATAAGTCGCCTTCACCACGTACTGGTGAGCTAGATAACCGCGGCAGTCAGTTCTACTTGGCTATGTATTGGGCAGAAGCTTTGGCAGCTCAAACTGAAGATAAAGAATTGCAAGCGTACTTTGCGCCTCTAGCTAAATCTTTGGTTGAGAATGAGAAGAAGATTGCAGAAGAGCTTAAAGCTGTTCAAGGCAAGCCAGTCGATATTGGTGGCTACTATGTAGCAGATCCAGAGAAGTGCAAGGCCGTAATGCGTCCGAGTGCCACTTTCAATGCAGCTCTGAAGGCAGCGCGAGGCTAATATTGCTTATTTAGTCTAGTATTTAAAAGGCAAACTTAAGGGTTTGCCTTTTTTATGACCACTAATATCCAAATCATGGCTAAACAAAAAGATCTGATTGAATTGAGTTATCTGAGCGAAGCAGTCTCGGATTTTTCTTTTCTTGGATTAATGCGACTCTTGGATTCGGCTCGTACGTTTAACAAAAACAATGGAATTACTGGAATTCTGTTGTATGACAACCAGCAATTTGGGCAAATTATTGAGGGGGAGCGAGCAAGTGTCATGAAGGCATGGAGGCGTATCCAAGACGATAAGCGCCACCACCGCATAGAACTATTGGAAATTCGTGAGATCACAGAGCGAAGCTATCCTAATTGGCTATTGCGCTTTTATGGTGGAGAGACACTGACTCGGGACTATCCGCCTTTAATAGAAATGGTTGGTGGAATGGATCAATTTAGCCTGGATTTAATGAATAAGATGCGCTCTCATCAGTCCTAAGCAGGAATTTGTTATTGGTAGCACAATAGGCTCATTACATATATGAGAGGTGCTTATGGGTTTTATTGATAAGACCATTCTTGCTAGCGACATTACTCCTCAAGCTGTATTTGAAAATCGTCGAAGTATTATTAAAACTGCTGCTGCAGGCGGTTTTGGTATGGCTTTGGCGCCTTGGTTTTCTAGGCAAGCATTGGCAGTCACTCCTGAAAAGCTAGCTGCTACGATCAATCCAGCATTTGCAAATAAAGATGGCTTAACTTCATACAAGTACGTAACTAGCTATAACAATTTTTACGAATTTGGTACTGACAAAGCCGATCCTGCGGCAAATGCGGATAGCTTGCAAACACGTCCTTGGACTATTTCGATAGAAGGATTGGTAAAAAAGCCGATGACTCTTGATATTGATGCTCTTCTCAAGCTAGCGCCCATGGAAGAGCGAATCTACCGCATGCGTTGCGTAGAAGGTTGGTCAATGGTGATTCCATGGGACGGTTATTCTTTATCTAAACTTATTAATAAGGTGGAGCCACTTGGATCAGCAAAGTATGTCGAATTTATTTCGCTTGCTGATCCGAAGCAAATGCCTGGGGTAAAGAGCAATATTATTAATTGGCCCTATCGAGAAGGTTTGCGTATGGATGAGGCCATGAATCCATTAACTCTGCTTACTTTTGGCTTATACGGTGAAGTTTTGCCAAAGCCTAATGGAGCGCCTGTTCGTATTGTGGTTCCTTGGAAGTATGGTTTTAAGAGCGCTAAGTCGATTATCAAAATCCGATTTACAGAGGAGATGCCTAAGACCAGCTGGAATCAATTTGATGCACGAGAGTATGGTTTTTACTCCAATGTAAATCCTGAGGTTGATCATCCGCGATGGAGTCAGGCTACCGAAAGGCGTATCGGAGACCCCAAAGGAATATTTGCTCCGAAAATTAAAACGCAGATATTTAATGGCTATGGTGAGCAGGTGGCTAGCATGTACAGTGGTATGGATTTAAAAAAATACTATTAATGTGATGAGCAATTTATATTCGGCACTTTTTTGTACGTTCATATTTATATCCAGTTTTACTGCTTATGCTCAAGGATCCGATGTTCCTGTAAAGACTATTCCCACTTTAGATGTACAGCGTTATCTTGGTACATGGTACGAAGTGGCTAAATACCCCAATTGGTTTCAGAAAAAATGTGTTAGCAACACCAAAGCAGTTTATTCAGTAAGGCCTGATGGTAATTTAAAGGTTCTCAATAGCTGTAAAACTGCCGAGGGTAATGTTTCTGAAGCAGAAGGTGTGGCGCGTCAAATTGGAGGGAAAGATTCTCCAAAGTTGGAGGTAAGGTTTGCACCGGCTTGGCTTTCCTTTATACCCATGGTTTGGGGAGATTATTGGATCATTGATCTAGACGGCCAATATCAAATAGCAGTCGTTAGTGATCCGCGACGAGAATATCTTTGGATTCTGTCGAGATCGCCGCAAATAGATCGTAAATCTTATGAAGACTTACTACAGCGTTTACAAGCTCAGCATTATGACGTTCGCAAGTTAGAGCTAACAACACAGACCGAAGCAAAGTAAGCAAGCAAAGATGGATCATAAGTTGCCGCCTGGTATTGAGGTATTTGAAAGAGGGTGGCTTTCCGCCAATAATATTTTGCATTTTGGTGAGCAAGATACATCTTTGGTGGATTCTGGATATTGGAGTCATCAAAATTTAACAGTAGATTTAGTGCGACTTAGTCTGCAGAGACATGGCATGAAGGCGCTAAATAAGCTTATTAATACCCATCTTCATTCTGATCACTGTGGGGGTAACGCCGCTTTAGCAAAAACATTTGACTGCCAGGTGTATATCCCATTTGCTGAACAAGCGGCCGTTAGTAATTGGGATAGTGCCTTATTGAGCTATGAAAATCTTGGTCAAGAGTGCCCTCGTTTTACTTATCAAGGCTTGCTAATACCTGGTGATGAAATCCTGCTAGGAAGATATAACTGGAAAATACTAGCTGCGCCAGGACATGACCCTCATTCAGTGATGCTCTATCAAGCGGATTATCGGATCTTAATTTCAGGGGATGCGTTATGGGAGGATGGATTTGGCGCCATTTTCCCTGAGATATGGGGTGAACCAGGATTTGAAGAGGTTGCGCAAACTTTAGACCTCATCGAGACGCTAGCTATTGATTGTGTTATTCCAGGCCATGGTGCGCCATTTTCCGATGTTACTAAGGCTTTGGCAACAGCGCGATCTAGATTGGATTATCTTGCTTCTGATCCAAGTCGCAATACGCGTCAGAGCGCCAAAGTATTGTTGAAATACCGATTATTAGAGTGGCGCAATCGAAATATTTTGGATGTGAGGAATTGGATTGCTAGTACCCCCGCATTAATTGGTGCAGCAAAAATGCTCAATATGGAGATGAGTGAGTTTGCTCAATGGCTACCGATGGCTTTAGTAAAGTCAGGTGTGGCGAAAATAGAGGGTGACCAGTTAATCGATATTGCTGGATAGATTTTTGAGGGATTATTAAGCAACTCTTCTAGATCGAATCGCAACCTTGAGCTATAAGAATGAGAGAAGGGTTGGCAAATTTTTACGTCACACTTCACTTGGCGCTTTTAAGTTTAAGACTTATCTTTCCATTGGTAGAACTTGGGAAAAACGCGCATAACAACGGGTCCATTAAAGTCCCAGGATTTACAGGTTCCAAGATATAAAGGGGGTTTGTTTCCTTCTGGGTCAGAAAAAGACCCGGGAATAGATTGGAATGCTGCAGTGGCGAGATTTGCTAGCAGTTCTCTTAAATGAGTGCATCCTTTGATTCCGCCTAAATGGCTATCGATGGTTTTGCGCCAACCTTTTCCTAGGCGCGAGCCAATTAGTGCGTCCATTGGTGGGATTACTTCAGTGCACTCTGGATGAGGATGTCTATCCATGACCACTTCAATTTCTTTTATGACAAGTTCTTGATTAACAGTGACACGAACCCACATATCATGAAAAGCTTCTCCAGGCTGCCAAGTTTTGGTACTCGTCTGAAATGGGTTTGCTTTGAAATCTTTTAGATGTCCTTCAATATCCCAAAGACCATCTTCTCTGGCGAAACCTTGAAAAGTAATTTCACGGGTATGCAGGAGAGAGCGTGGTTTAGGATCAGAGAGCATGGAAGGAGTGGTTTGAAATCAGGGCGGTGTCTAATGATAATGAATTTAGTCATCTAGGGGCGACTCGCATTTGACTGGCTCTGTAGTATGCTCTCTAGCATATGGCAAAACCGATTTCTCTAGAAAAAATTCTTTTTAGCCAAGGCTTTGGGACTCGTCGTTATTGTAGCGACCTGGTATATGCTGACCTCGTTAAGGTAAACGGAGTATTGGCCGAAGATCCTGATGAAAGAATTTCCACCGAAGGGCTTATTCTCAATGTGGAAGGAAAAGATTGGGAATATCACGAGAAGGCTTACCTTGCATTTAATAAGCCAGCAAATTACGAGTGCTCTCATAAAACGACTCATCACCCAAGTGTTTATAGTTTGCTACCCAGTCCATTTGTCGAAAGAGGATTGCAGTGTGTAGGTCGCCTAGACTATGACACAACAGGATTGTTATTGATTTCTGATGATGGCCAATTTATCCACAAGATGACTACGCCCAAGAAAAATATCGGCAAGGTTTATGAAATTACAACCCCAGAACCAATTACACAGAAGCAAATAGATCATTTACTCAATGGCGTCGTCCTTGATGATGACCCAAAACCTTGCTTTGCTGCAGCATGTAAATTAATTGCAGAGAACGTGCTTGCAATGACCATCGTTGAAGGACGTTATCACCAAGTTAAACGTATGATGGCTGCGGTTGGAAATCATGTTCACCAACTACACCGAACTGAAATTGGCGCTTACCGCATTCCTGCTGATTTGGCTGAAGGGGAGTGGCGGTGGCTTTATCCAGAAGACTTAAAGCAGCTCTCCCAAAGTATTTCTACTTAAAGGTTTTTATCTTGAAGATCTAAGAGTTGAATTTAGAAAAAGAGCTTCCATTGTGGTCAGTGGTAGCGGAAGGAAAAGCGATTGCGCGGAAATTTGTTTTTGCAGATTTTAAGCAAGCTTTTGAGTTTATGACTCTAAGCGCACAATACGCTGAACAGATGAATCATCATCCTGACTGGTCAAATTCTTGGAATACGGTCACCGTTCAGTTAAGCACCCATTCAGAAGGTCATTTGACTAAATTGGATGTTGAATTGGCAAAAGCAATGGATGTTTTTGCCGCTAAAGCAATGAACACGAATTAGTGTTCATCGCCATCATGTTCTTCTTCGTTCATGCTCATTAAGATGGTGGCTAGTAAGCCATAAACTACCTCGGTGGAGATCATGCCATCTTCATCAAGTTCATCAATTAAGTCGTTGAGTCGATCCTCCGTGGGCTCATTGAGCAAGGCCATTGCGCATTCACACCCAAAGTCAAAATCTTCATCATTTTGGGCTTGGTTTTCGTTAGTCATATTTATCCTTAATTGAGCTTTCAGGATAGCAAATTACAGCCCGATTCGATAGGATTTTGATTTGGTAGCAAGCCTTTTATGTGCAAGCGCAAAAAGATCAGAATGATTTATAGTCATCTGAAAAGATAATCATAGGAGGCAATATGCAGTTAGATATTAACGGGCAGATTCAAAATATTGATGTTGAGCCCAATATGCCCTTGTTGTGGGCAATTCGTGAGGTAGTGGGACTGACGGGAACTAAGTACGGTTGCGGTGTGGCTCAATGTGGTGCCTGTACCGTTTATCTCAATGGTGAGCCTATTCGTTCTTGCTCTATTCCAGTATCTGCGGTCGGTAAAGCCAAAATCACTACTATTGAAGCTTTATCTAAGAACTTGATGCATCCTGTGCAGCAGGCTTGGATTGCTCTTGACGTGCCTCAGTGTGGCTACTGCCAATCTGGCCAAATAATGGCAGCAGCAGCTCTCTTAAAAAGAATTCCAAAGCCTACTGATGCCGATATTGATAATGCGATGGGAAATCTATGTCGTTGCGGCACTTATCAAAAGATTCGCGATGGAATACATGTAGCTTCCGGTCAAAAGAAATTGCAAGATGTATTGGCGCAATATGGCGCTTCTCCTGCAACTCGTGGTTAAGGGGGTAAATATGACTATTAATAAATCGTTTGCCCATTTAGAAAATTCTGCCCGCCGTGATTTCATTATCAAGGGCACCATGATTGGTGGTGGTTTGATGTTGGGAGTAGGGTCGTTGCCAGATGACGCTCATGCACAGACTCTAGGGGCGCATGATCCTAATGCGCCCACTCAAGCTGGAGAATCCGAAGTTAACGCCTGGGTTAGCATCAAGCCGGATGAAACTGTCTTCATCCGAATTGCACGCTCAGAAATGGGTCAAGGTACTAGGACGGGTTTAGCGCAACTAGTTACAGAAGAGTTGGAATGTAATTGGAAGAAGGTAAAAACCCAATCCGCTACGCCAGCTCAAAGCCTGGCACGAAAGCGTGTTTGGGGCGAGCATGGTACCGGGGGTAGCCGAGGTATTCGTATTTCTGAGGATTATGTTCGCCGGGGTGCGGCAGCAGCTCGAATTATGCTGATGCAAGCTGCAGCCAATCAGTGGAATGTACCTGTCAGTGAACTAGTGGTGGATAAAGGAGTCATCACGCATGTCCCTACCGGCCGTAAAACAACTTATGGCAAAGTGGCCGAATTGGCCTCGACCTTAACGCCACCTGATCCACAGACAATTACCCTTAGAGATCCGCGGAAGTGGAAAGTTGCAGGGCAGCCCTATGCTCGTATTGATACTGCAAATAAAGTCAATGGATCCAAGGTGTATGGCATCGACTTGCAACTCCCTGGCATGCTTTGTGCCTCAGTCAAGGCGTGCCCAGTATTCGGTGGGAAATTAGTGAGCTATGACGAAGCCAAGATCAAGGATATGCGTGGCGTAAAAGGTGTTGTCAAAATTAATGACAGTACGGTTGCAGTGGTGGCTGATACTTGGTGGCATGCAAATACGGCTTTAAATGCAATGCCTATAGTTTGGGATGAAGGTGTCGCTGCTAAGGTTTCACAAGATGGTATTAATAAGATGTTGCGCGAAGGATTGGATGAGCAGGGCGACTTTTGGCAACGCAAAGTAGGTGATGCGCCTGCTGCAATTAATGGTTCCGCGAAAAAAGTGGAGGCCATTTATTACACGCCTTATCGCGCTCATGTCACGATGGAGCCAATGAATGCTACTGTCAAAATCACGGGTGATCGTGCTGAGGCTTGGGTACCAACCCAAAATGGAGAAGGCTCTTTTGCTGCACTATCTGAAGCTACAGGATTTCCGCTTACCAATTGTGAGGTCTATAAATTAGATTCTGGTTGTGGACTGGGTCGTCGTGGATCGACTCAAGATTTCACAACCTTAGCGGCTAAAGTGGCGCAAAAATTTCCAGGCGTTCCTGTCAAAGTGATCTGGAGTCGAGAGGAGGATATGACTCATGATTACTATCATCCTATTGCAATGGCCAAAATGACTGCTGGCATTGATGGTTCTGGAAATGTCACTGGTATGCACATTAAGGTTGCAGGTCAATCAATTAATGCAACCTTAGCTCCACAGAGCATTAAGAATGGTAAGGATGAGCGTCAACTTCAAGGATTTTATGAAAATGGACCAGACGCACAACTTGGTTACACCTTCCCTACCCTCTTAACTGAATATGTTATGAAGAATACCCACGTACCTGTTGGTCCATGGCGTGGTGTGAATACGAATCAGAACGGCATCTTTATGGAGTGCTTTATGGACGAATGTGCCAAAGCAGCCGGAAAAGACCCATTGCAATTTAGACAAGTGTTAATGCAAAGTCACCCAAAGCATTTGGGAGTATTAAATGCTGCTGCTAAAAAAGCGGAGTGGGATAAGCCATTACCTGCTGGAACGTTTCGTGGTATTGCGCAGTTCATGGGTTATGCCAGCTACTCGGCTTGTGTGGCAGAGGTGACGGTGCAGAATAATGTAGTGAAAGTCACCCGTCTAGTATTTGCTTTAAATTCAGGACATGTGGTTAATCCTTATTTAACTCGTGAGCAAATTGAAGGGTCTGTAGCGATGGCGTTAGGAGCCATCTTCTTACCTGAGATCTCTGTAGAAAATGGTCGCATCAAACAGCAGAATTTAGATTCTTACCCTCTGCTGAGATTGGCCTCTACCCCCAGAATCGAAACAGTTCTAGTACCTAGTTATGATTTTTGGGGTGGGGTGGGTGAGCCTACGATTTGTGTGGTTGGTCCAGCAGTTGCAAACGCAGTTTCTGCCGCTATCGGAAGACCAGTGCGCAATTTTCCACTAAGCAAAGAAGGATTGAGTTTGGCTTAGAAGTTAATTCAGGCCGTTATAAATAAATAGACCCTACTGGTTTAAAAATCAGTAGGGTCGTTTAATATGGCTTATGAATTTTCTTAAGACAGTCGTCTTTTTGCTGGCGTTGACACCGCTAGTTCGCTTGATTTGGCTTGGTGCTCATGAAGATCTAGGTGCAAATCCAATTGAGTTCATTACTCGCTCGACCGGCACTTGGGCGCTAATCTTTTTGTGCATCACCCTTGCCATGACTCCATTACGCTTGCTTACCAACAATGCTGCTTGGGTGAAGTTACGGCGCATGTTAGGTCTGTATTGTTTCTTTTATGCCTGTATTCATTTTTCTATCTGGTTTTGGCTAGATCAAAACTTAGATCTTCGGTCGATGTGGGGCGATGTTTTGAAGCGACCGTTTATCACTATGGGTTTTATCACTTTAGTATTGCTAACCCCTTTAGCCTTGACGTCAAATCAGTGGGCTATTCGTAAATTAGGAAGACGCTGGACTATATTGCACAAGCTTATTTATTTAATTGCTTGTACTGCTATCGTTCACTATTGGTGGCATAAGGCTGGTAAAAATGATGTAGAGGTGGTTGCTATTTATGCCGCAGTCTTGCTCGTATTGCTTATTCTTCGGCTTCCAACACTGAGGCATCTTATTCAACGCAAGGGATGAGGGTGGTTTGAGTAGTGTGCCATGGTCCGATACAAATAACTTCTCAATATTGCATTTATTAATAAATGTAAATTGCTAGCCTCGCCTACAATGGTGGATATGTTTAAGTACCTTATCTGCTTATTCGCAAGTCCGCTATTAATCAGTTTTTCTGTATTGGCGCAAACACAAGAACCAAGCACGGGAATGCAGACTTATTCTCCATACACCCCGCAACAGATTAAAGAGCTGAATAATCAGCCCCTTTCTCCAGTAGAAGGACCATTTGGACCAGTATCTCCAAGCGTAAAGGCAATGGATTTATCCAAGAAAAAATCAATTGATTCGAATTTCTACAGCCAGCCGAAGGGCGAGGAAGAGGCTGAGGCTTTAGAAACAGAATCTGCAGCGCCTTATCAGCCTATCAGCCCTGTGATCAGTTTTTAGATCTTTAGTAACTACCGAAATACTTCATTAGGCAATAGTTAACTCAGGTATTGAATTCAAATTAAGTAATGCTCGCGCTTCATCTGGCGTTGCATTGAGCCACGCCTTAAATAGTTCAGGCTTGAGGGGCACTACCGTGCGTTTTTCATCTTCCGCTTTATGCATACGTCGCATTATTGGATGGGCACTTGCATCTATTGTCAGCATTGAAAATGAAGCAATAAGCTCGCCAGTTTCTGGTTCAGTCCAGGTATCCCAGATCGAAGCAATTGCCATGGGTTCATGATTCGCTTGTTTAATCGCAGTACGCTCTGCTTTTCCACTCTCGTAACAGGGCTCATAGAAGGCATCCGCCAAGGCTAAGGCGTAATGGCGCTGTTTCCATGCGTATTGATACGATGGTTTTTGATCTACCGTCTCCACCCTAGCGTTATAGGTTTTTCTGCCAAAGGTCTCCTCCTTTGCCCATGAGGGTATCAGGCCAAAACGTGCCAAACCTATTGCAATTCGGTTGGTGTTATGACTTTTAAGAACGATGGGGCCAGGGTAGGTCGGAAATACCTCATGAACATTGGCCATCGGCAGATCAAGATCAAAATGGGATTTAACCCAGTCGATATTGACGGTAGTGATGTATTGAACGCACATGAAGTCATTTTAGCTTGACGTATTGGGGCGTGCTTTACCGCTACTGTTAATATTGGGGTTAATTTTAGAAAGACTAAATTCTCATGAAACCTTTTGTATTTAATCTCAAATTTATTCGTATCGTTGTTGCTGGATTGTTAGCTGGCGCATTTTTCAGCGGCGCTTATGCGCAACAAAGCGGATTACCAATCAATGCCGCAGCTTCTGTGAATGGAACCATTATTACCAATGACATGGTAGAGCAGGGCATTAAGGTTGCTATTTCCCAAGGGCAAAAAGATTCTCCAGAATTACGTAAGGCTGTAGTGCAAAAATACATTGAAGTGTTATTGCTTGCTCAACAGGCAGAAAAAGATGGTCTAGCAAATTCTGAGAGAGCAAATACTCAGTTGATGATGATTCGCCAAAATTACTTAGCCGATTTAGAGCTATCTACATATATGGCAAAAAATCCCATTACAGATGCGGATGTCGAAGCTCAATACAAGAAAGAGATTGCTTCTCTTGGACCTCAGGGCATGATTAATGAATACAAGGTGAGCGATATTGCAGTGGCTTCTGAGGCGGATGCTCAAGCTGCATTGGCTCGTATTAAAAAAGGGGAGCCATTTGATAAGGTTGCAAAAAGTGTTTCCTTGGCTCCCAATAAGGCCCAAGGTGGCGCTGTTGGTTGGATTCAGGCTGGACAAGTTACCCCTCAATTAGCGAGCGTTATCACTAGTCTTGCTAAGGGTCAGGTTTCACAAACTCCAATTCAAATGCAGCAAGGTTGGTATTTAATCAAGCTTGAGGATAAAAGATCAACTAAGCCGCCAGCGCTAGAGCAAGCTAAGCCTGCTATTCGTGCTGCATTGACACAAAGAAAACAATTTGAGTATTTAAGCCAGATCGCTAAAGATGCAAAAATTGTTGTTCAGTAATTTGATGTTGCTTTGAAAAAAGGACTCTGAGGAGTCCTTTTTATTTGCGCATTAGCGTAACGAAGTTGAAAGTGATATCACCCTCCGATCCTGGAGTGCGCTCCACCTCTTTCCAATCAGTTTCTTTTGGCACTTCAAAAAAAGTGTCCCCACCTTCAACATCTAAATCAATCTCAGTAATGTAAATCTGGTCTGCAATATCAAACGCTTGCTTAAATAGTTGCTCGCCACCAATTACAAATACACGAGGAAATGCACTTAGGCGACTTAAGGCTTCATTTAAGGAGCTGGCTAGCTCTGCACCCGTGAGTTGAAGATTGGCATTGCGACTCACTACGATATTGCGACGACCAGGCAAAGGGCGCCCGATTGATTCCCAGGTCTTACGACCCATAATCACGGGATGTCCCATAGTGACACGTTTAAAAAACTGTAAATCAGCAGATATCTTCCAAGGCATTTGATTGTCACGACCGATTACATGGTTACGCGAGCGCGCGACGATCATTGAGATGGCAGGTTGCGTCATAGGATTTAGATTCTTAAATTGCTACAGGAGCTTTAATGTGTGGATGGGATTCATAGCCGACGATTTCAAAATCCTCAAACTCATAATCAAAAATTGAGGCAGGTTTGCGCAAAATATTCAGTTTAGGCAAGGGAAAGAAATCTCTTGAGAGCTGGAGTTCAACTTGCTCTAAATGATTGCTATATAAATGACAGTCTCCACCAGTCCAAATAAAGTCACCCACTTCCAAATTACATTGTTGGGCCATCATATGAGTCAGTAGTGCGTAGCTAGCAATATTAAAAGGTACGCCCAAAAAGATATCTGCGCTTCGCTGGTAGAGCTGACATGACAACTTGCCATCAGCTACATAAAACTGAAAGAACGCATGGCATGGCGCTAAAGCCATACGCGGAATGTCTGCTACATTCCACGCAGAAACAATAATGCGACGTGAGTCAGGATTTTTCTTAATGGTCTCTACTACTTCAGAGATTTGATCAATGTGTTGTCCATTAGGGGCTGGCCACGAGCGCCATTGATAACCATAAATAGGTCCAAGGTCGCCATCTGGTGCGGCCCACTCATTCCAAATGGATACGCCACGCTCTTTTAACCAATTGTTGTCTGTGCTGCCCTTAAGAAACCAAAGTAATTCATAAATGATGGATTTGAGATGGAGTTTTTTGGTGGTCACCATCGGAAAGCCATCAGCCAAATTAAAGCGCATCTGGTGCCCAAATACCGAAACAGTCCCAGTCCCGGTTCTATCGGATTTCTGGACGCCTTTTGCAAGGACTTCTTTCATGAGATCGTGGTATTGACGCATATATGGGCTAAAAGTGAATGGGTATTAATGAATAAGGATAGCTTACTCGAATGTTGGCGACTTGACTCCTAAAGCTTTGTGGAGCTTAGGTGAGGTTGTGGTATGTCCAAAGGGTTCAATTTGTTTCAATAGATTATTGGTGAGCTCGCGTCCCGTACAAACTGGAATTGCAGGAGTGTCATAGATTGGTTTATCTGGATAGAGCTCAATGCATTGCCCACCTGCTTCAGGCAATGAATCAATGACATGCGCTTTAATTTCTAAGAGGCCTAATTCAAAGACCTGAAAAAGACCCACAGGACCGGCGCCAATGATGACGGCATCGGTTTGTGTGGGTGAGTGCAACACAATTTATTTTGCTAGTAAATTACTTTACAAGCTGATCAAGTTTATTTTTAACGTCTTTCCATTCTTCAGCATCTGGAAGAGCTGCTTTGGACTTGGTAATCGAGGTCCAAGAAGGCGAGAGTTCAGCATTGAGTTTGATGAAGGCTTGTTGATCGCCAGGAACATCATCTTCAGCATAAATGGCATTTACTGGGCACTCTGGGACGCATACAGCGCAGTCAATGCACTCGTCCGGATCAATGACCAAAAAATTGGGACCTTCGCGGAAGCAGTCGACTGGGCAAACATCGACGCAGTCGGTGTATTTGCAGCGGATACAGGATTCGGTAACAACGTAAGTCATGGTGGTTTTGTTTCAAGAGCTCCCAAAAGTTGGGCGCTAGGTTATAAAAGATCAATTTTAGCCGAAATAGCCTATTTTTCAGGCGAAAGGGTCTATTTAGTTGAGGTAAAGTTCCACCTATGAAAACACAGTCAAATTCTTTACTCGGTAGCTCAAAACCCAAAATTTTGGTAGCAAGAGCGATATTTCCAGAGGCTTTAGCCAAGCTGGAGGAGTCTTTTGATGTGAGATCAAATCAAGAGGATCGGATTTTCACTCCTGAAGAGCTGCAAAAAGAGCTTTCAGGGGTTGTAGGGGCTTTGGTAGCTGGTAGTGAACGAATTGATGCTAATGCTTTGGCGCACGCAGAAAATCTGAAGATTGTGGCTAATATTTCTGTTGGATATAACAACTTTGATGTCCCAGCAATGACTGCGGCAGGCGTCATGGCCACTAATACCCCTGATGTATTAACCGATACCACGGCTGACTTTGGGTTTGCATTGCTCATGGCAACGGCAAGACGCATTACTGAGTCTGAGCACTGGGTTAGAGCTGGTCAATGGGATAAGTGGTCTATCGTGAATAACCCGCTTGGTATGGATATACATCACAGCACACTGGGTATCGTCGGCATGGGGCGAATTGGTCAAGGAATAGCTAAGCGCGCCCTAGCTTTTGGAATGAAGGTGATTTATCACAATCGTAGTCGTCTATCAGATGCTGATGAAAAGGCTTGTGGTGCCAAGTATGTTTCTAAAGAAGAATTACTTCGTACTGCTGACCATGTAATGCTCGTATTGCCATATAGCGCACAGAGTCATCACACCATTGGTGCTAAAGAAATCGCACTCATGAAACCCACTGCCACTCTCATCAATATAGCCCGTGGAGGTATTGTGGATGACGCTGCATTGGCACAAGCGCTCAAAGAAAAAAGAATTTTTGCTGCTGGTTTAGATGTATTCGAGGGGGAGCCAGTTGTTCATCCTGACTTACTTAAATTAAGTAATGTCGTGCTTGCTCCGCACATTGCGAGTGCTACTGAGGCTACACGTAGAGCAATGGTTGATTTGGCAATTGAAAATTTATGCGCAGCACTAGCAGGAAAAAAACCACCGAGTTTAATTAACGTGGAAATTTATTCAGGCTAAAAGTTTAGGGGTGATAAAAAATAAAGCCGAGCATTTGCTCGGCTTTGCTAATGAGATGAACTTTAGTTGTGATTAATTATTCAGCATCAATCTCTTCTGGAAGTTCGCGCATTGCTAATTCGATGCCACCAAATTTTCCTGCAACCCAGTTGTAGACTTTGCAGGCAATCCATAGCAAAGCAAATCCAAGAAGAGCATTCAGAATTAATGCGGATAAGACAGTAAATCCTGGGATTGCTCCATCACGGATAAAGGCCACAAATAGTGCCAATAAAACGATTGGTACGGAGAAACAAAGGTAAACCAAAACTAAGGTTTTGGCTGTGTGCATCGGGTCTAGGAAGGCTAGTTCTTTTTTGGTAAGTTTCATGATGACGCAATCTTAAAGCAGTCCATCGAAAAGCGCTACATCTACCCAGTCTCCAGCTGCAATGTTTCCCTGGTCATGCCCGAGAATGACAAAACAATTTGCTTCACTCATCGATCGTAAGATGCCAGCACCTTGGCTTCCAGTTAGCCTGACGGTTGGTTTCCCATCAGTCCCACGCCCCAAGATGGCGCGTTGAAACTCAGTGCGACCAGGCTTTTTCCGAATAGGCTCCTCGGCAATGGCCTGAGTTAGTGGTGGTTCTGTTTGGTTTGCACCATTGAGCTGCAATAGGGCGGCACGAACAAACTGATAAAACGTCACCATGACTGCTACTGGATTACCAGGTAAGCCAAAAAAGAGGGTCTTGCGAGCATTTCCGGGTGTTGGTTTTAATACACCAAATGCCATAGGTCGACCTGGACGCATAGCAATTTTCCAAAAGCCGACATCCCCGAGTTCTTGCATGATTTGTTTAGTGAAGTCCGCTTCACCAACTGAAACACCTCCAGATGAAATAAGCACATCTGCTTTGCCCGCTGCCTCAATAAAGGCCTTTTTTAATGAGGTGGGGTCATCGCGCACAATGCCGCAATCGATGATGTCTAAATTGAGGCGATTGAGTAAGCCAGTCAGGCTGTAGCGATTGCTGTCATAGATGCTTCCCGCATCCAACTCCTGCCCTAGGGTGCGTAGCTCATCGCCCGAGGACAAAATTGCAACCTTCAGTCTTCGCTTCACTTGCAACGAAGCTATACCTAAAGATGCGGCTAAACCCAGATCGGAGGGGCGGAGTAGTCTGCCAGCTGCAATTGCCGGCTTGCCTTTTTGAAGATCTTCGCCACGTAAGCGTCGATTCTCACCAAGCTTTAATTGATCGCTTTTGAACTCAATGGAATTCTCAGTGATGGCGCTGGTAAATTCTTGTGGAATAACGGTGTCGCAACCTGCTGGCATAACTGCCCCGGTCATGATTTTGAGGCAGTCACCAGGAGCAACCGATCCTTCATAAGGCTTACCTGCAAAGACGCTACCCACTATGCGCAATGTAATGTTCGCGCTACCTGTATTTAGGCATTTACCGTCAAATGCAAAACCATCCATGGCTGAGTTATCCGCAGCTGGTACATCTATCGGCGATAGTAAGTCTATAGCCAAAATGCGATCAATCGCTTGATCTAAAGAAACCGTTTCAATGGCGTCATGATCATGAAGGGCTGTCGATTCTTGGATAAGATCATTTACTAATCCTGCAATCGCCTGGCGTGCATCATCAACATGAAGTGATGAAGTCAAGAGGATGGGTTCGTTTGGGGAATGGCTCATGATGATGCTTCTTCTAGCGCTTTCAACTCTTCAGGTGTATTCACATTGGCAAAGGTTTGCGGATCATCAAAGATTACGGTGCTGCTGTGTAGTTCCTGAAACCAACGATCAATTTTTAGATTGCCTGTTTTGAGAAACTGATTCAATGAATCTTGTAAGTTACTACGCATCAGGCAAAAAACAGGTTGAGCCCAAACTTTCCCATCGGATTCTTTACTAGAGGCATATACCAGTTGAAAATCTCCGCGTTCCATTTCGGCAATCAATAGTTCAGCTAAATTTTTAGGAAGCAGAGGGGAGTCGCAAGGGGAGGTTAGTAGATAGGGAGTTTTGCAGAATTTCAGACCTACTGAAAATCCAGCCAAAGGACCAGAAAAATCGGGCGCTTCATCCATGACTACGGGATATCCGTAAGCCGCGTATTTTGTAATGTTGCGGTTTGCGTTAATGAGGATTGTTTGAGTCTGAGGCTTTAGTCTGGCGATAGTCGACTCAATGAGTGGTTGCCCATGAAAAGGGATTAAACCTTTGTCGATGCCGCCCATGCGTTGCGCTCGTCCGCCTGCAAGAATGAGCCCCGTAATATCTTTAGTGAAAATCATTAACCACCAATATATGACATTTCAACCTTACGGTTATTGGATGATTGGGTGTCGGTATTTAAGCCCCGAATTTCTGAATAGTGATCATCACGGGTAGACCAGGTATTCATTACTGCGTTGGCTATTTCAAGATCACTTTTTCCAGAGCGCAATAAGGTTTTGAAATCAAAGCCTTCATTCGCAAACAGGCAGAGATACATTTGACCATCAGTGGAAATTCGTGCTCTGGTGCATTCATGGCAAAAGGTTTGGGTAACGCTCGAGATCACACCAATCTCCCCTGTGCCATCGAGATAGCGCCAACGCTGTGCAACTTCACCAGTGTAGTTTGCTTCAATCGACTCAAGCGGGAACACTTCGTTAATTCTGGCAATCACTTCTTTGGATGGCAGCACTTGATCCATATTCCATCCATTCGAGCTGCCGACATCCATAAATTCAATAAAGCGCAGAATGACACCGCTACCTTTGAAGTGTTTAGCCATTGAAACAATCTCGTGATCGTTGGTGCCTTTTTTAACAACCATATTCACTTTGATATTCTCAAAGCCAACTTCTTGAGCTGCTTGAATTCCATCCAGTACATCGGCTACCGGAAAATCAACATCATTCATTTTCTTAAAGATGGCATCGTCTAAGCCATCTAGACTGACTGTTAATCTTTGTAGACCAGCAGCTTTTAATGCAGCCGCTTTTTTACGTAAGATACTGCCGTTAGTCGTTAATGTAAGATCTAGCGGCTTGCCATCAGATGTCTGAATTTGTGCCAGCATTTCAATGAGCACTTCTAAGTTTTTGCGCAATAAAGGTTCGCCACCAGTTAGTCTAATTTTTTCAACACCCAAAGTAGAGAAAATTGTCGTTAGGCGAGCTATTTCCTCAAAGCTTAATAATTCTTTATGAGCTAGATAAGGATAGTTTTGATCGAATACTTCTTTTGGCATGCAATAGGTGCAGCGAAAGTTGCAGCGATCAGTTACAGATATGCGCAGATCTCTTAGGGTGCGGCCGCGAGCGTCTTTAGTTTGACCATGTGGTTGAAGTAGGTGAGTGCCAATAGACGGAGTTAGTCCTCTGCCTTCATCAATGCGTATAGGAATCACTTTGGGGATTGCTTTTTCAACCATATTCTCAATTATGGCTGTGAAATGGGGATTCTGCCAAACCGCCAAATATCCTTTTGGGATAAATGGCGGTCTAGAGAAAAAGCTGTAGATGGTTTAAACCGTTTTTTCCTGACCGCCGGTTTCAACTAAAACCATTGGACCATCTGGAAGTTGGGCGGCGGGCTTAGGGGCTCTGCCGAGGTTATGAACCACAGGCTCTGCCTGAATCTGGTTTTGCGCTTCAGCATGCTTAGATGAGTCGGTGCTGACCCAAATCATGCCTGCAGATTGCACAACACTGTGTAACGGAGTCTCCTCAAGAGCTTGGAAAGATACTTTAGGAAGTTCTGGTGCCGGCTTAGTAATTACCTCTACTGTTGCCACTGAAGCAACAGCCACTACTGGTGTCGGTGTAGTTACAGGATTTGCAGCAGAGTCTTGCGCAGGGCGATTGGATTGACGTGGAGCACGTGGTGCACGCTCTGATCGCTCTTGTTTTTCTGCTACAGGTTTTGCATTGCTAAAGCTACTGACGATGTTCTGAATCGGCATGCTTGCAGATGCGCCAGCCATACCAACGGGCGGACCTGCAAATGGATTGGCTGTTATCGCAGTGGCTGGTGCATTCGCTGCATCGTTACCACCCTCAGTACGTTCGCCACGTTCACGTTGACCACGACCACGTCCACGACGGTTTCGACCACGTCCACGACGCTCTTCGCCATCAGCACTCGGAGTAGTTTCGCTACCAGGAGCAGCTTCAGTTGCAGGTGTAATTGCAACTGGGTTAGCTTGGCGTTCTGGTTTCGGACCATTTTGATTGCCTTGATTACGGTTTCCGTTACGGTTGTTACGATTGCGATTGTTGTTGCCGCCTTCTGTTGGCGCGCTACTCTCGGCCGCATTCGCTACTGGACGCTCAGTGCGATCGGTACGTTCACCGCGGCGATTACGGCCACGATTACGATCGTTGCCACGCCCTTGGTTGCGACCACGATTATTGCTTGGCGCTGGCTTTGCTTCTTCTTTAGGTGATGAAGCGAAGAGTTTCTTAATAAATCCAAAGAAACCACCAGAGCTTTCTGTTGCCACTTTTTCAGTACGAGCAGGACGAGGTTGGCTCATTGGTGCAGGTTGTGTTGGAGTAATGCCTTTAACAGCAGCTTCCGGACGTGCCTTCACATCGGCATCTTTTTTGCTCACTGTTGTATCTGTTTCCAATTCACGCGCAGCTTCTTCAGCCATTACATAGCTTGCTTTTTGATCATCTAGACGTGGATCGTCGTGACGCAAACGCTCTAATTTGTAGTGTGGAGTTTCTAGATGCTTGTTCGGCACCATCAATACATTGACTTTGAAGCGTGTCTCAATCTTGATCACTTCAGCGCGTTTTTCATTTAACAGGAAGGCAGCCACTTCGACTGGCACCTGTGTATGAATTGCAGCCGTGTTTTCTTTCATTGCCTCTTCTTGAATGATGCGCAGAACTTGCAATGCAGAAGATTCAGTATCGCGAATATGGCCTGTACCGTTACAACGTGGGCAGGTTACATGACTACCTTCAGAGAGCGCTGGACGTAAGCGCTGACGAGACATTTCCATTAAGCCAAATTTGGAGATCTTGCCCATTTGAACGCGAGCGCGGTCATGACGTAATGCGTCACGTAAACGATTCTCAACATCTTTCTGGGCTTTGCTGGATTCCATGTCGATGAAGTCAATAACGACTAAACCTCCCAAGTCACGTAAACGTGCTTGACGGGCGATTTCATCTGCAGCTTCTAAGTTAGTGCGGGTAGCAGTCTCTTCAATGTCGGAACCACGGGTTGCGCGTGCCGAGTTCACGTCCACAGAAACCAAAGCTTCTGTGTGGTCGATTACGATTGCGCCGCCAGATGGCAGTGGCACAGTACGTGAGTACGCAGTTTCAATTTGATGCTCAATTTGGAAACGCGAGAACAAAGGCACATCGTCTTGATAGCGTTTTACTCGCGGCAAGTTGTCTGGCATAACAACAGACATAAATGCAGCAGCTTGTTCATAAATGTCATCGGTATCGATGAGAATCTCGCCAATATCTGGCTGGAAGTAATCGCGAATCGCGCGAATCACCAAGCTTGATTCTAGGTAGATCAATAGTGGGGCTGAATTGCCTTTAGCGGCTTCATCAATCGCTTTCCACAATTGCATGAGGTAACTTAAGTCCCATTGCAATTCAGTAGCATCACGACCAATGCCAGCTGTACGAGCAATGATGCTCATACCATCTGGTACTTCCAATTGAGACATGGCTTCACGAAGTTCTTGACGGTCTTCGCCTTCAATGCGGCGGGAAACGCCGCCTCCGCGCGGGTTATTTGGCATTAAGACCAAATAACGGCCTGCCAAGGAGATAAATGAGGTGAGGGCAGCGCCTTTTTGGCCACGCTCTTCCTTTTCTACTTGAACAATGATTTCTTGACCTTCGCGTAAGGCGTCCTTAATAGAGGCATTACGGACGTCGATGCCCTCTTTAAAATAGCTGCGGGCAACCTCTTTGAATGGCAAAAAGCCATGACGTTCTTCGCCATAATTGACAAAGCAGGCCTCTAAAGAGGGCTCAATACGGGTAATCACACCTTTGTAAATATTGCCTTTGCGTTGTTCACGACCGGCAGCTTCGATATCGATATCAATGAGTTTTTGACCATCAACGATGGCAACTCGCAACTCTTCTTGTTGAGTTGCATTAAACAACATGCGTTTCATAACACTCTCTCCTGTGTAGGGAGGGCGTCGTTGCGCGCTGCGTTAGGGGACAGGTTAGGGACCGCTTAGGACTGAGCCTAGGGCGGTTTATGAGTGTGGATCATGCAAATCTAGACATTTTTTGCCTAGTTCACCCAGTTAACGGTTGGTTAAATCGGTGCCACACTTGACGATCGCCGCAGAGACCTCCTTTAGGTCATCAATGCAGGCGCGCGCCTGAAAACTGTCTTCTAATCGCGGGTCGCGGCATACGGCACACCAACCCTGCGCCTCATTACAACGGGGGAGGGGCAACCCCGGGAGTCTATTAAGGGCGACTCCAAGCTCCACGATTCAAACCTGACTTCAGGCTGGTCTCGGGCCAATAAATTGGCTAGAGCGTTGATTATACGGCACAAGTTGCATGACAATGGGGTATTGTTGAGTCCCTTGTGGTCCCCCATTGGGTTTGCGAGAGAGATAAATCATGAAATCCGAACCCATTTCCAGATCCTTAAAGGTAAAAACGCCTTCTTCATCAGCGCCTGCTGCAGTGCATCTTCAGACTATTGGTCCGGAAGAGGCTGGTCAACGTTTAGATAACTATTTACTACGTTGGGCTAAAGGCGTCCCGAAAAGTCATGTTTATCGAATTATTCGGTCGGGTGAGGTGCGGGTCAATAAAAAGCGGGCTGAGCCAACAACCCGCTTAATAGAGGGGGATGTGGTGCGGGTTCCACCCGTTCGAATTGCTGAACCTGCCCAAATGGCTGCCGTGAATTCTGCTCAGACTAAGTCTAGAGCGCATGGCTACTCAGACAAAATGCCTATTCTTTTTGAAGATGAGGCCCTTTTAATAGTAGATAAACCAGCGGGTTTAGCTGTTCATGGTGGTTCGGGTATCGCTCTTGGGGTTATTGAAACCTTGCGGATAACCCGTCCAGAGCTCAAGTTTTTGGAATTAGTTCACCGTTTGGATCGAGATACTTCAGGAGTATTGCTCTTGGCCAAAAAGCGTAGCGCTTTAGTTGAGCTCCATCGTCAAATCCGTGAGGGCCAAACCGACAAGCGCTATTTCTTGCTTGCACATGGAGAAATTGTGCAAGGCCCCCAAACGATGCAACTCAAATACCCGCTTCATAAATATCTTCTCGCCAATGGCGAGCGTCGGGTTCGCGTCGACCCAGATGGTTTACCGAGCCATACGGCATTGAGGGTAACTAAAACCTTTAAACGGGATGATGCAGCGATTACTCTGGCTGAAGCTCAGCTAAAAACTGGGCGTACCCATCAAATTCGGGTGCATCTTCAAAAGCTGGGTCACGCGATTCTGGGGGATGACAAATATGGTTTTGAAGATATCGATAAACTAATTAAATCTAAGCGCTTATATCTTCATGCGCATTTGGCAGGTTTTACGCATCCCCGTACTGGGGAGAAGATGCGGATTGAATCGCCATTGCCTCCAGAATTTACTGCCATGATGAAAACATTTGAGTAGTGCAATTAAAGTAACTTAAGTATGTCGCAAGCCAATAAATTAAATCGTCCTTATGATCTCATTGTTTGGGATTGGGACGGAACCATTATGGATTCCACGCCAACGATTGTGCATTGCATACAACAGGCTTGTCGTGATTTAGGCTTTAAGGAGCCCGATGACAAGTTAGCGAGCTCGGTCATTGGTTTGGGAATTCAGGATTCATTGCGAAGAGCGGTACCTTGGATTGAGCCAATTCATTTTCAAAAGCTGACCGATCGATTCAGATATCACTATCTGGCTAAAGATCACGAGCTTGATTTGTTTGTCGGCATACGAGATTTGCTTGAGGAATTGCATGCGGAACAATATCTATTGGGCGTAGCGACTGGTAAATCTCGCGTAGGACTGGATCGCTCACTGAAGCACCATCAAATTGGACATCTTTTTCATGAAACCCGCACGGCCGATGAGTCTTTTTCAAAGCCGCATCCAGGCATGTTGTTGGAGCTGTCCGATGCCACTCAAGTGCCTACACGTCGTATGCTCATGATTGGTGATACCACGCATGATTTGGATATGGCAGCCAATGCGGGGGTAGACGCTGTTGCGGTTACTTATGGCGCTCATCCACCTGATACCTTGAAATCTTCGCCTTCCTTAGCGCATGTGGACAATGTTGCTCAACTATCTCAATGGCTTAAAAATAATTTGCAACACTAGGAAATGAAATGATGGAAAACAATCCAAATCAAAATTGGGAGCGACAAGCGCTTGAACACCTCTTGTTGGAGAATTTAAAAGAGACACGTAAAGCGCGTCGCTGGAAGGCTGTATTACGAGTACTTACATTGCTTGTGATTTTGGGAGCCTTACTTTCTATATTTGATTTTCATCTTCCTGGAAAAGGTATGGGTGTTGAAAAACATACAGCTTTGGTTACTCTTGAAGGAGAAATTTCCTCAAGCTCGATGGCCAATGCAATGGATATCAATTCATCCTTGGTTTCGGCGTTTGAGAATGAACATAGTGCTGGAGTTGTCTTGCGCATTAATAGTCCTGGCGGTTCCCCAGTTCAGGCCGGCATGATCAATGATGAAATACATCGCTTACGCAAGTTATATCCCAAGAAACCATTTTATGTAGTAGTTGAAGATATTTGCGCATCTGGCGGATACTACGTAGCAGTCGCTGCAGATCAAATCTTGGTTGATAAGGCAAGTCTTGTGGGATCTATCGGCGTCATCATGGAGGGTTTTGGATTCACTGGCTTAATGGATAAGCTTGGTGTGACTCGTCGCATGATTACTTCGGGCTCCAATAAGGGCATGCTTGATCCATTTAGTAAAGAAAATCCCAAGCAAGTTGAAATGGTGAAAACCATGATTGATGAGATTCATCAACAATTTATTAAGGTAGTTAAAGAAGGTCGTGGCGATCGTTTAAAAGATATTCCCGATTTATTCTCCGGTCGAATTTGGAATGGTGAGCAAGCAGTCAAGATTGGACTTGCAGATGGTTATGGCACGGTTGATACGGTTGCGCGCGATATCTTTAAGGCTCCCGATATCTTTGACTACACCATGAAAGAAAACTTTGCTGAGCGAGTAGCTAAGCGCTTTGGAGCTGAGGCCGGAGCCGCTGCAGGCAAAGCGTTGGTTAAGACACCAGACCTTAAGTAATAAAGCTTAAGAATTGCTTATGTAATTCTTAAGCTAGGCCAATAGTAGAAATACTGTTGGCCTATTTTGTAATGACGCACAAGCTGTTTCATTGGGGTAACGTTTACGCCATTCAGCAATCGAAAGAGTTGTGACCATCTCAGATTTGAGACTGAGATCCACGCCAAGACAAAGCAGGCTTTGTGGTGCTAACGAATGAATGCAAGCCATGAGCATGGCAGCATTACGATAAGGTGTCTCAATCCATATTTGAGTTTGCTGAAATTTTCTAGATTCAATCTCCAGTTGTTTGAGTTTGCTGGTGCGTTCATGGGCGTCATGTGGCAAGTAGCCCTGAAATGCAAAACGTTGCCCATTAAGACCGCTTGCCATTAGTCCCAGCAATATGGAGCTTGGACCAACCAATGGCTTCACCTGAGCACCCAGTTTATGAGCTTCTAGAACTAATTCAGCACCTGGGTCTGCTACGCCCGGAACCCCCGCTTCGGACATTAAACCCATATCGTTACCTGCAAGTAGCGGCTTGAGCAAATCAACAGGTTTTATTGAGTCACCATACTTGGCATTGCGTGCTGCACCACGCCACTCACTCATTTGCATTTCTTGAATAGTACATGTCAGCGCAGAAACGGTATCAATAGCTTTTAATAGAGCTCGTGCTGTTTTGGCATCTTCCACAATCCAGTGCCTTAGCTTGGCTGATTGCGCAATGGTTTCGGCAGGCAATACCCAGGGGAGCTGATCTGCGCGGCCATCATCACCTAGGGTGTTGGGAACTAAATACAGTGTGCCGAGTTTGCTCATAGATAACTTCTTCTATTTTCTATTAATTAGTTTTTGATGGAATCGCAAATCCTGCATCGCGTAGTAAACCGGTTAATGCAATGAGTGGTAAGCCAATTAAGGCTGTTGGGTCCTCGCTTTTGATCGACTCTAATAGGCTGATGCCTAAACCTTCAGATTTTGCGCTACCTGCGCAATCATAAGGCTCCTCAGCCAGTAAATAGTTTTCTAATACATCATCGGGGAGCTTGCGAAAAGTGACTTCGGTTGGAACGCTTAATGTAGTTTGCATTTCACCTTTCATAAGACATAGTGCTGTATGAAATGTCACGGTTGCACCACGCATCAATTGCAACTGCGCTAATGCTCTTTCGAAATTACCAGGCTTGCCAATGGCTGCTCCGCAAAGATCTGCAACTTGATCAGATCCAATAACCCAAGCATGAGGATGTAATTTTGCAACTGCCGCTGCTTTGGCATGAGCAAGACGAAGGGCTAATTCAAGAGTGCTCTCGTTGGTAAGCGGGGTTTCATCAACCTGCGGAGAAATCACTTCAAAGGGAATGCGCAGACGCCCTAAAAGTTCGCATCGATATTTAGATGTTGAGGCCAAGATGAGATTTGGATTTTTTGGGGCATTCGTAGCGATACTCATATATAACTGTGCTTTCTAGCTTGCATTCATTTAGACTGATGTCATGAATCGTAATCAAGTTTTACCTCAAGTCGAACTACCTACTGAGCCAAATGCTTTAAAAAAGGTGGATTTTTGTGCTCCACAATCCTATAAGGGTGCTGGTTTTTTGGGCATCTCAGATTTACCTAGGGTGGCTGAGGAAGTGTCAACTGCCATCCCAGGTGACGGCTTTGATTGGTCAATTGAGACTCATTTTGAAGATTCACCGGGAAGCGAGCCCCATCAAATTTTAGATTTAGGTCTAAAAGGGCGTCTGCACCTAGTTTGCCAGCGCTGTTTGCAAGATTGTGCGGTCGAATTGGATGAAAAGCGCCGCTTTGTGCTCGTTTTGACTGAAGCCGAGGCGGATGCTTATCCCATTGAGGACGAGGAGCAGGAGCCTTTGGTGGTAAATCAGCATTTCAACCTCCTTGAAACCATAGAAGACGAAGTTTTGTTGTCATTACCCCTCATTCCTAAGCATCCAGATGGCTTTTGTGAGCCCCACGTCTCAAGCTTCGGTGATGAGGCGGACGAAGAGGTGTCAAATGAACGTGAAAATCCCTTTAACATATTGAAAAATATGAAAAAAAACTGAAATCAGGGGTTATATTTTTACTGTTGTTTTGAGTACGAGCGCTCGATAAATCAAGCATTTAGGCGCTTTTCCATGCTAGAATGTCGCCTTGCTTAGGAGTTCAATATGGCCGTTCAACAAAACAAAAAATCACCTTCCAAACGTGGCATGCATCGTGCGCACGACTTTTTGACCGCACCTGCTACGGCTGTTGAAGCCACAACTGGTGAGGCTCATTTGCGCCACCACATTTCACCTAATGGCTACTATCGTGGCCGTAAAGTTGTTAAAACAAAAAACGACTAATTTTTTAGTCCAAACAGATAGAAGCGGCTCTATATAAAGCCGCTTTTTTCTTGGATAAATCACTTGCAGCAATCAATGAGTTTATGAGCGTTACTCTAGCAATTGATGCCATGGGCGGAGATCATGGAGTCGTCGTGACGGTTCCTGCTGCCTGCGATTTTTTAGAAAAACATTCTGATGTCAAGATTGTCCTAGTGGGCGATCCCGACTTGATCAAGCAAGTTTTAAGTAAGTCCCCCAAGGCTCCCATGGAGCGCATTCAAATCACCCCCGCTAGTGAAGTGGTGTTGATGGATGATCCTATTGAAGTTGCTTTGCGTCGCAAAAAAGATTCGTCTATGCGCGTTGCAATTACACAAGTCAAGGAGGGCGTAGCGGATGCCGTTGTCTCTTCTGGCAATACCGGTGCCCTGATGGCGATTTCTCGCTATATTCTGAAAACACTTGAAGGTGTAGATCGTCCTGCCATTGCGACTGCTATTCCAAATGAGCTAGGTCTCGGAACAACAATGTTGGATCTGGGCGCTAATGCTGATTGCGAGCCAATGCACTTAGTGCAATTTGCGCAAATGGCAAACGTTATGGTGCAGGTGGTTGATGGCAAACCGAATCCATCTATCGGGTTGCTGAATATCGGTGAGGAAGTCATTAAGGGTAATGAAGTGGTGAAGCAAACAAGTGAGTTGTTGCGTCAAACTTCGCTCAATTTTTATGGCAACGTAGAAGGCAATGATATTTTCAAAGGTACCACCGATATTGTGGTGTGCGATGGCTTTGTTGGAAATGTGGTCCTTAAGGCAAGTGAAGGCTTGGCAAAAATGATGAGTGGTTTTATTCGGGAAGAATTTAATCGCTCATGGCTCACTAAGCTTATGGCTGTTTGTGCGATGGTACCTTTGCTCAGAGTGCGTAAGCGTGTTGATCACCGTCGTTATAACGGTGCAGTATTGTTGGGTTTGCGCGGATGTGTGATTAAGAGTCATGGGTCAGCTGACCGTTTTGCATTTGGATTTGCTTTAGATCGCGCATATGAAGCGGCTAAAAATCGTATGGTGGAGCGTATTGCAGCAGCCTTTGTGGTGGAGACAAAAGTATGAGTATCTTTGCAAGAGTGGCCGGCACTGGAAGTTATCTTCCGGAAATGCGATTGACCAATCAAGATCTAGTAGAGCGCCTTGCTAAAACTGGTCTCGAGACCAGTGATGAATGGATTAAAACACGTAGCGGAATCTCTGCACGTCATTTTGCTGCTGAGAATGAGCTCACTAGCGACTTAGCAGTGAAGGCTTCGCAAGCAGCGCTTGAGAGCGCTGGCATTACATCTGAAGAATTAGACCTCATTATTTTGGCAACATCTACACCCGATCATTTAGGCGGCTTTCCAAGTACGGCCTGTGTGGTGCAAGACAAATTAGGAGCTCATACTGCATGTGCTGCTTTTGATGTACAAGCAGTTTGCGCTGGTTTTACATACGCTCTCGCGATTGCCGATGCTTTTATTCGTGCGGGAAGCTATCGGAAAGTGTTGGTGATTGGCTCTGAAACATTTTCACGCATCCTGAACTTTCAAGATCGCGGTACTTGTGTTTTGTTTGGTGATGGCGCTGGTGCAGTAGTTCTTGAGGCTTCAAATGAGGCGGGTATTCTTTCAACAGCATTACATGCTGATGGTAGTCAACGCGATATTTTGTGTGTTCCTGGGCGCGCAGGTAATGGCGAAGTGCATGGTTCTCCATATATGACCATGGATGGTCAAGCGGTCTTTAAGCTAGCTGTTAAGGTGCTAGAGCAAGTAGCTCATGAGGCATTAGCAAAGGCTAATCTCAAGCCAGAACAAATTGATTGGCTGGTGCCGCATCAAGCCAATATTCGGATTATGGAAGGCACTGCCAAGAAGATGGGCATGTCTATGGATAAGGTTATTGTCACGGTGCATGAGCACGGCAACACCTCCGCTGCATCGATCCCATTAGCACTAGATTCGGGTGTGCGCTCTGGACAAATTCAGCGCGGTCAACATCTTCTATTAGAGGGTGTTGGTGGAGGCTTTGCATGGGGCGCGGTTGCCATTAAGTATTAGAAATTTTTCATACAAACGATTCACTATTTTTATTTATTTCTTTTTAGCGAATTAATCACATGACATTTGCATTTGTATTTCCAGGCCAAGGTTCTCAATCTGTTGGGATGCTCAATTCGATTTCACAGCGACCAGAAGTAAAGGTGACCTTGCAAGAAGCCTCCGATGCTTTGGGCGAGGATGTTGCAAAACTGATTGCTGAAGGTCCTGCGGAGGCTTTGTCTCTAACTACCAATACTCAACCAGTCATGTTGACCGCAGGCGTGGCTTTTTATCGTTCATGGTTGGCTGCAGGCGGTCCTGTTCCTAAGGTAATGGCAGGACATAGTCTTGGGGAGTACTCTGCCTTAGTTTCATCAGGCGTTATTTCATTTAAAGATGCAGTGCCTTTGGTTCGCTTTCGTGCTGAGGCAATGCAAAGTGCGGTGCCAGTCGGTACTGGTGGTATGGCGGCGATTCTTGGTTTAGATGATGCAACTGTGATCAAGGTATGCGCTGAAGCGAGTGCTGCTTCGGGCGGTATAGTTGAGGCAGTTAATTTTAATGCCCCTGGTCAAGTGGTAATCGCGGGTGCAAGTGATGCTGTTACTAAAGCGTGCGAGTTACTAAAGGCAGCAGGTGCTAAACGTGCATTGCCATTACCAGTATCCGCTCCATTTCACTCTTCCTTATTGCAGCCAGCCTCTGAAAAGCTCCAAGGCTATTTAGCTAATATTGAATTTAAAGCACCGACTATTCCGGTAATAAATAACGTAGATGTAGCTATCTTGAACGATCCTGTCGCGATTAAAGATGCTTTGGTGCGACAAGCAGCCAAGCCTGTGCGTTGGCAAGAGACCATTCAGGCGATGGCTCAACAAGGTATTACCCAAGTAGTGGAGTGTGGTCCGGGTAAAGTTTTGGCTGGACTCACTAAGCGTATAAATGATCAGCTTACTGGCGTACCCGTGTTTGATGAAACTAGCTTGAATGAAGTTTTGGTAAGTCTCAAATAAAAATTCAAATTAAAGAAATATAGAAATCAGCGGAAGACAATTATGAATCTCGATTTAAGTGGACAAATTGCTTTAGTAACTGGAGCATCGCGTGGCATTGGTCAAGCGATTGCAGATGAATTGGTGAAGTGTGGGGCCAAAGTGATTGGTACCGCCACTTCAGAGAGCGGCGCGAAAGCGATTGATGAACGTCTAAAGTCTTCAGGTGGTGCTGGCAAAGTATTAAACGTGACTGAGCCAAATGCGTGCGAAGAAATCATCGATTTGATTGTTAAAGAGTATGGCGGTATCAATATTCTGGTGAACAATGCTGGTATCACACGTGATAATTTGGCGATGCGTATGAAGACGGATGAGTGGACTGATGTAATCGATACGAATTTAAGTTCGGTATTTCGTTTATCTCAAGCAGTCATGCGTCCAATGATGAAGGCTCGTGGCGGTCGCATTATCAATATCACTTCTATTGTTGGACATATGGGTAACCCTGGGCAGGCTAATTATGCCGCTGCAAAAGCAGGTGTTTCAGGTATGACCCGCGCTTTAGCTCGTGAGATTGGAAGTCGTAATATCACTGTCAATTGCGTGGCGCCAGGATTTATTGATACCGACATGACGCGTGCCTTAAGCGAAGAGCAACAAAATGCACTAAAAGTGAACATTCCTTTGGCTCGTTTAGGCAGTCCTGAGGATGTAGCTCAGGCGGTGGCTTTTTTGGCCTCCCCAGCTGCTGGTTATATTACGGGTAATACCCTACACGTCAATGGCGGACTATATTTAGCCTAACGGCAAAGCAAGGATTTTGTCATTTTTAGGCGAATTTGCTAATTCGGTCTACCAAACTGATAAAATCTTTCCATCGTTTTTTACAACCCCTGGGGAAATTAATGGATAACATCGAACAACGCGTTAAGAAAATCGTCGCTGAGCAATTGGGCGTCGCAGAAGCAGATATCAAAAATGAATCTTCTTTTGTGAACGACTTGGGCGCTGACTCTCTTGACACTGTTGAGCTGGTAATGGCTTTGGAAGATGAATTCGGCATCGAAATTCCTGATGAGGAAGCTGAAAAGATCACCACAGTTCAGCTCGCGATCGACTTCGCTAAATCAAAAGCTCAGGGTTAATTCCCTAGCCTAGGTATTACTGTGTCAGCATCAAATGGCCGACGCCGGGTAGTAGTAACCGGTCTTGGCCTCATCTCGCCTGTTGGTAATTCTGTTGATGTAGCTTGGTCAAACTTGCTTGCAGGCAAGTCTGGCATTGCTACCATCACCAAGTTTGATCACACTCCACTTAGCGTTCATTTCGCTGGAGAGGTGAAAGATTTCAATGTCGAAGATTATGTCAGCGCTAAAGAGGCGCGCCATATGGATACATTTATCCATTACGGCATCGCAGCGGGTACGCAAGCGATTCGTGATAGCGGACTAGAAATTACTGAGCAAAACGCCGAGCGTGTTGGTGTGATGGTGGGCTCAGGAATTGGCGGCTTGCCAATGATTGAGGATACAAGCGCTGAGATGCTAGCGCGGGGTCCTCGTCGTATTTCCCCCTTCTTTGTTCCAGGTTCAATCATCAATATGATTTCGGGGCATCTGAGCATTTTGTTTGGGCTTAAAGGACCAAACGTTGCTGCTGTTACTGCCTGTACTACTGGATTGCATAGCATTGGTTTGGCTGCCCGTTTAATACAGTATGGTGACGCTGATGTCATGGTTGCTGGTGGCGCCGAATCTACAATCTCAGCTTTGGGCGTGGGTGGTTTTGCCTCCGCTAGAGCGCTCTCTACTCGAAACGACGATCCTGCTACGGCATCCCGCCCTTGGGATAAAGATCGAGATGGCTTTGTACTGGGCGAAGGCGCTGGTGTAGTGGTGCTTGAAGAATACGAACATGCAAAAGCACGTGGCGCAAAAATTTATTGCGAACTTCTCGGCTTTGGTATGAGCGGTGATGCGTATCACATGACTGCACCAAATATGGATGGTCCGCGTCGTTGCATGGTCAACGCAATGCGTGATGCCCAACTTAATCCGGATCAAATTCAGTATCTCAATGCGCATGGCACTTCTACACCATTAGGTGATAAGAATGAAACTGAAGCAATCAAGGCCGCTTTAGGCGATCATGCTAAGAAAGCCTTAATTAACTCTACTAAGTCAATGACTGGCCACCTTTTAGGCGGCGCGGGTGGCTTGGAATCAGTGTTTACTATTTTGGCGCTTCATAACCAGAAGTCACCACCTACGATCAATATCTTTAATCAAGACCCTGAATGCGACTTGGACTACTGCGCCAATACCGCTAGGGATGTAAAGATTGACCATGCAGTCAAAAACAATTTTGGCTTTGGGGGTACTAACGGTACCTTGATTTTTGGCAAATTGACCTAATATTCTCAATATCTTTATTGTTGGTCTTTACCAAGTAGGTCTTTAGCATTATGAAAAAGTTCTTAATTACGCTCATGGCTATCTTTAGTCTTGGGCAAGCTGCATTTATCCCAACAGCCTCTGCACAAAACCCGCGAGTAACTATTCCGGATTTTGCTGACTTGGTTGAGCGAGCTAGCCCAGCGGTGGTCAATATCCGTGTTACTGAAAAAGTGGCGGTACAACAGACTCAAGGCGGTATTCCAGGAATGCCTGAAGATCAAGCGGAATTCTTCCGTCGTTTTTTTGGCGTTCCTATCCCTGGAATTCCGAATGGTCCAAAGCAACCGCAGCCAAATTCTGGAAAACCACAAGAAGCAGATCGAGGTGTGGGCTCTGGATTCATTATTGAATCCAATGGTTTGATTTTGACAAACGCTCACGTAGTAGAAGGTGCAACCACTATCTATGTCACCCTAACCGATAAACGTGAGTTCAAGGCGAAGTTGATGGGTATGGACAAACGCACTGATGTTGCGGTTGTGAAAATTGAAGCACGTGATTTACCAAAACTTCCTTTGGGTGATTCTTCCAAGGTGCGGGTAGGAGAGTGGGTGCTTGCAATTGGCTCTCCATTTGGACTTGAGAATACGGTCACTGCAGGTATTGTGTCCGCCAAAAGTCGTGATACTGGAGACTATTTGCCCTTTATTCAAACGGACGTTGCAGTCAATCCTGGTAACTCCGGCGGCCCGCTTTTAAATACTGCTGGTCAGGTCATTGGTATTAATTCGCAAATCTTTAGTCGTTCTGGTGGCTACATGGGAATTTCATTTGCGATTCCTATAGATGAGGCGATGCGAGTGGCAGATCAATTGCGTACCAATGGAAGAATGACTCGTGGTCGTATTGGCGTAGCTTTGGGTGAAATGACTAAAGAAGTGGCTGAGAGTTTGGGTTTAGGGAAACCTCGTGGCGCTTATGTTCGTAATGTCGAGCCAGGTGGTCCTGCTGCCAATGGCGGCATCGAAGCTGGTGACGTGATTCTGAGCTTTAATGGCCGCGAAATTACTAAGTCAACAGATCTTCCAAGATTGGTTGGTGAAACAAAGCCAGGTACTTCGGCGAGTGTTCAGGTATGGCGCAAAGGGGGAACGCGCGATTTAACGGTAACCGTGGCCGATTCAGAATCCACTCAGGCAAATAATAAGAAGTCTGATGCTCCGGCGGCTAATGGCAATAGCGCCAACTCCCTTGGCGTTGCTGTTGCCGAGTTATCCGATGCCAAAAAGAAGGATCTCAATATTAAGGGCGGGGTTGAGGTAACGGGATTGGGTGATGGCCCCTTGGTTAAGGCTGGTATTCGACCTGGAGATGTCATTATTCGGGTCGCAGACGCTGATATAACAAGCGTTAAGCAGTTTGAAGCCTTGGTAAAGGGTTTGGATGCCAATAAGGCTGTTCCGGTCTTTATTAGGCGTGCAGACAGTACCTTGGTGGTCCCTGTAAGGCCAAAATAACCCAATTCTGGGGTTAAAAATGGGGTTCGGCGCCTTTGGGGCGCCACCCATTACAATCACTTCAAGACGACTTTTTGCAGCGCATCATTGTGGTGCGTTCTGACAAGGCGTTTTTTAAATGACTTATTAAGACGCTATGGATTTAATCCGCAATTTTTCTATCATCGCTCATATTGATCACGGCAAATCAACGCTTGCTGATCGCATTATTCAACTTTGTGGCGGTCTTTCTGATCGCGAAATGGAAGCGCAAGTTCTAGACTCAATGGATATTGAGCGCGAGCGTGGCATTACGATTAAGGCTCAAACTGCTGCTTTAAATTACAAAGCGAAAGACGGTAAGGTCTACAACCTCAATCTGATTGATACCCCTGGGCACGTTGACTTCTCTTATGAAGTAAGTCGTTCTTTGTCCGCTTGTGAGGGTGCTTTGTTGGTGGTCGATGCCAGCCAGGGTGTAGAAGCCCAAACGGTAGCAAACTGTTACATGGCTCTTGAGTTGGGTGTTGAAGTGGTGCCTGTGCTCAACAAAATTGATTTGCCGCAAGCCGATCCTGATCGCGCTAAAAAAGAAATTGAAGATGTGATTGGTATTGATGCATCAGATGCGGTGACTTGTTCGGCCAAAACAGGTCTAGGCGTTCAGGATGTCATTGAAGAGATGATTGCTAGGGTGCCTCCGCCAAAAGGTAATGCAGCGGAACCATTACAAGCTTTGATTATTGATTCTTGGTTTGACAACTACGTAGGTGTTGTCATGTTGATACGCGTTGTTAACGGCACCTTGAAGCCAAAAGAAAAAATTACCTTAATGGCAAATGGCTCAAGCCATTTAGTTGAGCATGTTGGTGTATTTAGTCCTAAGTCAGTTGATCGTCCAGAATTGTCTGCTGGTCAAGTGGGCTTTGTGATTGCCGGCATTAAAGAATTAAAGGCTGCCAAGGTTGGCGATACAGTGACCCATTCTTCTGGGCAACAAGGACGAGTTCCTGCTGCTGAGCCATTGCCTGGTTTTAAAGAGGTGAAGCCGCAAGTATTTGCCGGTCTTTATCCAGTAGAGGCGAGTGAATATGATCAACTGCGTGAATCACTCGAAAAACTCAAATTAAATGACGCTTCTCTCTTGTATGAGCCAGAGGTTTCTCAGGCTCTAGGATTTGGATTTCGTTGCGGGTTCTTGGGGCTACTCCATATGGAGATTGTGCAAGAACGCTTAGAGCGTCAATACGGTATGAATCTGATTACTACTGCTCCTACGGTGGTGTATCAGGTGCAACAGTCTGATGGCACGATTTTGATGGTGGATAACCCATCTAAGATGCCGGAGACTAGTAAGGTTGACACCATCATGGAGCCGATTGTGACTGTCAATCTGTACATGCCTCAAGAATACGTAGGTTCAGTCATTACCTTGTGTGTCGGGAAGCGTGGTATTCAGACGGGTATGAACTATCTCGGTCGTCAGGTACAACTCACATATGAATTGCCAATGGCAGAAATTGTTCTGGATTTCTTTGACAGGCTGAAGTCCATTTCGCGCGGTTACGCTTCAATGGATTACGAATTTAAGGAATACCGACCTGCCGATGTAGTTAAGGTAGATATTTTGATCAATGGTGATCGCGTTGACGCTTTGTCAGTCATTGTGCATAGAAGTAATAGCCAGCATCGCGGGCGCGAAGTCGTTGCAAAAATGCGTGGCATTATTCCACGCCAAATGTTTGATGTAGCTATTCAGGCTGCAATAGGTAGCAATATTGTTGCTCGTGAAAATGTGAAGGCTTTACGTAAGAACGTATTGGCCAAGTGCTACGGTGGCGATATATCCCGTAAACGCAAACTTCTAGAAAAACAAAAAGAAGGTAAGAAACGCATGAAGCAGGTGGGTAATGTGGAGATTCCACAAGAAGCGTTCTTGGCTATTTTGCAGGTGGAGGATTAATGAACTTTGCTCTAATCCTTTTAATTCTAGTTGTCACAACTGGCATCGCATGGGTTGCTGATAAGCTTTATTTTGCTCCCCAAAGACGATTGGCTGGTATTGATCGTATACCTTTGTGGTTGGAGTACACGGCTGGTTTTTTCCCAGTAATCTGCGCAGTGTTTGTCTTGCGTTCTTTTATTGCAGAGCCCTTCAAAATTCCATCGGGATCAATGATTCCAACATTGCAAATTGGCGATTTTATTTTGGTAAATAAATTTACCTATGGAATTCGTCTGCCAGTGCTGAATCAAAAAATCGTTGACCTCGGTTCACCTAAACGTGGAGATGTGGTGGTATTCCGTTATCCTCGCGATGAGTCCGTGGATTACATTAAGCGTGTAGTGGCCTTACCTGGCGATGAAATCACATATGAGAATAAACGTCTGACTATCAATGGTCAGCCCTTGCAGTACAGTGGCGGCGAATCTTATCTCGATCCTGAAAATATGCGTTACGCCAAGCGTTTCACCGAAACTTTTCCGGCAGACTTAGGCGGTAATCGTCACGAGATCCTCAATGATCCTGATCGTCCTGCTACCGTTTTTCCAACAGAGCGTTTTCCGGGATTTGAATTCTGTCAATATCAGCCAAATGGCTTGACATGCAAAGTGCCTCCTGGTCATTATTTCGCTATGGGCGACAACCGAGATAACAGTGCAGATTCACGCTACTGGGGTTTTGTGCCAGACAAGAATATTGTTGGCAAGGCATTCTTTGTTTGGTTAAATCTCGGTAATCTAGGTCGCATAGGCGGCTTCGAGTAATCATCATGAATGCACGTGCCGTCATTGATACAGGACCGCTGCAAGATCGCCTTGGCTACGCATTCAAGAAGCCAGAGTTATTGAATCAGGCATTGACTCACCGCAGTCATAGCAAGAAGAATAATGAACGCCTTGAATTTTTGGGTGACTCCATTCTAAATTGCGTTGTCGCTGAAATGCTTTATGAGCGATATTCAGATTTAGATGAGGGAGATCTCTCTCGTGTGCGCGCGAACTTAGTCAAGCAACAGGCTTTATATGAGATTGCGCAAACTTTATCCTTGTCCGATTACCTGCGCCTAGGTGAAGGAGAGCTTAAAAGTGGTGGCTTTCGTCGCCCCTCTATATTGGCTGATACATTGGAGGCAGTTACAGGCGCTATTTTTGTAGATGGCGGTTTTGAAGCGGCTAAAACTTGTTTGCGTAAACTATATTCCATCATTTTGGCGAATGTAGATCCCAAGACATTGGGTAAGGACGATAAAACTCTTTTGCAGGAATGTTTGCAAAGCTATCAACTACCTTTGCCGACATACAACGTGACTGGTACAACTGGCGCTGCCCACAATCAGCAATTTGAAGTTGAATGCTTGATTCCTAATCTCAAGGTGGCCGTTAAAGGTGAGGGCGCATCTCGTCGCGCTGCAGAACAAGCTGCCGCAAAAATGGCTTTATTAGCAGTGCTAAAAGCCTTGCCACAAGAATCACGTAAACCCAAGAAAACTCGGTCTGCCAAGAAAAAGGCGGCTAAAAAAGAAGCAACTGAAGAACAATTAAATCTTAAGCTGAAGGGCTAATCGTGTTTAGATGCGGCACCATCGCCATCGTTGGGCGTCCCAATATGGGCAAATCAACCTTGCTCAATGCGCTAGTTGGTCAAAAAATTAGCATTACCTCGCGTAAGGCGCAAACTACTCGTCATCGGATTTTAGGGATTCAGAATCGGGAAGAAGCGCAATTTATTTTTATCGATACGCCTGGTTTTCAAACGCGCTTGATGAATACCTTGAACAAGGCGCTGAACCGAACTGTCACCACTGCTTTACAGGATGTGAATGTGGTCTGCTTTGTGGTTGAAGCTGGCTACTTTGGTGAAGACGATAAGAAAGTATTGAAGCTACTCCCGGATGATTTGCCGGTGGTTCTAGTTCTAAATAAGCTGGACTTATTTAATAGCAAATTTCAAGCGCCCTCTGAGCGTGATCAAGCATTGTTGAGTTTTATTAAGGAAATGGCTCGCCCTTGGTGTGAGTTGGGTGGTCATGAGGATCAGAAGTGTGAGTTTGCTGAAATCGTTCCCATGAGTGCAAAGAGTCCAGGTGATATCGAAAGATTGCTGGATGTCCTTGAGGGGTATCTACCTGAAGCTCCAGCTGTTTACGACGGCGATACTATTACGGATCGTAGCGAGCGTTTCTTGGCAGCTGAAATTCTGCGTGAAAAAGTGTTTCGCTTTACGGGCGAAGAGTTGCCTTACACCAGCACTGTAGTGATTGATCAATTTAGGATGGATGGCAAAATGCGTCGCATAGCGGCGACCATTTTGGTCGATCGCGACAGTCACAAGGCAATGATTATTGGGCAAAAGGGCGAGCGCCTCAAAAAGATTTCAACGGATGCTCGTATCGATATGGAGAAGCTTTTCGACGGCAAGGTTTTCTTGGAGACCTGGGTCAAAGTGAAGCGTGGCTGGGCGGATGATCGTGCCGAACTTCGGGCGCAAGGGTTGGAATAAGTTAAATGGCTTCGATTCGCGTTGCTGACGAGCCTGCCTTTGTATTGCACAGCATCCCCTATAAAGAAACAAGCTTAATACTGGACGTTTTTACTCGGCAGTATGGACGCATGGCCTTGATCGCCAAGGGTGCTAAACGTCCGCATTCAACTCTTAGGCCTGTATTGCAACGCTTCCAACCACTTCTGGTTTCTTGGAGTGGTAAATCTGAACTCCGTACCCTAACTAAATCTGAGTGGGTCGGTGGCATGCCATCCTTGGTGGGTGACGCTTTGCTCTGCGGGTTTTATTTAAATGAATTGCTAGTCAAGTTTTTAGCGCGTGAGGATGATTACGAAAAGTTGTATGACCGCTATGCGGAAACAATTAACGCTTTATCTAATCTAGAATTTGGGTCAAAGGGCTTAGAAGAAATTTTGCGCCCATTTGAGTTATCGCTTCTTCAAGAGACGGGGTATGCGGCGGCCCTTGATCGTTGTGTTGAAACTAATGAAATGCCTATTGCCCATGAGCAGTATGTATACCAACCAGAGCGAGGTGTTCGTCCTATTCAGGTGGACGATCCAGGGCATTGGCCAGTACTCACTGGAAAATCGCTATTAGCAATTGCCGTGGGAGATTTTTCTGATCCAGACACGCTTTCAGAAAGCAAGCAATTGATGCGTTTTTTGCTAGGCTTGCATTTGCAAGATCAGGTTTTAACAACTCGTCAAATTTTGATTGATTTAAAGAAAATCTAGTAATCTACTGAGATGAAGCGCCCCCCAACCCTAGAGCTCGGAATTAATATTGATCATATTGCTACGCTGCGTAATGCGCGTGGCACGGTATATCCCGATCCATTAAAGGCGGCACAACTGGCAGAAGAGGCTGGCGCTGATTTAATTACTTTGCATTTACGTGAAGACCGACGCCATATTAAAGATGCAGATTTATTTGCCCTGAGACCATTGATACAAACACGCATGAATCTCGAATGTGCAGTCACGCCTGAGATGATCGATATTGCTTGTAAGGTGCGTCCTCATGATGTGTGCTTAGTACCAGAGAAGCGTGAGGAAGTGACAACCGAGGGCGGTCTGGATGTATTGGGTCATTTTGAAGCCACTAAAGCAGCAACCAAAAAGTTGGTTGATGTTGGGATTCGGGTGTCATTATTTATTGATCCTGAAGAAAAGCAAATTCAGGCTGCTAAGGACGTTGGTGCAACTGTGGTGGAGTTACACACTGGCCGTTATGCGGATTTATCGGGAGCAGATCAAGTTAAAGAATTGGAACGTATTCGGAAGGCAGCTATCTTTGGCAAAAGCATTGGTCTTAGGGTCAATGCTGGTCATGGGTTAAATGAAGGTAATGTCATGCCCATCGCAGCCATCAAAGAGTTATCCGAGCTTAATATTGGGCACGCGATTGTGGCTGAAGCTGTATTCAAGGGTTGGCAAAATGCAATTGAGGATATGAAAGCCTTGATGGTTCGCGGTCGCAACCCAGATCATGTGCCAACTGTTTAGTGGCTGGAAACATAATGATCATTGGAATTGGAACCGATATTCTTCAAATTGAGCGTTTGCAAGCGGCCTACGAGCGCACTAAAGGACGCCTAGCTGAAAAAATTTTAGGCCCTGATGAGATGGTGATATTTCAGCATCGTTTGGCTAGAAATCACAAACGTGGCATGGCTTTCTTGGCAACCCGTTTTGCAGCCAAAGAAGCATTTTCAAAAGCAATCGGCTTGGGTATGAGGATGCCAATGACATGGCGCTCGCTGCAAACTTTAAATGAATCAAGTGGAAAACCTGTGACAAGCTATTTGGGAAAGTTAGCTCAATTTATGCAAGAGAAGAATTGGGAGGCTCATGTAACAGTCAGTGATGAGCAAGATATGGCGATTGCTCATGTAATCGTTACTCAAAAGTAAATTTAATTAATTATCTTTAGCAATCATCTCGAGGAAGAGGAATAGATGAGCAAATCAATCATGGCGCCTGGGCCAGTCACTTTAGATGTCATTGGTCTTGAGTTAAATGCTGAAGATCGTCGTCGCATCCTCCACCCTCTTACTGGAGGTGTAATCTTATTCGGTAGAAACTTTTCTAATCGTCAGCAACTGACTAAATTAACAGCCTCTATTAAAAAGCTACGTCCTGATGTTTTGATTTCAATCGATCATGAGGGTGGGCGTGTGCAGCGCTGTAGAGCAGATGGTTTTACCCATTTACCAGCAATGCGTAAGCTAGGTGACTTGTGGGGGGTAAAAAACAAATCAACGCATCCTGCTGAATCTGCTGCAATCGCTATGGCTGCGGCGACTGCTTGTGGGTATGTGCTTGCCTCTGAATTGCGCGCATGCGGAGTTGACTTTAGTTTTACCCCAGTATTGGATTTAGACTTTGGCCGCAGTGGCGTGATTGGAGATCGATCATTTAGTCGCGATCCTCAAATTGTCTTTGCGTTGGCGAAGAGTTTAAATGAGGGTTTGCGCCTCGGGGGAATGGCTAACTGTGGAAAACATTTTCCCGGGCATGGTTGGGCTGAAGCAGATTCTCATGTGGCCATACCAGTGGATGAGCGTAGCTTAAAGCAAATTCTGAATGATGATGCCAAGCCATATGAATGGTTGGATTTAAGCTTGGCAGCTGTGATGCCAGCTCACGTAATTTATCCGAAGGTGGATAAAAATCCAGCGGGTTTTTCAAAGATCTGGCTTCACTCCATCTTGCGACAAGAGTTGGGATTTGAAGGCGTAATCTTTAGTGACGATCTTTCGATGGAAGGTGCCAGTGTTGCAGGGTCGGTAGTTAAGGGCGCTGAAATGGCCTTGGATGCTGGCTGCGATGCAGTGTTGATCTGTAACCGTCCGGACTTAGCAGATCAGCTTTTGAGTAAGCTTAAGGTATCAAAAGCTAAGCAGGAAGAATCAAAAGAGCGTTTAAATAAATTAATGCCAACTGCAATATCACCTGCTTGGGATGCACTTCAAAGCGAGTCTGAATATCAGCATGCCAAAGGTTTGCTGCAGCAGTTAGACTTGATTGACTAGATATAGCCTATTTTTTGCTAATTCTCTCCCATTCGGAGAGAACATATTTTTTAATGTCATATCCTTGTGGTCTTGCGCAAACAATAGTCTCTACATCGACGGGCTGATAAATTTTCTGGAGTCTGAGTGAATCACCTTTGGTAGAAAAATTTGGCATCCAAGATCCCCAAAAAAACCCAATACTTTCGAGTTCAATATAGGCATTTGCTGCTGCCTCTTGCTCAATAGGGATATCTAAATAGATTGAGGCAAGCTTCATGGTCTCTAGTTTTCGAAGCTCATGTTTTACTGCGGCGATTAAATCACCACCAATGCGATCAATAGCAATGTTAGCGGTTTGGATGCTGGAATTCACTACGGTATGAAAGGTTGTTGCGCCGTTCGCCCTTAAATTAGTACTCACTATTTTGCGTGGCAGATTTAAATCAAGTGCTAATGATTGAGCATGTTCGATATGCTGAGATGGAATATAGATCGTATGCGGACGGTCATTGAGTGGCAAATAAAATGCCAATAATGACATGCGGGTATCTGGGTGATTTTCCAATCCCTTCATGGAAATAGTTGCAGGCGTATCCCCAATAAATAATCCCGTTTCCTTTGCATTAAATGCGATCATTTCATGCTGGCTATACGGGTGATTGGTAACACACTCTGTCCAAAATCCTGGTAAAGAGAGTTCTTGGGCAATCTCGATTCTTTTTTTTGCCATGATTTCAGCAATGTGGCGCCCCCTGAAATTGGGATCCACCATCATTTTTCCTGCTTCTGGCGAAACGTTGTGGGCGCCATCAAAGGTTAGCGCACAGTGTCCAATGATTTGACCATCATCAAGTTTAGCGACGACTGAGTGCATCAACTTACTCTCGATAATTTCTTGTAGTTGGTCGATGTTGTACATGATGGTGTTGGGATAAGTATCTCCATAACAGCGACGCACGCAATCAATTAATTGCGGTAATTCGCTAATTGCAAGTCGAGAAATTTTCAAGGGAAGATTGCTATTCATAGTGTGGATATTATGAGGCTAAGCTACAAATTAAAAAAGCCCGGATAACCGGGCTTTTAGGCTTCAGCAGATAGCTAATTAGTTAGCGCGGCTGCGGTATTCGCCTGTACGAGTATCGATTTCGATTTTATCGCCAGTGTTGCAGAACAAAGGAACTTGCAATTCATAGCCAGTTGCCAATTTTGCGCTCTTCAATACTTTGCCAGAACTGGTATCACCTTTAACTGCAGGTTCTGTGTAAATGATTTCACGAACCAATGAGTTTGGCATAGCTACTGAGAGTGCTTTACCTTCGTAGAACACAACTTCGCAAGGCATACTTTCTTCGAGGTAGTTTAGTGCGTCACCCATGAACTCAGCCTCAACTTCGTACTGGTTGTATTCAGTGTCCATAAAGACATACATTGGATCTGCAAAATAAGAATAAGTACATTCTTTCTTGTCGAGAATCACAACATCAAATTTGTCATCAGCTTTGTAGACGCCTTCGTTCGGAGCGCCAGTTAACAAATTTTTAAATTTCATTTTCACAACTGAGGAGTTGCGGCCTGAGCGGCTGTATTCGGCCTTCAAAACGACCATGGCATCAGAGCCAATCATTACTACGTTACCAACGCGGAGTTCTTGTGCTGTTTTCATATTGCTATTCCTGGGGCAGAGCTATTTTTCTGCAGTTTTTATCAAAAACAAGATTGTAACCGCCCGCCAGCCTTTATTGCTTGGGATTAAGCGACGAAGCGGATTAAACGCGCTGGCAAGCCTCCATCCCCTTGTTTTTGGAGTAAATGCGCTCGCCAGTGCTCTGCATGGATCTTCCAGGTATCTAGGCTATCTAGCCATTCATCGGGCATAGCCCAGGTCATGGCCGCAATAGTTGCAAGTCTTAAGGCTTGGTTTGCTTCTTCAAGATAGAGATCCAGAAATGCAGCTAATTTCACTTCATGAGCTCGATCTTCTTGGGGGTAAATATGCCAAATAAAAGGTTTTCCGGCTAACTGTGCGCGCACAAAAGAGTCTTCGCCACGTACGATATTGAAATCGCATTGGGAGAGGACCCAATCAAAGTCATCTTGAGAAACAAATGGCATTGACAATAATTGCAAATGGTTTGGTAAGGTGAGTGGTTGCTCGCCATAGAGATTTAATTGCTCTATATGCCCATGTGCAAGCAAGATATCAATGTCTTCATTACGCTGAGCTAAATTCTCTAGCCATTTTTTTAAAGGGGCGCCTGGATAGCAAAAAATACTCATCCGTTTAGCATTTGGGCGCAATTTTGACCAAATATTTTTCAGATCTTTTGGTATTTGCTTTACAACTAGCTGACCTTCAGGTGGAATGGGGTCGAGCAATAGACCACCGACTTCATCTTGAAAACCGGGAAAGAAGAAGTATTTGGGGATGCCGTGAGACTGGGGGGATGCTTTGCCGTGGAACTCAGCTACCCAAGGTTCCGCACTGAGATACTCTAGATTAATTATGAGGGGCTTAACCGGTGCGACAAATAGACCTGCCAGATAGCGCTCTGGCAGTTCACAGCCAAAAGCTTCAATAACTATGTCTGGAGTTTGCACGGGATGACGAGCATTGCTGTAACTAGCTTCCCATGGCTGGATATCAATTTTTTGTTTAATCGAAGAATCTATACCCGATGAGAGTAAATTAAGGACTGGTAGATCATCGCAAAATATACGGACCTCTTGCCCATGAATACTTGATAAGCTACGGGCTAGACGCCAGCAAACGCCAGCATCACCAAAGTTGTCTACGATTTGACAGAAAATATCCCAACGCATGAGCAATTCGCTTTTCGAAACCCTTCAAAAGGATGTTAAACGGCTACCCGGTTTGCCGGGGGTGTATCGCTTTTTTGATGAAGCAGGACATATTCTGTATGTAGGCAAAGCACGTAACCTTAAAAAGCGTGTCTCAAGTTATTTTCAGCGTACCCAGTTGTCACCGCGTATTGAACTGATGGTGGGCAAAATTGCTCGCTATGAAACTACGGTAACACGAACTGAAACTGAAGCCCTCATTCTAGAGAACAATCTCATCAAAGAGTTGGCTCCCCCATTTAATATTTTGTTTCGTGATGACAAGTCATACCCTTATGTAATGTTGACCGGGCATCAATTTCCAAGATTAGCTTCATATCGTGGAAAGGTAGATAAGCGCAATCATTACTTTGGACCCTTTCCCAATAGTTGGGCGGTACGAAATAGCGTGCAAATACTGCAAAAAGTATTTCGACTAAGAACCTGTGAAGATTCTGTATTCAAGAATCGTAGCCGTCCTTGTCTTTTGCATCAAATACATCGCTGTAGCGCTCCTTGTGTTGGTCGCTTGAGTGTTGAACAGTACGGTCAAGATGTCGCGCAAGCTACACGATTTTTGGAAGGCGATCATAGTCGAGTTCTCTCAGAGCTTGAAAGGGAAATGCACAAGCATAGCGAGGCGATGGAGTTTGAAATGGCCGCAGTATTACGTGATCGGATCGCAGATCTGTCTAGCGTTCTACAACAGCAGGCTATGGATGCGGTTGCTGAAGGCGAGGGGGATGTGGACATCATCGCTGTGGCGCAGATGGAAGGGATGGTTTGTGTCAATCTCGCAATGGTTCGTGGCGGACGTCACTTGGGGGATAGGGCTTATTTCCCTAAAGGATTACGTACTACCTCTGGTGAACTGCCGTCCCCCGCGGAAATATTAGAAGCCTTTATTACCCAGCATTATCTTGAGGAGAGTGCTGAAGATGCGACAGGTAATTTAATTCCGCCTGTATTGGTTTTAAATCATGCCTTGCAATCAGCAAATGATGATCTCACCCAGCTGAATGAATCACCGCCAGAAGATTTGCATGAGCTATTAAATGCTCAGGCGGGTAGAAAAATTTCCTTCTTGCATCAACCTCAAGGGCAAAGACGCCACTGGCTTGCAATGGCTGAGGGTAATGCAAAGATTGCCCTTACTAAAAGGCTGGTAGAAACCGGAGGTCAATTGGCCAGGGCGCGCGCTTTGGCTGATGTTTTAGGTTTAGATTTAGAAAGCCTTGAGCAACTTCGAATTGAATGTTTTGATATCAGTCATACCTCTGGCGAAGCTACTCAAGCATCATGCGTGGTGTATGCCAAGAATGGAATGCAGTCGAGTGAGTATCGACGCTTTAACATCAAGGACATTACTCCAGGTGATGACTATGCCGCTATGCGTCAAGTATTGCATCGACGTTATGCTAATTTTCAAGAGCTTCCATTAGAAAAAATTCCACAAGTCATTCTGATTGATGGTGGCAAGGGTCAAGTAGAAATGGCGCGTCAGGTTCTTTCTGAGTTCGGAATGGATGTGGGCTTGATTGTTGGTGTAGCTAAAGGTGAGGGGCGCAAAGTGGGTCTAGAAACCCTCATTTTTGCCGATGGCCGGCCTGCTCTAGAGTTGGGGATTGATAGCGCTGCTTTGCTATTGGTGGCTCAAATTCGAGATGAAGCGCATCGCTTTGCGATTACAGGCATGCGAGCAAAAAGGGCTAAAGCGAGAACGATTTCGCGCCTTGAGGAGATCGAGGGAATTGGTGCCAAGCGCCGTCAAAAATTACTGGCGCGTTTTGGTGGTCTAAGGGGGGTTGCTAACGCAAGCATTGAAGAGATAGCTAGCGTAGAGGGCGTTTCCTTAACTCTTGCCGAGCAAATTTATCGACAGCTTCACTAGCCCCATCACCACTTGGTTTATGCTTAACGAATGCCCTTTAATTTACCGATCGCCTTAACTTGGTTGCGTGTTGCAGCGATTCCACTGCTGGTGGCTGTCTTTTATCTTCCGAATAGTTGGCTGACTCCGTTTGAAAAGAATCTGATTGCAGCAATCATTTTTATCTCTGCTGCGATTACCGATTGGCTCGATGGTTTCTTAGCCCGTCGTTTAAAACAGGAATCAGCATTTGGACAGTTCTTAGATCCTGTCGCGGATAAGCTTATTGTTGCCGCTGCTTTGTTGGTGTTATTGAATATGGATCGTGTACAGGTTTGGGTAGCACTGATCATTATTGGTCGTGAAATTACGATCTCGGCATTAAGAGAGTGGATGGCTTTATTGGGCGCAGGTAAAAGTGTTGCTGTGCATATGGTTGGTAAGTTGAAAACAACGGCCCAGTTAGTGGCAATTCCTTTTTTATTGCTCAATGACACGCTGTTTGGTTGGCTCAATTGCGCTCAAGTTGGCACATGGTTAATTTGGATTGCATCCTTTTTAACGCTTTGGTCGATGTTTTATTACATGAAAAAGGCTTTACCGCAACTGGTAGGAAAAATTGACTAGAGCCTAGAAAGCCCAGCCAGTTAAGCTTTTCAAGGAAATCACATTCCTCTAATTTTTAGGTTTTACTAGGAATAATGCTTTCTTTGCGATTGTTTGTTAAACTATCGCCCTGTTATGCGGGAATAGCTCAGCTGGTAGAGCGATACCTTGCCAAGGTATAGGTCGGGAGTTCGAACCTCCTTTCCCGCTCCAAGTTCGATGGGAAGCCCTAAAAAGCTTCCCATTTTTGATTCAAATGTTTGGCGCGTTGGCCGAGTGGTTAGGCAGGAGCCTGCAAAGCTTCGTACGGGGGTTCGATTCCCTCACGCGCCTCCAGTAATTTGTCTTGACGATTTAGGCGCATCACCTAAAATACTTTTAACTAATGTAAGTAAAAGTGTTACTAACTTAATAAAGTACAAATGATCAAATTCAGGACTCTTAAATTCAGCGCTCATGCATTGTTTTTGGCAACTGCATTAGGTGCCTGCGCAAGTTCTGGCGACTCCCCTTCTGGTTCACCGCAAGAAGTTCAAGAAGTGCAATCGCAATTATTGGGTGATATGTTGTTGCCCCAAGGTGCGCGTCTGAATGGGTCTGATTCGATCATTATTGGTCGCGGCAATGAATGGGTTGGAAGAGCCACGGTGAATGCGCTTCAAGGCGCAACCGATGTATACGCATTCTTTCAGTCTGAGTATCCCAAGAATGGCTGGACAACAGTTACTGCAGTGAAAGCTAAAACTAGTATTTTGGTTTTTACAAAGGCCGATAGAACTGCCACCATTGAAGTGGTTGATGGATCGCTCGGAGGACCAAAATCAGTAATTGTGATTACATCATCACCTAAGAATGCCAATGTTCAGGCTCCAGTTCGGAAGTAATCACTATTACTTGAGCGGTAATTATTAAAAAGGCCTCTAACAAGAGGCCTTTTATCTAATGGAGTTCTGACTTAAAGTCCCTCGGCCCGAATAAGGCCGACCGCCTGACCTTCAATAGCAAAATTGGGTTGACGGTCGTCAACCAAAATATTTTTGAAGTCTGGATTTTCTGCTTGCAGTTCAATGACCATTCCATTGGCGGTTTTCTTTTGTTGCCAACGCTTCACTGTAACTTCGTCATCAAGGCGAGCTACTACGATGTCACCATTACGAACTTCAGTTGTTTTTCTGACAGCCAAATAGTCGCCATCCAAAATTCCTGCATCGCGCATGCTCATGCCTTTTACCTTCAACAAGTAATCAGCACCCTTGCTAAATAAGCTCGGATCAATCGGTATGTGTTTTTCAATATGCTCAACAGCCATGATTGGCGAACCAGCAGCAACTCGCCCAATTAAGGGTAGGGTAAGTTGTTGAAGTGCACCCGATGGTAAAGAGAGTTGGCGATATTTATTGCTGTTGTGCGATTGGTTATAGCGTTGCGCAATACGAATGCCACGTGAGGTACCAGGAGTCAGTTCGATATAACCTTTTTTTGCTAAAGCGCGAAGATGTTCTTCCGCTGCATTTGCAGAGGCAAATCCTAGTTGGGTCGCGATCTCTGCGCGTGTTGGTGGAAGGCCGCTCTCATCGATAGCCTTGGTAATTAGCTCCAAGATCTCATTCTGGCGTGGAGTGAGTTTGGGGAGGGCAGTTAGCTCCTCTGGGAAATCGACTGTGTTTATGTCCATACTGGGATTGTATACAGCAGTTTTTGATATTTCAAGCAATTTTGAGGGGATAATGGAGCAATGAGCACAATTGAAAATAATGCAGAGCATTCACCTCATATTTTGGTTTTAGGAATGGGAGGTACGATTGCTGGGGTAGCCGGTAGGCCTGCTGAAAATCCCATGCAATATGAAGCTGGACAGATTGAAATTGCTTCCTTGTTGGCGCATATTCAAGCAGCTGTACCTGGGGATATCAAGCTTGTTTCCCAGCAGGTAGCCAATATCAATAGTCGAAATCTGACGGAACCATTATTGAGCCTTCTTGGCGAGACTGTAAGAGTGGCCCTTGATAATTCAATGGTCAAAGGGATAGTGATCACTCACGGAACAGATACGATTGAAGAAACTGGGGTCTTTTTGCAGCTGACTTGCGGGAAATTTGCTCAAAATTTAGGCAAAAGAGTGATCCTAACCGGAGCTATGTTACCCGCCAATGCTCCTAAAGCGGATGGGCCATCCAACCTATTGGATGCCATTCGTTGGGCTTCTACTCCCATTGATAATTGTCCTGGTGGCATATATGCCGTCATGCATGGTAGGGGGTGTTTGGCCATGGACTTGGCTAAACGGCATGGAACTGCCTTAAATGCACCTATTCAGGCGTCTCCCAGTAGTTCGGTAGGTCTTATTAATCCGTCTTGGTTATCGGGGGTGAAAGCGGTTCAAGCCCTCTGGAATGAGGATTTGCCTATTCCTAAGGGAAATGAGTGGCCTTGGGTGGAAATATTGACTAGCCATGCTGGCGCACGTTCAGAAACAATCACTCACTGGCTAAGTTCTAAGGTTAAGGGGCTAGTCCTTGCAGGAACGGGTATGGGTGGCTTTCATGATGCGTGGAGGGAATCTCTGGTTGCAGCAGTTAAACATGGGATTGCTCTAGTTAGAACAAGTAGAACGGGGGCCGGTGAAACGGCGCAGGATCTTCCAGAGGCTGACATCGTTGGGTGCTTGGCGTCGGGCAGTCTTTCTGCCCCTAGGGCCAGAATTGCGCTCCAATTGGCCTTGAATGCTGAAAAACAAGCTCAATCAGCGGGTAAATCCCTGACTTGGCAGGATTTTTTTGCTAGAATAGCAGTCTTGCCAGTAATTCGGTAAGCGCTGAAAAGCGGTTGTAAAAGTGTTGTATGCAGTACCTACAATTTGTTACTACCTTGTCACACTGGCGCTGAGTTCGCAACCATCAGAACTTAGCAAGACGCCCAGGTGACTTTATCCTTAAGGAGTGTTTGATGCGTCATTATGAAATCGTCTTTATCGTCCATCCGGACCAAAGCGAGCAAGTGCCAGCGATGATTGATCGCTACAAAGCTACATTAGCAGCTGCGGGCGGCAAAATTCATCGTATTGAAGATTGGGGTCGTCGTCAGATGGCTTACATGATCGACAAACTTGCTAAAGCCCACTACGTTTGCATGAACATTGAGTGTGACCAGAAAACTCTGGAAGAGCTCGAGCATGCGTTCAAATTTAACGATGCTGTTTTGCGTCACCTCATTATCAAGACTAAGAAAGCTGAAACAGAGCCTTCCATCATGATGAAAGAAGTGCAACGTGAAGAAGCGCGCAAATCAGCTCAATCCGAAGCTCCTGTAGCAGCGGAATAAGTTAGAAATTTGAAGAGGAATACACAGACTAGAAAACGTATAAGAGAAGCGGAGTGGCGTTGAATCATTTCACCCTCACTGCAATCTTGGTATCTAAAGACGCGATTCGATTTACACCTGCAGGAATACCTGTGATGCATTGTCTGCTAGAGCATAGTGGCCAAGCAAACGAGGTAGGAGTAGCAAGGAAGATTCAGATGAATGTTGAAGCCATCACAATCGGTCCGTTACAAAAGGATCTAGAGCAAATGGATTTAGGTGCTGAGGCGGTGTTTGAAGGATTCTTGGCACCCAAGACTCTACGTAATCAAAGACTTGTTTTCCATATTACCCATATTCAATTGAAAAATTAAAGAGGAAATCATCATGGCGTTTGGAAAGAAACCCGATTTCAAAAAGAAACCAGCTCAGAACCCATTGTTCAAGCGTAAGCGTTATTGCCGTTTCACTGTTGCTGGCGTAGAACAGATTGACTACAAAGATGTAGATACATTGAAGGACTTCATTGGCGAAAACGCCAAGATTACTCCTGCTCGTTTGACAGGCACAAAAGCAAAATATCAGCGTCAGTTAGACACTGCTATCAAGCGTGCTCGTTTCTTGGCTTTATTGCCATTCTCCGATCAACATAAGAAATAATTAGGAGCCCTCAATGCAAATCATTCTTTTAGAAAAAGTAATTAACTTGGGCAACCTTGGCGACATCGTTCGCGTTAAAGACGGTTATGCTCGCAATTTCTTAATCCCACAACGTAAAGCTCGTCGTGCTACTGATGCAGCGATTGCTGATTTTGCAGTTCGTCGCGCTGAACTAGAAAAAGTTGCTGCTGAGAAATTGGCTGCTGCTGAAGCGATTGGCGCAAAGCTCAAAGACTTGGTTCTTGAAATCGGTCAAAAAGCTGGTGTTGACGGTCGTTTGTTTGGTTCTGTAACCAATCACGATATCGCTGATGCTTTGAAAGCTAAGGGCTTCACAATTGAGAAGTCTTCAGTACGTTTGCCTACTGGCCCATTGAAAATGGTTGGTGATCACCCTGTAGCGGTAGCTGTTCATACCGATGTTGTTGCAGACATCACTATTCGTGTAGTTGGCGAGCAAGCTTAAGTTTTAAATCTGTAAACTAGCCTCATGGCTGAATCCCGTTCACGTTCCGTTACGCTGAATCCCAGCATGATGGGCTCTGGGGATGCAGTCGTGCAGGCTTTAAAAGTACCGCCACACTCTGTAGAAGCCGAGCAGTCTTTGCTCGGCGGCCTACTGATCGATAACTCCTCTTGGGATAACCTCGGCGGAGTATTAAACGACAAAGATTTCTACCGCCCCGAACATGCTCTAATTTACAAGGTCATTGCACGTTTGGTTGGCGACAATCATCCTGCTGACGTCATCACTGTTTACGATGCGATTAAATCTGAGCAGGGTGGTGATTTAGTCAGTATTGATTACCTCAATTCATTAGCTCAAAACACTCCTAGCGCAGCCAACATTAAAGGCTATGCTGACATCGTTCGTGACCGCAGTATTTTGCGTCGCTTGATTGAGGTCTCAGACAGTATTGTTAATTCTGCTTTTGTGCCAGAAGGTCGCACCGTAAGAACCCTTTTGGATGAGGCCGAGTCACGCATTCTTCAAATTGGTGAAGAAGGTAGTCGTAAAGCTGATTATCTCGAGATCGAACCTTTACTAAAAACGGTGGTTGCTCGAATTGATGAGTTGTATAACCGTCAAGGCGGTAGCGATATAACGGGTATTGCTACAGGATTCATTGATCTTGATAAGCAGACTAGTGGTTTGCAAAAAGGCGATTTGGTCATTGTGGCTGGAAGACCCTCGATGGGTAAAGCCCAACCTCTTGATGCAAAAGTAAAGACTGTAGACGGCTGGAAATTGATGGGTGACCTTAAGTTTGGTGATCGACTCGCATCGGTTGATGGTGAGCACTCCATGGTTACAGGTATCTATCCGCAGGGCATTAAGCAAATTTATAAAGTTGTTTTTTCTGATGGGCGTGAGGCTGAATGTTGCGCTGAACATCTATGGCGAGTGATGTACCGTGACTGGGCTGAGCCCAAAGTAATTGACACTGCTCGTTTAATGGAAATGTTGGGCTCTGTTCGTTATAAAAATAGGTTATGGATCGAACCTGTGACCGGAGATTTTGGGCATACAAATGAATTACCAATTCACCCTTGGGTGTTTGGTGCTTTATTGGGTGATGGCACTCTAGCGCTCTCTCACAGCAGCGTATTGTTTTCCACAAAATCTCCCGAGCTGGTTGAGCGTATCAATGCTCTCGCGGGTTATGAGATGGAACTTGTGCATGCTAATGCTTACGATTGGAGACTGGTTTCTAAACAGCGAATTGCTGCTAATGGCGCTAGACAGTCTGTCCCAATAAATTATTTCAGGGCTGCCTTACAAGATTTAGGTGTGCTAGGTTGCAGAAGCTTTGACAAATTTATACCTGCAACTTATCTAGAGGCCAATCGGAATGCTCGACTTGCGTTATTCCAGGGTCTAATGGATACCGATGGGTGGATTGAAAAGTGGGGCTCAATTCGTTTTTGCACTGCTAGCAAGCGACTTGCTCAGGACGTTGCCACTTTAGCGAGATCCTTGGGGGGGTTCTGTTCAATCGCTAATAAACAAACTAGCTATACCTACCTAGGTGAAAAAAAACAGGGTCGCTTATCGTTTGTTTTGAATATGAGTTTTGGTGCTGGCTTTCAAGCATTTAGCTTGCCCGAAAAGAAGGAAAGATTAAGAGCGAGTTGGGATCGTCAGCGTCGCCTAACTTTCAAGAGTATTGAGCCATCAAGAGTGACTCAAGCGCAGTGTATTTCTGTAAGCCATCCTCAGAGAACTTACATTACTGATGATTATGTTGTTACGCACAACACCGCATTTGCGCTCAATATCGCTGAAAACGTTGCCCTAGCCGAAGGTTTGCCGGTTGTTGTTTTCTCGATGGAGATGTCGGGTGAGCAGTTGGCAGCGCGTCTACTTGGATCTGTTGGGCGTGTTGATCAAGGTCGTATGCGTACAGGTAAGCTCCAAGATGATGAGTGGCCACGCGTAACCGATGCGATTGCTCGTTTAAGTAATACGCAAATTTTGATTGATGAAACTGGTTCACTATCAAGTCTAGAGTTACGTGCGCGTGCTCGTCGTATAGCTAGAAACTTCGGTGGCACCCTTGGTTTGGTAGTGATAGATTACCTGCAACTGATGAGTGGTTCTGGTTCTGAAAACCGTGCAACAGAAATTTCTGAAATCTCTCGTTCACTCAAATCACTCGCAAAAGAACTGCAGTGTCCAGTTGTGGCGCTATCTCAGTTAAATCGTGGTCTTGAACAGCGTCCCAATAAACGTCCAATCATGTCTGACTTGCGTGAATCTGGTGCTATTGAACAAGATGCGGACTTGATTATGTTTATTTATCGTGATGAGGTATATCACCCAGATACCACTACCGATAAAGGCGTAGCCGAGATCATAATCGGTAAGCAGCGTAATGGTCCAATTGGTACCGTGCGTTTAAGCTGGCAAGGCCCTTATACGAAGTTTGATAATTTAGCGCTGGGTTCTATTGGTTATTCTTCGGGTGGATACGAGCCGTTCTAAAAGAAAAACTTATTCAATAACTTAGAGATAAAAGAAAAAGCCTCGCATTGCGAGGCTTTTTTCATATTGCAGAGAAGATTCTCCAAGTATCCTTATTTGGCACCTTCACACTTTTTAATAGAGGCAGCCTTAGCAGCGCCATATAGTGGCTTACCATCTTTGCTAACCGCCTTGGCTTCACAATCATTTGGTTTAGCATCGCCCATACATTTTTTAATAGAAGCATCTTTAGCAGCGCCATACAACGGCTTACCATCTTTACTTACTGCCTTGGCTTCACAAGCTGCCTGATCGGCAAATGCGTAAGTCGGAAGTGCAAAACTGAGTGCAATACTTAAAGCGGTAATGATTTTTTTCATGCTCATTCTCCTTAATAGTTGGATGTACTTCTGCTGCAGATAGACACTACGATTGATTCTAATCTTAAATACTAGTTCTGTTTCACAATCATATTCTGAGATGCCACTGGAGTTGGGAATCCGGCTGCAGCAAGCGCTTCACTCATGACTCGGTTGCTATCAAAATATACCTGCCAATAATGATCATTGTTGCAATATGGGCGAACGGACAAGACCGGGCCTACTAGATTGAACTCTAAAATATTTACCTCAACAGCTGGCTCCTGAAGAACATTAGGAATTGCTGCAATCTTTTCGCGCAGTAAAGACATTGCAGCATTTTGATCGGCGGCACCCGAGAGTTGGCACTTAAGATCAACGCGACGATAAGGGCTGTTACTAAAATTTTGGATAGTGTCACCCAAAATCTTGGTATTGCCAATCATGGTGGCAATATTGTCTGGTGTATAGATAGTTGAGGAGAACAAACCAATCTCTTTGACGGTACCAGTAACTCCGCCTGCAGTAATAAAGTCCCCCACTTTAAATGGACGCAACACAATTACAAATACCCCTGCTGCAAAGTTAGAGAGTAAACCTGCCCATGCCGCTCCAATGGCTACACCTGCTGTAGCAATTAAAGCGGCAAAGCTGGTGGTTTGAATTCCAAAATATCCAAGAATTCCGACAACAAGCAGGATATTCAAAGTTACCGAAACGACCGAGCCAACATAACGCAGAATGGTAGGGTCTAACTTTTGTGCTTCCAATCCTCGGCGAATAATATTTAGGGCTAGACCAATTAACCAACGACCAATTACCCAAAAGGCAATCGCCGCCAAGATCTTCAGTCCAATATCAGTAGCAGTTGTTACTAATATTTCTTGTATACGGTTTAAATCCATTTCTTTCATTGCCACTTTCCAATCTCGTTACGATAAAAATACTTCAAATCTAGAAAATATTATTTCCTAGTGGGGTGATATTGGGCGTTAGTCCTAAGGCGCTATACGTCGCGCCTCTGTAAATTTAGCTGCCCAATATGGCGTGGTGATGTAGTCCAAGCGCACCGTACCTCCAGCGCTGGGGGCGTGCACAAATCTTCCTTGCCCAACATAGATGCCGGCATGTGAATACTTTTCTCCAGTGGTATTAAAAAATACTAAGTCACCTGGCGCAGGCGGCTCATTCTCGACACTACGTCCCTTGCTACTCATCTGCTGAATGGTTCTTGGTAGCTTAATACCGGCTGCTTTGTTGTAAACATAAACAATGAGACCGCTACAGTCAAAACCACCTTTGGGTGTATTGCCACCAAAGCGATAGGGAACATCCACTAAACCTACTGCTGCAATAGAAATATCTTCAGTACCAACACTCGTATCTTGCTTAAATTGAGCAATTTTGGGATTGGGTGATTTATTGTTGGTGGTGCTACACCCGTTAAGTGCGATAAGAGCACAAATAAAAATGCCGCACCCAATTAGAGTGCGGCATGAGGTGTATTTTTTAAAGCGCGTCAGCTGCATGATCCGCAAGACGTGAACGCTCACCGCGAGCTAAGGTCACATGACCACCATGACGCCAGCCTTTGAAGCGATCAACTACGTAGGTTAAACCTGAAGAGCCTTCGGTTAAGTAAGGTGTATCAATCTGAGCAATATTGCCTAGGCAAATAATCTTGGTTCCTGGTCCAGCGCGGGTAACTAAGGTCTTCATTTGTTTTGGAGTTAAGTTTTGTGCTTCATCAATGATGACAAACTTGCTAACAAACGTTCTACCACGCATAAAGTTCATACTCTTTACTTTAATACGCGACCGGATCAGTTCTTGCGTAGCTGCGCGACCCCATTCTCCAGCGCCACCATCATCATTGCGTTGCAATACTTCTAAGTTGTCGTCAAATGCACCCATCCATGGCTGCATTTTTTCTTCTTCAGTACCAGGTAAGAATCCAATATCTTCGCCTACTGGCACTGTTGCGCGCGTGATGATAATCTCGTTGTAGCGTTTGCTATCAAGCACTTGTTCTAAGCCTGCTGCTAATGCCAACAAAGTTTTACCAGTACCAGCTTGGCCAAGAAGCGTCACAAAATCAACGTCAGGGTTCATCAAGAGATTCATGGCAAAGTTTTGCTCACGGTTGCGGGCGGTTACACCCCAAACATTATTCTTTTGGTGAGAGAAATCTCTTAGGGTTTGAAGTAGAGCGGTCTTACCGTTGATTTCTTTTACTTGTGCATAGAAGGGTGTTGAGCCATCTGGGTTTTCTTGGTAAACAAACTGATTCACCAACATATTCATGACTGATGGACCAGTAACACGATAGAACATCGTGCCAGATTTAGAGTCTGCCCAACTCTCCATGTCCTTGCCGTGCTTTGGCCAAAAATCGGCAGGCAATGTCATTACACCCGCATACATCAAATCACGATCTTCTAGCACTTGATCATTGAAGTAATCTTCTGCTGGCAAACCTAATGCACGCGCTTTAATGCGCATATTGATATCTTTTGATACCAATACCACCTCTTGGCCTTTGCGAGTTTTTTGTAGTTCACTTACAACCGCCAAAATGAGATTATCGCCTTTTCCTTCAGGAAGTCCTTCGGGTAATGGTTGGGTTGAGAGTTTGGTTTGAAAAAATAGACGACCAGTCACATCTTGGTTGCCAAGCTTATTCAGTGGAATGCCATCATCTAGAGTGCCGCTTGTACCAGCAATTAACTGATCCAGGGAGCGACTGACTGTACGGGCATTGCGGGCCACTTCAGTCATTCCTTTTTTGTGGTTATCCAACTCCTCAAGAGTAGTCATAGGCAGGTAAAGATCATGTTCCGAGAAACGGAACAATGAACTTGGATCATGCATTAATACGTTCGTATCTAATACGAACAAGCTTGGAGGGCCTGTACGAACAACGCGTTTTGGTTTGGAAGGCACAGGTGCTTTATTCTCATTGCGAAGTGGACTGCGATCTGCTTTGATTTTTTCAAGAGCTACTTCTGCCGCTGATAAATCTTCTTCTGCATCGTTGGCCCAATCTGAAGTTTCCACTACCACTGGTTTTGCTTGAGCAGGACGTTTTTTTAAGTCAGGAGTATCCTTGCGACTGAGTTTCACTTGATCAGCAATTTGAGTGGGGATTGGGGGCAGTGGCATGGACTCTCCTAAAAGAAAAAACCGCCAAGCGGAGTGCATTGACGGTTTATTGCGAAATGGGTTGCGGCGAGATTAGAAAAGTGGAGGGGGTTACTCCCCGCACCTGATCTCAGATATTCAGGCTTACGATTCAAACGGATTGTCAGACTTTCCCGTCGTTTACGGTGCATATGAATCACTTTACCCCAAAATTTGGGGTTTGCAAGCACCCTACCAAAAATTGTTGTAAAAATTACTTGGTGGCTTGGGCGGCTTGCAATACCTCTGTCACATGGCCGGGAACTTTAAGACCGCGCCATTCTTTAACTAAGTTGCCAGACGAGTCAAAAAGAAAGGTGCTGCGCTCTACACCACGAACCTGTTTGCCATACATATTCTTCATTTTCATGACGCCAAAGAGTTGGCAAAGAACTTCTTCGGTGTCTGCAACTAGTTCAAATGGGAGCTCTAATTTGCTACGGAAGTTGTCATGCGATTTGAGGCTATCTCGGGAAACCCCTACGATTAATGTGTTGGCTTTAGTGAAGGCATCAATATTGTCTCTAAATTCACCTGACTCAGCGGTGCAGCCTGGAGTCATATCTTTAGGGTAAAAATATAAAACCAATTTTTTGCCTTTGGCAGAGGCGGGGGTAAACGTTAATCCAGATGTTGCTGGAATCGCACATTCAGGTATAGGTTGACCAATAGCTACTGTCATGATGATTCCTCTAAGGTTGGTTGTCTCAAATTCTAATTATTTTGAATGATTAGTTCGCCGCTACGATTGGGTATTTCACCCCAGGTTAACGGGAGTACGGCTATTTTATCCAACTGTTTAGTGGCTTCCCAAGATTTATGCAGTTCGCCCATGGTTACTAAATCGTGACCTTGATTTAGCCACCCGACCAATAACTGCTCAAATGCGGGCAAAAGCTTCTGCCCTTCAAGTTCAGCGTGAAGCGTAAATACCTGGTCATTTGGGTTGCTTTGGGTAATTTCTAAGAGTTTTTTGACTGCGCCAAATTCATCGGCGCCATCAATGCCAATGAGTTCGTCAAAGGTGGGAAGTGTGGTTGGGTATTGGACGTGTTTGGCTTTGCCAGAGGGTAGATCAATACGATAAGGCATTAAGTTGGGTTCTGCTCTACCATCTGAGGAGTAAGCAATACCCCATTGATCTAATTGCTCAAAAGCGGTTGCATTCATTTGCCAGCCAGCAGCGCCATAAGTCACAGGAGCATGACCAAAAATTTCAACAAAGCGATCCCAACTTTTTTGCATCATAGCTTTAGTCCAAGATGCATCTTGATTTCGAACGGCATCCTGCCAAGCAACATGATCCCAAGTGTGAATGCCAGTTTCATGGCCTGCTTGGTCAATGGCGCGCATTTCTGCGGCAGCCTTCTTGCCAATGTCAGGTCCTGGTATTAGGACGCCGTATAGCAATGTTTTGATGCCGTAGTGTTCCACTACAGAAGTGCGACTAACTTTTTTTAGAAATCCTGGACGAAAGATACGTTTTAGAGCCCAGCCAGTGTGATCAGGTCCAAGACTAAAAAGAAAAGTTGCTTTTAAGCCAAAGCGCTCTAGAGTGCGAGCAAGATTCGGAACGCCCTCTTTGGTGCCGCGTAAGGTATCAACATCTACCTTGAGAGCAATCTTAGCCATGAACCTTTTATTTAATTTACTTATTCTTTATCAACTAAAGTGCGTGCCTTTTCTACATCCTCGCGATAGGCTTCAAAGATATTCTTTAGTGCATCAGACATAGTAGTAGTCGGCTTCCAGCCCAGTTCATTCATGGTGTTATCAATTGCTGGCACGCGATTTTGCACATCCTGATAGCCTTCGCCGTAATATGCGCCAGAAGTAGTTTCTACAATCTTCACTTCATTCGCAGTCTTTGCATACTCAGGAATGCTGCGTGCAATTTCTAGCATTTGATTGGCTAGTTCACGAATTGAGTGATTGTTCTTTGGATTACCAATGTTGTAGATCTTGCCATTAGCTACCCCATCTTTGTTGTCAATGATGCGCATTAATGCATCGATACCGTCGTCAACATAGGTAAAGGCTCGTTTTTGCGCACCACCATCCACGAGATTAATGGATTCACCACGAACAATGTGTCCGAGGAATTGAGTGACAACACGAGAGGAGCCTTCTTTTGGTGTGTAGATGCTATCTAAGCCAGGCCCAATCCAGTTAAATGGGCGGAAAAGGGTAAACCGCAAGCCTTCCATGCCATAACCCCAAATCACGCGATCCATTAGTTGTTTGGAGCATGCATAAATCCAACGAGGTTTATTAATCGGGCCGTAAATCAGATTTGATTTGGCAGGATCAAATTCACTGTCATCGCACATTCCATAGACTTCGGATGTGGATGGAAATACTAAATGTTTTTTGTATTTGACTGCTGAACGCACGATCGGTAAATTGGCTTCGAAGTCGAGCTCAAATACTTTTAATGGCTGCTGTACATAAGTTGCTGGAGTGGCAATGGCAACTAGAGGTAGGATCACATCGCATTTACGAATGTGATACTCAACCCATTCTTTATTGATGGTGATGTCACCTTCAAAAAAGTGCATACGAGGATGGTTAATTAAATCCCCTAAGCGATCATTTTGCATATCCATGCCATAGACATCCCAATCGGTTGTCTCCAGAATGCGCTTGGAAAGGTGGTGACCAATAAAGCCGTTAACACCAAGAATGAGTACTTTTTTCATCTCTACTGCCTCGTTTTAATCTAATTTGCGTTGCTTTTTATTTGTCTACTGGAAACCATTCCAAAACTTCAACTATTTGGCGGTCTCCACAAATGCCGAATACTCGATTATCAACCACTTGGATGCCGCAAAGCCCAAGATCAAGATTGGCTGGAAATGGCCCTTTTAGGCTGGTGCGGGCCACAATCATGGTCTTTCCCTCATAGTCTGTAAAGGCGCCCGGATATGGGGGTGCAACCGCTCTCACCAGGTCGTGGACCTGTTTGGCGGCCTGATTCCAATGAATTTGCCCATCAGATGGCTTTCTGCCGCCAAAATAACTGCCTTTTTGCAGCTCATTTGGCTTGCGGGGGACAATACCCTTTATCAAGCTAGGCAATGCTTGGTTGATAACATTTACAGCGGCTTTACTTACTTTGCTAAAGACATCGGTAGCAGTTTCATCTGGACCAATATCCACGGTAGCCTGTCCGACGATATCTCCAGCATCTGGTTTTGCTTCCATGATATGCAAAGTGGCGCCAGTTTGAGTTTCACCATGCAGAATCGCCCAATTGACTGGCGCACGTCCACGATATTTGGGTAGTAGTGAGCCATGCATATTGAGTGCCGCGATTTTTGCGCACGCCAAAATCTGCTCGGGAATCATGTAGCGATAGTAGAAAGAGAAAATGTAATCTGGCGCTAAAGATTGAAGTTTTGGAACTAACTTCAGTAGCTCACTTGAGTTGGGTGTGATGTACGAAATGTTTCTTTCGACACACAGTTTCGCAACACTTCCAAACCAAACATTTTCATTGGGATCATCATGATGTGTAATTACTAGATCAATTTGAATGCCTGCATTAAGAAGTGCTTTGAGGCAGTTGACACCAACATCGTGATAAGCGAAGACGACTGCGTGCAATTATTTTTTCTCTAGAACAGTTTGCACAACGTAGCGTGGACGCTTGCGAATTTGCTGATAAATGCGGCCAATATATTCACCCAAGAGACCTAGTCCAAATAGCATCACGCCAATGAGGAAAAAGGTGAGTGCAAAGAGGGTGAAGACGCCCTCAACCTCAGCGCCCAGAACAAAGCGACGCACGAGTAGGTAAGCGAATAAGCTGCCTGCTGCTAGGGATAGAAGCATGCCAAGAATCGAAAAGATCTGCAGTGGCATGATAGAGAAGCCAGTGACTAAATCGAAGTTCAAACGAATCAGTTGATACAAAGTATATTTAGATTCCCCGGCAAAACGTTCTTCATGTTTCACTGTGATTTCTACTGGATTAGCAGAAAAAGTGTAAGCCAATGCCGGAATAAATGTGTTGCTTTCATCACATTGACGAACTAGGTCAACGATGCGACGGCTATAGCCGCGCAACATGCATCCCTGATCGGTCATTGTGATGCGTGTAATGTTTTCACGTAGGCGATTCATGGCGCGTGAAGCAAATTTTCTAAAGAAGCTATCCTGACGATCAGCGCGAATAGTGCCAACATAATCGTGGCCTTTTAGTAGCTGTTCAGTAAGCGCATCAATTTCTTCAGGTGGATTTTGTAGATCAGCATCTAATGTAATGATGTATTCACCCTGAGCATATTCAAACCCAGCCATGATCGCCATGTGTTGACCAAAATTACTATGGAATAAAACAGCACGGGTGACATCGGGACGTAACTCCACCTGTTTAGAAAGAATGCCGGCAGAGCGGTCTTTACTACCATCATTTACAAATACGATTTCGTAAGTGATATTCCGCTTAGCGGCCAAAGAATCAAGTGCTGGATAAAGTCGATCAAACAGAGCCTGAAGTCCATCTTCCTCGTTATATACGGGGATAACAATGCTCAGTGTTGGGTTGGCGGCTAAGTTTGCAGTCATGCCGCAATTTTGCCTGATTCTGTGGGTTAACCCAAGAACACTAGTTTTTGCGGTGTTTCTGCAAAATTCCGACAAACCCCTTGGTAATTCGGTCCACATCTTCATCAGACATTGCTGGAAATAAAGGGAGGGTCAAAATAGAGCGCCCAATACGTTCCGCAATTGGGGTGTCTGTAGGTTTATAACCTTGATTTTTGTAGAGCGTGAAGCCGGTGATGGCTGGGTAATGAACTCCAGTGCCAATACCCAACTCTTTTAAGTCGGTCATGATTTGCGCTCGATCGGCATTCAATTGCGCCAGTGGTAATACGACCTGGAACATATGCCAATTGCTATCAGTAAAGTTCTCTGCAGGAAGTTCTAATTTCAAGTCTTCTAGTCCAGCAGCTTTTAATTCCCTGCGCATAACTTCGAAATATCGACGGGCTAATGCGGTGCGTCGCGCTTGATAGGTAGGAAGTTGTTTTAATTGCTCCAGACCAATAGCCGCATTTACATCAGTCAAGTTATCTTTTCCACCTAGGACATCAACATCCATTCCATCCATACCTTGGCGAGTTAAGCCTTGGAGACGGAATTTCTCAGCGAGTTTGGCTTCATCTGTGTTGTTTAAAACCAGGCATCCACCTTCAATGGTGGTGAGATTTTTATTGGCCTGAAAACTGAAGCTGACTAAGTCACCAAAGCTGCCGATCTTTTTACCTTTCCATTGCGATCCAAAAGCTTGAGCAGCATCTTCAATGACGCGAAGCTTGTGTTCTTTTGCCAGTGTGTAAAGCTGATCCATATTAACTGGTAGGCCCGCCAAATAGACCGGCATGATTGCGCGGGTCTTGGGTGTGATTGCGGCAGATACTTTATTTAGGTCAATATTTCGGGTGATTGGATCGATATCAACGAATACGGGCTTTGCACCAACACTCAGAATGACATTAGAAGTGGCGACCCAAGATATTGGGGTCGTAATCACTTCGTCCCCAGCACCAATGCCGGCAACTTGTAATGCAATCTTCATGGTGGCAGTGCCATTAGCAAAGCAACGCACAGGACGATCGCCAAAGTATTTGCTTAGGGTAGATTCAAATTCTGCAAGTTTAGGTCCGGAAGTCACCCATCCAGAACGCAATACCTCAGAAACAGCATCAATCGTCTCTTGATTAAAGCTGGGGCGCGTAAACGGAATAAATTCAGGGGTGGAGTTTGACATGATGACTTATCTTACTTTAATGCCTTACTGCGAAGCTTCGGGATGTTTGACGATTACTCTGCGTGAGTCGCGATCAACCTCAACCATTGGAAAGCTTTGGGCTTGAAGCGCATCAAATTGCTCGGGAACCATGAGAGCGTATGCGGTTTGATCTTCTTTCCAGCGAGCAATAAAAGCATCAAGAGTCGGCATCCAGAGTTCGGGCTCTTGATTGACGCCAAACTCGAGCTCGTCGGGGGATTCCACCATGATCATTGTTCTGCCTAAATAAAATGGAACGGTATGATCCAAAAGTCGAACTGAATAAAAGTTTACTTTTTCAGGAATGGAAGCTTTCACCCGCTCTACGAGATCGATTCCAGAGACCGCACGACCCAAGGTCTCGTGTCCTGTACCAGCAATGATGGCGCATAGAAAAAACCCGCTAGCAAAACTTACAATGCTTTGAGTGCCATTGCGTTTGCTTTGCCATGCGGCATAGGCGCTAAAACTGGCAAGTGCGGTTAATGCAGCAATTACCCAATAGGTGTATTGCGCATACGCTTCTATTTCATCTGGTCGAGCTTGCTTACCGATAGTATCGAGAAAGAAAAAGCCAACACACCCAAGAACTGAAAATGCAAGTGTTTGTAGTTTCCATGGAGTGCCCATGCTGTTAGTGTGTCCAAGCATGCGATCTAAGCGGTTGCCAATTAATAAGGCAAGCGCCGGAAAAACAGGAATGATGTATCCCGGAAGCTTTGAGCGGGACACACTAAAGAAAGCAAAGATCACCACAAACCAGCATGCTAATAACCAGCCAGCAGAAAACTCGCGACGACGCTCGCTCCAAGCCTGAGCAAGGCTGCCGGGGAGCTGAAAGACCCAAGGGAGTATGCCAATTAGGAGTAGGGGCACAAAATAATAAATAGGACCAGTTCTGCTGTGGGCGTCCTGTGTAAACCGTTGCAAGTGCTCATGGATAAAAAAGAACTCTAAAAATTCCGGATTACGCTGAGCAATTAATACAAACCAAGGAGCTGTGATTGCTAGATAAAAAACACTACCGCTAAATAGACGCAAACGAGTCCAAATTTTCCAATCCCAGGTGCTAATGGAATAAGCTACGAACACCATTGCTGGAATGGCTGCACCAATGACGCCCTTGGATAAGGTGGCCAGTGCCATAAATATCCAACAAAGCCACATCCAATTGCGACAGCTATTTTTATTGTGCGAACTTTGTGCGAGCAACAAGCTGCAAAGTGCGGCGACCAAAAAAGAGGATAGACCCATGTCCAACGAATTGAAATGACCGCTGATGACCCACATCGGACTGGATGCTAATACAACGGCCGCCAACCATCCTGCTCTGGCGTTATAAATTTTGCTACCAGTAAAGCCAATGAAAAGAATAGTTAGAAAGCCTGTTAATGCAGTCCATAGACGTGCTTGCCATTCACCAATGCCAAAAGCCTGAAATGCTGCAGCAGTTGCCCAGGCTTGAAGAGGAGGCTTTTCAAAATATTTATATCCGTTGTAACGAGGCGTAATCCAATCGCCAGTCACCAACATCTCCCGAGCGATTTCGGCATATCGTCCTTCGTCCGAAGGGATGAGGTGGCGGTAGTTCAGGGTGCCAAACCACAGTAGGGCATAAATAATGGCCAGCAACAAAATCTCGCCCGGATGTAGGGCTGATGATTGTCGAATCTGGCCAAATTGCATTAAGTGGGCTCCACAATTAGGGCTAACAGGACTTGGCGGCCTTCACCAACTAAGATGTTGTAAGTGCGACATGCGGCCTGGGAGTCCATGATCTCGAAGCCAATTTTTGCTTGAATCAAGGATTTTAGAAGTTCAGGTTTGGGAAAGCGCTGTCGATTACCCGTTCCTATCAGAATTAATTCTGGTTTTAAATCAACCATTTGCAGAAAATGACTGGGCTTTAAGTCATCAAATGCTTGAACTGACCACTCCGAGATGGCGCCATCTGAGCTCAAAAGCACAGCATGGGCATAGGGAGTCTTATTGATCTCTACGTAGCCATCACCGTAGCCAGTGATCGTATTCGCTCCGGAATGGGGGTCAGATTGAAGCTTCAAGTGGACTCTCTGTCATAATTATGTGGATTATAGCTAGCTGTTTTTTCTCATATTTCAAGAACTTACCCTTAAATTTATTGTGAAACCGATCCTAAAGTCCCAAAAGCTCGATAACGTCTGTTATGACATACGTGGGCCGGTGCTCGAGCTTGCGCAGCGCATGGAGGAAGAGGGTCACAAAATCATCAAATTAAACATCGGAAATGTAGGGGTTTTCGGTTTTGATCCACCTGAAGAAATTCAGTTGGACATGATTCGCAATTTAAGTAATGCCTCTGCGTATTCTGACTCCAAAGGAATCTTTGCCGCTCGCAAAGCCATCATGCAGTATTGCCAGGAAAAAGGCATTCAAGGCGTGGCCTTGGATGATGTCTATACTGGTAATGGCGTCTCTGAACTCATCGTGCTTTCGATGAATGCGCTTCTCAATGATGGTGATGAGGTGCTGGTGCCAACACCAGATTACCCACTTTGGACTGCTGCGGTGAGTTTATCGGGTGGAACACCTGTGCACTATCTTTGCGATGAATCCAAAGATTGGGCTCCGGACTTAAATGATCTGCGTAAGAAAATTACTCCGCGTACCAAAGCGATTGTGGTGATTAATCCTAACAATCCTACTGGTGCTATTTATTCCAAAGAGGTATTGCTAGAGTTAACGCAAATTGCCCGCGAACACGGGTTGATTTTGTTTGCCGATGAAATTTACGACAAGATGTTGTATGACGGTGAAAAGCATCTTTCATTGGCATCTTTGTCTACCGATGTAGTTGTCATTACCTTTAACGGTTTATCCAAGAATTACCGCTCATGCGGCTACCGCGCTGGCTGGATGGTGGTATCAGGGGATAAAGAAATGGTGCGTGACTACATTGAAGGTCTTAATATGTTGGCCTCAATGCGTCTATGTGCAAATGTGCCTGGTCAGTATGCGATTCAAACTGCACTCGGTGGCTATCAAAGCATTAATGATTTGGTGGGCGAAGGTGGTCGTCTTGCAAAGCAGCGCGATCTTGCATGGAAACTCATCACGGATATTCCAGGTGTGACTTGCGTGAAGCCAAAGTCAGCCCTGTATTTATTTCCAAGGTTAGACCCTGAGGTGTACCCCATTGAGGATGATCAACAATTTGTTGCTGATCTCCTGAAAGAAGAAAAAGTATTGTTAGTGCAGGGCTCTGGTTTTAATTGGGGCAAGCCCGATCACTTTCGAGTAGTGTTCTTGCCTCACGAAGATGTGCTGAAGGAGGCCATTGGCCGCCTTGCACGTTTTCTGGAGCGTTATCGTAATAAACAGGGCCGCAAGGCTTCTTCAACTGTAGCAAAGGCATCATGAAACCGATTCAAGTAGGTCTATTAGGTATTGGCACTGTTGGTGGTGGCGTATTCACTGTTCTCGAACGCAACCAAGATGAGATTACTCGTCGTGCTGGGCGCGGTATTCGTATCAATACTGTTGCTGATTTAAATGTCGAGCGCGCAAAAGAACTGGTGAAAGACCGCGCACAAGTAGTAAGTGATGCTCGTGCCGTTATTAATAACCCTGAGATTGATATCGTTGTGGAGTTAATCGGTGGGTACGGCATTGCTAAGGACTTAGTACTTGAAGCTATTGCAGCTGGTAAGCATGTGGTTACGGCAAATAAAGCCTTGATTGCTGTTCATGGTAACGAGATCTTCAAGGCTGCCCATGCTAAGGGTGTCATGGTCGCTTTCGAGGCTGCTGTTGCTGGTGGTATTCCAATTATTAAAGCTTTGCGTGAAGGCTTAACTGCAAATCGTATTGAATGGATTGCGGGCATTATTAATGGCACAACAAACTTTATCTTGTCAGAGATGCGTGACAAAGGTTTAGATTTTGAGACTGTGCTTAAAGAAGCACAGCGCTTGGGTTACGCTGAAGCGGATCCTACATTTGATATTGAAGGAGTGGATGCGGCTCATAAAGCAACCATCATGAGTGCGATTGCGTTTGGTATTCCAATGCAGTTTGAAAAAGCACACGTTGAGGGTATTACTAAGCTTGCAGCGATTGATATTCGTTACGCTGAACAATTAGGCTATCGCATTAAGTTACTTGGTATTGCCAAGAAAACACCTACTGGCGTTGAGTTGCGTGTACATCCAACATTGATTCCTTCTAAACGTTTGATTGCAAACGTTGAAGGTGCTATGAATGCAGTGCAAGTATTTGGTGATGCTGTTGGTACTACCCTCTATTACGGTAAGGGCGCTGGTTCAGAGCCAACTGCTTCTGCAGTGATTGCTGACTTGGTAGATATCACTCGCTTACTCAGTGCCGATGCCGAGCATCGTGTGCCTTACTTGGCTTTCCAGCCTGATGCTGTTCATGACACTCCTGTTTTGCCGATTGGTGAGATTACTACGAGCTACTACTTGCGTATGCGTGTTGCCGATCAGGCTGGCGTATTAGCTGACATCACTAAGATTTTGGCTTCACATGGTGTTTCAATTGATGCGCTCTTGCAAAAAGAGGCTGACGAGGGTGAAAGCCAAACTGATTTGGTGGCATTAACACATGAAACCAAAGAAAAGAATATGCTTGCTGCGATTAAAGAGATTCAGAATCTCAAGACTGTTGCTGGCGAAGTGGTGAAGATCCGTTTAGAAAATCTGTCTTAAGTAAAATTCGGCTAATTACATGCGTTACCAATCTACTCGTGGAAATAGTCCACAACAATCTTTCTTAGAAATTTTATTGGGTGGATTGGCGCCTGACGGTGGCTTGTATTTGCCAGTTCAATATCCAAAAGTGACTGCAGAGCAGTTGGATTCTTGGCGTGGTTTGTCATACGCTGATTTGGCATATGAAGTACTCAGTTTGTATTGCGACGATATACCCGAGTCTGATTTGCGTGCTCTTTTGCGTAAAACATATACTGAACAAGTTTATTGCAACGGCCGTCCACAAGATAATGCTAAAGACATCACTCCTTTGCATTGGTTAGGCGAAGAGCATGGCACTCGTATTGGTCTTCTAAGTCTTTCAAATGGACCAACCTTAGCGTTTAAGGATATGGCCATGCAATTGCTAGGCAATCTTTTTGAATATGCACTTAAGAAAAAAGGTCAGCAGCTCAATATCTTGGGCGCTACCTCTGGTGATACTGGTAGTGCTGCTGAATATGCAATGCGTGGCAAAGAGGGCGTAAAGGTATTCATGCTTTCACCACGAGGCAAGATGAGTGCCTTTCAGTCTGCCCAAATGTATTCCTTACAAGACTCTAATATTTTTAATTTGGCAGTAGCTGGTGTGTTTGATGATTGCCAGGATATTGTGAAGGCGGTAAGTAACGATCACGCCTTTAAAGCGAAGAACCAAATTGGTACAGTGAATTCTATAAACTGGGGTCGCGTCGTTGCCCAGGTGGTTTACTATTTCCAGGGTTATCTCTTAGCAACGAAGTCAAGTAATGAAAAAGTGTCATTCACAGTTCCTTCTGGCAATTTTGGGAATGTATGTGCTGGCCATATTGCTCGCATGATGGGATTGCCGATTGAACATCTAGTTGTGGCAACAAATGAAAATGATGTGTTGGATGAGTTCTTCCGCACTGGCGTATATCGTGCGCGTAAATCTGCTGAAACGCTGCATACATCAAGTCCCTCTATGGATATCTCCAAGGCGAGTAACTTCGAACGTTTTGTCTTTGACTTTATGGGACAAGATGGCAAAGCGACTGCTGATATGTTTAAGCAGGTTGATGAGATTGGTGGCTTTGATATTTCTAAGGATGCAGTTTTTAAAGATATTTCTAAGTATGGCTTCCAATCAGGTCGCAGCACCCATGAGAATCGCTTAGAAACCATTCGTGATATTTATCAGCATTATGGTGTCATGATTGATACACACACTGCCGATGGCGTAAAAGTTGCTAGAGAGCATTTGCAAGCTGGAATCCCAATGATTGTTCTTGAAACAGCTTTGCCAATTAAGTTTGAAGAGACTATTGAATTGGCTTTGGGTCGCCCAGCAGAGTGTCCACCAGCTTTTAAAGATATTAAATCTAAGCCCCAGCGCGTGGAAAATATTGATGCCGATGTTAATCAGGTGAAAGATTTCATCGCTGCGCATCTTGGTTAATTTCTTTAGCCAAACTTTCTAGGCACTATTGATCCTATGACTAAGCCACCAATGTTGACTGCGCAGCAGGCCCTTGATCATTTGCTCTCGCATGCAGTTCCTGTAAGTGAGAGTGAAAAAGTACCGATGCAAGCTGCATTAGGCCGTGTACTTGCTGAGAATGTTAATAGCCTCGTTGATGTTCCCCCGCTGGATAACACCTCAATGGATGGTTATGCTGTTCGCTGTGTAGATACGGCTACACCTGGCAAGACCTTAAGAATTGCACAGCGTATACCGGCGGGATCGATGGGTACTGAATTAGAACCTGGTACAGCTGCCAGAATTTTTACTGGTGCTCCCGTGCCACCTGGGGCTGATGCAGTGGTGATGCAAGAGGATTGCACTCTAGAGAGCCAAGCTGATCATGTGACGATTAATATTGCCCCGTCTTTGGGTCAGTGGATTCGTAGAAGAGGTGAGGATCTCTCTGCAGGCAGAACAGCTCTTATTGCAGGTACATTTTTGCGTCCACAAGAGTTAGGGGTGGCTGCATCTGCTGGTTTAACGCATCTCAATGTAAAACGTCGAGTCAAGGTGGCTGCGTTTTTTACTGGTGATGAATTGGCTCTTCCAGGGGAGCCATTAAAACCAGGCGGCATTTACAACTCTAATCGCGATACTTTATTGGCTTGCCTCAAATCTTTGGGATGTGATGCGACTGATTTGGGTATTGTCCCTGATCGTTTGGATGCCACTCGTGAAGCCTTGCGTAAAGCTAGCAAAGATCATGATTTGATTATTACCTCAGGCGGTGTATCAGTTGGTGAAGAGGACCATATAAAACCTGCTGTTACTGCCGAAGGTAGATTGGATTTATGGCAGATTGCAATTAAGCCTGGTAAACCCCTTGCATTTGGCGCAGTGCGCAAATCATCGGAGGCAAAAGATGGAGAGGCTTGGTTTATTGGTTTGCCTGGTAATCCCGTATCTAGCTTTGTGACTTTCTTATTGTTTGTTCGCCCTTTTATTTTGAAATTGCAAGGGCGCGATGTTAAACCTGTGCCAACGTATTTAATGCGTGCTGACTTTGATTGGTTAAAGGCTGATCGACGGAATGAATTCTTGCGGGTTAAGATCAATGATCAGGGAGGGTTGGACTTATTCCCTAATCAAAGTTCAGGCGTACTTACAAGCGCCTCTTGGGGCGATGGTTTGGTCGATTGCCCTCCAAATCAGCCAATTAAAGCGGGGGATATTGTGAAATATATTCCCTTTAATGCCTTACTCAAATAATCGGTTTACGATTAGCTCATGAAACTCGAATTACGCTTCTTTGCCTCCTTGCGTGAATCTCTTGGTATTGCCCAAGAAGAGATTGTGATTCCTGAGGCTGTAAAAACAATAGCGGACTTGAGAAGTCATCTTGCTGAACGCGGCGCACCTTGGTCGGATGTTTTGGCTAGCGGAAAAGTATTACGCTGTGCCCTAAATCATCAAATGGTGGATGCAAATACTGCCTTAAAAGAAGGCGCGGAAGTGGCTTTCTTTCCACCAGTCACTGGAGGCTAAAGTGTCAATCCGAATACAAACGGATGATTTTGACCTTAGTGCTGAAATTGCAGCGCTCAGAAAAGGTGATCCTCGAGTAGGTGCAGTTGTTTCTTTCTTGGGTACTGTTCGTGACATGAATGACGGGAGTCAAGTCAAAGGCATGACGCTTGAGCATTACCCAGTCATGACAGAAAAGGCTCTAGAGGAAATTCTGTCTCAAGCTAAATCACGTTGGGATATCTACCAAGTATCAGTGATTCATCGAATTGGCCCTTTACTTCCAGAGGATCAGATTGTTCTTGTTGCAGTTGCCAGCGCCCATCGTGGCGAAGCATTTGCTGCGTGTGAGTTCATCATGGATTACCTCAAAACTGCAGCCCCATTTTGGAAGAAAGAAGAAACACCTGATGGTGCTCGTTGGGTAGATGCGCGCGTTACTGACGATGCTGCTATGGCTCGTTGGAATCAAAAGTAGTTATTACTTCTAGTGGTTTTTGAGTAACAGCCACGATTGCGCCCACTGCGAGTACGCAACTGGATAGCAAGAACCCCGTTGTTAGGCTTGCAAATCGATCCGATATCCAACCCGTTAATGTTGGACCAATTACTTGGCCAATTGCAAAGACTGTTGTGAAAACGGTAATACCAGAGACCCATTGTTGTTGCGGAAGATTGTGCTTAACAAATGCCGTTGTTGAGGCTACAGCTGAGAGAAAACAACCACCAAAAATCATTCCTGAAAGATAGATTGCGCAGATACTGAATGAGCTCAAGGATTCATCGGACTGTAAATTTAAGGCAATCACTGCTGGGATAAAACTGGCGAATGCCAGTAAGGCGTTTAGTATCGCAAGAGAAGTTCCCCCTTTGTAGATATCCAAAGTCTTAGCCCATACTTTTGATGAGACCATGACACATATACCCAATACTACATAGAAAAGGTGGATAGAAGTGCTGCTCATCCCTAATTGTTTTAGGAGGGCAACGACAAATGTCATGTAGCCTATATAGCCCATCCCAAAACAGCAGTAACCTAAAACAATTTTTCTATAACTAGATATGGCGGTTGGTTGGCTAGTATTTTGTGTTGATGGCGATAGTGCAATGAATAGACTGGGCTTCATTAATGCTATAGAAAAAAGACAGCCTATCAATGCAAGTGCCCACCATCCCAATTGCCATGTATGTACCCATTGTTGACTGGCTGCCCAGTCAACAGTATTGGGAATAATGAAGCTCGAAAGCACAATGCCAATTCCGGTGCCTCCGTAATAGATGCCGAGAATCAATCCTGATTTTGTCGGATGAATGCTACCGAGTTGGGCGGATAAGATACCCCCGCCAACAAATACAAAAGCGCTACAAATTCCAGCCAGCAGTCTTAAAAGAAATAATTCATAGGTACCTGATACTGCCCCTGAGAATCCGAGTAAAGCAGAAGTTAAAAAAGCAGAAATAACAAATATTTTGGAGGGTGATGCCCATTTAAAGAGCCAAGGACACATCAGCGCCCCTAAGAAATAACCTCCGGCATTTGCTGTGTTCATAATTCCAGCAGTGAGGTATGACCAATCTAAATCTTCACGCATAACGGGTAAAAACAGTGCGTAAGAAAATCTAGCTAAGCCAAGAGAAATTGCTGCACCTAAGGCTAATGCAAAAGCAGTCGCTATGGGCTTGTTTTGCGAGAAGTGAGTATTGTGCAATTAAGGCTGCTTAAAGAAATTTAACTTTTGGTTTCTGGGTAGCTGTTTTAATCTTGCCTCTGCTTTAGATGCCTCGGATCGATCTGGATGTGCCTGGGTGGCCAAAAGAATCACTGGCCGACGAGATCTCGTATAGCGAGCGCCTTGCCCTGAATTATGGGCCTCTAAGCGATGCTCTAGGCGGTTAGTAATGCCAGCATAAAAGCTGCCATCAGAGCATTCAAGAAGGTAAACAAGCCAAGTCAAAATGGGTCAAATAAAGGTTAAAAAGGGCTTTAAATCCCTTGAAATTAGCAAGATTGCCCTTATATTCTATAGATAGATATATATGGAGTTGATGGGATATAAAAATGAGAATAGATAAATTAACAACCAAATTTCAAGAGGCTTTAAGCGAGGCCCAAAGCATCGCTTTAGCTAAAGATAATCAATATATTGAACCTGCCCATGTCTTGTTGGCAATGTTGCGCGATTCAGATGGCGGTGCAAAGAGTTTATTAACTCGTGCGGGTGTCAATGTCGCAGGCCTGGAAAAAGGCGTAGAGAAGATCATTAGTAATTTTCCTGAAGTTCAGGGAACTAGTGGTGAGGTTCAAGTTGGTCGTGATTTAAGTAACTGGCTGAATTTGTGTGAAAAAGAGGCCAATAAGCGTAATGATCAATTTATTGCTGGCGAGCTGTTTTTGCTGGTAGTGGCTGATGACAAAGGCGAGCTTGGCAAGATTGCTCGTGAGAATGGATTAAATCGTAAATCATTAGAGGCGGCTATTGACTTGGTCCGCGGAGGAGAATCGGTGAATAGTGCAGATGCTGAAGGTCAACGCGAGGCCTTAAAGAAATATACCGTCGACTTAACGGAGCGCGCACGTGCTGGTAAGTTGGACCCAGTAATTGGTCGTGATGATGAAATTCGTCGGACCATTCAAATCTTGCAACGTCGAGGTAAGAATAATCCCGTACTCATTGGTGAGCCTGGTGTTGGTAAGACCGCCATTGTTGAAGGTTTGGCGCAGCGTATCGTCAATGGCGAAGTGCCTGAGACTCTTAAAAATAAGCGCGTGTTGGTACTGGATATGGCTCTGTTATTAGCCGGCGCTAAATATCGTGGTGAGTTTGAAGAGCGTTTAAAAGCGGTATTGAGTGATGTCGCTAAGGATGAAGGTCAAACTATTATCTTTATTGATGAGATTCACACTATGGTGGGCGCAGGTAAAGGCGATGGCGCTATGGACGCCGGCAACATGCTCAAGCCTGCATTGGCTCGTGGCGAATTGCATTGCATCGGAGCTACTACGCTTGATGAATACCGCAAGTACATTGAAAAAGATCCAGCGCTAGAGCGTCGTTTCCAAAAAGTCATGGTGGAAGAGCCCAGTGTAGAGGCAACTATTGCCATCTTGCGCGGTTTACAAGAGCGCTATGAGCTACACCATGGTATTGAAATTACTGACCCAGCGATTGTTGCGGCCGCAGAACTATCGCATCGCTATATTACCGATCGTTTTTTGCCTGATAAGGCGATTGACCTGATTGATGAGGCTGGTTCACGTATTCGGATGGAGATTGACTCTAAGCCAGAGGTGATGGATAAACTTGATCGCCGTCTTATTCAGTTGAAGATTGAGCGTGAAGCAGTCAAGAAAGAGAAAGACGAGGCTTCCCAAAAACGTCTTGCATTGATCGAAGATGAAATCAAAAACTTGGGCGCTGAATATGCTGATCTAGAGGAAATCTGGAAGGCAGAGAAAGGCGCTGTACTTGGCGCTGCCAACCTTAAAGAGGAAATCGAGAAAGTTCGTGCAGAGATTGCCAAGTTACAACGTGAAGGCAAGCTTGAAAAAGTGGCTGAGTTGCAATACGGCAAATTACCTGAGCTTGAGGCAAAGCTGAAATCAGCCGCTGCTGCTGAGGCTAAAGGTGATAAAGATGGTGTCGTCAAAAATAAACTATTGCGCACACAGGTTGGTGCAGAAGAAATTGCCGAAGTAGTTTCTCGTGCAACGGGTATTCCAGTATCTAAGATGATGCAAGGTGAGCGTGATAAGTTGCTCAAGATGGAGGAGTTGCTACACAAACGAGTGGTTGGCCAAGAAGAGGCGATACGCGCCGTGTCTGACGCTATCCGCCGTTCCCGTGCTGGATTGGCTGAAGAGAATCGCCCCTATGGCTCATTCTTATTCCTTGGACCAACTGGTGTTGGTAAAACTGAGTTGTGTAAAGCATTGGCTGGTTTCTTGTTTGATAGTGAAGATCATCTCATTCGAATTGATATGAGTGAGTTTATGGAAAAGCATAGTGTTGCTCGTTTAATCGGCGCGCCTCCAGGTTATGTTGGTTACGAAGAGGGCGGCTATCTAACTGAGCAAGTTCGTCGTCATCCATATAGCGTGATCCTGTTTGATGAGATCGAAAAAGCGCATCCAGATGTATTTAATGTGCTCTTACAGGTGCTTGACGATGGTCGCTTAACTGATGGTCAGGGCCGTACAGTGGACTTCAAAAATACCGTTATCGTTATGACCAGTAACATCGGTTCGCACTTGATTCAATCAATGGCCGATAAGAAACAGGCTGAGATTAAAGAAGCGGTGTTTGATGAGCTCAAAAATCATTTCCGCCCTGAATTCTTGAATCGCATTGACGAGATCGTCGTATTCCATGGTTTGGATAAGAGCAATATTGCTAATATTGCAAAAATTTTGCTCAAAAACTTGTCAGACCGCTTGGCCAAAGTCGATATGCAACTCGAAGTTAGCGATGCAGCCTTGAATAAGATTGCTGAAGTAGGTTTTGATCCAGTCTTTGGAGCTAGGCCGCTTAAGAGAGCTATTCAGCAGCATATCGAGAATCCCGTTTCCAAGATGATTTTGGAGGGTAAATTTGGACCTAAAGATGTGGTACCTGTTGACGTAGATAAAAAAGGTGACTTTAGCTTTACTCGTCAGGTGCACTAAGCAGTTTCAAAGCAGTTCAGCAAGAATATTTTTGCCCAAGTAAACTCGGAACATGACTGTTGCGCTTAGTAGGCGTGCCAGTGATGTCCGGGTTATTGGTCTCATTAGCCTAGCTCACGGCAGCTCCCATTTCTTTCATTTAATTCTTCCTCCCATGTTCCCATGGTTGAAGAATGCTTTTGCCTTGAGTTATGCCGAACTTGGATTGCTCATGTCAGTTTTTTTTGTGATCTCATGCATTGCACAAGCTTCATCCGGTTTTTTAGTGGATCGTATTGGGGCAAGACCCGTGTTGTTTGGTGGCATTGGCATGTTAATTCTTGCGGCCCTGATTTATTCGCAAAGTAGCGGTTATGTCACGCTGATACTAGGTGCTGTAGTTGCTGGTTGCGGTAATGGGATTTTTCATCCAGTCGATTACACCTTAATTAATCACAAGGTATCACCTCCTAATCTTCCATACGCTTATTCAATGCATGGCGTGACTGGATATTTAGGTTGGGCTGCTGCACCAGCCTTCATGGTTGCTATTGCTCAATTAGCCGATTGGCGTGTCGCATTCTTGTCAGCCGCTTTACTAGAATCTTGCATTCTTGTAATTCTTTGGCTTAATAAAAAATACCTTCTAGATAATGTCAGGGAGCGTCATGAGCAAACGCATACTAGCTTACAAGCTTCTGATCCTGAAATAACTTCTGAAAGTGCATTTGCATTTTTGAAATTACCTGCTGTTTGGTTGTGCTGGATATTCTTTTTCTTCAGTATGGCCTCTACCTCAAGCCTACAGTCATTCGCTCCTAGTGCACTATTTAGTATCTATCAGGTAGCAATGAACTTGGGAAGTTATTACATTACATTATTGGCTCTCGGTAGCGCTGCTGGTGTTTTGTTTGGTGGTTTTCTTGCTGCAAAATTGCGGGCGCCAGAACGCATTGTGTCTTCCTGCTTGACCATCACTATTTTGATGTGCTTATTACTGGGAACTGGTTTTATACCCGTTAGTTTTATCCCAGTTTTGTTCATGGGCCTAGGTTTCGGTTATGGTGTTGTCGCACCTTCTCGCGATCTTTTGGTGAAAAGAGTAACACCCAAAGGTGTTGCTGGGCGTGTCTATGGAATTGTTTACTCTGGCATTGATTTGGGAGCAGCAGTAGGCCCGTTCATATTTGGTTTCTTTATGGATGCAGGTCTTCCCAAGGCGCTATTTTTTGGAATTGCCCTGTTCCAACTCATGATTATTCCAACAGTCTTTAATGTTTCGGCTAGTACCCCTCTCAAGACTGCCTAGCAGGTATCAAAATTTTCACAATATGAAATGTCATTACACTGCGTAAAATGCAGTGCAATATGAGCTCATGACTTTTATTCCAAAAAGTGAATAACAATTTCATATTACAAAAATTATTATCTAAGTTATTGAATTTAAATAACTAAATATTGTTAAAAATTTCTCAGATTCTGCTTGCTTGATTTTTTGAACTGTCTAAACTCTTATATAAGACATAAGACTTAAATAGTCTAAAAGGTCCTCAAATTTTGAAGTACTTGTTTAACTTAGGGAGAAAAACATGGCAGATCGCAAAGCAGAAATTGCAGCAATTCAAAAAGACTGGGATACCAATCCACGTTGGAAAGGTATTAAGCGTGGTTACACGGCCGAGGACGTTGTACGTCTTCGTGGCTCACTCAAGATTGAGCATACCTTGGCAAAGCATGGCGCTGAAAAATTATGGGATCTCGTAAATAACGAAGCCTATGTAAATTGCTTAGGTGCATTAACAGGTGGCCAAGCAATGCAACAGGTTAAAGCTGGTATTCAAGCAATCTACTTGTCTGGTTGGCAAGTTGCTGCTGACGGCAACTCTTATGCGGCGATGTACCCAGATCAATCTTTGTATCCAGTAGATTCTGTTCCAAAGATGGTTGAGCGTATTAATAACTCATTCCAACGCGCAGATGAAATTCAAACCGAAAAAGGTATCAATCCTGGCGATGCGGGTTATATCGACTACTATGCCCCAATCGTTGCTGATGCTGAAGCAGGATTTGGTGGTGTATTGAACGCATTTGAACTGGCTAAAGCACTTATTAAGCAGGGCGCTGCCGGTGTTCACTTTGAAGACCAACTCTCTTCTGTTAAGAAGTGTGGTCACTTGGGTGGCAAGGTATTGTTGCCTACAACTGAGTCAGTGCAGAAGTTGATCGCAGCTCGTTTGGCTGCTGACGTAATGGGCGTGCCAACGATTATTTTGGCTCGTACCGACGCTGAAGCCGCTGACTTGTTGACATCTGACTATGATGCAAACGACAAGCCATTCTTGACTGGTGAGCGCACCGCAGAAGGTTTCTACAAGACTCGCAAAGGTTTGGATCAAGCGATTTCACGTGGTTTGGCTTACGCTGAATACGCTGATATGGTTTGGTGTGAAACAGGTACACCTGATCTTGAGTTTGCCCGTCAATTCGCTGAAGCAATTCGTGCGAAGTTCCCAGGCAAGATGTTGGCATACAACTGCTCACCTTCTTTCAACTGGAAGAAGAATTTAGATGATGCAACGATTGCTAAATTCCAACGCGAGTTGGGCGCAATGGGTTACAAGTATCAATTTATTACCCTCGCTGGTATTCACTCCATGTGGTACAACATGTACGACTTGGCACAAGATTACTCGCAGCGCGGTATGACTGCTTATGTAGAAAAAGTACAAGAGCCAGAGTTTGCTGCCCGTGATCGTGGATACACATTCGTTTCACATCAGCAAGAAGTTGGTACTGGTTACTTCGACGATGTCACTACTGTTATCCAAGGTGGTAAGTCATCAGTAACAGCATTGACTGGATCTACTGAGGAAGAGCAGTTCCATTAAGAATCCCTAAGTAGCACGTAGTAAGCAGTAGCACCAATACTGCCGCGGCACCTAAATTACCCCACAAGGGTGACTTAGGTGCCGTTTTCGTTTACATTCTTTCCATGACAAATTGCCTACTTTGTAAAGAAGAGCTCGCCCCTGAAGAAGGTCAAATCATTTGGCGTGGTGATGATTGTCGGGTCATCCACGTTAACGATCCTGACTTACCTGGGTATTGCCGTGTTATCTGGAATCGTCACATAGCGGAAATGACTGATCTCACCTATGGCGAGCGTGAACATTTAATGGCACTAGTATTTGCTGTTGAAGAGGCTATGCGGCATGTAATGCACCCAGATAAGATCAATGTTGCTTCTTTGGGCAACATGGTTCCGCACATCCATTGGCATGTCATTCCAAGATTTAAGGATGATGCTTTCTTTCCTGCATCTATTTGGTCCGCTAGAAGTCAGCAAACCCCTGCATCAGTTTTGAGTCAGAGGCAAAAAAGAGCGCAAGACCTTCCGCGCGCTATCCGCGAACAAATTTCTCAGTTATATTAGTAATAATAAAAACAGAAGCAACTAGTTTCATCAGTTTCTCAAAATTCTCACTAGGAGACATAAATGAGTCGTTGGATATTGAATAAGTCCAAGTTTTGGATCGTTGCCCTATTGGGTTTTTCCTCAATTGCTGTAAATGCTCAGACTAAATGGGATTTGGCGAGCGCATATCCCGTAAGTAATTTTCATACTGAAAATCTTCAACAATTAGCTGCGGATGTTGAAAAAGCTACCGGTGGTAAGTTGAAGATTGTGGTTCATCCAAATGGTTCATTATTTCCAGCAAATGGTATTAAGCGTGGTGTTCAAACAGGGCAGGCGCAAATGGGGGAAGTGTTAATTTCTGTATTGGCAAATGAAAACCCTATTTTTGGAGTTGATTCAATTCCTTTTTTAGCAACCAGCTATAAGGATTCTGAAAAGCTGTGGAAGCTTTCCAAAAACGCTACGGAAGCAGCTTTGCAAAAGCAAGGCTTGAAAGTGGTTTATGCGGTACCTTGGCCACCACAGGGTCTTTATTCCAAGAATCCTATTAATTCAGGCGCCGATATGAAGGGTTTGAAATGGAGAGCTTATAACCCAGCTACATCCAAAATTGCTGAGTTAGTGGGTGCGCAGCCAGTGACAGTTCAGGTTGCTGATTTAGCTCAGGCTATGGCTACAGGCACGATTAATTCCATGATGACTTCTGGGGCAACTGGTGTAGATATCAAGGCTTGGGAAAGCTTGAGGTATTACTACGAAGTGGATGCATGGCTACCTAAAAATATTTTGATGGTGAATCAGAAAGCATTTGATGCATTGGATAAGCCAACGCAAACAGCGTTACTAAAAGCCTGTGCTGAAGCTGAAAAGCGTGGGACAAAAGTATCCGAAGAAAAAACCAAGCAATATAACGAGACTTTGGCGAAGAATGGTATGGTTGTTCAAAAACCATCTCCTCAGTTGAAGAATGACTTGGATAGAGTTGGGCGCATCATGGTTGCTGAATGGATCCGCAGTGCCGGTGATGAAGGACAAAAAATCATCGAAGAATTTAAAAAATAAGATTTATGCACGCACCACGAAGTTTATACGGTCGTCTTTTAGATGGCCTGATTCAAGGGGCCGCCGCTTTGGCGGCCTTATGTATTCTCGGTATCTGTATTTTGATGGTTTCCATGTCGCTTTCTCGGGAGTTTGGCATCAACCTACGCGGAGCTGATGACCTAATTGCTTGGTTATGCGCGGCTTCAGCCTTCTTAATACTTGGTCAAACATTTCAACATGGAGGCATTGTCCGCGTTGAAATTTTCTTAAGCACATTGAATGATGTATGGAAAAAGCGCTTGGAGATCGCTGGCCTAGCTGTGATGTCTGTTTTTTGTTTTTACGCCTTAGCTGCTTTTTCATTATTTGTGTATCAAAGTTGGGAATTTAATGATGTTTCACAGGGCCAAATTATTGTACCGCTTTGGATTCCGCAAATTTTTACGGCATTTGGTTGCCTTATCTTTCTCTTAGCGGTGATTGATGAATTAATTCGTGTGATTAAAGGCGGTAAACCTCGTTATCAACAAATGGCAGAAGAGCGCTTATCTGCGGGTGATTTTGGGGAGACCTTGTGAGCATTACGTTAATCGCTCTTATCTTATTGGTCTTGATGTCATTCCTGCTCTTGATGGGTATTTGGATCCCAGCTGGGGTGGCAATTACCGCGTGGTTTGGCTTAGCTTTCTTCTCCGATAAAGATACGATGATGAATTTAGCCAATGTTTGGTGGAATTCCAGCTCATCCTATACCTTAGCTTCTTTGCCATTATTTGTTTGGATGGGCGAGATCTTGTTCAGAACTAAATTATCAGAACAAATGTTTACCGGTTTGTCTCCATGGCTCAATTGGCTACCTGGACGATTAATGCATGTGAATATTTTGGGTTGCGGCATTTTTGGCTCTGTCTCTGGTTCATCCGCGGCTACTTGTGCCACTATTGCGAAATCTGCTTTGCCAGAGCTCACAAAGCGTGGCTACGATGAAAAAATCACCCTCGGCTCTTTGTCATGTGCTGGCACCTTGGGGATATTGATTCCACCTTCAATCACCATGGTGGTGTACGCTGTAGCGGCCGATCAATCCATCATTCGAATCTTCTTGGCGGGATTTATCCCTGGCGCAATTTTGATGGGCTTATTTTCTGGCTACATTATTGTTTGGGCTTTGTTAAATCCCAATAAAACACCTCCAGCAGAAAAGTATTCTTGGCATCAGCGTCTTCATTCCATTGGACAATTGATGCCGTGTACAGCATTAATTATTTTTATTGCCTGGTTGATGTTGGCTGGATACTCTACTGCGACAGAGGCAGCTGCTTATGGGGTTGTGGGTTCTCTGATATTGGCAGCGGTAGGGCGTAATCTTTCCTGGTCTAACTTTTGGCAGAGTTTGCTTTCAGCTACTCGTTTAACAGCCATGATTATGTTTGTCTTAGGAGCAACCTCATTTCTATCGATTGTGATGAGCTATACCGGCATTCCAAGAGGGCTGGCAGAGTGGGTGCAAAGTATGCATCTTTCGCCATGGGCACTCATTTTTGTATTAACCATTATTTATATTTTGTTGGGTACTGCCCTAGATGGTATTTCGATGATCGCCTTAACTACGGTGACGGTGTTACCTATGGTGCAGCAAGCTGGTTTTGATTTAGTGTGGTTTGGAATTTTCATTGTGCTATTGGTAGAGATTGCAGAAGTGACGCCACCCGTTGGATTTAATCTATTTGTCTTGCAGAGCATGACTGGTAAAGATAGTAACTACATTGCCAAAGTTTCTTTACCCTTCTTTGCCATGATGGTTGTGGCAGTTGCGATGATTACCATATGGCCTGAATTGGTCACATGGCTGCCAGATCAATTTTTGCAAAAAGAAATTAAGTAGCCTCAATGCAGTTGAAAAGATCTAGGAAAGTCGCTGGCAAGGTTGACATCCTTGATTTGGGTGATGCTGCTTTATTTGTTGATTTCCGGAGCTATCCAGAGCCTTTAAGCAAGATTCACGAATTATCCGATCTCATATTTTCGTTCTCACCAGAATGGCTTTTAGATTTAATCCCTGGCATTGATAGTCTTTTAGTCGCATTAAAATTTTCAGGACCTAGCTATCAAGATACCCGCCTTACTGCTAAAGCAGAAATTGAATCGCTAATTAAAAAGTTATTGAGTGAAAAAAAGCGAGAGCTGAATAATGAGGCGGTACATCGCATTCGGGTCTGTTATGACCCAGAGCTGGCTCCGGATTTATTAGCAAGTGCAGAGAAATGTAGGTTGACGGTAAGAGAATTTATTAATCGTCATAAAAACTCGGAAATTCGTGTAGATATTTTGGGTTTTATGCCGGGATTTTCATACTGCAGCGGTTTGGATTCTAGCTTAAGGCTGCCCCGCTTAGAATCGCCACGAACTGCTGTGCCTGCAGGGTCTGTGGCTATCGCAGAATTGCAGACTGCGATTTATCCTCAGGCTACTCCAGGGGGCTGGAATATTATCGGCCGCAGCCCCGATGTGTTGTTCGATCCCCATAAGTCTGATCCGAGCTTACTGAGGGCTGGCGATCGTGTTGAGTTTATCGAAATTGATTTAGCCGAATTTAGAAAAATTGAAGCGCAAAACTTGACGAAAGTGGCGCAAAAGACATCAACAGAAAATGTAAGCAATCATGCTGTTGAGGTCATATCTCCGGGTTTGCAAACCACGATTCAAAGCTTGCCTCGATACGGTTTTGCACACTTAGCATTGAGCGCTGGCGGTCCAATGGATCTTGAGGGTGCGCGAATGGCAAACACTTTATTGGGGAATTCAGATGATGCAACAGGGCTCGAAATAACAGGCTCAGGTACAAAATTACTATTTCATGAGGATGTGTGGGTTGCCTGGGTTGGGGCTCAGTGCATAGTTCAAGTGAATGGCAATGTTGTTCCAGGAAATCGACCTGTGCATATGCGTAAAGGTGAAACTTTGAGTTTTGGAACAATGCAGTTAGGGTGCAGAATATTTCTAGCGTTAAGTGGTGGCATTGAAAGTGAGTTTATTTTGGGCGGTCAGGGCTCTCATCTCAGTGCTGGAATTGGTGGCGGTGCCTTGCAAAAGGGGGATGCCTTGTATTTGCCTCGTGCACAAGATATTTATCAAAAACCATTCTTTAGAAAAATGAGGGATGCAGAAATACGTTTTCCAAAATGGTCAATTGCTTCGCCAGCTTTGCCGGGAAGAAAGCTAGAAATTATTAAAGTACTACCTAGTATTCATTTGGGGGTATTGAGTGCAGATGAACAAGATGCTTTATGGAAGACCGTGTGGACTGTATCTTCGCAAAGCAATCGTATGGGAATGCGTTTAGAAAGTGATTTCAAAATATCAAGTTCGATAACAGGAATCCCTTCTCAGGGAATCTGGTTTGGAACAGTTCAGCTGCCCCCATCTGGTCAACCTATTTTGATGATGGCTGAGCACCAAACTACGGGCGGATACCCGAGATTAATGGAAACGCTGAGTTCTGAGCGATCTAAGTTAGGTCAATTAAGGGCGGGCGACAAAATACAGTTTTTGCCGATTACACTAGATGAGGCTGATCAAATTAATGCATCATTTTTTAGTGAGCAGAGAAAAACATTTGATAATGTACGAGCAACTCTTTTGGCGACATCATGAAACAAAAAATTGACCTCAATTGTGATATGGGAGAGGGCTTCGGCGTTTGGGAGATGGGCAATGATCTTGCCCTATTGGACTGTATTGACTCTACCAATATAGCCTGTGGGTGGCATGCGGGCGATCCCGAGCGGATGAAAAAATTAGTATCTGCTGCTTTACAAAAGCAGATACTGATAGGCGCTCATCCCAGTTTGCCAGATCTAGTTGGCTTTGGCAGGAGAGAGATGTCAATTACTCCTAATGATGCATACAACTTTGTTTTGTACCAGGCAGGAGCGCTACAAGCATTTGTTCATGCTCAGGGTGGCAAGCTTCACCATGTCAAACCACACGGTGCTTTTTATAATCAAGCAGCAAGAGATTTGAATCTGGCTCGCGCTATTGCACAAGCCGTCAAGGATCTAGGAAGTGACATTATTTTGTACGGCCTTGCAGGTAGCTGTTTTGTTGAAGCTGCAAACCAGATTGGAATTCCCCTTTGGCAAGAGGTATTTGCAGACCGGCGTTACACATCAGAAGGGTATTTAGTTCCTCGCACTCAGGCTGGAGCTTTAATTGAGAGTGAAGATGAGGCGGCTGCTCAGGCTATACGCATGGCTCAAAAAGGTGAAGTGGTCGCCCTAGATGGAAGTATTGTCAAAGTGAAGGCTGATACCCTATGTATTCATGGGGATAGTCCAACTGCTCTTGATTTTGCGAAAAAGATTAAAGCTTCACTGTAATTATTCTTAACTGAAGATATCAAAATAAGATTGAGCGAACTTAAAAGAGTTGCTCTAAAACCGGTGTTGCCGAGTTTGCCTTGGTAAGTAGAATTAAAAACACATTCCAAACGAGGGAAGAAAAAAATGAACAATACGAGACTCACTTTCAAGGTAATGATTGTTCTTGGACTATGCTTGATATTTGGCCGAGTATATGCCGCAGATCCTTGGCCTGACCATCCCATTAAGTTCGTTGTGGGCTTTGGCCCTGGGGGTGCGAACGATACTGTTGCCAGGGTAGTCGCTGAAGCTGCATCAAAACAATTGGGGCAGCCTATTATTGTTGAGAATAAGCCTGGGGCTGGCTCCGTGTTGGGTGCAGATTTTGTAGCCAAGAGTGCGCCCGATGGTTACACATTCTTTGTTAGCGCTGGCGGAATTATCACCAATCCGATGATCAAGACATCGATGCCTTATAAGGAGGGCGACTTAGTTCCAGTGGGTTTATTGACTATTAGTCCATCAATTATTGTTGTTTCAGCGGATTCAAAAATTAATAATTTGAAGGATCTACTGGTGCTAGCTAAAGAGCCTAAAGGGCTTAACTTTTCTACTGCTGGTACAGGCAGTACCCCGCATTTCGTAGCAGAGATGTTAAAAGTTAAAGCAGGCGGCAAGTATGAAATCATTCCTTATAAGAGTGGTTCAGAAGGAATGGTGGCAGTAATTTCTAATCAAGTCGATGCTACATCTGAGGCAAGTGTTGTGGTCATACCTCAGATTCAAGGAGGAAAATTAAAACCCATCGCCTCAACTTGGAATAAACGGATTAGTGCGTTACCAAATGTGCCAACCACTAAAGAACAGGGTTACCCAGAGGTTTTGATTGGTCACTGGGCGGGGGTATTTGCACCTAAGGGCACGCCGGATGCAATCTTGGAAAAAATGAACCAAGCGATTAATGCAGGGTTAAAGACGCCAGCCGTTCAGGCTCGCCTTACTCCTCAAGGTATTGAGCCATCCCCGGGAACTCGCGCAACATTTAGTAAGTTCTTGGCTGATGAAAAGGCAAGGCTCGAGCCTATCGTCAAACGCGCTAATATGAAAGAGGATTAAACCAATCTCTTTAAGGCTTCCAGATACTTCTCTGGGTTCAGTGGCTGACCTGCACGCTGTGCTTCCCACATGACTTGGCCAAGACATTCCATCATGAGGTGTTGGGCCTCATGCATGGACCCTAATTTTTGAGATAGCTTGTCGGCTATTTCCTTAATGCCAGGTGGTTGATTAATCGATATTTGCTCACTGATGGATAAATGCATCGATAGATGTAGAAATGGATTGGTTTCTCCGCGTTCAGGGGTGTAGTCTTGTTCTAGGGCGCCTTCTGGATTGGTGAGCAGGGAATGGTATTCGGGGTGTTCAACTATCCAATCACTTGCAAGTGTTTCCATGGGGTCGAGAATGTGATTTTCGGTTTTCTTTTTCCAGGTATCACAGAAAAAGCGACGCACTTCTTCACGAGTTGGGTTAAATATCGCCACGAACTTTTCCTTTAGCAGTTTTTTGTTTAAAGCCACATAGAGGCTCAACAATGCATAGCCCGCATTCGGGGTTGCGTGCTTTACAAGTATATCGACCATGCAAAATAAGCCAGTGATGGGCGTCTAATAAGTATTCCTTAGGAACACGCTTTAGTAATTGTTCTTCAACTTTAAGAACATCTTTGCCAGGAGCCAGTCCAGTTCGATTGGAAACTCGAAAGATATGTGTATCAACTGCAATAGTGGGTTGACCAAAAGCAGTATTAAGAATGACGTTGGCAGTTTTTCTACCAACGCCTGGAAGGGCTTCTAATTCTTCGCGAGTTTGGGGAACTTCACCACCATGTTTTTCCAAGAGTAATCGACATGTCTCTTGAATATGCTTGCCTTTGGAGTTAAATAAACCGATGTGTTGAATAAAGGGCCTGACACCCTCTTCGCCCAAATCCAATAAGGCTTGCGGGGTGTTGGCAATCTTAAATAATTTACGTGTCCCTTTGTTGACAGACACATCAGTAGCTTGGGCTGAAAGCAATACTGCGATCAATAACTCAAAAGGCGAGTTGTATTCCAATTCGGTTTTGGGCTTTGGATTATTAGCCTTGAGTTGCTCAAAAAAAGCGCGACGCTTTTCTAGGTTCATCATTTCTTTTGTTGAGCTCGCGCAATTGCAGCTGCAATGATGGCGCGTTTGCGTTCTTGTTCTTTTAGTTCTTCTTCGGAGTGAGGTGTTTCACTATTTACTGCCTTGAGTTTTGCCGCTGCTTTTCTAGCCAAACGTTCATCATTATCTTTTTGCTCTCTATCAAGACGCTGCTTACGATCGTGATATCGCTTACGCGAAATGTTGGCCAGATCCGATGACCAAGCATCCCAACCAGTTTGGTTGCCAGTAACATCAATCATGCTGATGCAATCAACTGGGCACGGCGGAATACAGAGATCACAACCGGTGCACCAGTCAGTTAAAACCACATGCATTTGTTTTGAAGCGCCAACAATGGCATCTACTGGACAGGCCTGTATGCATAAAGTGCAGCCAATGCATTTCTGGGGGTCGATGAATGCAACTGGTCGTGGTCGCTCCACGCCGCACTCGGGATCGATAGTTGGGTGGAGATCAAAGGCATCTTGTGGATAGATGGGTATCAGAGCCTTGCTAAGGCGTTTAATGCCCTCAACGCCCCCTGGAGGACAACGATTGGGTAATGCATCGCCAGCGGCCATCGCTTCTGCGTAACCCCGACAATCGGGGTAGCCACATTTGGTGCATTGGGTTTGAGGGAGGATATCCTCAAGTTGATCAATGAGTTTGTCTTTGCGGCTCATGAAATTGCTTTATGGGTATCCTGTCAAAATTAAAGGCTCCGAAGAGCCCTTAATTTACGATGACTTTGAAGTTCTTGTTGCGGTTTTTTTCGTGTTCTGATGCTCACGTATAAAGGTTTTGATTTTTGGATAAACCTTCTCGCGCCAACGGCGGCCAGAAAAGATGCCATAGTGACCAGCCCCAGCAACCTCATAATGATCTTTATTTGCTTTAGGGATACCTGCACATAAACCATGTGCTGATTGAGTTTGACCACTTCCGGAGATGTCGTCAAGCTCGCCTTCAACAGTCAGAAGCGCAGTTTTCTTAATATCTTGCGGCTTCACTAATTTGCCAGCGACTTTCCAGGTGCCGTTCGGTAATGCATAGTCTTGGAAAACCGTTTTGATGGTATCTAAGTAGAACTTGGAATCCAAGTCCAATACTGCGTTGTACTCATCGTAGAAGCGAATATGCGCTTCAGCATCTCCTTCGTCGCCACGAACTAAGTTAGTGAAATAGTCCCAGTGCGATTGCAAATGGTTCTGTGGGTTCATGGCAATAAAGCCGGTGTGTTGCAAGAAGCCTGGGTAAACTTTGCGACCAGCGCCAGGGTAGTTCGGTGGAACGTTATAAATCACGTGACTCTCAAACCACTCATAAGATTTTTGATCTGCTAAGTTGTTTACGGCAGTAGGTGATTTGCGTGCATCAATGGGGCCGCCCATCATAATCATGGATGCAGGAGTTGCCTCACCCGCAGAGGCAAGTAATGAAATCGCGCCTAAGGTTGGCACTGTCGGTTGGCAAACAGAAATTACATGTAAGTCTTTTGCGCCAATGGTGCGTATGAATTCTTGAACATAGTGAACATAATCATCTAAGCCAAACTCACCATCTTCAATAGGAACTAAACGTGCATCGATCCAATCGGTAATGTAAACCTTATGGTCTTGCAGAAGAGTGCGAACAGTGTCACGCAATAATGTGGAGTGGTGTCCAGATAGAGGCGCAACAACCAAAACAACTGGATCATCTTTTAGTTTTTTAATGACATTAACATCGTCGGAGAATCGTTTGAATCGAACTAAATTGCAAAAAGGTTTTGCAACGATTGTTCTTTCGTGGATAGCAACTTCGCGACCATGGGCCTGTACAGCGCGAATACCAAATTCAGGTTTCTTATAGTTCTTGCCCAATCGGTATAAGAGTTCATAGCTTGCCGCTAAACGCTCTGATCCCGGGACCATTGACGCAGGATTAGAAGCGTTAATAAATGCTTCTGATGCAGCGCGTGCCCAAGAACTAACTGGTTGAAGTAAGGCTTTTTGAAACTCGTGTAACTGATATAGCATGGTACCTCCGGTAATTCCGACTATCCGTTTATTGTGCTTTGTTAAGCCAATACGCGGGCGATTGCTTTAGCCACTTTGTCAATATTTTTGGTATTGAGGGCTGCCACACAAATGCGTCCAGTGGAGAGGGCATAAATGCCATCTTCTTTCTGTAAGCGCTCAACTTGCTCAGCTGTTAGGCCAGAGTAAGAAAACATTCCACGTTGCTTCTCAATAAAAGCAAAATCTTGCTTTACACCAGCAGCAGCGAGTTTTTCGACGAGACCATGACGCATTGCTTTAATGCGATCACGCATTTCTGCCAACTCATCTTCCCAGAGCTTGCGCAATTCTGGGGAATTTAAAACAGCGGCAGCGATTGCTGCACCATGAGTTGGTGGATTGGAATAATTGGTGCGAATCACACGCTTCAACTGCGAAAGCACGCGAGTAGATTCATCTTTGCTTTGCGTGACGATAGAGAGTGCGCCAACACGCTCACCATAAAGTGAGAATGATTTGGAGAAGGAGCTAGAAACAAAGAAAGACATGCCCGATTCAGCGAAGAGGCGCACTGCAATACCGTCTTGCTCAATCCCAGCTGCAAAGCCTTGGTAAGCCATATCCAAGAATGGAATAAGACCCTTGTTCTTGCAGATCTCAATCACCTGACGCCATTGTGCTTCAGTAATGTCCGCGCCAGTTGGGTTGTGGCAACAAGCGTGCAACAACACAGTGGTGTTCTTTGGGAAAGACTCTAATGATTTCACCATGCCGTCAAAATCAACACCGCGCGTTTTGCCGTCAAAGTAGGTGTACTCAACAACATCAAATCCAGCGGATTCAAAAATGCCGCGATGGTTTTCCCAAGTAGGGTTGCTGATGGCGCAAGGTGCATTGAGGTTTAAGCGCTTAATAAAGTCGGCGCCAACACGTAAGGCACCAGTACCACCAAGACATTCAGCGGTAACAACACGACCATCCTTAATTAAGGCGGAATCGTCGCCAAACAGTAAGTTTTGCACTGCACTGTTGTAAGGGTTTGGTCCTTCGATAGGGATATAGCTGCGTGGTGAGTGCTTTGCAACAATTGCTTCTTCTGCTTTGATTACCGCTTTTAAAAGCGGGACCTTGCCTTCATCCGTGTAGTACACGCCAACACCCAAATTCACTTTATCAGCGCGTTGGTCAGCAACGTAGGCTTCTGTGAGGCCAAAAATAGGATCTTTAGGGGCTAATTGGACTGAGGCAAACAGGGTCATTTGAGGTCGAAAGTGGTGGTTTTAGGGTGGTTTTGTTCTTAATTAACGCTAAATTCAGTTTAATTGTCGGTTTTTAAGGTCAGAATCAACTATTTCCAAAGAAAAACGGCAAAATCATTGTTTGTACAAAATTCGCTGTGAATAAATCTCACAGGTGAAATGATAGCCGAGATGCTCCCTAAGTTACCTAAAACTGGATCAAATTCTGAAGTAAATGCTGTGAATAAAACCCCAGCGGCTGATCCCTTGGGCGAGGCTGGTCATGACCTTGATCCAGCAAAATTTGTCACCTTCCCAGACTCCCCTTATCAGCTCTATCAACCTTTTCCGCCGGCTGGAGACCAACCTCAGGCCATTGATGCCCTTGTAGAGGGTATCGAAGATGGTCTGACCTTTCAGACCTTACTGGGGGTTACTGGGTCCGGAAAGACCTACACAATGGCCAATGTCATCGCTAGAACAGGTCGTCCAGCCATTATTTTTGCCCCAAATAAGACTCTAGCTGCCCAGCTTTATAGCGAATTTAGGGAGTTTTTCCCAAAAAATGCTGTTGAATACTTCGTTAGTTATTACGACTATTACCAGCCGGAAGCGTACGTCCCCCAGCGTGACCTCTTTATTGAAAAAGATTCCTCCATAAATGAGCACATCGAGCAGATGCGTTTATCCGCAACCAAGAGTCTATTGGAGCGTCGTGACGTAGTGATTGTTGCAACCGTGTCAGCCATTTACGGTATTGGTAATCCTGGCGACTATCACAGCATGGTGATGACATTACGTCCTGGCGACAAAATGAGTCAACGCGATATTTTGATGCGGCTCATTGCCATGCAATACGACCGCAATGAAACTGATTTCAAACGCGGTGTATTTCGTGTGCGTGGGGACACGATTGATATTTTCCCTGCCGAACATAACGAGTTAGCGGTAAGAGTGGAGTTGTTTGATGATGTCGTAGAGAGTTTGCAATTCTTTGATCCGCTTACTGGAAAAATTCGACAAAAGATTCCACGTTTCACTGTGTATCCAAGTTCGCATTACGTCACGCCACGAGATACCGTTTTAAAAGCAATTGAAACCATCAAAACAGAACTGCGTACCCGCTTAGATGAGTTTGTTAAAGATGGTAAGTTGGTAGAGGCACAAAGACTTGAGCAGCGTACTCGTTTTGATTTAGAGATGCTCAATGAATTAGGCTTCTGTAAAGGGATTGAAAACTACTCTCGCCACCTTTCAGGTGCGGCACCAGGCGAAGCCCCGCCTACGCTGGTGGACTATTTGCCCAACGATGCCTTGATGTTTCTAGATGAGAGTCACGTCTTAATTGGTCAGCTTAATGCGATGTATAACGGAGATAAATCTCGTAAACATACCTTGGTGGAATTTGGTTTTCGTCTACCTTCGGCGATGGATAATCGCCCGCTTAAATTCGCTGAGTTTGAAACCAAAATGCGTCAAACCATTTTTGTTTCCGCTACACCGGCTGATTATGAGAGCGCCCATCAAGGTCAAGTTGTAGAGCAAGTCGCTAGGCCAACTGGATTGGTTGATCCAGAAATTGAAGTCTTACCAGCAAGCACACAGGTTGATGATTTATTAGATCAAATTCATGCGCGCGTCAAAGTTGGAGAGCGTGTATTAGTAACCGTCTTGACTAAGCGCATGGCTGAACAACTCACCGATTATCTTTCTGACAATGGTGTGAAGGTTCGCTATGTTCACTCAGATATCGATACTGTTGAACGTGTCGAGATCTTGCGTGACTTACGTTTGGGTGTCTTCGATGTATTAGTTGGTATTAATTTGTTGCGGGAGGGTTTGGATATTCCAGAGGTTTCTCTGGTAGCAATTTTGGATGCTGATAAAGAAGGTTTCTTGCGTTCCGAAAGAAGTTTGATACAGACGATTGGACGTGCCGCCCGTAACGTGAGGGGTAAGGCCATTCTTTACGCGGACAAGATTACAGACTCTATGCGCAGAGCCATGGGGGAGACTGAAAGACGTCGCACTAAACAAATTACTTTCAATAAATTGCATGGCATTGAGCCTAAAGGGGTCCAAAAACGTATTAAGGACATCATTGATGGTGTTTATGACGTCAAAGAGAAGCGTCAAGAGATGCAGGTGGAGCAGGAGAGGGCGCGCTATGAGGATATGAGCGAGAAGGACCTAGCAGCTGAAATCAAGCGCCTAGAGAAGCAAATGAACGCCGAAGCCAAGAATTTGGAGTTTGAAAAGGCTGCTAGCACCCGCGATAGGCTTACCAAAGTCAAAGAAATGGCGTTTGGAGCCAGGTCTAGAGACTCAATCGGCTAGTTTCCTCGCAGTCCTTGGGGATTTTTGGGATAATTCCCGAGCAGATTGCTAGGGATTATGTTAAAGTTGAGCGGAATGGTCGGGTATTACCCGCCCGACTGTTAGCTGTCCATAACAATCCATTACCAAGGTGACATATGAGACTTACAACCAAAGGTCGTTTTGCAGTAACCGCAATGATTGATTTAGCCCTGCGTGAGGCGCATGGCCCAGTGACTTTGGCTGGAATTAGCCAAAGACAAAAGATTTCCCTTTCTTACCTCGAGCAATTATTCGGTAAATTGCGCCGCTTCAACATTGTGGAGAGTACGCGTGGTCCTGGCGGTGGTTATACCCTAGCGCGCCCCTCATCCGAAGTGAGTGTTGCCGACATTATTGTTGCCGTCGATGAACCCCTTGATGCAACCCAGTGTGGTGGCAAAGGAAACTGTCATACCGATGATGAGAATCATGGACGCTGTATGACCCATGATCTATGGAGCAATCTCAATTCCAAAATGGTTGAGTACCTCAGCTCTGTGAGTTTGAAAGATTTGGTTCAACAGCAAGAAGGACGTGGCATTGTCATTCAGGACATGCGCCAGAAGAAAGTCAAAGTAGAAAGTGTTAAAGCAGATAAACCCGCTCCTGTGCTTTCGGCCAAAAAAGAAATTGCCCCTAAGGTGCCTTTAGTGAATTCCGTATTCAATTTAGCGCGACAAAGTTAATAACAGCATCATCAACTAGTAAATAAACCATGAACGCCCCACAAGATCTTCCACAACAACCGGTACCCATGTTTAGTCCGAAGCACTTTCCTGTGTATATGGACTACTCAGCTACTACGCCGATTGATCCTCGCGTGGTGGACAAAATGTTGCCTTATTTGCGTGAGCAGTTTGGTAACGCCGCTTCACGTAGCCATGCATATGGCTGGGCTGCAGAAGAAGCTGTAGAGTGGGCGCGTTCAGAGGTTGCTCAGCTAGTTCATGCTGATCCAAGAGAAATCATCTTCACCAGTGGCGCTACAGAGAGTATTAATTTGGCATTAAAGGGTGCTGCACATTTTTATAAGGATCGTGGCAATCACATCATCACAGTAAAGACTGAGCACAAGGCAACTCTAGACACTTGTCGTGAGTTGGAGCGCGAAGGCTATGAAGTGACATATCTAGACGTTCTGCCAAACGGTCTGATTGATTTTGCGCAATTAGAAGCCGCCATGAAGCCAGGCACGATTTTAGCTTCGGTAATGTATGTCAATAATGAAATCGGTGTTGTACAAGATATCCCAGCAATTGGTGATTTGTGTCGTTCACGTGGTGTTATTTTTCATGTGGACGCTGCGCAGGCTACAGGTAAAGTAGAAATTGACTTAGAAAAAATCAAAGTGGATTTGATGAGTTTCTCTGCGCATAAGACTTATGGGCCTAAGGGTATTGGCGCTTTGTTTGTGCGTCGTAAACCTCGTATCCGTATTGAGGCACAAATACATGGCGGTGGTCATGAGCGGGGCATGCGTTCTGGAACTTTAGCTGTGCATCAAATTGTTGGTATGGGCGAAGCATTTCGAATTGCACGTATCGATATGGCTGAAGAAAATAAGCGTATCCGTGCTTTGCGTGATCGTTTGTTGAATGGCTTAAAAGATGTTGAAGAGGTTTATGTGAATGGCGACATGGATAAGCGTGTCCCACACAACCTTAATATCAGTTTTAACTATGTTGAAGGCGAATCCATGTTGATGGCTCTGAAGGATTTGGCAATCTCATCTGGATCCGCCTGCACTTCAGCTTCTCTAGAGCCATCCTATGTGTTGCGGGCCCTAGGTCGTAATGACGAGTTGGCGCATAGTTCGATTCGCTTTACCTTGGGTCGCTTTACAACCGAGGAAGAAGTGGATTTCACTATCAAACTAGTAAAAGAAAAAATTGCTAAGTTGCGTGAGTTATCGCCACTCTGGGAAATGTATAAAGATGGAATCGATCTGAGTACGATTCAATGGGCTGCACATTAAAGAAACATTAAGACATAAAGAAATAAAGAGGAAATACCATGGCATATAGCGAGAAAGTCATAGACCACTACGAAAATCCCCGTAACGTTGGCTCATTTGAAAAGGGTGATGATAGCGTTGGTACAGGTATGGTTGGTGCTCCAGCCTGTGGTGATGTTATGAAATTGCAAATTCGTGTGAATGACCAAGGTGTGATCGAGGATGCTAAGTTCAAAACTTATGGTTGTGGTTCTGCGATTGCTTCCTCCTCCCTGGTAACTGAATGGGTTAAAGGTAAGACTTTGGATCAAGCGCTTGAGATTAAAAACTCACTTATCGCTGAAGAATTGGCTTTGCCTCCAGTAAAGATCCATTGCTCTATTTTGGCCGAGGATGCGATAAAAGCCGCTGTCGCGGATTACAAAGAAAAGCACCCAGCGAAATAAAAAACGAAGTAAATAAGAAGATTTAAAACTATGGCAATTACCTTAACTGATAAAGCAGCAGCGCACGTGAATCGCAACTTAGAGAAGCGTGGCAAGGGATGTGGCTTGCGCTTGGGTGTGCGTACAACAGGATGTTCCGGTTTGGCATATCAACTGGAGTATGTAGATGAGCCAGCTGCCGAAGATCAAGTGTTCGAGTCTAATGGCGTTAAGGTGTTTGTGGATCCAAAGAGTTTGGCTTATTTAGATGGGACTGAACTGGACTTTGTACGCGAGGGTTTGAATGAAGGATTTAAATTCCAGAATCCAAACGTAAAAGATGAGTGTGGTTGTGGTGAATCCTTCCGCGTCTGACGATTACTTTCGCTTCTTTGGTTTAAATCAGCAATTCAAAATCGACTTGCCTGCTCTTGACCAGGCATATCTAGCAATTCAGAAGGAAGTGCATCCAGATCGCCATGCTCGCGGTAGCGATACAGAGCAACGTTTGGCAATGCAAATGGCTACCTTAGCAAATACTGCTTTTCAAACACTTAGGAATCCAGTGCAGCGTGGGCTCTATATTTGCCAGCTGCATGGTGTTGATGCCAAGTTGGAAACCAATACTGCAATGCCTGCTGCTTTTCTCATGAAGCAAATGGAGTGGCGTGAGAATTTAGACGAGCAAGCAGAAGATTTGCAGGCACTAGAGAATTTAATGGCCGAAGTAGAGCAATCAAAACAAGATACCCTAGCGGAGATTACGCAGGCGATTGATGGCGCTAAAAATTACACGCGTGCCGCTGAATTACTGCGTGGATTACTCTTTATTGATAAGTTTGCTGTAGAGCTAGATGATGCTATTTCTGCTTTGGTATAGCTCATTTAAATTACACTCAATTATTTATGGCTCTACTACAAATCTCTGAACCTGGTAAATCATTAGCGCCACATCAGCGCAGAATTGCTGTTGGTATAGATTTGGGTACTACCAATTCTTTGGTGGCCATTGTGCGCGATGCTTTACCTAAGGTCTTGCCAGATGCGCAAGGGCGCGAGTTGTTGCCTTCCGTCATTCGTTATTTGCCTAATGGACGAACCCAAGCTGGTTTTGAGGCGTTAGAAAGCGTGGTTATTGATCCAAAGAATACGATTGTTTCTGTGAAGCGTTTCATGGGTCGCGGATTGCTCGATGTCGAGCATATTGAAAGTGCTCCATACGATTTCGTAGATCAACCTGGAATGCTTAAGCTCAGAACAGTCGCTGGCGATAAGAGCCCGATCGAAGTTTCTGCAGAAATCTTGGCACGTTTACGTCAGTTAGCGGAAGACTCTGTCTCTGAAGAAATTGTGGGCGCAGTGATTACAGTGCCAGCATATTTTGATGATGCACAACGTCAGGCAACCAAAGATGCTGCAAAGTTGGCCGGCATTGAAGTGTTGCGTTTATTAAATGAACCTACTGCCGCAGCGATTGCTTATGGCTTAGATAATGCATCTGAAGGCGTTTATGCCGTTTATGACTTAGGCGGTGGCACCTTTGATATCTCAATCTTGCGAATGAGTAGAGGTGTTTTTGAAGTACTCTCAACTGGTGGTGACTCCGCTTTAGGTGGGGATGATTTTGATCATCGTTTGTATTGTTGGGTGATTGAGCAAGCCAAACTTCCGCCGTTGTCCATTCATGATCATCGCACTCTCTTACAAGCCTGCAAGCATGTTAAAGAGCAGCTTAGTCATAACCCTTTAGCGCGGGTGCATGAGGCGCTTGCAGACGGTACAGTAGTAAACGTAGGTATAAGCCAAGCCCAGTTTTTTGAAATTACCCAAAACCTAGTTAGCAAAACTATAGTTGCTTGTAAAAAAGCATTGCGTGATGCCGGACTTAAGGCTGAAGACGTTAAGGGTGTTGTAATGGTTGGCGGATCTACTCGGATGCCTAATGTACAACGAGCTGTTGGCGAATTGTTTGGCACTCAACCATTAAATAATCTCAATCCTGATCAGGTGGTTGCATTGGGTGCGGCAATGCAGGCTGATTTATTAGCGGGTAATCAAAGCAAAGATGATGAGTGGCTTTTATTGGATGTGATTCCATTGTCATTGGGCATTGAAACAATGGGTGGCTTGGTAGAAAAAATCATTCCACGCAATACCCCTATTCCTGTTGCTAGGGCACAGGATTTCACAACCTTCAAGGATGGCCAAACTGCTTTAGCTATTCATGTTGTTCAGGGTGAGCGAGAGTTGGCGCAAGACTGTCGTTCATTAGGTAAATTTGAATTGCGTGGCATTCCGGCGATGGCAGCGGGAGCGGCTCGCATAAGAGTGACTTTCCAAGTCGATGCCGATGGTCTGTTATCAGTAAGTGCTATTGAGCAAGGTTCTGGTGTCAAAGCATCTATTGATATTAAGCCTTCATATGGTTTAACAGATTCTGAAATTGCTCGCATGCTACAAGATGGTTTTGCCTCCGCTAAAGAAGATTTGCTTTCTAGGTCTCTACGTGAAGAACAGGTTAATGCTCAGCGTTTGTTAGATGCTGTGCAGACAGCTTTAGCAAGTGATCGCAGTCTTCTTAATGATGAAGAGCAGGCTGCTATTGATCATGAGATGGCAGTTTTGCAGAAGATTCTGAATGAAGAAAAAGACAGCGATATTGTGCGTAAAGCCGTAGATCACGCAGCTAAAGCTACCGATGAGTTTGCACAAAAACGCATGAACGCTAGTATTCAAAAGGCTTTATCTGGCAAGAATGTTGCTGAGATCTAAGCGAGCTCAATTTAAATAGAAAAGAATCATGACTCAAATTGTTGTCCTGCCACATAGTGAATATTGTCCTGAAGGTGCAGTGGTTGAGGTCGCTCCAGGTACCTCAATTTGTGAGGCGCTCCTAGAAAATGACATTCCAATTGAGCATGCATGCGATATGGTGTGCGCTTGCACCACTTGTCATGTCATCGTGAAAGAAGGCTATCAAAGCCTAAATCCACCTGATGAAAATGAAGAAGACATGTTGGATCGTGCATGGGGTTTAAATCCCCAATCTCGTCTTTCATGTCAGGCTATTATTGCCAAAGAAGATTTAGTAATTGAGATACCAAAATACTCAATCAATCACGCCAAAGAAAATCACTAAGCATTCATCATGAAGTCAGCGATTGTTATTCGCCTCTTTGCTTCTTTAGTAATCACTTATTCAATTACATCTTATGCAGATGAGCATCCAAGCGTTACAACTGACTTGATTATTAGAAGTAGTAATGATTGGACTGGCAGCTCCTTGCCGTCCTATTTATCGGATACTCCTGAGATTGCGGTAATGCGCTATGTCATTCCGCCACAAACTGCTTTGCCAGTTCACAAGCATCCTGCAATTAATGCAGCATATGTGGTTGATGGAGAAATCACCGTGGTTCAAGAGGGTGGCATCCAACGCAACTTTAAGAAGGGTGAAGTCATTATTGAGATGGTAGACAAATGGCATTACGGCGTAAATCAAGGCGTAAAGCCAGTTGAGCTGGTTGTTTTCTATGCGACCACCAAAGAATTGCCTCTAGCGATTAAGAAGCCTGTCCCCTGAATTCGAGCAATTAATGCACCAAAATAAAGCATTTAGGTCTAAAGTCATGCATTTGCCCTAGAACTCCGTCCAAGATGCTATTAATATGAAACTGTAGTTCATTCTTTAGGCAGTACCTCCAAAAAATCTTTTAAGCCATCCTTCGGGGTGGCTTTTTCTTTTGACAATTTCATAAATAATATGTTAAATTACATAATGTAAATATACATAATAAATATGGCCAGTAAAGAACAAAAAATTGATTTGAAGAAGATGAGAAATTCAGCAGAGGCAGCTTGCCGTCTGATGAAGGCCTTGAATCATCGCGATCGCTTAATGCTCTTATGTGAAATCAGTCAGGGCGAAAAGTGTGTCGGGGAATTGGAGGAAATATTGGATATTCATCAACCCATGTTGTCACAGCATTTGACTGGGCTAAGAACAGCAAAATTGGTGAAAACACGCAGAGAGGGTAAGCAGATTTATTACTCACTAGGAAGCGAATCAGCACTTGCTGTTATCGAAGTACTTTATCAACAGTTTTGTCAGAAGTAACTTAAAGGAGAATCACATGAAATGTAACGTTGGCGGAATCGATCGTGTTCTACGTATTGCAGTAGGCCTTCTTTTAATTGGATTAGCAGCAAGTAATGTAGTTGGCTTATGGGGATGGATTGGTATTGTGCCTTTGGCAACCGGTTTATTCAGGTTCTGTCCTTTGTATCCAGTATTAGGAATTAACTCTTGCGGTACTGGTGCGGACTGTAAGGGTGGCCGTTGTTGTAAGTAAGAATTAGATATTTAAGGAGTTTAAAAAATGTCAAAGGACTATAAGCAAATTACTAAAGATATTTCTAGTTCTCTTGCTAAGTTAAGGGCGGATGCGCCTGAAATGATGAAGGGCTTTAGTGATTTAGCAGCAGCTGCTACGAAGGATGGCGTATTAGATAAGAAGACCAAAGAGCTTATTGCATTAGCTTTAGGTGTGGCCGCTAGATGTGATGGTTGTTTGGGGTTTCATACACAAGCATTAGTAAGACTTGGGGCGACAAAGCAGGAAGTAGTTGAAACCTTGGGGATGGCTACCTATATGGGTGGCGGACCATCTTTAATGTATGCGGCAGATGCTTTAAGTGCTTTTGAGCAAGCGCAAGCCTGATAGACTGTCATGTAGTTAGTAATCAAAAGGCCTCGCAATGCGAGGCCTTTTGCAATCTAATCTACGCTGTGACTGTCTATGCAATTGCTTCTCGAATCATCCCCGCAGCTACTGTGTGATTAGTGGCTTCATCAATTAAGATAAAGGCGCCCGTACGCTGGGATTGATCAAACAAGTCGGTGGCGATAGGTTTTTGTAACACAAAATCAACAGTGCCGATTTCATTGGTTGATAGCGCATGTATGTCACTAGCGTGCGACAGGGTTTGAACATCCAGCACTCGCCTTATTACCTTTACTTTTGCAGCAACCATGTTGGTTGTATGGCGTAATGCATATTTACGGCTTAATGAGAGGGGCTCTTCATCTAACCAACATAAGTCAGCAGAAATTTGTTTGCTGAGTACAGGTGGATTTAAGTCTTCAGCGTTGATAAAAATAGATCCACGAGAGACATCAATATCCTCACTTAGCTCAATAGCTACTGCCTGACCAGTTTCAGCTAAGTCGGCAACATTGCTGCCGCTACGTTCTTGGCTGACAGAGACATTGCCAAGATAAATTTCTGATACTGTTGCTTCCGATCCGCCTGGAAGAACTTTTATTTTTTGACCTTTGTGAATCTTGCCAGATTCAACTTCGCCAAGATAGCCACGAAAATCATCCGAGGCACTGCCATCCTGCCGAGCAACATATTGAATTGGCAGGCGCAAGGCTAGTTTTTCTGACTCTGGGCTAGTGTCGAGATCTTCTAGCCATTCTAGAAGGGTGGGGCCTTTATACCAAGAGGTATATTTACTTGGATTAACCACATTTGCCCCTAATAGCGCAGAGATCGGAATTAAAGTCGGTTTTGCTAAACCAATTTTTTCGGTGAGATCTTCAATTGATTCTTTGATGGTGTTGAAGATGTTTTCATCGAATTCATAGAGGTCCATCTTATTAATGGCAAAGACAACATGTTTCAGACCTAATAAATGTACGATTGCCGCGTGACGTTTAGTCTGGGCTAGTAATGTAGCTGGGCTAGTTTTGAGGTCCACCCGAGTAGCATCTACCAATATTACGGCCACATCGGACTGAGATGCGCCTGTTACGAGATTGCGTGTGTATTGCTCATGTCCAGGAGCATCGGCCACAATAAATTTACGTTTAGGGGTAGAGAAGTAGCGATAAGCAACGTCAATTGTGATGCCTTGTTCACGTTCAGCCTCTAAGCCATCTGTGAGGAGTGCTAAGTCAACTCCGGCATCTGAGGAGGTAACGCGCGCATGCTTTGTCTTCGATAGTGACTCTAATTGATCTACTAAGATAGATTTAGTGTCGTAGAGCAGGCGTCCAATTAAGGTGCTTTTTCCATCATCAACGCTACCAGCCGTGATAAATCGCACTACATTTTGATGTTTTTGATTTGTAGTCATTAGAAATAACCTTCTTTCTTACGGCGCTCCATAGAGGCCTCATTGGTTTGATCATCCATGCGGGTAGCCCCACGTTCAGTAATTTCAGTAATGGCAGTTTCCGCAATAATTTCCAGCGGGGTTGATGCAGTGCTTAATACAGGGCAGGTGCAGCTAATGTCACCAACTGTTCTAAAGCGAACACTCAGTATTTCGCTAATGTCACCGGGTACTTTTGGTGTGACATTGGTAACTGGCACTAATAAATTGTTCTTCACCACTACTTCGCGCTGATGCGTGTAATAAATACTTGGAAGTTCTAAGTTTTCACGTGCAATGTATTGCCAGATATCCAATTCTGTCCAATTGGATATTGGAAACACGCGCATATTTTCACCTTTGGCAATAAGGGCGTTGTAGAGATTCCATAACTCAGGACGCTGGGCTTTGGGATCCCATTGACCAAATTCATCGCGGAAGGAGAAGATGCGTTCCTTAGCTCGAGCCTTCTCTTCATCGCGGCGAGCTCCTCCCATCAGGGCATCGAATTCATGTTCTGCGATCGCCTCAAGCAAGGTAACTGCTTGAGCAGCATTGCGCGAATCAGTTTCTTTACGCAATCGAACGGTACCCTTTTTGATTGAATCTTCAACATGACCCACTATCAATTTCACGCCAGTTTTTTTAACCACAGCGTCACGATATGCAATTACTTCTGGGTAGTTGTGACCAGTATCAATATGCAAAATAGGGAAAGGAAGCTTCACGGGGCGATCGCCAAACTGAAATGCTTTTCGAGCCAGATGGAACATGACGATAGAGTCTTTGCCCCCTGAAAAGAGCATTGCTGGATTAGCGCATTGAGCCACTACTTCGCGGATGATGTAAATCGACTCAGCCTCAAGCCAGTCTAAGTGATCATTTAATAATGTTTGTTCTTGCATGCTGTACTTCGTTCTATAGAGGTTAATTATTGATTGACGTGTAAGCCACATTCTTTGCTATCGCTCTGCAGCCACCACCAGCGACCTGCGCGAATGTCTTCTCCTTTTTTCACCTGTCGAGTACAGGGCTCGCAACCAATGCTGGGATAGCCCTTAAGGTGCAGTGGATGAATCGGCACATTTTCTTTTTGAATATAGGCCCAGATATCTGCTTCGGACCAATCAAATAAAGGATTAAATTTAGCGATACCTCTGGCATCGTCATGCTCTTCTAAATTGAGTTCAGTGCGGGTGGTAGATTGCTCACGTCTCTGACCTGATATCCAAGCATCAGCCCCCAACAAGGCTGCGTTAAGCGGCTTGATCTTACGGGCGCCACAGCATGCTTTTTTGGGCTCCTCCCCATCGTAGAAGCCATTCATTCCATATTGATCAACAAATGCCTGCACATCGCTTTCTTGTGGATAAACTCTTTCAATAGCAATTTGGTATTTGTTTTCGGTGGCTTTGATCATATCAATGGTTTCTTGATGTAATCGTCCAGTTGCAAGGGTAAAGAGTTGAATCTTTGCGCCTGATTTACAAATGGCATCTGTTAGTGCCATATCTTCAGCGGCAAGGCTGGTTGCAAAACGCACATCTGAAAAGCGATTTGAAATATTAGTCAAACGCTCCTGGAGTAGAGCAAATTTCTTATTAAGCTCTGCAGACGTTAGATGACGTGGTGGGATAGACCAAAATTCTGGGGAAATCATGACGTAACTAATTTGATACCAACTAAAAATAATGTTGCCGCAAGAGTGGTTCTTGTTGTTCTTTCAGATAGAGCGCTGGAGAGCTTGGCTCCTAACCAAATCGCGGGTACAGAGCCCAACAAGAGGCCGAATAGTAAATCGAAGTGCACATTACCTAACCACCAATGACCCGCACCAGCTAACGCTGTGAGTGGGACGGCATAAGCTATATCAGTGCCTGCAACTTGTGCGGGTTTAAGGTGTGGATAAAGAACCAGAATGAGAGTTGCTCCAATCGCACCTGCTCCAATTGAAGAAACTGTTACTAATACGCCGATTACAGCGCCAACAGTAACTGTTGCAATCCTTAATTTATTTCCACTCGGTAAGAAATTAGGATTGTTTTGAACCCACTTTAGAATTTTTGCCCGATATAAAAGTGATCCAGCGGTAAGCAATACAGAGATGCCAATTGAAATGCTAATTAAATGATTGAAATTCTTAGAAACGGGGCCTACATATTTGAGGGTTAATATTGAAATTACTGCAGTAGTAAGACTCCCAACGCATAGGAGGCGAACAATATCCCATCGTATGTTTCCATGCAATCTATGTGCCGCGGTTCCAAAGCTCTTGGTAATTGCAGCAAAGGCTAAATCTGTTCCTACCGCTGTTGTCGGCGCTACTCCAAATATGATAGTTAGCAAAGGTGTCATGAGTGAGCCGCCACCGACACCTGTCATACCAACTAGTAAGCCAACAAGTGCTCCAGATACTATGAATTGAGAGGAGTCTAAAAAAAATTGAATCATGTTTTATGTTTCCCTTGCTCAGGCAAATGATTGCTCGAACTCTTCGAGTTTGATGGCATTCATGAGAAACAAAATTTGACGTTGAAAACTTTTGCGTTCCTCAATTTGGTCATGAGGCAAGCGATCATGCTTGAGTAATAAATTCCTAATAACTGGGTTTAGGTGGTTTCTAACGTCTGACATTGCAAATCCTTGGTAAATAACTCGTTGAGTAGAATTTACCAATGGGTTCTATATATCCACAAGGAATAAAAAGATATTACTAAATAACTATTAGTAATATAAAGCGATAAGCAGGACCGGTTTAGTGAACTAAAACAGCGCTTATCTCTGTCGGTGGAGCATATTTCTTTAGGCTTAACTCATTGCCTGATGGAATGTTATTAGCCCCATGATGATTTCATTTTTAATGAATCGAAATCACTGATCTAAATCCATCAGCATTGAAAATCGGACAGAAAATTTGCATTTTTACTTAGGTAATTTTTAAGCATTTATTGCGTTGGAATATTTCTTGCCTTAATCACTTTTTCCCAATTAGCTGACTCTACTTGTATTTTGGAATCAACGTCTTTGCTCTTCATCATCATTGGCGTGAGTCCGTTGGTTTCTAGATTGGCTAATAGAGATGGGGCTTTGAATGATTTTTCAGTCGCTACATAAATTTTGTCGATGATCGATTGTGGTGTGCCTGCTGGAACTGCGAGCGCATACCAGCCTGTGTTTTCAAATCCAGGAATAGCTGCTTCAGATACGGTGGGAACATTTGGAAGTTGCTTCAATCTTTTACTGCTAGTAACAGCTAACGCTTTGACTTGACCCGCTTTTGCAAATCCACCGGTAGCAGGAAAGTTTCCAGCCATAAAATCAATTTGTCCGGCAATGAGATCATTTAAAGCGGGGTTCTCTCCCTTATACGGCACATGAGTCGCATGAATACCAGCGGAATAAATAAAATTCTCATTCGCCATGTGAATCTGGCTACCAATACCTGCTGAACCAAAATTTAATTCTTTAGTTTTGGCTAGAGCTATTAATTCTGAAAGAGTATTCACGGGGAGTTTAGGGCTTACCGCAATCACCATCGGTACTGTCGCAATGGTGGTGATGTAAGTTAAATCTTTCACATAGTTGATGGATGACTTTTTGTATATAAATGGGTTGACAGTCATCATGCTTCCAGAGGCTAACAAAATGGTATAGCCATCAGCGGGAGATTTGGCAACCAGTTCTGCTCCAATATTTCCGCCTGCACCACCGCGATTTTCAACAATCACATTCTGACCAAGATTCTTGCTTAGTTCCTGTGAAAGTATTCTGCCTAAAATATCTGCACTACCACCCGCAGCAAATGGCACGATCATCTTGATCGGCTTATCAGGCCAAGTTTGCGCAGCGAGATTGGTAGATCCTAATATGCCTAGTGATATACAAAGCATTACTAGAGATTTGCCGAATTGAATGCGGGCGCTATTAAATATTTGCATATTATTTTTCTCCAACTACTTCGTTAAGAATGTTTTTCGTTAATCAAAGATGCTGTCTTAAATTCATTGGCCCAATTTTTTAGCGTAATCGCAATATTATTGGGCTCTTCATCCCAGCTTAGGCGATGCTTAAAAGCAGGGCATAGTTCGCTGCCGATGCCGCAACCCCACAATTGAAAGTTTGGCTGTTGTTCGCACCAAGCAATTGCCTGTAGTAAATGATTCTTTAGAAACTCTTCTTCGTTTGCTTCTATAGTGGCTCGATCCATCGGGCAGCCATCAGAAAATAGAATTAATGTTTTATGAGTTTGCTTATTGTTATCGTTTCTTTGCAAACGTTCTGTTGCCCAAATGAGCGCTTCTCCATCAATACTTTCAGCATATATCTCGGGTCGTAATAAGGCGGCTATTCCTGCTCTAGATTTGCGCCAACTAGTATCAAAATCTTTAAAAATCCAATGCGCTCGTTCATTTAAGCGTCCAGGATTGGGGGGTTGGCCATTTTTTCGCCACTCTTTGAATGGCCTGCCGCCTTGCCAGCTGCTGGTGCTATATCCAAGCACCTCTGTTTTGATACCCGCCTGCTCCAGTATTTTGGTTAAAGCGTCAGCGCAAGTAGCAATTTTGACGCGCTGTTCTTTCATGGATCCTGAGCAATCAATCAAGAGGGTTACTCTAGTATTTACCTTGCTACTCAGTGCTAGTTGCTTGTAGAGCGCAGGTTGAAGTGGTGAAGTGGCTGCTCGTGTAAGGTAGCGACGATCTAGTAATTCTTCTGTCTCAGTAGTTTGCCAGCGCATGGGCGAGCGACTTGAAAACAATTGTTGGTAAATGCGTGTAAGTTTTGCCCAAGGAATATTTTGGTTGGCAATCTCTATGTTTAGTTGTTCTTGGTAGATCGCTAACTGTGCTGTCCGGATCTTTTTTTTGGCCTCAGACTCAGTGTCATAGCTCGAGTTGTAAACATGATATTTGCTGAGTGAGTTTTTGAGTTGTCGAAGTTTCTCGCTGGGAGAACTTGCTGGACTCTTAAAATCAACCGCGACTTTTCCTGCGTGGGGAGGTATCCATTCAATTTTTAGATGAGTTGAATTTTGTTGTTTACGTTTAGTGCGGATACTAGGATTATTGCGATATTCTTCAGCGATTAAATTGGACACTAGGCTAATAATTTCTAGTGAGGTCTGCGCATAGTCTTCTTGGCGGTAGCGATTGGATTTAAGTTTTACTAGAAGAGGACCCATGTTTTCAGCAATACCAGCCCGGGTCGCTTCGATAATATCTTGCATGAGTTGTGGAGGCGGGCGGCCATTGAGTTTCATCCAAACTGTCGCAAAGATAGTTATCAATAGAAGACCAATGCTGCCTTCAACGCCGCCTGTGGCAATAAATTGCTGCATCCAAGCAATAAATTGTGTTTGTACGTTTTGCTCGCTACCTTTGAGTTCTTCAGGGCAGTTACTTTCTACGCGAATTTGTTCCAAGACTTCAAATATCAAAGACTCGATCATCCCTTCGGGAATGAGGGAGGCATGTAAGGTGGAGTTGGAATATCGCAAACGCAATGCAATACCATCTAATACGCCACGGGGATAAGCCCATGATGATTTTAAGTTTTCCAGATTTAAGTGTGGGGCAATTGCATCAAGGGGTAGTGACTGGTGAAAGAGTTGCCAGTCACGAATCTGCGCACTCGCCTCCCCAGAGAGCGACCGAATCATCGCACCATATTGCTGCTGCTGTTCGAAATCTAGATGGGTTTGGGTTTGCAAGATACTTTTAAGAATCTAGTTTTAGTTTTTATTTATTTCGAGTTCACTAGCAAAGCAGCGTTGGTAATATTCAGCCACCAAGGCTTTCTCCTCTGACTCGCATTTATTTAGAAACGCTAAAGCAAATGCCAGTTGTAAATCTTTAAAGATGCGCCAGTTTTCGCCCCAGGTAATTAATGTTCTGGTGGACATTAGGGTGGAGATGTCGCCTGACGCAAAACCATTTCTTGTTAAATTGGCAAGACCAATCATGGCTTTAGCTTGCGCATCAGAAAGCTCTGGAACTTTGGCTTGCAAAATCTTTTGCTCTTCGGCTGGCTCTAGATAATTTAAGGCGGCGACGATGTCCCAGCGATCCATCTGACCATGATTTAGAAGTTGTGTGCCTTGATACAGTCCATTCCAATTGCCTAGTCCAACCGTATTGCTGGTGGCAAAGATTCGGAAGGCGGGATTAGGATTAATAACTCTATTTTGATCAAGTAAAGTCAGGCAACCTTCGCGTTCCAACATTCTTTGAATCACAAACATCACATCTGGCTGACCTGCATCATATTCATCCAGGATGAGTGCGACTGGTCGTTGCAAACTCCAAGGAATGAGGCCTTCTTGAAAGTGTGTAATTTGTTTGCCATCCTCAAGACTAATTACATCCTTGCCAATCAGATCCATGCGAGTAATTTGGCCATCAAGATTGATGCGTAAGCATGGCCAATTTAATCGCGCAGCAACTTGCTCTATATGGGTTGATTTACCGGTCCCATGCATACCCTGCAACATCACTCTGCGATTAAAGGCAAATCCAGCCAAGATCGCTAAGGTGGCTTCGGGATTGAGTTGGTAACTTGGGTCAATGGCAGGCACCAGCTCGCTTGGGCTTTTAAATGCAGGAATTTGAAAATCGGCAAATCCTTGGCATTCTGGAAAGGCGGTGTGTAGGGAAACCGTCTTATCAGGCTGTAAACCCATTAAATCAATCGAAGAAGTGCTTTCAGCCATTTCCTTGCCTTTATAAGTCTTAATATGTTGTCAAATATATTCCAGATTGGGGTTTATATGCTTGACTTTCCTAAAAATACGCTATTATTATTCATATTGTAGAACAAAATGTTCCGTTTAATTGAATACCTAGGAGAGCTTTATGTCTAAGTCCGGCACTAATTTACCTACTGGCCCACAAAAAATGACGCCATCCGAAGCTTTTGTGGAGACGATGGTTGCCAATAAGGTGAAAGATATATTTGGAATTATGGGATCTGCCTTTATGGATGCGATGGATATTTTTGCTCCAGCAGGTATTCGCTTGATTCCTGTAGTGCATGAACAAGGTGCTGCTCACATGGCCGATGGTTATGCTCGCGTGAGCGGTAATCACGGTGTGGTAATTGGACAAAATGGCCCTGGTATTAGTAACTGCGTTACAGCAATTGCAGCAGCTTACTGGGCGCATAGTCCTGTAGTGATCATTACTCCTGAAACTGGCACGATGGGCATGGGCTTGGGTGGATTCCAAGAGGCAAATCAGCTCCCTATGTTTGAAGAGTTCACAAAGTATCAAGGTCACGTTAACAATCCAAAGCGAATGGCTGAATTTACTGGCCGCTGTTTTGATCGTGCGTTGTCTGAGATGGGTCCGACTCAGCTCAATATCCCACGTGATTACTTCTATGGTGAGATCGAAGTAGAAATTCCACAACCAAATCGTCTTGATCGCGGACCTGGCGGTGAAAAAAGTTTGGATGAAGCAGCAGAGCTCTTAGCCAATGCAAAATTCCCAGTAATTATTTCTGGTGGTGGTGTCGTGATGGGCGATGCGGTTGAGGAGTGCAAAGCATTTGCAGAGCGCCTGGGTGCACCAGTAGTAAATAGTTACTTACATAATGATTCATTCCCTGCAAGCCACCCATTGTGGTGCGGACCTTTAGGTTATCAAGGCTCTAAGGCAGCAATGAAGTTGATTTCTCAGGCGGACGTAGTGGTCGCTTTGGGTTCTCGCTTAGGGCCTTTCGGTACATTGCCACAGCATGGCATGGACTACTGGCCTAAAAATGCAAAGATCATTCAGATTGATGCCGATAACAAAATGCTGGGCTTAGTAAAGAAAATTTCAGTCGGTATTTGTGGTGACGCCAAGGCTGCAGCAGTTGCATTAACTAAGCGTTTAGAAGGCAAGACATTGGCTTGCGATGCCACTAAAGCAGAACGCGCAAAAACGATTGCAGCAGAAAAAGCAGCTTGGGAAAAAGAACTTGATGAGTGGACTCATGAAAAAGACCCATTTAGCTTGGACATGATTGAAGAGCAGAAGAAGGAAGTGACTCCAACAGGTGGTCATTACTTGCATCCACGTCAAGTATTGCGCGAGCTCGAAAAAGCAATGCCTGCTGATGTCATGGTGTCTACTGATATTGGCAACATCAACTCAGTTGCAAATAGCTACCTACGTTTTGAAAAGCCACGTAGCTTCTTCGCTCCAATGAGTTTTGGTAACTGTGGATATGCCTTACCAACCATTATTGGTGCTAAAGCTGCGGCTCCTAACCGTCCGGCGATTGCTTATGCGGGTGATGGTGCTTGGGCCATGAGTATGGTCGAGATTCTGACTGCAGTTCGTCACGATATTCCTGTTACTGCTGTGGTGTTCCATAACCGTCAGTGGGGCGCAGAGAAGAAGAATCAGGTTGACTTCTATAACCGTCGCTTTGTGGCTGGTGAGCTAGAAAGCCCAAGCTTTGCAGGAATTGCGCAATCTATGGGTGCAGAAGGTATTGTGGTTGACCAGTTGGATCAGGTTGGTCCAGCACTCAAGAAAGCCATTGATATGCAGATGAAGGAAGGTAAGACTTGTGTGATCGAGATTATGTGCACTCGAGAACTTGGTGATCCGTTCCGTCGCGATGCCTTATCTAAACCGGTACGTTTCTTGGATAAATATAAAGATTACGTATAAGTAAGTGGGGGCATAAAGAAAGAGTCCGGTTAAGCTGGACTCTTTCTTTTTCGCTAGACTCATTCCATCCATCCTTTGTTGAGGTTTGAAATATGAGCGATCTAGTTAGTAAGATTTTTAAGTATTTGTTGGTTTGCCTTGGCCTCTCTCTGCCATTTGTTAATGCAATTGCAGACACCTATCCAAGCAAGCCAATACGCTTAATTGTTCCCTTCCCTCCAGGGGGACCTACGGATATTGTTGCAAGACCTTTGGCAGTTCTTTTGGGTGACCGACTTAAAGAGCAGGTCATTATCGAAAACAAAGGTGGCGCAGGCGGATCCATTGGTGCAGATCTAGTGGCTAAATCAGCTCCCGATGGTTATACCTTGTTCATGGGTACCGTGGGTACCAATGCGATTAACGGTAGTTTGTACAAACAGTTGTCTTATGACATGACGAGGGATTTCACGCCAATTGCATTAGTTGCTACAGCACCTGTAGTGATTGTGGTTAATTCCAATGATCGCATTAAGACGCTTTCCGAATTAATCACAGAAGCGCGAGCAAAGCCTGACACGATTGCGTACGGAACAGCTGGCAATGGAACACCGGGACATTTAACTGCAGCCTTATTTGAGTCAACTGCTCAAGTGAAGTTCAAGCACATTCCATACAAAGGAAGTGCGCCTGCAGTAACAGATTTGATTGGTGGTCAGATTCCTTTGGTATTTGATCCGATTCAATCAGTTCTTCCACACATTACCTCTGGGAAGCTACGGGCCTTAGCCGTCACTAGTAAAACGCGTTCACCGTTATTGCCTAATGTACCCACAGTTGCCGAACTTGGTTATCCCCAGTTTGAGTCTACAGCCTGGTGGGCATTATTTGGTCCAGCAAAATTGCCCGAGCCCATTACTAAAAAGTTGAGACTCGATACAGAAAAAGTAGCTCAATCTGCTGCCTTTAAAGAGCGTTTGGGAAATTTGGGAGTACAGCCTAATGTGGATTTCAAAGAAAGTTTGGCTAATTTTCAAACTAGTGAAATTGCGAAATGGGCTAGGGTAGTTCGCGACTCTGGTGCCACTGTAGATTAATAGTAGAGAAGAGAAAAAATGAAGCTTAATGCAGAAGAAAAGGCAATGCTAGCTGGGGAGTTTGGTCCAGTCAGACAAACCGCTATCCAGCATCAAATCAAGGTAGGTGAATTTTTTGGTGCCGAAGATTTAGTTCCCGTATCTCAGGCTCATATCATGGCTGACACCGAGAGTCTTGGCGAGGCTGGGGTTGAATGGTTGGAAGGATTAGCAAAAAATTCACCGCAAGATCGTATGGTTCGCATACCAACTATTACCGATCCACGCGGTACGGATTTCACTAAGGCAAAACAGTTAGGTCAAACTGAAAAAATGCTCGAGCTTGAAAGACGAGCAATCGATGCGTTTGTGAAGATGGGTGTATCGATGACAGATACCTGCATTAACTATCAAACTATCATGGCTCCTGTATACGGCGAGCATTTAGCATTCGGTGATACGGGGGTGGTGATTTATTCGAATAGTGTTTGTGGCGCTCGCTCGAATTTCGAAGGTGGACCTTCGGCCTTAGCGGCAGGGTTAACTGGCAGAACCCCACGCTATGGATATCACTTGGATGAGCACCGAAAACCAACTCATCGTTTTAGGACATCGTGGACCCCCCAGACTCTGAATGAGTGGGGCGCATTGGGTGGATTGATCGGAAAAAAATCAGGAAATTATTGGTCGGTTCCAGTTCTAGATGGCATTGAGGGTCATCCTGGGTCTGATGCGATGAAGCATTTCGGGGCGGCGATGGCGAGCTTTGGCTCCACTGCTTTATTTCATGTGCTTGGCATTACACCTGAAGCGCTTCATGCCAGAGATTTGGAGTATTTGCATTTACCTGAAATCCTTATTAGCAAAGAAGAGGTTATGGGATTGCAAAACTCCTATCGAATTGCCGAAGAAATTGATGTGGTGGTATTTTCTGCTCCGCAATTAAGTCTTATGGAGATGAAAAGTATTGCGGAGTTATGTAATGGTAAGAAATTTATTAAGCCTCTATTGGCTATGACAAGTCCACAAGTGAAGCCAGATTCAGATCGAATGGGTTATACCGAAATGATTGAAAGTGCTGGAGGAACGGTGTTTTCTGGAATGTGCTTTTATCAGTCTTATGCCAGAGAAATAGCCGAGACCAATGGATGGAAAGTATTGGCTACCAATAGCGCAAAGATTGTGAATATTTTAGGTGGTTATGGTTATACGCCAATGCTGGCTTCTATGGAAGACTGCGTTCAAGCTGCGGTAACGGGGAGACTAAAGTGAGTACAAAAATTTTTAAGGCAAAACATGCTCAAGGCGAGAGTATCGAGGGCGAATGTCTCAGCGCATCAGATGGGTTTTCAGCTCGCTACGATTTGGATCGTCTGAAGGGTGTGTTCTCACGTCCAGCCCATAAGTTATTCGGGCAATCTTATAAGGATAAGATTTTAGTGTTAGATGCCGCTAAAGGTGGTGTTGCTAGCGCCTGGATGCTGTACGAAATGAAATCCAGAAATCTTTGCCCATCCGCCATTATTTTTAATGCGGTCAACCCAATCTTGGCTCAAGGTGCAGCTCATGCTGGTATACCGATGTTGAGTGGATTTGACTGTGATATTACTCAGGCGATTGCTACTGGTTCTCGTTTGCGGATTGACACTAAAAATCAAACGGTGGAAGTGCTTTAGCTATCACTTAAAAAATTGAGTGATACTCAGATAAGCTCGGGCGAATGCGTCCGGGCTTATTTTTTTGTACGGTACCAATCGTTATAAAACAAATCGGCTCTTCATCTTTTGTAAATCTAAATAGCGTTCGGATGCGATCGCTCTGAAGCGCTCTACCACTGGATAGTCCTGAGCCAAATCCATAAGCATATGCGCTCAGGAGGATATTTTGGATGGCGCATCCAAGTGAAATCAACTTTTCTTGTTTGCTGATATCGTCATTTGGATCTTGGTAGTTCGCTACGGCCAATAAAAGCAAGGGACCACGAAAAGCCTTCTCATAAGCTTCTTGCTGTTGTGCTGCTGTCGCATTCGGGTCTCGATCTAATAATGACAGTTTGAATACTTCTCCTAAGTTTGCACGACTACTGTTTTGTATCTCAATAAAGCGCCATGGAAGCATTCTGCCGTGATCGGGCGCTGCATTGGCAGCCAAGAGTATGGTTTCCTTTTGCGCTTCGGTAGGCCCTGGATCCCCCAGTCTTTTGGGTGAAATATGAGTTCTACCGTGAATCAGTTGTTCGGCAAATTGATCCATGGTTATGCGATGGATTTAAGAGACTCTTTGGTAATACAAATTTTGTGGATGATTTGCCTCAGCAAAGAACATCCATCTTTCGGCTAACAACCCCAAGTAATTAATAAATAAGGCTAAGCCAATCAGCAATACATTTGGAGAGGTAATCGTATATGCCATTAGTACCATTGGAATGACGTAAGCGCAAAGCAAAATAATCTTGCGGATGTTAGCGATGACTCGATCAGTTTGATGATGAAAGAACTCGCGTGTATTAAAACTTCCACCCATTAAACCCATTGAGGTTTGACGAATATTTGAACCTTTAATACCAGTTGCTGAAGAGAGATTGGACTTTGGCTTCAAGTGACGGTTACGTCGCCACATCCAAAGTTTGAGATTAAAGGACAGAAATAACAGAATGAATGCAACGATAGATAAGGGGGCGTCAATCATTTGGAAGGCATCATCGCCCCATAAGGCGATGAGTAGCTCAAGCAATAGCCAGCCTGAAGTCATACCCAAGAGAATAAAGTTCGACAGTGTAGAGGGGTGTGACCATTCCTGAATAAAACGAATGCACTGATAAATTTTTGCAGTACAAATCCAGAGAGCGAATGTGGTGACAAGAAGTGCTAGCCACAGCCATTGCGGAACTTGGCTAGTAGCCGCATAAAAATAAGTGACTAATGTGGCACCCATGAGCGCTGGTAATGCGATGACTTCCCTAGAGAGCCAAGATGTTCTCCACATCATGGCAGCCCGCCAGGCTCTCTCTGGATGACCTAAGTGAAAGAACGATGCCACTAAACCTAAGGCTAATAGTGCAAAAGCTACTGGTAGAGCGAGATGGGTAAGAAAAGCATTTGGGGTTGCTTGGCTATAAAGATTGGATAGGGCTATAAAAAATAGTAGACCTTGTGCCATACCAGCTAAAGTAGTGAAGAAAATAATTGAAAATTGTGGACGCATTATTTGTCATTCCTTGCAGCATCAATAGTTTCCATGATGGAGCGCGGTAAATAGTGATTGGCAGGTTGAGTTTCCCATTCGGGCATGAGTGCATAGCCTGAGCGCTCCTCGATTGCTTTGCTAGCTGCCGATTCAGGATCATGAACATCGCCAAAAATACGTGCGCTTGTAGGGCAGGCGAGAACACATGCTGGTTTTTTCTCGGCTTCGGGCAAAGTCTTGCTGTAGATGCGATCTACGCAAAGCGTGCATTTGGTCATGACTTGACGTTCTTGGTCTAGCTCGCGCGCACCATAAGGACAAGCCCAAGAACAATAACTGCAACCGATACATTTGTCATAATCGACTAAAACAATACCATCTTCTTTGCGCTTATAGCTTGCGCCTGTTGGGCAAACGGGAACACACGGAGGTTCTTCGCAATGTAAGCATGATTTTGGAAAGTGTACGGTTTGGGTATTCGGAAATGTCCCAGCTTCATAAGTTTGGACGCGATTAAAAAAAGTCCCACTTGGATTTGCGCCATAAGCATTGAGATCTGTAAGAGGGCCAGCTGATCCAGAGGTATTCCACTCTTTGCAGGATGTTACACATGCATGACATCCAACACAGACATTTAAATCAATTACGAGAGCGAGTTGTTTATTTTTTTTGCTCACTTTGTCACCCCCGTTTTCTTTAGGGTCATTCCTGGCACTTCAAATGCTTTCACTTGTGGCCACGTTTCTTTTGGCTCGTTTTCATCAGCAGGCGCTAGTCTAACTCTGACGTCATACCATCCAGCTTGTCCAGTGATCGGATCTGAATTACTCACAGTAAAGCCTCCCAACGGAAGCTCTTCTGAGATGAGGTGGTTTAGTAAAAATCCTTTTTTAGATTCATCTGCATCGCTGGTTAAGCTCCATGCGGATTCTGCTTTACCAATCGCATTCCATGTCCAAACTGTGCCTGGGTCAACCGCTTCAGAATGTCTTGCCATGCATCTGACTTTGCCCCATTGAGATTCAATCCACATCCAAGCACCATCAGCAATACCGTTTTTAAGAGCAGTAGCAGTATTGACGTAGAGATAATTGTGGCTATGTATTTGTCTCAACCAGGCATTTTGGGAGTCCCAAGAGTGATACATCGCCATAGGACGTTGAGTGATAGCGTTTAAAGTAAATTTAGTGAGATCAGTAGCCTCATCTTCGAGAGGTGGATACCAGAAAGGCAGCGGATCAAAATATTTATAAATGCGCGCTTTTAAATGCTCTGGGGGTTGCGCGCCAGGGCGCTTACCAGTGGATGCCAGTCTGAAACGTTGCAATACATCGGAGTAAATGGCGATCATGATGGGATCACTCTTTTGCCGCAGGGCATTCTCTTTGGAGAACTCTAAATATCCCTTATTCCAGTTACGCATATATTGATGCTCGGGAGGCATGTGATATTGATGTACGCAATTGTTCTCAGCGTATTTTTGCCATTGATTGGGGTTGGGCTCTCCACGCAAAGGCTTATCACCATCTTTGCCACGCCATCCTGTTAGGAAGCCAATCCCAGAATCGGGAGCTGTCTGAAAACGTGTAATGAAGTCGGGGTAATCCTTAAACTTGCGCTCTCCCTCAGGAGTGGTGAACGCTGGGAACTTTAAGCGAGAAGCGAGTTCAATCAAGACCTCTTGAAAAGGTTTGCATTCTCCAAGTGGCTCAAGAACTGGTATACGAACAGAATCGACTGGACCATCAAATTCGGAAATAGGTCTATCGAGCATACTCATTACATCGTGGCGCTCAAGATAAGTAGTGTCTGGAAGTACTAGGTCAGCAAAGTCAACCATCTCGGATTGGAACGCATCGCAAACAACAAGAAATGGGATCTTGAATTCGCCATCTTCATTTTTAGCATTGAGGTGTTCGCGTACTTCCATGGTATTCATGGTGGAGTTCCATGACATATTGGCCATGAAGATCATGAGTGTATCGATGGAGTAGGGGTCTCCCTTCACAGCATTCGTAATCACGTTATGCATTAAGCCATGGGCCGCTAATGGATGTTCCCATGAATACGCTTTATCAATGCGCAGTGGCTTGCCGTCAGAATCGAGCGCTAAATCTTCTGGCTGAGTTGGCCATCCCAATGGAGGTTTTGCCAAAGGGGTGTTGGGCTTAATGTCGTTTTCTGAAGAAGGCGGTTTTGCGTTTGGAGGAACTTGTCTTGGGTAAGGGGGCTTATGTCTAAAGCCTCCTGGGCGATCGATGGTTCCCAGTAATGACATTAATACTGCTAAGCCACGAGTTGTTTGGAATCCGTTCGAGTGTGCGGATAATCCACGCATCGCATGAAAAGCGACAGGCCTACCCGTTACGGATTGATGTGTTTCACCCCAAGTATCAGTCCACTGAATGGGTAATTCAAACTCTTGCCCAAATGCCGTGTCTGCCATTTCTAATGCAAGTTTGCGAATGCGATCAGCTGGAATGCTTGTAATAGCAGCAGCCCATTCAGGTGTAGTTTCACTGACTTGGCGCTTGAGTAATTCAAATGCTGGAACCACTTTTTTACCTTGATGTGGTCCTGATCCCATGATGTATTCACCTGATAGGGCAGGCGATGTGCCTTGAGCAAAACACGGTTTCGCAGTTTGAGATTTTTCATCCCAAATGTATTTGTTGTGCGGTAAATCTAAATTGAGCGGATCAGAATCGGGGTCATATAAGAATAAGCCTTCCTCTAGACCGGAATCCATACAGACTAGTTGTGCTGAATTACTAAAGCGCTTTAAGAAAGGGGCGTCATATTTTTCTTGGCGAATGAGTTCATGCATCAAGGCCATGAAAAGCGCTCCATCAGTTCCTGGCTTGATAGGTATCCATTCATCAGCAATTGCAGAATATCCAGTTCTTACTGGATTGATGGAGATGAAACGACCGCCTGCGCGCTTAAATTTAGATAGCGCAATCTTCATTGGGTTGCTGTGATGATCTTCAGCTGTACCAATCATGACAAATAATTTGGCTTGATCTAAGTCTGGTCCGCCGAATTCCCAGAAGCTTCCGCCGATTGTGTAAATCATTCCAGCAGCCATATTGACTGAGCAGAAACCTCCGTGGGCGGCATAGTTGGGAGTTCCAAATTGCCGTGCAAACAATCCTGTCAGAGCTTGCATCTGGTCACGACCAGTAAAGAGTGCAAATTTCTTTGGATCAGTAGCCCGTATTTTGGCGAGGCGCTCACTAAGAATATTGAATGCCTTATCCCAACTAATGGCTTCAAATTCACCATTGCCGCGTTCACTCCCTTCTTTGCGTAAGAGTGGTTGCGTAATGCGCGCAGGAGAGTTTTGCTTCATGATTCCTGAAGAGCCTTTGGCGCAAATAACGCCTTGATTTAAAGGGTGTTCAGGATTGCCATCGATATAGACTAATTTTCCATCACGAAGATGTGCTCGAATACCACACCGGCATGCGCACATATAACAAGTAGTCTTTTTTACTTCAGTCGCTGACGCTTGTTTATTGATGGGGTCATGCACGGGTTCGCTAGAAAATTTTTTGAACATAGCCTTCTCAACTATTGAGGATTTTTAGCAAGCAGAATGGCCATCGCAGTCGATGCCACTCTTGAAAAAACAGAATCTGACCGAGAGGTTAAGGTGATCGGAACTTGTGCGCCTAAGATAGTTCCAGCACACTCTGCACCCGCCATATAAACAAAAGATTTGTAGAGAATATTGCCAACTTGTAAATCAGGCATAAGCAAGAGATCAGGATCGCCAGCTACCTTTGAATAAATCCCTTTAGTTCTTGCGGATTGAGCCGATATCGCATTATCAAATCCAAAAGGGCCTTCAATAATTGTGTCTGGAAAAATCGGATGCGCAATATGTTCATCAACAATTTCTTTTGCATCTGTTGTAGATGACATTGCTGGATTGATAACTTCAGTGGCAGCAATAATTGCTACTTTGACGTTGCTAATGCTCAATCTCTTTAAGGCATCTAGACTATTGGCCAGAATTTCTCTTTTGAGTTGGGCATTAGGAGCGATATTGACAACTGCATCAGTCACCCCCAGCAGCTTGTGGTAGCGGGCAAGTTCAAATAAGAAAAGATGGCTTATGCGTTTGTCTGTTCGCAGACCATCGCGACTCACAATCGGCCCCATGAGATCTTCTGTATGCAAAGAACCTTTCATGAGAACTGCGAGCTTTCCTTCTTTCACCATCTCAACCGCCTTTTTAGTGGCTAAGATTGGATCTTTCGGTGTATCCACAATTTGGATGCCATCGAGCGACAGCTCTTCTATGGCGGCAAGTTCTTCAATGTCTTTTTGAGGGCCTATTAGTATCGGAGTGCATAACTGTCTTTTGATAAGATCGAATACAGTTTCTAGAGCTGGTGCACTCAATGGATAGACCACTCCAAGCGGAAGATCACTCTTAGCTTCCTCAATCATTTTTTCTAAGAGCTGGTATTTCACTTTGAGATATGTCCCAATATGGCTGCGTTAACTTACTTACTAGGAAAGTGTTTGAGAAATGCGCTCAGACGCTTCTTTTAACTTGGGAATGTGTTCCATCGCTTGATTTAGTGGGAGTCTAGCGGTAGCGGCATGAACAGCAATAGCTGCAACCACTTCACCCAATGGATCTCTCACTGGAACAGCAACGCAAGAGACGCCTAATACATACTCCTCGTTATCGACTGCATATCCAGTACTCACAATTCTTTCCATTTCTGACTCTAGTAAGTGACGGTCAGTAATTGTTCTGTGAGTAAATTGTTCAAGTGGAAGATTTTCTAAAATCTTTGCACGTTCTTCAGCAGGCTTAAAAGCAAGCAGTAATTTTCCGCTCGCACTACAGTGCGGTGGCAACACTGTGCCAGGTGGTAAATGGAGGCGCAGGGCCCAATTGGCTTCAACGCGGTCTAAATAAAATAACTCTCCACGTTTTAAGACGGCAAGGTTGCAGGTTTCGCCTAAATCAGCAACTAGTTTGCGCAGAATGGTGTGTCTGACAGCTGAAACGGTATCGTGAGTAAGTGTCGACAAAGCTAAATGAGAGAGTCGATCACCGGGAGAATAGGTTCGCCCACCAGGTTCTCTAGCTACTAACCCAGCTTCTTCAAAAATGGCTAAGGTCCTATGCAAGGATGCTTTAGGCATGTTCGTAATTTGCATGAGCTGGGCTAATGTAGCGGGCTGCTGTAAGCCAGCTAAGGCTTCTAATATCACTACCCCTTTAAGCATGGACGAGTTTTCACTTGAGTTATCTCTTTTGGAGGTATCAAGTTGCTCGTTAGTCTCTAATTCAATCATTTGTATTAAATCCCATGAATTGTGCTGTTTTGTTCATTCTAATAGAACAATGTGGTAATTTATAGGAAAAATGTTAGTATTTTTACTTATGCGAAACAACTTGTTCCGTTTAATAAGATCAGTTATGCTGATTCAGGTGGTAAAAAAGGGCTAAAGTAGGTCTGAATGTGGTTTTAACAGGAGATTGGGTATGCGTAGAAGCAATCTATTAGTCGCTGTTTTGTCGATGTTCTTGGCTTTTGCCGGTTCCCTTGGTTGGGCGCAGTTCGCTCTTGGTCAGCCTTATCCCAATAAACCTATTAAATTCATCGTCCCTTATCCTCCTGGTGGCGGTACCGATGTAATTGCGCGCATCATGCAGGAACCATTGGCTCAAGCTCTTGGACAGCAGATCATTATTGATAACCGTGGTGGCGCTGGCGGATCGATTGGAACAGACATTGCTGCTAAGTCACCATCAGATGGCTATACCGTTTTGTTTACGCTGTCTTCACACACGATTAATCCGGCCATTTATCCAAAGCTTGCTTTCGATACTGAGAAAGATTTCTTACCAGTTTCACTAGTCGCATCCTTACCGCAAATATTGGTGGCTAATCCAAACTTTCCAGCAAAAAACGTTAATGAAGTGATCGAGATGGCTAAGGCAAAACCGGATGGCATTGCATACGCCTCAGTTGGTAATGGCTCTCCTGGACATTTAGCTGGCGCCATGATGGCAGGGTCAGCTGGTGTGTCGATGCAACATATCCCATATCGTGGTGGTGGTCCAGCAATCACTGATGTGATCGCCGGTCAGGTTCCTTTGTTGTGGGTTTCGATTCCTGCTGCGGCAAATTATGTCAAGACTGGCAAACTCCGTGCTCTTGCAGTTTCAACGGTAAAGCGCTCCCCAGTTTTTCCTGATGTTCCTACCATGGTTGAGTTGGGTTTTAAAGATTATGAAGTTGATTCTTGGTATGCAATGTTTGTTCCAGCAAAAACACCGCAACCGATTATTGATTCTTTGTATAAGGCTACAGTGAAAGTGCTTGCTGAACCCGCTGTCAAAGAAAAATTATTAGGACAGGGTGCTGAAGCTGTAGGAAGTACGCCTGCACAGTTGGGAGCAATCGTTAAGGCTGAATTGGTGAAATGGAAAAAAGTCACTAAGGAAGCTAGTATCAAAGCGGAATAATCTGAATTAATTCTTTATATATAAGCAAAGATAAGAGTATTTATGACAACGCCAGTCGAAGCCATTATTGAGCGCGGCCGTATCGCTCAAAAGACCTATGAGGCCTATACACAAGCTCAAGTTAATCTGGTGGTTGAAGCGGTAGCTTGGTCGATTCTGGAGCCTAAGCGCAACCAAGAGTTAGCTGAGCTCGCTGTAAAAGATACTGGTCTTGGCGATGTTGCGGATAAATTTAAAAAGAACTTTAGAAAAACTTTAGGATTAGTGCGTGACTTAAGTTATGCAAAAACAGTTGGAATTATTTCTGAGGATTTAAAGACGGGTCTGACAGAATATGCGCGTCCAGTTGGGGTGGTTGCAGCAATTACACCATCAACTAATCCTGGTGCCACACCAATTAATAAGATTTTGAATGCATTGAAATGTCGAAATGCTGTCGTGGTTGCGCCCTCTCCAAAGGGGTATTCCACCTGTGCTCGATTATTAGAATTTGTTCATCAGCAACTCGATCAAGTTAAAGCGCCGAGAGATTTGGTGCAAATGTTGCCATTTCCAATTACCAAAGATTCCACTAATGAATTGATGCGCTTGGCTGACTTAGTTGTAGCCACGGGTTCGCAAGCAAATATTCGTTCTGCATATACCTGTGGCACACCAGCATTTGGTGTCGGCGCAGGCAATGTACTCGTCATTATTGATGAGCATGCTGATGTGGCAAGTGCGGCTAATAAGATTTTGCAATCCAAAACATTTGATAACGCCACGAGTTGTTCTAGCGAAAATGGTGCGGTCATTTGTGGGCAAATTTATGACAAGGCCATTGCTGCGCTTGAGGCAGTTGGTGGCTTAATGCTAGATGCTGCTGACAAGCAACGTTTGCAAGATGTGATGTTCGAAAAGGGCAAGCTTACTTCTGCTTTGACCGCTCAGAGCGCTGCAGTGATAGCTGAAAGGGCTCAATTGCAACACCCAAAAGCAAAATCAGCTAAATTTTTTATGGTGGAAGAGCAGGGGTATGGACCTTCCGCGCCATTTTCTGGGGAGAAATTAAGTCCAGTGCTAACAGTTTGGAAGGTGGAGAACTTTGAAGCCGCCAAAGAGTTGATTTCCAATGTCTACGCTTATCAAGGTGCAGGACATTCGGTTGGATTACATACCGCCCAAAGTGGCGAGGTTCTTGAATCTAGAGCTGCAGCGCTCGCTCAACAATTGCCCGTTGCCAGAATTATTGTGAATCAAGCGCACGCTATTGCTACAGGCGGTAGTTTTGAAAACGGCTTACCTTTCTCTTTATCCATGGGTTGTGGAACATGGGGAAAAAATAACTTCTCAGAGAACATGAATTATCGCCATTATCTAAATATCACGAGAGTGGTAAGACCAATTCCTGAGCATGTTCCGAAAGTAGAGGATTTGCTGAAAGAATATTTCAGTCGCTTTCCGCAGGCTTAATTGATATATGACTGCTTCTTGTAAGAGTTTGGGCGAGGTACTTTCCTATTGGGAATCGGTTCAGCCTAAAAAACCATTTCTATTTGCTCCAGAAATTAAAGCTGAGTTGACTTATGGGCAACTTGCGAAAGAAGCACGTCATTTTTCGACTTGGTTAGAACAGCAGGGTATTTCTGCACAAGGCAATGTTGGTTTGTATATGCAAAATGGACGCCAAACCAGCACCATCTTTTTGGCGACCATGTCATGTGGTCGCGTGATTACGCCTTTAAACCTCTTGGCTCCCACTGATCAATTGGCTTGGGTTTTAGATCATAGCGATATCGAGGTGTTGTTCTACTCTCCAGACAAGAAGCAAAGTTTATTTGCCGCCCTAGAAAAAGCGAAGAGAAAATTCCTATTAATAGAGCTCGATCCAGATGCTGATGCAGGACCTTTTATGCAATGCGATCCTGGCACCCTTCCGGAAGTGGATTCTTCAAGGCCGGCTTTGCTAATGTATACCTCTGGTACAACGGGCACTCCTAAAGGGGTATTGCTTACACATGCCAATTTATTACATGCCGCACGCTCTATGGCGGCTTGGCATTCGTTAACGCAGGCAGATACTGTGCTCAGTTCATTGCCGATCTATCACATTAATGGGCAGGTGATATCCACTATTACTCCATTTGTATCCGGTGGGTCTGTGGTAGCCCCTCATGCCTTTTCAGTCTCAAGTTGGTGGAATTTAGCCATTCATTATCGGTGTACATGGATCAATATGGTGCCAACCATCATTGCGTATTTGATTAATGCTGCAAAGAGCGGTGGCGCATTACCAAGTCGCGAGGAATTAAAGTCCATTCGTTTTGGAAGATCCGCATCTGCACCTTTGCCGCCCGAGCATCATCGCGAGTTTGAAAGTCTTTTCGGAATTACAGTAATTGAAGGCATGGGCATGACAGAATCGGCTTCAATGGTTTTTTGTAATCCACATGATGACAGTAGGCGCTACGGCAGTCCTGGCAAGCCTTGCGGAGTGGAAGCCAAAGTGATTGATCCTGATGGCAATCCTCTTGGAAATAATATTGTTGGAGAAATCTGCTTGCGCGGAGGCAATGTTCTTAATGCCTATTACAAAGCAGAAGCGGAAACTCAGAAGGCTTTTGATAGTGAAGGGTGGCTAAAGACTGGCGATTTGGGTTTGCGTGACGACGATGGTTTTTATTTCATTACTGGACGCCTCAAAGAGCTCATCATTAAAGGTGGAGAAAACATTGCCCCCCGAGAAATTGATGAAGCAGTATTGAAGCATCCCGGTGTACTGGACGCTGCAGCAGTTGGCATTCCTGACTCAAATTATGGCCAAGAGATTATGGTGTGCATCGTACTGAAACCAGGTGCTACATGCTCTGAAGAGGAAATGCGCGCATTCTGTATGAATGAGCTTGGGAAATTTAGAACGCCTAAGATAATTCTTTTTATGGAAGATCTTCCACGTGGACCATCTGGCAAGGTACAGCGCTTAAAGTTGTTAGATGTAGCACCTAAAGTACATTAGACGCTTTATTTATATAGAGTTATCAGCTGAATGAGCGAGCGATAACCCAGATGCCTAAGCTAATCAAATAGCAGCCTAGCAAACGTTGTCGAATTCCATCTTTCATTTTGACTAATTTTCCTGCGGCAAGTGTTTGAGTTAGTGCAGCGCTTACTCCAAGTATCAGTATCAAAATCAGCATGCTGCTGTCAATGCTGTCAGGCCCATGCACACCTACCCAAGCTGTGCTCAAAGTCGCAAGACTCACAATAGATGTAGCCGAGACAAATAGAATTGATATGTCAACGCAAATCGCAATCGGCAAGCCAACCCACATCGTTAATAGTGGCATTAACAAGGTTGCTCCACCAAGACCAAAGAGTGCAGATGAGATCCCAGAGATAGCCCCCACAGTAATCAACTTATAAGTGCTTGGCTTTGTCGATATATTTTCAGATTGGGCAGAGGGAGCTTTGCCAAAAAGAGTCCATAAACCGATTAAGACGATAGTTCCAGAAAAGCCGAGACGCAATGCTTTATCAGCTAGTTGAGTAGCCGCAAAGCTAGCCAAGAGAATAAAAGGCATCGCGCTCAAAATTAGTAGATTGGCGACACCCCGCTCTTTTTTGTCTCCTAATAAAACCTTAATGGCGCGAGGCAAAGCACCAATAACGATAGTGCATAGACTGCCAATAACAATTAATTGGAAAGGGGGGTGAGTATTGTTAGGTACCGCCCAGAATGCTGCATCTAATGCTGGGACAATAAATGCGCCACCACCAATGCCAAAAACGGCCATGAGTAAGCCAGTCATTACTCCAATCAAGGAAAAGATTGCGTAGTGCATTAGTTGGATTGGATCTTTCCTAGAATGAGGTCGGCAGCTCTTTCAGCAAGCATTACTGCGGGCCAGTTGGTATTGCCAGAGGGTAAAGTAGGCATTGCAGAGCAATCCACCACTCGAAGACCTTGCACCCCACGTACGCGTAATGACGAGTCCAAAACAGCCATGGGGTCGTCATCTCTTCCCATTTGACAAGTGCCAGTAGGATGAAAAATGGTTGCGCCATTATTGCGACAGAACTCTAATATCTCCTCATCAGATTGTGGATTATTTGGTTTTACCTCTCGCACTATCAAAGAGCGCAATGGCTCAGTCTGTGCAATTTTTCGAGCATATTTAACGGCAGCAATACTAATCTCACGGTCATATGGTGTCGACAAATAGTTTGCAAACATCTTGGGGGGTATCAAGGGATCAGTAGATTGAATGCGAACATGACCACGAGACTCGGGTCTTAACTGACATACCGACATTGTGAATCCAGAGAAGGGGTGAACTTTACCCCCGGCCATTTCAGCGGAAAGGGTGGCTAGATGAAATTGGATATCAGGTGTTTTCGAGTCCTTCATGACGCGTGTAAAAAGGCCGCCTTGATTGATGCCAATAGATAGGGGGCCACCACGAAAGAGAAGCCAGTCTAAGCCCATCTTCAATTGACCAAACCATGAAGAGAGTTGATCGTTGGTGGAGATAGGTTGGTTTAACTCATAAATGAGGCGATGCTGTAGATGGTCTTGTAGATTTTCTCCAACTCCAGGGAGATCTTGAATAATTGGAATATTAAATTCTTGAAGAAGCTTGGCTGGACCAACTCCGGATAACTGTAGAAGTTGCGGGCTTTGGATGGCTCCTGCGCTTAAGATGACTTCTTTATTAGCGCGCACTACGCTTCTGATGCCATTGCGGGTGTATTCCACGCCAACCGCTTTTTTATTTTCAAATATGACTTTACAGGCTTGGCTATCGGTAAAGATTTCTAAATTTTTTCGTTGCTTGGCTGGTTTCAAATATGCCACAGCAGTGCTACAACGAAAACCTTTATGGGTAGTGAGTTGATAGTAGCCAACCCCCTCTTGAGTCAAATTATTAAAGTCATCTGTTTCGGGTACGCCTAGTGCATTTGCCGTCTTCTTGAATGCCTCCACCAATGGATGTTTTTTTGGAATTGAAGAAGCCTTTAGAGGTCCTTTTTTGGAATGCAATGGTTCATCTAAGCGATCGTTACCTTCCGCTTTTTTAAAGTACGGCAATACATCCTCCCAGCCCCATCCTGTATTACCGAGATCGCGCCAAGTATCGTAATCCTCTTTTTGACCACGGATAAATATCAAACCATTAATTGAGCTAGAGCCACCTAGTGTTTTACCTCTGGGCCAATATATTTGCCGATTGTTTACTCCAGGGTCAGGCTCAGTTTGGAATTTCCAATTGAGCTTGGGATCCCACATTGTCTTTGCATAACCTATTGGAAGATGAATCCAAGGTGAACGATCTTTGGGGCCAGCTTCAATAAGACAGACGGAGTTGCTTGAATCTTCTGAGAGGCGGTTCGCTAATACGCAACCAGATGAACCTCCACCCACAATTACATAATCAAATGAAAGATTAGACATGCTGAATTACTTTCTTAAACCCAAGATTTCTCGGGCTTGCGCTGGTGTTGCTACGGAACGGTTATATGCTGGAGCCATTTCAGCTAAGCGTGCAACCAGCTCAGCATTGTCTTTTGCTAAACGGGTTTTATCAAAGCGGGTATTATCTTCAAGACCCGTCCTTACATGGCCTCCTAATTCTAGAGTCCACTCATTTACCGGCAGTTGATAACGTGCGATTCCAGCTGCAGTCCAGGTGGCATCGGGCATCACTGCTTTTAGTTCTGAAATAAGAAATTCGAGGATCGAGCGTCTAGCGGGCATTGCATTTGGAATGCCCATGACAAATTGCACATGAGCCGGAGCTTTTAAAAGCCCGCGTTCTATTAAATTAGCTGCGTTATAGAGCATGGCTAAATCAAATATCTCAATCTCTGGTTTGATATCGTATTTGAGCATCTCGCTAGCAAGACCATCTACAAATTCAGGTGGATTTTCATAGATGCCTGTTGGGAAGTTGACAGAGCCAGTAGCGAGCGATGCCATGTCTGGTTTATGAAAAAGCATTCCACCTCGGGCGGCTTGATCTCTACCGCGGCCACCAGTAGAAAATTGCACAATCATCCCTGGACAATGTTTTTGGATGCCCGCTTGAACTTGTGCATATAAGTCTGGATCTGAGCTTGGTGTTTCATCTGGATTACGGACATGAATGTGTGCAAGAGATGCCCCTGCTTCATATGCCTTATGCGTTTCTTCAATCTGTTCACTGGTAGTTACTGGTAAACCTGGACAATCCTTCTTGCGAGGTATGGCGCCAGTCATTGCAACTGTGATGATTACGGGGGTGGTCATAAGTATTCCGAGAAATTAATTGCTTGTTTCAGATAGGCTACTTTGAATATCCTTCGCAGCGCGCTTTAAAGGTTTGATATAAAAATCGATGGATTTTTCTTGCATGCGAGGCGCTGGGCCATGAGCGGTAATGGTTGCAAAGGTTTTTTGTTTGGAATTCATCACGGGGACGGCGATACCAATAAACCCCTCTAAAAAGGCGGATTCATCAAGGGCGTAACCGTCATTGCGAATTTTCTCCAACTCAGGAATTAGTTTCTTGTAGGAGGTAATCGTATTTGGTGTGTAGGTCTCGAACGGTTCATCACCAAGGGCGCGTTGTACTTGAAGTTCCGTCATCCCCGAGAGAAATAATTTTCCACTGGCTGTGCAGTGCAGCGGCACTCGCATGCCAAGGTCTACGTGAAGACGGATGGGGGCACTGGTCTCAACACGATCTAGATACATCACTTTATTGCCATCTAAAATATTGAAGTTACAGGTTTCGCCAATTTCTTCAACAAGACGTTTCATGACAGCAACGCGTTGTGAGCGTATGGAATCCACAGAAAGAATATTGATCCCCATTATTCGGAGTTTTGCGCTGGGTTGGAAGCGTCTGCCATTGGGATCGCGTTCTATAAAACCCTGAGCAACTAATGTATTTAATAGCCTAAAGGCTGTGGGTTTTGCCAGTCCAGTGCTAGTGGAAATGGTCTCTAGAGTGAGGGGGAATTCCGATTGAGCAATGGTTTCCAGAATGAGCAGTACCTTCTCCGCCATGCTGGATTTGGAGGATTCTTCCAATAATTCTGTTGGAGGGGTAATGCGCGCGAGCTTTTGTGGCATTTATTCAGGGTTATTTGAAGATTTTTGTGTAATTAAGTGTTTACCCTTAAAGCATTTCATCTGATGATACTTTAAATTTCATTAGAGAAAATATTAACTAAAAATACGAGACAGTGCAAACAAAAAAGAAGGTCGCTTCTAAAGCGAAAGAAAATTTAAAGACGCCAAAAAAAGTGACAGCAAAAAAGGCTGTGACTAAGGTTAAGGTGCCACCTGAGTTCACCATGAAACAGGTGAAAGAGATTGTTGCCCTCATTAAAGATGCGGGCACATTTACTACGTTTGGATATAAGACCGATGAATTCGAAATTGAGATTTCAGTAGGGACGCCAACCACTACTGTACCTGCTGCAAATACAGCCCCTGTATCAGCTGTTTCATCGACGCCTGTTGCCGCAGCTATTCCAAGTCACTCATTGTCGCTCTCTGCATCGGAGCGAGTTATTACCAGCCCAATGATTGGAACTTTTTATCGTCGGCCCAGTCCAAGCTCTCCACCTTTTGTTGAGGTGGGCGATAGTGTTACTCCCACAACTGATGTTTGTATTGTTGAGGTCATGAAATTGCTAAATACTATTGCTGCAGAATGCTCCGGTACGGTAACCCGAATCTTGGTAGAGGATGGAGAAACGATTGAAGTAGGGCAACCCTTAATGGTGATTGAGGTTGCTTGATGGCTAGTAAAAAATCATTCGAGATGATCGATGTCACTTTGCGCGATGCGCATCAGTGCCTTTGGTCTACACGCATGACTACTCCTCACATGTATCCAGCCTTAGCTGATATTGATCAGGCGGGCTATAGCTATATCAATATTTTGGGAGGCGCCGTATTCGATGTAATGGTTCGCTTCCTTCGTGAGGATCCATGGAAGCGCATGGAGTTTTTAAGTAAGCAACTATCAACGCCTACCGATGCATTAACGCGTGGTCAAAGTATTTATACCTTTGAATTATTTCCAGATGATGTAGTTGCTTTAAATATAGAGCTATTAGCTCAATCTGGAATCAGGGTGCTAACTGTATATGATGCGTTAAACGATAACCGTAATGTTGAGTCTTCTGTTAAGGCGGGCAAAAAGAATGGCATGTTGATTAATGCCATGCTGACATATGCTTTAAGTCCGGTTCATGATGACGCTTACTTTATTGCGCGCACTCATGAATTGGTGAAGTTGGGGGTAGATTTCATTTCAGTTAAAGATCCCACTGGATTATTAACTCCTGAGCGTGCTGCAACTCTTTTTCCGGCAGTAGTGTCAGCAGCGGGTGGTATTCCCATTAAATTACATTCGCATTGTCAGTCTGGCTTGGCACCGCTGGTGTATGAGGAAGCTATTAAAGCTGGATTTGCTTATGGTTATGTCGCTACAGATTGTTTGGCAAATGGCGCTTCCTTGCCTTCAGTCTTGGATGTGTATGCCAGTGCAAAAAAATTAAGTAGAGCCCCCAAAATGAATCACTCTGCTTTACAAAAGGTAGATGAATATTTTGATTGGATTTGCGCTCGAGATAATTTTTCGCGCGGAGAGAAGGCGAGTTATGACCCAGCCTTGTACGAACATCAAATTCCTGGCGGGATGATTTCTAATTTGCGCGCTCAACTTGCCACCATGGGTATTTCCCACAAAGAAGCTGAAATTTTGGAGGAGACGGCTAGAGTGCGAGAGGATCTAGGTTATCCCATTTTGGTGAGCCCCTTTGCGCAATACATTGTGACGCAGGCTGTTCTAAATGTTATGCAGGGTGAGCGCTATAAAACGATCCCTGATGAAATTAAGCTTTATCTTAAAGGGCATTACGGAAAATTGGCTGGCACTCCAAGTGCTGAGGTTATGAATCGTGCTAATGTCGACTATGACGCCTCCCGTAGACCTGGCGAGTTAATAGAGTCAGCCCTACCAGGCTTGAGAAAAAAATGGGGGCGCGCAGTAAGTAAAGAGCAGTTGAGTCTGCATGCTTTTTATCCGGAACATTTAGCGCTGGGTTTAAAGGATGGGGCGCAGGTCGCTCTTCAACAAGGACCTACATTGCAGCCTTTTACTGAGTTGGTGAAGTATTTAGTTATGAAAAAAGAATATAGAAAAATTAGGACCAAGTTGGGTGGTATAGAGTTAAGCTTCAGCAGTTAGTTTTTTGGCCTTTGCTTTAGGTATCTGGTACAAGAAATTTCATTCTTAAGGAGATCGTAATGAAACAATTTAGCGCATCACGCCGTATCTTTTCAGTACTCGCTGTCGCAATGCTTTCGGGCGCGCCTATGCTCTCAATGGCACAAAACGCTACCAAGTTCAATGACTATGGATGGCCAGAGGGTGCAGATGAAAAAGTGTCCGAAAAATCGGTAGCTTGGTTAAAGAGCAAGGGTTGGTGGCCATTACAGATCGCCTTCCAGCCACCCTGGTCTGGACAAAATACGATTAACTTGGTGATGGACAAAAAAGGTCTCTTAGCAAAGCGCGGTATTGAGTCTAAGCTGCAAGCTTTCCCATCAGGCCCTGCAATTAATGAAGTCATTATTTCTGGACGCTTCCAGTTTGGTAATGGTGGTAATTTCCCCTTTACTTCTTTAATTGATAAAAATATTCCCGTAAAAACGATTGCGGTAATTAATACCAATTTGATGCATGCAGTGTTGGTTCCTTTGGATTCGAAAATCAAATCCTTCAAGGACTTTAAAGGATCTAATCCTCCAGCAACGATCGGTATCGTCACTGGTTCATCTGCTGAGTTTTATATCCAAGCCGCAGCCAAAGCTAATGGTATTGAGATTGGCAAAGACATTATTTTGAAGAATATGCCTCCAGGCGAGCAAATGGCAATGCCTAAAGGTATTGATGCTGTAGTGCCTTGGGATCCAACTCCAACCATCATGGCTAAAGAGCGTAAGAACGCCAGAATTATTAGCGATAGCTACCCATACAATATTTATGAAGGTACTTTCTATGTACGTCAGGAAGTGATCGATAATGCGCCGGATGTTGTACAGGCATTCACTGATGCTATTGCTGAAGCGACTCTCTGGATTCGAAAAAATCCAGATGCGGCCGTGGATGTCATGCAAGAAGATCCAAACTTGAAGAACTACTCCAAAGAGATCTTGCGTCAACAAATTAGCGCCTATAACCTCTTGTATAAGCCTACCTATATCTATCCAATTCCTGTGTTTTGGGGTCGTGCTAATGAGCCAATCTACACATGGCTTTATGAGAACAAGCGTATTCAGAATAAGTTAACTGGTATCGATTTTGCTCGCGCTGTCGACACTCGTTTTATGGATAAGACGTTTGAAAAATTAGGTTGGGCTACCATCACAAGACCACCATTTTTGCCAGCTGATTGGTCTGCGCCAATGGATAAAACACCTTACCCAACTTACATGAATCCATTGAATACCACTAAGCCTCAGGCATTCCCTGAAAAGGGTGACCTGACTCGGGATTGGTCTTTTGATGGCAAGGTTTACAAGAAATAAAGCACCATGCCAATAATAAATTTTTTCAAGCAATTTCGTAGACTCGCTTTATTAGTTATTTTGCTTGCCGCCTGGGAATACGCTAGTCGGTTTATTCTGGATAAAACAGAAGCCACCTTGTTGCCTCCTCCTTCGGGGGTAGCACAAGGGGGTTTTGAATTAATGCAATCAGGAGAAATCTGGAAGCATTTATTCGATAGCTTATCTAGAGAGTTTGTCGCATTTTGTTATGCCTCTGTTGCTATCCCTTTGGGGATAGTGATGGGTTGCTTTAAATGGGTTAACGAGCAGGTGGATCCGATCGTAGAAATTTTGCGGCCGATTCCACCAATCGCCTGGATTCCATTAAGTATCTTATGGTTTGGTGTTGGTAATACTCAAAACCAATTCATTATTTTCTTGGGCATCTTTTTCCCCATCCTATTAAACACAATTGATGCGGTTAAGAATGTGGAGCCAAATCTAATACGTGCGGCTCGCTGCTTGGGTGCTGGCTCATGGGGTGTGATTACTCGCGTTGTATTGCGTGCTGCCCTTCCGCAGATAGTGACTGGTATTCGTATTGGTCTAGGAGTTGGTTGGATGGCTTTGGTGGCAGCCGAATTGGTTGGCGCCAACTCTGGTCTAGGGTTCTTAATTAATGATGCCCGCACTGTTTTACGGACAGACTATATTTTGGTGGGCATGTTGGCGATCGGATTGATTGGTCTTTGTCTCGATAGATTGATTCGATACACCGCCCAAAAACTCATGCCATGGTCTAGAGCGCTGAATGCGTGAAACCTCAATCGACTAAATATTTGAATAGATAGCCCCATGCTTGCACTCAAAGTAGAAAACGTACAAAAAATTTATCCCTCGATGAACGACGGTGGTCAAGAAGTATTGGCAATCGAAAATGTTTCGTTAGAGGTTCGCAAGAATGAGTTTTGCTCCATCCTCGGACATAGCGGGTGTGGGAAAACTACTTTGCTTAATTTGATTGCTGGTTTTGAAGTTCCCACTTCAGGGCGTATTGAGTGTGCGGGAAAATTGGTTGATGGCCCTGGCGCAGATCGCTCTATGGTATTTCAGGATTACGCTCTGTTTCCTTGGCTTACGGTGTATGACAACATTGCGTTTGGTTTAAAAATCAAAGGCACTAGTGCCGATGAAATTAAGCGAATCGTAACTCGCTTTGCTGCGCTGGTGGGTCTTAGTCAATTTACCAATCACTATCCTCATCAGCTTTCAGGTGGCATGCGTCAGCGTGTATCGATAGCTAGAGCGCTCGTTGTTGATCCAACTGTTTTGTTGATGGATGAGCCATTCGCTGCTTTAGATGCCCAGAATCGAGCCATGATGCAAGCTGAAATGATTCGAATTTTGAATGAAGAAAGTAAGACAGTGCTGTTGGTGACTCATAGTATTGAAGAGGCCATCAATCTGTCGGATGTCATTGTTGTGATGACAAAGCGCCCCGGAAAGGTAAAGGAGATTATTCGCGTTCCAGAACCTCGTCGAATGGTCGAAGATACTCCTGCTTATTTAGCGGTTCGCCGACAGATTCGTGATCTGATTGCGGGGGAACATGATGTCAGTGAGGCTCATTGATTTTTGAAAATTCACTCTCAATTTGTTTGTTGATATTCGCAGCAGTTTTTGGCGGATTCATTAGAAGATTGAGTGGGTTTGGTGGGGCGCTCATCATGACGCCCCTTTTAATGTGGGTGTTCCCCATCCCATTTCTGATTCCGATTGTGATGTGTGCGGAGATCTTTGGGGGTGTCTTGCTCTCTAGGCAATGGAAAATTCATTATGAAGATCGCTCCCGTTTGTGGCGGATGTTATTTTTTGCAGGCATTCTTTTGCCGTTCGGAGTTTGGCTGGGAGGGCACATCGAGCCGATTATGCTCAAGATTGCCACCAGTGCAATAGTTCTCTTTTTCGCCAGCTACCTATTGCTTAAGCCTCATGTGCGATTAAATGCTTCGAGCATCCTTGATGGATTTGCCGCTGGATTATCGGGTCTCTTATTGGGTTCTTGTGGGATAGGGGGGCCTCCAGTTGCTCTGTACCTAAATGCTACTAATCAGGCATTTGATAGATCGCGCTCACTACTATCTCAGTTTGTATCAGGTATTTCGGTATTCGCAATTATCACGACCAGCCTGATGGGGGGTGGTTTGGACTGGCTCCCTTATCTTTTGCTCGCAATTCCTGGCTATTGCCTGGGTCTTAGCATTGCCAAAAGTGTTCTGAGGATGCATGCAGTTTCAGATAGTGCGCTAAAAAGACTCTGTTTATTGATTCTGATTGCCAATGCAGTCTTTAATTTGGTGTTTTTGTTTATATTTAAATAGATATAAGTAAATGAAATATATGTTCTTTTCAAATATAAGAAAACCCCCTATTCTGCAAGCTCATTAATCAAATTTGCTTGTTGGAATCAGATAAGGGAGTGCATGATGGGTTACACAATTGAAAACAAACAAGATGCAGCCATTGAATCAGTTTTGCTAAAAACAGAGAATACCTTCATCCCTTCAAAGAATGCCGATCAAGCTGCCAGTGTGCAAGCAACTCCAGCAAGCACTGAAGTGTATTTTCAAATAGAAGATTAATCATTCTTCATTTAGGGGATTGGTGCTCTAGCTGATCGGAGCGCCAAAATAAAAACCGCCAATTGGCGGTTTTTTTTATTTATTTCTTAATTGATCAGCATTAACTTTGCTTGCTGATATCTAGAAATTTAAGAGAAGGATGTTTCGAACTCCGCTGTTTTGATGGCATTCATCAAGAACAGGATTTGTCTTTGAAAACTTTTTCGCTCTGCAACTTTGTCATGTGGGAGTCGATCATGTTCACGCAGGAGGCTAATGATGGCTGGATTGTAGTGTTCTCTGACGGGTGACATTTCTTGTTCCTTGAAACTAATCTCGTTAGAAAGACTGTATCAAGGACGCTATATATTCACAAGGAATATATAGCGATAACTAAACAACTTTTAGATATATAAATTCCCTTATTTATTTTTCCACAAACGCGCGTTCATATACGTAGTCGCCCAGTTGACCTAGACTTGGGGAAACCTTAAAGCCCTTGGAATCGAGCATCTCAGAGGTTTCTTTAAGCATTGAAGGGCTGCCGCAGATCATTGCACGGTCAACCGCTGGATCTAATGGAGGTAATCCAATATCTTTAAAAAGCTGCCCAGATTCAATCGCTGTTGTTAGACGCCCAGTGTGTTTGAACGCTTCTCTAGTTACGGTTGGATAGTAAATCAGCTTTTCGCGAATGAGTTCACCGAGATATTCATCTTGGGTAAGTTCATTTTTGATGTAGTCGCCGTACGCTAACTCACTCACTAAACGCACGCCATGGATCAAGACCACTTTTTCAAACTTGTCATATGTTTCAGGATCACGAATGATGCTCATGAATGGCGCCAAGCCTGTTCCTGTACTAAAAAGGTAAAGATGTTTTCCAGGATTTAAATCGTCGATGACTAAAGTACCAACCGATTTTTCACTAACCAGAATGGGATCGCCTACTTGTATCTTTTGCAAGCGTGAAGTGAGCGGACCATCCTGAACCTTAATGCTTAAAAATTCGAGATGTTCTTCATAGTTAGGGCTTGCAACACTGTAGGCTCTGACGAGAGGTTTGCCTTCAACCTCAAGACCAATCATCAGGAAATGACCGCTGCGAAAGCGCAGGCCTTTATTGCGCGTGGTGGTAAAGCTAAAAAGAGTGTCATTCCAGTGATGGACGGTTAGGACGGTTTCGGTGTTGTAGGCTGCCATAAAAGCTTAATCTTGATGGGGTTGTCTAAAACCTCAATTATCCTCAATCTTGAGGTGCTTCAGGCGCTAACTAGGCCGTAATGAGCTATTTACTTCTTATAAGTTATGCACTTTTGGTAATAAAACACCCAGTTTAGGGACCCTAGGAGCCAATCTCGTTATCATCTTGGGATGCGCCGCAGTCAATATTTATTCCTCTCATTATTCAGCCTGGGATTGGTTATCTTTGCCGTGATCCTTCAGCAAAAGGGGTATCGAGGGGTCAGTTTTTTGCCGTGCCCCTTGTGCATATTGCAAAGAATTGGATATCTAGGAATTGCGATTAGTTGTTTCTTGGCGGCAGGTATTCCCTTCTTGAGAAAGCTATTTCATTTTTTTGCAGTACTTTCGGCCGGCTTTGGAGTAATTATTGCCGGGAAGCAGGTCTGGTTGTTATCCCACCCAGGATCATCTTGCGGAATTGATCCTCTCGAAGTGTGGATCAATCAATTTCAGTTAGCAAAAGCTTTGCCTTGGATATTTAAGGCTGATGGACTTTGTTCTGCTAAATTGCCTGCGATTTTCGGTTTGCAAGTTCCAGAATGGTCTTTGCTTTGGTTTTTCATCTTGCTAATTTTGCTAACTCTGACTTTCTTTAAAAAGGTCAGGGCAGATTAGCCATCTTTATAAAATTCTCTTTATTTCTCCATGGCAATTCTGACAGTTAATGCTGGCTCTTCTTCTTTAAAGTTTTCAATCTATCCAACCCTCAACGATTCCGTATTGCCTTCTATTTTGGCGGGAAGTTTTGAAGGACTTGAGCCAGGTGGAAAGACTGAATTGCGTTATGGCTATCAGGGTATAGAGCATTCGGAGTATTTTGTGGATGCCGATCAGGATCCATTTATTGCGGCATTAATGCATCTCAAAGAACTATTGTTGGGTATTCCAGATCTTCCGCCCATACAAGCCGTATCTCATCGCGTTGTTCATGGTGGCTCAGAATTTTTTCAGCCGACTATTTCTACTGAAGCTATTTTGCAGAAATTATCTGCCATGAGTGCGTTGGCGCCACTTCATCAGCCGCACAGCTTAGATGGGGTTAAGGCTTTCTCTCAAGTCTTTCCAGGAATTCCTCAAGTTCTTTGTTTTGATACCGCCTTTCACAAAACCATGAGTGCTCTTGAAACTTCTCTTGCTTTACCTAAAGAGATTACGGATCAAGGAGTGCGCCGTTATGGTTTTCATGGAATCTCCTATCAGTACATTATTGGTGAGTTGATGGAAAACTCTGGTAGGGCGAGAGATAAAGTGCTTATGGCTCACCTAGGCAATGGAGCCAGTTTGTGTGCTGCTCTAGATGGTAAGAGTGTTGCAACAACAATGGGATTTTCAGCGCTGGATGGCTTGATGATGGGCACACGGAGCGGCTCTTTAGATGCTGGTGTATTGATGTATTTGGTGGAGCGTGGCTATACGCACGACCAACTTCAGGATCTCCTCTATCGCAAAAGTGGGCTTCTAGGAGTATCTACGATCTCTGCTGATATGAGAAAGTTAAGAAACGACCCCAGTCCTTTGGCAAAAGAAGCGATTGAGCTTTTCATCTACAAAATTATTCGTGAAGGCGGAGCAATGATTGCATGCCTAGGCGGTCTTGATTTGATCTCTTTTAGCGGTGGTATTGGCGAACATGATCCCATCGTCAGATCGGCAGTATGTAAAAAATTATCTTGGCTTGGAGTGGAGTTGGATGAGTCGCTGAATCAGGAAGCAATTCATAACCTCACTTTAAGAATTAGCACCCCCCAAAGTCGGGTAGAGGTTTGGGTTGTGCCGACGGATGAAGGGGTGATGACTGCAAAAGAGGCGCTAAGCTTGCTGCGTTCTCAGGGCTTGGCTAAATAGTTTTTAGTGCTGAGCTAATAACTATCTCTTCTTTTACAAGACTTCCTGTAACCCATAACATCACGATTAATCTACTAGCTTTAAGGAAAGCAAATGACTTACTTTACTGACAACTCCCAAACTATTGGCCGTACACCGCTAGTCCGTCTCAATCGAGTAACCGATGGAGCTAAAGCTACGGTACTCGCGAAAATTGAGGGTCGCAATCCGGCTTATTCAGTGAAGTGCCGTATTGGTGTGGCGATGATTAATGATGCCCAAGAAAAAGGTTTACTTGGTCCTGGCAAAGAAATCGTAGAGCCTACTAGTGGTAATACGGGAATTGCTCTAGCTTTCGTGGCTGCTGCCCGTGGCATTCCGCTGACGCTCACCATGCCAGAAACCATGAGCATTGAACGTCGCAAACTGCTTACTGCCTTAGGCGCAAAGATTGTATTGACCGAAGGCCCTAAAGGGATGAACGGTGCCGTTGCTAAAGCAAAAGAAATTGCCGAGTCAGATCCTAGCAAGTATGTCTTGCTGCAACAGTTTAGTAATCCATCGAATCCAGCTATTCATGAGAAAACTACTGGGCCAGAAATCTGGGAAGACACAGAAGGCAACATTGATGTGTTTGTTGCTGGTGTAGGCACTGGAGGAACTATTTCAGGAGTGGGCCGTTATATTAAAAATACTCAGAAGAAGAATATTGAAGTGGTAGCTGTGGAACCTACTGCAAGTCCAGTTATCACACAGAAGCTTAATGGCGAAGAAATCAAGCCTGCACCACACAAGATTCAGGGAATTGGGGCGGGTTTTATTCCGGATAACTTAGATTTATCGGTAGTCGATAAGGTTGAGCAAGTTTCTAACGAGGAGGCTATTGAATTCGCACGTCGCATTGCCAAGGAGGAGGGTATCTTGGTGGGTATTTCTTGTGGCGCTGCTGCGGCTGTTGCTGTGAGGCTAGCCAAGAAGCCTGAGTACGCTGGTAAAACGATCGTAGTTGTATTGCCGGATGCTGCTGAGCGTTATCTAAGTTCCGCTTTATTTGAAGGCGTATTTGATGAAAAAGGTTTACCAGCTTAAGGCTTGCTGCTTGTAATTAAGCGGATATTAAGAAAACAAAAGGCACCCAAGGGTGCCTTTTGTTTATTTCGGTTATGACTACTCTTCTTCGCGTCGCAGGTGAGGAAAGAGAATCACATCACGAATATTTGGCGCGTCAGTTAGCAGCATCACAAGTCGATCGATACCAATTCCGCAACCACCAGTTGGAGGCATTCCGTATTCGAGGGCGCGAATGAAATCATGATCAAAGTACATAGCTTCTTCGTCACCAGCTTCTTTTTGCTCAACTTGTTTACGGAAGCGATTGGCTTGGTCTTCTGCATCATTTAGCTCAGAGAAGCCGTTGGCAATTTCACGCCCAGTGATAAAGAGCTCAAAGCGCTCAGTAATTCCTGGGCGTGTATCAGATTCCCTTGCAAGGGGGCTAACTTCAATTGGGTAATCAATAATGTATGTTGGTTCCCAGAGATGTTCTTCGGCAACCAATTCAAACAGAGCTAGTTGGAGAGCGCCAATACCAGCATTCTTTAAAGTTGGGGAGTCAGGATTCTCGCCACCTTTTTTGAGTTCGGTACGGATGAAGTTGGCATCTTCTAGTTGGGCTGCATCATAGTTCTTACCTGACTGACCGCAGTATTTGAGTATGGCTTCAGTGATAGTGAGGCGTTGAAATGGTTTGCTCAAATCCAATTCGCGACCTTGATGAGTTAATACCGCAGTTCCCTGAGCATCAATGGCGGCGGCGCGAATCAAGCCTTCTGTGAAGTCCATCAGCCAACGATAGTCTGTATAGGCTGCATAGAATTCCATCATGGTGAATTCTGGATTGTGGCGAGGGCTTACACCTTCATTACGAAAGTTCCGGTTTATTTCAAAAACGCGCTCAAAACCACCGACCACCAAGCGCTTCAGATAAAGCTCTGGAGCAATACGTAAAAACATTTGCATGTCGAGTGCGTTGTGGTGGGTAATAAATGGTTTAGCTGCTGCACCACCTGGGATGGGATGAAGCATCGGAGTTTCAACTTCCATGAAGTCGGCGTCTAGCATATGGCGACGTAATGAAGCAATCGCTTTGCTACGAGCTTTGAAAGTATTGCGACTTTCTGGGTTAACGATTAAATCGACATAACGTTGGCGATATTTAGTTTCAAGATCCGAAAGGCCGTGGAACTTATCTGGCAATGGACGTAAAGATTTGCTGAGTAAGCGTAAGTTGCTGCATTCAACAGAGAGCTCACCCTTATTGGTCTTAAAGAGATTACCTTCAGCAGAGATAAAGTCACCCATATCCCAATGTTTAAAAGCGCCATGAACATCGGCACCGCTGAGTTCATCGTTGATATAAAACTGAATTTGCCCGCTACGATCTTGAATGGTTGCAAAACTTGCTTTACCCATTACACGCTTAAGTACCATGCGTCCAGCGACTTTGACATGAATCTTTTTTGCGGCCAACTCTTCCTTTGTCAAGCTGTCATAGTGTGAGTGCAAATCTGCAGCTAAGTGGGTGGGAACAAAATCATTTGGAAATGCAACGCCACCAGCACGAAGCTTGGCAAGTTTTTCACGGCGCTCCGCAATGATGTGGTTCTCATCAACTACTTCAGTGGCTGGGGCAGTGTCTAAATTGGTTTTATCGTTCATATCTATAGTGACGCGGTAATGGGTGTTAGTTTTATACGCCTTGTTTCAGGCTGGCTTCAATAAAGGCATCGAGATCGCCATCCAATACTTTTTGAGTATTGGAGATCTCAACATTGGTGCGTAAATCTTTAATGCGGCTTTGATCCAATACATAGGAGCGGATCTGATGACCCCAACCTACATCGGTCTTACTAGCCTCTAGTTTGTCCTGCTCAGCGCGACGCTTTTGCATCTCGTGTTCGTAGAGGCGAGACTTCAACATCGTCATGGCTTCAGCACGGTTGCGGTGCTGGCTTCGGTCGTTCTGACACTGCACCACAATCCCGGTGGGGATGTGGGTTAAGCGCACTGCGGAGTCCGTTTTATTAATATGCTGCCCACCCGCACCAGAGGCGCGATAGGTATCGGTACGAATATCGGCGGGATTCACTTCAATCTCAATCGAGTCATCGATCTCTGGATAGACATAAATAGAAGCAAAGGATGTGTGACGTCCATTGGAGGAGTCAAATGGGGATTTGCGTACCAAACGATGCACCCCCGTCTCTGAACGTAAATGGCCGTATGCATATTCGCCATCTACTTTGATGGTTGCACTCTTAATTCCTGCAACGTCACCATCAGATTCTTCGAGAATTTCTGTTTTATAGCCTTTACGCTCGCAATACTTGAGATACTGACGATAGAGCATGCTGGCCCAGTCGCAGGCTTCAGTACCGCCAGCACCTGCTTGAATGTCAATAAAGCAATTGCAAGAATCCATTTCGTTGTGGAACATCCGGCGGAATTCTAGGTCACCAATAATCTTGCTATAACTCTCTACATCTTGTTCGATGGCGGCGATTGTTTCAAAATCACCTTCTTCTTTAGCCATATCAAATAACTCAAGAGCGCTAGTAATGTTCGTGTTGAGATCAGTAAGTGTTGCGACTACGCCATCGAGCAACTTCTTCTCTTTGCCTAGTGCTTGCGCTTTCTTTTGATCATCCCAAATACTGGGATCTTCCAGAATTGAGTTAACTTCAGTAAGGCGACGTGACTTTACGTCGAAGTCAAAGATACCCCCGAAGAGCTTGCTCGCGGGTGAGCAGATCGGACAAGGTATTTGAAATAATGTTTAATTGTTCAGCTTCCATCCCCTAATTATAAGGGGGTTATTGCCTTTGACCTTTAGGCGCCAGCCGTTTCGTCGTGAGCCTCAATCATGAGCTGTACGCGAGCCTGACCTTGATATCGGTCTGTGACTAGACGATAGGCTAATTTGGCTGTGCTTGGGAGGCTTTGGGTGCGATTAAACCAAACCGCGGTGATTGGTTTATTGCCTAAACTCTGGTCGGATCTTACGATAGGCCGAACCATCAGTCGCAAGTGTTTTTCTTTCATGAGGCTTTGCTGGGTAATCTCGAACTCACCATAAAAGATGGGCTGTGGAAATCCTTGACCCCAAATTTCTTCTGCAAGTAGGTCACCTATCTCAGGAGTAAATTCTGAAAGCTCTAGAGCGCCATCATGCGCATGGTGACGTTCAAGCAATTCATCCGTCAGTAGCTCCGAAGCGACCTGCTGAAAGCAAGCGTCAAATTTATCAAAATCACTTTTGCGAATCGTTAAACCCGCAGCCATGGCATGACCACCAAATTTCAATATGAGTCCAGGTTCTTTTTTGGAGACGATATCTAAAGCGTCTCTTAAATGAAATCCTACGAGTGATCGACCAGAGCCACGCAATTCTTCGCTACTAGCGCCATCCGCGGGAGCAAATACAATGGCCGGGCGATTAAAGCGCTCTTTTAGGCGTGATGCAACAATACCCACAACACCCTGGTGCCACTCTGGGTTCCATAAGCAAATGCTGGTGCGCTCTTCCATAGTTCCCGTTAACTGATCTTCGGCAAGGTGGGATAAAGCAGTTTCTTGCATTCCGGTCTCTATGACACGTCGCTCGCGATTAATGCGATCGAGCTCGTGTGCCAGCCTGATGGCTTCATCAGCATCATCGGTAAGCAGTAGGCGAATACCCAAAGTCATATCTGCTAAACGTCCTGCAGCATTGAGTCTTGGTCCAATAGCAAAGCCAAGGTCGAAGGTGTTAGCTTTACGAGGATCTCGTGTGGCTGCTTGAAAAAGTGCTTGTATGCCCGGTTGGGATATACCAGCACGTATACGTTTCAAACCATTGGAAACTAAGACGCGATTATTGCGGTCGAGTTGTGCTACATCTGCAACAGTACCTAATGCAACTAGATCAAGAAGATTCTCTATTTTAGGTTGTGTTTCATTGGTAAATTTACCGCGCTGACGTAACTCGGCACGAAGAGCTACTAGAAGATAAAACATAACGCCAACACCAGCTAATGCTTTGCTTGGGAAGCGACAGCCTGGTTGATTGGGGTTCACAATCGCTAACGCTTGTGGCAGCGTATCTCCAGGTAGGTGATGGTCCGTGATGATGACATCCATACCTAGTTCGCGTGCGCGAATAACACCTGCTTCGCTGGCAATGCCATTATCGACAGTGATGAGGTATTTTGGTTTGGGATTTTGCTGCGCAGCCAATTCAACTACGTCTGGAGTAAGGCCATATCCCATCGTGAAGCGATTGGGAACTAGAAAATGAATGGGGGTATCAGGCCCACCTAGCATACGCAAGCCTCTCACGCCTACAGCGCAAGCCGTAGCGCCATCGCAGTCATAATCAGCGACGATGAGTATGGGGTCTTTTTTCTCCAGAATATCTGCAAGCAAAGAGGCGGTGCTGATGCAATTTTTGAGTTCAACGGGGGAAATTAGTTGTTTTAGATCGAGCGATAGTTCATCAGGAGACTGGAGACCACGAGCAGCATACAGCCTCGCTAATAAGGGATGTAGGCCAGTTTGTGCTAACCAAGTAGCAGTACGTTCTGAGAAGGGCCTTTGAGAAAATATACTCATATGAAGATCATGCTTGCGCAATTTCTTTCCAGGTAAGAGGCTCTGCTTTTTTCCAGAACATCCAAGTGTTTTTATGAAGATCTTTAATAGTGAAGACACGCTCACGGATCTTACCTTTTGGAAAATCAAGGATGAGAACCTCATCTAATTGCTTATCCAATAAAGCAGTACTTAATTGCGGCCATGCTAAATGCGGTTGATCAAGCCAAGCGAAGGCGCCCGCTAAGTCCTGCCCTTCAAAATGAGCGCTGTAACTCAGATTCAAATACTTTGCTAAACCAGCTAACAAGGGATGCTGGCCAATCAGCTGTTTCGATTGCCTTAATACTTCAGGGGTCCGAACATCATTTAGTTTGCCAATACCGCTAATCCAGATCGAGTTAATGCTGGGCAAGCCGCGTTGCTCACGCTCTGCATTGATAGGGTCAATATGCCAAAGCATTTGAATTTCATTTTGGAGTTTGCGCCATTGTTTGGCGACCCCTTCTTCTTGAGAATCACGTGGCATCCACCAGTCAATATTTCGCCCATGGGCTTGATCAACGCTATAGCTTGATAGACTAGAAAATGGCCCCGCATTGATGAACCAGTAATGCTTGTCTTGGAAAAGAATGGGGCTATGAAAGTCTTCTTCAATAAAAGGCAGTGCAACCTTAAGAAGCTGAGCGGATTCTGATGCTGTGAGATCAATCTGATTTTGGCCCATCAAAATGAGATGGTCTCGAGTGGCGTGCAGATGTACCGGTTGTAAGCAGGCAATTACCGCCTCTGGATCCACTGCTTGATCAGATTGACCGAGCAATAAAACCGGGGCAAGAGGTATTTGCTCTCCGAGCAAAAAACGCTCGTGGGGTAAACCTTGGCGAGGCTCATTCCTGCCTTCAAGTTCATCGATAGCATCTTCCCCTGAAATCATCAGGGTAAATCGGCGGATTGCCCTTTTGGGGGAGATCGAAATGGGTGTCATTCCCCTGATTTTAGGTGGCATTTAGGTATTCCATCAGTTTGTCCGCGCGATTCACTAAACTGTGGCTATGTTAAGACTTCCTATAGAGCTAGAAATTGGCCTCCGCTATACCCGATCCAAACGTCGCAAGACTGTTGGGAAACGTGACGGCTTTCTCTCTTTTATCTCCGGCATTTCCACGGCAGGCATTGCTTTGGGTGTGGCCTCATTGATTGTGGTCCTTTCGGTCATGAATGGTTTCCAGAAGGAAGTGCGTGATCGTATGCTCTCGGTACTTTCTCATGTTGAAATTACTTCACCCGATGGCTTGGCAGATTGGGAGCCACTTGCTCTGAAGTTGTCTGCGCAACCTCATGTAGTTGGAGTTGCGCCGATGGTAAGTTCACAAGGCTTGCTGAGCCGTGAAAATATGATGCGCGGTGTGGCGATTCGTGGAATCTTGCCGAGTGAAGAAGGTAAGGTTTCTGATTTGCCAAAACAATTTGTTGCGGGAAATATCAATGATCTCAAGCCGGGAAGTTTTGGGGTTGCATTAGGTGCGCAGCTTGCGGCAATGGTTGGAGCGCATGTTGGAGATCGCATTAATTTAATTGTTCCGGAAAGTGATCTCACGCCAGCAGGCGCAATGCCAAGGATGCGTACTCTGCAGGTGGTAGGCATTGTGGATAGCGGCCATTACGAATACGACAGCTCTTTAGCGATCATGCACTGGAAAGATGCTGCCGCATTGTTGCGCCTCCGAGATCCCTCTGGACTACGTATCAAGGTGGATGATATGCAACGCGCTCCAGAAGTTGCGAATGAGTTGGCTGCCATTGTTCCTCAAGCGCTTTGGGTTACCGACTGGTCAAGATCTAATCGCAATTGGTTCGCTGCAGTCCAGACTGAAAAGAAAATGATGTTCATTATTTTGACTTTGATTATTGCTGTAGCTGCATTCAATTTGGTATCTACATTAGTCATGACTGTGAATGAAAAACAGGCTGATATTGCTATTCTTAGAACGATGGGGGCAAGCCCTGGACTTATCCAGCGAATATTCTTAATTCAGGGTTTAGCTATTGGCTTGCTTGGTTCTTTAACCGGAGTTGCTTTAGGTTTGCTGATTGCATTGAATATCGATGTGATTGTCCCTGTAATTGAGGCAATCTTCCGTGTTCAGTTTTTACCCCGCGAGGTGTATTTCATTAGCGAACTGCCATCTGATGTGCGATCTGGTGATGTCATTACTGTGGGATTGATGGCATTTGGCCTCTCTGTTTTAGCGACGCTTTATCCAAGTCGTCGAGCCGCTAAAGTGCAGCCTGCGGAGGCTTTGCGCTATGAGTAATGTAGATAACTTGGTTTTGAAAGCCAGGGGTTTGGCTAAAACCTATGGTCAAGGCCCTACGTCCGTAGAGGTTCTGAAAGCAATTGATCTGGATGTTGCTCCTTCTGAGAAGGTTGCTATTGTGGGTTCCTCGGGATCTGGCAAAAGTACTTTGTTACATCTCTTGGGCGGCTTGGATACCCCAAGCACAGGCTCAGTGGTTTTGGCAGGTTCTAATTTAAATAACTTATCAGTCAAAAAATTAGATCAGTTGCGCAATCAAAGTCTAGGCTTTATTTACCAGTTCCACCATCTCTTAGATGAATTTAGTGCGGTCGAGAATGTAGCTCTCCCTTTGCGTATTCGTGGTTTGAATAATGATGAGTCGATGGAGCGAGCTAGCGCGATGCTGAAAGCGGTTGGCCTTGCAGCTCGAGAACTGCATACTCCTGGAGAGCTATCTGGGGGCGAGCGTCAAAGGGTTGCCGTAGCGCGTGCTTTAGTTGGTAATCCTGCTTGCGTTCTGGCAGACGAGCCAACTGGTAACCTCGATACTGAGACTGCTGACGCAGTATTTGATTTGATGCTAGACATTGCGCGCGAACAAGGTACTGCTTTTGTAATTGTGACTCATGATCCAGTGCGCGCTAAACGTTGTGATCGCATATTGCATTTAGAGCGTGGAGTATTAAAGCCATTTTTAGAGTGAGTGCCTTTCCTATGTGGATTGATACCCATTGCCATCTTGATGCCCCAGAGTTTGCAGGCGCTTTGCCAGAAATCATTCGTGAGGCTTCAAATAAGAATGTCAAAGCGCTCTTATTGCCTGCTGTTAAGGCTTCCGATTGCTTGTCAGTAAAAAACCTTACTCAACAGCATTCATCTGTCATTCCTGGGCTGGTTTATACGCTAGGAATTCATCCGCTTTATACAAATCAAGCTCAAGAGGGTGATATTGCTATTCTCGAGAAAGAGGTAGTGAGTTCACTTTCTGATCCCCGTTTTGTGGGTGTTGGAGAAATCGGCTTGGATTATTTTGTCGAGGGGCTTGATCCTCGCAAACAAGAATTCTTTTTCAATGCACAACTGGATTTGGCACAACAACATCAGTTACCAGTGATCCTGCATGTCCGTCGCTCACAAGATGTGATTTTGAAAGCATTGCGTCGGCGTAATATTCCTGGCGGAATTGCGCATGCATTTAACGGCAGTTTCCAACAGGCAGAGCAGTTTATTGAGCTTGGATTTAAATTGGGGTTTGGTGGTGCGGCAACTTATGAGCGTGCATTACAAATTCGAAGACTCTTAAAAGACTTGCCACTAGAAAGTATTGTTACAGAAACTGATGCTCCAGATATTCCGCCTGCATGGTTGAGACAAGAGGGTATTGCTTTTAATGAACCTGCATTTCTTCCAAGAATTGTTACAGAGCTGGCAGCAATTAGAGGTATAAGTGATGCGAGCTTTGCCCAAGCGGTATGGGGAAATGCAATGCAAGCATTGCCTAGGTGGTCTACGCTCTGCGCAGACATTCCCAGTTTTAATTTAGCCTCTTAAGTAATTGCGCTTAGCTATTACGGCGTTTATTGCCGGGGGATCGCTCCTTTTCTTTTTGCCGCAGATTCCTGCCAACTGGACTTTGATATGCCTCTGCTTAGGTTTGAGTTGCTTGCTAGTCTTATTCCTTGCACCCCAATTTACCTACTACAACAAAATAGCAATCATTGGATTATTGTTTGTCATTGGATTCGCGTGGAATGCTCGATATGCTGAGAATCGTTTAGAGAATGTCTTGGCGATTGAATTGGAGGGTAAAGAATTTATCCTTGAGGGTAGGGTGGCAGCACTGCCTCAGAGCAATTCATCAGGAGCTAAATTTGCCTTCGAAGTAGAACAAGCAAGCTCTGGAAGCTTGGCTCCAAATCACTTCCCCAAAAGAATTTATTTGAGTTGGCAGCCGGCATGGAGAAATCCGCAGGCGATACCTGAAATCATCCCTGGTCAGCGCTGGAAATTGAGGGCCAAACTGAAACGTCCTTACGGATCTCTCAATCCATATACTTTTGACTTTGAGCGTTGGTCTTATCATCAAGATTTTGGGGCTAGTGGCTCGGTCAGATCTGGTGAGCTATTGCTGAACAAAGTCATTGCATGGCATGAGTTTGAGTTACGTATGGAACTGGCGCGCTGGCAATTGCGCAAAAAGATTCAATCGATGTTGCCAAGTGATGCTCGGTATGTGGGCGTATTGATTGCCTTAGTCATGGGCGATCAAAATGCGATCAATCAAGAAGATTGGCAGGTATTCAATGCGACTGGCATTGGGCACCTAATTTCAATTTCAGGACTTCATGTAACTATGCTGGCTGGTGTTGGCGCCTCACTAGCTGCATTTATTTGGCGAAGACGAAAATTTCCACTGCTTATACCGGTAGGTAAAGTGGCCGCCATTGCTGGATTGATGACTGCATTTCTCTATGCATGGTTGGCTGGTTTTCAGATTCCAGCACAAAGAACGATGTATATGGTTGGGGTGGTGGCATTTGCTTTATGGACAGGTAGAAATCCTAGATCGTTTGATATTTGGTGGTGGGCCTTAGGCTTGGTATTGTTAATTGATCCCATGGCTCCTTATACGCCAGGATTTTGGTTATCTTTTGGTGCGGTTGCTGCGATTTTGTATGCCATGGGAGATTCTTCTAGTTTGTTGGGTATTCCTACTGGAAAAGAGTTGGAAATTCATTGGGCGCAACGAATAATGCAAGCGCTACGTGAAGCATGTCGCGTGCAAGCTGTCGTTACTTTGGCTTTGTTGCCATTGACATTATTTTGGTTTTATCAAGTTTCCATCGTCTCGCCGTTAGCAAATGCATTTGCAATTCCTTTGGTCAGTTATATCGTTACCCCGCTAGCAATCGCAGGCGCCTTGCTTCCAGAATTTGTGGGCCGCTGGTTAATTCTGCCAGCCCATATCTCCATGGAATATCTAGCGAAAACTCTGGAATGGATGGCAGGCTGGAGTTGGTCAGTAGTATGGTCAAGGCAGCCGGCGTGGTGGATGTTACTTCTCTCTGGGGCGGGAATTATTTATTCGATTCGCCCTGGCGTTATCGGTAAAAAATGGCCGTTAAGATTTCTTGGTATTGTTATTAGTGTTGCCTTACTGTTTTACCCAACTTATTTCAGAGGGGATATAAGGCTTGCTCATGGGGAATTTAAGGCTAACGTGTTGGACATCGGCCAAGGCACTGCAGTCCTCATTGAAACCGCAAATCACAAATTGCTTTATGACACAGGTCCAATACAAGGCAAGAATGACGATGCTGGACAAAGAATTATCCTGCCCTATTTACGAGGAAGAGGAATTAATCGAATTGATCGTATGGTGATTAGTCATAGCGACAGCGATCATATTGGCGGGGCGGCAACACTTTTAAAGCATATTCAATTTGATTCGATGATGGGATCTTTGCCTAGCTCCAACCCCTTGTTGCAAAATTTACAATTGAGAAAAGTTCCCGCTATTCCTTGTCGTTTCAGGCAAACATGGGTTTGGGACGGCGTTGAGTTTCTAATTTGGCATCCCCATGAGGAAACGATTTTTACTGAGCAATATTCTGGCAAGCCAAATGAAATGAGTTGTGTGCTCGAGGTGAGAAATCAAAGTAGTTCACTTTGGTTAACAGGTGATGTAGAAAAACACGGTGAGGCTGAGATGGCTGAGCGATTAAGTTCGACGGTGTTAAGAGAGATTGGTGATCGAGAGCTTATTTTTATGGCTCCCCATCATGGTAGCAAAACCTCCTCATCTCTAGAGTTACTAAAGAAGTTAGCGCCAGACCAATCTTTTGCACAAAATGGATATCGCAATCGTTATGGACATCCCCACCCGGATGTAGTGGCGCGCTATCAAGATTTGCAAATCCCCTTTCATCAAACTCCCCAAACGGGCGCCCAGATTTGGTTATTTAAAAACAATGCAAAATCTTCGACACAATTTTGGCGACATGATATAAAACACCTATGGCATCGCTCGATGTGAGTTTTTTAAAAGGATTTCGCATATGAATAAGCTACTTGCTCTCTCTTCCTTAGTTGTCGCAGTAACAGTCGGTTGTGCCGGTGCAAATGTTCGCCCACTCGTGGATATGAAAGGCGTCAATGAGGCCGCATATGAAAATGATTTAAAAGATTGTCAGGCTTATGCTCAACAGCAGTCTGGAATGGGTGCAACCGCCGCCAAGGGAGCGGGTGCTGGAGCCGTTGTAGGTGGATTGTTAGGACTTGTTACAGGTGGAAATGGATCTGGTATTGCGCAGGCGGCAGGAGCAGGCGCAGTGATTGGTGGTGCGGGTGGGGCGTTTACTGGCAACCAAGCTCAAGAGGCAGTAGTCAAGAAATGTTTGAGTGGACGCGGATACAAAGTGCTGAATTAATCTCGCTTGGCAATTAGAAATATAAAAATAATTGAGAGTTAGAAATTAATTGGCTTGCTACTAGTGCTTAGTAGTATTACTGATAAGTGAGCTCAGTTCCTTGTTCTATATAGGTCTAATTTGGCAGTCGATACATTTATATAAAAAGTATAAGTATCTAGTACGTATAGACCATATGCATGTAATGGTTATTGAGGTATAAATAGATTGTGAAAAGCCAATCTAGAACTCGCAAAACAAAAACCCCCGATAGAAGTCCAAGAGTCAATTGCATTTTGCCGGTCGAAGTGGATGGTGCTGATGGTCGCATTAAAGACCTAAGTGCAACAGGCGCTTATCTCGAATTGGATGACTCTTTTGAGCTCAATACTGAAATTAAGTTTTCTCTTGATATGGATACCCCAGGGGGCGTCATTAAGTTTGATTTAACCGGAGAAGTGGTGCGGGTGGTTAAGAAAGATGGAGTGATTGGTGTCGGCGTCAAAATTACCAATCAGATAATTCGCTAAATATCTCTCGCCAATCTCCTATTGGCGTCAATTTCATAAATTAACTTGCTAGGCTTAATTCAGGAAGTGTGAATGAGGGCTTGTGCCAAATGAAAAAGGGACACTGTATCGTATCCCTTTGATTCATATAACATATTTGGTTGCGGGGGCAGGATTTGAACCTACGACCTTCGGGTTATGAGCCCGACGAGCTGCCAGACTGCTCCACCCCGCGTCTGAAGCTGAAATTCTACCATTTTTTGAGGGTCTCTGTCGAGGTATTACTGCAAATAACCTTTAAAAACAGCGTTTTTAAGTAGAAAATCGCTGTATTGATCGTTGCGCTTAAGGAGTAACATATTGCCACGCAACAACACGCTAGGGTTAATAAATGTCAGTTAGCAATCCTGAGTTTTCAGAGTCATCATTATTAAGGCCGGTGGAGATCTCCAGAGGGGATGATCACCATAAGAAGGGTGCTTCCATTTCCCTTATGTTCGCCGCTATTGGTGTGGTCTTTGGTGATATTGGTACTAGCCCTTTGTATGCTTTAAAAGAGTGTTTTAGTTCTGAGCATGGCATTCCGTTCTCACCTGCCGCAGTCTACGGCGTCATCTCAATGGTCTTTTGGGCTTTCACGATTGTTGTATCCCTTAAATATGTATTGTTTGTGATGCGTGCAAACAATCATGGTGAGGGCGGTATTTTGGCTCTCATGGCTCTTGCTTTAAGAACCGTAAAGACTGGTTCAAAGCGCGCTTTAGTAATCATCATGGCCGGAGTGTTTGGTGCCTGTATGTTTTATGGGGATGCAATTATTACACCTGCTATTTCTGTTCTCTCGGCGGTGGAGGGTCTTGAGGTAATTTCGCCAGATCTCACACGCTATGTAGTGCCAATCACTATCATTATTCTGCTAGCTTTATTCTTGATTCAAAAAACAGGTACAGATGTAGTTGGCAGACTTTTTGGTCCCATTATGGTGATCTGGTTTGCGACAATTGGTTTAATGGGCTTACATCAAGTAGTCCAACATCCAGCCATTTTTGCAGCGATTAATCCAATGTATGCCATTCAATTTATGGACGAACATGCATTGCAAGGATTTATTGTTTTGGGTGCTGTCTTCTTGGTGTTGACTGGTGCTGAAGCCTTATATGCAGATATGGGGCATTTCGGTGCTAAGCCCATACGTATGGGCTGGTTCTTTATTGTGATGCCTTGCTTGATCTTGAACTACTTTGGTCAAGGGGCTATGTTCCTTAACAACCCTGAAACTATTACCAATCCATTTTTCTTAATGGTTCCAGATGGTTTTGTATTTCCGCTGGTGATCTTGGCAACCTTAGCGACCGTGATCGCTTCACAAGCTGTTATCTCTGGTGCTTTCTCGATGACAAGCCAAGCAATCTTATTGGGCTTCGTACCGCGCATGAAGGTGCGGCATACATCTGATCGGGAGATCGGGCAAATTTATATGCCGTTTGTAAATTGGATTTTATTGGTCTTGGTGATCGCGGTTGTGTTGGCATTTAAAAAATCCGAGAACTTAGCTGCCGCCTATGGTATTGCTGTTACCACCACCATGATTGTTACTACCTTTTTGGCGGCAATTGTGATGCGCGTTGTATGGCGCTGGAATACTTTATTGGTTACTTTAGTGATTGGTGCATTTCTTGTAGTGGATCTGGCTTTCTTAACCGCCAATCTTCTCAAAATTATGGAAGGTGGATGGTTCCCTTTATTGCTTGGATCTGCCTGTTTCTTATTGTTAATGACTTGGTATCAAGGTCGCAAGATTTTGCGTCACAATGCTATGAACAATGGTATTGCTTTGAAGGGCTTTATTGATGCCTTGATGATGCATCCACCGCATCGCGTAGAAGGTACTGCAGTATTTCTGACGGCACACGTTGACTATGTACCAGTTTCTTTTTTACATAATTTAAAACACAACCATGTGCTTCATGAAAGAGTATTTTTCTTAAAGGTGAGCATTTGGGATGTGCCTTATGTAAAAGATAGTGAGCGCATTACATTGCGTGATCTTGGTAATGGCATCTATGTGGTGAGAGCGGTTTACGGCTTCAATGAAACCCCTGACATGGGTCAGATTATTGACTTGCTCGAGAAATCATCAGACCTTAAGTTTGACATGATGAATACCTCATTCTTTTTATCCCGCGATACGATTGTTTCTACTGAAATTCCGGGTATGGCGATGTGGCGTGAAAAATTGTTTTGCTGGATGTATCAAAACGCTGGGCGACAATCTGACTTCTTCAAAATTCCAGCAAACCGCTTGGTTGAGCTTGGCGCAAAGGTTGAGATTTGAGAAAAGGTCTTTCTATTCGCTCAAAAATATTTATTTCAATATTTTTATTCATTACCGCTTGCAGCGGGGTTGCATTAGCTACCCCAGCTGAGGAGGCTGAGCTTGAGCAGTTAGATAAGATCGAGCAGGAGCTAGAGCTTCAGCGTGAGTGGGCCAAATATCGTTGGGGCAAAGCAGTTTCTGAGTGTTATCAAAACTATTGGGTTAATTACTGCATCAAAAGTGCTCGGGCTGAGTATCGCAAAGAGATTGATCCCATTCGTGAACAAGAAGTGGCTTTGCATGAAGTTCAACGAAAACTTCGTGAGAGCTTGAAAAACCAAGAAGATATTAAGCGGGCAGCAGAACGTGCTTCGCCAGAAAAAGCAGCTGAACGAGCGGCGAATCAGCGCGAGTTTGAGCAAAAGCAAAAAGATGCAGCTGCTAGGGCAGCCGATTTAGAGCAGCGACGCAAAGATGCACCCAAGCGTGCGCAAGAAAATAAATCTGGCACGCAGCTCGATTAATTTTTTTCAATTTACATTTTCATTTATTGGGTAACTCTTGGCCAAAGTCAAAACGATCTATATCTGTCAATCTTGTGGAGGCACATCTGCTAAATGGCAAGGTCAGTGCCCATCCTGTCAGGCTTGGAACACGATGGAGGAGGGTCTACCAGAGACTACAAGCTCCAATGCTCGCTTTCAGGGTTTGGCCCAATCACTACCTAGGCAAAAACTATCAGCAATTACTGCCGAAGATTTACCAAGATTTAGCACTGGCGTAGAAGAGTTTGATCGCGTTCTAGGAGGCGGTTTGGTGCCTGGGGGTGTTGTTTTGTTAGGTGGCGATCCTGGGATCGGAAAATCAACCTTACTTTTACAAGCCCTAGCTGAGATGAGTTCTGCTGGCATGAATGTGCTCTACAGTAGTGGTGAAGAATCTGCTGCACAAATTGCATTGCGCGCAAAGCGGATTGCCTTAAATGCGCCTCAGCTTGAAGTCTTAGCTGAGATCCAACTAGAAAAACTGATTTCCATTATGGATACAGTTAAGCCACAAGTATTGGTAGTGGATTCAATACAGACCTTGTACTCAGAAGTGCTGAGCTCTGCACCTGGATCAGTGGCTCAAGTACGAGAGTGTGCAGCTCAATTAACCAGAGCTGCTAAAGCCAGCGGTATCTGCGTATTAATGGTGGGGCACGTTACTAAGGATGGACACCTCGCAGGACCGAGAGTCTTGGAGCATATCGTAGATACTGTTTTATATTTTGAGGGTGATACGCATTCTTCTTTCCGATTGGTGCGATCGATTAAAAATCGTTTTGGCGCAGTGAACGAGCTCGGTGTATTCGCGATGACTGAGAAGGGCTTGCGTGGCGTTACAAATCCATCGGCTATTTTCTTGTCACAGCATGAACAGATGGTCCCCGGTGCTTGTGTATTGGTCACCCAAGAGGGTAGTAGACCTTTACTGGTTGAGATTCAGGCTCTTGTAGATACTGCACATGTACCAAACCCCCGACGTTTGGCAGTTGGCTTGGAGCAAGCACGTTTAGCCATGTTATTGGCGGTATTACATCGTCATGCTGGCGTTGCTTGTTTTGATCAAGATGTATTTTTAAATGCGGTTGGTGGGGTGAAGATTTCAGAACCCGCAGCGGACCTTGCGGTTTTATTAGCAATTCAGTCATCGATTCGTAATCGGGCGCTACCAAAAGAATTAATCGTATTTGGTGAAGTAGGTTTGGCTGGAGAGATACGTCCATGTCCACGAGGCCAAGAGCGTCTAAAAGAAGCAGCCAAGTTGGGTTTTACAGTGGCGATTCTTCCGAAAGCGAATATGCCTAAGACAAAGATTCCGGGGCTGAAGGTTATTCCAGTGGAGCGAATTGATCAGGCAATCGCTGCCGCTGCTGAGCTTAGTTAAGCTTTAAAACTTCTTTACTTATCGCAAGTCTTCCGCTTGTATTAGCAAGACTTGCTCTTCACCAGCGGACACTTCCATCCAGATTGCTGGTATTTGCGGAAACGCCTTTTTGAAGTTCTCATACTCATTGCCAATTTCAAGCAAGATAGCGCCACGCTCTGATAAATAATCTGGAGCATAGGCAAGGATCCGCCTAATTAAGTCCATGCCATCATCCCCTCCAGCCAGTGCTAACTCAGGTTCGGCTTGGTATTCAGCAGGCAGTGCAGCCATTGAGGTCGCATTTACATAAGGTGGGTTGCAAATGATGAGATCAAATAGGTTATCTTCATTCGGCTCCGGCAAGGCATCCCATAAATCTCCATCAAGTAGCTCGACCTGAGAATTTAGTCCATGACGATCCAAGTTGCGAGCCGCGATGGAAAGAGCGGGCATGCTGATATCACAAGCACTCACATGAATATCAGGGCATGTAAGTGCTAAGAGAATTGCTAAGGATCCATTTCCAGTGCAGAGATCTAGTGCCTTACCATCTGCTGGTAGCCATGGCTCTAGGGAGCCATCGACAATCAGTTCGGCAATCCAAGAGCGCGGGACAATGCTTTGTTCACTACAGAAGAATGGCACCCCCATAAGCCAAGCTTCACCCAAAATGTAGGCAAGTGGTTTGCGTGTGGAAATTCTGGTGTCTGCAATGGTGAAGGCTTTTTGCTGAAGATTCTGCGTGATCGCATCTTCTAGATGATCCAGGGCTTCTGCTGGACTTAGATCGAGTTGTTTGCTAACAATCCACAGCGCTTCACTGTGCGCATCAATTGCTCCATGCCCGTAGTGCAAGTCTGCACCTTCCAGTTTTTGCGCGATCTGTTCGATGCACTGATTTACGGTAAGTGGTTGTTGAGGCTCAGGGTCCATGATGGAGGGATTCTAAAGAGAAAAGGGTGGGTGTGAAAAGTGCGCTCAGGCAAAGATCAAGCGATAAGCTGCTCGAGGGTCTTGCGATAGATATTTTTGAGCGGGACAACATCATCCACAATGACACACTCATCAATTTTGTGGCTGGTGGCATTAAGAGGGCCAAACTCCACAACTTCTTTGCAGATCTTGGCAATGAAACGGCCATCGCTAGTTCCGCCAGTGGTGGAGAGCTCTGTATCGATATTGGTTTCTGCTTTGATGGCTTTGCGTAATGCCCCTGCTAAGTCGCCATCACCAGTAATAAATGGGCTTCCGCCTAATACCCAATCAATTTCAAATTCGAGACCTGCGTCTTTTAGAATTTTTTCTAATCGCTCCCGCAATTGCTCTGGCTTACTCTCAGTAGAGAATCGGAAGTTAAAGTCAATCACCAATTCACCTGGAATGACATTATTTGCACCAGTACCAGCATGGACATTAGAAATTTGAAAACTAGTAGGCTGAAAGTATTCGTTTCCTTTATCCCATTCGGTTTCGACTAGGGTGGAAATAGCTGGTGCTGAGAGGTGAATCGGGTTCTTGCCTAAATGAGGATAGGCAATGTGCGCCTGGATTCCTTTTACTTTGAGCTTGCCAGAGAGGGAGCCGCGACGACCATTTTTAATCATGTCGCCGAGTTGGTCGACCGATGTAGGTTCACCGATTACACAATAATCTAAGCGTTGCCCCTGTTTTTGAAGACGTTCGCACATGATGACCGTGCCGTCGTTGGCGGGGCCTTCTTCATCGCTAGTGAGTAGGAACGCAATTGAACCTTGGTGATCTGGATGTGCTGTTACAAATTCTTCTGTGGCAACCACAAAGCCAGCTAGCGAGGTTTTCATATCTGCTGCGCCTCGGCCATAAAGCTTGCCATCACGAATAGTTGGTGTGAAAGGATTATTAGTCCATTTTTCTAAAGGTCCTGTAGGGACTACATCAGTATGTCCAGCAAATACCAAGACTTTTCCGTCATTACCAGCTTTGCCCTTTTTAATCGCCCACAGGTTGGTGACCCGAAAATTCTCGGGACCGCTAACTACGCTTTCAGTATGAAACCCGATTGCCTGAAGGCGCTTGGTAATTAAGTCTTGGCAGCCACCATCAGCCGGAGTAACGGAATGACAGGCGATAAGAGCTTCTGTAAGCTCAAGAGTGGCGCTCATGGATTTAGTTTAGTCGCGGAGTAATTCGTTGATAGCGGTCTTTGCTCGAGTTTGGGCATCTACCTTTTTCACGATGACTGCGGCATACAAGCTGTACTTACCGCATGCTGAAGGTAGCGACCCTGGAACAACGACTGAACCAGCAGGAACGCGACCATAGTGAACCTCACCAGTTTCACGATCGTAGATCTTGGTACTTTGACCAATATAGACACCCATCGATAAAACAGCGTTTTCTTCAATGACAACCCCTTCAACGACTTCTGAACGGGCGCCGATAAAGCAGTTATCTTCAATAATCACTGGTCCAGCTTGGATCGGCTCTAAAACGCCTCCAATGCCAACTCCGCCAGAAAGGTGTACGTTCTTACCAATTTGAGCGCAGGAACCTACGGTTGCCCAAGTATCAACCATGGTGCCTTCGCCTACATACGCACCAATATTGACGTAGGAAGGCATTAAAACAGCATTTTTCCCGATAAATGAGCCACGGCGAGCTACGGCAGGGGGTACTACGCGGAAACCGCCAGCGGCAAAATCGGCAGCAGTGTAATTTTCAAATTTGCTTGGAACCTTGTCGTAGAACTGGGTATAGCCACCAGCGCTCATAGGCTGGTTATCTTCAAGACGAAATGACAGCAATACCGCCTTTTTAACCCATTGATTTACTTCCCATTTACCAACATCGCGACGCTCAGCCACGCGGATAGTGCCAGCATTAAGACCCTCTAAAACGGCATTTACGGCATTTCGGACATCTCCGGGGGCGCTGTCTGGGGATAGGTTTGCGCGGTTTTCCCAGGCTTGTTCAATGATGTTTTGTGGTGATTGGCTCATGCTTTTTAGTTAACTATCAGATTGTTAAGGGATTTTGTCCCGAAGGGTAGATTTATCATTATATAGATGGGGCAAAAACGCGTCTAAGAGCCTCCAAGCTTGCTATCATCTTCCCACTTTAGCTTTAATTTTTACCCCTTAATTCGAACCTTTTTCCCTGCAAAGTACGCCGTGCAACTGAAATCCATCAAACTTTCCGGCTTTAAGTCTTTCGTAGACCCAACCCATTTTGAAATGCCTGGCCAATTGATTGGCGTTGTTGGTCCCAACGGTTGCGGAAAGTCGAACATTATTGACGCCGTTCGTTGGGTATTGGGTGAGTCCCGCGCTAGTGAATTGCGTGGCGAATCTATGCAAGACGTTATCTTTAATGGTTCAGGTTTGCGCAAACCATCTGGTCGTGCCAGTGTGGAACTTATTTTTGATAATTCCGAGGGGCGCGCTCAAGGTCAGTGGAGTGCTTTCACAGAATTAGGTATTAAGCGTGTGCTCACGCGAGATGGAAACTCAAGTTACTACGTAAACAATCAAGTAGTACGACGTAAAGATATTCAAGATATTTTCTTGGGTACAGGTATGGGTCCAAGAGGTTACGCCATTATTGGACAGGGCACCATCAATCGTATTTTGGAAGCCAAGCCTGAAGAGTTGCGCGTGTTCTTGGAAGAGGCTGCTGGTGTCTCTAAATATAAAGAGCGTCGCAAAGAAACTGCCGCTCGTTTAGAGGACACAGTAGAGAACTTAACTCGCGTAGAAGATATTCTGCGAGAGCTCGAGCAACAGTTAACTCGTCTAGAAAAACAAGCTACGGTTGCAGAACGCCATGCTGAACTTTCTAGTCAAATGAAGTCTCAGCAACAGTTGCTATGGTTTGTGCGTCAGACTGAAGCAGGCAAAGAACAAGAACGCCATGCCAATGGTATTCGCGATACGCAAGTTAGCCTTGAAGAGCAGACCGCTAAGTTACGTCATGCCGAGGCTGAACTAGAAACCATGCGTACAGAGCAGTACGCATTACAAGATAAAGTTTCTCAAGCACAGGGTGACCTATATCAAACCAATGCTGATGTTAGTCAGGTCGAATCACAAATTCATTATGTGCAAGAGGCGCGTCAACGCCTACAACAGCAAACTCAAGATTTGCAAGTCCAATTGCAACGCTGGACTGTTCAGGAAACAGATGCGGCGCAAGCACAGCGAACTACTGAGCATGATCTAGCATTAGCTGCTGAAAAAGAGCAGGCGTTATTGGCGGATTTAAATGGCTTGCAAGAGCAAATGCCGGGTCGTGAAGATGCTTATCAAAACGCTACCCGTGAATTGAATCAAGCGCGTGATGCTTTGGCTTCTATTGAGCAGCGCTTAGCAAGTTTAGGTGAGCGTATCCGTTCCATGTCAGCTCAATCTGATGAGTTAAAAGGGCGCGAGACTCGTCTGGTTGGTGAGTTTGACGGTTTGCGCAGACCAGATGCTGAGGCTTTGCAAATGGCGATTGATCGCCAAGCGATGGCTGCACGTAAAGTTGATGAAGCTAAGCAGCGTGCGATTGAAACTCAACAGCGAGTTCCTGCTGCTGATGAGGCTCGCAATGCCGCACAACAGCAGATACAGGTGGCAAATCAAGATTTGGCGCAGACTGAAGCGAAATTGACGGCTCTGACAGCTTTACAGGCTAGCGTTCAAGCGCAAGGCAAGATTGGTCCTTGGTTAGAAAGTAAAGGTCTCAAAGAGAGTAAGCGTCTTTGGCAAGAACTCAAAGTAGAAAGTGGCTGGGAAGCTGCGCTTGAGTCTGTATTGCGTGAGCGTTTGGCTGCAGTTACTGCCAAGAGCGTTCAAGAAACTTTGGCTTTGGCTAATGATGCGCCTCCAAGCCGTTTAGCCATTTTGCTCACAGAAGAAATTACGCCTGCACATACATCTGCTCCCGCTGATTTCACGCCATTATTAAGTCGCGTTCAAAGCGCTGGGGCGCCTAAACTCACTTCAGTTTTGCAAGAGTGGTTAGACAATATTTATATTGCGAGCAGTCTAGAAGATGCATTGCATCGTCGTGAAAAATTACCTGCAGGCGGTGCTTTTGTTACACAACAAGGTCATCTAGTTAGCCGTGTTGGCGTGCAGCTGTATGCAGCAGATTCTGAGCAAGCAGGTATGTTGGCGCGTGCTCAGGAGATGGAGAGTCTTGAAAAGCAATTGCGTGCTCAACAACTCATGCAAAGCGAACTCAAGGGCGAGTTGGATCAATGTATTGCTAACTATCAAGCTGCTCATCAAGCAGCAGAGCAAGCTCGTGAAAATGCTGAGCATGCCGTTCAAGAAGCGCATGGCTTTGAAGTAGAGAGAATGCAATTGACTCAGGCTGAAGAGCAATACAGTCAACGTGCTGCTCAAATACAGGGTGAATTGAGTGAACTGCGTCAGCAGATGGAGCAATTAAGTCAGTCGCAAGAACAGTCTGCCGCTGAATTGCTGGAGTCGGAAGAATCCAAGCAAGGTTTGCAAGAGGCTTTGCAAGCTGCGCAAGAAACATTAGAGCTTACAACTGAGGAACGTGATCGATTACGCGAGTCACTGCGCGCTGCTGAAATGGCTGCTCAAGAAGCCGCTTTTGCTACACGTTCTTTGCAGCAACGTATTAGTGACTTACAGCGCGACCAAAGCACAGCTCGCACTCAGATCATGGAGATCCAAGATAAGCATGACTCCGCCACTCAAGAGCTCGAAACTTTGAGTGATGAAGAGGCGCAAGATAAATTGCAAGGTTTATTGCTAGCGCGTAGTGCTCGTGAAGCGGCTTTAGCGAATGCGCGAACTGAGCAAGACGCGTTATTGCATCAATTGCGTGAAGCCGATGAGTCTCGCATGCAAATTGAGCGTAGCTTGCAGCCAATGCGTGACAAGGTAGTTGATTTGCAATTACGTGAACAAGCTGCCCGCTTGAATTATGAACAATTCGCTACTTTATTAGCTGATGCAGAAGCTGATCTAAGTGCGCTTGAGGCTAACTTCAGCGCAGACTTGAAAGTGGGCGCGCTGCAGAGCGAAGTCAATCGTTTAAATACTGAGATTCAGTCTTTGGGTCCGGTGAATATGGCGGCCCTCGATGAGTTATCTAGCTCTCGTGAGCGCAAGCAGTTCTTAGATGCGCAATCAGCCGACTTGAATGAAGCAATGCAAACTTTGACTGATGCTATTGCGAAGATTGACGCTGAAACTCGTGATTTATTGCAGGGTACATTTGACCAGGTCAATATGCACTTCGGCAAACTCTTCCCGGAATTGTTTGGTGGAGGTCATGCAGAGCTAGTAATGACAGGTGAAGAAATTTTGGATGCAGGCGTGCAAGTCATGGCCCAGCCTCCTGGAAAGAAAAATAGCTCTATCTATCTTCTCTCTGGTGGTGAGAAGGCATTGACTGCAATTGCTTTGGTGTTCTCTCTCTTCCTCTTAAACCCAGCCCCATTCTGTCTGCTCGATGAGGTGGATGCACCATTGGATGATGCAAATACCTTGCGCTATGCGCAGCTAGTTGCCAAAATGTCAGATAAGACACAGTTCTTATTTATTTCTCATAACAAGATTACGATGGAAATCGCTCATCAACTGATTGGTGTCACGATGCAAGAGCAGGGCGTATCCCGCATTGTTGCGGTTGACATCTCTTCTGCTGTATCAATGGTAGAGGCTGCTTAAGTGTATATAGAACAAATCATGACGATGTTGGGTCTGTCTGATTTGCAATTCGCATTGGCTGTTATCGGGCTCTTGATTTTGGTTTTAGTGGCGATATTAAATTTCAAATATTCCCGAGCCCGTCGGAAAGCGAAAGAGCAAAATGAGTATTCAGATGATCGTTTTGCTCGTGAACCTAGCTTTACACAGGGGTTTGCTGATTCTGAGCAATCTGGTCGTTCCGAGCCTAGTTTTGGGGAGGCGTTTTCAAAAACCATTTCAGCCCCCGAGAAGTTTGCTATTGATCCGCGGATCGATTGCGTCATAACACTACGCTTTGATCAAAGTATTTCTGGCGCAGAAATATTGGAAGAAATTAATGCCTGGACAGATATTGAGGCTCAATCGACTGCGCGTTGGATGTGCGAAGGTCTGAATGCTGATATTGATGCAGCTGAAGATTGGGAAGAATTAAGGCCTGAGGCAAGTTACTCAGAATTGCAGCTAGCGATTCAGCTTGCTAGCCGCAAGGGTGCAATTGGCGTTTTAGAGTTATCTGATTTCTGCTCTCGCTCGCAAGCATTGGCTGAAACTCTTGGCTCCCAAATTGATATGCCAAGTGTGAGCGCTATGTTGGAAAGCGCAAAAGAATTAGATGTAATGGCTGCCGAGAGTGATATTCAGTTAAGCATTAACGTGGTATTTGATGAGCCATGCCCATGGGGTAATTTTGATGCATTAATGCGTCAGCGTGGTTTTAAGTTGGCTCGCAATGGACGCCAGTATGAGTTTCTGAGTAAGGGCGTATTAATTTTCAATAGTACTGATCTTGATCCCAATAAGTCCGTTCCTCAATTGACTCTATTGTTGGAGGTTCCGTTGGTTCCGCAAGAAGAACGTGCATTTGAAAGAATGTTATCCGAGGGTGTTGAGATTGCTCAGGCCGCTCACGGACGCCTGGTGGATGACAATGGTATTAACTTGAGTGGTGCAGCAGTTATTAGTATTCGTCAGCACCTCGATGTTCTCTACGCCAATCTTGAGAAATCTGGCGTTCCTGCTGGATCTTCTACAGCTAGCAGATTATTTAGCTAGGAAATCATTTTGTCGACCAATCGTCCGACAGACTTAGCGGAGCGGTACGTATTTTTGCAAGCTGAGCTTGCGCGTTTAGAGCATGCTTATTATGTTCTTGATAATCCTCTGTTACCTGATATTGAATATGACCGCTTGTATCGCGAGTTACTTGATATTGAGTCAGCCCATCCAGAGTGGATTACACCAAATTCGCTATCGCAACGAGTAGGTGGGGCAGCTCTAAAGGAATTTGATTCAGTCGTACATGCAGTCCCAATGCTTTCTTTGAATAATGCATTTGAAGACGCTGAGTTAATTGCATTTGATCGACGCTGTCGTGAGGCGTTGCACACAGATCGTGTGACTTATGCAGGTGAGCTTAAATTTGATGGTTTGGCGATTTCCCTTCGTTATGAAAATGGCCTGCTCGTTACTGCGGCCACTCGTGGTGATGGCGCTACTGGTGAAGATGTCACGGCAAACATTAGAACGATTCGCGCTATTCCATTAAAGCTAACAGGAAGCAATATTCCAAAAGTTTTGGAAGTGCGTGGTGAAGTCTTTATGTATCTCAAAGATTTCGAGAAGATGAATCGACATGCCGCAGAATTGGGCGAGAAGGAGTTTGCCAATCCTCGCAATGCTGCTGCGGGCAGCTTGCGTCAACTCGATTCAAAGATTACCGCTAAGCGGCCGTTGTCCTTCTTTGCTTATGGCTTGGGCGCTCTTGAACCTCAGTCTTGGTTGCCAAATACCCATGAAGAATTACTAAATGCCTATGTAGACTTGGGTTTGCCTGTTTGTTCAGAGCGGAGAGTGTTGCATTCTGTAGATGAGATTTTGGCTTTCTATAACGAGATAGGTGCCAAACGAGATTCATTGCCTTACGACATAGATGGTGTTGTGTATAAGGTGAACTCTTTTGCCGAGCAAACTAAGCTTGGATTTGTTTCCAGAGCACCCAGATTTGCATTGGCGCATAAATATCCCGCCCAAGAGGCCTTAACTACGGTTTTGGGTATTGATGTCCAGGTCGGGCGCACTGGCGCAATAACGCCTGTAGCAAGACTTGCACCAGTGGAGGTTGGTGGGGTAACCGTTACCAATGCTACGTTACACAATGAGGATGAAGTCAGGCGAAAAGATGTTCGTATCGGAGATATCGTTTCAGTACGTAGAGCGGGGGATGTGATTCCTGAAGTTGTATCTGTGATCAAAGATAGACGCCCCCCAAATACTCAAGAGTTTCAAATGCCTACTCGCTGCCCTGTATGCGACTCTCACATTGAGCGATTGGCGGATGAGGCAGTTGCGCGTTGCAGTGGTGGATTATTCTGTGGTGCCCAGCGCAAGCAAGCTTTAATTCACTTTGCCCACAGAAGGGCGCTAGACATAGAAGGTCTTGGTGAGAAGATTGTGGATCAGTTGGTTGATAACAATCTAGTCCGGACTCCTGCTGATCTTTATCGCTTGGGCTTTACTGCTCTCGCTAATTTGGAGCGTATGGGAGAGAAGTCGGCAGACAATCTCATTCAGGCTATTAATCAATCTAGAAATACCACCTTAGCCAGATTTATCTTTGCCTTAGGTATTCGTCATGTGGGCGAGACTACCGCAAAAGATCTCGCCAATCATTACCGTACGATGCATGCTTTAATGGACGCATCGATGGAAGACTTGCTATCGGTAAAAGATGTCGGCCCAGTGGTTGCTGATTCCATTATTAGCTTTATGCAAGAAGCCCACAATCGTGAAGTGATCGAACAACTTTTGGCGTCAGGCATGCAACTCGCTGTAGATGAAAAGAAAATAAGCGCTGCCGTTGAAGGCAAGACGTTTGTATTAACGGGTACTTTTCCAACACTGACGAGGGATGAAGCTAAGGATCTCTTAGAAAAAGCAGGTGCAAAGGTGGCTGGATCTGTTTCCAAGAAAACTGACTATGTTGTTGCTGGGGCAGATGCAGGTAGCAAACTTTCCAAGGCCGAAGAATTGGGTATACCAGTAATCGATGAGGCGTCTATGTTAGGGTTATTAAAGTAAGATGGGCTGGTTGCCAATAGCTGTCCAATTTTGAAAGGTTTGCATGGATAAGTCTCAAAGCGTATTGAATTTAATTGGGCGTATCGCAATTGCTACTTTGTTTTTGCCGGCTGGAATTCTGAAGTTAGCTGGAATAGAGGATACGGGTTCCTATTTTGGATCTTTACATCGTCCAGTTGTTGCAATTCTTGTATGGCTGGTTATGACCATTGAAATATTGGGAGGCCTAGCTCTCATTGCTGGCTATCGAACACGTCTTGCCGCCATTGTTTTGGCAACATACACCCTGGGTGCGAGCTTGATTGGGCATTCGTTTTGGTCTGCTCCTGAAGATGCGGCCCTGATTGCTCAATTGATATTCGTTAGGAATATGGCGATTTTGGGTGGCTTGTTAGTTCTAGCTGCATCTGGCGGTGGCGCCTATAGTTTGGATGCTCGCAACAAAAAGGTTGAGTGAAAACTTCTAGGCTGCCACCATGAGTAAGGCATTAGATCAAAAAAGCCCTTGTGGTGGAGACAACATCTACTTCGCCTTGAATTATTGGGTTGATTTTAAGAACCCAAAATAATTTATCTACTTAAAGTTCTGCTGTTGAAAATTAATAAAGGTATCGGGCTCAATTCGCATGCTTCCTTGGTAGGGGTGTGCGAATATCACAATTAAAAATAAAGTGGCTGACAGTGATGCGGTAATAAATCCCGTTGAAATCATATGCATTGTGAATGTTTCAGCTGTGTACAGATAGCTAACTCCAACAGTCAAAAAGGCGGATAAGAACATCACTAGCCAAATCACCATTGGGATGTGTTCTTTGGTGGAAAGAATTCGATCGCGCCGCGCATCAAATAAAGTGCTTAGTTGATCAATCGCTTTAGAGTGAATTCTGGATACTACTGGATCATGAGTCTTGAATTTGAGTAACGTATCGTAGCTATCGAGCAAAATTAATCTTCCCTTATCACCTATGGGTTGATTCGAGTTCATTTTGGGCCACTCTTCTTTGATAACTACTTCCATATATTTTTTGACATCATTCATTAACAATGATTTCGTGGGCTCGGTCATTCCTTGTGCGGAGCGATAGAAATCCTCTACAGCATGAGCTTCTTGATTGACGATCTGTTCAACACTGGTATAGAAGTTCCAAGTATTCACGACAATTAATGAAATCAGGACCGAACTAAATAGACCAACAGTACTTAGTGAGAGGCTAATGAAATCGTTATTAGCTTTATTTAATGAATCTGGAAGTAATTTTCTAAAAATCAGCAGTCCAAGCAATGCAACCGCAATTGAAAAACTCATAGCAATTAAACAGATGATCCAAGCGGGCGTATTGATATGATTAACATAGAGTAAGTTAACAAAATACATTTGTTAAGCCCCCAGAGCTTCAAGTAGTTCGGTTTCTAGTTGAATTTGTAATTTTGGATTTTTGCCTAGATTAGCTGCATCTAAGAGCAGGACGTCTTCCACTCTTTCACCAAGCGTATTGATCCTAGCGGAATGAATGGATACCTGATGCTTGGCCAATACTCTGGAGATGGTATAGAGCAGGCCAGTTCGGTCACTGGCAGAAAGTGCGAGAGTGTAATACCTGCCGCGATCATCCGGAACCATATGAACCCGTGGTTGGATTGGGAAGGTACGCGATTGTCTTGATAGGCGTCCCATGCTGGGGGCTGGGAGTGGTTCAGCATTCGTTAAGGCTGCAGTGAGTTCAAATTCGACCAACTGAATGATGTCACGGTAGCTACCGCCTTCATCAACGAGATTGCTTCCGGAGATTTGGAAAGTGTCTAATGCATAACCATGGCGGGTTGTATGAATGCGCGCATCCCAAATAGAAAAGCCATGTCTCTCAAAGTAAGCGCAAATTCTGGCAAATAAATCCTCCTGATCTTTTACGTAGACAGCTACTTGCAGTCCTTCGCCTATAGGAGAAAGTCTTGCTCTCACAATGGGTTGTTCGCTTTTGACTTTGTTGAAGAGATGACGTGTAAGCCATGCAATGTCAGAAGAATCTTGCCTCAAGAAGAAGGCAACATCTAACTGCTTCCACAAATCTTCGTAGGCATTATCGTTAATGCCATAAAGACGCAACTTCGCTCTAGACTCTTCTTGGTGTTGTGCCAGTTCAGAGGAGGCATCAGGCTTAGCTCCGCCGAGTACGCGCAAGGTTGCGCGATAGAGATCTTCGAGAAGCTTGCCTTTCCAGGCATTCCATACCTTAGGACTGGTGCCACGAACGTCCGCCACAGTTAATAAATAGAGGGCGGTAAGATGACGTTCATCTCCCATCTTTTTCGCAAAGGCTCTGACCACATCCGGGTCGGTAATGTCTTGCTTTTGGGCTACTTGGCTCATATTGAGATGTTCGGCTACCAGCCAGACCAGTAACTCAGTATCTTTTTTATCTAAACCATGATCCTTGGCAAACTTACGCATATCTGCTTTGCCTAGTTGAGAATGATCGCCGCCACGTCCCTTAGCTATGTCATGAAAGAGTGCTGCAATTACGAGTAACCAAGGCTTCTCAAAGTGGGCAATTAAGCTGCTACAGAAGGGAAATTCATGAGTGTGCTCAACCACCATAAAGCGTCTTACATTACGTAAAACCATCAGGATGTGTTGATCAACGGTATATATGTGAAATAAGTCATGCTGCATTTGCCCGACAATCTTTCTGAAGGCGGGGAGGTAGCGTCCTAGTACGCTAGTGCGATTCATGAGGTGGAAGGCGCGACTTACACCCTCAGGTTGCTTCAAGATCTCGATAAAAAGCGCTCGGTTAATGGGGTCGGCGCGCCACTTGCTGTCCATCTTTTGCCTGGCGTTATACAAGGCTCTGAAAATAGTAGCCGATAGACTTTTGACATTGGATGTTTGAGCAAAGACCAAAAAGGTTCTCAGAATTTGCTCGGGGTGTTTTTGAAAGAGTTGCGGGTCGGTAATGTCCAGCACCCCTTGTCTTTCAATGAAGTGTTCGTTTCCTTCGCCGGGAATTGACAGAATCGTCTTTGATTCTTGTGGAAAGAGAAGTGCTTCGATGTTTTGTAAAAGCACATCATTTAATTGGGTGACTGCTTTTGCTGCCCAGTAATAGCGACGCATTATTGCTTCGCTAGCCTGTCTGGAGGAATCTTCTTTAACGCCCATAGATGCTGCCAGCGCGGCTTGCAAGTCAAAGGCGAGCACATCTTGTCTTCGTCCCGCAAGTAAATGCAAATTTGCACGTAGCGTTTCTAGGAAACGTTGATTGCGGTTGAGTTCGGTGAGTTCGCGCTGAGTAACAAGGCCAGCCTCGTTGAGATCTTTAAATGTATCGCCCAATAATGCCGCCTTACTAACCCAAGAAATGACTTGCAAGTCACGCAAGCCACCTGGGCTCTCTTTGCAGTTAGGCTCCAGAGAGTAGGGGGTATTTTGATATTTGTAATGACGCTGAATTTGCTCTGCTAGCTTTGCTTGGAAGAAGGCTTTGGGATCCATTGCTGCTTCATAGGCTTTGGCAAAGTCTTTGAACAATTGTTTCTTGCCATAGATAAGTCGCGCCTCTAATAGTGATGTCCGAACAGTGATATCTTGCTCGGATTCTGAGATGCATTCAGCAACACTTCTTACAGATGAACCAATTTCTAGACCAGTATCCCAACAACTGGCAACAAATTGTTCAACTTGCTTTGATAGTGCTTGGGCTTTTTTCTCGTCTGCGGGCAACAGAATCAGAATATCAATATCTGAGTATGGAAATAGTGCGCCTCTACCAAAGCCGCCAACGGCAACTAGGGTTGCCTCCTGATTTAAGCCGCATAAGTTCCAAAGATGAGTGAGCAGTTGATCACTCAGTTTGGAAAGCTGCTTGGTTAATTTGCTAACCGATTGTGTTTTTCTAAACTCCTCATAAGCAATTTCGCGAGCAGCACGCAGACTGGCTGCATCAATAATGTTGCTAACTGCCTGCGACTTATTCATAGCTTAGGCATTTGCTGTTGCGGGTCTAAACGACAGGCCTTTGACGCAATCAGGAGGAGGGTTGCTACCTTCTGACCAGGTGAGCACTTCAACACCAGTTGGGGTGACTAACAAGGTATGCTCCCATTGGGCTGACAAACTACGATCTTTAGTTTTGACAGTCCACTGATCAGGCATGGTGCGAATATCTCGTTTGCCTGCATTAATCATCGGCTCTATTGTGAATGTCATGCCTGCTTCTAGTTTTTCACCAGTACCCGGTTTGCCGTAGTGAAGAATTTGTGGGTCTTGATGGAATACTTTGCCGATTCCATGTCCACAGTATTCACGGACTACTGAATAACCAGCGTTTTCTGCATGCGTTTGAATGACATGTCCAATATCGCCTAGTGAAGCACCTGGTTTTACTTGAGCGATGCCAAGCCACATGCATTCAAAAGTAATTTGAGTAAGACGTTTTGCCATAACGGAAACTTCGCCCACCATGAACATGCGGCTAGTGTCACCGTAGTAGCCATCTGGAGTAATTACTGTGATATCAAGATTTACTACATCCCCAGTCTTCAAAACCTTTTCGCCGGGGATTCCATGACAAATCACATCGTTTACCGAAGTGCAGATAGATGCTGGATAAGGAGGGTAGCCTGGTGGTTGATAGTTCAATGGGGCAGGAATGGTCTTTTGGACATCGCGCATGTAGGCATGGCAAATCCGATCTAACTCACCAGTAGTTACTCCTGCCTTAACGTGAGGAGTTACATGGTCAAGAACTTCACTGGCTAAACGGCCAGCTTCGCGCATCCCAAGGATGTCTTTTTCGGCTGTAAATACACTATTCATGCCTTGATTATCAACGACTTGGATAGTTTTGGTTTGAGGGTTATGCCTAAAAATTAGGCAAATATCCCGTTTTTAGGGCTTCAGAGAGCCATTTTGGGCTTAGATCTCCCTTGTTGAGAAAGGGCGGGGGTGTCTAGGCCATTGATATTTAAGCTATAATTTGGCACTCAGGTCTATTTTGGACTTGAAATCGCGAGTTGAGCCTTCCGGGGTGGCGTTTTTTAGCGCAGCTAGGACTCAACTTTAGAACCAACCCTTAGGAGAAGTTATGTCAGTAACGATGCGTCAAATGCTGGAAGCTGGTTGCCATTTTGGTCACCAAACTCGCTTCTGGTCCCCAAAGATGGCCCCTTATATTTTCGGTCATCGCAACAAAATCCACATCATCAACTTGGAAAAAACATTGCCGATGTTTCAGGACGCCCTGAAATTTGCAAAACAAGTTGCTGCTAATCGTGGCACGATTTTATTTGTCGGTACTAAGCGTCAATCACGCGAGATCATTGCTGAAGAAGCGACTCGTGCTGGTATGCCTTACATCGACAGCCGTTGGTTGGGTGGCACACTCACCAACTTTAAAACTGTTAAAGGCTCCCTCAAACGTTTGAAAGACATGGAAGTTGCTAAAGAAGCTGGCGACTGGGAAAAGCTTTCTAAGAAAGAGGCTTTGACTAATGACCGTGATCTCGACAAATTGCAAAAAGCACTAGGCGGTATCAAAGATTTGAATGGCGTTCCAGATGCGATTTTCGTAGTGGACGTTGGCTATCACAAGATTGCTATTACTGAAGCAAATAAGCTTGGTATTCCGGTAATCGCTGTTGTGGATACCAACCACTCACCAGAAGGTGTTGATTACATCATTCCTGGTAACGATGACTCAAGTAAAGCAGTAACACTCTATGCACGTGGCATTGCTGACGCAATCCTCGAAGGCAAAGCGAACTCTGTTCAAGAAATTTTGACAGCAGTTAAAGAGGGTGAAGAAGAGTTTGTTGAAGAAGGGAATGCTGAATAATGGCTGCTATTACCGCTGCAATGGTTGGCGAGTTACGCGCCAAGACTGATGCTCCGATGATGGAGTGCAAAAAAGCATTGACTGAAGCCGATGGTGATATGGCTCGTGCTGAAGAGATTCTGCGCGTAAAGCTGGGTAGCAAAGCTGGTAAAGCTGCTTCTCGAGTAACTGCTGAAGGTATCGTTGCTTCTTCTATTGACGGCACTACTGGTGCATTACTAGAAGTGAATTGCGAAACTGATTTCGTTTCTAAGAATGATGATTTCTTGGCATTTGCTAACGAGTGCGTCAAGTTGATTGCTGAAAAGAATCCAGCTGACGTTGCTGCTTTATTGGCATTGCCTTTAAATGGTCAAACTGTGGATGAAGTACGTAGCGCATTGATCGGTAAGATCGGCGAGAACATCATGCCACGTCGCTTTAAGCGTTTTGCTGGAAGCAGCAAATTGGTTTCATACCTCCACGGTACTCGCATTGGTGTGGTTGTTGAATTTGAAGGCGATGACACCGCCGCTAAAGACGTCGCAATGCACATTGCTGCGATGAAGCCAGTGGCTTTGTCGATGGCTGATGTTCCTGCTGAAGCCATTGCTGTTGAGCGTAGTGTTGCTGTTCAAAAAGCTGCTGAATCTGGTAAACCACCAGAAATCGTTGAAAAGATGGTTGAAGGTTCTATTCAGAAGTACCTCAAAGAGGTTTCTTTGCTGAATCAAACTTTCGTTAAAAACGATAAGCAAACAGTTGAACAAATGCTCAAGGCTGCTAATACAACAATCAAAGGTTTCACCATGTTTGTTGTAGGCGAAGGCATTGAAAAGCGTCAAGATGACTTTGCCGCAGAAGTGGCTGCACAAGTGGCGGCTGCCTCAAAAGCAACTGCTTAATTAGTCATTACCTGGTTTTGGGCTTGCCCAGCCAGTAGGCAATACCCAAAAGGGCATAGAAACCTTAGTTTCTGTGCCCTTTTCTTTGATCCCCTCTAAGCCCTTTATAATTTGCGTGAGATATTAAAAAGTGCTTAAAGATCAATAAGCTAAGTAAATTAATTACTTGGCAAATTACGGAAAACAAAAAACATGCCAGCCTACAAACGTGTCCTCCTAAAACTATCTGGTGAAGCCCTTATGGGTGATGATGCTTTCGGCATCAATCCAGTCACTATTGATTCAATGGTCAAAGAAATTGCCGAAGTTGTAAATAGCGGAGTAGAGCTAGCAATCGTGATTGGTGGAGGAAATATTTTCCGCGGTGTTGCTGGTGGGGCTGCCGGTATGGATCGCGCAACAGCCGATTACATGGGTATGTTAGCAACGATGATGAATTCCTTGGCCTTGCAAGATGCATTGCGTCAAAAAGGAGTTGAAGCGCGAGTGCAATCAGCATTACGTATGGACCAAGTAGTTGAGCCATACATTCGTCCACGCGCAATACGTGCGATGGGGGAAGGTAAAGTGGTGATCTTCGCAGCAGGCACTGGTAATCCATTCTTTACTACCGATACAGCAGCTGCTTTGCGCGGTGCTGAGATGGGCGTTGAGGTCATGCTTAAGGCAACGAAAGTAGATGGCATCTATAGTGCTGACCCAGCAAAAGATCCGTCTGCTACTTTATATAAAACAATCACATTTGATGAAGCTTTAATTAAGAATCTTCAGGTCATGGATGCAACTGCATTTGCATTGTGTCGTGATCGTAAATTACCCATCAAAGTATTTTCGATTCTCAAGCCAGGCGCTCTAATGCGTGTAGTGCAAGGTGAACCAGAAGGTACTTTAGTACACGTTTAATAGGAGGTCTGATGTCTGCAGCAGAAATTAAAACCAATACCGATCAAAAGATGCAAAAGTCTCTTGAGGCTTTGAAGACCAATTTAGCGAAGATTCGCTCTGGTCGTGCTAACCCAGGAATCTTGGAGCATATTCATGTAGATTATTACGGTAATCCAACACCCTTAAGTCAGGTTGCTAGTTTGGGTTTGGCTGATGCGCGCACTATTAATGTTCAGCCATTTGAAAAGTCCATGGTTGCGGTAATTGAGAAGGCAATTCGGGATTCTGATTTGGGTCTCAATCCTGCGTCCCAAGGTACTGTGATTCGGGTGCCAATGCCCGCGTTGACTGAAGAGCGCCGTCGTGAACTGACTAAGGTTGTTAAGAGTGAGGGCGAGGATGCCAAGATCGCCGTCAGAAATTTGCGCCGTGATGCTAATGAACACCTCAAGCGTTTAACTAAGGACAAAGAGATTTCTGAGGATGATGAGCGTCGTGCTACCGATGATATTCAGAAGATGACTGACAAGGCAGTGGTAGATATTGACAAAATCATTGCTGAAAAAGAAAAAGAGATTATGACGGTTTAAAGCCGGCATGAATTCCACTTTCTGATGACTCAACACTCTAGCTCAACCCTAACTATCCCCGAGGTAAGTGCCTTACCACGCCATGTGGCAATCATCATGGATGGTAATGGTCGTTGGGCTAGTAAGCGTATGATGCCCCGCGTGGCGGGGCACTCAGAAGGTTTAAGTGCGGTTCGAAAGATTGTTCAAGAATGTCGTAAGCTTGGCGTCGAGTACCTAACGGTATTTGCTTTTAGTTCTGAGAATTGGCGTCGTCCTCCTGAGGAAGTTGGTTTTTTAATGAAGCTATTCCTCAAATCCTTAAAAGGTGAAGTATCGCGCCTTGCTGAAAATGATATCGCGTTGCGATTGATTGGTGATTTGAGTCGATTTGATACTGCCATCCAAGAGATGGTGCAGTTCTCTGAACAAAAGACGGCAGATTGCAAAGCGCTCACGTTTACGATTGCTGCGAACTATGGTGGTCGCTGGGACATCTTGCAAGCAATGCGTCAATGTCTCGCTGCTAATCCAAATTTAAAGCCGGAGCAAGTAACGGAAGAGTTGTTGCAACCGCATCTCTCTATGGCTTACGCTCCAGAGCCAGACTTATTTATTCGTACAGGTGGTGAGCAACGCGTGAGTAATTTCTTGTTATGGCAATTGGCGTATACCGAGTTGTATTTCACGGATGTCTTATGGCCTGACTTTGATGAGAAAGAGTTACATAAAGCATTTGACTGGTTTAGTCAGCGTGAGCGTCGTTTTGGTCGCACAAGCGCCCAGCTTGCTTCTCAAGCGATGAGTGATGCTGTTTGACGTAGTACTTTTCAAGACCTTTTTATGTTAAGAACCCGAGTCATTACCGCCCTAGTACTGCTGGCGGTATTACTGCCCACTTTATTTTTGCTACCCCCGATTTATATTGGCGGTTTCTTTCTGCTTGCCTTAATAGCCGCCGCTTGGGAGTGGAGTCGTTTGCTTTCTCCAGGTGCTGAGCGTGCGGCTTGGTTGTATGCCTTATTTTGTTTAGGAATTATTTTATTTTTGCTTGGCATGCAAAATGCTTCTTGGCAATTCGCACTATTACTTCTGGCTGTTATCTTTTGGTTTTTTATCGCACCTTTTATTTTGGCGAAGGGTATGAATCTTGTCTTACAAAAGCTTCGCCCATTTTATGTAGTACTCGGATTAATTTTATTGCCCGCCACTTGGTTCGCTTTAGTGTTCTTGCGAGAACTGGGTCTGATCTTTTTGCTTACCACCATGGCATTGGTATGGGTTGCAGATATTGGCGCTTACTTTGTTGGTAGGGCATTTGGCAAGCGCAAGCTTGCAGTACAAATTAGTCCAGGAAAATCGATTGAGGGTGCGATAGGCGGGTTGATACTTTGTTATGTTTATGCATTTACATGCGTTTACTTCCTGACTTTTGAATCTACATTATTTGGTGCTTGGGCAATTCGGTTTGGTTGGGTTCCAATGTTCATGATGGTGACAGTATTAGTTGCCTTCAGTATTTTTGGCGACCTGTTTGAGTCTCAGCTCAAGCGTTTGGCGGGTGTTAAAGACTCTAGCCATCTGTTGCCAGGTCATGGTGGTGTATTGGATCGAGTGGATGCATTAATTCCGACGATGCCTATCGCTGCATTATTGGCAGGATTTGTGTAATGCCAATGAAGCGAGTTGCTATCCTAGGCTCAACTGGATCGATTGGCGTCAATACATTAGATGTCATTCGGGCGCATCCAGATCGTTTTAAGGTTGTTGCTTTAACTGCAGCAAAACAAGTTGACCTACTGGCAGAGCAGTCTCTCGAATTCAATCCCTCTATAGCCGTAGTGGCTGATCCTGATGGTGCGCTTCGTTTAAAAAAGCTTTTGCTTGAGAAAAAAATCAGTACTGAGGTTTTGTGTGGACCTCAGGGTTTAGTGACTGCCGTTACTGAATCGGGTTGCGATACTGTGATGGCTGCGATAGTGGGGGCTGCTGGCTTAGTTCCTGCATTAGCTGCTGCCCAAGCTGGAAAAAGAGTTTTACTGGCAAATAAAGAAGCCTTGGTAATGTCGGGCGACTTATTTATGTTGGCCATGAAGCAGGGCGGTGGAGAGCTCTTGCCTATCGACAGTGAACATAACGCGATTTTTCAGTGTCTTCCAAGTCAATTTACTAAAGATCCTAGCTCAAGTTTAGGGGTTGAGGAGCTCTGGTTAACAGCCTCAGGAGGACCATTCAGAAATACACCATTAGAGCAATTGGAAAGTATTACCCCAGCCCAGGCTTGTGCTCACCCAAATTGGGTAATGGGTAGAAAAATATCAGTTGATTCTGCAACGATGATGAACAAAGGTCTTGAGGTCATTGAGGCATTTTGGTTATTTGGATTGTCTTTGGAAAAAATTAAGGTATTGATTCATCCGCAAAGCGTTGTGCATTCGATGGTGCGTTATCGGGATGGCTCAGTATTGGCTCAGTTGGGTCAGCCTGATATGCGCACACCGATTGCCTATGGTTTGGCATGGCCGGAGCGGATTGATGCGGGGGTTGCTCCCCTGAGTTTGACTCAGATGGCCGCCCTAAGCTTCACTGAACCTGATCTTAAACGCTTTCCTTGCCTGTCTCTGGCCTTTGCGGCTGCCAAAACTGGCGGTACCGCGCCAACGGTTTTAAATGCCGCCAATGAAGTTGCAGTCGCAGCATTCTTGGATGAAGATTTGCCCTATTTACAAATTCCAGTGCTTGTCGAGAAAGTGCTAAATTCCACTTCCTTTATGAAGGCTGATTCACTGGAGTTGATTTTGGATGTCGATGCGCGTGCTCGTCAATCGGCGCAAGAGGTGGTAAAGGAAATTCTTTGCAAGCTATAGTAACTCTTGCTGCATTTCTGTTGGCCTTGGGCGTGTTAGTCAGCTTTCATGAGTTTGGACATTTTTTAGCCGCTCGCTTTTGCGGAGTTCGTGTACTTCGTTTTGCGATTGGTTTTGGTAAGCCTTTATTTACTTACCGCGCACAAAATAAAACAGAATGGGTGCTAGCCACAATCCCCTTGGGTGGCTATGTCAAATTATTGGATAGGCGCAATAGCAAAGAAGTGGTTGAGCCAGTTGAAGCGCTCCAGGCTTTTGATGGCAAGCCCTTGTGGCAACGATCGTTCATTGTGGCTGCAGGACCTTTAGCCAATTTTCTGTTGGCCATCATTTTCTTTGCCTTTATTTATGTAACTGGCGCCCCTCAGTTACCAGCAGTTATCAAAGCCCCACCCGAAAATTCAGTAGCCGCCAAAATTGGCTTGAATCAAGGGGATAAAGTGGTTGGTTGGCGATATTTAGATGCTAAAGAAGACAATATGCCCCTTTTTGGGGAATTTGAGCCTGTTCCGAGCTGGAATTCATTACGTTGGAGCTTAATGGATGCCATTACTGGGGAGAGTGGGTTTGCCTTGGATGTGCAAAATCCTGCAGGTGTCAGTTCTGTAAAGACCTTTTATGCCAAGGATTTACCAAAAATTAGCCCAGAAAGTGACCCCATTTTGGCGCTTGGGATCTTGCCAATGCTTAGTCCCCTAGGGCAATGGGATGAGCTTAAATTAGGGCCCTTAGATGCATTGGCATTTGCTTCTAAAAGGGTATGGGTTATCACTAAGGTCTCCACAAGGTTAATGTTGGGCTTGTTTACTGGAAATACCTCCATAAAGCAGCTCGGCGGACCCCTAAGCATCGCTGACATGGCTGGGAAAACGGCTCGAGTAGGTTGGCAACCATATTTGGCATTTTTAGCCATGATGAGTATTAGTGTCGGATTACTCAATTTGCTCCCTTTTCCCATGCTTGATGGGGGTCAGCTACTGTATGATGCATGGGAGTTGGTTGCTGGTAAGCCGATTACGACATCAATGCAGGAGCAGCTCCAAAAAGTGGGCTTTATTTTGCTGATTTCTTTGTCATTACTGGCCTTGTTTAACGATTTACAACGCTATATTTCGCCTTGAATTCTCTGACACATTCTTCCCGTTTTTTTGCTCGTTTTATTGCTCAAATCCTCACGATTATTGCTTTGGGTTTGAGCTTGAATGCACTAGCAGCAGATTCTTTTGTGGTGAAAGATATTCGTGTTGAAGGTTTGCAACGTGTCGAGCCAGGCACAGTGTTTAGTTATTTGCCAGTCCAGGTAGGTGAAACATTTACCGATGAAAAAGGTGCTGAGGCTATTAAAGTACTTTATGGCACGGGCTTTTTCAGAGACGTTCAGATTCAAGCGCAAGGCAATGTTTTGATTGTGATTGTTGAAGAGCGTCCGACAATATCTCGCATTGAATTTACAGGCATGAAAGAATTTGAGCCCGATGTAGTACGCAAGTCCTTGAAAGCGGTTGGCGTGGCAGAGGCGCGTTTTTATGACAAGGCTTTAATTGATAAGGCTGAGCAGGAGCTAAAGCGTTCATACGTCGGTAAAGGAATGTATGCCGCTGAAGTTGTTGCCACAGTTACCCCTTTAGAGCGTAATCAAGTGGCCGTTTACTTTAACGTTGATGAGGGTCCAATTGCCAAAATTCAAGAAATCAATTTTATTGGCAATGAAGAATTTAGTGAGAGCACCTTAAGAAGCGAGATGCAATTAAAGACAGGTGGCTGGTTGTCTTGGTATAGCAAAGATAATCTCTACTCAAAACAAAAGCTCACTGCAGACCTAGAAACTATTCGTTCTTATTATCTGAATCGTGGCTATCTTGAGTTCGTCATTGAATCTACTCAAGTGTCGATTACTCCCGATAAAAAAGGTATCTATCTCACGATCAGTATTCGTGAGGGTAAAAAGTTTACGGTTAAAGATGTGCGATTGGCTGGTGAAACCCTCGGCAAAGAAGCCGAGTTAATGCAGTTGGTCACTATAAAGCCCGGTGATACTTTCTCATCTGCCCGCTTGACTGAGAGTACCAAATCAATTGCCGAGGTTTTGGGTTCTTATGGATACGCTTTCGCAACAATTAATCCACAACCTGACATTCGAAGAGATATTGCTGAGGTAGACCTCACATTAGTGGTTGACCCAGGTCGTCGTATTTATGTTCGACAGGTGGCTATTAGCGGAAATGCTAAGACGCGAGACGTCGTTATTCGTCGTGAGATGCGCCAATTTGAAAGTTCATGGTTTGATAGCGACAAGATCGATCTTTCTAAAAAGCGCTTGGGACGACTTGGTTATTTCACTGAAACAGATATCACTACTGAGGATGTTCCAGGGTCTCCAGATCAAGTAGATGTCAATGTGAAGGTGACCGAGAAGCCGACGGGCGCAATCACTTTGGGCGCAGGCTTTTCATCAACTGAAAAACTGATCTTATCGGCTGGTGTTAATCAAGATAATGCCTTTGGTACAGGCACATCGATTGGATTGAATGCAGCTTTAGGTAAGGTAAATCAAAATCTAACTTTATCTAATTATGATCCCTATTTCACCGAAGAGGGTATAAGTCGCTACACTGATTTTTACTATCGCTCTTCCAAGCCTCTTTATTACATTGGCGATCCTGACTATCAAATTAAATCCGTAGGTTCCAATATTAAGTTTGGTGTTCCGTACACCGAGGTCGATCGCGTCTTCTTCGGAACTGGTATTGAAGTATTTAGTATCTACGCCACCACGAATACACCAATTCCTTATCAAAATTATGTTACAAGTTACGGGGGAACGGTACCTGGTCGTTTGCAAACCTATAACGTTCCTCTTACAGTAGGCTGGGCTCGTGATGGTCGTGATAGCGCTTTAATTCCATCAGAGGGCTCTTTGCAACAACTATCGGCTGAAGTTGGAACCCCTATTGGCGACCTTACTTTCTACCGAGTTTATGGCCAGTACCAAAAATACCATTCTTTCTCTAAAGGCAATATCTTGTCATTTAATGGAGAAGTTGGTTATGGCGAAGCATATGGCAATAAGCTTTTTCCTATTACCAAAAACTATTTCGTAGGCGGCATTGGATCAGTGCGGGGCTACTCTCCAGGTTCCTTGGGTCCTCAGTACTACAACACGGTTACTAATTCTTATCAGCCAACAGGCGGTCAATCTAAGATTGTGGCGAACGTAGAGTACACCTTCCCCGTACCTGGTTCAGGGGTCGATAAAACATTGCGTATGTTTACTTTCGTTGACGGTGGTAACGCTTTTGGAGAAAACATTAATTTAGTCCTAAGGTACTCATATGGATTGGGTATATCATGGATATCACCGCTAGGACCTCTAAAATTTAGTTATGGTATTCCGTATAAGTCGCAGCCAACGGATAATATTCAACGTTTACAGTTCCAAGTCGGTACAGCGTTTTAATTGTTTAAGGAAAGTTTTATGAAGCTTTATCAATCTTCTAAATGGATTAAGGTGGGTATATTTGCTGCAGTGTCAGTTATATCTGCTCCACAAGTTTTTGCGCAAGATGCAGGCACACGTGTTGCTGTGGTCAACTCTGAGAAAGTATTCAACGAATCCAATCTTGCAAAAGCTATGCAAACTCGTTTGCAAAATGAATTTACTAAGCGCCAGAATGATTTACGAGATAGCGCTCAAAAAATTAAGTCAGCGGCTGAAAAGTTAGATCGTGATGCGGCTGTGATGAATGAAGCAGAACGCGTTCGTCGTCAGCGTGAGTTGGCCGATCAAGACCGTGAACTCCAACGCAAACAACGTGAATTTACAGAAGATCTTAATCAACGTACATTTGAAGAGCGTGCCAAGATTGCTGAAAAAGCGAATGCGGTCCTCAAACAAATTGCCGAACAAAGAAAAATCGACATTATTGTTCAAGAGGCGGCTTATGTGAGTCCCAAGGCTGATGTAACTGATGATGTCATCAAGGCTTTAAACAGCTTAAAGTAATCTTATGCCGACCGCCATCAAGCTGGCCGAACAGTTTCAAGTAAGCTTGATGGGGCAAGCGCCTCACGATTTCAGTGGCCTCGCTCCTTTAGAGCGAGCGCAATCTAATCAGATTTCCTTTCTTTCTAATCCGCTTTATAGGCAACAAGCCAGCGCTAGTAATGCTGGGGCTCTAATTGTCAGCCAATCTGATTTTGAGTTTTTGCAAGCCAACCCTGGCGCAAATTCAGAAAAGCGGGTGTACTTTGTTTCTAAAAATCCCTATGCCACCTTTGCTAGGATGGCTCAATATTTTGCTAAAGAAAATGGCCCAATTTATACCGCTGGAATTCATCCTAATGCGGTAGTTCATCCTACCGCTATAGTGCCAACTTCATGTCATATTGGGCCCTTTGTTCAAATTGGCGCAGGTGTGACTTTGGGCGAGCGCGTTGTCATTCTGGGTAATACCAGCATTGCTCAGAACAGTGTTATCGGAAATGATTCGCTCATCTATCCATCAGCCTCAATTTATAGCCATAGCCAAATTGGTGAGCGTTGCATTATCCATAGCGGCGCTGTAATAGGTGCGGATGGATTTGGTTTTGCTCCTGATTTTTCAGCAACTGGTGGGGAATGGGTCAAGATCCCTCAAACTGGTCGGGTGGTAATTGGAGATGATGTTGAGATTGGCGCTTCTACCACGATTGATCGTGGCGCTATGACCGATACGGTAATTGGTTCTGGAACAAAAATCGATAATCAGGTACAAATTGCGCACAATGTCATTGTCGGAAATTGTTGCGTTATTGCTGGATGTGCCGGTATATCAGGTAGTACAAAAATTGGAAATTTCTGCATTATTGGCGGTTCAGCAAACTTTGCGGGTCATCTTACGATTGCTGATAGAACTACGGTTTCTGGCAATACGTCCATTATTCGCTCTATTACGGAGCCAGGACAGCATTTCACGGGCGTTTACCCCTCTATGCTCCATGCTGCTTGGGAGAAAAACGCGGCGATTTTGCGCGGCCTAGATAAAATACGTCAACGCTTGCGTTTACTGGATAAAAACAAATCTACAGATTCGTAAAAATCTGTAAACCTACATTCATTCTACTTTTTAGCAGGTTATTTATGAGCACTCCAATTGCAATTGACATCAACAAGATCCTGAAGTTGCTACCACATCGCTACCCATTTCTATTGGTTGACCGCGTGCTGGAAATCGCTCCTCGTGAAAGTATTACGGCATTAAAAAATGTCACCATGAATGAACCGTTCTTTCAAGGTCACTTTCCAGATTTTCCTGTGATGCCAGGGGTATTAATCATTGAAGCGTTGGCTCAAACGGCCGCTTTACTAACTTTTTCAGAAGAGCGCGCTGAAGATGCGATTTACTATTTCGCAGGTATTGATGGTGCCCGTTTTAAAAAACCAGTATTACCTGGCGATCAGTTGATTATGACTGCTAAGTTAGAGCGTGGGCGAGCTGGCATCTACAAGTTTGCAGTGCAGGCAACTGTCGACGGTGAGATTGCCGCTGAAGCTAATATCACTTGTGCGGTTCGTACGAAAGGCGCGTAATGACTCGGATTCATGCATCTGCTGTTGTGGATAGTAAGGCTGAGCTAGCTGGTGATGTTGAAGTTGGTCCATATTCCGTAATTGGCCCAAATGTAAAAATTGGTGCTGGTACTAAGGTAGGCTCTCACACTGTTATTGAGGGTTACACCACTATCGGGAAAGATAATCACTTTGCTCACTTTGCTGCTATTGGTGGACCTCCGCAAGATATGAAATACCGTGGAGAGCCAACGCAATTAATTATTGGTGATCGTAATACCGTTCGAGAATTCACAACGATACATACTGGTACATCTCAAGATGAGGGTGTCACTCGTATTGGAAATGACAACTGGATTATGGCTTATGTGCATATTGCCCATGACTGCCAAGTTGGTAATCACACTATTTTCTCCAGCAATGCGCAAATCGCTGGACATGTTCAGGTAGCGGACTGGGCCATCATGGGTGGCATGTCTGGTGTGCATCAGTTTGTTCGTATTGGCCAGCATGCAATGTTGGGCGGGGCATCTGCATTGGTGCAAGACATACCTCCTTTTGTGATTGCTGCTGGAGATAAGGCTTCTCCTCATGGCATCAATGTAGAGGGTTTAAAGCGCCGTGGATTTTCAACGGAAACCATATCCGCACTACGTCAAGCATATAAAGTTCTCTATAAAGACGGACTGAGTTTTGAAGACGCTAAAGTAGAAATTCAGAAGATGGTCGTTGCGTCGGCGGCAGATCCTGCTACTGCTGAGAAGCTTGCGCAGTTTCATGACTTTATTGCTGCCTCTACGCGCGGCATTATACGGTAACGGAACTACTTTGCCAAAGTTAGCTTGTGTAGCAGGCGAACCTTCCGGTGATTTGTTGGCTGCACCAGTACTGAGTGCGCTCAATCAGATTCCAGATATGGCTGGTCTTGAGGTGTATGGAGTTGGTGGTCCACGTATGCAGGCAGAAGGTATGCGTTCCATTTGGCCAATGGAAACATTAAGTGTACGCGGTTATGTGGAAGCCATTAAACAACTTCCCGCCATCCTAAGATTGCGTAAAGAGCTCATCCATCACCTGTTAAATGAAGGGCGACCCGATGTTTATTTGGGTATTGATGCTCCGGACTTTAATTTAGGCGTTGAGCTGCAATTGCGTAAAGCGGGTATTCCTACTTTGCATTTAGTTTCACCATCAATTTGGGCCTGGAGAGCAGGGCGTATTAAGAAGATTTCACAAGCAGTGGAGCGTATGCTGTGTATCTTTCCTTTTGAAACTGAAATCTACGATCGTGCGGGAGTTGCATCTACTTATGTGGGGCACCCATTAGCAAGTGATATTCCATTGGAGCCAAATACAACCAATGCAAGACAAGCTATTGCAAATACACTGAATCTCGCACCAGTCTCACTTGATGGAATTGTGGTTGCGGTTTTGCCTGGTAGTCGTAGCTCCGAGATTGAATTAATTGCCCCAGTCTTTTTTAAAACAATGCAGCTATTAAGCGAAAGATTAAAGGGTCAGAAGCTTCACTTTTTAATTCCGGTAGCGACACCCCGATTGCGCGAGCCGCTTGAACAACTCTTGCTTCAAACTCAGAGTATTAATCCAGGGATTCAGATTCATTTGCTTGATGGTATGGCTGATGAGGTTCTAGAAGCATCTGATGTTGTCTTAATCGCGAGTGGTACAGCGACCTTGCAGGCAGCGCTATGGAAAAAACCTATGGTGATTTCATATAAGGTGCCTTGGCTAACGGCGCAAATTATGAAACGCCAAGGTTATTTGCCTTATGTCGGCTTGCCGAATATCTTGTGTGGTGAGTTTGTAGTCCCTGAGTATCTGCAGGATGATGCAACCCCAGAAAAATTAGTGAATGCCCTTCAAGACTGGTTGGATCACCCAGCTAAAGTTGCCGAACTAAAAGAGCGCTTCTCCAAAATGCATGAAACCTTGCGCCGTCCTACTGGTCTTCTAGTTGCTCAAGCGGTAGCTCAGACTATCGCAAATAACCGTAAAGCCTAATTAATATGAATATGATTTGGGTCTGCGGAGTCGATGAAGCTGGGCGTGGCCCTTTAGTTGGCGCTGTAGTTGCAGGTGCAGTAGTGCTCGATCCCAATAATCCGATTGAGGGCTTAAAGGACTCCAAAAAATTAAGCGCTGCTCGCCGTGAATTTTTATACAAACAGATTCTAGAGAAAGCAAAAGCTTGGGGTGTGGGTGAGGCTAGCCCTGCTGAAATTGATGAAATTAATATTTTGCAAGCGACGATGCTGGCAATGCGTCGTGCTATTGAGGATATGACCATTCGATTAGGAGCTTGGCCAGATAAAGCTTTAATTGATGGTAATCGGTGTCCAGAGTTACCGATTGCAGCGGAGGCGATTGTGAAGGGTGATGCTAAAGAGCCTGCTATTTCTGCGGCATCAATCATTGCTAAAGTCACGCGTGATCGTCAGATGATGTCCTTGCACGAGAAATATCCGGAGTATGGTTTTGCCCAACATATGGGTTACCCAACAGAGGCTCATTTTGCTGCTCTTGAGCAATATGGTGCATGTGAGCAACATCGACGTAGCTTTTCACCGGTGCGTAAGGTTCTGGAATTCAGAGCAAGTTAAGCCATGAACTTTGATCTCATTACCTCCAAAGAGAATTCTTTATTCAAAGAGATTCGAAATTTACAAGCCACAGGTTCTAAAGGTCAGAAGGCTAGGTTGGCAAGTGGCCATGCATTATTAGAAGGTATCCATCTAGTTCAAACTTGGGTTGGCGACCCCGCTCTAAAAACACTGTTTACTTCAGAGCTTGGATTAAAGAATTTAGAAATCTCTCAAGCAGTTTATGAGCATTTAGAAATTTGCCCTGAGACTAAAGTCTTTCAATTGGATAGTGCGCTGTGGGATTTATTATCGGATTTGGTTAATGCACCGCACATTGCTGGATTCCTTAACCTTCCAAAATCAACCCTCACCCCACCGCAATCCATTGCTACTCTAGAAGGCGATGTGGTGATATTGGATCGCGTACAAGATGCGGGTAATGTGGGCTCTATTTTGCGCACAGCAGCCGCAGCAGGCTTCTCTCAAGTAATTGCTTTATCGGGTTGTGCGCATTTATGGTCCAACAAAGTATTGCGAGCAGGCATGGGGGCACATCGCTTACTAGATTTATATGAGGGCTGGACTAACCAGCAAGTTTTAAGTGCAATTACTGCTCCACTGCTGGCTGCCACAGCAGATGCAGATCAAGATCTCTACACTCTAAAAGAAAAGCTTCTCCATCCTGTTGCTTGGGTGATGGGCAGCGAGGGGCAGGGCGTTTCTGAAGATCTGCTTGCGCAATCCAAAGGCGTATCCATTCCTATTGACCCAAGGGTAGAGTCATTGAATGTTTCTACTGCAGCAGCTATTTGTTTATTTGAGACAGTGCGGATTAGACGTACTTAACCTAGAAACCTCTAAAGCTTTTGAAATTACTTGAGATAGATCAAGTAAAGAATGTTTATATTTCTGAATAACCAGTTCTTAAATGGCGATTATTCGATGCGCTCATTTAAAATGACCACATTCACTCTAATTTATAAAGGCTAATTCAAGTAATGCATGTTTCTAAGGGTGACAAGTCCGCAGAGTCATTTCATTGCAGCGGATTTCATAATTAATGGTTGTTCTCGAATCCTACGGCGTTGCTAGACGCAACCTTCGTATTATTAAAGCCATTGCTATAGCTCTGGCGATTGTTTTGGTTGGTAATGCATTTGTTTCTATTTACCTCCTTCGTAAAAGTAGTATTGAAGATCGATCAGCGCAATTATCCAATCTCACATCTATATTGGCCGAGCATACAGCTCAAACGATATTTTCAGCTAATACCGCGTTAGAGAGTATTTTTGATGCTATTGAAATGGCTCATATTCAAACTGAAATGAGCTATCAAAAATTTGCTTCTCAAAAAGATCTTTATGAATTACTAAAAGAAAAAACTAGTACCAATCCAGTTTTGGATGTCAGCACTTTTGTGGCATCGGATGGCAAGGTATTGAATTTTTCTAGAGAGTATCCTCCTCCCAATATCAATTTGAATGATCGCGATTACTTTAAATACCTAAGTACTCATGATGACCCAGCAATTTTTTATAGCGTGCCAGTGCAAAATAAAGGAACTGGAAAATGGGTTTTTTATCTAGCAAAACGCATTAATGGAAAAAATCATGAATTTTTGGGTGTGGTGCTTGTTGGCGTTTCGGTTGAGATGATTTCTTCGTTTTATAAGGGGGTTAGTTCCAGCTTGGGCGATGGTACTTCAATTATTTTGTATCGAAGCGACAATACCTTGTTAACTCGTTGGCCTTTAGTTACAAGGCAAATTGGCACAGTCAATTCATTGGGTCTGATCGAGCAGTCATTAGCTCATGCAGACCTCAAAAATGGGGTGGTTTTCTCATCCGATCCTGCGTTTACCAACCCTGATGAGAGGGGTGTCACCAGAATGCTTTCCTATAAGAAAGTAAATGGCTATCCATTTATTGTTGGGGCAACACTGCCAGAATCAGTTTATTTATCTAATTGGTACAAGAATGCTATCGGCGTATTGTTGGCTACTACGCTTAGCTTGATTGCTTTAATCATTGGCACATATTATTTGATTAGGTCCTACAGTAAGGGTGCGGAGCATTACTATCGTGCTAATCACGATATTTTGACTGGACTTCCAAATCGTGGCTTATTTTTTGATCGTTGTAGTCAGGCGATTAATCAGGCTAAACGCAACAACACTAATTTAGCAATTTTATTTATTGATCTTGATAATCTCAAAACAGTGAATGACTCCTACAGTCATGATGCTGGTGATGCTTTGCTCATTGAGGTTGCCAATAGATTGAAGTCGAGTGTGCGTATATCCGATACAGTCGGGCGTATTGGTGGTGATGAGTTTGTAGTCTTATTGCTGGGATCGGATACGGATGCCCATGTTTTACAGATAGCTGAAAATATTCGCCAAGCGCTCATGAAGCCTGTGAAATATGAGGGTGTGGAGCTGGCCTCAAGTGCGAGTATCGGTATTGCTTTGCATCCCACCCATGGAGAGGATGTAACGGAATTATTGCGTCGAGCTGATGAAGCAATGTATTTGGCTAAAAGTAGCGGTCGAAATAGTATTATTTTCGCCGGCTAATCTCACTATAAGGGTAATTTCTAGCCCCTTCTTTAGCCCAAAATTGTTTTATCTGACTTGATGGCTTGCAGTACAGTAGTCGCAATCTCTTCAATTGATTTGCTGGTTGTTAGAACCCAAGGAATAGACTGCTTTTTCATCATTGCCGTTGCTTCATTAATTTCATAGCGACAGTTTTCTAGCTTTGCATAATTGCTGCCTGGTCTGCGTTCATTGCGAATTTCAGAGAGACGCTCAGCATCGATCATGAGGCCAAAAATTTTGTGGCGATAGGGTACCAAGTCTTTTGGCAATTGTCCGCGCTCAAAGTCTTCCGGAATAAGTGGGTAGTTTGCTGCTTTGAGCCCATATTGCATCGCTAAATAAAGGCTAGTTGGGGTTTTACCAACCCGCGAGATCCCAATCAGAATCACATCCGCCTCGGCTAGATTTTGGTTGGACTGACCATCATCATGAGCTAGTGAATAGTTAATTGCCTCAATTCGGTTTTTGTATGCCTCAGTATCCGCATTGTGGTGCAGACGGTTCATGGCATGGGTGGATTTCATGCCTAGAGCGGCCTCTAAAGGGGCTACGAAAGTCTGGAACATATCGAGAATGAGGCCATTTGCCTTACTCACAATTGAATTGAGCTCAGAATTCACTAGGGTCGTAAAAACAATGGGTTGCACACCATATTTGCTGGCCGCCTGATTAATGCTGCTGACGGCATCATGGGCTTTGTCAACGCTGTCTACAAAAGGCACCCGAATATGCTTAAAAGTAGCCTCAAATTGAGCCAAAATGGATTGGCTGAAGTTCTCGGCGGTAATGCCGGTACCGTCAGAAACAATAAAAACAATGCGGGTTTCAGTAGACATGGATTTAGCTTAAAAGTCAGGGTCAGCACTACAATAGAATCATATTAAAGCATGCCCTATTTTGAGTGGCCGCTAGACCAGTTTCCTTATCTTTTGAGAGTATTTTATGTCCAACCAACAGCAACAAAATAGCAATATGGCAGACGCCTACGTTTTACCATTTGAGCAACTTCGTATGACTGATGTTGAATCAGTTGGCGGTAAGAATGCCTCCCTTGGCGAAATGATTTCTCAGCTAGCGTCCACTGGAGTTCGTGTACCAACTGGTTTTGCTACTACTGCATTAGCCTTCCGTGATTTTCTAAAGCACAACAACCTCACTGAGCGAATTCAACAGCGTTTGGATGGCTTGAATATTGATGATGTGCGCGCATTGGCCGAGGCTGGTGCGGAGATTCGTAATTGGATAGAAACTGCGCCATTTCAGCCTAGGCTTGAAGAAGAAATTCGTAAAGCATTTGCGGTTTTGGATGATTCAGGCAAAGGATCTTTTGCGGTCCGTTCCTCGGCTACTGCTGAAGACTTGCCAGACGCTTCCTTTGCTGGTCAGCAAGAGACTTTTTTGAATGTCGAAGGTATTGAAGATGTTCTCAAGAAAATTCGCGAAGTGTTTGCTTCTTTATATAACGATCGCGCCATCTCCTACCGTGTTCATAAGGGCTTTGCCCATGCTGAAGTAGCTTTATCTGCTGGTATTCAGCGCATGGTTCGTTCCGATCTTGGCGCTGCAGGCGTGATGTTTACTCTAGATACAGAGTCTGGATTTGAGGATGTTGTTTTCATTACATCAAGCTATGGCTTAGGCGAGACAGTTGTTCAAGGCGCCGTGAACCCAGACGAGTTTTATGTTTTCAAAACAACCTTGGCTCAAGGCAAAAAAGCGATTATTCGTCGCTCTTTAGGTTCCAAGTTAATTCAGATGCAATTTGCGCCGAAAGGTTCTGCTGAAAAAGTGCAGACCGTGGACGTATCTCCAGAAAAGCGGAATCGTTTCTCGTTGGAAGATGCTGACATTACTGAACTGGCTAAATATGCCATGATCATCGAGAAGCACTACGGTCGCCCAATGGACATTGAGTGGGGTAAAGACGGTCAAGATGGTCGTATTTATATTCTTCAGGCACGTCCTGAGACTGTAAAGAGTCAAGCTGCTGGACAAGTAGAGATGCGCTACAAGCTCAAAGGCAGTTCTAAAGTGCTGGCAAAAGGTCGCGCTATTGGTCAAAAGATTGGTGCTGGTCCAGTGCGCATCATTCGCGATCCAAGTGAAATGGATCGTGTTCAGCCTGGTGATGTTTTGGTTGCTGATATGACTGATCCAAACTGGGAGCCGGTCATGAAGCGTGCTTCAGCCATTGTGACGAATCGCGGGGGGCGCACTTGTCACGCAGCGATTATTGCTCGTGAGCTTGGTGTACCTGCAGTGGTTGGTTGTGGCGATGCAACCGAGAATTTACAAGACGGCATGATGGTGACCGTTTCTTGTGCTGAAGGTGATGAAGGTCATATCTACGATGGATTGATCGAAACAGAAGTGACTGAAGTATCGCGTGGTGTATTGCCAGATATCCCAGTAAAAATCACCATGAATATCGGTAATCCTCAATTGGCATTTGATTTCTGCCAGATTCCAAATGCTGGCGTTGGCTTAGCTCGTCTAGAGTTCATTATTAATAACTACATTGGCGTGCACCCTCGCGCAGTATTGGAGTATCCAAACATTGATCCTGACCTCAAGCGTGCAGTAGAGAGTGTTGCTCGCGGCTACGCTAGCCCACGTCAGTTTTATGAAGATAAGTTGGTTGAGGGCGTTGCTACTATTGCGGCCGCTTTTTATCCAAAGCCTGTCATCGTGCGCTTGTCAGACTTTAAGTCTAACGAATATAAGAAGTTGATCGGTGGATCGCGTTATGAGCCAGATGAGGAAAATCCAATGTTGGGATTCCGCGGTGCCTCACGCTATGTATCGGAAGATTTCGGCGAGGCATTTGCTCTAGAGTGCGCTGCAATGAAGCGTGTACGAGAAGATATGGGCTTAGACAATGTAGAAATCATGGTTCCATTTGTACGTACGATCAAGCAAGCTGAGCGTGTGATTGGCATGATGGAGAAGTTTGGCCTCAAGCGTGGCGTCAATGGCTTACGTTTGATCATGATGTGCGAGATTCCTTCAAATGCCATTTTGGCTGATCAATTCTTAGAGTATTTCGATGGCTTCTCTATCGGCTCTAATGATATGACTCAGTTAACTTTAGGTCTTGATCGTGACTCTGGTATGGAGCTATTGGCAATAGACTTCGACGAACGTGATCCATCAGTGGAATTTATGATTGCTCGCTCGATTGATGCTTGTCGTAAGCAAAATAAATACGTTGGTATTTGTGGTCAAGGACCTTCAGATCATCCAGACTTTGCCCGTTGGTTGGTCGAGAAGGGTATTACCTCTATCTCATTAAATCCTGATAGCGTAGTGACTACTTGGGAAATGTTGGGTAAGAATCTCAAAGCCTAAACATTCTTTAACGAACAAAAAAAGCCTAGATATTTCTAGGCTTTTTTGTTTTTACTGAGGGGCGTTGATTATCTTGTAGACCTACTTTTTCTTGGGCAGTGCCTTCTTGACCACCTTTTTCGCTAAGGTAGCTTTTTTGCTAACTGAAGACTTTACTGCTTTCGCTTTTGACGAAGGGGTATTAATCGGAACGCTACCCATTTTTTTGGCGGGAATGGAGATGTCACTTGATTTTTGAGTGCCACTCCAGCTTGGTTCGGCAATAGAGTTAAAGGCTTCACGCAGCTTCTCCCCCCATGATTGATGAATCATCGCAAAATAAGGATTTGCATCATCAAGGGTAACTAGTTTTGTAGCCTTTAAAGAATTTTTTTCATAAACCAGCATATCTAAAGGTAAACCAACCGAGATATTACTTTTTAATGTGGAATCCATCGAAATTAATGCGCACTTAGTTGCCAGATTAAGTGGAGTGGTGAAGTTAAGCACTCTATCTAAAATTGGCTTGCCGTACTTGGACTCTCCAATTTGGAAATAGCAAGTTTCAGGGGTGGATTCAATAAAGTTTCCGGCAGAATAAATATTGAATAGACGTGGCTTCTCACCTTTTACTTGACCGCCGAAAATCATATTGCAGTTAAAGTCGAGTCCGGCCTTCTCTAGGGCTGAATGATCTCGTTCATAAACTTGTTTAATTGCATCGCCTACAACAACCGCAGCTTCATATGAGTTTTTGGCTGTCCATAAGTTTCTGCCCTTGAGAGATTGACCTTGCAACAGAATTTCTTTAACAGACTGAGTGATGGCAAGATTACCAGCGCTCATGAGGGCAAAGAAGCGATCCTTATTCTGAAATAAGGTCATTTTTCTAAAAGTGCCAATTTGATCTACACCCGCATTTGTGCGAGTGTCAGACAAGAAAACAAGACCATCTTTAAGGCAAAGCCCAACACAATACGTCATACATTGACCCTCTTAATAATTTCTTGGAATTATCCCTTAATTATCCAAGAGGGTTGCTATGGCAACTGTTGAATGGAGATATTTGCGGTGAGTTCTTCGCCACCACCGCCTGAGCGAACACCCTTCACGGGCGCCGCTGAGTAATAGTCTCGACCAATGGCTAAACGAATGTGACTAGAATCAATTAAGCGGGCATGAGTAATGTCGACACTTGTCCAAATTCCTTTGTCAATATCACTACAAAAATCAATCCAAGCATGGCTAGCAAGGTTAGGTGATTCTTCAGCAAAAAAATACCCGCTCACATAACGTGCAGGGATTCCTGTTGCCCGACATAAGCTCAGCATGATATGAGCATGATCTTGGCAAACGCCAGATTTCATGGCGAACGATTGTGCTGCTGTAGTGGCAAAGTTCGTTTTTCCGGGAGAGTAAACAATCAAGCCTTGGATTGCTTCAGCGAGTTTAAGAACCTGATCAACTGAATTTTTCTTAGGCAGACTATAAGAGAAGTAATCGAGCATCTCTTCTGTTGGCTCAGTCAGATTGGTTTGTTGCAAAAGGTAGTAGGGTGAAACTGCTTTGGAATCATCAATGAACTCAAAAGCATCTTGTGTATGTACTTCGCCTTCAGCCTCAATCATCATCGAGGTATAAGGGCTTTCTTGCACAAACACACTGCATGTATTGCCAAATGTATCTATGGAGCTTGATGATTTTATGGGAGTGCTAATTCTCCACTTGTCGACTTGCTGGCCTGCAGTTGTTGGTGGTGTTAGGCGCAGTTCTTGGATGGAATACCGTACTGGAGTTTCATAGCGGTATTCAGTGCGGTGGCGAATTTTAAGATGCATATAGTCTTCGTGATTCTTAGGCGACAGCTAATGGAATGAGGTAAGCGTTACTGAACTCATCAGCTATGTGGTTGATGCGCTCTAGGAAGGTCTTAATAAACTCTTCAAGACCTTGCTCGAATACCTCATTAATATCTGAATAATCTAGACTGGCCTTAAGCTTCCCAAGTAAACGCTCGATTTCTTTTGATTGCTGATTCTTCACTTCGGAAATCAGAGGAATGAGTTCATTGATACAACAGACTAATGAGCGCGGCATTTGCTTGTTGAAGATCAGAAGTTCCGCTACTTGTTTGGGTGTTACCTGATCAGAGTAAATTTGACGGTAAATCTCAAAGGCGGACACGGAGCGGAGTAAGGCAGCCCAGTGATAGAAATCAAAAAATTCTCCATCTGTACCGTCTTCAGAAGATTTCTGGGCGCCCAGAACCTTGAGAGCATCTTGATCTTCGTATTTAGTCTCCAAAATGCGGGCAGTATTATCAGCGCGCTCTAGCAAGGTTCCCACATTAATGAAGTAGAAAGCCTCGTTCTTAAGCATGGTGCCATAGAAGACGCCTCTAAATAAATGACAACGATGCTTGACCCATTCAAGTAAACGACTAGGATCGGCTTGATGTCTTGCTTCTAGGATGCGTTGCAGCTCTAGCCAAGTGGTATTTTGAGTTTCCCAAACCTCGGAGGTGATCTTCCCGCGAATGACACGAGCATTTTCACGCGCAGCAAACAAGCAAGAAACAATGCTTGAAGGATTGCTAGTTTCATAGATCATGAAGTCCAAAACGTTTTCACGATTGATCACATCATATTTGCTTAGGAAAGCATCTTCCAGCTTCGAAATCGTGAGTAGCTTTTTCCAACTTTGCTCTAAAAATTCAGCGGGTTGTGGAAGTAGGGAGGTTTGATGATTTACATCCAACATGCGGGCAGTGTTCTCTGCACGTTCGGTGTAACGGGCCATCCAATAAAGACAATCAGCGGTACGACTTAACATTTTTTGTGGTTCCTCTTACTCTTCTCTCACTCTTCCAGTACCCAGGTGTCTTTAGTTCCACCACCTTGGGAGGAGTTCACTACTAAGGAGCCTTCTTTAAGTGCAACTCTAGTTAGTCCACCAGGCACCATCTTGATGGTTTTTCCAGAGAGCACAAATGGTCTTAAGTCGATATGTCTAGGAGCAACACCTGACTCTACAAAGGTAGGGCATGTAGAGAGAGCCAAAGTGGGTTGAGCAATATATTTATCTGGATTGGCAATGAGATGAGCTCTAAATTCTTCAACCTCTGCTTTGGTAGATGCTGGGCCAACCAGCATGCCATAGCCACCAGCTCCATGCGTTAACTTGACTACCAATTTATCTAGATTGGCCAATGTGTAAGCTAGGTCATCTGGCTTGCGGCACTGGAATGTAGGAACGTTATTCAGAATAGGTTTTTCGCCAAGATAAAACTCGATCATCTCGGGCACATATGGATAGATTGACTTGTCATCGGCAATACCAGTACCAATTGCATTTGCTAGAGTGACGTTACCAGCGCGATGTGCTGATAAAAGTCCTGCTACACCTAATGTTGAATCTGAGCGGAATGCTAGGGGATCCAAGAAATCATCATCAACACGGCGATAGATTACGTCTACTCGCTCAGGGCCTTGAGTAGTGCGCATAAAGACTTGCTCATTTTTTACAAACAAGTCCTTGCCTTCGACTAACTCAACTCCCATTTGTTGGGCTAAATAGCTATGCTCAAAGTAGGCGGAGTTATACATGCCTGGGGTGAGGACGACTACATTTGGTTTTTTTACATCATCGGGCTTAACCGACTTGAGACACTCGAGCAAAAGATCTGGGTAGTGTTCTACAGGAGCGACGCGGTATTTTTGGAAAAGATCCGGGAAGAGTCGCATCATCATCTTACGGTCTTCAACCATGTAAGACACGCCAGAGGGAACGCGTAGGTTGTCTTCTAATACGTAGAACTCGCCTTCACCTGCGCGAACAATATCAATACCTGCAATCTGTGCATAAATGTCGCGCGGCACGCTTACATTGCGCATCTCAGGCCGATATTGCGCATTGTTATAAATTTGTTCAGCAGGTACGATTCCCGCTTTAATGATTTCTTCATCGTGATAGACGTCATAGATGAAGCGGTTAAGTGCTTTTACTCGTTGGCGCAGTCCAGCCTCGAGCTGTTCCCATTCTTTAGCTGTAAATATTCGGGGTACCTGGTCAAAAGGGATTGTCCTTTCTGACCCTAGGTCGTCTCCGTAGACGGCGAAGGTAATGCCAACCCGTCTAAAGATGAGATCAGCTTCAGCACGCTTGAGACCCATTAAGGTGTCGCTTTGCTGCTTTAACCAATTGTGGAAGATTTGGTAGTGTGGACGCGCTTTGCCTGCGGCGTCGAGCATTTCGTCAAAAGGCAATTTCATAGTTACAAAACTAATGCCTTTTATAAGTATTAGGTAGGGGATTTTGAAGCGGCTTGGTGCTATATTGCACCATTAAAGTGCATAAATACTAAATTTCTAGCTTTTAGGGCTGTCCAAGCAAGTTTTTTGGTGCTTAAGCGTTTAAATCACCTCGAGCGATACGTCCCTTTTGTACTTCCCATTCACGCTCTTTGGTAGCGGCACGCTTGTCATGCTGCTTTTTGCCTCTAGCAAGCCCGATTTCGCATTTCACATTCCCCTTTGAGAAGTGGAGGTTCAGTGGGACTAGTGTGTAGCCCTTTTGCTCTACCTTCCCAATGAGTTTGCGGATTTCAATGGCGTTAAGCAGAAGCTTTCGAGTGCGGGTACTGTCGGGAACAATATGAGTGGAAGCTGATAGCAGGGGGGTAATATGGCAACCGATTAAAAATAGCTCCGCCTTGCGAATGACTACATACGCTTCTTTAATATGCACACGACCTGCTCGAATGGCTTTTACCTCCCAGCCTTCCAAAACAAGTCCAGCTTCAAAGCGCTCCTCGATAAAATAATCAAAGAAGGCTTTTTTGTTATCGACGATACTCATATTTATTTAGCTCTCAAGAACGATTATGGCAGACGTCTACAAGACCGTTTTAATTGGCCAGTCAGCCGACCGTATGTATGGCTTGGTTACTGATGTCGCCCGTTACCCTGAGTTTTTGCCTTGGTGTGGCGGGGTGGAAATTTTTGAGCAAACTGAGACAGTCCTTGATGCCAAAATCAATATTCACTTTAAAGGGATTACGCAGTATTTTCACACTCGTAACGTGAATCATCGTCCAGAGACTATTGATATGGTTTTTGTCGATGGTCCTTTTAAGCATTTTTCGGGGCAGTGGAACTTCATACCCTTGCGAGAAGACGCCTGTAAGGTGGAGTTCAAGCTTCACTGGGAGTTCAAGAGTGTCATCCTCGATAAGATTATTGGTCCTGTTTTTGGCCATATAGCCGGCACCTTTGTGGATTGTTTTGTAAAGCGTGCAGAGGAGTTGTATGGCTGAGCGCACGCTTGATTTGCTGCTCTGTGATGCGCGACAAGGTCAACCCGTTTTAAGGCCCTTTCAGCTCATTATTAGTGGTGATGAGACCCCAACGATTGGATTGGCGCTGATCCAAGCTGGGATTGCCGCAAGTCCAGACGACCCTGCTCTAGCCAGAAAGGGGTGCTATGGAGTCTTTGGCAAGCGTAAGGAGTGGGATAGCCCTATCTATCCTGGAGATCGCTTGGAGCTTTACTCTCCTTTGTTAATTGACCCCAAGATGGTACGCCGCAAAAAGGCCAATCAGAACCAGGATGCCAAATTCCAGGCTGCCGCAGCTAAAAGAAAGGCTAGGAGGCTATAATCTGTTTTTGCGACTAGGGGTTTTGCATGCGACTCATTCAAAAAGCACTCACTTTTGACGATGTGCTCCTCGTACCGGCTTATTCATCGGTACTCCCTCGAGATGCCAGTTTGGCAAGTAAATTAACTCGAGAAATTTCACTTAATACACCATTGGTGTCCGCTGCTATGGATACTGTCACTGAAGGTCGTTTGGCAATTGCCATGGCTAGTGAAGGCGGTATTGGCATCATTCATAAAAACTTGAAGCCTGCTGAGCAAGCGCGTGAAGTAGCTAAGGTAAAGCGTTACGAATCTGGTGTGTTGCGTGATCCAATCACAATTGGCCCAGACGTTACTTTGCGTCAGGTTAATCAACTTTCACGTGAGCATGGTTTTTCAGGATTTCCTGTTCTTATCGGCAAAGAAGTGGTTGGCATTATTACGAACCGCGACTTGCGTTTTGAAGAAGATTTAGACGCTCCAGTAAAAAGCAAGATGACTCCACGTGAACGCTTGATTACAGTGAAAGAAGGTTGTTCATTGGATGAAGCAAAGCGCTTGATGAGTCAACATCGATTAGAGCGTGTACTCGTTGTCAATGACAAGTTTGAATTGCGCGGCTTGATTACTGTGAAAGATATTCTGAAAGCTACTGAGCATCCTAATGCTTGTAAAGATAGCGAAGGCAAGCTACGAGTTGGTGCGGCGGTTGGTGTAGGCCCTGATAACGATGAGCGTATTGAATTATTAGTACGCGCTGGTGTTGATGTGATTGTGGTTGATACTGCCCATGGTCACAGCCAAGGAGTATTAGATCGAGTCAAGTGGGTTAAGAAAAACTACCCTCATGTGCAAGTGATTGGCGGCAATATTGCTACAGGCGATGCCGCAAAGGCATTGGCTGATCATGGCGCCGATGGAGTCAAGGTTGGTATTGGTCCTGGTTCCATTTGCACGACTCGTATTGTTGCGGGTGTAGGTGTTCCGCAAATTACAGCGATTGTGAATGTTGCGACTGCGCTCAAGGGTACCGGTATTCCGTTAATTGCTGACGGTGGTGTGCGTTACTCGGGTGACGTTGCTAAAGCGTTGGCGGCTGGCGCAAGTGCTGTCATGATGGGCGGTATGTTTGCCGGTACTGAAGAGGCGCCTGGCGAAGTATTTTTGTATCAAGGGCGTTCTTACAAGAGTTATCGCGGTATGGGTTCTTTGGGGGCGATGGCTGATGGTTCAGCTGATCGTTATTTCCAAAGCGACATTGTTGCCAATGCTGAGAAGCTTGTACCTGAAGGTATTGAAGGTCAAGTGCCTTATAAAGGAAGTGTTCTAGCAATCTTGCACCAGCTGACTGGCGGTATTCGTTCTTCCATGGGTTACCTCGGATGCAGAACGATTGATGAGTTGCATGAAAAAGCTAACTTTGTGGAGATTACCTCGGCTGGCGTGCGCGAGTCTCATGTGCATGATGTAAAGATCACTAAAGAAGCGCCAAATTACCATATTGATTAAGACTTAAAAAAGATTGCTTTATTCGTGCACGACAAAATACTGATTCTCGACTTTGGTTCACAGGTAACTCAACTTATTGCTCGGCGCGTACGCGATGGACGGGTGTATTCGGAGATTCATCCATATGATTGCGATCCCGAATTCATCCGCAAGTTCATTCAAGAGCAAGGTGGCAAAGGCATCATTCTTTCTGGTGGCCCTAGCTCTGTAACCGAGGAAGGAAGTCCACGCGCACCCCAAATAGTTTTTGAACTGGGTGTACCAGTGTTGGGGATTTGTTATGGCATGCAAACCATGGCTACCCAATTAGGTGGTGCGGTTGCATCAGCAGAGTCCTTGGGTAAAGCGCGTGAGTTTGGCTATTCTGAAGTGCGAGCTCATGGTCACACCAATTTACTCAAAGGTATTCAGGATTTCTCCACTAGTGAGGGGCATGGCATCCTCAAGGTATGGATGAGTCATGGGGATTCAGTCACTACACTGCCACCATCATTTAAGTTGATGGCCTCAACTGAGTCTTGTCCGATTGCTGGCATGGCTGATGAAGAGCGCCGTTTTTATGCGTTTCAATTTCATCCAGAAGTTACTCATACTATCCAAGGTACAGCAATTATTAATCGTTTTGTACATGAGATTTGCCATTGCAAACCTGATTGGGTAATGGGTGATTACATCGCTGAAGCTGTAGAAAATATTCGCAAGCAAGTAGGTGATGAAGAGGTTATTTTGGGTCTGTCAGGTGGAGTGGATTCCAGTGTGGCAGCAGCGTTGATTCATCGCGCTATAGGTGATCAACTCACTTGTGTGTTTGTTGATCACGGACTTCTTCGTTTAAATGAAGGCGACATGGTAATGGAAATGTTTGCGCGCAACCTAGGTGTGAAGGTAATCCGCGTTGACGCTAAAGATACCTTTATGGGTGAGTTAGTTGGCGTTACTGATCCAGAAGCAAAACGCAAAATCATTGGTAAAGAATTTGTTGAAATCTTCCAAACAGAATCTGGAAAAATTAAGAATGCAAAATGGCTTGCACAAGGAACTATCTATCCTGATGTGATCGAGTCCGCTGGTAAAGGCAAGAAGGGTGCGCATACTATTAAGAGTCACCATAATGTTGGTGGCTTACCTGAAGATATGCATCTCAAATTACTTGAGCCATTACGTGAATTATTCAAAGATGAAGTGCGTGAACTAGGTGTTGCATTAGGCTTGCCGCGCGAAATGGTTTACCGTCATCCCTTCCCAGGCCCTGGTCTAGGCGTGCGAATTTTGGGTGAAGTCAAAGCAGAATTTGCAAGCTTATTGCAACGAGCAGATGCAATATTTATTGAAGAGTTGCGCAATACGATTGATGAAGTTAGTCAAAAATCATGGTATGACCTCACCAGTCAAGCTTTCGCAGTATTCTTACCAGTAAAGTCTGTTGGTGTCATGGGCGATGGTAGAACATATGAATATGTTGTTGCGCTAAGAGCAGTGCAAACCCAAGACTTTATGACAGCGCATTGGGCTCATTTGCCACATGAGTTGCTTGGTAAAGTTTCTAACCGCATCATTAATGAGGTGCGTGGCATCAATCGTGTTGTTTATGACATCAGCGGAAAACCGCCGGCAACGATCGAGTGGGAATAAGAGCTCACACCAATTCCTTTGGTGTATCCATAGCTCAATAAAGTAGGTATAGTAATTCGCTATTGCTGTAGGCTTAAGGTGTAAAACATTCACCTGAAAATTCTAAATAAAAGATATGCCAATTTCATCTTACGGAGAAATTCATGGATAGCTTGAAAGAAGAGATACGCGAGCATATTTCAGCCATATACCAAACGGCTTTAGATGAAATTAAAAACGTATTTAATTTATTAAAAGAAATTTGGCCACTTTTATTTTTATTATTGCTTGCTCTTAGCGTTTTGATCTGGTTTGCAAAGCCTGCTCCCCCTAAAAAAGTACTAATGGCAACTGGTGTTGGTGGTTCATACAAGGTATTGGGGGAAAAATATCGCACTTTTTTTGAGAAAAAAGGTATTGAGCTCAAGCTTATTGAGACGCATGGTTCCAAAGAAAATCTTCAGCATTTAATTGACCGAAATGACCCAATACAGGCAGCTTTTGTTCAAGGTGGAATGATTGCGTCAGATGATCTTAGTGGCGTTCAATCTTTAGGTAGTGTTGATTATGAGCCAGTTTGGGTTTTTTATCACAGCAAGGCGTTCAACGAAAGTACAAGACTCTCGGATCGAGATATTGCTAGGCTCAAAATTAATATAGGTCCAATAGGAAGTGGTACCCATACTCAGGCGGTGAATATCTTCAAGTTAAACCATTTAAACACCAGCTCCCCTAATTTATTAAATATGGGTAATACGGATGGTGTGAGCGCTTTAGAACGTGGCGAAATTGATGGGGTTATTTTAGTTGATGGTTTTGATTCTCCTAACGTTCAGCGACTGATCAAAAATCCCGATATAAGATTGGCCACATTTAAGCGCGCAGATGCTTATACACGCCTGCTATCCTATTTCGAAGAGGTAAGCGTTCCTATGGGCGGTTTTGATCTTGGTAGTAACACTCCAGATCATCCCATTCAGTTGATATCGACCACAACAAACCTCTTGATTGATGATCGCTTGCATCCTGCCATTCAGGTCCTATTTCTCGAGGCGGCAAGGGAAATAAATGGCGGGAAGTCGTATTTTTCTAAAGTGGGTGAATTCCCCGTTTATATGAATACTGAAGCGCCTTTAAGTAATGAGGCAAAGTATTTTTATGAAAAGGGTACACCTACTCTCATGAAATATTTACCTTTTTGGTTGGCAGAATTTATAGAGCGGATGTTTGTGCTTTTATTGCCCTTTGCGGCATTTGCTTATCCAATTGTTAAATCCATACCAAACTATCGTATGAACCTCGCACGAAAACAAATTAACTCAATCTACAAGGATTTGGATAAATTTGAACAAAATACAATTGAGTCATTTGATCCAAGTAAGAGGGCGGAATACATTGAGATACTCAATGAGATGGAACTCAGAGCATTAAACTCAAAAGCATCTAGGTTAGCCACTGCAGAGTGTTATAGCCTCAGGAGCAATATTGAATTTATACGCAACGCACTTGAAAAGCAGGTAATTTACAAGGGTAGGCAAGCGCATTAAAAATATGTCCCGCCTGAAAATTACTATTCAAAATCTTTTTATGGGATTGGCTACAGAAGCCTATTGCTGTTATGTCTGAATTAAGACAAATTTCTTTTGAAGTTCTCGCTGTCGCAGATGCGCAAAGTAAGGTGGATAGGCTATTTCAATTATTTGATGACTATCAAAAGCAAGCAATTGAACTCGATATCTTTCTTAAGATTGACTCTCGAAATTTTATACTTCCCGGTCGTCCATCAAGGCCAGAGTTGGTGCCTCCCAAACTCGTCCCCAAAAGAAGAATGAATAGCCCAGAGGGAAGGGCGCGTTTATTGCACTCTTTAGCTCACATTGAATTTAATGCCATGAATCTTGCGCTCGATGCGATTTGGCGTTTTCCAGATATGCCTCAGCAATACTATGAAGATTGGTTACGGGTGGCCAAAGAAGAGGCGTATCACTTTAGTCTAGTGAATGAATATTTGCATTCTTTAGGTTTCTGCTACGGTGATTTCACTGCCCATAATAGTTTATGGGAGATGGTGGAGAGAACGACGGATTCAGTCATGGCCAGAATGGCATTAGTTCCCAGAACAATGGAGGCTCGTGGATTGGATGCAGTGCCTATGATTTTGGAGCGGTTCCAGCAGGTAAAAGATGCAAGGGCAGTAGAGATCCTTGAGATTATCTTGCGCGATGAAATTGGTCACGTACGAATTGGTAATCATTGGTTCAACTTTTTGTGCACTCAAGAAAATATCTCACCAATTGCTGCGTATAGAGACTTAGCTAGAAAATATCGTGCTCCTGTTTTAAAGCCGCCATTTAATTTGGAGGCACGTAAGCAGGCTGGTTTTACATCTGAAGAGTTAAGTCTACTGGGGGTCTAATTGATGAATATATATGCGAAGCTCTACAATGGAGCTTATTGACTTTTAATTGTTGCTTAGAGGGTTGGTTTAAATCTACATCTTCAGTATGAAAATTAAGCAAAAATTTACCCTTTTTTTAATGCCACTATTAATTGTGGGTTGTATTTCGTCTCAACCTTTTCCGCAAGGCGTTGTAGAGATTCAGCCTCAACCAATTCCTCAGATGCGCGCTCCAAGAGTTGGTCAAGAGTGGGTGTATCAGGTTCGCAATGTTTTTAATCAAGAAATTATTGATACCATCACTGAAAAAGTAGTTTCTGTTGGTAATGAAGTGCGCATTGCTCGTTCGAGCGCTAAAACAGGCCCATTGCCAGATGAAATTCAATCTCCTTGGGGATTTGTAACTCAGGATCCTCATTGGAGGCCGGCTCAGATTTTTACTAAGCCCATTCCTTTATGGCCCCCGCAATTAAGTGCTGGTTGGAATGGATTTTTTACTACTCAGTATCAAGTCCCATCCTATCCTGATAGTAAATACTACTGGGGCTTAGGCATGACCGCTTTGCAATGGGAGCGTATTAAGACCTCAGCAGGTGAATTTTTAGCCCTACAGGTTCATAACGATGTACCTAACTTTGTTAGTAATGACCTATTTAGGCTTGCCAATGAACGTCAAGAGGATTTGTGGTTTGCACCCGAGGTAGGTCGCTGGGTCATTCGGCGAAGCTCTGGACGCTACATTACCGCGGGGGTCTATTGGTCTAATGCCTACTGGGAAGATTATTTACAGTGGGAGTTAATCTCCTGGAAATAGGCAATGCGCTTAAAATAGACGCATTGCTATGTATACCGTAAAAGAACTATTTCCCACGCTTCAGGGCGAAGGAGCCCACGCTGGTAGGGCTGCAGTATTTTGTCGCTTCGCAGGATGCAACCTTTGGAGTGGGCGTGAAGAGGATCGTGATACTGCTGTTTGCCAGTTTTGTGACACTGATTTTGTGGGGAGTGATGGTCTAGGTGGGGGTAAGTTTGAAACGGCCAATGCTCTTGCGGATGCGATTGAGTCTTCATGGCGCAGTACTTCAGCGGGACCCCAACAACGTTATGTCGTGTTTACGGGAGGTGAGCCCCTCTTGCAATTGGATGAGAATTTAATTGCAGCTCTTCATCAAAAGGGTTTCGAAGTGGCTATTGAGACAAATGGCACGATTAGAGTGCCCAAGGGGGTTGATTGGGTTTGCGTTAGCCCAAAAGCAGGCGCTGAATTAATCGTTCTTCAGGCGGATGAGTTAAAGCTGGTGATTCCACAAAATGACCATCGAGAGTTAGAAAAACTGATGTCACGATTTGAGAAGATGGATTACCGCAATCGATTCTTGCAACCAATGGATGGCGCTAACCTCAAAAACAATACTGAATTAGCAGTAAGCTTATGCCAAAAGAGGCCCTTATGGAGATTAAGTTTGCAATCTCATAAACTTATCGGGATACGCTGAGCAAGTTAAGCTTAAAGAATAATGAATGACTTAATCAATGACTAATAAACAACCCGCCATCTCCATTACGCGTCGCTTAGAGTTTGACTCAGGACATCGCATCCCAAACCATGACGGTCAATGTCGTCATCTCCATGGCCATCGTTATGCCATTGAGGTAACGCTTACCGGAGAAGTGGCAGATCATCCTGGCAAAGCAGATGATGGGATGGTGCTAGATTTTGGCGACATCAAGCGCTTAACTAATCAACACGTTGTTGAGCTTTGGGATCATGCATTTCTGGTGGCAAAAGAGGATGAGGCTCTGGTTGCATTCTTAGGAACTTTGCCTAATCACAAGACGGTCATCATGGAGCATGTGCCTACTGTTGAGAATCTAGCGAATGCGGCCTTCGCGATTTTGCAGCCCATTTTTAGCAAAGCCTTTGGAGGTCGATTGGAGCTTTCTGCAATTCGACTTTACGAGACGCCGAATTGCTGGGCGGATGTTCATCCCTCTTAAATGATCCAAGCAGAGCTTGACCATCAATTTATGCGTTTGGCTATTGAGCAGGCTCAATTAGCAGCGCAATCAGGAGAGGTTCCTGTGGGTGCTGTGCTGGTACGTGATGGCAAGGTGATTTCTAAGTCATTCAATAAGCCTATCACCAACCATGATCCTAGTGCTCATGCGGAAATGTTGGCTTTACGAGAAGCGGGCGTGATTGAGCAAAATTATCGATTTCCTGGTAGCACCTTATATGTGACACTTGAGCCTTGTGCAATGTGCTCTGGTGCCATGCTCCATGCTAGGATTGATCGAGTTGTATATGGAGCGGCAGATCCAAAAACGGGTGCTGCGGGTAGCGTATTGGACTTATTTGCATCAAAACAGATCAATCATCAGACTAGCGTTGAGGGTGGCGTCTTGAGCGAAGAATGCGGTCAGTTGTTGCGCAATTTTTTTAAGGAGCGACGTTGAAATCGATTCATCTAATTGCTCCATCAGGGGCAAGTTTAGATAGCAAGAGTCCCTTAGTAGGCATTCAATGGCTTGAGAATCAAGGCATTGCTGTCCAAAATACGGACTGTGTTCAGCGCGTGTATGAGCGCTTTGCTGGAAGTGACAAAGATCGCCTTTCAGAATTAAATGCTATCTCCCAGCTAGATCCTGGGAAAGTGGTAATGGCTATGCGCGGGGGTTACGGTTTGCATCGCTTGCTACCAGAAATTGAATGGGATTTGATCGCAAAAGCAATTCAAAAGGGTCTGCAAGTGTGCGGTCATAGCGACTTCACTGTATTTCAACTAGGATTATTGGCTAAGACTGGCGCTGTTACATTGGCTGGTCCAATGCTCAACTATGATTTTGGTCGACTTGGGGATGACGGTTCTCCAGTTACGCCTGATGAATTTATGTGGAGCCATTTTCAGACGGCCATTCAAGAGCGAAAACTTGAATGTAATGTGTTGGTTGCACAATCCTTTTTAGGTGAGGCGAGCCCTAAGTCTCTTCAAGGTTTATTGTGGGGTGGTAACTTAACTGTATTAGCTGGTTTGGTGGGAACTCCCTACTTGCCGAGCACCAAACAAACTCAAGGCGGTATTCTATTTTTAGAGGATGTAAATGAACATCCTTACCGTATCGAAAGAATGCTGATGCAACTATTGGATGCAGGTGTTCTTGAAAATCAAGGTGCGATATTGTTAGGTGGCTTTTCCGCTTACCGCCTATACGATAACGACAAGGGTTATTCACTCGAGCGTGCTATTGAAGCGATTCGCAAGCGTTTGCCAAAAGATATTCCAATTCTCACTGGCCTACCATTTGGCCATCAGTCGAACAAATTGACCTTACCAGTTGGTGCTCAAGCAAGTTTGGGTTTCAACCCAAATGGCTTTGAACTAAAAGCCAACTGGTAATTTTTTGACACATCCATTCATGCGGGGCGCTTTCATTCTGATAGTGTTCGCCTTTACTGGGGTAGCAATGGCAACTGAAGAGCCCAAATTTACTATTCTCGAAAAAGAACCCCCGTTTGAGGTTCGTGCTTACGCTCCCATGATTGTTGCTGAGGTGCGGGTGGAGGGTGATTTGGATAGTGCTTCAAGTCAAGGCTTTAAGTTGATTGCAGCATATATCTTTGGACAAAATCAAGTAAATGAAAAAATATCCATGACTGCACCTGTAGTAGTTGAAGATCAAGGACCTAAGAGCGCCAAGATTGCGATGACTGCGCCAGTAGGAATTGAGTCAACAGCAGGTAAGTGGACAGTGTCTTTTGTGATGCCTGCTGAATACACTATGGACACAATACCCAAGCCATTAAATCCGCAGGTTCAACTTCGGCAAATTCCAGCACTTAAAAAGGCAGTAGTGAGCTTTAGTGGTTTTTATGACAACCAGAAGGTTTTGGAAAAAACCTCAGAACTTGAGCAATGGATGAAAACTCGTAATTTATACGCAAACGGGGCGCCTAATTTTGCGCGGTACAACCCCCCGTGGACCTTGCCTTTTATGCGTCGTAACGAGGTAATGATTACTTTGCGAGATTAGTTTTTCGCCTCAAAACTCTTCAAGATAAACTGTCCACCACCATTAATTTCTAAGGCCTTGGTTAAGGTTGGCAGTGCTTGCGCTAAGTGTTTTTCTAGAGTCCAGGGCGGATTAATAATGAACATGCCGCTTGCCTGCAGGCGACGCTCGCCTTGTGCGTTTTCAACGCGCAGTTCCGTATGCAACCAAGAACGCTTATAAGCACCGGCAATTTTTTTAAGACGATCAGGAAGGGCGGCTGATTCTCTGCGGGAGAGTACTGGGTACCAAATAGCGTAGCAACCAGTAGCAAAACGTTGCAAAGCTTCTTCCATAGCAACTTCTAGATAGCGGTAATCTTGTTTGTCCTCATACGATGGATCTATCAGCACTAGGCCACGTCGACTGGGAGGGGGAAGAAGTCCTTTTAATCGATTGAAGCTATTTTCAGAATAGATATCAATCTGTTTAGATTGTTTTAGTTCACTAATGTTGTGGCGAAGAATATCTATCTCTTTGGGATGCAGTTCAAATAATTTGATTCGATCTTGGGGGCGCAGGAGACGTGCCAAAATAAAAGGGGAGCCAGGATAAGTCTTGAGTTGCCTATCAATATTCTCAGCCAAAATGTAATCTAAATAGTTTTGAACGCTCTCTGGAATGGGGTTGCCTGCTTCCTTATATTTCATGAGTCGAAATATGCCTCCCTCTGCCTCTTTGCTAACAGAGGCAAAGCCATCTTCTAGGCTATAAATCCCAGCACCAGCATGCGTATCAACCAGCGTTAACGCTCCAGGCTTTTCTTGTAAATACTCGACAAGATGAATCAGAGTAAGGTGCTTAAGAATGTCAGCATGACTACCAGCATGAAAAGCATGTCGATAACTAAACATAAATTATTTTGGGTTACCAGAAATCTGGCTAAATTGCGCCTTGACAAAGAAGATCAAGGTGATTGTGACGATAGCAATGGACGCGTATTGCAATGGCAGATTTAATTCAAGATCCATGGTTTGGGTAAAGTGCGCATAGATTGCTGCACCACCACTAATTGCAATGATGCGAGGCCAGATATTTCTGGGTGTGAGTTGATTTTCAGGAACGTATTGCGCCAGAATTGCACCCAGCATTCCACACCAAATACCTATTCCAGCTCCAGCTAGTACGTCCGTAAGCCAGTGAGCTCCTACCCCCATGCGCGAAAGTCCTACAAGCGTAGCCACAATAAAAATAGGGAATGCTTTTATACGTCTAGATTGATCGCAGGCGAAGTAAAGCGCACTAGCGATGGCAAACGCCGTCAATGTATGACCCGATGGAAATGCCTTGCTTAGCAACGGCCCTCCAAGGTGATGAAAACTATCGCTACTGAGAAGGCTTTCGGGTCTCGGTAAGTTAAAGAGACGCTTGAGGCTGAAACTTGCTATCGCAGTAAATCCACCAGCAAATATTCCAGCGCTTAATAAGCGGGGCGCCAAGAGAAGTAAAGGAAAGGCGAGTGCAAAGACGCCCCAGCCATTTCCTAAGAATGTAAGCCAGGCCCATAGAGTGTCTGGGAGTAACTGTGTGAAGCGATTGATGAATAAAAAACTACTAGTTTGAATTTCACCGAAATAAATTGCGCATGCTAGCGCAAGAGGGGCCAGCGGAATAAACCAGGCGAAAGTCGGTATTACTTTCTTGCTCATCCAGCAGAGCGACCCTTTGCTTGATCAGAGGCTTTAAGTTGTACAACAACTTTCTCTAAAACTTGAGCTACAGTAATTGCTTGCATACAGACGTTGTCATGGCAAGGAGTCTTGCGATGATTGGCAGCGCTTACACAAGGTGAACAGGCTAAGTTGGCTGTAATGGCAATAGAATTACCAACTGATCCGTAGAGAGCCGGGGTCTCTGGGCCAAATAGAATAACAGTTCTTAATGGTGTTACTGCTGAGAAGTGGCCAGGGCCAGAATCGTTAGTCACCATGACATCAGACAGGGTGTAGAGCGGTGGAAGTTCAGCAAAGTTCACCTGGCCAGCAAAGTTCAAGGCATTTTTAACGTTAGCTACAGATCGAACCTTATCCACATACACGAATTCAGCAGGTGAGCCAGTAATTAAAATAAGATCATTGGGGTATTGTTGGTGGATTGCTTGAATCAATTCCGAAAAACGCTGTTGCGCCCAGCGACGCTGTGGCAGTAGGTCGCTAGCATTCGGATTGATCAGAATGAGGCGATCTTTTCCAGGGGTGTAACTGATCCTGGCTTCTCTTGCCAGTCTCTCAATACGTTCACGTACTTTTTCTAGGGCATTTGGATTGATGATGGCTTGCTCTAAGCGAACTTCAGAATCTGGAATCTCGATTTTGCTAAAAGGGATCTCAATTTTTTGAGCAAATGCCGCATGAATTAAGGATAAAAAATTCTTGGTAATGTGAATATGCGGGTTGTAATGAACTTTGCGAGTTAGCATGAACCCGCGCCATAATCCTTCACCATGAAAGATATGATACCCAACGCGACGACGCGCACCACACATCCCCGTTAGTAGAGCGGTAAATCTAGAAAATAGCTCCAAATCAATAACAGTATCGATGCGGTGTTTACGAGCAAGCACCAAAAAGCGCAAAGTATCTTTAATCAGACCACCCAAGCTAGACGAATCAATCGTAAAAATATTTTCTGGTTTCACCGTGTTGAGCAGTGTCAAACTAGCGCGATTACTTTTAAAGATCAAAAAGTAGAGTTCTGCACCGCGTGCTTGCGCATTACGCATCGCAGGATCGACCAAAATAGCGCTACCCATTTCGGATAGTTCAATGAAAAGTAGTCTTTTGGGTGTTTGCGGACCGCGGCTGAAAATATTTTTGATACCGTCGACCAGAGCAACTACAGGGCTCACGATTGCGCATAATGGCACACCAACCCAATGATCGATGGCGCGCATTGTATTGACACTAATAGTCATAGTCTTACTCTAGAAAATTATTTTCGTTTTAATAAAAAATAGGCGCCAGGCAAAACCGACAATACAGTAATGGCGCCGTAGCTAATGGAGGCAAGAACTGTTAATGAAGGATTTACACCCCACAGGGCGAGGACGGATGAAAGCGTAGCTTCTCGCAGGCCCCAGCCTGAAATACTAATTGGTAACATTAGTAACAAACTTAGTGCTGGCAGGCCAATCATTAATCCTTCAATAGGAGCATCCACCCCGTAGGCTTTCATGCAAAAAAGCAGAGTCAGGATGGTAAGGAAATGAATCCCAATTGCTAAACATGCTTGCGCAATATTATTAGGCCAAGCAAATGCAAGCTGGATACCTGGCATCGCTTGATACATATTGAAGCGATCTAAAACTTTTTGTAAAAGTTGTTTGCTAGGGGTCCAGGCCAGGATGACTGCAATCACTACGCCAGCAAGCAGCATGACGGCCATTACTGCATAGCCCAAGTCTTTACCCCATGCGGCTAGGGTAGCTCCACCCAGTATTAGGCCAATAGCGCCAAGCAAGTTATTTCCAGCTAAGCCCAAAAGTCGATCGACTAAGACCATTGCAAAACTCAGGCGTAATTTTGGCGTTGCGTGTTCGAGGTCTACAGAATGATGAAGCTCTTCATCGAGCTCTTTGGTTTCAGTAAAATTTCCTGTGCTGCTTAGGTGGGTGGCAGTGATGGCGCGATAGCTATCTCCACCCAATGTGCTCGGCAAGCCTTGATTAATTAAGCCGCCAGTAAAGTAAAGACCGATATAGGAATAGATTCGGCGAGGAAAACCTACGGACTGCATGAATAATCCCCAACGATATCCACCACAAACAAATGCCAACATCATGCTTCCTAGTGCGGCTAAAAACCAAAGAGGCTGCATTTGAATATGACTATCAAATAAAGAATGCCAATCAATGCCGCTAGTTGCTTTCCACAGAAGGGCAATCGATAGCAGAATGCGAATAGTGGGCCAAGCCCGTTTAAGAATAGATTTCCACCCCGATTGGGCTTTGGGTGTGGGCTGGGCTTGTGAACTCATAAGCGTAAGGATAATGCCTTAGGCGCCTAAGGTCTTGAATTTGAGGGAATTAGTCTATCTGACCCATGCCCCGCCAATTGCTACAAAGGCTAAAGTCAAATTTGGATAAGACGCGACCAAATCGTTCAATCTCTAAGCTATCCAATGGTTTGCAAGCCTCAAAACCAGAGTTGTTTCCTATGGGCATACCATGAGGCATGCCTGACCATTGAATAAGAAGGACATTCGCTCCTGGCGGGAGCTCTCCAAACCAGAGATCAAATTGATCTTTTCTTTGGTCTAAAACAAACACAGTAGTGGGTGAGGCATACCAAGCGGCGCGGCTACCCAAGGTCCAATTTTGTACGGCGATACCTTGTGCATTAGAGCCCTTTGTTAGTTCCGCAGCTTTTTGACCAGCTGCTTTCCATCCATATAAATCAGCGATGGGATTGGATTTCACAGATGTGGTGCTAATACCTCCTGATAAGACATAAGCAAAACCAATGCAACATAAAGCGATTTGCAGGGCAAATAGAATGCGAATCCATTGGCGATGTTGTGTAGCCCATGCTTTTGCCAAACCAATTCCTGCAAAAGGTGCAAGACAGAACCAAGCAGGTGAGGTCCAATGTGGCAGACCGCCGCCGCCAGAGAGGCTGACAAAAATGATGAAGGGAATTAAAAAGAAACCAAAAAGCGCTAGCAATGAAAGTTTTGTTGCATGCATGCAGTCTTTTAAAAAAACAACAGCACCTAATATTAGGAGAGGGCCAAAGACAAGTATTTGAACGCCGATGTAAGCGACCAATCTTCGCCAAAGCCATTCGCCGCCACTGCCATGGGCAAGTTGGTATTTAAATGAGATCCAATCATTAGCCCAATTCCAATACAGAACTGGCGTAATGAGTAGTAAGGCGATGAGTGCTGCAATCCAGAAGCCAGATTTAGAGAGCCAGCGCTTTCTGGGTGTGCTCAAGAAGACAAATAACAATGCAAGAGCAGTAAAGCTGGCCGTGTATTTACTAAGACCTGCTAGTCCCAGCAGAATGCCTGTGGCCATCCAATCGCCAAAGCTAAATTTATCTTTTGTGAGCCAACGCAAGGCCATCAACATCAGACCAAGGCTTAAGGGGGCTAGTAAAGTATCGGGCAATAAACCAATTGCCAAAATATGAAGCATAGGCGCAGCGATGATGGCTAAGACAGCCATCAATCCGCACAAATTAGCTGATGGGAGTGCACTTGTGAGATATCCCGCATTACGCCCGCGAATAAAGTGATGCACTTCAACGGTTACCTGATAAACCAAATAACAGGAAATAATCCAGAGCAATTCTGGAATCAGTCTAATGATGCCCTCTAAGGAAGTGAGAGTCACTAATGGCCATTGAATCCAGCCTACCAAAGGCGGATGATCATAGTAGCTCCAGTCAAGGTGTTGAGCATACAGCGCATAGTGGGCTTCATCTACTGAAAATTCGATTGAAAATCCCAAGGCTAGATGCACTCCTGCGGCAATCAAGACACAGATGACGGCCCAACTGGAAGGAGATTGATGGCGCATATGCTGATTTTAGACTCATGCAGGCTATTCTTTGGGACAATTAAAGTATGTTGAAACAAGTCATCAGATATTTATTTCTAGGCGTAGCCTTTTTCTTGGTTGGCTGTGCTGGCCTAAGTACTGATTCTGTGCAAAACGAAGCTGGTCAAGCAATTAACTTAGACCAATTACCGGCCCAGGAAGAGCTGCCTAAATTCTCAAGCGAAACTGCCCGTGAAGGTATGCCAAATGGCTGGAACTTTTATCGCATAGCCCCCTTCAAAAAGAACACGGTTTACCGTCTTGAAAACTATCAAGGTAGAACGGTGCTAAGTGCTAATTCCAAAACATCTGCTTCTGGGTTGGCAGTTAAGTTGCGTCCTCGTCAAGCATCCAACTTATGGTTGCAGTGGGAGTGGAAGGCGATAACTCCAATCGTCAATGCTGATAATGCTGATGGTTACACGGATGATGCACCGCTACGCATATTGGTTGCTTTCGATGGCAACAAGTCGAAACTGCCTTTAAAAGAAAAAATGACTTTTGAAATGGCCAATCTGATTAGTGGACAAGAGATGCCATACGCCACATTGATGTATATCTGGTCAGGAAAATCTCCCATAGACACAATCATTAGCAATGCACACACCTCCAGAATTAAGATGATTGTTGTGGATTCTGGTTGGGAAAATTTAGGTCAATGGCATAAACATCAACGTGACTTGGCTGCTGACTTCAAACGGGCTTATGGGGAGGCGCCTGGCGAAGTCATTGGGATTGCATTACTTACTGATACTGACAATACCAAATCAGAAACACGTGCTTTTTATGGTGATATTGAATTGATTCGCAAAACTCAAAAGCAGTAATAAAACATTGTCTAGGTTGAACTTAACCTAGTGCTGGGAAGGGTGCCAGCGCTTCAATAAGAGTGCATTGCTCAATACGCAGAAACTGGAGAGTGCCATGGCGCTGCCAGCTAGCATGGGTGATAGGTAGCCCAAGGCAGCCAGGGGAATGCCTGTGGCGTTAAAAATAAATGCCCAGAATAAATTTTGCTGAATTTTTCGCCAGGTTCTTTTTGAAATATCAATTGCATTTGCCACTAACGTTGGATCGCCTCTCATTAAAGTGATTCCGGCTGCTTGCATGGCCACATCAGTACCTGTTGACATTGCCATTCCAACATCAGAAGTAGCTAGGGCTGGGGCATCATTTACGCCGTCACCCACCATTGCAACAAACTGACGTTGACCATTCTTTAATTGAAGTTGACGAATAATGTTCGCCTTATCGCTTGGCATAATTTGCGCAAACACTTCTTGAATACCAATATTTTTTGCAACACGATTAGCTGCCGCGACATTATCTCCAGAAAGCATGACTGTGCGAATATGCATGTCGTTTAATGAAGTAATTGCATCTTTTGAGCTATCTTTAAGTTCATCTCCAAAAGTAATGATGGCAATTGGCGACGAAGGCGCTTCACCATTCATTAAGACGGAAACAGTTTGACCTGCCTCAAAACATGTTTTTGCTTTTTCTAGGATCGCGCAATAATGCGGACTTCCCTCCAATGATGCAATGCTTTGAAGAGTAAGATTTTGACCTTTAAAAACTCCTGAGCTGGGTTTGCCGCTAATACCAATGCCTGCCAATGCTTTGCTATCCATGGGAATAATGGGTTCTATTCTCTTTTGTTTTGCCGCCTCAAGTAGAGCTTTTGCAAGTGGATGTTCGCTGCCTAGTTGAAGTCCTGCGGCACTTGTGAGAATGTCGTCTTCAGAAAATGCATTCGTAAACGAAATAATCCCAAGCAGTTGTGGCTTGCCAATAGTGAGGGTGCCAGTTTTATCAAAGGCAACGACATTTAAGCGGTGCGCCAACTCCAATACCTGCGGATCTTTAATTAAGATCCCATAGCGAGCTGCTACGCCAGTTCCTGCCATGATGGCTGCCGGTGTCGCAAGACCAAGGGCGCATGGACATGCAATCACTAATACAGATACCGCTCTCAAAATAGCAATTGATGCGGAGTCTAAATAGAACCAATTGGCCAATCCAGTGATGATCGCTATGGCTATAACGCTAGGTACAAAAATAGCACTTACTTGATCAACTAGTTTTTGGATGGGTGCTTTTTGGGTCTGAGCATCCTCTACTAGTGAAATGATTTTCGAAAGAACGCTCTCAACTCCTACTGCTTGCGCCTCAATGACCAAAAGACCTTCGCCATTTAGCGAGCCACCAATCACTTTTTCAGTTAGATGTTTTTTGACGGGCTCACTCTCGCCTGTAAGAAGAGATTCATCAACATGACTGCTGCCACGAAGAATGACGCCATCCACCGGAATGCGCTCACCTGGTAAAACCAAGATGCGGTCTTTGGGGAAAACCTGATCCAAAGGAAGATCGCGAAATTGATCTAAGGGAGAGTTTTCGGAAATGATGATATTTCGTTCAATGACTTTGGCGTGTTCGGGCCAAAGCTTCTGAAGGGCGCGTATTGCTTCACTCGTTTGTTGTTTGGCTCTGGACTCTAACCATTTGCCAAGCAAGACCATGCAAATGATTACTGCAGAGCCTTCAAAATATAGTTCATGCGCTGCATGATCTGATGACAGCATTTGGTAAATACTTAATCCATAGGCGGCACTTGTGCCAAGTGCTACAAGCAAATCCATATTGCCAACCCCAGACATCAGGGATTTAAAGCCAGCTTTATAAAAACGCCATCCTAAAAAAAATTGAACTGGGCTTGCTAGTAGAAGTTGCCATTTTGGTGCAAGGGCCCAATGAATTCCGAAGGGCATTAGGAACATTGGTAGAAAGAGTGGGGCGGAGAGAGCAAAGCCTAATAAAACACGTCCTAGACCGTCTGCCCCCCAGAATAATTTAGCTGGCGCTAGCTCTTGGGTGCCATGAGGTGTACTGACTTTGGCTTCATAGCCTGTCTTTTGGACCATGGCGATAATTTCATCAATTTTGACTCCAGAATTGGTATTTAGGCGAATTTTGGCCTGCTCAGTGGCTAAATTGACGCTGGCTGCCTCGACCCCAGGAATTTTGTCCAAGGCCTTCTCAACCCTGCCCACACAAGAGGCGCAAGTCATGCCGCCAATATCTAGAGTAAATAGCTCGGAATTCGTGTCTTTTTGAGTGTTCATATAGAAGATAATCTACCCCATGAATGCCATGCTTACATTAAAAAGGTCTTTATGTTGACTCTAAAAGTATCCGGAATGACTTGTGGTGGCTGTATTAATGCCGTTACTCGGGCGATTCAGGCAGAGGATCCGCAAGCAAAGTTGCAGGCAGATTTAACGACTCAGACCATCAATCTTGAGACAAGTCTGCCAATAGAGAAGGCTAGTCAGCTCATAACAGATGCCGGCTTTCCAGTTGTTCAATAGCAATTGTTTAGAATGACCGCAAATCTAATAAAACTTGCAGTTTTGTCCTCAAAGGATCGTGATTTATGTTCTTCAGTAAGTTAATGCCTCACGATGGTAATTTCTTCGAGCTTTTCAATGAGCACGCCAATAATATTGTGTCTGCATCCGAATCTTTTTTAAAGTTCGTTGAGCATTACAACGATGAAACATTGCGAGCTAAGTACACCCAAGAGGTGGATAAAGCAGAGCATGCTTGCGATGATGTTGTGAAAGAGGTGCATCGTCGATTGCATAAAACTTTCATTACACCGATTGATAGAGACCAAATTTTTTCACTCATCAATACGATGGATGATGTGGCTGACCTGTTGCAGAATGGTACAGAAGCGATGCATTTGTATGATGTGAAGAAGATGACGTCTGAGATGTTGCAAATGGCGGAACTCTGCAACCAGTGCTGTATTGGAATGAGAAATGCTGTTGCCACTTTAAAAGACATTTCAGATCCAGAGGTGGCCAAAGCTGCCTTGAAGACCTGTGACGAGATTGATCACTTGGAGTCTGGTGCGGATCGTCTGCTTTCCACGGCTATCACAAAGTTATTCCGTGAAGATATCGAAGTTCGTGAGCTGATCAAGTGCCAACGCATTTATGAGTTACTCGAAGAAGTTACCGATAAATGTGAAGACGTTGCCAACTTGGTTGAGGGCATTGTTCTTGAAAACTCTTAAGGCGAAATAAGTTGCCAGCGACAGAAGTAGCTTTTTGGGTTGTGGCGCTTTTAGTGGCGCTAGCTCTCGCATTTGATTTCATGAATGGTTTTCATGATGCAGCCAACTCCATTGCAACGGTAGTTTCTACCGGAGTGCTTAAGCCGCAGCAAGCGGTAGTTTTTGCGGCCTTCTTTAATTTTCTAGCTATTTTTATTTTTCACTTAAGCGTAGCCGCTACAGTTGGTAAAGGCATTGTTCATCCAAGCGCAGTGGATTTGCACGTTATCTTTGGCGCTTTAGTTGGCGCAATTGTTTGGAATGTCATTACTTGGTATTACGGCATTCCATCTAGTTCTTCACATGCCTTGATTGGTGGTTTAGTTGGTGCCGCACTCCCTAAAGCAGGTATTGATGGTCTAGTCTGGTCGGGTATTTTGAAGACAGTCTCTTTTATTTTTATTTCACCGTTTGTTGGTTTCCTGCTTGGTTCATTAATGATGTTGCTAGTAGCTTGGGTTTGTAGAAACGCCAACTTGGCAAAAACCGATCGCTGGTTCCGTCGACTTCAGCTACTTTCTGCAAGCGCATATAGCTTGGGTCATGGTGGTAATGATGCGCAAAAGACAATCGGGATTATTTGGTTATTGCTGATTATTACTGGATACGCTGACGCTAGCGCAAAGATGCCACCAACATGGACCATCATTTGCTGTTACGTCGCGATAGCCATGGGCACGATGTTTGGTGGTTGGCGCATTGTGAAAACGATGGGCCAGAAACTTACAAAACTTAAGCCGGTTGGTGGTTTCTGTGCCGAGACAGGTGGAGCCATTACCTTATTTGCTGCAACTGCTCTGGGTGTGCCTGTTTCTACTACCCATACGATTACAGGGGCTATTGTTGGTGTGGGTTCAACTCAAAGAGCGAGCGCGGTTCGTTGGGGGGTTGCTGGAAATATTGTTTGGGCATGGATCTTCACCATTCCAGCAACAGCCTTGATGTCGATGGCTGTCTATTATCTAAGCTTGCTAATTTTTTAAGGTATTGCATGCCGGCTGAAATAGATCACTTTCAGCAAATATTGCCGGCTACGAGTAAGCTAGCGCTAATTAAGAAAATATAAGAGACCTAGGGGTGCATTCTAGGTTGATTCATTATTAGGAGAAAGTAGTGTCAGTTACCCCAGAGTTAGTGCAGGCGACTTTAAAGAATTTAATCGACTCCAACACAAAAATTGACTATGTGACCGCTAAAAGCGTGAAAAATATTCGCGTTGAAGATGGCGATATTTCTTTGGATATCGTTTTGGGTTATCCAGCTAAAAGTCAATTTGATTCCATTCGCAAGTCAGTCATTAGTGCTTTGCGTGAATTACCTGGCGTGAAGAATGTCAGCGTCAATGTTTCTAGTCAGATCGTTGCACATGCAGTGCAGCGTGGTGTGAAGTTATTACCCAGCGTAAAAAATATTATTGCAGTTGCTAGCGGTAAGGGCGGTGTTGGAAAGTCGACTACTGCGGTGAATCTAGCACTCGCTCTTGCTGCCGAGGGCGCACAAGTAGGAATTTTGGACGCGGATATTTACGGTCCAAGCCAACCCATGATGTTGGGTATTACGGGTAGACCGGATTCCCTTGAAGAGAACACGATTGAGCCGATGGAAGCTTACGGCCTTCAGGCTAGCTCGATTGGTTTTTTAATTGATGATGATGCACCGATGGTCTGGCGTGGTCCTATGGTGACATCTGCGTTGGAGCAACTTCTTCGTCAAACTCGTTGGCGTGACCTGGATTACCTAATCGTCGATATGCCTCCTGGCACAGGTGATATTCAATTGACTCTGGCGCAAAAGGTTCCTGTTACTGGTTCAGTGATTGTGACTACTCCGCAAGATATTGCATTATTAGACGCTCGTAAGGGTCTGAAGATGTTTGAGAAGGTGGGGGTACCGATCATCGGCATCATTGAAAATATGAGTACCTATGTTTGCACCCAGTGCGGACATGAAGAGCATGTCTTTGGTACTGGTGGTGGCGAAAAAATGTGTAAAGAATATGGAGTGGATTTCTTAGGCGCTTTACCGCTAAATCTATCCATTCGTGAGCAAGCGGATGCGGGACGTCCTACTGTGGTTGCTGACCCTGATGGTGCTATTAGCGCTATTTACAAAGGGATTGCTAGACAGGTGGCTATCCGCGTTGCTACTCTAGCTAAAGATATGAGCAGCAAATTTCCGAACATTGTGGTTCAAAACACCTGAGGACTTATGCGTTTTGCGGTATTAATGCGTAAACAAAATATTGATAACCCATGGGTCTCATACCGCTGGGTGCCTCAGGAGGTATTGCCAGATTTTGGGCAATTCAATAGCAGTCAAGGCAATTGCATCACGGGCCAATTCTTGGGTCGTGATGCTGAGGGCGAGTCCTGGTTATTTACAGGCTACGAATTGGATCTCTTTCCTGACGAGGCAGAAGGTTACTATCTGAATGTATCTGCAACCACACCGAGTTGGTTTGTTATGTGGCGTTTAGAGGAAGATGTTGAGCGCTATTTAGATGAGCAATCCATTGCCTTGGCAAAATCAGAACCCTCATTTGCAGTGCCGCACCGTATATGCGTCAGCTATAACGAAGCTGCTCGCTTACTGGATGGTGGGGAGTCGGTAGATACCATTCCTATGAGTGAGCAACACACGGCTTGGTTACAAGAGTACGCTAACGAACACTATCACCCAGAACCCAAAAAACGTCATAAGCCCGCTTCTTTCAAAGGCGCCGAGCGCCCACTGGAGGAATAATGGCTGATGGATTTTTAGGTCGCTGGTCTAGGCGCAAAGCCGGTGTTGATGTTGATGCTCCTCAAGAAAAAAAAATAGAGGCCCCAAAAGAGCCTTCGCAAGACCTTCCTGCTGAGAAGATTGCGGAAGAGGCTTCGCCACTTCCCACTTTGGATGATGTCGCCAAGATTGATCGTTTTGATCCAGACTTTTCGGCTTTTATGAAACCAGATGTTGATCCTGCTGTTCAGCAGGCGGCTCTTAAGAAAATGTTTACCGATCCTCATTTCAATATCATGGATGGGTTAGATATCTATATTGATGATTACAGTAAGCTAGACCCCTTGCCCCCAGGAATGCTTGAGCGAATGACGCAGAGTGATATGTTGAATCTGTTCCGCAAATCTGCTGATCTTGCATCTTCAGATTCAGAACAGAACGAAAGCCGCTTAACAGAGCCGCAAGCTCAAAGTGCTTTGCCATCCACAGAGCAAAAAACTTCTGCTCAATTGGGTGAAGTGACCGATGCAGTGCCAATTGAACCCGAACAGAAAAAAACTTAAGAAGATAGCGCATGAGTCAAAAATTAGTTTGCAACTGTAATGGCACGATGCCTTTGGATGCAAAGGCGATGGGAGCTCCGATTCATCAGTCTTTATGCAGACAAGAGGTCAGCTCTTTTTTAAAAGCTTTAGATGGTTCTGAATCCTTAGTAATTGCTTGCACTCAAGAAGCTGCTCTTTTTAGTGAATTGGCTAATCAAGCCGAAAAACCATTGGTTGCCCCATTACGTTTTGTAAATATTCGAGAAGTGGCAGGGTGGACCCAAGAGGCCAACACATCGGGACCCAAAATTGCAGCCTTGTTAGCCTTAGCTGATATGCCTGAGGCAGAACCTGTTCCTGTAGTGAATTATGAAAGTCAGGGCAGACTGTTAATTATCGGCGCAGGCTCTCAAGTTATTCCTTGGGCTGAAAAGTTAAGTCAGTCTTTGGATGTTTCGGTTTTATGCACAGAGTCTGCTGATCTTCCTCTTAATCGTAGTTACCCTATTTTTTCTGGAGTTGTTACAAAGTTAGATGGCTATCTTGGTAATTTTTCAGTCAATTGGGATTTGCAAAACCCGATTGATCCTGAGATGTGCACGCGCTGTGGCGCGTGTGTAGAGGTTTGTCCTGAAGGCGCTATTGATTTGTCCTTTCAGATTGATCTTGAGAAATGCAAATCTCATCGTGCTTGCGTGACTGCCTGTGCCGGCATTGGAGCAATTTCGTTTGATCGCAAAGAGCGTGAACGTAGTTCTGACTTTGATCTGATCTTGGACTTACGTGCCGATCCAAAAATGCGCATGAGTCAAACTCCTCAAGGTTACTTTGCGCCAGGTGTTGACCCCTTAGACCAAGCGCTAGCCACCAATCAGCTATTAGAGATGGTGGGGGAATTTGAGAAGCCAAAATATTTTGTCTATAACGAAAAAATTTGTGCGCATGGTCGCAATGGCAAAGTAGGTTGTAGTGCGTGCATTGACGTTTGTTCAACAGGGGCTATCGGATCTATTTTCAAAAATGGTCAAGGCTCAGTTGAAGTCAATCCCAACCTGTGCATGGGATGCGGAGCTTGCGCCACCACATGCCCTTCTGGTGCAATGCGCTACAACTATCCTAGCGTTGCTCATCAAGGTAAAGAGTTAAAGACACTCGCAAATGTATTTACTGCAGAGGCTAAAAAAATAAATCAAGCAATGGCTCCCAGTTTGCTATTGCATACTTTAAAGGCGGGCACCCAAATGATTGATGGTCTGGGTCGATCTGCCCACATCATGCCCAAGCAGTTTGAGGGGCTTCCTGCTTTTGTTATTCCTTATGGCATCGAACATATTGCCTCTACTGGACTTGATCTTTGGCTTGGGGCGCTTACTTATGGTTTTGCCGAGGTCATCCTTTTGTTAAGTGGAGATGAGGATCCTGCTTATCGTGCGGCGCTGGAACAGCAAACAGAATTGGCAAATAGCATTCTTAAAGCTTATGGCTTTGACGAGCGAATTCACTTGATAGCGGCAAGCTCCGCTGATGATTTAGCTTCGCTATCTAAAGCAATGGGAGCTTTCCGTCAGCGTGGCTCATTGGCTCCTATTTGCACTCCAGCAAGTATTGGTTTGTCGAATCAAAAGCGTGAAACGCTAGAAGCAGTTTTAGAGCATTTGCAAAGGCAGGCTAAGTCTCCTTTGCCTGAGTTCGGAGTAGCGCTACCAAAGTCTTCCTTAATTGGAGGTCTAACGATTAATAAAGATGCATGCACTCTGTGTATGTCTTGTGTGAGCAGTTGTCCTGAGGGGGCGCTATTAGATAATCCAGATGAGCCTGTTCTGTCTTTCATAGAAAAGCAGTGTGTTCAATGCGGACTTTGTGTACAGACCTGCCCTGAAAAGGCTTTGACTCTTGCGCCTCGATTACAGACAGTAGAACAACGCAAGCAAAGAGCCGTTCTCAATGAGACCCAAGCTTTCCACTGCATTAGCTGTGGCAAACCTTTTGGCACTCTAAAAATGGTTGATTTGATGTTGACTAAGCTGGGAGCTCATGGTGCCTTTGCGGGTGCAGCGATGGAAAGGCTCAAGATGTGCGGCGATTGTCGCGTGGTTGATATGGTGAAAAAAGAATCATGACTGAAAATACAAAAGAAGCAGTAAAAGCTACATCCCTAGCCGAAGTTGGGGATGTAGGCTTACCGGAGGATCTCGCGAGAGCTGATTTATACGGTTTAATTGCGCGTTTTTTTCAGATGCCGCCTGATCAAGAATTGCTAGATCAAATTGCCGCTACCGCTGATCAACACGATGCTTCTAATGAGGCCCCTTTGGCGAAGGTCTGGATGGATGTGGTGGAGGTTGCTAAAAATAACCCTGCCAAAGCTTGGCATGATGAATTTGACTTGAATTTCATTAGTGTTGGAAAGCCTAACGTCGTTCTTAATGGCTCCTTTTACATGGCAGGTCATTTAAATGAGAAGCCTTTGGTCAATATCCGCAAAGCCCTAGAAGGATTTGGTCTGGAGGCGGCAGAAGAGGTGACTGAGACCGAAGATCATATTTCTGCACTTTGTGAAGTCATGCGCTACCTTATTGCTGGGGATGATGTAGAAGTCTCAAACCTTACAAACCAAAGGGTTTTTTTCAATGAGCATATTCGTCCTTGGTACGACGAACTTTGCGATGCCATAGAAGGCATTCCTGAGATGCATCTTTATCGTCCAGTTGCCGCCTTGACCAGAGAATTCTTGGCTATTGAGGGGCAGGGATTTGACATGATTTGATATTGCAGTGCAGCACAGGGTAAGCCTTAGATAGATTTTGATATGTCTATATGCGAAAAATGCAATTACCAATTACACTTGCCCTAGATCAAGAATAATTAAATAGGAGCATGCCATGAGCACTAAATCCAAAGTTGCTTTAAGCGAAGAAAATAAGCCATCGCGTCGTAAGTTCTTTATTGGTGCAGGCGCAGCAGTAGGTGCTGTTGCTGTGGTCAGTCAAACCCCGGTTGGTAAGGCCGTTATCCAAGAAATTAGTGGTGCGACCGCCGTCAAAGATGCTGGCCAAACTATGACTGCGCACATGCGTAAATATTACGAAACCACATTGATTTAATCAGTTGTATTTAGCTTTCGCTGTAACTGTTATCCAAAAAATACAAAAAACTTTTTCAGGGACATCATATGAGTCTGACTCGTAAATCCAATACCCCACAAAGCAGTCGTGCAACTTCCCATTTAATTGGCAGCTTGTCACGAGGATTAAAGGCGGCTGTGCCAACAATGGATCGCCGTACATTCCTGAAGCGCTCAGGCGTTGGCGTTGGCGCTGGTATTGCTGCAAGCCAATTGAGTTTTGTGCAAAAGGCTGCTGCAGAGCCCAGCAAAGCGATGCTCGACGGCAAGGGCAAGATTGAAGTTAAGAGATCTATTTGCACCCATTGTTCAGTTGGTTGCGCAGTAGATGCGACTGTTGAGAATGGTGTTTGGGTACGTCAAGATCCTGTCTTTGATTCCCCAATTAATATGGGTGCTCACTGTGCTAAAGGCGCTGCTTTGCGTGAGCACGGTCATGGCGACTATCGCTTGCGTTACCCAATGAAGCTGGTGGATGGAAAGTATCAGCGCATTTCTTGGGATCAGGCGCTAACTGAAATTACTGCTCAGATGAAGAGTATTCGTGAGAAATATTCTCCAGATGCAATGTTCTTTATCGGCTCCTCAAAGCACAACAATGAACAGGCCTACTTACTGCGTAAGTGGGTCTCTTTCTTTGGCACAAACAATACAGACCATCAGGCTCGTATTTGTCACTCAACTACAGTTGCGGGTGTTGCAAACACCTGGGGCTATGGTGCGATGACTAATAGCTATAACGACATGATGAATGCCAAGGCAGCCCTCTATATTGGTTCAAATGCAGCCGAAGCTCATCCTGTATCTATGTTGAGTTTGTTGCACGCAAAAGAGAATGGTTGCAAAGTGATCGTGGTCGATCCACGTTATACCCGTACAGCAGCAAAGTCAGATCAGTACATTCGCATTCGTTCTGGTACCGACATTCCATTCTTATTTGGATTGCTCTATCACATCTTCAAAAATGGCTGGGAAGACAAGAAATACATCAATGATCGTGTTTACGGTATGGATGAGATCCGTAAAGAAGTCATGGAAAAGTGGACACCTGCAGCAGTAGAAGAAGCTTGCGGAGTTCCTGAAGATCAAATGTATAAAGCCGCTAAGACAATGGCTCAAAATCGTCCTAGTACAGTGGTTTGGTGTATGGGTCAGACCCAGCACACTATTGGTAACTCCATGGTGCGCGCATCCTGTATTTTGCAGTTGGCATTAGGTAACGTAGGTAAATCTGGTGGCGGTACAAATATTTTCCGCGGTCACGATAACGTTCAAGGTGCTACTGACGTAGGTCCTAACCCAGATTCTTTGCCTGGCTACTATGGCCTTGCCGCTGGCTCTTGGAAACACTTCGCAACTGTTTGGGGTGTCGACTACGAGTGGATCAAAGGTCGTTATGCGCCTGACATGATGGAGAAATCCGGTACAACGGTTTCTCGTTGGGTTGATGCAGTTCTTGAGAAGAACGACATGATCGATCAGCAAACTAACGTTAAAGGTTTGTTCTTCTGGGGTCATGCTCCTAACTCTCAAACTCGTGGCTTGGATATGAAGCGCGCGATGAATAAGTTGGATCTGTTGGTCGTAGTTGATCCATATCCAAGCGCTACTGCAGCAATGGCAGCAATGCCTGCGGCCGAGGGTGATGTAGTTAATAAAAATCGCAATGTTTACTTGTTGCCTGCTGCTACACAGTTTGAAACCTGTGGTTCTGCTACAGCTTCAAATCGTTCTTTGCAATGGCGTGAGAAAGTAATTGATCCATTGTTTGAGTCAGTGCCTGACCATGTAATCATGCAAGCATTCGCCGATCGTTTAGGCTTTGGCCAAGAGTTGTCCAAGAACTACAAAATCCTCAATTCCAAGTTTGCTGGTAAGCAATGGAAAGAGCCGCAGATTGAAGATATCTTGCGTGAGATTAATCGCTCAGTCTGGACAATTGGATATACCGGTCAAACTCCTGAGCGTCTCAAAGCGCACATGAGAATGGTTGCAACCTTTGATCCGAAGACCTTGAAGTCCCGTGGTGGAGTTGATCCGGTTACGGGTTATGACACCACTGGCGATTACTATGGCTTGCCTTGGCCTTGCTACGGAACTGCTGCAATCAAGCACCCAGGTTCACCCAACCTTTATGACACTAGTAAGAGTGTGATGGAGGGCGGTGGTAACTTCCGCGCAAACTTCGGTGTTGAGCGTGAGGGTGTGAGCTTGCTGGCTGGGGATGGCTCTTGCTCCAAGGGTTCAGCGATTACTACTGGATATCCAGAGTTTGATCACGTGTTTGTGAAGAAATTGGGTTGGTGGGATCAGTTGACCGATGAAGAGAAGAAGCTCGCCGAAGGTAAAAACTGGAAGACTGACTTGTCTGGCGGAATTCAGCGCGTTGTAATGAAGAATGGTTGCCATCCATTTGGTAACGCAAAAGCGCGCGCTGTTGTTTGGAACTTCCCAGATCCAGTGCCTATTCACCGTGAAGCCTTGTACAGCACGAATGAGAAGATGATGCGTAAGTACCCAACATCGGCTGACAAGAAGAATTTCTGGCGCTTACCTACTCTCTACAAGACTGTTCAAGATCAAAACTTGAATCAGAAATTGTATGAAAAGTTCCCAATCATTTTGACTTCTGGTCGTTTGGTGGAATACGAGGGTGGCGGTGATGAAACTCGCTCTAACCCATGGTTGGCTGAACTTCAGCAAGAAAACTTTGTGGAGATTAATCCTAAGGCTGCTGCGGCTCGCGGTATTAAGAATTGGGATTATGTGTGGGTTAAGTCCCCAACTGGTGCTCAAATTAAAGTTCGTGCTTTAGTTACCGAGCGTGTCAACGAGGGTACTGCGTTCGTACCATTCCATTTTGCTGGATGGTGGCAAGGGGCGGACTTGCGCAAATACTACCCAGAGGGTGCTGCACCAGTAGTTCAAGGTGAGGCGGTCAATACTGCAACTACCTATGGTTACGACCAGGTAACAATGATGCAGGAGACCAAAACCACGATGTGTCAAATCGAGAAATTTGCCTAAGTCAAAAAATAAAGTCAGGAGAACACAATGGCAAGAATGAAATTTATTTGTGACACAGAACGATGCATCGAATGCAACGGTTGTGTCACAGCCTGTAAGAACGATAACGAAGTACCTTGGGGTGTTAACCGTCGTCGCGTTGTCACTGTTAACGATGGCATCATCGGTCAAGAGAAATCTGTATCTGTTGCCTGTATGCACTGTACCGACGCTCCTTGTATGGCCGTTTGCCCAGTCGATTGCTTTTATCGCACTGATGAAGGCGTTGTATTGCATGACAAAGACATCTGTATCGGTTGTGGTTATTGCTCATTTGCCTGCCCATTTGGCGCACCTCAGTTCCTAAGCAAGGGCGCTTTTGGTTCGCGCAGCAAAATGGATAAGTGCACATTCTGTAGCGGTGGTCCAGAAGAGAATGGCAGTGTTGCTGAGTTTGAGAAATATGGACGTAATCGGTTGGCTGAAGGTAAGTTGCCGCTATGCGCTGAAATGTGCTCTACCAAGGCTTTGATTGGTGGTGATAGTGACATCATTTCTAGCATCTTTAATAATCGCGTTGCTACTCGCGAAAAGAATGGCAAGTATCCTGGTTCACAGGCATTTGGTTGGTCTACTGCCTATGGTGGTCCCGGTACTCCAGCTCCAAGCCCGACACCTGCTGACAAAATTCCAGGAGCCAAATAATGAAAGTAAATTTCAAAACTCTCGGCTTGTGTTTTGCGGCAACAACCCTCTTAGCAGCTTGCTCTGAGCCGCCAGAAATTGCGGCAAAAGCTGCCAAGCGTCCCGATGTCGCCCCATACATGGGAGCAAACAATGGCTTCGTGACAAAAGGTTGGACTCCAGGAAATCAGGCTAGTTGGACTGAGTCGATTGACAAACGAACTCAAGGTCAGAACGAATACAGTCGCGTTAAGTGATCAACTAAATAACAATAAATAAAACGAAAACGTTTAAGGACATGTGTATGAAACGATCATTTTCTAAAGTTCTACGCACTTTGGTGGTGACTGCTGGTTTGTCGCTGACTTTGGCGAGCGGACTCAGTTTTGCTGAGCGCGCACCTATGGCACCATTGCCATCTGCTAGTGGTGTGGATGTTCCTCCGCTGTCTGTGCCGGCAAATCCAAATAGTCTGGCCAATGGCACTCAAGCCCAGGCTCAGCCAGCAAACCCTTCTATTTTTACTACTGCAAATAGTGACCCATATAACTACGTTAGCATTCCAGATAAAGAATCAAGCGTTTTAATTCAACGTTCTGGTCAAGAATGGCGTGTGATTCGTAATGGTGTGATTACCGTATACGGTGGCTGGCTATTGGCCTTAGCATTCTTTGGGATCATCGCAACTTATACCCTTAAGGGTCCTATGAAATTGCATGAACCTATGTCGGGTGTCAAGATTAAGCGCTTCAGTGCATTTGACCGCTTGGTTCACTGGTTGATGGCATTCAGTTTCTTAGCCTTAGCTTTCACTGGTTTATTAATTTTGTATGGCAAGTATTTTGTTATGCCATTAATGGGTGGGGTTGCATATGGCTCATTCTTAATGGTTTGCAAAAATATCCATAATTTCACTGGTCCGTTATTTACGATTTGTATCGTGATTTTCTTCTTGCTGTTTGCTCATAAGAATCTTCCTGGCAAGGGCGATCTGCAATGGTTCCTCTCCTTTGGTGGAATCTTTAATGGTAAACATGTACCTGCAGGATTCTTTAATGGTGGTGAAAAAATCTGGTTTTGGTTTGGTATGACATTCTTGGGCTTGGTAATTTCAGGTTCAGGCTTTGTGCTCGATATGATTGTTCCATTCATGTCGATTGAGTACACCCGTGGCACGATGCAGATTGCCAACATCATTCACAGCAGTGCTGCAATCTTGATGTCAGCTATGGCAATGGGGCATATCTATATTGGAACCATCGGATCCCAAGGGTCGATTGATGGAATGAAGACGGGGTATGTAGATGCTACTTGGGCCAAAGAGCATCATGAGCTCTGGTATAACAAAGTTAACAAATAAGGAAAAAGCCATGAAAAAAATCATTGCTTTTGCACTCTGCACATTTAATGCAACTTTAGTGATGGCGGCATTGCCACCGCTATCCCCTGAAGCGCAAGAGGCTGCCAATTTGGCTAAAGCTAAAACTGCTTATGGCGATAAGGTTGGAGCATATCAATTGTGTCAAGCACAAAATCGTGTAGCTGACCGATTTAAGGTTGCTGGAACACCTGCTCCAGCTCCTTGTGTAGCGCCGCCGCCTTTTGTTCCACCAGTAGCGGCTACAGCCGTTCCTGCGGCAGCACCAGCAGCCCCTGCGGCTCCAGCGGCACCTGCAGCTGCCAAGTAATTAGTCGACAAGTAATTCTTGATGTAGGTAGCGTCTAGCTGCCTGCGTTTGGGGATCGGTAAAGAAAGGACCTACGGGTCCTTTTTCTTTTATCTCGCCTTGATCGATAAAAATAATGTACTCCGCAATTCGTTGTACTTGCGCAAGTTGATGGGATGAGAAGATCACATTTGCACCTTGCTGGGCGAATTGTCGAATGAGTTCTTCAACTTGCTCGGTGGTATTGGGATCAAGATTGGCAGTAGGCTCATCTAGCAATACCAAATTTGGTTTTTGGAGAATAGCTCTAGCAAGGCAAAGTTTTTGTCGCTCACCTGCTGATAATTTGTGAGCAGGACTGTCAGTCAGCTTATTCAATCCTACTTGTTCAATAACTTTAATGACATCGGATTGTTGAATGGATTTATCTGCATCTCGAACCATAGCGATATTGCATATTGCCGATGCCTTAATCATTGGCGTGTGATGAAGTACTAATGCTGTCTTGGTTTTAAAAAGAAAGCTTACTGTTCCGCTATCCGGTTTGATAAGTCCATCTAAGAGTTTAAGAAGTGTGGTTTTGCCGGCGCCGTTTGGACCAATACAGGCTGTGATTCTGTCTGCGGGGATAATCGCATGTGGGATATTGAGAATGACCCTTCCATTGCTCTTGACGATGACGTCTTTCAGTTCGATGAACTTGTCGAAATTCTCAACAGCATTAACCATAGCGACGCTCCGCAATTTGACGGACTGCAAAGGTGAATAGATTCGCTAACAGAACAATTGTTAGCAATACAATTCCGAGTGCAAGCGCTAAAGGTAGATCTCCTTTGCTAGTCTCCAAAGCAATTGCGGTTGTCATTGTCCTAGTGGAATGGTCTATGTTTCCGCCAACAATCATGACTGCGCCAACTTCTGATATTGCTCTGGCTAAACCAGCTAGGACCGCTATCGTTAACGAGAAGCGGCAGTCCCAAATCAACCACTTAAAACGCGAAAGTGGTGGTAGTCGGAGACTCATAAATGAATCGCGATGGATTTTCCAGGAGTCTTCCAGAATTTGCCTGCTAAGGGCGGCGATTAAAGGGGTTGTAAGCAATGTCTGAGCCACGATCATGCCCTTCGGCGTAAAAAGCCAACCCCATGCTCCTAACGGTCCTGAGCGAGATAACATCAGGTAAACCAAGACCCCAACAATCACAGTGGGTACTCCCATGAGGGTATTGAGTGTCACAATAATCGTCTTTTTCCCTATAAATTGCTCAGTAGCCAAGAGGGCGCCTATAGGTAGGCCAAGAAAAGTTCCGATCAGAAGGGCTGTAAGACTTACCTGCAGGGAGATAAATACGATGCCTAAAACACCGGCATCTAAATGGGCGAGCAGGGCAATGGCGTCTTGAAAGGCTTTTAACATGCGCTCGATTCTATCAAGGCGGTGGCAAAATGGCAGTAATGAGATTAATTACCCTATTTTCAATCTATGGCTGAAGTCGTTTGTCTCTGTAATGAGGTTTTCGATGTGGATTTGCGTGAATATCTAGATTCCCATCCCGTGGAATCTATTGATGAGTTGCGTGAGCAAGCCTCTATCTGTAATAAATGTATGCAGTGCCAAGATTTGGTTGAGGGCGAGATCTATTTAGCGCGAGTTCGGCGCCAACGTGCTGCAGGACAGTTTTAATGAGTTCTGCGAAGTCAGCTCGCTTCACGGTTCTGAGTATGAATCTACATAAAGGGATGTCACCTTTACATCGGCATTCAACGATCTACCAGTTACGCCAAAAAATGCGTAGTCACTATCCAGATCTACTTTTTTTGCAAGAGTTGCAACAGGAACATCGAGGTAGGGCAAAGCGTTTTTCTCAATGGCCTTTGACTGAGCTCACTCACTTTCTGTCAGAGGATTTTTGGCGTGATTGGCACTACGGAAAAAATGTCGAGTATCGCGATGGACATCATGGGAATGCCATTCTCTCTAAGCATCCCCAGCAAAAAGGCAACAACTACGATATCTCTGCTTATCGATTTGAGGGGCGTGGGCTGTTACATAGCGTGACTTATCTAGAGGGTATAGATAAACCAATCCATTGTTTTTGTGTGCATTTGGCGCTGTTTGAGCGTGGCCGCGAGCGACAGTTGGAAGCTATCATTAGACATATTCAGGCATTGACGCAAGAGGGACCCACTATCGTGGCGGGTGACTTTAATGATTGGCGCAATCGAGTAAGTGCACCCATGAGAGCAGCAGGCTTCGAGGAGGTCTTTGAGGTATTGACTGGTTCGCCAGCAAAGACATTCCCTAGTATCAAGCCATTATTACCTATGGATAGGATTTATGTGCGTGGACTCAAGATTCATTCTGCAAATATTTTGCATGAATGGCTAAAACTTTCAGATCATCTTGGCATAACTGCTGAATTGGAACTTGTATGAATATCTTAGCGTTTATTTTCGGATCGGTTTTCGGATTTTCATTAATTTGGGTTCCGATTGTTCATGTCCTCATTATCTTTTTGTTCGGCTTACATTTAATTTCAGTTAGAAGACCTGTTGGCGTGGCATTTGCCTGGTTTTTGATCGTCATATTACTCCCTTTGCTTGGTATCGCTTTATATATTTTGATTGGCGAGCGCCCGGTCGGAAGAAAGCTCACTCGAAAAATTATTCATATGAACCGTGAGTACGAAAAGCTCACCGAGATGATGCGTCAGCAATTTGCTGCTGATCGACAGAAGCTACCTGTTGAAGGAAGGGCTCTCAGTCTTTTGGCTGAATCAAAAAATGGCTCACCAGTTGTAGCTGGAAATAAGATTGAACTACACACCAATTCTCTTAAGATCCTCCAAAATTTTATCGATGAGATTAATCAGGCCAAAAAAAGCTTGCACTTAGAGTTCTATATATGGGCTTTGGGAGGTGATGCTGATCGGGTATGTGAGGCACTTATAGCAGCTGCGAAGAGGGGGATAGCATGCCGCGTTTTGCTTGACTCATTGGGTAGTAAAGATTGGTTTAAATCTCAGTGGCCCAGCAAGTTTCGTAATGCTGGAATTCAAGTAACTGAGGCATTGCCTATACAGTTTGGGCGCTTTCAATTTCGCCGTGCAGATTTGCGCCTTCACCGAAAAATCTTTGTGATTGATAATGCGATTGTTTGGACTGGTAGTATGAATTTAGTAGATCCGCGCACCTTCAAGCAAGATTCTGGAGTGGGTGAGTGGGTTGATGCTATGGTGCGGATTGAAGGGCCAGTAGCGTCTCAGTTTGAATTAACCTTTGCTTTTGACTGGAGTGTCGATAATCCAAAAATTCACAACTTCAATGATCGTGAGCCTCCAGTAGCACCACATGAGGGAGGTGCTATAGCCCAAGAGTTTTCCTCTGGACCTGTTTATCGTGACGATATTCTGTATCAAGTTTTACTCTCCGCCATTATGGATGCGAATGAGGAGCTGACTATAACCACGCCTTACTTTGGTCCTGATGATGGGTTAATTCAGGCCCTGATGGCGGCCGCGGGGAGGGGGGTTAAGGTAACGCTAATCGTTCCTAAGTTGAACGATTCAACTTTAGTTGCTTGGAGTAGTAAAAGTTTCTACGAGGATCTATTGAATGCGGGCGTTGCGATTGCCGAGTTTCATGGTGGTCTTTTGCACACCAAGAGTCTATTAATCGACAAGCGCATTGCTATCTTTGGTTCGGTAAATTTTGACCAACGAAGCTTGCGTCTGAATTTTGAAATTAGTCTAATTGTGTATAACGTGGATTTCTGCGCAAAACTAGAGAAGTTGATTGACTCCTATCTAGCGCAATCAGATTATGTAGATCCAAAAGCATGGGCAAAAAGACCTACTTGGCAGCGATATCTTGAAAATGCTGCACACCTCACTTCACCCCTGCTTTAAATTGCTCCACTAGCCCGCATTTCTGCAATCTCGGACTCTGCAATTCCCAGTTCTTTGAGGATGGAGTCTGTGTGCTCTCCAACTGCGGGGATTGCATCCATACGGTATTCATAGCTGTCATTTAATCCGGGTGGCAACAATGCGGGTATGGGTCCATTTGGAGTTCCCACTTCAGTCCAGCGCTCACGGGCTTTTAGTTGCTCATGCTTCCATAACCCTTCCATATCATTCAAATGAGCATTCGCGATTTGAGCCTTCTCCAGTCTGGCGATTAATTGTTCTGAAGTCAGTTTGCTAAAGCAGGCATTGATGATTTCTAATAACTCAGCACGTTTTTCATTGCGCTTAAAGTTGCGATCAAAGCGTTCATCTTGCGCAAGGGCGGTATTTTCTAATACGGTCTCGCAAAACTGCACCCACTCACGTTCATTTTGCAGTCCAAGCATGACAGTTTTGCCGTCACCAGCCTTGAAAGGTCCATAGGGGTAGATAGTCGCATGTGACGCTCCATTGCGTGGTGGCGGATCTGCGCCATCATAGGCGTAATACATGGGAAAGCTCATCCATTCGCTCAGGGCTTCAAGCATAGAAATATCTATGACAGAGCCTTTTCCAGTTTTTCCTCTTTGTAGTAATGCTGCCAGGATATTGGTATAGGCATACATGCCTGCGGCGATGTCAGCGATCGAGTTACCAGCCTTGCTGGGCGTTTCTGGGGTTCCAGTAATTGAAAGAAAGCCTGCTTCACTTTGGATTAGAAGGTCATATGCTTTTTTATCTCGATAGGGTCCGTCATTTCCGTAGCCTGAGATGGCGCAGGTAATTAGACTAGGATTCTCTTTTTGCAAAACTTCTGGACCGAGGCCCATACGAGTGGCTGCGCCAGGCGCCAAGTTCTGAATAAAGACATCGGCAGTTTTTAATAAACTTTTCAATACCGCCATCGCAGACTCTTGTTTGAGGTCTAGCGTCAAACTTTCTTTAGAGCGATTTACCCAAACAAAGTGAGATGACAGACCTGCAACTTGGGTGTCATAGCCTCTGGCAAAGTCTCCGCCACCTGGGCGCTCAATTTTGATAATGCGTGCACCTAGGTCAGCTAATTGCCGAGTGCAAAATGGAGCGGCAATGACGTGCTCGAGTGCAACTACTGTGATGCCATCTAAGGGACGGATGCTCATGTTGATATCCCGTTAGAAAGATCTAGGAAGGCCAAGCACATGCTCGGCAATATAGGAGTAGATCAAGTTGGTTGAAATTGGTGCAACTTGATAGAGGCGTGTTTCTCTAAACTTGCGTTCAACGTCATACTCATTAGCAAAACCAAAGCCACCATGGGTTTGTAAACACACATTAGCTGCTTCCCAAGATGCTTTGGCTGCAAGATACTTGGCCATATTTGCCTCTGGCCCGCAGGGTTGATGTGCATCAAATAGCTCGCAAGCTTTAAAGCGCATCAGATTAGCAGCCTCAGTCTCGATATAACTATCCGCTATCGGAAATTGAATACCTTGATTTTTGCCAATCGGCCGATCAAAAACTACCCGATCATTTGCGTACCGACGAGCGTGATCAATAAACCAGTAGGCATCCCCAATGCACTCGGCTGCAATTAAGACGCGCTCTGCATTGAGTCCATCGAGAATATATTTAAATCCCTGACCCTCAGTACCAATAAGGTTTTCAGCGGGAATTTCTAGATTATCAAAGAAGACTTCGTTGGTTTCGTGGTTCACCATATTTGCAATGGGGCGCACTTCCATGCCTTTACCAATTGCATCAGCAAGATTCACGATAAAAATCGACATACCTTCTGATTTTCTCTGTACTTCATTGATGGGGGTAGTTCGAGCTAGCAGAATCATCAGATCTGAGTGTTGAATGCGGGAGATCCACACTTTCTGACCATTAACAATGTATTTGTCGCCTTGTTTAACTGCGGTAGTTTTCAGTTTAGTGGTGTCTGTTCCAGTGGTGGGTTCAGTGACCGCCATGCTTTGAAGACGCAATTCGCCCGAAGCAATTTTAGGGAGATACATTCTCTTTTGCGCATCAGAACCATGGCGCAATAGTGTGCCCATGTTGTACATTTGTCCATGACACGAACCTGAATTGCCACCCGAGAGATTGATCTCTTCCATGATTACGGATGCTTCAGCAAGACCTAGTCCCGAGCCCCCAAATTCCTCTGGAATCAAAGCGGCTAACCAACCAGCCTTAGTCATCGCTTCCACAAAGGCTTCTGGATAAGTCCTGTCATGATCAATCTTTTGCCAATAGGCTGAGTCAAAAGTGCCACAAAGATCCCGCAATGCCTCGCGCATTTCTTGAAATTGATCGGGCTTAGGAATAGGTTGATTCATTGGTGTCTCAATTTATAGGTTTTATGATGTTTCTTCTGATTTAAGCATTAGTTTAAGCAAGATTTGAAAATCCAGGAGATTAAGTAAAACAGGGCAAAATAGACTCTATGAGACCGACAGAAATTCGCTTCTATGCCATCCCTGTAAAAGGCATTGCTTAATGGACCACCTGTTCGAGAGTTTTTTTGCATGGTTTGAAATGCCTGTAGTAGGGCTGCCAGCAGTATTTATAAGCTCCTTTATTTCTGCAACATTAATACCAGCTGGATCCGAGCCTATTTTGTTTGGCTATATCACTCTAAATCCACACTTATTTTGGGTTGCCATTGCCGTTGCTACAGTTGGCAATACATTGGGCGGTATGCTGGATTGGTGGCTGGGAGTATTGGCGCGCAATAGATTCAAGTTGATGGATGAGCCTCGCAATAGTCGTCTTAAGCGCTGGCTCGGGAATTGGGGGCCAAAATTACTGTTGCTATCGTGGCTGCCTGGTCTGGGTGATCCCTTGTGTCTTGCGGCGGGATGGTTAAAGCTACCATGGCAGCCATGTCTTATTTATATGTTTATTGGTAAGTTATTGCGTTTTATTACGCTGACATGGCTTCTTACTTTGGTCCCAGAAAGCTTTTGGCACCAATTAGGTCACTGGCTTCACATTATCTAAATCAAAAATCCAATTTTTAAACGGCACAATACTTTTGCTGAATCTCGTCATTGTTTAAAAGGTTCTGAGCAGTGTCATGAAATACGATCTCACCCTGATCTAGGATGTAGGCGCGGTCAGAAATCTTTAGCGCTTGTTGGACATTCTGCTCCACCAAAAGAATAGTTAAGCCTTGCTGTTTTAGCTTGGCAAATAACTCAAACATTTCTTCAACTAAAACCGGCATGATGCCTTCAGATGGTTCATCAAGCAGAATTACTTTGGGCTTACCAATCATTGCTCTGGCAATTGCCAGCATTTGTTGTTCACCACCTGACATCGAGGTGCCGTCTTGATGGAGGCGCTCTTTCAGTCTTGGAAAAGTTTCGGCAATTTCATCGACTAATGCACTCATATCGCCCTTATTTTTTTGGGCGATAACTCCTAATTCAAGGTTTTCTTTGACGGTGAGTCCAGGAACGATTCGACGATCCTCTGGAACATATGCCAACCCCAAATGAAAGCGTTCATGAGCAGGCAAGTCTAGGAATGAAGTGCCATCAATTGCCGCCGTGCCTTGGCGCTTAGATAAAAGGCCCATCAAGGAGCGCAGGGTGGTAGTTTTACCGGCACCATTGCGACCCATTAAGGTCACAATTTCTCCTTTGTTTACTTGAAGCGAGATACCTTGCAAGACGTGACTGCGGTCATACCAGGCATTTAAGTTTTCAACACGCAACATGTTTGGCCTTCTCTTTAACCTTGACCTAGGTACACGCGACGTACCTCGGCATTATTTTGGATTTCTTCTGGAGTGCCTTCTGCGAGGAACTCGCCATGATGAAGAACAATGATGCGCTTACAAAGCCCCATGATCAGCTTCATCTTATGTTCAACTAGAATGACAGTACGCTCACTTGCGAGAGTGCGAATGAGCTCCATCATGACTAATGTTTCTTCTGGAGACATCCCTGCGGTAGGCTCATCTAATAATAGTAGGCTTGGATTGCAGGCAAGCGCCATAGCGATCTCAAGTGCGCGCTGTTGACCGTGAGCCAAATCACCCGTCTTTTTATTCCGCAAATGCTCAAGATTTACTCGATGAAGTAATTCATCGGCAATCTCAATGGGTTTCGGATAGCTTTGTGCATTCCGTAAAAAGTTATAGCGCGCCGTTTCCATTTGAGCGGCTACACGCACGTTTTCATGAACACTTAATTGCTTAAAGACATTGGTGATCTGAAAGCTTTTAGAGATTCCAATGCGTGCAAATTCATGTTGCTGCATTCCAGTAATATCTTTGCCGTTAAATAATATTTGACCGCTTGTAGGAGGAAAAGCGCCGCTTAAGACATTGAAGAATGTGCTCTTGCCGGCGCCATTGGGTCCAATGATGGCAGTCAGTGTTCCAGGCATAAAACTAGTGGAGACATTTTGCAGGGCCTTGAACTTACCAAAGCTCTTGCTAACGTTGCGCGCCTCAAGAATGGGGGTGATGGTTGCGCTATTCATTATTTGGAATCCTGATTAATTTGTAGCTTGCTCAGAATGGTGCCCCAAATGCCTTTAGGGAAGAACAGCACAAAGAACATGAAAACTATGCCAACAACGGCCATCCAGTGTTTTGTAAAGGTGGTTACGACATCCTCCAAATAGAGCATGACCGCTGCTCCAATAAAGGGACCAAAGAAGGTTCCCATACCACCCAAGATGCTCATCATGACCGCTTGTCCAGACTGCAAATAATGCAAGGAATCAATCGGCACAATAGAAAGGTGCAGGGCGCGCAATGAGCCAGCCAATCCACAAATAGCTGCTGATAAAACAAATACCAACAGTTTGGTGCGAGCAACATCAAACCCGCAGGCAGCAGCACGCTTTTCGTTTTCGCGAATCGCTTCCATTACTGCACCTAGAGGTGAACTCAAAATGCGAGAGATGAGCCAAATCGCAATGACTACAAAGAAGAGTATTACGTAGTACTTAACGAGTGGGTTTAAGAAGTCAACAGGAATACCCAGAATCTTGAACTCATCAACTCTGACGCCGCGTAAACCATTTTCACCACCAGTCAGACTCTCCGCTTTGTAGAAGATGTAGTACACAATTTGACCAAGCGCTAATGTCACCATTGAGAAGTAGATGCCACGAGTACGAATAGCAAGATAGCCCATGATCAGTCCGCCTATCGCTGCACCAATAATGCCAACCAATATAGCTACGCCCCAAGGCATCCCATAATGAACAATGCCAATGCCAGTGAGATAGCTCCCAATGCCAAGAAAGGCTGCATGGCCAAAGGATAAGAGACCCATATAGCCAAATAACAAGTTGAAGCCCATGGCGAATAAACCAAATATCAAAATATTGATTGCCAGTGCCTCATAAGGCATGATGAATGGAAATATGGCTAGAAATAGGGTGCTAGCTAGTACCCTATGGCGTGCTACGAGTTGAAAAAATGAATTCATAAATATACGGAGCCTTAGCCCATCGCTCCTGCTTTACCAAATAAACCTTGCGGACGAATTAATAACACCACCGCCATCAAGACAAAAATAGATAGTTCGGCTAAATCTGGAAAGAAGAGCGAAGTCATGCTGTAAACCACACCAACAAGTAAGCCCGCTACTACCGCGCCTGCAGGTGAACCCATGCCGCCAACGACGGTGACCACAAAGGATTCCGCCAAAATAGGGATGCCCATTTCTGGGTTAACAGATCGAGTCGGCGAAGCAAGAATTCCGGAGAGACCGGCGATTGCACAACCTAAGCCAAAAACTAATAACCAGACTTTGGCGATATCGACGCCCAATACCTTCACAATTTCTTGATCTGCTGCGCCAGCTTTGATAATTAAACCGTAGCGTGTTTTCTGAATAAAAAACCACACTCCAAAAATGATGACTGCGGTGGCTACGATTAAAAAGAGTCGATATTTTGGAAAGTATCCAATTCCCACATTGACTGTTCCACCCAAACCTTCTGGAGTAACTGAAGGTAGACCTTCTATACCAAAGGTAATTCGCATTGCTTCAATCAGAACATAAGAGAGGCCAAAGGTTAGTAGTAGCGGGTAGTCCAGTCCGCGCCCATAGAGCGGTCTCACTAGGAAGCGCTCAGTTACTAATCCAATAGCACCAGTAAGTAATGGTGTGAGAACTAGGCTAAACCAAAAGTTTCCAGTGATTCCCAAGAAGTACACACCCAAGAAAGCGCCCACCATAAAGAAAGCGCCATGTGCAAAGTTCACCACATTGAGCATGCCAAAAATGAGACATAGGCCAAGCGCAAGAAGCGCATAAATACTACCTAAGGCGATGCCCGTAAGTAGTTGCATGCAAAGAAGTTCAAATGAAAGACCGGTCATATATTTACTCAGAAAAACTACCCCTCACTTCATTGTGCGGGGTTGTGAATCAGGGTGAATGAGTATTCACCCTGAAATTTTTGGATTAGGCTTTATGTCCTAGCTCAGCGCAAGTGCGCATGTTTTTCTCAGTAGTGGGTTCAATCGTCAAAATATTGAAGACGTCATACTTATCTTTCATATTCTTGGATTTAGACTCAACAATGATGACGGTCTGTACTGCTTGATGGTCACATTTGCGATAGTATTCAGGACCCTTGTACCAGTCATACTTCAGATTTTCCATCGCTGTAACCACCTTCATGGTTTCAGTTGATTTAGCAATCTTGATTGAGGCTAATACGCTCTTGACGCCTGCATAGCCTAATGCACCGTAATCTGATGGAACTGAGCCGTTATACATTTTGCGGAATGCATCGTTAAAAGCTTTCGCAGTTGGAATGCGATCTTCAAGACCCCAGTAATATGATGTGCCACCGATGATGCCTTCGAATGCCTCAGGGCCGCCTGCAAGACGTGAGGTATACAGAAGTACAGGTGTCACGATCTTCATGCTCGATTTAAGGCCGAAGTCAGTGCATTGTTTTGCTGCATTCACCAAATCACGACCAAAGTTGCAAAGTACCAAAATATCTGGGTTCAACGCCTTAATGCGTGGCAGGAAAGCGGAATAATCAGATGCGCCCAATGGATGGCGGATATCAGCTAGAGTGGTTGCGCCCATTTCTTTGCCGGCACGTTCAAAAGCGCGCACCATTTCATGGCCGTAGGCGTAATCAGCTGTGAGGAAGACAATTTTTTTGCCAAAACGTGGAATAGAGTAACGAGCTACAGCACCAGCAGTCATTGTTGGGTTTAATGCTTCATGGAATGTGTAAACACTCCAGTCTTTCGCTTCGTTAATTGCATCAGACTGACTGATGGAGTTGAACAACACTTTTCTTTCTTTGCAAACCGCATTGATCGAGAGTTGTGTTGCGGCAGAAAGTGAGCCTACAACGAAGTTCACCTTATCTTTTTCGATTAACTCTAAAGTGCGGGTAGCCGCTTCGCCTGGATTGAGCTTGTCGTCACGAACTAAAAGCTCAGCTTTGCGTCCATTGAAGCCGCCAGCATCATTGAACTCTTTAATGGCCAATTCAGCAGCCTTCACCTGATCTTGTGCTTCGGCAGAAAATGGGCCGGTTAATGGAGTTGGAAAACCAATCTTGATGGTATCAGCTTGAGCGTTTGCAACATTTAACCAAAGTGGGGTACTTGCTACTGCTGCTCCACCAATTAACATCTGACGTCTAGTTTGATTCGTTACTTTTTGTTTCATGGTTGTCTCCTCCATATAAAACCTTGTTAAATAATCGTGCTTTTAGTTTTTCTAAATCTTAACTGAATGCGCTTTTTAATGCGCGGATTCAGGTACTGCTTTTCCTTGTGCCAATAGATCAGTCAGATCAATTGCTGTCTCCGCCATCACAGTATTGGCATTTCTTTTGAGATTCTCAGAATCCCGAGTACCTTTGCTACCCTGTGCTTGCATATAGCGCCCCAAATATTGGGCTCTCGCGACCACCTGCTGTCCGAGTTTGAGTCGCTCATTTCCGTATGCACTTAAGGCTTCTGGAGTGGCGCCGAGCTTAGCTATGTGTCGTGTAATGGACATTGCCTCGTCCCCAGCTTTGGTGACACCCATTCCTACGTGGGGTCTACCTACAAAAGCGGCATCACCCATTAATGCGATTCTGTTAAATACAATTTCTTCAGAACGAACATCGTAAATAGCTTGAAAAAATGGAGCGGCAGTTTTTTCTAGTATCTCTGCGTATTGAGGTGCCAAAATGTCTTGTGCCACTTTGCGCATATGAGAAATATTTTTCCAAGATACCTTTAGTGGCGGAATCCCTGTCGGGTAGTAATGCCCATCGTTATCTGTGAGTAGATTAACTAGCTCTTCTTGTTCTGACGCAGGTCTGTACCAAACAAAGTTGTAACGACGCTTGCCAGGGCGAGTGTCGTTACCAGAACCCGCTACGGGATAGCCCAGCATTTGCTCGCCATTAGGCAAGCAAAAGCCAAAATAGTTAAATAAAGTATCTAGCGTGAAATTCGATAAGCAGGCTTCATCACATACGCCACGCCATGCTATGTAACCGGCATACTCAGGCTGAATCTGTGGCGCAATTTGAGCCCTTACTGCTGAACGAATCCCGTCAGATGCAATCAGGAGTTCGGCCTCAAATTGACTGCCATCTTCGCATAGCACTTGTACTTTTTTAGCATCTTGAGCGACTGTTTTTACTGCCTTACCTTGCAGATAACGCTCATTTGGAAAACTCTCTTTGAGCATGTGATAGAGACGGCTCCAGGAGGTGAGTACCTGAGGGAATTCCATTTCACCAAGGCTTTTGCCATCTGCGCCTAACGTCACCCTTTTGGTAACAGGCACACCGAGTGTGTGGTCAACGGTAACTCCAGAGGCGCGTAGTGCTTCAGTCAATGAATCATGCGTCACGATACCGGCACCGCGACCATCCATGGATCCAATGGTCTTTTCTAGAAGAGTAACGTCATGACCCTGACGCAGCAACATATTTGCCGCGAACAAGCCGCCAAGAGATCCGCCCACCACTAGAATTTTTGCCATTAGTAGTTCCTATGCCGCCTTAGCATCTAATGCTGCTTTTTCTTCTGCGGGGTAATTAAGTTCAATCACTACGCCGTTTGGATCATCTAAAAAAATCTGGTGCAGTTTTAGCACTGGCACCGTGCGCTCGCGATATGGGATGTTTAATTTCTTCAAGAGTGCAATTTTTTCTTCAAGTCCAGTGGCAAAAAAAGCGATGTGATCAACTGCGCCAGATCCATGCAGGGAACTTGGGTCTCGATCACCTAAGTATTTCTTAAGGCCACTTGGATCGTTTTTATCAATGGCGATGAGATGTAAAACCGCATTAGCCCAACTGCTCTCATCTCCGTTATATAGCCAAACACCAGGAAAGGGGAACTCAGGCCTTGGGCCAACTGTTAAGCCAAGAATTTTGCTAAAAAATTCAGTTGTCTTTTCGATCTCAAGACTGCGAATAGAGAAGTGATTTAGGCTTAGGTTAGACATGATGACCTTTTGGATTAAGCAAATAGTAATTTTGCGGAATGAAGATAAGACTGCACGCGATCGCGAATAATTTCTTGTTCTGTATTAGTGCTCTCGACTGCGTAGATTGCTTGTCCATAGATCCACCTTCTCATACCGATATAAAAAATACCGCCATGTAAGCCCATGAGGAATTCAAGTTCACGCTGGGTGGGTTTGGAATTGTTTGGTCTTCCGCAATACTTGCGCGTTTCGCGAATGAGTCTAGGTAACAAGCGTGAACGCAATAGCTCAAAGAATCGATCACTAATGGTGTGATCGCTTAAGCCTGAGAAAATCAAGATTCGCACAAAGTCATAAGTTAAAACGGTATTGGAGTAGTCCAAATAGAAGGCATTGAATTTTTCTTCAGGCGTCAGAGACTCATCATCCAATAGTGCCTCCCACTCTGGTTTCCATCTCGACTCAAAAACCTCTTTATAAACTTCTTGAATCAAAGCGTCTTTGGTTGGGAAGTAGTGATAGAGAAGGGTATGGGTGACGCCTAATTCTTTGGATAAATTTCTGAGTTGTCCATCAATTCCATTTCTGGCGAAGAACTGAATGGCGCTATCCAATATTTGGCGTTTACGCTCTGCGGTGCCCATTCTTCTTTTGGTGGGCGGCGTCAATTCTGCTGAAATTTCAGCATTATTTGAGCTGGAAACGTGATCTTCAGTAAAACGCATGTCTTCTCAGGGTTTATCCGAATTTGGACTTATTGACCAAAAGTTAAATAATGGTACATTGTTGAACAATTGGTAGATAAGACTCTATTCGTACAAACCCCAAGGAGATCAAATGGAATTAAATGGCGAGCAACTCATATCCGCTCCAATCCCTGAGGTATGGAGGGGTTTGAACGATATTGACGTGCTGGCCAAGTCTATTCCGGGCTGCGAAGAGATCAGTCGCATCTCCCCAGAAGAGGTTCATGCCAAGGTTATGTTCAAGATTGGTCCAGTAAGAGCCCGATTTGCTGGGAAATTGCTCCTAAGCGACATCATTCCTGATCAGTCTTGTTCTATGGCATTTGAGGGGTCGGGGGGTGCTGCTGGATTTGCTAAAGGCAAATCTCGGGTTGAGTTAAAGCAGTCCGAAGGAGGTACTTTGGTTTGTTATACGACCGAAGCTTCAATTGGCGGGAAATTGGGGCAAATTGGCGGGCGCTTGATTAGCGCATCAGCTAAAAAAATTGCAGATGATTTTTTTCAGCAATTTGCAAAAGAATTAGGCGGGGAGACGATAGCGTTGGAGTCAGACGCTGGCAGTAAATAAAAATAGTCATAGAGCTATAAAACATAACTATAAAAAGTAGTTGCATTAATGCAGTTGTAGTACGTGTAGTGCAAAAAATAAAAAGCTAAAAAGCTGAATATTTTAGTGGTGGAGGAGACGTAATGAAATCAGCAGCATTTGATTATGTGAAGCCGAAGGTTTTGCAGGAGGCTTTGTCTTTGCTTGAGCAGGGGGGTGATGATGCGCGCTTAATTGCCGGTGGACAAACTCTGTTGGCAACTTTAAATATGCGTTTATCTGAACCGAGTGTGCTAATCGACATTACTGATTTAAAAGAGCTCCAAGGCATCACGGTAGTAGGCGATCAATTGCGTATTGGGGCGTTGGTAACTCATACTGAAATTGAGGATTCAGAGTTGGTGGCAAAGCATGCACCACTGTTAAAAGCAGCTGCTCCTCACATTGCCCATCGCGCTATTCGTAATCTAGGAACCTGGGGTGGATCTTTGGCATACGGAGACCCCGCCGCTGAATGGCCTGCTTGCAGTCTGACTTTACAAGCAACTATGATCATTCATGGCCCTGCGGGTGAGCGCAGAATTTCTGCAAAAGATTTTTTTATTGATCTGTACACAACCTCTCTTGAGCCAGATGAAATTCTGGTGGCTACCGAGATCCCGCTTGCTAATAAACAAGAAGTTTTCTATTTCCATGAACTGGCTAGACGTCATGGCGACTATGCGGTTGCTGGCTTAGCGGCCGTGGCGCAAAAGCAGGACGACGTGCTCAATCATTGCGCATTTACGTTCTTTTCAATTGGCGCTACACCTGTGATGGCAACCAAGGCTCAAGATCTGGTCAATGGTCAAAAGTTAAATGATGAATTAATTGCCAAAGCCGTAGCGACAGCGCGGGATGAGATTGAAGCAATAGCTGACATCACTAATAGCGCAGAAGCCAAGCAACATTTAATCGGTGTATTGCTTGAGCGTGGACTCAAGCAGATGGTTGCTTAAGTCGCAATCAATAAAACATCATTCGAGAAATTCGGAGATCAGTATGAGTTTGAAGAAAAAAATTTCAATGACCGTAAATGGCCAACTTGTGAATGCGGAGATTGAGTCGCGTAAACATCTGGTAGATTTTTTGCGTGAAGATCTCCATTTAAAAGGGCCGCACTTAGGTTGTGAGCAAGGAGCATGTGGCGCTTGTACCGTCAAGGTGGATGGTCAAATCATCCGCGGTTGTCTATTTTTGGCTGTTCAGGCTAATGGAAAGGTGGTCGAAACAGTTGAAGGACTTACCAAAAATGGCGTGTTAGCTGATCTTCAAGAATCTTTTCTGCGACATAACGCCATGCAGTGCGGTTTCTGTTCGTCAGGTATGTTGTTGGCGGCAGCTGAGTTGATCGAAAAGCAGCCCAAGGCTACCCGTGAGCAAGTACGCGAATGGATTTCTGGAAACTATTGCCGTTGCACTGGTTATCACTCGATTGTCGATGCGATTGTTGCTGTGTTAGATACTCGCGCAAAAGGTCAAACTAATAAACCAGTCGTTGCTCACGCTTAAGGTGTGAAGGAAATCATATTATGAATAAGCCAAGTGATTTAAAGGGAATGGTGCTTGATCCGATAACAAGCGATCAGCGTTATATCGGATATAGCGAGCCAAGACACGGCGCTCGTCGACTGCTTGAAGGGCAAGGCACATACATTGACGACATTCAATTGCCGCGTATGGCTCATGTAGTGTTCTGGCGTTCCCCCGTAGCACATATGAAGATTGGCAAAATTCATACAGAGCAGGCAAGCAAGATGCCCGGCGTGCTCGCGGTTGTCGATGGCGTGCAAATGGCTAAGATTTGTAAGCCATGGGTTGCCACCTTGGGGCACTTAGCAGGTATGAAGTCGGCACCTCAGCATGCCTTGGCAATCGATCGAGCTTGCTGGCAGGGAGAGCCAGTTGTAGCGGTAGTGGCTGAAACTAGAGCGCAAGCAGAGGATGCCTTGCAACATGTGGATGTGGAGTGGGAAGAATTACCCGCCGTAGTTTCAATGGAAACGGCTTTAGATGCAGATACACCGGTCATTCATCCAGAACTTGGCGACAATTTATGTTTTACACGTTCTTTAGATGTGGGCAAGGTGGATGAGGTATTTGCGACTGCCGATGTTGTAGCGGAAGCCACTTTTGGATTTGGACGTCACACTGGAGTAACGCTAGAGCCACGTTGCCAGATTGCGGATTACAACCCTGGCGATCGTCGTTTGACGGTATATCACTCGCAACAAGCACCGCACATGATGCAAGATTTATATTGCCGTCAATTCGGATTATCAGAATCGGATGTGCACGTCATTTGCAAGGATGTGGGTGGCTCATTCGGTATTAAAGTACACGCCTATCCTGATGACTTTGCAACCGTTGGCCTTGCGATGATGCTTGAGCGTCCTGTGAAGTTTGTGGCAGACCGTTTGGAATCATTTACCAGCGATATCCATGCACGTGAGCATCGCATTAAAGGTCGTATTGCCGCCAATAAGGATGGCGATATCTTGGCTTTTGAGATTGATGACTTGACTGCTATTGGCCCATATTCCATGTTCCCAAGAACTAGTGCAATTGAAGGCAATCAAGTCGTGAATTTAGTTGGCGGTCCCTATAAGCACCAAAATTACCGCGCGCATTTAAATGTCGTTTTTCAGAATAAGACCCCTACCTGTCAGTATCGAGGGGTTGGACACCCCATTGCCTGTGCGGTGACAGAGGGCTTAGTTGATTTGGCTGCGCAAAAATTAGAGATGGATCCTTTAGAGTTTCGTAAGCGCAATGTCATTCCCGACGACGCCTATCCTTGTTCTGGAATATCTGGCATTAAGTTGGAAGTGTTATCGCATGAGCAATGTTTAAGAACCATTGAAAAAATGATGGACTATCCTGCTTTGCGAAAAGAGCAGGCAGAGTTACGTAAACAAGGTATTTATCGTGGCATTGGTTTTGCTACCTTAATTGAGTTAACCAACCCTAGTCCAGCTTTTTATGGAGTTGGTGGTGCACGCATCGCCTCTCAGGATGGCGCTACTGTTCGCATGGATCCGAGTGGTGTGATTTCAGTGTTGGTTGGTGTTGGAGAGCAGGGTCAAGGCACTGAAGGTATCTACACTCAGATTGCTGCTGATGCAGTCGGAGTTTCTATTGATCAAGTACGAGTTGTGACCGGTGATACCGATGTCACTCCTTATGGTGGTGGAACATGGGCATCCCGAGGCGCAGGCGTTGGTGGCGAAGCAGTTCTCCTAGCTTCACAGGCCCTACAAGAAAACATTATTAAACTCGCAGGCGCAATATTAAATCGCCCAGTTGAGGGGCTTATAGCGCGTCGTGGACAGATTTTAGATAAAGCTACTGGAGAGCAGTTATTGCCATTTAGTGAGGTAGGAAGGATTGGTTATTTCCGGACAGATACTTTGCCACCTGGTTTTTCAGCTGATCTGATGGTGACTCGTCATTACACTCAAAAAGAATATCCATTCATTTTTACCAACGGTGTACAGGCTTCTTATGTAGAGGTTGATCCTGACACAGGCTTTGTAAAGCTACTCAAGCATTGGGCGGTAGAAGACTGTGGACGAGTCATCAACCCAATGTTAGTCAATGAGCAAGTGCGTGGCGCAATTGTGCAAGGCATTGGTGGCGTCTTATTTGAAGAATGCTTATATGACGAAAGTGGTTTACTCCGTAATGGCAGCATGGCTGATTATTTGGTGCCGATGGCAAATGAGATGCCAGATATCGAAGTAGCTCACGTTGAGACCCCAACCCAATCTTCTAAATTGGGCGCCAAGGGTGCAGGTGAGGCTGGTACCGCAGGGGCTCCTGGTGCGGTACAAAATGCGATCAATGATGCTTTAGCCCCATTTAAAGCAACTGTCTTTGATCAGCCAATTACCTGTGAAAAGATTTTGCGCGCTCTTAAGAAAATCTAGTTTTTTCATAGTCTAGGTCACCCTTAGTGCATAAGCATTAGGGGTGGCTCAGCTCATCCTGTAACATCGAGCCTTAGGGTTTGAGCTTCCATAAAGCCCTTTAGTTAACTTAATACGGTAAAAGATATGTCCACATTAAAAGGTAAAACTGCACTAGTTACAGGATCCACTAGTGGTATTGGTTTGGGAATGGCCATTGCATTGGCAAAGCAAGGGGTCAATATTATGGTTAATGGCTTTGGTGAAAAAGATGAAGCGATTGCAAAAATTAAAGCGTGTGGAGTAGAGGTCGACTATCACGGCGCGGATATGAGCAAGCCTGCTGAAATTGAAGATCTTATTAAACAAACTGAAAAACGTTTTGGCTCGCTCGATATCTTGGTAAACAATGCTGGTATCCAGTACACAGCAAATATTGAAGAATTTCCCACTGATAAATGGGATGCGATTATTGCGATTAATCTTAGCTCCGCATTTCATACGACGCATCATGCATTGCCTGGAATGAAAAAGCGTAACTGGGGCCGCATTATTAATATCGCCTCGGTACATGGTTTAGTGGCATCCACTCAAAAGGCTGCCTATGTTGCTGCTAAGCACGGTATTGTTGGTTTGACTAAAGTTACCGCTCTTGAAAATGCTCGCACAGGAATTACCTGCAATGCAATTTGTCCTGGTTGGGTGTTAACTCCGCTAGTCCAAAAACAGGTGGATGCTCGTGCTGAGCGCGAAGGTATATCAAACGAAGCGGCTAAGACTGCATTGGTCTCAGAAAAGCAGCCTTCTGGAGAGTTTGTTACCCCAGAGCAATTGGCTGCTTTAGCGGTATTCCTTTGTGGCCCTGACGCCTCTGAAGTGCGCGGCGTGGCTTGGAATATGGACGGCGGCTGGACGGCTCAATAATCCCTCAAGCTCTAACAAATTAAGGCCGGTAAGTGATCTTTACCGGCTTTTTTGTGCGCTCAAACAAAAAAGCCAGAATAGTCTATAGTTATCGCAAAACAAACCATATTTTTTAGCTTAAGTTATTAAAAGGAATACACATGGAACACACCTTACCTCAGTTGCCTTATGCGCTTGACGCTCTTGCTCCTTACATCTCTAAAGAAACATTGGAGTTTCACTATGGCAAACATCACCAGACTTATGTCACTAATTTAAATAATCTCATCAAGGGTACCGAGTTTGAAAATTCAACTCTTGAAGAAATTGTTAAGAAATCTACTGGCGGTATTTTTAATAATGCTGCACAAGTTTGGAACCATACTTTCTATTGGTTGGGCATGAAGCCAAATGGCGGTGGCGCACCTACTGGTGCTTTAGCCGATGCTATTAATGCGAAGTGGGGCTCTTTTGATAAGTTCAAAGAAGAATTTACAAAGTGCGCTGTGGGTACTTTTGGGTCAGGTTGGGCATGGTTGGTTAAAAAGGCAGATGGCACTTTAGATTTAGTTTCCACTAGCAATGCTGCTACCCCATTAACAACAGACGCTAAGCCTTTATTGACTTGCGATGTTTGGGAGCATGCGTATTACATTGATACTCGTAATGCTCGTCCAAAATACTTGGAAAATTTTTGGAATCTCGTTAACTGGGATTTTGCTAGCCAAAACTTTGCTTAATCTGTTTAATTAACAATAGGAAAATTTTATGGCCTCTATCTTGACCTCTTTAGGGCGCACCGTTTTTGCGGGCTTTGTTCTGCTAGTTTTAATTATTCTTGCTTTGGGTGGCAACTTCAGTTCTGTAGAACTGCCATTTATTTTCCGTTGGTTACATGTGATGTTTGGTGTAATGTGGATTGGCTTGCTTTGGTACTTTAACTTTGTGCAAATTCCTTCTATGCCAAAGATTCCAGATGAGCAAAAACCAGCTATTGGTAAAGTAATTGCTCCGACTGCTTTGTTCTGGTTCCGCTATGCTGCATTGTTCACTGTTTTAACTGGATTGATTGTTGCTGGCTTAAGCGGTTACTTGCATCAAGCGTTTACATTGCAGTCGCCATTTCGTGCGATTGGATTGGGTATGTGGATTGCATTAATCATGGCATTTAATGTTTGGTTCATTATTTGGCCCAATCAAAAGCGCGCCCTTGGGATTGTTGCTGTTGAGGCTGATGTAAAAGCGAAATCAGCACGCGTTGCTATGTTGACATCCCGTTTAAACACATTACTCTCTGTGCCAATGTTGTTTTTGATGGTGGCACAGTCACATAACACTACTTGGTTTGTAATTATTTCTTAATTACTGCAAGTTCTACAGTTAAAAGGCCCGCTATGCGGGCTTTTTTCTTAAGATAAGATCGCTGGCAATTCTTTAGTCAAAGCAGCGCGCTGTGCTGTGGCTGCGCCCATTAAAGCAAAGCCTAACAACTTTCCATCTGGAGATTCAAAGCGAGCTTCCAAGCCTCCATCAATAGGATTGGTAGTCCATTGACCTTCGGCACCTTTGGCAGGCGGAGAAACTACGGTAGCTAAAGCTGGAGTTTTGACCATAACAGGCATAGCTGGATAAGTAAGGGTAGTAGTTTGACCAATTAAAGTTGGAGCCAATGCTCTAGCAGCTTGCATGATTGGCATAACATAGGGCAGCACTAAACCTTCTACCTCTGCGCAATCTCCGAGTGCATAGATGTGGTTGATATTTGTTGCAAGCTCTCGATTTACTTGAATACCAATATCGGTTTTTATATTGGATGCTTTTGCTAATTCAATTCTTGGCTTAAGACCCACTGCTGAAAGAAATACATCGCAAGAAATGGCATCACCATTTTCTAGTGTCACTTGCATCATCTCACCAACGCGGTCAATTGATTTGACGGTTGTAGAGAGGTACCAACGAACTCCTGCGGAGCTTAATTTATCTTGGAGTTCTAGGGCTGCATCAGCAGGCAAGAGGCGACCCAAGGGCTGTGGAGCCAAGTCAATTACTTCTACTTCATAACCACCTAAAGCAAGATCATTAGCGAATTCACAGCCAATCAGTCCAGCGCCAAGAATAGCAACTTTCTTTTTCCCGGAAATGAGTTTGCGAAAGCGAGCGTAATCCTCAAGATCGTTGACGGTGATGACTTCATTAGCTGCGCTGCCTTGTAGTGGCAAGCGAATTTGATCTGCACCCAAGGCTAGAACTAGTTTTCCATATGGCACTTCACCTTTGCTAGTTAGGATGGTCTGCGCTTCAGTATTAATGGCTTTAACATCGCAGTCTGCCAAGATAGTGAGCTCAAGTTGGGTTGCCATGCCATCAGCTGGAGTGGAGATGAGTTGTGCAGCCTCTTTTTTTCCGGCAAGCGCAGTAGAAAGCATCGGCTTGGAGTAAAAATATCCAGGTTCCCTCGTTATCAAGGTAATCGGAATGGTTTTATCTAACTTGCGGATTTCACGGATGACGGTATAGCCAGCTAAGCCACTGCCAATGATGACAATTGCAGATTGGGATTGAGGGGTAGTTTGATCCAAAGCTGGGCTCTCCAAAGTAGCAGTAAATTAAGTATGTGAATTGATGCTAAAGATTAGCTAATCTGAACCATCTCGAAATCAGCTTTTGCTACGCCACAGTCTGGACACTCCCAATCTTCTGGTACATCAGCCCACACCGTACCTGCTGGGATGCCATCCTCTGGGATTCCCTTTGCTTCGTCATAGATATAGCCACAGACGATACATTGCCAAGTTTTCATATTAATTCCTTTGTTAATTATTGAATTTTAAATTTATTTGCTAAATGTTTCCGAGTTGGGCTCATTGAGTTGCAAAAGCTTTTGCATTTTCTAGGGCCTGTTTGTAATGATTTGCATGGCGCTCTTCAACATTTGCTAGGGCTGCGAAGCGTTTGGCGGCTTTAGCTAAGACTGCTTGAAACTGTTCGGCGTGTTCTTTAGATTCTGCAATTTGTTCGTCAATTTCTTTGATGGCTGCACTATTGCCTTCCTCTGCTGCTGTTTTACGAAATGATGGGTACATTTCGGTGTACTCATAGGTTTCGCCCTCAATTGCGATCTCTAAGGCCCGTGTTGGCGTAATAGTGCTAGCGGGGTAGAGTAAATCCAAGTGACCAAAAGCATGCATGACTTCTTGCTCTGCGGTTGCCTCGAAAATCTTTGCGGTTTCTTCATCACCAGCCGCGCGCGCTAATTTGGCAAAGTAACGATATTTGATATGGGCCATGGATTCACCTGCAAATGCAGATTCCAAGTTCTGGATTGTTTTGATTTCTGGGCGTGCCATTTTGATTCCTTTTTATCTTGATTTTGTCTATTGGAGGCTTATACATATTGAAAAGCCATGATCGAAGTGTGCCCCTTAATTAATTATCAGTCCAATGAATCATTATGATAGTATTTATCCAATAAATCGATAAATGGTGGAAATATGGCATATCTTCCGTCTCTGAGGCAGTTAGGGTACTTTGTTGCCTTAGCAAAAGAACTGAATTTCACGCGGGCAGCCCAAGTCTGTTTTGTTGGGCAATCCACCTTAAGTGCTGGATTAAAGGAATTAGAAGATGCTCTCGGGGTACATCTAGTTGAGCGTGATCGTCAAAATGTTTCGATTACTCCTATTGGACTTGAGGTATTGGAGCGTGCCAAAGTGATATTGGCAGCATCAGAAGATTTGGTTGAGTATGCTGGTGCGACCGGCAAGCCAATGACTGCGACGATTCGTTTGGGGGTGATTCCAACGATTGCACCATTTCTACTGCCAACCGTTTTGCCAGAAATTCGTAAACGCTTTCCAGAACTCAAAGTAACACTCAGAGAAGACCTCACTGCAAATTTGCTTTCAAGATTGGCTGAGCACAAATTAGATTTTGCTTTGATTGCATTGCCTTATGACGTATCTGGATTGCTGGTACAGGAACTATTCGATGATCCTTTTTGGTTGGTTGCAAAAGAAGGGGATCCAGCTCTAAAAGGAAAAGAAGTGACTTTGCCAGCCAAAATGGCTGAGCGACTCTTGCTACTAGAGGAAGGGCATTGTTTGCGCGAGCATAGTTTGCAAGCTTGCAAACGCGCTGATATTCGTAAAGCGGAAGGTCTAGAGGCGACCAGTTTGTTAACTTTGTTGCAAATGGTGGAGTCGGGACTGGGAATTGCCTTGCTTCCTGGAATGGCAGTGAAGAGTAGCTTGTTGAATAACTCGGAATTGGTAGCAAGAGAGTTGGCCTCACCAGCGCCTAAAAGAATTATTGCTTTGGTTGCGCGATCATCTACCGCGCATATTCAAGAATTCAATGCCTTAGCCAATTGTATTCGGGAGCAATTTGGAGCCGCAGCGTAAAGTAAGTTAACGGATTTTTAGATTCAGCAAGAACCAGCATTTCTTGTTACAGTCTCCCATCTTGTTTATTACTTACTTAAAGGGCGACAAATGTCAGGCAAAGAAATCATGTTTACTCCAGTAAGTCTCGGTTCTATCAAACTGAAAAACCGGCTTGTCATGGCGCCACTCACTAGAATGCGTGCAGGTACAGGTGATGTACCTAGTCCGTTAGCAAAGACGTACTACGCACAGAGAGCAAGCGCTGGGCTGATCATTACAGAAGCTACGCAAATTTCTCCTCTAGGCAAAGGTTATCCAGCAACGCCAGGTATTTATTCTGCAGAGCAGACGGCGGCATGGAAAGAGATCGTAGAAGCGGTACATGCAAAAGGTGGCAGTATCGTGGCGCAGTTATGGCACGTGGGGCGTATCTCACATTCTTCTCTGCATCCAGAGCAGGGTGTTCCTGAGGCACCTTCAGCGATTCCTGCTGCAGGACAAACCTATGGGGCTGACTGGAAATTGCATGACTATGAAACGCCGAAAGCAATGAGCTTAGAAGATATCGCTCGCTTGTTAAAGGAGTTTGAGTCAGCGGCGCAAAATGCAAAAGCTGCAGGTTTTGATGGCATTGAAATACACTCAGCCAATGGTTATTTGCTGGATCAGTTTTTGCAAGATAAGACCAATCAGCGTACTGATGAATACGGTGGATCGATAGAGAATCGCTTGCGTTTATTAGGTCAAGTTATTGAGGCTGTAAGCAAAGTATTTCCTAGTGACAAAGTTGGTGTGCGTCTTTCACCATATGGCACTTTTAATGATATGGCGGATAGTGATCCTATTGCATTATTTACTGCTGTAATTAAAAAATTAAACGGCTATAACTTGGCATATGTACATATGATCGAACCTCGCTCTACGAGTGCTGGTGGTGGTGATCAGGTATTTGAAGAGGCCCCAATTACATCAGAAATCTTCCGCTCTGTTTATGAAGGAAAATTTATTACTGCCGGTGGATATGACCAAGCCATGGGCGAGAAAGTATTGGAAGAAGGGCTGGCTGATGCGGTGGCTTATGGTCGACTTTATATTGCTAACCCAGATTTGGCTGAGAGATTTCAGCAGGGCGCCGCATTAAATCCGTATAACCGCGCAACTTTTTATGGAGGAAATGAAGTGGGGTATACCGACTACCCAACGCTTTAAATCATTTACACAGTTTTACAATGACACCCATCAATCCCGCTAATGAGCGGGATTATTTTTTGTCTTCAGGGTCTTTCAATAAGTCATACTGATTGGCTACGAGCAGCATAGCAAGTGATGCGCAGCCTATTGCAAAGAATTGCCATTGATGCAGCATTGCAGTTCCCACTACAGTCATTAAGACTGTCCAGCCAACCGCCATTTTGGCTTTTTTAGTAAGTGGCTTCATTGATTTGTCGCTCCAGACCTTTAGGCCTTAGCCTTGTTTAACATACGTCGAAGTGTATCGTCTTTGATGACGTAATGTTGCCACAAGCCTGCCAAGGCATGAATGCCGATCAAGATGTAGAGAGAATTTCCTAGGAATTCGTGTACCCCTTCAACTAATTTTTTCATTTCTGGATTGGGGGTGACAAATTGAGGCCATACTAGGCCGAAGAAATGAATTTCCTTGCCCCCATATTGAAAATACAGCAATCCAAAAATTGGCGATATCAAGAGTAAGGCATACAGCAGCCAATGCATTATTTTGGCAAATGAAACAAAAACAGGTTTTGGGTTTGTTGGCTCAGGAACACCGTAAGTTAGGCGGACCATCAGGCGAAGAACCATGAGAACAAAAATGAGCTGACCTATAACGCCGTGGATGGTTTTACAAAGCTCTCGAGGTTCACTACCCTTGGGGAATTGTCCTTTAAGTTCAATAACCACAAAAGCAGCTACAACCAAGAAGAAAACAAGCCAATGAAAGAATATTGAGGCTGGATGATATTTGGTTCTAGTCATAGTGCGTGAGTATTAAATGGATTCATCATAAATGATAATGAATCTCATTAACATTATCTATACTAGGGATAATCCCCCTCTCAAAACAGGGATAAAAAAGCTTTGAATCTTAGTTGCTGAGCCTTACCTTGGCGCTGAGCTCGTTGGCAATCCCGCGTTTATCCAATTGAGACAGTCTAAGCGCCTCAATCTCAAAGTCTAATTGCCCTGGGTGGAATTTAGCGTCATTTTGAAGGTCGATGACATAAGTCCAGACAAGTTCACGACCACGATTTTTGAAGACATCCACTACACGTTTCATTTTTACCGCCCTTACGATGAGGCTTATTTTTTGGTGGTAGCTGAAGTGCTTGCTTCCATCTGTTGACTTAAATTACCTTTGAGAGCTAATAAGTTTCTGGATTCAATGCGAATTACACCGTCTCTAGGGCTATCGATGTCGGCAATTAAAAAGAAAGATACGGAGATGACAAAAGGAAATATCATGAAAAGGCCAATATTCTTTTTGAAATTGCGTGCACCAAATCCAACCAATAGATTGGCGCATATGGCGATAGCTATCATTAATGACCAGGCGGTAGAGGGGATACGATTCCACCATGCAGCCTGAACATATCCTTGCGCATTCAGTACATCGTTCATGCCAGAGGTAACTAGTGCCATGGTGGCGCTGGGCTGTGATCGTACGGACGGAAGAATCACATTCCAGAGGGCTGTTTGTAACTCGTCAGTTCTACGGCGAATTTCACGTACCTTTTCAGGACTCTCTTTAGAGTAGAACAAGATCCGCTGATCCACGTACTGAATGAGTAGGTCTTTCGTTTGGGCTCCTACTTGCGGGGGCAATAAATCTACCCTTAAAAACTCTGTACCGATAGCATTGGCTTCGGCCTCCTCAAGGACCTTTCGTTGATCATGACGATCAATGGCCATGGAGAATGTGAAGCCAATGATTAGGGCTAAAAGAGATAGGGTTGCAGTTTGGATAATTCCTAAATCTTGCGACGTTTCAGTATCTTTAGTGCGATAGCGGCTCAGTACTGCATTACCGAACCAAACACAAAGTGCCAGTATTAGAAATGAGAGCGCAAATACTACAAGAGGGTGGTTTAGGAAATGAAAAATTTAAAAAGTCCCTGGATACAAAATATCTTTAGTCACATTCTGAATATCGCGATGACCAGTAAATGCCATGGTGATATCAAGCTCGTTGTGAATTAACTCTAGGCACTTGGTAACGCCCGCTTCGCCCATGGCACCTAAGCCATATAAAAATGGACGACCAATCATGGTGCCACGCGCACCCAAGGCCCATGCCTTTAAAACATCTTGACCGGAACGAATGCCGCCATCCATCCATACTTCAATATCTTTGCCCACTGCATCCACAATTCCAGGTAGAGCTTTGATGCTAGATATTGCGCCGTCTAATTGACGGCCGCCATGATTGGACACAATCAATGCATCGGCTCCAGAATTAGCTGCTAAGCGTGCATCGTCTTCATCCAAGATGCCTTTGATGATTAGTTTGCCACCCCAAAGTTTTTTAATCCACTCTACATCGCCCCAATTAAGACCTGGGTCAAATTGTTCGGCAGTCCAAGAGGAGAGGGAGGACATATTGCCAACACCAGTAGCATGACCAACAATATTGCGAAACGTTCTGCGTGGCGTCATCGCCATACCTAGACACCAGCGTGGCTTAGTTGCCATATTGATCATGTTGGCGATAGTGAGCTTAGGCGGAGCAGAGAGACCATTCTTTAGGTCCTTATGACGCTGACCCAAAATTTGTAAATCTAGGGTGAGAACTAAAGCGGAGCATTTTGCCGCTTTGGCGCGCTCAATCAGGCGTTCAATAAAGCCACGGTCTTTCATGACATACAGCTGAAACCAAAATGGTTTAGTGGTGCGTTCCGCGACGTCTTCAATGGAGCAGATACTCATTGTTGATAAACAGAAGGGCACGCCAAACTTTTCAGCTGCCCTGGCCGCCAAAATTTCCCCATCGGCATGCTGCATGCCAGTCAAGCCTGTGGGGGCAAGTGCAACAGGCATCGCCACTTCTTGCCCAATCATGGTTGTTTTGGTGGTGCGGTTCGTCATATTGACCGCGACACGCTGACGTAACTTGATCTTTTGAAAGTCGGATTCATTGGCGCGGTAAGTTGACTCAGTCCACGAACCAGAGTCTGCGTAGTCGTAAAACATCTTGGGGGTGCGCTTTTGATGAAGGACTCGCAAGTCTTCTATGTTGGTGATGATTGCCACAATGTTTCCTTCTATTTAATGCCTAATTGTTGAAGCTAAAGCTTAATTTAAGCTCTATCTTAGCAATACCGAGGATTTGTTTCTACAATGCAAGGGTATCCCTTGTTTGGGGACCTTGAACACCGCTCCCCCATAAAGTTTTTGAATGTACCAGCTCAATTTTGCTACCGTTGCCTACTTATTAACTGCTACAGCCTTATGGGCAGGTAATGCAATTGCTGGACGCTTATTAGTTGGCAGTATCTCGCCAATTACTTTGAGCGCAGTTCGCTGGGGGTTGGCTGCCTTGTTGCTACTTCCATTGGGTTGGCGTGTTTTTATGCCCAAAAGCCCATTATGGAAAACCAAGAAGCGTCTTTTGATCTTGGGGCTATTTGGAGTAGGCAGCTATAACGTGCTGCTGTATCTTGCCCTGCAAACATCTACGGCGATTAATGTGACTTTGATTGGCGCTAGCATGCCTATTTGGATGCTTTTGATAGGCGCATTGTTTTATCAAGTTAAGCCTAGCTTGTTGCAATTGATCGGCGCCTTCGTAAGTTTGCTTGGTGTTGGCATTGTGTTAACGCGCGGCGATCTTGCTGCTTTGCTATCGATGCAAATGGTTGTTGGTGATCTATTGATTATGTTAGCCACAATCCTATGGGCTTTTTATAGTTGGATGTTAACTCGCACAGGCCCTAGCACTGAACGGCATTGGCCGTGGGCTGAATTTTTATTGGCCCAAATTACAGCAGGCCTTTTGTGGACAGGATTGTTTGATGGTTTTGAAATTGCCCTAGGTCATGCCTTTATCGTTCTGAACTGGTGGACGATATCTTTAATTGTGTTTGTAGCAATTGGTCCTTCTTTGATCGCGTATCGTTGCTGGGGGCTTGGGGTGACTGGTGCAGGGCCAACGGTCGCTGCCTTTTTTGCAAATTTCATTCCTTTGTTTACTGCGCTCTTATCGGCGGCAATGTTGGGTGAACCCCCGCAATTCTTTCATGGACTAGCTTTTGCATTAATTGTTGTTGGTATTGTGATTTCTGCGAGAAGACGTCGTTAAATCTGATTAAAAGCCCTAAAAATGGCCTTTTTAGAGGTATTTTTGGCTTCAACACCCAAAAAAGTCTTAAATCGGTATCATTTAGGGCTAATCACATTATTCCCTAGGAAATTAATATGCCAGGCTTACTTCCCAATGTAGATCCAGATGGTTTGCTGGAGTTCTCGGTTGTTTATACCGACCGCTCTTTGAATCACATGTCCGAAGAATTCAAGCGTGTGATGGTTGATATTTCTAGCGTCCTCAAGGATGCCTATAACGCTAGCTCCGCAGTGATTGTTCCTGGTAGCGGCACCTTTGGTATGGAGGCGGTTGCCCGCCAGTTTGCCAATAATGAAAAATGTTTAGTACTTCGTAATGGCTGGTTTAGTTATCGCTGGACACAAATTTTTGATTTGGCCAATATCACCAGTGACATCACCGTGATTAAAGGTCGTCAACTAGAAGATTCAGCGCAGGGTGTATTTGCACCAGCTCCAATTGAGGAAGTGGTTGCATTCATTAAGAAAGAAAAGCCTGCGGTGGTATTTGCGCCGCACGTAGAAACTTCTGCTGGAATTATTCTCCCTGATGATTACATCAAGGCCATTGGTGAAGCAGTGCGCTCGGTAAATGGCATTTTTGTTTTGGACTGCATTGCTTCAGGTGCAATGTGGGTTGATATGAAAGCATGCGAAGTGGATGTGCTGATATCCGCTCCACAAAAAGGCTGGAGCAGCTCCCCTTGCTGTGCGTTGATCGCATTGGGCGAAAGAGCTCGAGAGCGTATCGAGTCGACACAGAGCAGCAGCTTCTCTATGGACTTGAAAAAATGGCTCCAAATTATGGAAGCATATGAAAAGGGTGGTCACGTTTATCACACCACAATGCCTACTGATGCGCTAAAGATTTTGCGTAACGTCATGAAGGAGACTCAATCGCTAGGTTTTGCAGCCTTAAAGGCGAAGCAGATTGAGCTTGGTACCAAGGTTCGCCATTTGCTAGTGTCTAAGGGATATCCTTCAGTGGCTGCCAAAGGTTACGAGTCACCTGGTGTGGTAGTGAGCTACACCAAAGATCCTGATATTCAGTCTGGCAAGAAGTTCCTTGCTCTCGGTTTGCAAACTGCCGCTGGTGTACCTTTGCAGTGCGATGAAAGACCAGACTTCCGCACTTTCCGTCTAGGATTATTTGGATTGGAGAAATGGGGTAATGTTGATCGTACAGTAGGTCATCTTGCTACAGCACTAGAGAAAATTACTGAAGCGGAAGCTCAACCAGCATAACCACTGCTTTAAACAGCGCTCCGTCACAAATAAAAGGCTATCAATTGATGGCCTTTAATTCATAGGATTTGAGCTTCGCAATTAACGCGCTAGAGGATTGGGAGTGGCCTCTCCGATTTTATGCAGCGTGTTGTTATCGACGTGATGAAATAGTTCCGCTTGATCTTTAATTTTCATGATGGTGTCTTGTTCATAGGACCAAGTGCCATCGCTATTGATTGAGACTTGTATACGAAACTCAACCGTTCTAAATGCGTAATCTAAGAATGGGTTCGATGAGACTCCTGCGTGTCGATCATTTTCTCTTGCGACTAGTTCGAATTGTTTTGCATCTGGGCTTGCGTTGCCCGCTGCCATTGTGATCATCCCTCGGGGAATAGTTAGGGTGTGAATAATATTGCCTGTTGCTGGTTCCCATAACCAATAGCCTACTTGATCGTGATAGGTCTTTACTTGGTCGGGCTTGGTAATGTGGGTGTGATATCTCAAGCCATAAAACAACTGTGGTCCATTAGTTTGAGGGTCAATTGGTTGGAGTTCAATTCGTTCTACATACGCTTGCTTCTTGGGTCCCTCAGCTTTGGGTTTGACGTCTAAACCTCGAACACCTTCCCAAATTCCGGCCATGTCTGTTAATGGACCAAGCTGCTCGAGCGTATTAACTGAATAGCCCTGTGGTTCGGTAAAGATGTCGCTCGGAAAATTACTCATAAACCAACCTTTAAAAATGAAGCATTTATCTCAAATTTTTGAGTATTATCAAATTATCCACAATCTATCTTGGAGAACCACATGATTTCTCGTATTGCACACCTCAGCATCGCATCCCTTATTTCTGTTGTAATTGGCTTTTCTCCAATATCCGTAATGGCTGCTGATCCAGCACCTGCCACTGCACCAGCGGCATCTCCAGCAACTGCGCCAGTCGCAACGCCTGCTGCAACTCCAACTGAGAAGTCTGCCGAGAAAGCAGCTAAGAAGAAGGCTAAGAAAGAAAAGAAAGCTGAGAAAAAAGCTGAGAAAAAAGCAAAGAAGAAAGCGAAAAAGAAATCTAAAGCTGCTGCCGAAGTAGCTCCGCAATAAATTAAACCCCCTTAATTGAGGGGTTCGGTACTCTCTAAGTCATCAGATATTTTTGGATCTGGTGACTTTTTTCTTGGAGCGTCATTGCGTACCAGCAACCACATCGCCGCTATAACCAAGGCCATGCCGCCAATTTGCGTCCACGTAATAGGCTCGGCCAGTATGAAATAACCCATAAAAATAGTAGATACTGGGCCGAGTATCCCTGCCTGTGCAACAAGCGGTGAACCGATGCGATTGATAGCAATCATAATTAACAGCATTGGAATTACTGTGCACAAGCTAGCATTGAGTAGGCTAAACCAATAGATTTGTGGTGGTTGCTGGAAAATTGCTAATGGATTGTGAAGAGTGGATTGCGCTATGCTCAAGATCGCGGAGGCGGTGCTGGCATAGACCACCAAGCGTATGCTCCCAATTCGCTTCACCATCTCTCCGGCACCAATCATGTAAGCGGCATATGAACAGGCACTTCCAAAAACTAGAAGCATGCCAAGCCAAGCAAGCATTCCGGTAGAGCTTGCGTCTTGAATAAAGACAATGAAGACCCCAATGTATCCAACAACTAGTGCATACCACTGCAGTCGTGAGATGGGTTTTTTTAAAACAAAATAGGATATTACGAGAACAATAGTTGGTGTCAGATAGAGCACAATTCTTTCTAAGCCAACCGAGATATATTGAAGACCCAAGAAATCAATATAGCTTGCTAAAAAATATCCTAAAAACCCCAGAAAAAATAATTTGCCACGATCAAGCCAAGTAATTGAAGTCATCTGTTTGCGTCGTGACTCCCACCAAAAAATTCCCCAAAACAAAGGCATCGCCATTAGCATTCGTAAGGCTAACAGTGTTTCTGCATTAGCTCCGTAATCGAAGGCTAGCTTGACCAGAATGGCTTTGCCTGAAAAAAGCATAGAGCCGACTGCGGCCATCAAAATGCCGTAGAGGTAGCGTCTGTGATGATGTGCTGCGCTTGCTGAATGCATCGCTATTTATAACAGCTTATTCAGTAGTGCTCGCATCTCTAAAATATTTTCGGAGGGAGTAAGTCCAATCGGGCCTATACCCTTATTTACTAGACTATCTGCTGCGCTAGCATGGAGTTGAACGGCAATCCCAGTTGACTGCCATAGATCTAGATGATGACGTATGCCTTGGGCTGCAATAGCAGCAATGCTTCCGGTGAGCACATCACCCATGCCTCCAGTGCCCATGCCAGGGTTGCCAGCCATACATTGCTCTAGAGTATGGTGGGGGGAGAGGATTAGGGTGTGCTGTCCTTTAAGGACCACAATTGATTGTGTTAATACAACTAGTGCTTTGATAGCGCTCAAGCGATCAGATTGCACTTTTTCCGTTGAGCTCTTTAATAAATTTGCCGCTTCGCCAGGGTGAGGTGTGAGAACAGTGAGACCAGGAAATTTCTGGTTACGATTTATTAAAAGTTCAAGCAACTCACCAGATGCACTAATGAGATTTAAGGCGTCTGCATCAATCACCAATGGAATCTTGGGGAATGAAAGAGATGCACGTAAACATTCAATTGCGAGTTCTGATTTACCAAGACCTGGCCCAATCGCGATCACATCGGGTTGGGTAGTATTAATTACATCCAAAATATTGGGTGTAACAAGTTGAATCATGAGCTCGGGATGATCAGCATCTGCGTGAGCCGAAGCGGGGTCGAGCATTTCTAGAATGGTCCAGCCCGCACCCAAATGCAAACATGCATTTCCTGCAAGTAGTAGGGCGCCAGCCATACCAGTTGCTCCACCAATCAACATAACTTTGCCCGCATGACCTTTGTGTTCTGCAGGCGCGCGCTTTAAAAGTTTGACGAGGTCAAAGGTGTCTAGAGTCTTAGCTTGGGAATTCATTTCAGTAGTATCGCTCTGATTGCTGGGGGCTTGAGCAAATTATAGGAAAGAGTATGCTGAACACATGAAGATCCAATTTCTTGGTGCGGCAGGAGAAGTAACAGGCTCTAGACATTCCATGGAGGTAACTCTCGCGGGAAAGGTCAGGCATTTTATGGTTGATTATGGAATGTTCCAAGGGGGACGTGAAGCAACCAATAAGAATCTAGAGTCTTTGCCCTTCTCGCCAAAAGAGCTTGATTTTGTGGTTTTGACCCATGCTCATATTGACCATAGCGGTCTTCTGCCGCGATTGTGTGCTCAGGGGTTTGATGGACCCATTTACTGCACACCTGCAACTTATGAGTTACTAAAAATTCTCTTGCTTGATAGCGCTCATTTACAACGTGCTGATGTAGAGAGGGCTGAGAGAAAACAAAAGGCTGGGAAGTGGCGCGGAGAACTGCCGGTTGCTTTGTATTCTAGGGAAGAAGTAGAGGTGACCCTGACTCGATTTGAAGTGGTGGAGTATGGAAAGCGAATTGAGTTAGTACCAGGCATCCATTTGGAGTTTCGGAATGCGGGGCACATATTAGGATCTGCGATAGCAGTTATGGATATCGCTGAAGACGGTTCTCAATCAAAACGATGTGTCTTTTCTGGGGACATTGGTATGAAAGGCAAGGTTTTAATGCCCGACCCTGATTTAGTTAAAAGTGCTGATGTCGTTGTGGTGGAATCAACTTATGGTGATCGATTGCATCGCAGTCTGCAGGAGACAGAGGATGAATTGGTTGAAGTAATCGTTTCAACCATGGATGCTCATGGCAATGTGGTAATGCCTGCATTTGCGGTAGGACGCACACAAGAAATATTATTTTTATTAATTGATCTGGTGAGAAGAAAACGACTACCGCATTTGAGTATTTGGGTCGACTCACCTATGGCTACTGCAGCCACGCATTTGACTCAGCATTTTTTTAAAGAGTTAGATGGCCAATCTCAAGTCACTTTTGAATGGTACAAACAAAACCCGAATGCAGTAGATCTTCGTTTTATTGCTGATGTAGAAGAGTCTAAAGCGCTCAATAAGGTTAAAGGTGGCGCTATTATTATTTCAGCGAGCGGCATGTGTGATGCGGGGCGTATTGTTCATCACCTAGAAGCAAACTTGCCACGCGCTCAAAATGCCATTGTGATCACAGGCTTTCAGGCTTATGGCAGTCTAGGTAGGCGTTTGGTGGATAAGGCTCGCAAAGTTCGTTTATTTGGCGAAGAGGTGGCCGTGAGGGCCTCCATTCATACTATTGGCGGTTTATCTGCTCATGCTGATCAGGCTGGTTTGCTAGAGTGGTTGAGGGGATTTGAGCAAGCCCCAAAAACAGTCTTTGTAGTGCATGGTGAACCTGAGTCATCATCGGTCTTGGCTGAAAGCATTCGGCAGGAGTTGCATTGGAAAAATGTCATCATCCCTGAGCGTTTACATACCTACCAATGTTAATTTAATCAGCTACTTTTGCACCTTGAATGTTGTGACGTTTCATACTGTCAGCCACAAATCCAGATTGTTTTAATTCGGCGATGACATTACTCAGATATGAGTTTGTGTTTTCATAATTGGACCTAGCTTTTGGAATGCCAATGGCTTGGTGGATCACCATAAATCTGCCTGGAAGCATGCGTAAACCTTCATAGCGTTTCGCATCGCTTTCTAATTGCTGCTTAACGCCAGCTGCCACACTGCCTTTGCCAGACATAAAGTCGTCCACAACCGCTTGTGAACTAGCGGCCCTTAGCAGGGAGGCATGCTTGATTTCTCTTGTGAGATAGAGGTCATAGGCACTTCCTTTGCCAACCACGATCTCTGTGCCAGCAACATCTACCTCTTCATTAACCTGAATTGGTGAGGCTGATTTAACCATGTAAGCCCCCTCAATTTGAATATAAGCTGGCGTATAACTAATGTCGGCACCTCGTACTGGATCGATTGCTACAAATACTAAATCGATATTTCCGGATTTAACCGCATCCACAGTGGCGCCCGCGGTTTTAAAAGGAATGAGCTCTACTGGCAATTGAATGCGTTTACCAATTTCATTTGCAATATCAATAGTTACACCGAACAAATGCTTTGTATTGGGATCTTCGTTGGCAAGAATTGGATTTCCTAGGTTGATGCCTACACGCAATGTGCCAGTTGGAGCAAAAGAAGTAAGAGAAGTAGAGTCTAGAGTTTTCATGTCTTTAAAGGATTGGCTAAAGGCAATTTGAGCTGTGCACAAAAGAGCCAAAGTGGTAGCTAAAGAAAATAATAACTTCATCAAATTGATGATATAAAAAAACCGCGGCGGACCGCGGTTTTATGTGCAAAAGAAGTAATTACTTCTTAGCGTCAGCTGCAGGAGCTGCCGCTGGTGCTGCTGGAGCAGCTGCAGGAGCATCTTTTTTGGCTTCTTCTACATGAGTTGCTTCAGCGCCATGCTTTTCGCCGCCCATATCAATGTCGCCATCACCCTTGAGGAGTAAATAGGCTGTGGCACCAATTAATGCCAGAACGATGATGATAAGAGAACGGTTACTCATTGCTTTTCCTTCGATTTGGTTGAAATTCCATCAATATTAACTCGGGATGGGCGCTGGGTAAATCCCAAATAAGCTCAGAACCCCATATCCTAGTGAGAAATAGGTATTAACACTTATTCAAAGTGCAGGTTAAGATCTCTCTATAGATAGCTTAAAGGTCGCAATATGAGTTCCAAACTCCCCGTTAATAATGCGCAAACAATCACCGAGTTTTTAAATCTTCATAGAAACCAGCTTTCTGAAGAAGATTCTGATGATTCTTATAAATTTGCGTTTGATGACGAAGCTTTTTTGTCGCGCAGAGAAACGATCGGAATTCGTTTCGAGCTAGAGCTTCTGAAGCCTGAAATACTTTTAAAAGAACATGGGATTGATCACACCATTACGGTCTTTGGATCAACTCGCTTTGTAAGTCGCGAGCATGCTCTTGATTTGGAAAAGAAGGCGACCACCCCCGAAGCTCTTGCGCTTGCTAAAAAGGCTCTTCTACATAGCAAGTATTACGAATCCGCAAAGGAATTCGGCTCTCTAGTAGCGCAATACAACGCTACTCAAGCAAGCGATGCTGACAAGCTACGGATTTGTACAGGAGGTGGCCCAGGAATCATGGAGGCAGCGAATCGCGGCGCCTTTGAAGCGGGCGATAAAACGATTGGTTTTAATATCAGCCTTCCTAGAGAACAGCATCCCAATCCTTATATCAGTCCAGGCTTAAGTTTTCGCTTTCATTATTTTGCGCTGCGGAAGATGCACTTTATGTTGCGTGCTAGAGCAATCGTCGCCTACCCTGGAGGTTTTGGCTCTTTTGATGAGTTATTTGAAGTTTTGACCCTAATACAGACCAAGAAAGTGGTGCCTATTCCTGTGATATTAGTAGGTATTGATTATTGGAATGAAATGGTGAACTTCAAACATATGGTCGAATTCGGGGTTATAGATCAAGAAGATATGCAATCTATTCATTTTGTAGAAACTGCTCAAGAGGCATGGCAGATTATTCAGAACTGGTATCAACTGAGCTGAAGTTAGGCGCGTCTGTAAAATCAATGCAATGAACCCAGCAAATACATCGCTCATAACCTCATTGGATCTACCAGGCTATTTGATTGGTGGCGCCATGCTCTTATTGGTAATGGTCTTTCATGGAATGGTTCTGCTGCAAATTGCAAAACGCTATGAGGTAAAGACGTTTCTCTATTTATCGGAGAAAAAGTACTCAGCTGTCGCCCTTTGTTTTTATGTCAGCGTGTTCTATTTATTTTTGACGCATATTGCTGAAATATTCATTTGGGGTATTGCCTTATGCTCATTCAATTTAATTTCTGGATTGGGTCAAAGTATTTTGTTCAGTGGCAGCACCTATACTGCCATGGGATTTATGGAAGATATTCTTCCTGAGGGCTGGAAGATGTTGGCAGTCATTATTGCTTTCTCGGGAATGTTTTCATTTGCTTGGACTGCCTCGGTAATGATTTCAATGACCAAGAATTTTCGTCAAGCCTATACCAAGTTACATATGAGAAAACTCAATATCTCATCCGACATCATTGATCGCTTTGAGTAAGTATGAGTAAAACTTGGGATGCCATCATCATCGGTGGTGGAGCTGCGGGTCTATTTTGTGCGGGTGTTGCGGGCCAGCTTGGAAAAAAAATTCTAGTGCTTGATCATGCTGAAATCTTAGGTGAAAAGATTCGTATTAGCGGTGGTGGGCGATGTAATTTCACTAATTTGCATACCAGCCCCGCCAATTTTTTATCTCTTAATCAGCATTTTGTGAAAAGTGCTTTGGCTCGTTATCCCTCAGCTGAGTTCATCAAATTGGTAATGGCTCATGGGATTGATTTTCATGAGAAGCATCAAGGTCAATTGTTTTGTGATGATTCAGCAAAGCAAATCATTGAATTGCTTTTTGCGGAGTGCGCAAAAGGTAAGGTCAGTATTCGCAATCCAGTTACCGTCACATCGATTCAGAAGGAAGGTAATCTATGGGCCGTTTCTACGAATAATGGTACTGAAAAATCCAAAACTGTTGTGATGGCAACAGGAGGTTTGCCGGTTCCTGCGATCGGTGCTACTGCCTATTCATTGGATATAGCCAAGCAGTTTGGTCTGAATGTGATTGCCCCAAGGCCTGCCCTAGTACCACTTTCCTTTACCGCGGAAACTTTTGGAAATTTGAATGATTTGGCTGGCTTAAGTATCCCAGTCAGAATTGCCGCTGGCTCTAAAGGCAGGCGCTATGGTGCTTGCAGGTTTAATGAAGATCTATTGCTCACTCATAAAGGTTTATCTGGTCCAGCAGTGCTTCAGGCAAGCAGCTATTGGGAGGAAGGTGAACCGATACATATTGATTGGCTGGGAGCCATTGAGCGACCAGACGGCTTTAACTGCGATGAGCTTTTCAATAAGGAAGAGAATCGACTTAAACATGCTGAAACCATTTTGTCGGCAGTATTCCCGCAACGTTTAGCCAAAGCTTTTGCTGATCAAAGAAACTTAACAGGTCGTAAATGGGCTGAAGTATCCAAAAAGGATCGACAAGCGCTTAAAGAACTCATCACGAACTGGTCAGTCAAGCCAGCAGGCACTCTGGGGTGGAAAAAGGCCGAGGTAATGTTGGGTGGAGTGGACACTAAAGACCTAGATAGTCAGACAATGATGTCCCGTCAAAACCCAGGATTATTTTTTATCGGGGAATGTGTGGATGTTACAGGCCATCTCGGTGGTCACAATTTTCAGTGGGCTTGGGCAAGTGGCTTTGCTTGCGCGCAGGCCTTATAAAGATACGCTACTGAAAATCGAAGTTATTAGCCTATCCGTTTTTTCTTCTCACGTGAGCGAATATTTAAGAGTTCAACTGTTAATGAGAACGCCATGGCTACGTAGACATACCCCTTAGGAATGTGAAGCCCCATTCCTTCGGCAATCAGAACTACACCCACAACAGTTAAAAAGGATAGAGCGAGTACTTTAATCGAGGGATGGCGCTGAACAAAGTCGCCGATCGGCTTTGCTGCAATGAGCATAATCAAAACTGAGGCGAGAACTGCAGCAATCATCACGCTAATTTGATCAACCATGCCAACAGCAGTAATCACGCTGTCCAAAGAAAAGATGATGTCTAGCAAACCAATTTGCAAAACCGAGCCAATAAATAGGGTAAACATTGATTTTGCACGCTCCTTCTTATCAGCGACCCCTATCTCTTCGTGATGATCTCGAGCCTCTACTTCTATATAGATTTCTTTTGAGGCCTTCCAGATCAGAAAGAAACCTCCAAGCAATAGGATTAGGTCTCTGCCGCTAATTGAATGTTCTATCACAGTAAAAAGCGGAGTGGTTAAACCCATTACCCAAGATAGACTTAGCAATAAAAGGATGCGGGTTACTAGGGCGAAGATCAGACCAAAGCGTCGTACTTTTTCTCGAATCTCTGCAGGTAGTCGGTTAGCGATAACGCTAATGAAAATGATGTTGTCGATGCCTAGAATAATTTCTAGGGCAGAGAGTGTTAGAAAAGCGATCCAGGCATTGGGGTCGCTTATTAACTGCATAAAGCTTTCGATCATGATTTGCTTTGCTGAGAGAGTCTTGGGGTAAAGTGTATCCAAGTGCATTCAATATTGCGGATTATGACTAAGCCCACACAATTCATCAGGATATTGCTGCTTAGTGCAGCGGTATTTTTGACAATTAATTCAGTGAGAGCCGCATTTCCTGAGAAACCAATCAAGATCATTATTGGTTTTCCTGCGGGAGGTCCTTTGGATGCTCATATTCGACTTCTAGTAGACAAGCTTCAGTCTTCTTTGGGGCAGCCCGTCATCATTGATTACAAAGCTGGGGCAGGGGGTGCAGTTGGGGCTCAGTTTGTGATGCAATCTCCGCCTGATGGTTATACATTGTTATTGGCAAACACTGGAACAATGGTTATTAATCCAGCGATTTATACCAAGTCACCTTATGACACCTTAAAAGATTTTCAACCTATTGCGAGAACTGCTCAGCAACCATTGGTGTTAATTGTGAATCAAGATGTTCCCGCAAATTCCTTGCGAGAATTTATTGCTTACGCAAAAGCAAACCCTGGTAAGTTGAATTACGGATCCGCAGGTAATGGTGGCATTTCTCATTTGGTGCCGGAGATGCTCAAGAGTGAAACTGGGATATTCATGGTGCACATTCCTTTTAAAGGGAGTGCACCTGCTTTCACTGATTTGATCGCAGGTCATGTGCAATTTATGGCAGAGTCTGTTCCTCAAGCCGCTAACTATGCTAAACAAGGTAAAGTCAAGGCGCTTGCCGTCACTAGCGCAAAGCGCAATCCTGCTTTGCCCAATACGCCAACTGTCATTGAAACTGGTGTGGCTAATTTAGATGTTGTAGGTTTCTATGGAATTTTGGCTCCAAAAGGAACGCCCCCCGAAGCAGTAAACAAACTTAGTAGCGCATTTAAAGAAACGCTTGAGTCGCAGGATGTGCAAAAAAAGATGATCGATCAGGGGGCTGATCCCGCCTATTTAAATGCAGATCAATTTACCAAGTTTCTTGCTCAAGAAATGCCTCGTTGGGCAAAAGCAGTTAAACAAGCGGGTGCAAAGCTCGACTAATCACTATTGGTTAATTAGTTCGGCTGATTTCTCATCCAATCTGCTGTATTGAAAAATGATTCCTCTAATTGCTTTGCGACATTCCCAGATATTCCACAATCCTCAAGGGCTTTGTACATGCAGGCCAACCATTGATCTCGCTCTTTTAGGCCAATCTTGAAAGGTAAGTGACGTGCCCTCAACATAGGGTGCCCATATTTGGGGGAATAGATATCTGGACCCCCCATCCAACCAGTAAGGAAAAATTTGAGTTTTTCTCTTGAACCAGAAAGGTCTTGAGGGTGCATGACGCGTAAATCATTAAAAATTGGCTCTAAAGCCATTAAATCGTAGAAACGATCGACTAATTCATCGATTTTATCGATGCCCCCAATGGCGTCATAAATAGATTGTCGTTCCGTCATATTGTCATTTTAATGCCTTAAATTGGGGGAATTGGCAGTATGCCAATTTCGGTATAGAGTTGAACATGGAAGCCTAGTTAATCCTAAATTAACCTTATTTATCAGGAGAGTTGTGATGGACGCAAAAGATCTTCAAAAATGGCAACAAGAGAAGGCCAAGGAATTATTTGATTACTCGCATAAATTATTGGATGCAGCAAAACAATTAAGTGAGCACCACATTGCCGAGATGGAGTGGGGCATGAAAAATGCTCTTGATAGCGCTAAGTCCGCAGCTAAAAACGATCTAGAGAAATTAAAAGCATTGCAAGAAGAAGCTGCTAAAGAAGCTGCTAAGCGTGCTGCTGTTTATCAAAAGAAAGTCAAATCAGTATTAAAAGATATTGGTGAGAGTGCTGCTGATGAAACAGAAAAGCATCTTGAGAAAGTTCGTAGTTCTTTAGTAGGCTGGTTGGAAGATGCGGAGAATAAATTACCATCTCATGCTGACAAGCTCTCCAAAGTGGTAAATGAAATGTCCACCACAGGTCAGAAGATGTTTAAGGAAGGACGTCGTATAGTCAATCAAGTAGCAGATGCTGCCGAAAAGAATCTCGATGACTTAGTTAAGAAATCCTCTGGCTCTAAAAAGTAGACTGATTCGCCTAGTTTTTCTTCTTAGTGTTGGATATTTAAAAAAACCGCCTCAAAATAGAGGCGGTTTTTATTTCCAGCCCTGCAGCCATAACTCGCTATTGCTTAGATCACGCCATGCAATGAGCGTAGTTTTTTTGGAGTAGACCGCTTCAATTTCCACAAACTCAATTTTTTCGTTAGGGGGCTCTGGAAGAATAACCTTGCTGACCAAAAAATGCTTTTGCTTGGCAATTGGTTTTACTGCCGTCCATTTAGTAAGGAGTAATTTCTTGGGACTTAGTCTATTCATTTATAAGGCGCTGCACTGATATTCTTGACCTTTGCTCTGAAGCAATCCTGAGGCAGGAGTAAAGATGGTGCTCGATTGATTAATCTGAGCTGGGCACTGAAGATCAAAGTAGCTGAGATTCCCAAGGCTACCGCAGTAATCCAATCTACTATCTTTAAATTCCATTTTGGCTTTGCGAAGAACCATGGGAATCTTAGATTCAGAGGAGGAGTTGCAGCTCCAACTGGTATAGGTTTCTCGTTCGCAGGCGCAGAGCCCAAGCAGGATGGTGAAGCAGGCTATCAGGCGAATAGGAGGAAGTTTTCCAATCGGGCGCATGAGCTAAGGATAGTGAGTTTTCCATAATTCTGCCCAAGATAGAGTTTTGGTATTAATATTTACAACAGATTCTTCGGGAAATACGCCTTCAGAATAAAGTAAGTAACTAAAACAAAAATACAAGGAGATGCTGTGGATACAAATCGGAGAGATGCGCTTAAATTTGGTGCGTCCGCTGCCATGAGTAGCATGTTAATTTCTAATGCAATTGCTGCTTCAGAAGATCAACCAAAAATTGTAGTTGAGCCTCTAACTGGGAAGGCTGGCTTTAGAGTCGCGAATTATTTGCCAAAAATGGGTGCGACCTCCAGGTTGGGTTTGGTAACAAATGATGGCATGGTGGTCGATATTCCAGCCGAAGCGGCACGCCAAAAAGTAAAACTCTCCTTTGATCCAAGCTCAATGATTTCATTAGCGGGCTCAGGCAACCAGGGGTTAATGGAGTTAGCGGTAATATTTAAAGGCCGAGGCAATAATTTAGCCAATGTGAATCAGGTGATTTTGCTGTCACCGATTCCTAAACCGCAAAGCAATATTTACTGTGTGGGCTGGAATTATCTTGACCATTTTGATGAAGGCAAAGATAGGCGTGCTGATCAAGGCGTGAAGGAATATCCAAAAGTTCCCGTTCTGTTTACTAAAGGTACCCAGACCATGAATGGTCCATTTGATCCCATTCCCTATGATGGTAGCTATTCCACCATGATTGATTGGGAGGCTGAGCTGGCCGTAGTTATTGGTAAAAAGGGTAAGAATATTTCCGAAGAGAATGCGATGGATTATGTCTTTGGCTATTCCGCTTATAACGACACAACCGCGCGCGACGTACAGCAGAAGCGCCATTCTGGTCAATGGTTTAAAGGAAAGAGCTTGGATGGACATGGGCCTATGGGGCCATGGATTGTGACAGCAGGAGGCGTCAATCTGGATGACACTCGCATCATCTGCCGTGTCAATGGCGTTGAGAAGCAAAACGCCAGTTACAGGCAGATGTATTTCAAGATCCCAGTAGTGATTGCCGAGCTATCGCGGAGTCTAACGTTATTGCCAGGCGACATTATTGCCACTGGTACACCTTCTGGAGTGGGTTATAGCAGAAAGCCACCGGAGTTTTTGAAGCCTGGCGATATGATGGAAACCGAAATCACTGGTGTTGGCATCATTCGCAATAAAATTGTTTAATTCAGTAATCTAATGCAGCGGCAAGGATGAATTGTTATTTATAGAACCCAGAAGTGATGGGTTCCATCCTTGCCAAGTTGCTCAACTAAACCAAATTCCCAATCGAGGTAAGCCTGCATCGCTGCGGGGTCGACATTAGTGCCCTCATAAGGACGCTTATAACGGTCTAATGGAGGTGAGGCTAAATGAGTTGGGCCTTTCTCAAGCTCTAGACCTGACTTAATCCATGCATTATTTCCGCCTTCCAAAACAAGTACTTCAGCTTTAGTGAGTGCTTGTAATTCTTTAGCGGCAAAAAGGCTCAATTCTGATGGCGAGCTGGTAATAATGTAACGGTCGACCTGAGGAATTTTTTTGATTGCTTGGGAAAGTTCTGATCGCAAGGCATACCAACTGCCAGGGATATGTCCTTTTACATAATTTGCATGCGTGCTGAAATCAATCGCAATCGTATTGCTATCTGTTTTGAGCCAATGAGAAACCGTAAGCGCATCTATGCTCTCTACTTTTGGTAAGGGTGGTAAAGGTGTTTGCCAAATCCCTTTTTCGGTGAGATCAGCAATCTTGACTCCGTCTAGAACATATATATCCCATGCCATTTGTGCTAACCAAGATGCTGGCATGTTTGCTCTTACGCCGCGACCGCTTGGATCTACTAAAACTACTCGAGCGCCACGTACCGGAGCCACCATCTCGGTTTCTTGAACTAGCTGTCCACCAGGTACCGACCTGAAACCTGGAAGATGGCCTGCTTCAAATTCTTCCGGGGTGCGAGTATCGAAAAAGTAGGTAGTGCGATCGGATTGTGTTTTCCAGTTTTGAATATCTTCCAGACTGGCGCGTTTCACGCCGGCTTTATCTGCGACGCTACGAGCACGCTGTGCAGCATCATTTTTTGTGTCTTCACTCACTTCCTGAAATTTTCTGCTTTGACCTTTATCAAGTGCTTGTCCCGCTAAGGTCCAGCCTATCGTGCCATTACGTAGTGCATTTACTTCATTGGGAATGCCTGCATTAATTAATGATTGTGTGCCAATAATGCTACGTGTTCTGCCAGCACAGTTAACGATGACTTTCGTTTTTGGATTTGGCGCTAACTCGGGTAGGCGTAAAACAAGCTCTGCTCCAGGCACGCTGATGCCAGTAGGAATGCTCATTGTGTTGTACTCGTCGAAGCGACGCACATCTACAACTACAACATCTTCTTTGCTATCGATTAATTGTTTTACTTCTTGGGCAGATAAAGAGGGGGTGTGTCGTTTGGCTTCAACAAGTTCGCCAAAAGATTTACTTGGAACGTTCACATCTTTAAATAATTCGCCGCCTGCTGCTTTCCAGCCTTGCACGCCGCCTTCATATACCGATACATCGGTATAGCCTAGATTGACTAAGCGTTGCGCAGCTAATAGTGCAAATCCTTCGCCATCATCGAGTGTGACTATGGGCACATTCTTCTTTGGTAACTTCGCAAAAGCATCAATCTCGATTCTAGAAAGAGGTAGATTCGCTGCGAACAGGGGATGCTCTTGGGCGTGAGGATCTTCTTCGCGTACGTCTAAAAATGCAATCTCTTCTTTATTGAGAAGTTTATTTCTTACAAATAAATAGTCTTTGGTCTGAATGGTCATACTGTCTCTTATTAATTTAATTTTTTTATTAGTCCAACTTGGCGCCTGATTTTTTTACTACCTCGCCCCAGCGCGTTACCTCTTGATTGATATAGGCCGCCAATTCAGCACGAGTCATTTTGGGAACTGTAGCCCCCATAGATGCCCAACGTTCTTTGATATCGGGTGAGGCGAGAGCAACCTGCACTTCGGAGCTCATTTTATCGATAATGTCTTTAGGGGTGCCTTTGATTGCCCACATCGCATACCAGCTATTGACGATGAAATTAGAAATACCAAGTTCTTGAGCTGTTGGCACATTTGGAAATGCATCCACTCTTTTTGATGTGGCTACCGCTACTGCAATGAGTTGGCCATTTTTAATAAATGGAGCTGCGCCCGCTAAGGTATCAAACATCATATCGACTTGACCAGCGACTAAATCCTGTAAAGCTGGTCCTGTACCTCGGTAGGGAATGTGGGTAATGAATAATTTATTTTGTAATTTAAATAATTCACCGGTGAGATGTTGTGAAGTGCCATTACCAGTAGATGCGTAATTATATTTACCAGGATGTTTACGAATTTCCTCCATGATGGATTTCAAATCATTTTTAGGAAATTTATTGGGATTGACAACAATGACATGAGGTACGCTGCCTATGATGGCGATAGGCTCAAAGTCCTTGGTGATGTCATATGACAAATTGGTATACATGCTTGGTGCAATGGAGTGATGTACAGCACCAAGAAGCCAGGTATAGCCATCGGGAGCCATTTTTGCTGCAACTGCAGCACCGAGGGTGCCCCCAGCACCCCCACGGTTGTCGACCACAATGGAGTCATTTAGCTGGGTGGAGAGCTGTTTGGCCAGAGGGCGTCCAAAAGCGTCTACAGCGCCACCAGGAGGGAAGGGATTAATAAAGGTAATGGGCTTGCCGGAAGTAGGCCAAGCACTATTTTGGGCATTGGCTGATAGCCCAAACAGGCTGATAAGCGCTAATAAAAGGATTTTTTTCAGCATTTTGGTGTCCCCAAGTAATTTTTTTGGCTAATAAGGCTATTTTGTCCGAACCCTAGGATATAGGAGTTATCCCTGATTTAGGGGTCGATTTTCTATGGATTTTATAGGGATATACTGACTTGGCTGTCGGTATGAATAATTCATTGTTAATAGGAGACAAGATGTCACAACACGATACATTATTGGCTGCGTTTGAAACATATAAAGCTGAGAACGAAAAGTTTATTGAAAAAGGTATTAAGGCATCTGCAGCGCGCGCACGTAAAGCATTGCAAGAAATTGCAGGCGCATGCAAAGAACGTCGTAAAGAAATTACTGCTGCAAAAGAGGCGATGGAAGCTAAGAAATAATTCTTACTCTTTACTAATTGATAGGCCTAGCTTTTACAGCTAGGCTTTTTTCTTTTAAGACTTCAATTAGAAAACCTAATCTAGGTAGAGATGCCAAATAGGGTCAGCTTCATAGCTTGATTCCGAATCGGCACTAGAGCTTGGTACTCAGGGCTATTGGCCCAAGCATGCGCACTTTGAGCGTTTGGAAATTCAAGTTCCACATAGGCGGTAAAAGGGGCGATTTCTAACTCATTCCAGAAAATTTCGGTAATAGTCCCTCGACTTTGGATTGTCCCTTGGTATTTTTCTACCGTTTGCCCAACTTGTCTACGGTATTCATCAAAGGCATTGTGGTCCTGCAATTGAATAAGGCCAATCACTTTAGTTGTCTTATAAGTCGTCATATATCTTTTGCATCCTTATTCATGCTTGATGTGAGCAGTTTATAGCTAGGCTATAGTTTAGGTATGAATACCGAGCAATTTCTGCAGTTACTTCAGGAGGAGGGATTTCCTGAGCCAGTAGAAGTTCAACAAATTCCTAATGGATGTTTGGGAATACACACCCATCCTTTTGAGGTGAAGGCCTTGGTAACCAAAGGGAGTATCCAAATACTTCTAGGTGCACAGGCCACCAACTATCAAGTTGGAGAGATGTTCCAGTTAGCCTTTGAGCAAGCTCATGCAGAATCTTATGGCCCCGAAGGGGTAATTTATCTTGCCTCTAGAAGATCAGTTTGAGATCACTAGAGACTTGTCTTGACGCTTGCTCATTTGACCAATAACGCGAGCACCCAAGAAGTGATGTTGATTAAAAATGTCTAGCACTTGTTTCACACTATCAGAACTGCAAGACACCAACAAGCCACCGCTCGTTTGTGGATCAGTTAATAGAGCACGTTGAGCTGGTGTGAAGTTTTCTGGTAGTCCCACTTCATTGCCATAACTCAGCCAATTACGTTCTGAAGCGCCGGTAATGACTCCGTCGTCAGCTAAGGCTTGTACGTTGGAGAGAAGGGGGACTTGGCTCCAGTCAATATGGGCAGTACAGTGGGAGCCTCGCGCTAATTCAAGTGTATGACCAGCTAAACCAAATCCCGTGACATCGGTTAATGCGTGTACTCCCGTCAGTTTGGCTAAATCAGGGCCTGCCGTATTTAACTTGGTGGTGTTGGAAATCATTTCACGATAGCCATCAGAACCTAATAGATCCTTTTTGAGGGCTGCTGATAAAACTCCGACACCTAGTGGTTTTCCTAGAATGAGTACATCGCCAGGTTGGGCGCTTGCATTGCTTTTAACGCGTTTAGGATCAACGAGCCCTATCGCCACTAAACCATAAATTGGCTCTACAGAATCAATCGTGTGGCCACCAGCAATCGGTATACCTGCACTACGACAAGTTTCTGCCCCGCCTTCTAAAATTCGGGCGATAGTTTTATTTGAGAGCACCTTAATTGGCATTCCAACTAATGCAAGCGCAAACAACGGTGTTCCACCCATTGCATAAATATCACTAATCGCATTGGTTGCTGCAATTTTTCCAAAGTCAAATGGATCATCGACGATCGGCATGAAAAAATCTGTGGTTGCTACTATGGCTTGCGACTCGTTAATTTGATAAACGGCAGCATCATCAGAGGTTTCTATGCCGATGAGTAATTCCTTTGGAAATGGCAATTGCGGAACATCTTTCAGAATTTCAGAAAGCACGCCAGGTGCAATTTTGCAGCCACAACCCCCACCATGCGAGAGGGAGGTAAGGCGTGGTTCGGTATTGAGATTTTGTGTGTTCATATAACGAGAGTATCAGAAGCGGGAAGATGTGAACTTATTGACGCAAAAGAACTTCTATTCTCCCTTTAACTTCGTTGCTATCAATATTTTCGATTGCCCCAATCCAAACACCTTCAATTTTTCCGCTTTTGCTAACAAGAAAGGTAGTTGGTAAGCCACGAGCCTTCCAGGATTTATAAGTTGTACTATTGCGATCGAGCAATATTTCAATGCTATTTTCAGAGAACCCATTGCCCTTTAGAAACTGCATGATACGTGGCTTCATTTCAGCCAGATTTACCGCTAAAACAACCAAACCTTTGGCACTATAATTTTCTTGAAGTTGACTGAGCTCTTCAAACTCTTCGCGACACGGTTCACACCAACTCGCCCAAAAATTGACGACTACCACTTTGCCCTTGAAATTTGCAATATCAATTGATTTACCAGCAAGGTTATTTAGTTGGAGTGGGGGAGCGTTAGGGGAGAGCCCTAGTTGCGCCGGCGGACGCCACTCAGCGTGAGCTGAAAAACACATGAGCGCTAGCAAAGAAAAAGCCAGCGCAAGAGTAAGTTCTCTGGCTGGCTTATTGATAGGCATCGTCCTGAAACTTCTAAATGACCAATTAGCCTATACGTCTACTAGTAATTTTGTATTTAAAGTTATCCGGATCAAGAGAATCAAAACGACCTTCGATATTTTCCGCTTGCGGATACATTAAGAAGGGGATGTCACCTTTGCTGCCTAGCTTCGAGCCTGGGAGCGCGATGTCGTGATCATAGTTGTATGCCATCCAATTCATTTCCCAATTACCAAAAAGGTAATCACGAATAGCGATTACTTTAGGATCGGTCACTGCCAAGCCGCCAGTTTCTTCGAGTATCACCTTGCGTACATCCGCCGGATCCACTGGCATCCACCCATAACCAGATGCATAAAACTCTGCACGGCAATGTTGCGCTTTTGTAATGTCTCCAGACTTACCTAGACTCTTATAGCCACGAGCGGAGTCGGCAATGCGAATGCCATACACATCACGAGCAGGCAGTCCAGCAGAGCGAGCAAGCGCCACAAATACAGCATTAATGTCCGCACACTTGCCGCCAAGATTATTGGTTTCGAGCATGAGTTTGACATCACCTTGACCGCAACCACGTGTCTTTGGATTTCGGTGGGTGTTATCTACAACCCAGTTATAGATAGCTTTTGCTTTATCAACATCAGTAGCATTCGCTGGTAGGCCTGCAAGACATTCTTGAGCTTTTACTTTCACAATCCCATCGGTTGGAAGATATTTAGTAGGGCGTGTCCAAAAGCGCTGTTCTTCTTTTGAGAGTTTTAGCGCTGGATTTGGCGTGGAGATTTCTAGATTGCGATTGCGAGTGCTCACTAAGATTGAAACTTTTACCGAATGGTTTTGTGCTGATTTATCCCATTTGGTCCATAGCATGCGAGCTTGCTTATCTGGTGTTTCATAAATTTGATTGATCGCCTTAGGGTCGCTAGCCTCAGGACGAATGGCCAATGTTCTGAAGTAATCCGTATCTAAAACTAAAGGCAGCGGAATCCAAGTTTCCGCGCTTCCTTTCGGGGAATCTAGGTTAACTTCAGTGACGATCTCATAAGTAGTCCACTCTGGTGAAGATTGAGCAAAAGCAGAAGCAATTGGGTTGAGTGATGGGATAGTAAATGCGCCAATAATTGTTTTAATAGCAGAGCGGCGGGAGGTGGTCATATGGGAATATTAATAGGGATAAATGTGATTGCTGCTGAAATATATGGCTATTTTAGCGAATCGTTAAACGACTTAAGGAGAATTCCACAGATTGGGCACTAGCTTATTGGCGTAAGCAGAGACGAATGATTTTTCTGTGCCAGTGATTGGATCAAATACCGAGCGATGAATGCGGCCAATATTGCCACCATACACATGAATACTGATAGATGCCCGATCTTGAAGATTATTTTCTACTACATGTATATCGTGCGTATCTGGAGAGACTGTATCGACCATGCCTGGTTGGCAAATATGTGAATTACCTGCTTGATATGAGCCATCTGGTTGACGATAGTAGGGCGTACCTTTTTCTTCACCACGTAACTGGCCAATCATTCCCCAGACGGTGTGATTGTGAACTGGTGTCTTCTGTCCTGGGCCCCAGACGAAACTAACCACCGAGAAACGGTCTAATGGATCCGCATAGAGTAGATATTGTTGGTAATACTGAGGGTGAGTTTTAGTAAATTCTTCTGGAAGCCAGTCATCTACCGCAATCAGCTTCTCTAGCAGACCTTTACCTTCGGTGAAAATAATTTCTTCACTAGGGCTTCTCTCTAGCAGAAGACTAAATTCTTTGACAAAGTTGAGTAATTTTTCATCATTCATATATTGTGCTATCACTCGGCGTTAAATAACCAGTCGGGGAAGGCTTTGGGTTTTAGGCTAGTTGTGTCAACGCACACAATATGGAGCACAGCACTGGCAATTACTTCCATATCTTCGATATTTCCTTGAGACACTCTTCTTTGCGCTGTTTGCTTTACTGCAACCTGCGTACGCCCACGATGTTCGATCACTTGATCTATAAAAAGAATGTCATCGAGGCGACCTGGTTTATAGAAATTCATTTTTAGTTCGCGAACTGGTAACAATATTCCAAACTCGTTAATTAACTTAGTGGGGCTAAGGTCTCGTAGGGCTAGCCATTCAGCACGACTACGCTCAAATATCTCTAAATAGCGACCATGGTAAATAAAGCCAGCAGCATCCGTATCTGAATAACAAACACGATAAATAAATGGAGGATTAGAACTTGTGGTCATGAATAGCTATCTGAGATGAGTTAATCAGGGGGCAATAACAAGAATCATATTACGATGAGTAATACCAGCCTCATCATAGCCAGGTCCTGTGGCTTGAAACCCCAGTTTTTCGTAAAAGGGGATGGCGCTTATCTGTGAGTGCAAAATGATCTTTATTGCACCTTGGGTTCTGGCCAAATCAACTAGTTTCTTTAGAATTTGCTTACCAATCCCCCGGCCTCTAAATCTAGCAAGGACAGCCATTTTTCCAATTTGAAACTCGCCAACTCCCAATTTGACGAGCCTACCAGTTCCGACGCATTCTGCGCCCTCGAAAGCAAGTGCGTGAGCAGCTGAGGGGTCATATTCATCTATTTCAAGAGCGGCGGGGACCCCTTGCTCCTGAATGAATACGGTTTCCCGGATGAAAAAAGCATCCTTTTTTGCATCCTGCCACGTTTTGATAGCTATTTCCAAGGCATTGAAGTCCAAGTTACTTGATCGCCCTAATTTAACAAAGCTAGGAGGGGTAGGGTAGATATGTAGGTGCTTGGGATGGTACTTAGAGGCTATTTACACCACTTATTCCGTGGTTACAATGAATTGTGGCTCTTTTAGGGTCCGTCTGAAACCTTTTACTCAATTAGGAGTTATTTTGAAGAAATCTTTATTAGCTGGTTTATTTGCTGCTGTAGGTATTGTTTGTGCAGCTTCTGTATTTGCGCAAGTTCCTGCGAAGATGGTGCCTTTGGCGGCTGATGTTGCGGTTTTGACAGCTACTGTTGATTCAGTGGATGTAGCAAAACGTATCGTAGTGTTAAAAGATGCAAATGGTAATTTGGCGCAAATGAATGTTGCTAAGTCCGTTAATGACTTGGACAAGGTAAAAAAAGGTGACGTATTTGTGGTGGAGCAAGCACAAGCGATTGCGGTTGGCTTGACAGCTGCTGGTAAGGGTCAAAAACCAAGTGCTTCTGGTGTGCGCTCAGTGGTTGTTGCAGGAAAAGGTTCTGCCAAGCCATTTGAAGAAACTGTTGATACGATTTATGCAACTGTAAAGATTTCTACTATTGATCAGAAATCTCGTATCGTGACTTTCACAATGCCAAGCGGTGAAAAGCAAAAAGTTAAAGTAGATCCATCTGTTTTGGGTCTTGAGAAATTCAAAGCTGGTGATGACGTCATGGTTGAGTTTGTTGACGATACAGCGATTGGTTTCGTAACGCCTAAGAAGTAAGTTTTTACATAAGCCGAGCTGGCGTAGTAGCCGGCATTAAAAAAGCCCGCTGATGCGGGCTTTTTTAGTCGTATGCGAAAAAATGTTTTTTATGCGCTCTTCGCAATCATGACATCAGAGGCCTTAATGACTGCCCAAGCTTCATCACCAACCTTGAGATTGAGTTCATCGACCGCCTCATTAGTGATGGAGGCGGTCACAATGTGTCCGCCGCCAATATCCAACTTCACGTGTGAAGTGGTTTGGCCCATCTTCAGCTCCACGACTTTTCCGTTGAGTGTATTACGAGCGCTGAGTTTTACTTTAAGTTCCATATTTCTCCTATTAAATGATTTGCTTGCAGTTAATTCTTGGCATTAGGAAAGAAGAGTTGCTCGCCATCAATCTTGTAGCTAGCAATTACATCCTGTCCATTCTTTGAGATAAGCCAGTCGATAAATTCTTGACCTTGTACTTTTTTGACGTGCGGGAATTTAGCTGGGTTTACGAGCATGACGCCGTACTGATTAAATAGTTTTGGATCTCCCTGGACTAAGATGACCAGATCACCGCGATTTTTGAAGCTCAACCAGGTTCCGCGGTCAGCCAAAATGTAACCATTCATGGCTGAAGCAGTGTTGAGGGCAGGGCCCATGCCTGAGCCTGTTTCTTTATACCAAGATGGGCTCGGTGCAACTGATATACCAGCGCCTTTCCAGTAGCGCAGTTCTGCCGCATGGGTGCCACTTTTGTCTCCACGAGAAACAAAAGGAGCTTGCGAAGCGGCAATTTTTTGGAACGCAACTTGAATGTCTTTTCCCCCTGCAATTTTTGCTGGATCTGACTTGGGTCCAATCAATATGAAGTCGTTGTACATCACTTCATAGCGTTTGGTTGAAAAACCTTCCTCTACAAATTTTTCCTCTGCAGGCTTATCGTGTACAAACACGACATCCGCATCACCGCGTCGACCAATATCCAGCGCTTGACCAGTGCCGACTGCAACCACCTTTACTTCAATTCCTGTTTTCATTTTAAAGATAGGGAGTATGTAGCCGAAAAGACCGGATTGCTCAGTAGAGGTGGTTGATGAAACTACTATGCTTTTCTCTTGGGCAGTCGCGGTATTTGCAAAGAAAGAAAATGCAATTAGTAGGGTGGCAATGAAGCGTGTTGAAATATGTCTCATTTAGATATTCAAAGTTGTTTAAGTTAATATTTGTCATATTACATAACATCAATATGCAAAAAATTACATATGCGAATCCAAATTAGACCTACACTGGTTTTTGGTCATAAGGGCGCCAAAGACCCTGCTGTAATTGATTTGGTTTGGCTTACAGACCTGTTAAGGGACATTGATCAGGGAAAAACTTTAGTTTCAGCTTGCAAGAAGGCTGGACTCTCATATCGCAATGTTTGGCAGAAAGTAAATGAGGTTGAGGAGGCGCTGGGATTTAAGCTAATGGATCGTGTTCGAGGGCATGGGTCGCAACTGTCTGAGTATGCACATTACCTTATCCAGTTCATTGACGATTTTGACGACAAAACTCGTCGATTGGGTCAAACTAGCCTGTCACATCTCGAAGAGGGTTTTGCGCAGTTTAGGGTGAAATCAGAAAAGCGTTGGAGCTTGGCTAGTAGTAGTGATCCAATTATTCAACAGGTTATGGGTGGAGTAGATCGAATTGATTTATCTATTGCGGGCTCAGGTGAGGCACTGGAGCGACTCTTAAATTATGAAGTTGACATGGCGGGTTTTCATGTATCGGATCCCCAAGCTTCAAAAACAATTGCTAAGCGCTTGCAAAAAGAAGGCATGCAAATTTTTCCTGTAATGAAGCGTGTTCAAGGTCTCATGATTGAAAAAGGTAATCCCCTTAATATCACTCGCCTAAAGGATTTGGTTCGTCCAAATATTCGGTTTATTAATCGCCAAAGAAGCTCTGGTACTAGGTTGCTGCTAGATACGGCTCTTGCTAAAGAGGGCATTGATCCTAAAAAGATCAAAGGTTATGACAACGAAGAATTTACCCATTCGGCTATAGCAACCTCCATCTTGGCCAAAAAGGCAGATGTAGGCATGGGAGTGAAAAGCGTCGCCCTTGAAAATGGTCTTGATTTCATACAAATAAAAGACGAAGTATTTTTCTTGGCGATGCGTGAGGAATTAGTCTTAAATAAAGATATCGGAAAGTTTGTTCGCAAAATACGACAGCTTTCAGAAGAGGTGCCTGGTTATAAGTCTGTGGGATTAAAGCGGCAAATTGCTGGCTGGATATAAACTGAATAAAACATTCAAAAACCATATTGAGACCAAGATTGCGCCGAATACTTTTTCTAGTCTGCTTTTTTATTGCGCAAGCAGTTCATGCGCAAGTGACTACTATTGCTGTAGCCGCCAATCTGAAAGATGCGTTTTCTGAGATTCTGCTTGCATTTAAATCTTCAAGCACGCCTGCAATGAGGATGGTTTATGGATCATCCGGAAACTTGAGCGCTCAAATTATGAACGGCGCACCCTTTAATTTATTTATTGCGGCTGATGAGCATTTTCCACTTGAGCTATATAAAAACGGTAAGACGGTGGATGATGGTGCGATATATGCAATTGGTAAGTTGGCGATTATCACCAATGCTTCTTCTGGAATTTCTTTGCTTGGCGGTAAAACGGCGGTTGCTCAGGCTATTGGTAAGGCGAATAAAGTTGCCATTGCTAAACCTGAACTTGCTCCGTATGGCAAAGCAGCAGTGGATTACTTACAAGCGCAGGGTCTATGGGATCTAGCGAAAGACAAGCTTGTGTATGCTGACAATATTGGGGCAGCAACTGCCTATGTGTTGAGTGGTGCGGCGGATGTTGGATTTACCGCTTTATCACTTGCTAAATCGCCTGATGTAGCTAAACAAACACATTTTTTGTTGCTTGATGATGGGTTATACAAACCTATTAAACAGCGCATGGTTTTGATAAAGGGCGCACCAAAAGAGGCGGTCGATCTGTATCGCTTTATGCAAGAGCCTCAAGCCAAATCTATTCTTCAAAAGTACGGCTACATTACTCCATAGTCCTCGGAGTTATTTGGGGCGCCTCATATACCCAAGCATTTCTTGTAAAACTTCTTGAGGTGACTTTTCTAATTGAGCTACTACAGCATCATAGTCTTCCGCCGGGCGGTTCTGGCTGAGCTTAAATTTACCAATCAAACTTTTAACTTCAATCTCAATGCCAATGATGGCTTTAAGCATGGTTTGAACATACTCCTCCGGAGCATCGTCAAGCTTCCAAGTGGATTGATAAGTTGGCTCATGGATATCAGTCATTTGTGATACATGACTGCGCAACCATTGTGGATCATCGATGAGCTTGATGAAGCCTTCTGCATGAACTGTCGCATAGTTCCAAGTAGGGACTACTTTTCCGGTTTCTTGTTTAGAGGGATACCAAGAGGGTGTTACGTAAGCATTGGGTCCATGAAAAATAGCTGTCACGGATGTATTACTGCTACTGGCTACTTTAGTTAAGGGGTTCATTTTGGCGATATGGCCATACAACTTTGTTCCATCAACACTCAACATCAAAGGGAGATGATTGATCTCAAAATGACCATCAAGATTGGCGACAATCGTCGCTAGTGGATATTCGGAAATGAGTTGACCCAGCAATACAGGATCTTCAACTAAAAAATGTTTTGGTAAGTACATGACGAAAGTGGGTGGCTATGATTGCATTAAGTATGCATGAATCCCCATCTTTTTGTTGTAGATCAAGCTTTTAGAGTGCTAAATGGTCCACTATGTACGATGAAAAGCTACTTTAAACGAATGATATTCATTCTCATTTATCGCTATAATAGATTATGTATAAAAGCAAATAAGCATATTGAATGAATTTAGACCAAGTCGACTTAGGCAGTCTTTATCGCGTCAGTGAAGTAAATGCGCCAAAAGGTGCTCCGCAAATTAAGGGGCAACTGGAAGACATCGGCTTTTTACCTGGTGAACAGGTTGCGGTTTTGCGTAAAGGTTTGCTCGGTAAAGGGCCTTATATGGTCCGAGTGGGGGCTTCCACATTTGCATTGCGCCAATCTGAAGCGCGCATGATTGTGGTCGAGTCGTATACAAATGTCTGAATCAAAAGTTCATTTTTTCTCGAGCGAACCACTCGTCGCTTTATTGGGCAATCCCAATTGCGGCAAAACGGCCTTATTTAATCTGTTAACCGGTAGTCGCCAGAAGGTGGCAAATTATTCAGGCGTTACTGTTGAGCGTAAAGAGGGGCGTTTAACACTTGAGTCCGGAAAAAACATTCGTATTTTGGATCTGCCAGGTGCGTATAGTCTTTATCCCAGATCTTTGGATGAGCGTGTTACTTGCAATGTATTGCTTGGTAGGGCAGAGGGTGAGAAACGTCCTGATCTAGTGATTTGCGTATTAAGCGCCATGAATTTGCGCCGTAATTTACGCTTAGTACTAGCTGCTAAACGATTGGGTTTGCCTTGCATCGTTGTTCTCAATATGCTCGATATTGCAAAGCGACAAGGCTTGCAGATTGATACTGCGGCACTCTCTAATGAATTGGGTCTACCCGTGCTGACCAGTATTGGTATTCAATCTGATGGCGCTAATGAGATTAAACAATTTTTGTCCGCACTGGATTGGCGCAATTTAAATGCGTTGCGAACTGGTACAAGTGATGCGACTTTAGAAAACGTTGCTTCCCATATTGCGCATGCTGAGTCAGACAACGTACAAGTTCAAAGAATTTTGCAAAACCTCAAGCTCGATCAAATTATTCCTGATCACTTAAGCGATCGCTTGGATGCGGTATTGCTTCATCCATTCTTTGGCCCTGTTATTTTGGTGGCGCTGTTGTTTTGTATTTTTCAGGCGGTGTTTAGTTGGGCTACTGTACCCATGGATCTTATTAAGTCCGCGATTGAATATTTGGGTGGACAAATTGTCGAAGTGTTGCCAGGTGGATGGTTGCGTAGCTTGATAGTCAATGGCATTTTGGCTGGCTTAGGTGGGGTAGTCATATTCCTGCCACAAATCTTGATTCTGTTCTTCTTTATTCTGTTGCTTGAAGAGTCTGGTTATCTTCCTAGGGCTGCGTATTTATTGGATAGGGTCATGGGATCAGTTGGTTTATCTGGTAGATCTTTTATTCCACTGCTCTCGAGTTTTGCCTGTGCGATTCCAGGGATTATGGCGACTCGAAGCATTTCGAATGCGCGCGATCGTATGGTGACTATCTTAATTGCGCCGATGATGACCTGTTCTGCGCGACTACCTGTCTATGCTTTATTGATTTCTGCGTTTATCCCAGAGCAAAAGTTATGGGCAGGGATTGATTTACAGGGTCTCGTTTTATTTCTTTTATATCTTGCTGGAATTTTGGGTGCGATGGCGGTCGCGTGGATTTTGCAGCGCATTACTAGTGAACAATTTCGGATGAATGCGCTCATGATGGAGTTGCCTAGCTATCACTTGCCGCGTTTAGGTAATTTGGCAATCAGCTTGTGGCAGCGCGCAGAAATATTTTTACGTCGCGTTGGTGGAATCATTTTGTTAATGACTGTTGGCTTATGGGCTTTATCTAGCTTTCCATTTCCTCCTGAGGGTGCAACAGGGTCGCCGATTCAATATAGTTTTGCTGGAATGTTAGGTCAGGCGCTTGCCCATGTATTTTCTCCAATTGGTTTTAACTGGCAAATTAGCATTGCCTTAGTGCCCGGCATGGCGGCTCGTGAAGTGGTGGTGAGTTCATTAGCAACGGTATATGCCTTATCTAGCTCCAGTGTAGATGCGGCAGATGCGCTGATTCCCTTGATCTCGAGCGGTTGGTCCTTGGCTACTGCGCTATCTTTATTGGCTTGGTTTGTATTTGCGCCTCAGTGCTTATCTACTATCGCTGCAGTCAAGCGTGAAACCGGGGGTTGGAAGATTCCCGTCATTATGTTGAGTTACTTGTTCTGCTTGGCCTACATTGCCTCCTTTATCACTTATCACATTGCTAGCGCTCTTGGCTTGGGGTAGTGAATCTCAAAGCAAGTTTTCTGAAATTCAGATAATCTCTTAGGCATTGATTGTTTAAGAGAGTATTTCAATGCATTGCAAACACTTTTTATTATTACTGTCATGTCTTGTCGGAATTTCTGCATCAAATGAGGTCGTAGCTCAATCTGGTGAGAATACCTATAAGCAAGTCTGTGTTAGTTGCCATGGCACAGGTGTATTAAATGCCCCTAAATTTGGCGATAAAGCAAAGTGGGCGCCTTTAATAGCAGAGGGCCAGGTGACTTTGACTGCCCACGCCTATTTTGGTGTTCGCGGAATGCCCCCTAAGGGTGGTAACCCCAACCTTAGCATTGAAGGTTTTTCGGATGCATTGGTTTATATGGTGAATAACTCAGGTGGTAATTGGAAGTCACCAGATGCGAAAACAATCGCTGCCATCAATAAAGAAGTGGAAGCTAGAAAAGCGGGGCTTAATAAGAAGTAAGCAATAGCACTCTAGTTCACTAGGTGGTAAAGATAAGTCACGCAATCGATTGCTGGTGGCAACTATTTAACAAGTATTAAGTGGATTAATACTTGTTAAACTCATGCATCATGCAGATGCGCGTTCATCCTATTAAGAAGTCTCTAATTGGTGGGTTGCTATTTATCTTGTTTTTGTCCTTGCCATCCATCAGCATGGCAGTTCTGCAAGATGAAATTCAGGTTTACGACGATGAAATCAATGCTAAAGGTGAGGCTAGTGTTGAGCTTCACGTTAACAGCACACCTCGAGGCATTCAGACACCCTCTTACCCTGGTGAGGTAATGAGTAACAATGGTGTGCGAGTGACGCCAGAATTCGCTTATGGACTTGGACATGATTTAGAAGCTGGTCTTTATATCTCCTACGTTAACTATGACAGCAAGTTTCAATATGCCGCCACTAAACTGCGCCTGAAGTGGTTGCCAATTCGGGAAGATAAAGGGGATGACTTCTTTGCGGGTGTCAATCTAGAGTTGGCAAATGTGCAGCCGCAATTTGATGAGTCAAGATATAACGGTGAATTCCGTTTCATTATCGGCAAGCATTTTGATGAGTGGCTCTTCTCATTTAATCCGATTGTGGATATGCCACTTTCCCAGCCGTTTGTACATCAGTCTCCGTATTTTTCAACCGCTACTCGTTTATCAAGGGAGATTACGTCTGAGATCGCTTTAGGTGTGGAGTACTACTCCAACCTAAATCAATTTGGCCAACCGATCAATTATCAAAATACTCAACAGCTGGGTTTTTTAATGATGTACTACGACGGTAAGCCAATTTCCTTTCAGGCTGGGGTAGGAAAAGGATTTTCTAACAGCACGGATTCTTTAACGCTTAAAGCGATCTTTTCCATGCCGTTGAATTAATATCGTCTTCACTTCATCAGTTTTAATCTGGCTTGATGTTCGCGTCTTTTACAACCTTGGCCCACATCGTTAACTCTCTTTGAATCCGCTTGGCAGAGTCGGCGGGCGATAGGTAATTGACGTAGACGCCAGCCGCCAACATACGCTCTTGCACTTCAGGGCGTTGCAAAATAATCTTGATATCGGAGCTAAGCTTATCAATGATGGGTTTAGGTGTTCCTGCGGGAGCCAAAATGCCAAACATGCTCACCACATCAAAATTAGGTAAACCAGTGGCTTCGGTAATAGTCGGCACATCAGGTAATTGGCTAATCCGTTTGGCGGTGGTTACTGCTAAAGGTCTTAGCTGGCCAGCCTGAATAAATTGTAGTGCGGCTGGTACTGTTTCCGACATCGTTAATACTTGTCCGCCAACTAGATCCGTCATGGCAGGCCCACTACCTTTATAGGGGACATGCAATAAATCTAAGCCCAGTTGGTAACGAAACATTTCCATCGCTAAACGCTGTGGCGCGCCGGCACCAGATGAGGCGAAGGTGAGTTTACCGGGATTGGCTTTTGCATAAGCAATGAACTCTTTCATGTTCTTAACTGGCACCGAAGGGTTTACAACAAAGACAAGTGGTACAACTCCCACCACATCCACTGGTGTGAAATCTTTTTCAAGGTTGTACTTGATTTTGTCTTTATCAAGATTGGTGTTGATGGCATGCGAGGTGAGGGCACCCATCAAAAGGGTATAACCATCCGCTGGTGATTTAGCCACCATATCTGCACCAATATTGCCGCTATCACCCGCGCGATTATCGGGTACTACCTGTTGGTTAAGAGACTTGGATAACTCTTGAGCCATGATGCGTCCAATAACATCAGTTGCTCCGCCAGGTGGGTAAGGAATTACTAAGCGGATAGGCTTATCGGGATAGCTTTTGATCGCAGCATTGTTAGATTGTGCAAATAGTGGGCTGCTCAAGATGCAGCCGCATAGGAGAAGGCCTAGACCTCGGATAAAGGGTTGTCTCATTATGTATTTGTATTATTGGTTGAGTTAGGAAATTCTATTATCTACAGAAATGCAATTCATGCTTTGGGTCAATGAACCAATGATTTCCCTGATTACAATGAATCCATGAATTTAGAGCCCCACCATATAGAAATCATTGGTTATTGCGCTGCATTCTTAACCACAATCGCCTTTCTTCCTCAAGCAATCCAGTCTTGGCGAACAAGGGATTTGACCGGTATCTCTTTGGGCATGTATTCCTTATTCACGGTTGGGGTAGGGCTGTGGTTAGTCTACGGTCTAATTATTGAGAAATGGCCACTAATACTGGCTAACGCTCTGACCTTTGCTTTGGCGCTCAGTATCCTGCTGTTGAAATTGCGTCATACTGCTAAAAATTCAAAATAAGCCATTCATGCTAAAAAATTCCCAGAAAGGATTCTTATGAGCACATCTTTTGTTATTGATCCACCAGCAGTGATTTCCTTACCAGTGACCGGTGACTCTCGCCGCTTTGCCGTTAATCGTATTTACTGTGTAGGACGCAACTACGCAGATCATGCGCGTGAGATGGGACATGATCCTGATCGTGAGCCGCCATTCTTTTTTATGAAGCCGGCTAACTCCATCGTAACTGACGGTAAAAATATGGCTTATCCCAATTTATCAAATGATGTTCATCACGAAATTGAAATGGTAGTTGCCATTGGTAAAGGTGGCGCGAATATACCTGCAGAAAAAGCGCTAGAGCATGTTTATGGATATGGTGTTGGGTTGGATATGACTCGCCGTGATCTTCAAGGTGAGGCTAAAAAGATGGGGCGACCATGGGATACCGGTAAAGCGTTTGATCAATCTGCGCCTTGCGGTGCAATCACTCCAGTGAGTCAGTGCGGTCATCCTGCCAAGGGCGCAGTCAAGCTATTAGTCAATGGTGAAGTACGTCAAGAGGGTGATCTGAATCAGATGATCTGGAATGTTCCTGACACGATTGCCTATCTTTCCACGCTGTTTACATTAGAGCCAGGCGATTTGATCTTTTCTGGCACTCCAGCAGGAGTCGGTCCAGTGAAAAAAGGTGATGTTTTAGAAGGAAGTGTGGCAGGCTTGCCTAGTTTAAAAACAACTATTGTTTAAATTCTAAAGAAGACTGCTTTGATGAGAAATTTGCTCAAGAAGTTCAGGCGCATCTATGCGTTAGTGGCCTTACCGCTAATTTTGTTCGCCTGCGCGAGCTCTGAGCAAATATCATCCACCTCCTCTTCACCCTCACCCAGTCTTTATAGCAATGCAAGTCCGTTAGATTTGCGCTTAAGCAATTGGCCATATCCTTACCCATTAAAAGAATTTAAGACATCGTTGCAGGGACAACCTGCCACGATGGTGTATATGGATGTTCCTGCCCTGGGTAAGCAAAGGGGCGTAGTTGTACTTTTTCATGGCAAGAATTTTTCAAGTGACTATTGGGCTACAACGATCGCAGGCCTTAGCAATGCAGGCTATCGTGTAATTGCTCCAGATCAGATTGGTTTTGGAAAATCATCTAAACCAGATGTGTCGTATCACTTCGATGATTTAGCTGCCAACACAAAAGCGCTCTTAACCTCCCTTAATATCAAACAAGTATCAGTGATTGCTAACTCAATGGGCGGCATGCTTGGCGTTCGTTTTGCTCGCCTGTATCCGCAAACTGTTCAAAAGCTGGTTCTTGAGAACCCACTTGGATTAGAGGATTACAGCAAAGATATTCCTCCGCAGAAAAACGAAGATTTATTAAAGTTGGAGAAGGCGCAAACTGAAGCAAGCTACCGTCGCTTTCTACAAAGCTATTTTCCTAATTGGCAGCCAAGCTATGAAAAGTTTGTAGAGGTGTATGTGCGTGTTCAGAAAGGGCCTGATTATCCCGCCTATGCAAAGACCTCCGTCCTGACGTATCAAATGATTGCTGAAAGGCCAGTGGTCAATGATTTGCCTCAGTTAAAGATGCCTGTTCTATTGGTGATTGGCCAAAAGGACCGAACAGTATTTGGTCGACGCTTTGCTCCGCCAGAGGCAGTGAAAGCGTTAGGCAACTTTCCAGAGCTGGGGAAGAAGGCGCAAACAGTGATACCCAATGCTCGTTTGGTACCAATAGAGAATGTAGGGCATGTACCCCATGTTGAGGTACCCGATCAATTTGTAAAAATCGTATTAGAGTTTTTAAACTCCAGGAACTAAGCCTACTTGCCAGTCCATTTGGGAGGGCGTCCCTCGAGAAATGCGTTTACACCTTCTTTGAAGTCTGCGCTGTTATAAGTTTCACGCATTAAATCTGTGCAATCGGGTAGGTTGCTTTGCAGGAGGCGAGCTAAAGTGAGCTTGCTAGATTTTTGAGTAATCGGCGCAAGTGCTGCCAGTTTTTGAGCGAGCGCATTGACTGCCTCATGAATTTCACTCGGTTCAACGGCTTGATACAAGTATCCTGACTCTAGCAATACAGGCGCTTTAATGAGCTCTGCAGTGAGTAGCATCTTCTTTACAGTGGGCAACCCAAGATGAGCAGCAATCCAAGATAAATTACTCGGCGATAAACAATTGCCTAAGGTCTTTGCCACTGGGATACCAAAACGAGCATCGATGGTGGAGATACGAAAGTCACAGGCAGTTGCCATTAACAGTCCGCTACCTACTGCCAAACCTTCAATCATTGCAATAGTTGGCATTGGAAGTTGTTGAAGTGAGGCAAAGATTTGATCGACAGCAACTTCATATGCCTCATCTTTTTTAAGATCGACAAATTGCTGAATATCACTGCCAGATACAAATGCTTTATCGCCAGCCCCTCGAAATATCACAACACGAATATCGGCATTGTTTGCAAGGGCATCACAAATGCTTTTGAGTTGTAAATACATCGGCCAAGTGAGGGCGTTACGAGCAGCAGGATTGTTAAAAGTAACCCATGCTAAATTTCCTGCGATCTCAAGATCTAAACAGGGTGGGGTAGATTTTTGGTTCATCAGGACATTCTAAACAAAAGGTCTAAAGACCATTCTGCAAGCTCTGAATTAGGAGAATTCAGCCTATGAGCAGTGTCCTGCGATAGAATTCTGTCATGTATATGTTTCTACCATTTCTGACGGCTTTTATCGGACTTGTATTAGTTTGGTTTGAGAAGCGTCTTGCAGGCTTGATGGTTTTGGCAATCACGGTTGGCATCCTGATGCTTTGGTTCCGTGTGCATGCTACTTCTCACCTAAACATTAGTCTGTAATTTATTGTGAGTAGAAATTCTTTTCCCTCATTAGCGGCTTTAGGCAATCAACTTGCTTTGCTGGCGATCATCGGCATGCTTGCTTATGCCTTCTTTGATCAATTTTATTTTGGTGAGCTTCCTTGCCCCTTGTGCTTAATGCAGCGTATGGGCTTTGTGATTATTGGTTTTGCTTTAGTTCTGAATATCCGTTCTGGTGCGCATTCGGCGCATTATGGTTGGGGAATCATTGGCGGTTTAGTTGGAATGATGGTTTCACTTCGTCAAGTCTTGCTGCATATTCTGCCGGGTGACAAAGGGTTTGGAACTACCTTTTTAGAATTGCATTTTTATACTTGGGCTTATGTTGGATATACCGGTTTATTAGTTGGATTGGCAATTCTATTAATGCTTCCTAATCGTGATGTCCGCTCTCGCTCTTGGTTTGCGAATGCTTTAGTCATCACTTTTATCCTTTTAGTGTTAGGTAATTTGATTTCCACCTTACTTGAGTGTGGCATTGGTCCTTGTGCCGATGATCCTGTGAAGTATGAGGGCTGGCTCTGGCTGCGCTCTCGCTTTGGTTTTTAACGTAGACCCATCGGTCTACTCTCGCTTGATTGAGTATGCAATTTTCCAGAGTGCTTCTGCGCTGTTTGCTTGTTTTAATTCTGTGGGCTTTTGGGCTTGCTGTAAATGCTCAAGGGATCTCATCGAAAAATAATTCTGCTTGGCCAAAACAAGCCATCCGTATTGTTGTCACCTTCACCCCTGGCGGTGCGCCAGATATTTTGGCGCGCGTCTTAGCGGAGAGTTGGCAGCAAACTCTTGGGGTGCCAGTCTTGGTTGAAAATCGCCCAGGCTATGGCGGCAATATTGGTGCAGAGGTAGTTGCTAAAAGCGATCCAGATGGCTATACCTTGCTCATTGGCACGGTAGGTATTCATGCGATTAACGGCGCGCTTTACGAAAAGATGTCCTTTGATCCTGTGAAAGATTTCACGCCCATTAGTTTTTTAGCGAGCACTCCAAATGTGCTGGTCGTCAATAAAAAATTAGGTGTAAATAATCTCCATGAATTAATTGAATTAGCAAAAGCAAAGCCGAACGAGCTGACCTTTGGCTCATCTGGAGTAGGCACCTCATTGCATATGTCTGGTGAATTGTTTAAAGAAATGGCGGGTATACAGATTCGCCATATTCCCTATAAGGGCAGGGCTCAATCCTTGCCTGATCTTTTAAGCGGTCGAATCTCCATGTTATTTGATAATCTCTCTTCTTCTTTGGCTTTAATTAAGGCGGGAGAGGTTCAGTCCTTGGGGGTCACAACGCTCAAGCGTTCACCAGCCGCCCCTGAAATCCCCACCTTAGCTGAGCAAGGGTTAACAGGCTTTGAAGCTGTCTCTTGGTTCTCTTTAATGGCGCCAGCTAATCTGCCACCCTCTATTCAAAAGCGCTTAAATCAGATGGTGCGACAAACCTTAAGCAATCCCGAGGTTAAAGCGCGCTTATTGGCAGGTGGCTTAGATCCTGCCCCTGGAAGCTCAAGAGACCTTTCTAGGTTGATTGCTGCAGAGGCAAATAAGTGGGGTAGGGTAGTGAAGCAATCTGGCGCAAAATTAGAACAATAGTTGAAATTCTTGTCAGCCCGACTTTATAGTCAAGCGTTATAGGTATTAGAACCATTTTGAGTGCAGCTCAACACACCCTTGATTCGCTTGAAAGCACCAATCATCGCCCATCTTTACACTGAGATTCTCAGTTTGCCTAAATTTTCAGCATTCGAGATCTCAAAATGCACTGCTGCATTAGCCGTCCTTTTGTTAGTGGGATGCGCCACTCAGAATCAGCAGTTACGCATGAATGAGTCTAAAGAGCAGTTCAAAAATGGTGATTTGCAAAATTCCGTCGCAACCATTCAGGGGGCTTTTAAGGATAAAAATACTCTCTATTACATGGAACTAGGCGAAGTGCAACGACTGCAGGGACCCACTCAAATTCCAAGTAGTACGCAAAATCTATTGGCAGCCGATCAATTAGTTGAGCAATGGGAAGTGACTACTAGCGATATGCTCAAGCGCTCTGCTTCAAATATAAGTTCCTATGTTTTATCTGAAGGTCTTAGCAGCACATATGATCCCAAGCCTTATGAAGTAAGTTTTTTGAGTCAAGCATTGGCCCTCAATCACCTTGCGCAGGGGCGTTGGAATGACGCCATGGTGGAAGCTAAAAAAATGGCGCAGCGTGAAAAAGTGATTGAATCGCTTATTCAAAGTAAAGTTTCTGCGGTATCAAAAGTCGAGCAAGAGCAGCAGTCGAATCCCAATACCAAAGCTGCAACGAGTCGCATTGAAAATATCAATGGCTACCCCATCAACTTACTAGATGATGAAGAAACTCGAGCACTTAAGAATTCATATCAAAACCCAGCAGCTTATTATTTATCCGGTTTCATTCATGAATCACAAGGAGAAACCAGCTTAGCTGCTCCAGGATATCGCCTAGCAATTGAGTTGCGCCCGCAGGTGGATTTTTTTAAAACAAGCATAGCGAAGCTTGAATCTAATGTTGCCAATCGAGATAAAAAATCTTTTGCCGATACCTTGATTGTGATTGACACGGGCTTCATACCTAAAATTATTCCGTATCAAATTAGTCAATCAGTGCCCATGGGGGTAAATTCAAAACTGATTACTTTGACTTTTCCAGTAATTGAAAGATCTACAGAGCGTTATCGGCCCGCATTTATTCAATTGGGTGATAAGGTTGCGAATCCAGAGTTGGTGGCCAATCTAGATGCGATGGCTAGAAAAAATCTCCGCGATGAAATGCCCGGTTATGTCTTAAGAGCTACCTCACGTGCATTGGTATCGCTGGCTGCGCAATATGCCGCCGATCAAGCGGCGCAACAAGCTGCCAATAGGCGCGGTCAAAACAATCAAAATGGTAGCGCTGCGCTGATTGGCGCGATTGCAGGAATGATCACCGGCTATAGCCTGCAAGCTATTAATGTTACTGATGTGCGTCACTGGTCTACTTTGCCAGCGCAAACCTATATGGCCAGAATGGGCTTGCCCATTGGTCAAACTGTATTGAGATATACCTTGCCCTCAGGAGTAACTGCTTCGCAAACCGTTAACTTGGTAGGTGGCTATAACGTGGTCTATATTCGCATGTTTAGAAACAGGGCTACTGTGTTGACATCGAATGATCCAGCAGCTCTCCCACCCAAAGCACCTGCAAGCATTTCTCCCGTTGCTACCGCTCCAGCCGTGCTTGTGCCACCCCCAATGAATTTGCCAGTAACAGTTCCTGCAACTGCGCCTGTGGCAGTACCATCAACAAAAGTAGAGCCCACCCCCGTATCAAATCCTGCTTCTAGCTCTGCCTCGAACGCCAAGCCTAATTTCAATCCTAACCTCAATCCGAACCCCAATCCAGAGCCCAACATCGCACCAGCAAGCAGTAATATGGAAGGTGTGAGGTCTTACGAGCCACCCAATCTGCTCAATAGCTTGCAGCAGCTTTTTAATTAGGAAGATCTAAATGAAAAAATACCTTGCAATCATGATGGCCGCACTAGCTCTTGTGGCTTGTAGCTCAACGCCTTCAATGAAAGATATGACGGTGCGCATGGGCGATACCGACAACATTCAAATTACCGATATGCGTAGTATTGTGCGTAATGGTGTATTAACAGCTCAAGTCACTATTCAGAATGACAGCAAATCGAATTTAGTTTCATATCGATTTCGATGGCTTGGCAATAACGGAATGATGGTGACCGATGAGGAGGCGTGGAAGCCAATTACCGTAGGTAAAGGACAGTCGACCGTTATTATGGGTATAGCCCCTACGCCCGATGCCACCGACTTTCGTTTCGAGTTAAACCAATACAAGTAATTAGAAATAACTAGCTAAAAGACATTAGGACCGATCAAAATGAATATGAACGCTAAATCCATCTATCTATCTGCCATCGTAATCTCAGTTGCGGCACTAACTGCATGCTCTGGTCCCCAGGTACGCTATGGCGATGCTAAAGCCGTTGAGACTGTAAATGCTGACTATGGATCCACAGATCTGCAGATGATTGCAGAGTCTATGACTAGATCTCTTTTACAGTCTAAGGCTATTTCCGGCAGCAAAGATGCGCCGATTGTGACGCTGGCAGATGTGAAGAATAAAACCTCTGAGTACATTGATACGCGCGTCATCACCGATAAGATTCGGACGCAATTAATGAAGAGTGGTCAGGTACGTTTTGCAGTCAGTATCTCTGAAATGCAAAACCAAACTGATGAGCTTAAGCGTCAGAATCAATCAGGGCTTTATAAGAACAGCACTATTGCCAAGACTGGCAATATGCAAGGGGCTCAATATCGCATTGAAGGGTCAATTGCATCGATCGTAAAAAATACCAAAGACGTGAAAGATGTTTATTACGTATTTAACTTAAACCTCATTAACAACGAGTCTGGCTTGTTAGAGTGGGCTGATGAAAAAGAAATTCGTAAAACTGCCACACGCTAATGCGTAGCAAAACACAGTCAATGATTGAGAGTAATTCATGAAAAAATTCTTTTTAGTTTGTGCGAGCGCTGGTTTAGTTGCATTAATGGGTTGTGCCACTAAGCCACCTGCACCAGTAGCAGAGCCGACCGTAGTGGGTCAGATTCCGGCTGATCCGCCCAAGAATCCTGTCATTAGCGCTGAAACACTCAAGGCGGATGCGAAGTCGATTGCTGTAACTGATATCTACTTCAAGAAAGAGGGTAAAAATTTAACCTACATCGAAGAAACTAGAACGACCACTGACAATAGCGTTACTTCCACGCTTACTCCTAAGACGATTGAAGTAGATGCTGATAAAGCCAATGCCTCTGCATTGACTGGTGGTCCAAATTCTTCCGCGTTTCCAGTAAAGTTCACTGATTTATCGGATCCTAAGGCAACGGCACCAGGTACCGCAAGCCCACCAGCCCCAGCGGTAGATGCGGCGCCAAGTAATAGCACTTCCAGTAACTCGACAACTGCTAGCACCCAAAGCATGAAAAAGTCGGGTTATCAAAGTAACAATGAGTATGGTGAGTTGCGTTACTTAGCCAATCCGATTCGTGGTCTTCTGATTAAGTCTGGCTATAAAGTAGTGCAGGCTAAATCTACAGTTGCTACTCCGAATCAAGGCGATGAGTATTTTGATATCGTCAAGCGCATTAAAGCAGGCGACTTTGGTGATGCTGACTATGTTCTCTATGGTGTGCTGACCGAAATCTCCAGTATCGATAATGTAGATGAAATCCCCGGTACAAAATCCACCGCACAACAAGTTTCATTGGAGGTAACCGTGGACTTTCATATTGTCGATACGAAGACCACGCAAATTGTGGCTTCCTTTATCGCTTCAGGCGAGGGTAAAGAGGTCAGAATTGATGGCAAAGATAATAACTTTAAGCCGAGTACGGCAAAGTTAATGAAGCTTGCTTCTCTAGATTTAGCTGAAGATGTACGTAAGCACTTAGCTGATCAGAATTTCATTACCAATCATCCTGGATCTGCTGGTCAGGCGCGTAATCTGAAAAGACGCCTAGACGATGATGCTTCTACGTTAAAGGTTTATAAGTAAAAGAAGATGCAATCTGTTGAAAAACAGATTTGCTAGACCTCTACCGGCGGATGCGTTTTTTCATAGCGCTCCGCCGTTCTCCTAAAGAGGTAGAGCAAGAAGCACGCAGCTAATCCTAGACTCAAGCTGTTACCAGCCCAAAATCCATTGGCGCCTTGTAAGAATGTTGGTGTATTGCCAAATACATTAAAGCCCATAAGGTAGCCGCCACCGAGGCCAACACCCCAGAGTGAGCCGGCATAAATCACCATCGGCCAAAAGGCGATACGGTAAGCGCGCAAAATAAATGCCGCAGTAACTTGTAGAGCATCAAAGATTTGATAGAAAGCGATAAATAAAAATAACGGTACCGAGAAGGCTTTCACTTCGGCAGGTGGATCATATAAATCTAATAACTGCATTCTAAAAGCCCATACTGCGATACCGATGGCAATACATAAGCTAGTAGTAAAAAAGACTGAGGACCATCCAATTTCTTCTGCACGCTCTGGCTTGTTCGCCCCAATCGATTGTGATACTAGAGTCATGGTAGCGATCGATAGCGATAGGGGAACCATATAAATAACCGTTCCCATATTGGCCACAATTTGGTGGCCTGCTAGAGCGGTGGTACCAAGGCGCGCAATAAATAAAGACATAAAAGTGAAAGAAGTCACTTCAATCAGATAGCTAAAACCAATCGGTGTCCCAAGTCTAAGTAAAGTCCAAATACGATGCCAGTCAGGCATGCTAAAGCGTGCAAAGATCTGAAAGGGTCTATAGAAGCGATCAAACAAGACATAAGCCAGAGTCATCAATAGCCAAGACCAATTAATAATGACCGTAGCAACTGCACAGCCTGGGCCACCCATACCATCAAAGCCCAAGCCCCCATAGATAAATAGCAAGTTGAGAGGCAGCTTGAGTGCTAGGCCGATTAATTGCACTACTGTAATGACAGTAGGACGAGACACTGCGTTATGAAGCGCCATTAAGACACGCATTCCCATGCTTGCTGGCAAGCCTAATGCCAAAATGCCCAAGTAAAGCTTTGCTTTATCTTCGATTTCTATATTGACTTGTGAGATAGCTAATAGATGATCTGCATTGAGCAGAACAAAACAACCGAGTATGGTAAGTCCCAGTGCTAGCCAAGTCGCTTGGCGCACTTCTTCACCAATTTCTGAATAACGTTTTGCGCCAAAAAGCTGTCCAGCAATTGGTGCAAGAGCAGAAACCACTCCTGTTAAACCAACATAAATACTGATATAGATTGCCGAAGCCATGGCTAGCGCAGCCAAATCATCGGCAGAGTAGCGGGCTGTCATCGCTGTGTCTAAGACGCCGAAAGCGATAACTGCGAGCTGACCAATCAATAAAGGCCCAGCTAGTTTTAGTAGGGAGGGAATATCCTCGCGTAGACGCGATAGCTTAAAGTGCAACACGATTTATTTTGGAATGACTTCGTAAAGACGCAACCGTTCATCTCGGTCAGCAGCGCGACGATCTTCCCACAGCAGGGTCAATTTTTTATTATTTGAGCGGGCAAACGCTTTTGCCTCAAATTGGCTATGGGTGAGCATCCATGGGCAGTTTGGGTCATCACGAAACTTCAATTTAGTAAAGTACTCAAACGATGCTAGTTGAGCAAAACCTAAGCTACTCGTATCTATACAACCGCCACCAGAGGGGATTACCTGTACTAAACGTGCTGAAACGTGACGATAAGTTTTAGCGTAGTTAATCGTGGGTAGCCATAGAGTCATTAAGAGAACCCACATCAATGTAGTGCCAGATGCAGAGATAATCAGACAGCGCCAAATTTCTTTTGGAGCACGTGAAGTTCTCCAGCGCACAACAGCGATCCATACCACGGTGATAGCGAGTGCAACGATAAACGCTAATACATTAAATTGACTTTCAAATCCGGGGAGTAGTCGAGCAATATTAGCCGCAGTAGATTCTGGATAGCCTGTGACTTTGGCTAACCAAATAATCCAAATAGCGAGCGCAATGAGTGTGAAGCTAAACATGGCAAACCAGTCAATGAAGCTGATGACGCTGCGCTTGAGCACTGGCAAACTAAATGCGGCCACAATAGACAGGCTAGGAATCAAAATCATTAAATCATGTTCGTTGGCTTCCAATCGGAATAGAACATAAATTAAGCTACCAATAAATAAACTCATTGGAATGCAAAGGTGTGGTGCGCGCCATGCGCCAGAGCTCTTATTGCGTCCCCAGTGTGCCAAAGAGACAATGGCTAAGGGCCAAACTGGCCAAGCGTAAGCCCAGAAGTTCACACTTAAAAATCCCAGTGATTCTATTGATGGAACGCCACGCATCTCTGGCATATTGCGCCAGCCTTCTTCAGCAATATGTCGCCATTGCGCTGGAAGATCGGCCACATACCAAACGATGGGCCAGATTGCAAAACCTATTAAACCTAAAACAGTGCTCGTGAGTGTCCACCGAAAGCGTAACTTAGCATTGCTAGCAATGACGGCGATGATGGTGGAGGTGACGATGATCAGGCTCAGAGTGAGGTTGCTTGAGAGGGCAACAATCGCAATACCCAATCCTGTCCAAAGGCCACCTTGCCAGGGTTTATCTAAGCCGCGCACAGTGCCGTAAAGCACGATACTGATACCCATGAGTTGCGCCATCATCGGTGTAGTCTCATGAGCGCGCTGAGCTAGACCAACACATGCTAAGAAGATTAGTAGTGCACCATCGGCTAGGGTCATGCCATAGCTCTTCATGTCTGGTTGACCGCCAACAGCTAGCGCCATCGGTTGCACTTCACGGCGACGCCCTAATAAATAGGTGGCGTACCAGATGGCTAATGCGGCCGAGAAAAAGCAGATAGCGGAATATAAACGCGCAGCATTAGCGGCCCCAATGAATGGCCCAAACCATTTGATGAGAGTAGCGCCCATCCAATAGGGCAGTGGGGTTCCAAGAGAGATGTCGCGACCTGTTAAGTGAGGAACGATCCAATCAATTGAGTTGCCACGAAAGAGTGACCACATTCCACCAAAGCCAATTGCATCTTCATTCTTCCAAGGGTCACGAAAAAACAAACCTGCAAAACCATATACCAATGTCAGCGCAAAAATAATAATGCGAGGAATTGATTTAGTGGCGGCGGCGGTAAGTTTGACCATGGATACAGTTCAAAATAAAAAAGGCAGCAAACGCTGCCTTGATTATCTCGCAGAGCAGGTATTTCACATACCCTGCGAAAAGAAGTGGATTAAGCCTTCTTCTTAGCTGATTTTTCTGCAGCTTTAGCTTCTGCGGCAGCAGCTTTTTTCTCAGCTGTTTTAGCAGCGCCATCACCAGAAGCTTTAGCAACTGCTTTAGTGCCGAATTTCTGACGGAATTTCTCAACACGACCAGCGGTATCCATAATTTTTTGGGTACCAGTGTAAAAAGGATGTGATTCAGATGAAGTCTCGATCTTAGCCAATGGATATTCATTGCCATCTTCCCACTTAATGGTCTCTTTAGTGGGCATAGTTGAGCGAGTTTTGAAGCTGAAGTTATTGGAAACGTCTAAAAAAACGATTTCACGATATTCGGGGTGAATGCCAGGTTTCATGTTGAGTCCTATTAGCGGGTAGCCGTTTAAGTTAATTAACCTAAATACTTTCCCAGGTTTTAAAAGCAGCTACAGAAGTAGCAAAAGCGAAATTATGCCATGAAATCAATAACAAAGCGCTGTTTTGGTGGGCAAAAGGGGCTAAAAAGCCCCTTTTATGTCCTAGATTGGCCCATGTCGGTCCAAAATTAGCCTCCGCGACGCATTAAGTCGAAGAATTCACTGTTGTTTTTGGTGGATTTGAGCTTGTCGACAATGAAGTTCATCGCCTCGATATCGTCCATATCTGCCAACAATTTACGCAATACCCAGATCTTCTGTAGGTTCTCAGCTTTCACTAGGAGTTCCTCGCGACGGGTGCCTGACTTGTTCAGATTAATCGATGGGTACACACGACGTTCAGCCAAGCGACGCTCAAGATGGACTTCCATATTGCCAGTACCTTTAAATTCCTCATAAATGAGGTCATCCATACGGCTACCGGTCTCAATCAGGGCAGTAGCGATGATGGTTAATGAGCCACCTTCTTCAATATTACGTGCCGCACCAAAGAAACGTTTTGGACGTTGTAGTGCATTCGCATCCACACCGCCAGAGAGTACTTTTCCTGATGAAGGAACTACAGTGTTGTATGCGCGCGCAAGACGAGTAATCGAGTCGAGCAAGATGATCACATCTTTACCCATCTCCACCAAACGTTTTGCTTTTTCAATCACCATCTCAGCGACTTGAACGTGACGAACTGCTGGCTCATCAAAAGTAGAAGCGACCACTTCACCGCGAACAGAGCGTTGCATCTCTGTAACCTCTTCAGGGCGCTCATCAACGAGTAGCACGATCAAAATGGCATCGGGATTGTTTGCGGAGATCGCATGTGCGATGTGCTGCATCATGACGGTCTTACCGGATTTGGGTGATGCCACGATCAAGCCACGCTGGCCATAACCAATCGGGGAGATCATGTCGATGATTCGGCCGGTTAAATTTTCTTCAGCCTTGATATCGCGCTCTAAGCCAATCACACGATTTGGGTGCAAAGGCGTTAAGTTTTCAAACATGATGCGGTTTTTCAAGGCTTCTGGGGCCAAACCGTTGATCTTGTCTACCTTAACTAATGCAAAGTAACGTTCACCATCTTTAGGGGTGCGCACTTCTCCTTCAACGCTATCGCCTGTGTGTAAATTAAAGCGGCGGATCTGCGCAGGAGAAATATAAATATCATCTGGTGAAGCCATGTAAGAGGCTTCAGGTGAACGTAAGAAGCCAAAGCCATCTGGCAGTACTTCTAAAGTGCCATCACCATAAACCGTTTCACCAGCCTTCGCGCGTTTTTTCAGAATGGCAAACATCAATTCTTGTTTGCGCATCCGTTGAGTATTTTCAATCTCCAGGCTTGCTGCCATTTCAAGCAAAGCAGATACGTGAAGGCCTTTGAGTTCAGTTAATTGCATGTGGTTCTCGGGTGTAAATGAAAGAAAAAATCAGAATGGTTTGAATTGGTTTGAGGTGTCGCTGTCTAGTAATCAGACGAACCGATGTGAAAAACAGAAATTTGGAAGTTTGCTAAAAGAAGGGGGAGATAAATTGCTGGAAAGGGCGCATTTCTTAAACAACCTGAAAGCGCTGAACTGCTGTTGGGTGTAATACTACACTAAAAATGGGGTCTGACAAGCGGGATGTATCAGTAAAAACCACAGGCTCACCCAGTGAACCCATGGTCTGAGACTATTTACAGATGACTATCAATAAATGCAGTCAACTGAGATTTGGCCAATGCGCCTACTTTTTGAGCAGCAACGGTGCCGTTCTTGAATAGGATCAGGGTAGGAATGCCACGAATGTTGAACTGGGCAGGAATGCCTTGGTTCTCATCCACATTCATTTTTGCAATTTGCAATTTGTCGCCGTATTCACCAGAGAGTTCTTCTAGGATTGGGCCAATCATTTTGCAAGGACCGCACCATTCTGCCCAGAAGTCGAGCAGAACAGGTTTATCAGACTTGAGGACGTCTTGTTCAAAAGAGGCGTCAGTTACATATTTAATGCCGGCACTCATGAAAATTCCTTATTTAGGCTTATTTAGTTTATTTAGTTATAGCGTTACAGCGCTTATATTAGCAATAAGCGGAATGTTCTGCTCAAAATTGATAATTCGCCATAAAAACCAAACAAAAGACTTTGCTTAATGCAGCACCCATTTCCTAATAATTCTGATCAAAAACAAGTGCAGTCATGGGCTATTACGCCTGATGCCACAGCCTTGGAGCAATTGGCAAAGGGGATTTGGAATTGTGCACTGCAAACCCAGCAACGCCCCTTAGTGGTGCTCAGTACAGCAGGGCCATTAATCGGGGTCAGAGCAGTGCTTGAGAAACATCGCCCCCCAAATCTTGATCCCAAGATTGCCTTCTTGCCGCAAGTGATCAGTTTTGCCGATTGGTTGGAGGCTGCTCCTGGGGCATGGAAGTTCCCAAAAAAGCAAAGTGACTTAGAGCGTTGGATTTCTGTATACGTTAATTTGCGTAAGCATCCCAAATTAAAAGCATGGTTTAAGGCGGAGAGTGAATTAGGCGCGTGGGGCCTGGCTAAATCTGTAATCGCAGCGTGCGACATTCTGTCTGAGGCCATCATTCCACAACTGCACGATCAGTTAGATCATGTAATGAAGTGCGGCTCGATGGATATTGAGGTGTGGGGTAAAAAATTAGAAGAAGTTCTGGAGCAAACGATTGCGCATGCTTATCCAGAGCTATCAAGAAAAGTCGTCGATCAAGAATCAGAAGTCTTGCTGGCCTTCTGGCGTTATTTGAGTAGTGCAGGCGATGCTGTTTTTCGTAAGCAATTTGCCATGGCATCACATTTAGAAGCGGCTAAGGCCAATCAGCAAAACGCAAGACCGTTGATATGGGTGCAGACTGCCGACCCCAAGCCAATCGATCGTGAAGTGATGGCTAAGTATTTTGCTGACTACGTCCAATATGCTCGCGTAGTCGAAGTCACCCTTGATTGGCAATCGGTTGCGCTTTGGTCAGAAGCACTCGCTGGGGAGAATGATGCAGGTGAGTTAGTTGAGTTAAACGAACAACAAGCACAACAACTGATTGCTAATATTAAAGTGGCGCCTTATCAAAATTGGCACTTGATTGCGGCAAGACGATTTGAAGAGTTGGCTTGGGCTGCTACAAAAGCCATTGAAAAGCATTTAATCGATGGCAAGAAAAATATCGCACTCGTGGCACAAGATCGCCTTGCTGCAAGAAGAGCTCGAGCCTTATTGGCACGCTTAGGCCCTGCACTAAAGATCCGTGATGAAACTGGCTGGAAGCTGGATACCACGCGTGCAGCGGCGGCACTCAATAGTTGGTTAGAACTGATTCGTGCGCCAAAAGAAGGGCCGAGCGCCAGTGTTTTGCTGGAGTTTTTGCAAAACCCGTTCTTAGATATCTCGCGTTGTATACAGAAGCCACCTGAAGTTTGTATCGGGCTGGTAGCTCAGCTCGAAGATATCTTGATTGCTAGTCAAGCAAAGTCTGGTTGGGAAACGTTTTATATGGCGATTGAACGCGCTAATGCGTATGCCGCTAATCGCGATACTGTGCCAAATGAGGCTTTATTGAGCTTGCTGCAATTTGTGAGAGCGCGTCATCATGCTTGGCAAGAGCTGAACTTAGATTGTTCTAATGCATATGCACTCTTGCAAAAGAATTTACAAGACACTGGTATGGCCCAAGCTTTGGAGGGAGATGCGGCGGGCAAACAACTATTAGAGGTTATTGATACTTTTGATCTTGGGGCAACGCAGTATCAGAAAGTAGCGATGCATCTCCCAGAGTGGCTAAGCCTAATTAAATCCGTTATGGAAGAGGCTTCATATGAAGAAGCGGGCAAAGAGGCTCAAGCTACCTTAAGCATCTTGCCTTTGAGCTCAACACGATTGAGAACGTTTGATGCGGTTGTCGTGGTGGGTTGCGATGAACAGCAATTACCAGCATTTTCTGAGCCACCTTTATTTTTTTCAGACACGCTTAATCGTTTGCTCAAAGCCTCTACGATGACAGCGCAGTATGTACAGCAAGCGCGTGATTTTTCACAGCTCTTGATTTCATGTGCAAGCGTAGATTTACTCTGGCAGAGCAAAAGTAAGAGCGGTGAACCATTGCGACCATCGGCATGGATTCAGCGATTACAGGCGGATTTACCAGCGTGGAAGGTGGATGTTGCACAGCCAGATGTCAGTCATGGTTTAGCACAACCTCTACAAAAAGCAGTGACTACCTTGGATCGGGATTTGCCACTGCCGCTTTCAATGAGTCCGAGTGCTTATAAAGCTTTGAGAGATTGTCCCTATAAATACTATGTGCGTAGTTTGTTAGGACTGCGCGAAGCCAAAGAATTTGAGGATGGCTTTGATGCTTCATTGGCTGGTCAGTCATTGCACGCATTATTGGGTAAGTTTTATCAGGCACTAAAGACTGAAGAGCTAAAGGCCGATAGTCAAATTAATCACAGTACAGAGGCTCGCCGCGTTTGGATGGAAGAGCAACTTTTCATCATCTCTGAAAAAGAATTCAAGCGCCTCATCGAGGGGGATGGCAGAGTCTTAGGCACATTACGAGACTGGCAAAAACAAATCCCGAGTTTTGTTGATTGGCAACTGCAAAGAGAGGCGCAGGGATGGCGTTATCACAATGCCGAACACAAGGTTGGATTTGATCTGCGATTTACAGGCCCTCATGGTGAGGGCAAGATTATTCGTATTGAGGGGCGCGCCGATCGCTTTGATATCAATATTCAATCTCAACATCAAGCCGAAGTGATCGATTACAAAAATCAGTCGATGACGAAGATGAAAAAGCGTGCCGAGCACTTATTGGATGACCCGCAATTACTGATTTATGCGCGCGCTGCCAATGACGACCCGGCCGCCGCTCATCTACAAGGCTATCAAGTAGAGCGCGCGCAATGGGTGTCTTTAAAGCTGGATATAAAACGAGACAAAAAGCTGCAACGATCTTTAGAAGTTGAGGATATAGCCGAGTTGATGCCAGTATTTTCAGAGCAATTAACTGAAGACATTCAAAAGCTATGGTCAGGCAAGGAGCTCACTGCTTTTGCGCCAGATGGAGTTTGTAAATACTGCGAGGCAAGAGGCATTTGCAGAAAGGGGATGTGGTGATGAAGAAGTTTGACAATGCCATCGCTTGCGATCCCCAAAAATCCATCATCGTTTCCGCTTGCGCAGGCAGTGGCAAGACTTGGCTATTAGTTGCTCGCATGATTAGGCTCTTGTTAGCGGGCGCTAAGCCTCATGAAATCCTTGCTTTGACCTTTACCCGCAAGGCTGCGCAAGAGATGCGCGATCGTCTTTACGGCTTATTGCAAGAATTTTCTACCGCAGATGATCCAACACTAATCCAAGAATTAGAAAAACGCGGTTTGACGAATGCACAAGCCCTTCAGTTACTCCCGCAAGCGCGAGCGCTGTATCTCAAAGTTTTAGCAAGCCCACAGGGCATAGTGATAGACACCTTTCATGGTTGGTTTGGAAGATTGCTAAATGCAGCGCCAATTTCTGCAGAAGTGCAGCCTGGTTTTAGCCTGCGAGAGGACAGCAAAAGACTCTTGGACGAATGCCTTGATGATTGGTGGGGTGATCTACCGGCAGATTTGAGAGGCCACTACGATGTGCTCTTAAAACAATTGGGTGCAAGCAATACGCAACAGTTTTTGATGGGCAATTATGGCTTGATGAAACAACGTGGTGCATGGACTTTTTTTGCGCAAGCTTGTAATGAAATGGGAATTACGCCCATTGAACACCTCAAGCAGTTCTTGCCAAGACTCAATATTGAGAATCCTTTGCTACGCATGTGGACCGCTCCTAAGGCACGCGCCGATTTAGAGTTTCTGATTCGTTGTTTTGCGCATAGCAGTACTCAAGAAAAAGATCTATTACCGCGATTAGTATCTGCATTGGGGTGTATGCAGCGCGGTGGCGATGTGCTGGAGATTGCGCCTATTTTGCAGCTTGTTTTCTTAAATGGGGATGGTGAACCGCGCTCTAATAACAATAGAGCGCTTGGCGCGGTAAAAACGTATTTGAAAAACGAGGGCTTGGCTCACTTAGAGCCAGAGCATATTGCCTATAAGCAAGACTGGGCTCAAGCATTCGTTGAGTATTTAGATTGGCAGTCTGAAAGAATGGTGCTCGAACTCAATCAGGCTTGGTTTGCCATGAGCGAGCGCATGATGAATCACGTTGCCGCCACAAAAGAGGCGATGCGTGTTCGAGATTTTGATGATTTAGAAATTGGTGTGAGTAAGTTGATGGCTGACTCAGCGAACGCCGCTTATTTGCAAGCGCGCTTAGATGCCAAGTACAAACATATTCTCATTGATGAGTTTCAGGATACCAATCCTTTGCAATGGCAAATTCTGCGTTCATGGTTTGAGGGTTATGGCGAAGATCAAAGTAAACCAAGTGTGTTTATTGTGGGTGACCCCAAGCAATCGATTTATCGTTTTCGCAGAGCTGATCCTCGTTTATTTGACAGCGCCAAAGATTTTTTAGAAAAGCAGATGGGGGCAGTTGCACTTGATCAAGACACAACTCGTCGTAATGCGCCCAACATTAACAAAGCCGTCAATCAGACATTTGCACACTCGCAATTGCCACCGACGTATAAATTTAATCAGCAAGAAACTCTTTGGGAGCCTTTGCAAGAAGGCTTGCCAGAGCATCCTTATGCCAAAGAAGGTGAGGCAGCACTTTTGCCTCTCATTCCTTATATCAAGGAAGAATTAGCTCCACGTGTTGGCAATGCATTTGATCAGCCGATTACCGATGTCAATCAAACGATTGGTGACACCCAGCGCTATATTGAAGGTCAGCAAATCAGTAAGCTGATTCATGAAGTGATGGCCACCCATCAAGTGATGGATGAGCAAGATGGGCGAATGGTTTGGCGACCTGCCAGAGAGAGTGATTTCTTATTACTAGTCAAGCGCCGTAAATATTTGCCTCAGTTCGAAAGAGCTTTACGTGAGGCTGACTTAGCTTATGACAGCACTAGGTTGGGGGGTTTACTCAATACTCTTGAGATCGATGACATGGTGGCATTACTCACTGTATTGCTATCACCACGCCATGACCTGCCCTTAGCGCAAGTGTTGAGAAGCCCCATTTTTGGCTTTACCGATCAGCAAATGCAAAGTCTAGCGATTGCCAAGGCAAATGGTCCTTATCGTTCATGGTGGGATACCTTACAAGATAGTGACGATGCCGCAATTCAAAAGGTAGCGCGCTATTTAGAGCATTGGCGCGTATTAGCTGAACGACTGCCAGTCCATGACTTGCTCGATCAAATCTATCAAGAGAGTCATTTGCGTTTTCGGTATGCAAGCAGTGCTCAGCCTTTAGCACGCGCACAGGTTGTTGCTAATTTAGATGCTTTTTTGGAGCTATCGCTTAATCAAGATGGCGGTCGTTACCCAAGCTTGAGCCGCTTTATTGAAAAAATTAATGCCATGCGCAAAGGCGATGATGATGAAACGCCAGATGAGGGTGATGTAGAGCTCGAAACTGAAGTGGAATTGGCCGAGATTGATGAAGATAGCGAGATGTCAGAGGAAGATAAACACAAACGTGTACGCCTGATGACCATTCATGGGGCTAAAGGTTTGGAGTCACCTTTTGTGATTATTTTGGATGCTAACCATACAGTTGGCGCCTCCGATCATTCTGGGGTGCTCTTAGATTGGTCGCCTAATGATCGCAGTCCTTCTCATCTGTCGATGTATACCAAGGCTAGTCTTACTTCTCCTCGCAGCAAGATTCGTGAAGAGGAGGAGCTAATTAGTCAAAATGAAAACTGGAACTTGCTCTATGTTGCCATGACTAGGGCTAAGCAGGGTCTTTGGATTAGCGGTGTAGCAAAAGAGCCTACAACTAATAATCCAACAGGCATTGATCAAAAATCTTGGTATGCACGTGCTCAGTTTGGCCAACTACCTACTGTAGAGATTGCAGATGAAACCACAAGCGAACCAAGCAACACAATTAGCGCTAAACGAGCAGGTGCAAAAACAAGTCTAGAGGTTGATGAGACTTTTAGCATTGATGATTTTCAGATTCGTTGGGATCAAGCCATACAAGATCACCAGCAACAACTACGCAATATCGAAAGTGGCGAAACAACAAAGGTAGCCGCTCCTGAAAACGAGTCATCGCCTGACCCAGAAATTTTGGAAGAGGGTACACATTTTCATAAACTGCTTGAGTTCCTTACTCCAGATTCGAGTCAGGCAATCAAACCTGCTATGCCCAGTGAGCAAGAGGTAATGGCTTGGCTTGGCATAGATCAAGCCCATGCCAAAAAAGTCATTGAGCGTACGAAGACAGTATTGGCATCACCAGCGCTTGGTCAATACCTCACTGCGGGTCAATGGATTGCCGCCTGGAACGAACTCGATATTGTTAGCAAAGAGGGTAAGAGTTTCCGAATGGACCGCTTGGTGGAATTAGATGATCACCTAGCTATCATCGATTACAAACTAACCATTCCGGAAGTGGGTAGCGAAAAGTATGAAAAATACCGTGAGCAACTCCAAAATTACCAAGCTGAGTTAAGTCGTATTCGTAGCGATAAGCCTAATAAGGCCTATTTGATCTCTTCTGAGGGCCAGATTCACGAGCTTAAGTAGTTTTAACCCTTCCAATGCCCTTGAATTTGCCGTTTAAACCCCAACATATCTAGGAAATGGCAAACCTATTTAACAAACATGCCCAAACTAGCGATAATCAATCGCAATGAAACATCCTTACAAGGAGTCATGATGAAAATGCATTCATTACAAAAATTATTGCTTGGCATATTTGCCAGCGCACTATTGCTCACTAGCAATTTGGCTTTGGCTGAAGCCACTTTGCCAGAGGTTTCTCAAGCCATTCAATCTGGGCAGTTGGCAAAGGCCGATGCCATGATGAAAGAGGTATTGCAAAACCATCCTAACAGCGCCAAGGCGCATTACATTGCATCTGAGTTGTACCTCAGAGAAGGTAAGTTAGATGCTGCGCGCCAAGCGTTTGTGCAAGCAGAAAATCTAGCTCCTGGTTTGCCATTTGCACAACCTGAGTCAGTGCAAAAATTACAAGCAGAGTTACGTGCAGGTACGGTACCAGCGCAAGTGGGCACGAGCGCGGGCGCTGGCTCTATCTTTGGCAGCCCCGTGTTTTGGATTCTGATCGCTATTTTGGTTGCTGGAGTTATGTTCTTTATGAGAAAGCGTCAGCAACCAGTACAGGTATACAACGCACCTACTGCAAATGGTCCTTATTCTGGTATGCCAGGGGCTCCTGGCAACTATCCTCCTGGTTACCCAGGTGCTCCTGCAACTGGTATGGGCGGTGGGTTGATGGGTAGCTTGGCTACTGGTGCAGCGCTCGGTGCTGGCATGGTGGCAGGTGAAGCATTGGCTAGTCATTTGATGGGCGGTGGTCAACACCCTAATCCCGGTAATGCGGGTAATGTAAATAACGACTTTAATCAGGTGGGTGGCTTTGCACCAGATGCGCCAAACTTTGGCGTGAACGACACTAGTTCTTGGGATGATGGTGGCTCGTCTAGTTCTTGGGACGATAACGGTGGCGGTGATTTCATGAGCGATGTCTAATTGCATCAATTAATCAACTGATCACTTTATCCTGAACCTATTTATAAAGTCGGAGTACTTATGGCATTAACTATGTATCAAGCATCCATTCCGCAACTCACGAGGATGCTCAATAATCTTGCGAACATTTTGCAAAAGGCGGAGGCATTTGCTAAGGCTAAAAATATCGATGAGGGTATATTGGTTAATGCCCGCCTAGCACCTGACATGTTTCCGCTTACTAAACAGGTGCAAATTGCTTGTGATCAAGTAAAAAATGGGATGGCCCGTTTAGCTGGTATTGAGCTGCCTAAATTTGACGATAACGAGACAACGTTTGCACAGTTGCAAGAGCGGATCACTAAAACGATTGCTTTTGCCAATAGCATTACGCCAGCTCAATTGGATGGTGCTGAAGCGAAAGAGATTAAGTTTTCGATTAAAGAATGGAATTTTGAGTTTGTGGGCGAGCAGTATTTACTGACTTGGATCATTCCAAACTTTTATTTTCATGTGACTACGGCCTATGACATCTTGCGTCACAATGGGCTAGAGATTGGTAAGTCCGATTTTCTAGGGGGTTAAAATACCCGCATGGACTATTTTGCGGAAATCATAGAGACAGTAAACCCTTGGATTTTTCGAGCAAGTGTTTACTTGTCTGATGTATTTCTAGACGACCCTGCCATTTTGGCTTTTGTATTTTGCTAAGAAATTAGCAAACCCTTATTTAATCATTCCCGCATTCTTCGCATCATCCATGGCTTGAGCGGTTTTCTCTTTCATAAAGGCAGGCATTTTTGCCAAGGGAATATCCACCAAAATAAATCCAGCGTCTTCTAATTTTTTCTTGGTTTCTGGATCTGCGTTCAGCTGCGCAAAATAATCTGACATTTTTTGTTGCAACACGAGTGGGGTGCTCTTCGGTACAGCTACACCACGATATGCGCCATCGACCCAGTTCAGGCCGAGCTCTTTAAAGGTGGGCACATCGGGCAGGGCGGGATTGCGTTTCTCGGTGGCGATCGCTAGCGTGCGCACCTTGCCTTTTTGTTGAATCGCTAGTGGCAGATAACCCATTGCGCCATCCACGTGCATCCCAATTAAAGCCGTAATTAAATCGCCTGTGCCTTTAAAGGGAACGTAATTGATTTTGACGCCCGCTAATTTATTGAGGCGCTCCACTGCCATGTGATTAGCGGAGAACTGCGCTGAACCCGCTAAAGACATCTTGCCTGGTTCCTTTTTGGCGGCGGCAATAAATTCTTGGTAGGTCTTATAGGGACTATCAGCAGAGACCATCAAGGCATCAGGGGTGAAGTGATAGTAGTAGATAGCATTAATGTCATCCGTCTTGTATTGAATGCCTTCTTGTAAGGGTTGCAAGATTGTGTGCGGAATATTCACGCCAACTACAGTCGTGCCATCAGCGGGGTAGGTATTGAGTGCACTCCACACTAAAGCGCCACCTGCGCCAGCGCGATTGATGACAACCATCGGTTGCTTAAATTTCTTTGCAGAAATATCCGCTTGGTAGCGCGCCACTAAATCTGATTCACCAGCAGCAGGAAAGGGGATGATGTACTGAATGGTTTTATCAGGAAAAGGTTGAGCATGTGCTGTGCAGAGCGCACCTAAGCAAATCAAACCAGCACTTAGCCAGATCTTCAATAATGTGTATCGGTTCATTTGGAGATCTCCTCGATTACTGCATTGGTGACATCACTCATCATGGCTGTTCCGCCTAAATCACGGGTGTGCAACTGAGGATTAGCAGTCACTGTTTCAATGGCTGCCATTAACTTGGCTCCTAGGGTTTTTTCACCTAAGAAGTCGAGCATCATCACGGCCGACCAAAAGGTGCCAATCGGATTGGCAAGACCTTTACCCATAATGTCAAAGGCAGAACCATGGATGGGTTCAAACATCGAGGGGTAGCGACGCTCTGGATCAAGATTGGCTGTAGGCGCGATACCTAAGCTACCAGCAAGAGCTGCTGCTAAGTCGCTCAGTACATCCGCATGCAAGTTGGTAGCCACAATGGTGTCTAAGGATTCTGGGCGATTGACCATCCGTGCGGTAGCAGCATCTACTAATTCTTTGTCCCAAGTGACATCCGGAAAGTCTTTGGCAACGATGTTGGCAATTTCATCCCACATCACCATGCCGTGACGCTGTGCATTCGACTTGGTAATGACGGTAAGGTGCTTGCGAGGGCGCGACTGCGCTAACTGAAAAGCAAAGCGTTGCACTCGTTCTACACCAACGCGAGTCATAATGCTCATATCAGATGCCACTTCAATCGGGTGACCTTGATGCGCTCTACCACCTACGCCAGAGTATTCGCCTTCAGAGTTTTCGCGCACAATGACCCAATCGAGTTGATCGGGTTTGCAATTGCGTAGTGGCGTTTCAATGCCGGGAAGAATGCGCGTAGGGCGCACGTTTGCGTACTGATCAAAACCTTGGCAGATTTTGAGACGCAAGCCCCACAGAGTAATGTGATCCGGAATATTGGGGTCGCCAGCAGAACCAAACAAGATAGCGTCTTTGGAGCGCAAAGAGTCCAGGCCATTCTCGGGCATCATGATGCCGTGTTTGCGGTAGTAGTCACCACCCCAATCAAAGTGCTCAAACTCAAAAGCGACTTCAGGATATTTTTTGCTCAAGGCATTTAAGACCTTTTCGCATTCTGGAATCACTTCTTTGCCAATGCCGTCCCCTGGAACGGACGCAATCTGATACGTCTTCATATGTCTCCTACTGTTCTTGTTATCTGAGTTACTGCATAGGTAACTTCTAGAGCCATTATGCAATTGCTTGGGATGTAATGCGAGTAGAGGGGGTTCGGGTTTATAGCCCCAAAACAACAAAAAGATCCTCATTTTTGCGGTTTTTATATATACTGTATAAACATACAGTATATTAATCACTATGACACAGGTAATGAACTCCGCAAAAACCACCTTAAGCCAAGCGCCACAAGCCTTAGCAGGCCATTTTGCTAGCTATGAGCTCAAGCTACTCAGTCACCGGATTTCAGCTGGATTTCCCAGTCCAGCGGCAGATTACGCTGAAGACGGGCTCGATCTAAACCACTACTTAGTCCAGAACAAGCCAGCCACTTTCATGTTTACCGTCAAAGGGGATTCGATGTTAGGTGCCGGAATTTGTGACGGAGATAAGGTGGTGGTCGACAAGGCGCTCAAACCCAAACATAAAGACATCGTAGTAGCTGTTGTCAATGACGAGTACACCATTAAGCGTCTGTATCAATCGCGCGGCCGCATTGAGCTCCAACCAGAAAACCCGAACTACCAACCGATTACTTTTAACGAAGGTAGCGAGCTACAAATCTGGGGTGTGGTGGTTGGAGTGGTGCGTAAGTACAGCACAGCTAGCACCCGCTATAGCAAGGAAGGGAAGTGAGATGAGTGCGTCGATTGCAAAACTCGCCAACCCTGAAAACTCTACAAACTCGCTTTTTGCATTAGTAGATGTCAACAACTTCTATGTCTCTTGTGAGCGTGTCTTTCAGCCGAAGCTAGAAGATGTGCCGATGGTGGTGTTATCGAATAATGACGGTTGCGCCGTAGCGCGTAGTGCTGAAGTCAAAGCCCTAGGTGTGAAGATGGGAACACCTTGGTTTCAGATGCAAGACTTGGCTAAAAAGCACGGTATTGAGGCGTATTCATCGAACTACACCTTGTATGGCGATATGAGTAGTCGCGTAGTGCAGGTGCTCAGAACTTTTACCCCCAATTTAGAGGTCTACAGTATTGATGAGAGCTTTTTGCAAATCGAAACCGTCTTAAAGCAATATCAAAACACGATTGAACTGGGGCAACAGATCAAGCAGCAAGTCAAAGACACGACTGGTCTGCCAGTGTGCGTTGGTATTGGTGCGAGTAAGACCTTAGCCAAGCTAGCCAATCATTTGGCCAAGAAGCACAAGCAGTTTGGGGGCGTGTGTGATGTTAATGCCATGGCAAAAGCAGAGCTATATCAGTGGATGAGTGAAACAGATGTGGGTGAGGTGTGGGGTGTTGGTAAGCAAATTGCCAAAAAGCTCAAAGCCCAGAACATCCATAGTGTGTTTGATCTATTGCAGGCCTCGCCACAAGCAATGCGTCAGCAATTTGGCGTGGTGATGGAGCGCCTTTGCTATGAGTTACGCGGCACCTCTTGTTTGCAGTTAGAAGAAGTAGCGCCAGCTAAGCAACAAATCATTGCCTCTCGTAGTTTTGGCAAGCTCGTGACTAATCAAGTGGAGCTTGCCCAGTCTGTCGCAACGCATGTGGCTAGAGCCGCAGAGAAGCTAAGAAGCCAGAACAGTACTACGGGCGCGCTCACCGTATTTATTCAAACTAATCCGTTTAAGCAAAACGAGCCACAGCATCATCAAAGCGTCACGATTCCGTTGGCAGATCCCACTGATAACACGTTGACGTTGACTAACGCAGCGCTCGCAGGTCTCAAGCAAATTTATCAGGCCAACTTTCGTTATAAAAAAGCGGGCGTCATTCTAAACTTAATTAGCGATAAACCAACAGCGCAGCAATCCTTGTTTGAGGACATGGAGACCAAGGGCAAGTCAGCGCACCTTATGAAGGCGGTAGACGAGATTAATACGCGCTTTGGTAACGCAGTGATTCGGTCGGCAGCTGCTGGTACCAACAGCACCAAACAAGAGTGGCAGATGAGATCAAGTAATCGCTCGCCAAACTACACCACCCAATGGGATGAGCTGCCAGTAGCAAGATAAAACACATGAAATGAATCAATCAAAAACAACATTTTTTACTAGCTCATTTCGTGAGCTTTTGACCCCGTAATCTGAATACATCGCAGCAAATAAATAGTGAAATTAGTCAAAGAGGAGAAGACAAATGAACACATTAAATAACTTGATGAACAACTTCAACGGCATCTCATTGGCAGCCATCATGATCCTGTCCTACTGCGCCGTGCTGAAAAACACTAAGCGTCATGAAAGCGAAACAAAGCGTGTGTTTAATCGCAAGTATCGGTAATAACAAGCTTTGGCAAATCATCGCAGCAAAAGATTAGCAATACCAAAAAACGTAGTAAACCTTGAAAGGGAATAAAGAAATCACGGATTCTTTATTCCCGAGTAAAGGGCAGTCTCAATTCCCCTAAGCTTGTTAAGTCTTTTCCGAGTTGGAAAAGTGGTTAATATTGCCCTATGACTGAAGACAAGCAAACCTACTTAGATAAAAAATTACGCCCCTTACCGCGTTGGATATTTATGTCCCGCTGGTTGCAGGCACCGCTCTATCTTGGCTTGATCGTAGCCCAGGGTGTGTATGTTTGGCAGTTTTGGGTAGAGCTCGTTCATCTGATTGAGATGATGGCCAATAAGAGCATGACCGAAACGGCTTTGATGTTGATCGTTTTGGGTTTGATTGACGTGGTCATGATCTCTAATTTATTGGTCATGGTGATTGTGGGTGGGTGGGAGACATTTGTTTCTAGATTAGAGTTAGAAAATCATCCCGATCAACCTGAGTGGTTATCCCATGTCAATGCGGGCGTGCTGAAGGTGAAATTGGCTACCGCCATTATTGGTATTTCATCAATTCATTTGCTTAAGACTTTTATTAATGCCGCATCCTATGATGAAAAAACCTTAATGTGGCAAACCTTGATCCACATTACATTTGTTCTATCTGCGCTGGCGATTGCCTTTACAGAAAAAATCGTTGCCGCTGCTCACAAGCAACATTAAGTCTAGGCTTTAGTAATCGAGTAGGCGGCAATGAGTGCGAATCCCTGTTTTGAATGCGGACAATGCTGCCAGCATTTTCGGGTTAGTTTTTATCATGGAGAAATCGCGGGTAATGGTGTGGGCACGGTACCGCCAGAGCTCACTACTAAGCTGACCGATCACATCGCTTGCATGAAGGGTACTGAAAAGGGTGGTGCGCCTTGTGTCGCTTTACGCTACACCGCAGAAGAAGGTTACCGCTGCTCCATCTATGAACAGCGCTCTAGCACTTGCAGAGACTTTAATGTGCTCAATGAAGATGGTACGCCAAATCCTAAGTGTCAAGAATTGCAACTAATTGCTAAGCAGAAAAAGCAGCAAGAATTGGCGATCAAATCCCAATAAGGAAAGCAAAAAACTACTTCGCCTCCAAAGCCTTGCGCAGATACCCCGAGACATTATCTTGTCGCAGCAACCATTGTTTGTAGTCGGTAGGCATTTGGCTAATGAGTTCACCCTTATGTTTGCCATAAGGCATGATTTTCGGAATCCTGGCTTTTTCTGACATTTCCCATAAGGCGTCTAAAGAAACCGGTTGTAGCTTTTGCAAAATTTGCCCAACGATCTTTGAACAAATCCACACATCAGCTAGTGCGCTGTGCGCATTACGTAGTTGATCTCTAGCAGTCTCACGTTCAAAGTAATAGAGTAAAGCGCTTTGAGTATGACTATCTAAATCAGGCCATAAGCTGCGCGCAAGTGCGAGAGTGCAAATTCGCTTTACTTCAGGGCTACCAATGGCAACCCAGTCAAAATCAATGTTGTGACCAATAAGGTATTTAGTGCCTGCTGGTAATCGAAAGGAACTGCTTGGTGGGCAATTGACAAGCTCCTCATCCATGATGTGGTGAGTCGCAAGTGCGCCTAAGCTAATCGGCTTGCCTGGGTTATAACGTTGCACCCAAGGATTGCCCACTTCAAAAGGGTGCAATGAGGTGACATCCAGGGAAGCCGCTTCAATGATGACAGCATCATTCTTATCGGTTGCTTCTATATCGAAAATAATTGCTTGGGGCATAAATAGCTTTTCAGTTGAATATAGCTATTGTGCCTTGTTACAAGGCCGAGATGTATAAACCCTGAACTGAGTAAATATTGTAGGTGTGGTATTGACTAGCTTAGGGGATGATCAGAGATTGGCTGATGATCTCTAGAGCTTCTGAAGCGGTATTGGCTTGCTTGCCACTGCCAGATTTGCCAATTACAAAGTAGTTATCTTTGTGAATATACACATGCACATATAGCTCATTTTTTTCATGGCCAATCGCAATCTGTAAGACTGGTTCATTGCTAGCGCGATCATAGGTTTCAGTAAAGCTGGTGAAATCAAATTCATCGGGATGTTGTTTGGCAAGCTCCCGAATCTGATTGCTAATTCCTTCGACTAATTGGCAATACTCTGCATGAAAGGATGGATTAGAGTGTCTGAGCTCCTCAATCGCAATCGCATGTAATGTACTGTTGGCCATAAATTATTTGAGTATTTCTAAATGAACCAGTGCATCTAGCTCTTCAATCGGTCCGTGATCATCAATACCAGCCAGAATAAGCGCCTCTTCTTTAAAGTCCGCTAGGCTCGGATGAGAGCCATCTCCACCTAAGTCGACAATATAGGTCCACAGCACCCGATCACGCCGGTCTTTGCGGTAGATGTCCACTTGTCGTTTCATAGTAATTCCTATGAAAACTTACTATACGCCTAGATCATTACATTCGTTCTAATTTTTATAATGCAGTGCGTCAATATGCAGTATGCAAGCTTAGCGGGGTAGAGGCGTTACCAGTAGGAATTAAACCGCTCATGGATAGCGATGATCCCGAAGATCCTGTTTTAGGGTCCGATCAATTGGATGGGTAATAGCGGGATTTGGTAAGTAAAAGATTTGGCTGGTTGCATCTTTTCCTACATCCAATTCATCTCCCATCCCTACCCCTTGCTCTTTAATAACTCTACGCTGAAACCTTCTATATAGAGGAGGGTTTGCTTTGCGAGTATCGATTGAGTGTTGTCATAAGCAACTACAGTTATTCAAGATCCAGTTAGACGCAAGAACCGTCCTCGTATTGATCATTATTTGGTTCATTTGGGGAATATTGAGAATTCTTAAAGTCTTCTGAGTTTTGCCTTGTTGGCTTTCAGGGCTTTTGCCCCTGAAAACCGAATACTCCTCACTATTTAATAGTGGTTTGCCTGATTTTTGATGCAATCACTTGAATTTGCAGTAATGTATTTAATATCGACTTGAATACAAACAGCATTACGACACATTTTCAATTGGGCGAGATGGTTTTATGAAAAAGTTTTTGGCAGCAATCTCTATTTTGGCGGTTCAATTTACAGGCATGCAAAGTGCTTATGCTTTTTTGCAATCTGTGCCAGGGTATGTTGGTGATGGTGCTTTATTTGTCGAAACTGATTCCATTGTCAAAAATGGTCCGATAGTCAATCTGATCTATGTAGAAAACTTTAATCAGCCACAAGCCTATAGCTCACAGACCTATTTATCCAAGGCTACCGATGTGCGCATTGATTGCACGGACAAACGCATCTATGCTCGTGCCGAAGCATTCTTTAGCGACATTAATCTGCAAGGCGATTTCTTGGGTAAATATTACTTGCGGGATGAATTCGGTCAAACCCCAGCATCTGGAAGCTGGAATTTCAATCTCATCAAAATTGGCTGTGGATTTGCGCTCTAAAGATGTAAGGGAAGTGAAGAGGGCTCAAGAGCAGGGTAAGTAGGGTGGATGAGCCAAACCCCCGGCACTGGCAGAAATTGGGTTTGGCTGCTTCGTTCCCGACCTGACCAGGTTATCCAACCCACCATGCGGGGAGGCCCATCCAATTCCATTTTAGCTTGTTAGAATGGAAGGCATGACAGCTTTGGCATTAGCCCGTTCGTGGCGCCCTAAAACATTCTCCGAATTAGTCGGTCAAGACCATGTGGTTAAAGCCTTAACCCATGCTTTGGATCAAGGCCGATTGCACCATGCTTGGCTATTTACTGGCACTCGTGGTGTGGGCAAGACCACCATTGCCCGCATTATGGCTAAAGCCCTCAATTGCACAGGGGCTGATGGCTCAGGCAAGATGACTTCAGAGCCTTGCGGTAAATGCCCAGCCTGTATGGAAATCGATGCAGGGCGCTTTGTTGACTATATAGAGATGGACGCTGCGAGTAATCGTGGTGTTGACGATATTGCTGCTCTATTAGAAAAAGCCGCTTACGCACCAAGCAATGGTCGCTATAAGGTCTACATGATTGACGAGGTGCACATGCTCACCAATCATGCCTTTAATGCCATGCTCAAAACCTTGGAAGAGCCACCTGAGCACGTCAAATTTATTCTGGCAACTACTGATCCACAAAAGATTCCAGTAACCATTCTGTCGCGTTGCTTGCAGTTCAATCTCAAGCAAATGCCTGTGCCGCTCATTGTGGAGCATTTGGAAAAAGTGCTCGCCGCTGAAAAAGTCGAATATGAAGTCAATGCACTGCGTGTGCTCGCTAAAGCAGCGCAGGGCTCCATGCGTGATGCACTCTCACTAACAGATCAAGCAATTGCCTATGCTGCAGGCAAAGTCACCGAAGAAACTGTGCGCGGTATGCTCGGCACTTTAGATGATGCCTATCTCATTCGAATCTTGGATTGTTTAATTGCTAAAGATGGCGCTAGCTTACTTGCTGTAGCAAATGAAATGGGTGAGCGCAGTATGTCTTTCTCATTGGCATTGCAAGACTTATCAAGCTTGATCCAAAAGATTGCTGCTGCCCAAGTCGTACCCGAATCGGTTTTAGAAGATTGGCCAGAAGCAGGGGAGATTCGTCGTTTGGCTGGTCAACTTTCTAAAGAAGAAGCGCAACTCTTTTATCAAATCGCCATTACCAGCCGTCCTGATTTATCGCTTGCTCCTGATGAGCAAACAGGCTTTGCCATGACGCTCTTGCGTATGTTGGCGTTTCGTCCGGGACTAGGGATTGTTGGTGGTAATAGTAGTAATGCGGGCAATGGCGGAGGTTCTACACCTTCACCCTCAGCACCACCAGTAAATACTGCTCGCCCAGCTTCTGCGCCAACACCTGCAGCTAGAGCTTCTGCGCCATCTGCCCCTGCAGCCAAAACAACGCCAGCAGCAACAGCAGCACAGCAGGTTGCAACTCCAGCAGTTTCCACAGCTGCTCCAGTTTCCCAAGCTGCGGTTGGAAATTCTGCAGAACGCCCAGATTGGCATGCCTTGATGCGCCAGTTGCCAGTTAAAGGTTTAGTGCAACAGTTGGCGTTTCAGACAGAATTACAAGATTGGAATGATTCGGCAACGGGTGTGCGTGCTACGGTCGTGACGCCTATGCCGCAATTGGCTTCTGATGCCTCTGTTGCCCGATTAGCTGATGCTCTGACTGCGCACTTTGGTAAACCTGTGAAGGTCTTGATCGAAAAAGGTCAAGTAGAGGGCAAAACAGTGGCAAAAGTAGATGCCCAGATTCATCAAGAAAAAAGAATGAACGCAGAGCAAATGATCGCTGCTGATCCATTTATTCAGCAATTAGAAAAAGAGTTTGGTGCCAAAGTCGTGGGTGGATCAGTCAAACCACTATAAAAACGGTTAGCCTTTGCATTGAGATAGTTTTAAAAGATTGAATTCAGAAATAATTCAGCGATACGTTAGAAGTAATTCAGCGATAAATTAGAAACAATTTAGAAATAAACCAGAAACAAAGGAAATAAAGCGATGATGAAAGGTGGACTTGCTGGCCTCATGAAACAGGCTCAGCAGATGCAAGAGAAGATGAAAGTAGCGCAGGAGCAATTGACTGCGTTAGAAGTAACTGGCCAAGCGGCTGGTGGCTTAGTCAAAGTAACCGTTTCTGGTAAGTACGAACTTAAGCGCGTGCAGATTGATCCAGGCGCTATGGATGATCGCGAAATGCTAGAAGATTTGATTGTGACTGCCTATACAGAAGCCTTTAAGCAGGTAGAAGCGGCTAGTGCGCAATTGATGTCAGGTGCAACTGCTGGCATGCCTATGCCACCAGGCTTTAAGTTGCCTTTCTAATTGAAGCGCTTTACTTTGTATTGCAATTAAATGGCACGTCATGAAGCCCCACAAGATGCACTCGGTCGATTGATCGAGGCTTTGCGCGTTTTGCCAGGAGTTGGCCCAAAGTCTGCGCAGCGGATGGCGTTTTATTTATTGCAACATGATCGCAATGGCGCAGCAGTACTCGCGCAGTCTCTTGGTGAAGCGGTAGAGACAGTAGGGCACTGCGCACGTTGCAATACGTTCTCCGAAACGCAGATTTGCAGCACTTGTTCTGACGAGCGTCGTGATCCATCTTTGCTATGCATTGTGGAAACGCCTGCTGACCAAGTGATGGTAGAGCAGACTTTGAGCTTTAAAGGTAATTACTTTGTTCTGATGGGTCGCTTGTCACCACTCGATGGCATGGGGCCGAATGAAATTCATTTTGATCGTTTACTCGCCCGAATTGAAAATCCCGATACAGGCGTGCCGATTCGGGAGGTTGTATTGGCAACTAACTTTACTAGTGAAGGTGAGGCGACGGCCCATTACATCGGTGAAGTACTTAAAGCCAAGGGTATTAAGGTTACCCGTATTGCTAGAGGGATTCCGGTTGGCGGGGAACTTGAGTATGTGGATGCTGGAACATTAGCCCGAGCTTTAATGGATCGGCGTTGAAATGCCTAAAATTATCAAACTATCAAAGTCACTGCTTAGTAGCGCTCAATCTGCTTCAGAGCAATCAAACAGAACTCTCTCCGAGCAAATTGAGTATTGGGCGCGCTTAGGGAGGGCTGCAGAGGAGAATCCAGAGTTGCCTGTTCAAATGCTTCAGGATATCTTGGTTAGCATTGAGGAGGTGAGGATGGACACCCTGAATTCATATGCATTTAGACCCTGATTTATTTGCCCCAAACGAATTCTTTGATTTTAAAGAAATTGCTGGCAATAAGAATTACAGACCTAGTTGGCTATGAGAGCCTAAGCGCACTAATTGCAATGTAGTTTCATTGGGTCTTCTATAAATCAAGATGAGATCTGGTTTGATGTGACAGTCCCTGTGATCGTGCCAATCACCTTTTAATGCATGGTCGTAGTAATTTTGGGGTAATGACGCATCTCTTTCAAGCAGTTGAATAACTGACTTGATATCAAGCGCTAATGTTTGTTTGTATATCCCTTTTGATTCTCTTTTATAGTCACGTCTAAATTTTTTTGTGTATTCAATCGTCCGCATTCAAATCAGCCATTAGGTCATCAACCGAAGTAAAGGATTTGAGCTTTCCTTTTCTTGCTTCTTTCATGGCCTCAATAGTTTCTTTGTTGGGAATCAGTGGCTCAAAAGGCAAAGCTTTTTCTTTGGCCACTCTAGTCATCAAAATACGAAAGGCATCAGACGGAGTTAGTCCCATTGCAGCCAATACTGCAGTGGCTTCTTCTTTGATGCTCTCATTAATCCTTGCACGCACAACAGCATTGGCAGCCATGACTTTTCCTTTTGACTCTAGTGAGCTACATTGTAGCTCAATATTGCCAATTCATCCCATTCAAAAAATTACCAACCATGAGCTGATAGGGTACTCAAGTGCTTGCTAGGACATTTATAGAACTGCTTCATCTATTACGTATTTTTAAGTCGTCAAGTTCTTCTCGCATACCAGGTTTGCTTGCAACTTGTCATTTACACGACATAAAGACTAGGTAAATTGCTCCTTTTTGGGGATAATTCGGTCTGCACCACCCTTGGGCTTCAATCTCAAGCTGTGAATGCCCCGTTTTCCCTTCGGCATGTTGCTATTGCATTGCACTGGCATCCCATTAGAAATTGTGAATGACCCGCAAGATTATTCTCCTCCTCCTGTTGAGCATTCTTTGCACATTATTCGGAGCAACTGCGTTCGCGCAGAAGGCGGGGTCAGGCTCTGACCAAATTGCTAGTTTTGCTGAAGCCATTCAGGGTTTGCCAACCGAGGGAGAGATTCTAGGTTTGCCTGTGAATATCCATGGACAGACCACCTATATCAATCAAAGATATAACAACTTCACCTCTAGCTATTCTGGAATGAATAGCATGTCATCGCTCAAATCGATGAGCTATACCTGGTCGGGCACATTATTTTTTGGGGCACGCTTAGCGCCAAATACTGATATCTATTTCAATCCAGAAGTTATTTCTGGTGTGCCATTTTCTGGCTTAACAGGTCTTGGAGGATTTACTAACGGTGAGGCAACTAAAGCCAATGGCGCGCAAGCGAAGTTTTATTCTGCTCGTGCTTTCTTGCGTCAGACCTTTAATCAAGAGGGCGACAAAGTTGTTCTAGAAAACGAAGCCAATCAAATTACCCAAACGGTTAGTAGTAACCGCGTGGTAATTACTGCTGGACAGTTTTCTACTTTGGATATTTTTGACGATAGTCGTTATGCAAAAGACCCTCGTGTGCAGTTCATGAACTGGGGCAATATGACCTATCTAGCATATGACTATGCCGCTGATGCACGCGGCTACAGTACTGGCTTGGCAGGTGAGTGGTATCTCGATAATTGGGTGTTGCGCGCCTCCCGCATGCTGACCCCTAAAAATCCCAATGGTCGGGATTTGAATTGGCAAATCTTTAATGCCTATGGCGATCAAATTGAGGTGGAGCGGCAGCACAGCATCGGCGATTTACCAGGAAAAGTTTCGGTATTGGCTTACCGCAATAAAATGATCTTGGCACGCTTTGATGATGCAACTAATTACGTCATTGCCAATAATACGCAAGGCACTCAAGCCATTAATAATGTGCGCACCAATTACCAATATAAGACTGGTATTGGTATTAATGGTGAGCAAGCCATTACCAAAGACCTTGGAATTTATGGAAGGGCATTCACATCCGATGGTCATACTGAAACCATGTCTTTTACTGAAGCGGATAACTCTATATCTGTGGGTCTTGGTATGAATGGCACAAGCTGGAGTCGGCCAAAAGATTCGATTGGTATCTCGATGATGCAAAATGGCTTATCGAGTTATCGCAAAAATTACTTGCAGTCAGGTGGAGTGTCTTACTTTATTGGCGATTACGCAGGTCCCACTCAGACGATTTCTTATCGTCCTGAGCGCATTGCCGAACTCTATTACAACGCGACCGTCATTAAGAATGTTCTAGCGGGTTTGAACTTTCAGCACATTAACAATCCAGCATATAACTCGGCTCGCGGCCCTGTAAATATTCTGTCTTTTAGGATTCATGCTGAGTTTTAAGGGATTTGGAGACAATAGTCATAATTATTATCTTTAATATCAATAAGTTAGAGATTGTCAATAATTCGACTTTTGGCTTTTGTCCCCTATAATCCATAAAACCCCCTGAAATGGGTCTAGAGAGTATCTAAATCCGCATTAGGGGCTAAAAAAATAGCATTTTTTGATTTTGAGGCAGCCGCATTTGTTGATTCTCGGCAGACATAAAATTAGCGCAGCTAAACCACCCAAAAGCGTGACGCCATTTGCATTGGCCGCTTTTGTTGTTTGTGCCTCCGCTTTTTCTGTTTTATCGTTTGCACAATCTACTGCTAACAGTGCTTCGGTAAGTGTGCAAGCTGGTGAAAATTCTTTAGCAGTACCGCCATCGATTGGTGCGCAGTTGGGTGCGCAAGATGCCAAAGCGGCCCCCGACTCTAAAACGGCTGAATTATTTTCACCAGTCACTAAGGCCAACACTCCAAAGATTTTTACTAAGCCCGTTTCATCGGGCCCTGCGGAGATGGATCTGCGTCAGCTCTGGAATGAGCTTAAGATTAACAATCCGCAACTGTCTTCTTTGCGTGAGTCCTATCTATCTGCCAAGGCAACAGTTCCACAAATTAATGCGCCATCTAATCCCCAAGTGGGATTAGTGTGGTCAGGTATGCCAGTGAATTCTCCCTTTGCTTTGGGTGGTGCAAATGCGCCTACCCCGCAATACCCTGGTGGCATTAGCAGTAACAACTCGATTTCGGTTACGCAAGCGTTTCAGTTTCCTGGCAAGAAGAGTCTAGCTGCCGATATTGCTGACACTAATGCAGAAGCTTTATTGGCAACCTCGGAGTCAACCTATTTGCAATTGGGTGCTCAGCTATCTACCTTGTACTACAACGCATTGGCTGCGCAAAAGCAATTACAAGTTCTTAAAGAATCTGTTGTGCGTTTGGAGATGATTAAGAACGTAGCAAAAGCGCGTTATGCCAATAACGCTGCTGCTTATGTAGAGTTTTTAAATGCGCAGGTAGCGCAAAGTGCGGCCCAAGCTGATCAATTTAATTTAGAGCGCCAGCTTAATGTCGCTTTGAATAACATCAACACCTTAGTTGGTCGTCACTCAAGAGAAAAATTAGTACTACGTGGTGATGTGCGGCGCGCTATGAGTAGCGTCCCAACGCTAATTGAGTTGGAAGACTATGCTGAGACTAGTCATCCATCACTCAAGAGTTCGGCATTGCAATTAGATGCTGCTCGTAAAGGGGTTGACCTGGCCAAGAAAGCCTATCTGCCAGACTTTCAGGTGATTGGTTCGTCTTATACGCCACGTGGGCCATTTTCAGCGAATAATGGTGCGCTGTTTTATCAGTTTGAGCTCGATCTTATTATTCCTTTGTACTTCTTTACTAAAGAAAAGTATGGAGTAGAGCAGGCGCAGCGTAATCAAGCGGCTGCGGAAGCTGGCAATATTTCTAATCGCCAGCAAATCGTGTTAGCAGTCAACACAGCTTATGCCGCTTACGAGCAAGCTAAAAATCAGACTCAGTTTTTAAAAGAGCGTCAGGTGCCACAGGCAGATGCCGCCTATAAGGTGGGTTTGACTCAGTACTCCAATAATGGGCAAGGTTTCAATGATTTATTGACTGCGCAAACGCAATTGCGTAACTTAGAGATTGCTCTAGCCCAAGCTGAGAGTAATTTGCTGCAGGCACAAGCGGTATTAATGGTTTCAGCGGGCAAAGAACCCTTTTAAGGAGCAGTTTTGATCAACAAAATTCTTTCGTTTCTGAAGAGCCTCACTGAAAAGGCAAAACCCATTTTGCATAAAGGTGCCGAGCATGGCGCTCATCATGCCAAGGTTGCCGCTGTTGGTTTAGCTGGCTTGTATTGGAACTTAACTCCACAAAATCGTTATCGCGTGCGTCTAGCCGCATTTGCATTTGCCATTCTCTCCTTGGGTATCGTCGTGGGGCGCGTTACGAATGTAAACCGTAATGTGAAGATCGAAGCATCCGATAAAGTATTAAAAATACAAAAAAGTGGTGTGCTGGAGTTAAGTCTTCCTGGCGTAAAACTCAATCCTGAGATTTATGTATTTCAGACAGCTGAAAAAGTTCAAGTTCCAGTCAACATCAAAGTGCCTGGACGTCTAGCATTTAATGCCGAGAAGTCCAAAGTACTTTCAGCACGCGCTCCTGGTCGCGTGGAACGTATTTATGCTTTCGACGGGGCGCAAGTAGAGATTGGTTCTCCAGTGGTAGAGCTCTATAGCCCCGAGTTTCTTTCTGCCCAACAAGAGTATTTGCTCTCTTCTAAGACAGCTCAGGTTCTTGAATCAAGTAAAACCATGAGTGACCTTTTGGGTGATGCTCGCATTACTCAACAAGCTGCTGCCAATCGAATGAGAAATTTGGGCGCGGGTGAAGGCGATATCAAGAGTATTGAAACGTCTGGCAAAACCACCAGTAATTTAATTATGCGTTCGCCTTTAAAGGGTGTTGTGGTTAAGCGTAATGTGGAGCCCGGTTCTGCAGTCAATGCAGGTGATGTAATTACGACTTTGGCTGATCCAAAGCATCTCTGGTTCTTGGGTAATGTGTTTGAACAAGATTTTCGAATGATCAAGCAAGGGCAAAAAATGATTCTGACTCTTGAGGCTTATCCCGAGAAAGAATTCATTGCGTATGCAAACTATATTGCGCCAACAATTGATCCGCAGACACGAGCCTTATTGATTCGTGCAGATGTAGAAAATACCGATGATCTATTGCGCCCAGACATGTTCGCCTCTGGTTTATTGACGACAGGTGAAGCGGATGCTGTAGTCGTTCCGCAAACTGCTATTGTGCGGGTGCGCGAGGCGCGCTATGCCATCATCAAGGTTGGTCCAGAATCTTATCGTCGCGTGCCAGTGAAAGGTTATGACCTCAATAGTAAGAGCTTTGCCATTACCGAAGGTGTAGAGCAGGGTTGGCAAATTTTGGCTCAAGGCGCTGTTTTGTTGAACGATCGCTTTGCCAAGCAGGAGAATTAATTGAGTATCTTTACCTCCTTTATTCGAGGAGTAGTCGAGAAGCGCGTGCTTGTCATCTTTGCTTCGATCGTGTTGCTCGGTCTTGGCGTATTAAGTCTTAGTAAGTTGCCGATTCAGCCATATCCAGGTGTGGCGCCATTAACTATCCAAGCGATTTCTCAATGGCCTGGTCGAAGTACTGCTGAGGTAGAGCAACAAGTCACCATTCCTGTTGAAAATGCATTGGCGGGTATTCCAGGTTTGCAAGCCTTTCGTTCCGTCTCTTTATTTGGTCTTTCTGTTGTTACTCTGAAATTCACAGAAACAACTGATCCATTTAAGGCGCGTCAAATTTTTATTAGCAGCTTAAATGGCGTGAATTTTCCGCCTGGTGTGAACTCCAGCATTAGTCCTGACTCTGATGCTATCGGCGAAATCATGCGCTATGAAGTGCGTTCTGACTTTGCATCTTCTACGCAATTAAAAACTTTACAGAACTATGAAATTTATAAAGAGCTTAAGCAAACTCCTGGCGTAGCGGACGTCTCTTCCTTTGGCGGTAAGGTTCGTCAATATCAGGTGATTGTGAGTCCGGAGAGTTTGCAGGCAAAGGGCGTTTCAGTTAGTCAGTTAATTGACGCGCTAACCAATGCCAATAGCAACGCTGGTGGTGGCTTGCTTCCAACAGGCGAGCAGCAATTTGTTGTGCGCGGAGTTGGCCTGCTTAAAAACATTGAAGATATCAAGCAGGTGGTGATCACTATCAATAATGGGGTGCCTATTCGCATTGGCGATGTGGCTAGAGTAGAGATTGGTAATGCGCCACGTTTGGGTATGTTTCAGTTCAATGACAACCCAGATTCTGTTGAGGGAATTATTTATCTACGACGCGGTGAGAATGCTACCGAAGTATTGGCGCGAGTTCGTAATACGATTGAGAACATCAATAAGCATGTCTTGCCACCTGGCATTGAAGTAAAGCCTTTCTATGATCGTCAGGCTTTATTGGATATTACGATTGGTACGGTCAAGCACACCTTATTTATTGGTATTTTGCTGGTGTTGGTTGTGCTGTATCTCTTCTTGGGGAATCTGCGAGCAGCTGCGGTGGTGGCCGCTATTATTCCGCTTTCCTTGTGCGTCTCATTTATTCAGATGCACTTATGGAGCGTGCCCGCCAACTTAATTTCATTGGGTGCAATTGACTTTGGCGTGATCGTAGATGCTGCGGTGATTCTTTGTGAAAACGTTATGCGCCATTTAGAAGAGGGCGGTAAGCGCTTGAACCAAAGTATTATTTTGGCGACCAGTGAAGTGCAACGCGCCATGATTTATTCCACTGGCATCATCATTGTTGCTTATTCACCCTTATTCTTCATGGGTGGCGTTGAGGGCATTATTTTTAGACCAATGGCGTTCACGATGGGCTTCGCATTGCTTGCCGCCATGATCTTGAGTCTGACTTTCCTGCCGGCAATGGTTTCTTTGGTCTTTGGTGAAAACTTGCACCATAAACCACCAGCATTTATCACTAAGTTGATTTCTGGCTATAAACCTTTACTCAGAAAGTTGATGGATCGCCCATTAACAGTTTTCTCCGTGACTGTTTTTGTATTGGCCATCACTTTATTGAGCATGACTCGTTTGGGTACGGCATTCTTGCCGACTCTTGAGGAAAATAATATTTGGCTGCGTGTGACTTTGCCAAACACAGTGGATTTGGATTACTCCATAAAGATCGCTAATCAGTTGCGTCAAAACTTTATGACTAAACCTGAAATCGATCGCGTAGCGGTTCAGATTGGTCGTCCTGATGATGGCACCGACTCTACTGGAGTGTTCAATCAAGAATATGGTCTGTATCTCAAGAGCCCAGAAAAAATGCCATCAGGGTCGTCTAAGAAGTTGCTGATTGCGCAATTAGAAGAAGAGCTCAATAGCATTCCAGGGATTACCTATAGTTTCTCTCAATACATTGAAGATAACGTTAACGAGGCTCTTTCTGGCGTAAAGGGTGAGAACTCAGTCAAAATTTATGGCTCTGATTTGGATGTCTTAGATCAGAAGGCGCATGAAGTTGTTGAGCAGCTTAAAAAAGTTCGCGGCGTAGCGGATGAGGGCGTTCTAAAAGAACTTGGACAACCCACATTGAATGTGCAAATTGATCGTGAACGCGCTTCTCGTTACGGAATTAATGTGAATGACATTCAGACGGTTGTTGCCAATGCGATTGGTGGTGCGGCCGTTACCAACTTGCTTGAAGACGAAAAAACCTTTGGAATTGCAATTCGTTTAAATGAAGGTAGCCGAAATGATGTGGCGGATATTGGTCATTTATTGGTTGATGGTCCAAATGACACCAAGATTCCATTATCGATGGTTGCTACCGTGAAACTAACAGACGGACCTTTCTTTATTTATCGCGAAGCAGGTAAGCGCTATATTGCAATTAAGTTCAGCGTGCGTAATCGCGACTTGGGTAGTGCGGTTGAAGATGCCCAGTATTTGGTAGAAAAAAATATTACCTTGCCTCCTAATTACTCTATTAGCTGGGATGGCCAATTTAATCAAATGAAGCAGGCTCATAAAAAGTTGATGGTCATTGTTCCATTGGCTTTAACTGGAATCTTCTTATTGCTAGTAAGTGCGTTTGGTAATTTCCGTGATGCATTCATTGTGATGATTAATGTGCCGTTTGCCGCAATTGGAGGCGTGATTGCTTTGCATCTTGCGGGCGAGACCTTGAGTATCTCGGCATTCTTTGGCTTCCTCTCTCTTTTCGGTATCGCGATTCAGGATGGCGTGATTTTGATTTCCTTCATTAATAAGACGACCGCCACCGAACACGGAGCCATGAAAGACACCATGGTAGATGGTGCAGCACTACGTGTGCGTCCAGTATTAATGACGGCAATTTTGGCTGGTTTAGGCCTTTTGCCTGCGGCCTTATCTCATTCGATTGGTTCTGAGGCGCAGCGACCTCTAGCTTTGGTCATTGTGGGCGGCATGGTTTCTACTATTATTTTGACCTTATTAGTTTTGCCAGTGATTTACAGTTGGTTTAGAGGTCGAGCTTTAACTGCAGCCAGTAATATTTAATCGATAGTTCAAGGAAAGAATTCTTACGCATGAGTGATCGTCAACCCCACATCTTGGTATCCAATGACGATGGCTATTTGGCTCCTGGTTTATTGGCGCTAGTCAATGCGGTCCGCCCATTGGGGCGGATTACAGTGATTGCTCCAGAGCAAAATCACAGTGGTGCCTCAAATTCCCTTACGCTCTCAAGACCCTTGTCGATTCATCGAGTAGCAGGTGGTGAGCGTGATGGTTTTTTCTTTATCAATGGCACCCCAACAGATTGTGTGCACGTTGCGATGACAGGATTTCTGGATGAGAAACCCGATTTAGTGATTTCAGGAATTAATCAAGGCGAGAACATGGGTGAAGATACCCTGTACTCGGGTACTGTTGCTGCAGCTATTGAAGGTGTGATGTTTGGTGTGCCTGGGATCGCATTCTCACAAATCGATCGAGGCTGGAATCGTATAGAAGATGCCGCTAAAGCAGCGCATGATGTTGTTGCGCAAATGTTAGTTTCGGCATTGGCCCGTACTGAAGGTACTGCTACATTGCTCAATGTCAATATTCCAAATCGTCCTTATGCTGACCTTTATCGTTGGCGCGTTACACGACTTGGTAATCGTCATCACTCCCAGCCAGTAGTAGTGCAAGATAGCCCGCGTGGCGAGAAGATCTACTGGATTGGTGCTGCTGGCGATGTTAAAGAGGGCTCTGAGGGTACTGACTTTCATGCGATTGCAGAAGGATGTATTTCGATTACCCCAATGCAATTGGACTTAACACACCATGCGCGTTTGGCTGCCATGCGCGCGAATGGTTGGGATCGCGGTTGAAGGCGCCTACAGAACGTTTTGCTGCCTATAGGCAGGCGCTAGCAGCAAAGGTCCATGCTGGTGGTGTGAAGCACGGTAAAACTTTGGAGGCAATCGCCACCGTACCGCGACATGCATTTATGGATGCGGGATTGCATGCGCAAGCTTATGAAGATACAGCTTTACCAATTGGTCATGAGCAAACGATTTCTAAACCTTCAGTGGTAGCGCGCATGATTGAATTGCTCCATAAGCCTAAGCACAAATTAGGTAAGGTCTTGGAGATTGGCACTGGATGTGGATATCAAGCGGCGGTACTCAGTTTATTGGCGGAAGAGGTTTACTCCATTGAACGGATTCGTCCATTACATGACATGGCTAGAGCCAAGTTGCGTCCTTTTCGGATTAATAATCTGCGCCTGATATATGGTGATGGCATTTTGGGTTTGCCACAAGCGGCTCCATTTGATGGAATCATCTTAGCTGCAGCTGGTTTGGGTATTCCGGATGCTTTGCTGGATCAATTGGCAATTGGTGGGCGTTTGGTTGCTCCAGTTGCCAAAAATGACAAAGAGCAACAGCTTGTTATGGTGGAAAGAATGAGTTCTCAGCGCTATCAAAGGACAGTGCTGGACGGGGTCTTTTTTGTCCCCTTACAATCAGGGGTAGTATGAACTTTATGATGTATATATCTATTCAGAACCCAATTTGATGTCACACACTTTAGCTAAGCATTTCCTGATTGCATTCTTATCCGCATCTGTGATGTTGATTGTGGGATGCTCTGTGCCACGCACTAAGCCTGCTGGCGTAACTGATCGTACGGCTAGCTCTGTTGAGCCAACACCTGCCGGTTACTATCGGGTGAAAAAAGGCGATACCTTGGCTCGTATTGCTTTAGATAATGGACAAGCGCCAAGAGATGTCATTGCTTGGAATAAAGCCTCCAATCCAAACTTCAACCCAAATATTATTGAAGTAGGCGACTTAATTTTGATTAAGCCACCTGCAGGAAGCAAACCTGCAAAAGCGGCTGATAAGACACCAGTTGATAAGCCAACTACATCATCCACGCCATCAACTCCTGAGCCCGCTAAGACTGAGGTGGTGGCTGAGCCTGGCATTCGCTTGTCTTGGCCTGCCAAAGGCAAGGTTACCAGTGAATTTAGTGAAAGCAATAAAGGGATCGATATTGCCGGCAAGGTGGGTGAACCTGTTCTGGCAGCTTCTGATGGCAAGGTGGTATACGCCGGTAATAGTCTGCGTGGTTATGGCAATCTGGTGATTGTGAAGCATGACAACACTTACCTTACTGCTTATGCACACAACAGCAAACTCTTGGTGAAAGAGGGTGATAGTGTTCGCAAAGGACAAAGAATCGCTGAGATGGGTGATACGGATACAACATCACCTAAGTTACATTTTGAACTACGTGTAAACGGTAAACCAGTCAATCCAACACCGTATTTACAGTAGTGTTGCAGTAAGCGCGTATGGCCACTGTTCTCGTATTTGATATTGAAACAATTCCAGATGTCGCGGGCTTACGTCGTTTAGAAGATTTTCCGAATTCAATGAGCGATGCTGAGGTGGCAACTAAAGCCATGGCAGAGCGTGCGGAAAAGACGGGTAGTGAGTTTCTGCCCTTATTTCTGCAAAAGATTGTTGCCATCTCTTGTGTCATACGCAGAACCACAAAAGAAGGCTTGCCACAAATCAAAGTAGGTACATTAGGCTCCCCACAAGATGATGAGAAAGTGCTCATTCAGACCTTCTTTGATTTGATTGAAAAATACACACCACAACTGGTTTCTTGGAACGGTAGTGGTTTTGATTTACCAGTACTCCACTACCGTGCTCTAGCGAATCATGTGCAAGCACCACGTTACTGGGAGATGGGTGAGAGCCAAGATTCTGATAGTCGTGAATTTAAGTGGAACAACTACATTAGTCGATATCACATGCGACATTTGGACATGATGGATCTGCTGGCTAAATTTAATGGGCGAGCCAATGCACCATTAGATGGTCTAGCTAAGCTCTGTGGTTTTCCGGGCAAGATGGGGATGGATGGCAGTCAAGTATGGCCTGCATACCAAGATGGCAAGATTAATGACATTCGTCGGTACTGTGAAACCGATGTGGTGAATACTTATCTGATGTACTGCCGTTTTCAATTACTGCGTGGTGGCTTTTCTTATGAAGAGTATCAGGAAGAAATCGAATTTGTTAAAGCGTATCTAGAAAAAGAAGCCAAAGAGCCTAACGGTGCTCAGTGGCAAGAATATCTGCAAGGTTTTGCACCAGATGCGTAGAGGGGATAAGCCAGTCAATATTGAGGTGGCTGAGCCAATCAAAGTTGAAGCTTTAGATTTGGACGCCCAAGGAATTGCTCGCTTAACTTCAAATGCAGAAGAGTTAGAGCAAGGCCAAAGCGGTAAAGTCATTTTCATCAAAGGTGCGCTTCCAACTGAGACGGTGACCTATACCATTACTAGTGATAAAGCTCGCTTTAGTAAAGCCAAGGTACGCGAGATATTGAAGCCCGCAGTCTTTAGGGCGGATCCAAAATGCAAAGCCTTTGGTGTCTGCGGTGGTTGCACGATGCAGCACCTAGATATACGTGCGCAAGTGGCTATGAAGCAGCGCGTACTGGAAGACGACTTGCAGCATATTGCTAAAGTAAAGCCAGAAGAAATTCTGCGACCGATGGGCGGCCCAACCTGGGAATATCGACATCGTGCGCGTTTAAGCGCAGTAAATCGCTCTATTAAAAAAGGTACTGTATTAATTGGTTTTCATGAGGGTAAAAGTGGTTATGTAGCTGACATGCTCGCCTGCGAGATTTTGCCCAAGCATGTATCTGATTTGTTACCAGAGATGCGCTCATTGGTGATGGGTTTATCGATCATCGATCGCATGCCGCAAATTGAAATCGCTGTCGGTGAGCCAGAGGATGCGCAATCCGAAGATCCTCGAAAATCAAAACCCGTTACGGCTTTGGTATTTCGCAATCTTCAACCCTTAAGCAAAGAAGATGAGAGGCTCATGCGTGATTTTGCGGATCGTCATCATGTTTGGATTTGGCTCCAGCCTAAAGGTATAGAGACAGTAGCGCCTTTTTATCCTGAGACAGGCAAGCTTTGTTATCGCTTGCCTGAGTTTGAGATTGAGATGCCCTTTAAACCAGCTGATTTCACGCAGGTAAATCACATGATGAATCGCGCGTTAGTGAGTAGGGCGATTCGCTTGCTAGAAGTTAAGCCGACTGATCGTGTGCTTGATCTATTTTGTGGCATCGGTAATTTCACATTACCGCTTGCACGAAAAGCAAAACAAGTTTTAGGTATTGAAGGTTTGGAGAGTCTGACAACTAGAGCAAAAGCAAATGCTATTCACAATGGTTTGGTTGATAAAGCAAGCTTTATGCAAAGTGATTTGTTTGAAGTAACAACAGAGACGATTGCATCCTGGGGAAAAGCAGAGCGTTGGTTAATGGATCCGCCGCGTGAAGGCGCTATGGAGATTTGTAAATCACTTGCGCAATTGCATTTACAGCAAAGCAATGTACTTCCAGAACGCATCGTTTATGTCTCTTGTAATCCCAAAACTTTAGCTCGCGATGTCGAAATCTTGTGTCATCAGGCAGGCTACATATTGAGTAGCGCAGGAATTATCAATATGTTTCCGCATACCTCCCATGTTGAGTCGATTGCGGTCTTTAATCGCCTCCCAAATCCCTGATTTACATCAACTTTTGGTGAATTTTGCCCTCAATTTGGGCATTTAGCCTATTTGCGGTGCAAAAGCCATTATTAGCAGTCTTATATAAGAGTAGATTGGAATCGTGCAGTGAAGTAATGCTGTTAACGATGTGAATTACTGGAGAGCATCATGAGAGCCTCGGATAGCTTTGCGATCTTATTAATCTTGATTGCACTGTCTTATGCGGTAAGCATGTTTGTAGCGAACTAATTTTTAAAAGTTCAGTTTTACAAACAGGCGATTGGTAAGCGGTAAATAAAAAGGCGCCCGCAGGCGCCTGATGAGAACAACACACTCAAATTCTCAAAGTGTTGAAGTTAAGGTTAACGCTTAATCTCTGTCGCCACCGAAAATGCCCAAAAGAGCAAGTAAGTTGGTGAAGACGTTATAAACGTCTAAGTAGATAGCTAGTGTAGCCATGATGTAGTTGGTTTCGCCACCGTTAATCACACGCTGGACATCAACCAAGATAAAGGCTGAGAAGATAGCAATCGCTAGAACCATCACAGTCAACATCAAAGCGGGTAACTGCAACCAGATATTTGCAAGAGAGGCAACGATCAAGAGCAATACGCCGACCATTAACCATTTACCCATGCCAGCAAAATCGCTCTTGCTTACAGTGGCAATAGTAGCCATGGTTGCAAAGATCGCAGCTGTTCCACCAAAGGACAACATGATGAGGGTAGCGCCGTTGCTGTAGCTGTTGAGCGTGAAGCCAATTAGGCGGGACATCATGATGCCCATGAAGAAGGTAAAGCCTAGGAGTAGGAGAACACCTACGCCAGAGTCTTTATTCTTTTCGATGGCCCAGAAGAAGCCAAAGGCAACTGCCATGAATACTAAAAAGCCAATAAATGGGCTACCTGCGAACAGGTTGAGACCCATAGCAACTCCTAGCCAAGCTCCAATGACTGTTGGAACCATAGATAGTGCTAATAGGGCATAGGTATTCCTGAGTACGCGGTTACGTACCTGGATATTGCTAATTGAGCCGGTTTGGCCAAAGCCGTAAGAGTTCAGATCACTCATATTGACTCCTTCTTTTTCATAGTTGTTACAAGAGCCCATGAAGGGCTGTTGACATTAAGTATAGACAAAAGGCTCAAATTTCAAGTCCCCACAGAAAAGACCTACAAATTAAGGGCTTATGCCCTGTAAATTCAATGGCTTAGCCCTACTTATATAGGGGTAAATACGGTCGGGCAATGTATAATTCGGGGGTCGTTGAGCTAGGTGGGGCTAATTAGCCTGATTTAGAGTCTAGTCAACAAATACCTTTGAAATCACTATTGGAGTCTTGCATGGCAATTGAACGCACCCTTTCTATTATCAAACCTGATGCTGTCGCAAAAAACGTCATCGGCAAAATCTATGACCGTTTTGAATCAGCTGGTTTGAAGATTGTTGCTTCCAAAATGGCGCATTTGTCACAGAATGAAGCTGAGCAGTTTTATGGCGTTCACAAAGATCGTCCTTTCTTCAAAGACTTGGTGAGCTTCATGATCTCTGGTCCTGTCATGATTCAAGTGCTAGAAGGCGAAGGCGCTATTGCTAAGAACCGTGATTTGATGGGCGCTACCGATCCTAAGAAAGCAGACAAAGGCACAATCCGCGCAGACTTTGCTGAGAGCATCGATGCAAACGCTGTTCATGGTTCTGACGCACCTGAAACAGCAGCTGTGGAAGTTGCTTTCTTCTTCCCTGGTATGAATGTTTTCAATCGTTAATCACTGATTAATTGATTAGCTAACTTTTATAAGTAGGCGCATTGACCTCCCCGCGCGTAAATCTCTTAGATTTTGACGCTGACCAAATGGCGGCGTATGTCGCGGGGTTGAATGAAAAGCCCTTTAGGGCAAAGCAACTCATGCAGTGGATACATCAACGCGGTGTATCAAACATTAATGACATGAGTGATTTAGCAAAAAGCTTTAGAGCTACCTTGCTAGACAAAGCAGAAGTACTTTCTCTTCCTATTATTAAAGATGAGCACGCCGCAGACGGAACCCGTAAGTGGTTGCTGGATGTAGGCGCTGGTAATGCGGTTGAATCCGTATTTATTCCTGAGGATGATCGAGGCACCTTGTGCATCTCCTCTCAGGCAGGTTGCGCAGTCAATTGCCGTTTTTGCTCCACCGGGCATCAAGGGTTCTCGCGCAATCTCACTTCTGGTGAAATCATCGGACAACTCTGGTTTGCTGAACATCTTTTACGCAACGATCCTGAAGCAGTTCGCAGAATCGAAAAATACCCAACGCCTGGTTGGGAACATACTGGTCGCGTCATTTCTAATGTAGTGATGATGGGGATGGGCGAGCCACTGCTCAACTATGACAATGTGGTTTCGGCATTACGCTTGATGTTAGACGATAGGGCATACGGTTTATCGCGTCGTCGCGTCACAGTTTCGACATCGGGTGTTGTGCCCATGATTGATCGTTTAGCTCAAGACTGCCCAGTTGCACTAGCAGTTTCATTGCATGCTCCTAATGACGCATTACGTGATCAATTAGTACCCCTCAATCAAAAGTATCCCCTCCGTGAATTGCTGGACGCTTGTGAGCGTTACTTGCCATTTGCCCCAAGAGATTTTTTAACTTTTGAATATTGCATGCTTGATGGCGTCAATGATTCTGATATTCAAGCTAAAGAATTGGTGCGCTTATTGAAAAACATCAAGTGCAAAATTAATCTAATTCCGTTTAATCCCTTCCCAGAGTCTGGTCTGAAAAGATCCTCTGCTCAGCGCGTGAATACTTTCGCTGGCATTTTGTTAGATGCAGGAATGGTAGCAACTGTACGTAAGACCCGTGGCGATGATATTGCGGCTGCTTGTGGTCAGTTGGCAGGAGATGTAGTAGATCGCACCCGAGTTCGTGAGCGCGCTGTCCACAGCGCTGAGATTGAAATCACTGAAGTGGAATCAGATACGCATTCCAATGAGCAGCCAATCGAATGGCTCAAAAAATTAAATTAATCATTCGATCCAAATTATCAGATCACAATGAGTTCACCTAATTCTTTACCTCCATTACCATTGGGTCCATCACCCAAGAGAAAGACGCGTCAAGCATCAGTTGTCTGGAAAACGAACATCATTACTGTTGGTGGTGATGCGCCAGTGCGCGTTCAGTCTATGACCAATACCGATACTGCTGATGCAGTTGGTACCGCCATTCAGGTAAAAGAGTTGGCCCGCGCTGGTTCGGAGATGGTACGCATTACGGTGAACACTCCTGAAGCAGCAGCAGCGGTTCCTTATATTCGTGAACAGTTAGACAAGATGGATGTCTTAGTACCTCTGATTGGCGACTTTCATTACAACGGTCACACTTTATTAAATGATTTTCCGGAGTGCGCTAAAGCACTCTCGAAGTACCGGATCAATCCAGGTAATGTGGGTAAAGGCGCTAAGCGTGATCCTCAATTTGCCCAAATGATTGAGGCGGCTTGCAAATACGATAAGCCTATTCGCATTGGTGTGAACTGGGGAAGTCTAGATCAGGACTTGTTAGCCTCCATCATGGATAGCAATGCCGCCCTAGCGGTTCCAAAAACTGCACAAGAAGTGATGATTGAGGCGTTAATTCAGTCGGCATTACAGTCTGCGGAAAAAGCTGTAGAGCTGGGTATGAATCCCAATCAAATTTTGCTCTCTTGCAAAGTTAGCAATGTTCAGGATTTAGTTGCCGTATACCGCGATCTTTCACGCCGTTCAGATTATCCATTGCATCTTGGCTTAACCGAAGCGGGCATGGGCAGTAAAGGCATCGTGTCCTCAACGGCTGCTATGAGTATTTTGTTGCAAGAGGGTATTGGCGATACGATTCGTGTTTCATTGACGCCAGATCCAGGCGCTCCACGCGAAAACGAAGTGATAGTCGCTCAAGAGATATTGCAAACCATGGGTTTACGCAACTTCACGCCGATGGTGATTGCTTGCCCTGGCTGCGGCAGAACAACGAGTACGACATTCCAAGAGTTGGCTGCCAATATTCAGTCTTACTTACGTCAACAAATGCCAGTTTGGAAGAAAACCCACCCTGGGGTCGAGAATATGAATGTTGCTGTGATGGGATGTATCGTGAATGGCCCAGGTGAGAGCAAGCATGCCAATATTGGTATTTCTTTGCCAGGAACAGGTGAAACTCCTGCGGCGCCAGTATTTGTAGATGGAGTGAAGGTAAAAACCTTGCGTGGTGAGAGAATTGCTGAAGAGTTTCAGGTGATTGTTGATGAGTACGTTAAACAAAATTACGCAGCTAAGGTATAGATAGATTTAAGTAAAGCAATTGCAAAACAATAATAAAAATGACTGAACAAAGTAAAGACTCGAAAGCGCCAACAGCGCAAGCTAAGATTCAAAAAATCAATGGCGTGCGTGGCATGAATGATTTATTGCCAGCTGATGCTGCGCAGTGGGCTCATCTTGAGCATGTATTGCGTGATCTCACCCGCGCTTATGGTTACGAGTTTTTGAGAACACCGATTGTTGAGGCAACTGCTGTTTTTCAGCGTGGTATTGGCGAAGTGACGGATATCGTTGAAAAAGAGATGTATTCATTTGAAGATCGCCTAAATGGCGAGCAGCTCACTTTACGTCCTGAAGGTACAGCTGCACTGGTGCGTTCTGTCATCGAAAATAATTTGCTTTACGAAGGGCCTAAACGTCTTTGGTACACGGGGCCTATGTTCCGTCACGAACGTCCACAACGTGGCCGTTATCGTCAATTTCATCAGTTTGGTATCGAGGCTCTCGGATTTGCGGGACCCGATATCGATGCGGAAATTATTCTGATGGGTCAACGCTTGTGGGACGAGTTGGGTCTAAAGGGCGTGCGTTTAGAAATTAATTCTTTAGGTCAGGCCCCAGAACGTGCCCAGCATCGTGCTGCTCTCGTTACTTATTTTGAACAACATCAAGATCAGTTGGACGAAGATTCAAAACGTCGCCTGATTAGTAATCCATTGCGGATCCTAGATTCTAAAAATCCAGAGATGCAAGCCCTGATTGAAGGCGCGCCAAAGTTATTGGATTTCTTGGGCGAAGAATCACTCAAGCACTTCAATGCTGTACAAGCGATTCTCAAAGCCAATAACATTCCCTGCAAAATTAATCCCCGTTTAGTACGCGGCTTGGATTATTACAACCTTACGGTATTTGAATGGGTGACGGAAGAATTGGGTGCACAGGGCACTATTGCTGGTGGTGGACGTTATGATCCTTTAATCGAGCGCATGGGTGGTAAGGCGGCTCCAGCCTGTGGTTGGGCTATGGGTATGGAGCGTGTTCTCGAGTTGATGAAAGTATCCGGGTCTCTTCCAGAAGCACAATCCCTCTGCGATATCTTTGTATTACATCAAGGTGGCGAGACTTTGACAACCGCGATGATTGTTGCAGAGCGCTTACGCAGTGCTGGAATCGATACCATACTGTTTTGCCCTCCAGATGGCCAGTCTGCCAGCTTTAAGTCTCAAATGAAGAAGGCGGATGCGAGTGGGGCGGCCTTTGCAGTCATTATTGGTCCTGATGAATTGGCTAAGAATGAGGCGCAACTCAAGGACTTACGTGGCACAGGTGAGCAAAAGGCCGTTCCTTTAGATGGCGTTTTGGAGGCTGCAATTGATGCTCTAGTGGGCTCCTCCGAATAGAATTAGATTAATACCTTAAAAATTACCGATAAATCAGTTTGGATTGATATGCCTTTAGATCTAGAAGAACAAGAACAATTAGACCAACTCAAAGCGTTTTGGCAGAAGTATCGCAATCTCATTACTGGGGTAGTCACTGCGGTTTTATTTACTTATGCGGCCTACAGTGGTTATCAGTGGTGGCGGAATAGCCAAGCCCTTGAAGCCTCTAAGCTGTATGAAACTATGGTGGGCGCTATTGCCAAGGGTGACAAAGATCAAACTTTGCAGGCAGCAAACGATTTGCAAAAAGACTTTAAGCGCACTCCTTATTCTGCGATGGCTAGTCTAATCGCTGCGCGCATTGCTGCAGATGCGGGCGATAGCGCAAAAGCATTGGATTATTTACGTTGGGCTGCAAATAATGCTTCTAATGACGGTTACCTCGCATTAGCGAAACTACGTTTAGTTTCTTTATTGATTGAGCAGGGTGGCGAAAAAGAATTTGCTGAAGCGGATCAAATTCTGAATGAGAAACCGATTGTTGGCTTTGAAGCCCTGTGGCTTGAGCGTCGTGGTGATTGGTATTTGGCACAAAAGAAAAACGAACAGGCTAAGCAAAGTTATCAAGATGCTTGGAAAAAATTAGACCAAGCAAAAGAATTTCCTGAAGAGGCGCGTCGTCTCTTGAAGGTTAAATTGGATGCTGTAGGGGGAGTTACTCAGTGATGAGAAAACAGATGAAGCGTTTAGGCGTTGCTTTGGCATTGGGTTCCATCGTCATTGTTTTAACCGCATGCGGTGGGGGTTCAAGGGTTAAAAAGCCAGCTGAATTGGCGCCAGTGACTAATCAGTTTGATTTGCAGCCTGTTTGGTCCACTAGTGTGGGCTCATCGGAGTCTTTTAATTTTCATCCCATCGTTGCTGGCGACGCAGTCTATGCTGCTTCGCATAGCGGCAATCTTGTAAAAATTGATTTAGCAACTGGCAATAAAGTCTGGTCTGTTTCGGTTCCTGAGCGTTTAGCAATTGGACCAGGATCTGATGGCAGAACCACTGTTGCTGTGAGTACCAAAGGTATGGTGTATGCCTATGACGATACTGGCAAGAAAATTTGGAATGTCAGTGTGGGTAGTGAAGTATTGAGTGAACCAGTAGTTGCTGCTGGTGTGGTAATTGTGCGCGCCCTCGACAATCGCTTTATTGGTCTTGATGCCGCTACTGGCGCACGTAAGTGGACTTATCAGCGTCAGCAGTCTGCTTTGTCGTTGCGCGTGGGTTACGGCATGTTGCCAATTAATAATGAAGTAATCGTTACTGGATTTACTGGCGGACGTTTTGGCATGATCGCGATTGCTAACGGTGGTTTAATTTGGGAAACCCCAGTATCTTTTCCAAAGGGTTTCTCAGAGATTGAACGTTTGAATGATGTCACTGCCAGACCAAGTATCGAAGGTGAAATTATCTGCGCAGTTTCTTATCAAGGGCGCATTGGTTGCGGTCAAGCACGTACCGGCAACCTATTGTGGTTTAAGGATTACTCAAGCTACACCGGCACAGCACAAAGCTCTGATATGGTTTTCTCCGCGAACGAAAAATCTTATGTGACCGCCTTTGCTACTAAAGACGGAACGCAGGTTTGGGAAAATACTCAGCTGACTTATCGCGATGTCGGGGAGCCTCTCGCAGTAGGTCGAGTATTGTTGCTCGGTGATGCTCAAGGTTATATTCATGCATTCTCACAGGCGAACGGCGATTTGGTTGCACGTATTCGTCATGACAGTAGTCCAATCTCGGCTGCTCCCATTGCGGTAGGCGGCCTCATCTTGGTTCAGTCCCAAGGTGGAAAACTAGCGGCGTACAGTCCAAAATGAATCCAGTCATCACCATTGTCGGCCGTCCCAATGTTGGAAAGTCGACATTATTTAACCGCTTAACGCGTTCACGCGATGCATTAGTGGCTGATTTCTCTGGTCTGACTAGAGATCGCCACTATGGCAAGGGCCGCATTGGCGATCGCGCATTTATTTGTGTAGATACCGGTGGCTTTGAGCCTGTTGCCAAGACTGGCATTGTTGCTGAAATGGCCAAGCAAACGAAACAGGCTGTCGCTGAATCCGATATTGTGATTTTCTTGGTCGATGGTCGCCTTGGTATGGCGCCGCAAGATCGTGTCATTGCTGATTTCTTGCGTAAGACTGGCAGACCAGTCATTTTGGCTGTAAATAAAACAGAAGGCATGCAAGCTGGTGTTGTTACTGCCGACTTTCATGAGCTAGGTTTGGGCGAGCCTTTCCCGATTTCATCAGCTCATGGCGATGGCGTACGTGGCTTGATTGATGATGCTTTAGATTCATTGGGCGTCGCTGAGCCAGATGAAGAAGAGTTGGCGAACGATCCAAATCGTCCGATGAAAATCGCTGTGGTAGGGCGACCAAATGTAGGTAAATCGACGTTAATCAATAAGTTAATTGGTGAAGAACGCGTCATTGCTTTTGATATGCCAGGCACTACGCGGGACGCAATTGAAGTGCCCTTTGAGCGCAATGGCAAACCTTATATCTTGGTAGACACGGCAGGTTTGCGTCGTCGTGGAAAAGTATTTGAAGCAATCGAGAAATTCTCGGTCGTGAAAACATTGCAAGCAATTGCAGATTGCAATGTAGTGATCTTGATGCTTGATGCTCAACAAGATATCTCTGAGCAAGACGCTCACATTGCTGGATTTATTGTTGAAGCTGGGCGCGCATTAGTGGTGGCAGTGAACAAGTGGGATGGAATTGACTCATACGTTAAAGAGCGTGCTCGTTTAGAAATTGCTCAAAAGCTTCGCTTCTTAGATTTTGCAAATGTTCATCCTATTTCCGCAAAAAAGGGTACTGGCCTCAAAGAGCTCTTTAAGGATGTGGATGCTGCCTATGCTGCAGCTATGGCAAAGCTTCCAACCCCGCGCTTAACTCGTATCTTGCAAGAGGCAATCGAGCACCAGCAACCAAAACGGGTGGGTATGGGTCGTCCAAAATTGCGCTATGCACACCAAGGGGGCATGAACCCTCCAATTGTGGTTATTCATGGCACATCATTGAGTGGTGTGACTGATAGCTACAAACGATACTTGGAAGGTCGCTTCAGGGATGTCTTTAAATTGCGTGGCACGCCTCTGCGGATTCAGATGAATACTGCCAAGAATCCCTATGTTGATGCGGATAAGGGCAAAAAAGGCAAAAAACGTTAATTTCGACTAAGCTTTCATTCTCAGGCTTGAAAGGGCTTGATTTTTCTAAAAATCAGCCCAATATAACGAGTTCGAGAAATAGTTTTAGTTCGGTGGTTTGCAAGAAAGATTTATCGGTAAGTAATCAGTAGTAAAAATTGGAATTAAATAAAAAAGCAAGACTCCCAAAATAGTAGTTAACAAAAGATAAATAAGGGGCAGTATGAATAACAACAAAATTCAATTACTTCAGGATCCATTCCTCAATGCTTTACGCAAAGAGCATGTTCCTGTTTCGATCTATCTTGTGAATGGCATTAAGCTACAAGGCAATATTGAATCCTTTGATCAATATGTTGTCCTGTTGCGTAACACTGTCACGCAGATGGTTTACAAACATGCAATCTCCACGATAGTTCCTGCTCGTGCGATTGATTTCCGTTTAGAAGAAGCTGGCTCTGTATAAAACTGGAGTAGATGCTGCTCGCGCTGTTCTAGTTGGAGTAGACACAGGGCGCGAGGATTTCGCGGATAGCATGGCTGAACTCAGCCTCTTGGCTGATAGTGCTGGTTCTATACCTGCAGCTAGCGTTATTGCTCGCAAAGGCAGAACTGATCCCGCTTTGTTTATCGGCTCAGGTAAAGCGAATGAACTTAAGCGAGTGATGGAGGAGCAAGGCGCAGAACTGGCTATCTTCAATCATCCGCTTTCTCCGACCCAACAAAGAAACCTAGAGCGTCATATTGGCTTTCATGTCATGGATCGTACGGGATTGATATTGGATATTTTCAGTCAGAGAGCGCAAAGTCATATTGGTAAGACACAAGTGGAGCTTGCTCAGGTGCGTTATCGCATGTCTCGTTTGGTGAGGGCATGGAGTCACTTAGAGCGTCAACGTGGTGGTATTGGTGTGCGCGGCGGCCCTGGTGAAACGCAAATGGAGTTGGATCGCCGGATGCTGGCGACCAAAGCAAAACGCTTAGAAAATGAGCTAGAAAAGCTTCAGCGTCAGCAAAGAACCCAGAGAAGAGCGCGTAACCGAAAAGATGTGTTTTCAGTCTCTTTGGTCGGATATACCAATGCTGGTAAATCGACTTTGTTTAATGCCCTAACTAAAGCAGGGACTTATGCGGCAGATCAGCTATTTGCGACCCTAGATACCACCTCTAGAAAGGTCCATTTGGATGGGGTTGGCTCAATAGTGGTGTCAGATACCGTTGGATTTATACGGGATTTGCCGCACCAGTTGGTGGAGGCGTTTAGGGCCACTTTGGATGAAACCATCCATGCGGACCTCATATTGCATGTAATAGACGCATGTAGCCCAGTCGCAAAAGAGCAAAAGGCTGAAGTTGAGGCGGTTTTAGAGGAAATTGGGGCTGATGACATCCCCAGAATCGAGGTGATGAACAAGATCGATCAAATGCCTCAAACCTTTACTCGTGGTGCGGTTTTAGAGCGGGATAACCAGGGTTTTCCAAGCCAGGTTTTCCTGTCAGCCAAGACGGGCTTGGGCCTTGATTTACTTCGCTCAGCCCTAGCTGAATGCTCCCAAATGACTGATAGAATAAGGGTCGAGCAAAACCGTGCCAAGAAGTTATTGGCCCCGGATGAGTTTTTAGAGCCTTTACCCGAACGACCAGATACTTCTGAATTTAATCCGATTTCCAACCGAAGCTATTTTTCTAATGATGCGTAAATTTCTCGACCTATTTTCGGTCAATGATCCAGGTTGGGGCAATAGTCACAATTCTGGAGGATCTAAAGATGCCAAAGACGGGCAGGGAAATGATCAAGCTCCAAAAAAGGATCCAGAAACCAATAATCCGGTAGAAACCCAGCCAGGCAATCGTCCGCCCATTCAGCCAACCAAACCTGATGGTCCTCCTGACTTGGATGAGTTGTGGCGTGATTTCAACGACAGAATTTCTGGCATCTTTGGTGGCAATAAAAAGCCAGGCGCAACTGGGTCGTCTTCAAGCAATCCTAGCAACAAACCAAATAGCACAGATATTCCTCCGCCATCGCAACGCGGGGGTGGAGGCGGAGGTGGTAACGGTGGCTTTAGTGCCCCTAACTTCAATTTCAGCAATCCATTTGGGTCAAAGGCAGGCATCCTGATTGCAGGCGCCGTGGTGTTTTTCATGTGGATATGTAGCGGCTTCTTCATCATTCAAGAAGGACAAGCTGGCGTCATTCTGACCTTTGGCAAATACGACTACACCGCTAAACCGGGCATCAACTGGCACATGCCTTGGCCAATTCAGTCTGAAGAGACAGTGAACTTATCTGGTGTACGTTCGGTGGAAGTGGGGCGTCCCGTACTCATCAAGGCAACAAATCAAAAAGATTCCTCCATGCTGACTGAGGATGAAAACATTATTGATGTGCGCTTTGCTGTGCAATACCGCTTAAAAGATCCAACGGATTATTTATTTAATAATCGCGATCCCGATATGGCTGTTGTGCAAGCGGCAGAAACCGCTGTTCGGGAAATTGTTGCCCGCAGCAAAATGGATACCGTGCTGTATGAAGGTCGAGAAAAGATTGGTATTGATTTAGCGAATTCCATTCAGAAGATTTTGGATAGCTATAAAACTGGTATTTATGTGACCAGTGTGACGGTGCAGAATGTCCAGCCACCTGAGCAGGTACAAGCAGCATTTGATGATGCAGTTAAAGCAGGTCAAGACCAGGAACGTTTAAAGAGTGAAGGTCAGGCTTATGCGAATGACATTATTCCGCGTGCTAAGGGAACGGCAGCTCGTTTGATTCAGGAAGCCGAAGGCTATAAAGCGCGTGTAGTCGCCACTGCTGAGGGTGACGCAACACGCTTTAAGCAAATTTTGGCCGAGTACTCCAAGGCTCCGCAAGTAACACGCGATCGCATGTACATCGATAGCATGCGTGAGATGTATAACAATGTCACCAAGATCTTGGTGGACACCACGAAGAGTAATAGTCTTTTATACCTTCCTTTGGATAAGATCGTTGCGCAGGTTAGTGCTGAAAGTGCTCAAGCTGCTAGTGCGCAATCTAACTCATCTGGAGCCGCTACCCCAACAGGTAGTGTGACTGTCGGCGGTGCTACTGGTACAAATACCTCAAGCTCTTCTTCGGGCAGTTCATCTAGCCCAGCGCCTGCACCCCAAACGCCAGCAACAAATAGTTCATTGGATAAGCGAGATGGTTTCCGCAGTCGTGATCGGGAGGCCAGATAATGAATGCCAACCGTTTAATTGCTGCGATCATTGGATTTGTCGCGCTCATTTATATTTTGTCATCTAGTATTTTTGTTGTAGACCAGCGTAAGTTTGCTGTGGTGTTTTCTTTTGGGCAGATAGTGCGCGTGATTGAGAACCCTGGTATTCAATTGAAGTTCCCTGCGCCGTTTGAAAGTGTGCGTTTTTTTGATCGTCGTATTCTGACGATTGATAATCCAGAGGCAGAGCGCTTTATTACCGCTGAGAAGAAAAATCTCTTAGTGGATTCTTATGTGAAATGGCGTATTGTCGATCCACGTAAATTCTTTATTAGCTTTAAAGGCGATGAGCGCCTCGCGCAAGATCGTTTAACCCAACTAGTTCGCTCCGCTTTAAACGAAGAGTTCACCAAACGCACTGTTCGTGAGCTGATTTCGGATCAGCGTGAAGAAGTGATGCAAGGTATTCGAAAAAAGGTGGCTGATGACGCATCCGATATCGGTGTTGAAATCGTCGATGTTCGCTTGAAGCGCGTTGACCTCTTAGCGGAGATCAGTGATTCGGTTTATCGCCGCATGGAAGCAGAGCGTAAGCGTGTGGCAAATGAACTCCGCTCCACTGGAGCTGCTGAGTCCGACAAGATTCGTGCCAATGCTGAACGCCAACGCGACACGATTCTGGCTGAAGCTTATCGTGATGCGCAAAAAATCAAAGGCGCTGGTGATGCCAAGGCAACAGCGCTCTATGCCGAGGCGTTTGGACGAGATCCTCAATTTGCCCAGTTCTACCAAAGCCTGGAGGCCTATAGAAATTCGTTTAAGGATAAGAAGGATGTCATGGTCGTTGAGCCTAATGGCGAGTTCTTTAAGTTCCTGCACAAAAAATAAGAAAGCGAATAGTTCAAATCATGAATCGTTGGTTACTTCCTGAAGATATTGCAGATGTATTGCCTGCTGAGGCTCGCAAGGTAGAGTCTTTGCGCCGTGCTATTTTGGATTTATACCAATCGTATGGTTATGAACTGGTCACACCACCCATTCTAGAATTCCTAGACTCTTTACTGACTGGTACTGGTTCAGATCTCAATCTGCAAACCTTTAAGTTGGTTGATCAACTCTCTGGTCGGACATTGGGCTTGCGCGCTGACATCACACCGCAAGTAGCCCGTATTGATGCTCATCTCTTAAATCGCGCTGGTGTGACACGACTTTGTTATGCCGGTTCTGTTGCTCACGCTCGCACACCTGTTGGAAGTTCGGCACGCGAAGAGTTGCAACTGGGCGCTGAAATTTATGGATGCGCTACTTGGGAAGCGGATTTAGAGGCCATTACTTTATTGTTGAAGACCTTATCTTTGGCTGGGATGGAAAAAGTCTATCTAGACATCTCACATGCTGGTATTTTGGCGGGGATCTTGGATGGCCAAGATCTTGATAAGGAAACCATTGAAGCTTTGTATGGCTTACTCCAAAGCAAAGATCGTCCTCGCTTAAGTCAATGGGCAAAATGCTTGCCAACAACAGTTGCCAGTGCGCTGGTGGCGCTAACTGAGCTCAATGGCCCATGCACAGAAGTATTGGCAAAAGCCAAAAACGATTTGCCTAAGCACGCCATGATCGATCAAGCGATTACGGATCTTGAGCGTTTAGTGGCATCGGCTCAAAAGTTGTCGGTTAACTTGGAATTGAGTATTGATCTAGCGGATTTACGTGGTTATCAGTATCACAGTGGCGTCATGTTTGCTGCTTATGTCGATCAGTTACCTCAGCCCATTGCTAGGGGTGGTCGCTATGATCATGTTGGCCAGGCTTTCGGTCGCCCACGTCCTGCGACAGGTTTCTCCTTGGATCTGCTAACTCTTGCAAATCTATCGCCCATCAAGGTGCGCCAGCTAGCTATTTTGGCGCCTTGGATTGAGGATGCCGCGTTAAACCAGGCAATTGCAAAGTTGCGCGATGCGGGAGAGGTAGTAATACAAGTTCCAGCCGGCGAAGACTTAGAGTCTGCCGTATACGAATGTGATCGAGAGTTGGTTAAACAGGGTAGTTCTTGGGAAGTAAAGAAGAAGTAGCTGAGTACATTAAAGCAGTAGATATTTAAATTATTTTGTCATTATTTTTTGGATTTCATTATGTCTTCAAAGCAGCAAGCTAAAGGTCGTAACGTAGTTGTCATTGGCACCCAGTGGGGTGATGAAGGCAAAGGTAAGGTGGTTGATTGGTTAACTGATCATGCGCAAGCAGTAGTTCGTTTCCAAGGTGGTCATAATGCTGGCCATACCCTCATCATCGGCGACAAGAAGACAATTTTGCGTTTGATTCCCTCTGGAATCATGCATAAAAATGTGATCTGCTATATCGGTAATGGTGTTGTGCTTTCACCGGAAGCGCTTTTTAAAGAGATTGGCGAGTTAGAGGGTGCAGGCTTAGATGTTCAATCTAGACTCAAGATCTCTGAAGCAACTACATTGATCCTGCCTTATCACGTTGCGATTGATCATGCGCGTGAGAAAAAGCGCGGCGAAGCCAAGATTGGTACGACTGGTCGTGGAATTGGCCCTGCATACGAAGATAAAGTCGCTCGTCGTGCTTTGCGCGTGCAAGATTTGTTCTACCCTGAAAAATTTGCAGAGCAATTACGCGAAAACTTGGAGTATCACAATTTCATGCTCACCAATTACTATGGTGCTGAGCCTGTGAACTATGAAAAGACGCTAGCTGAAGCAATGTCTTATGCAGAGCGACTCAAACCGATGGTGGTGGATGTATCGAGTGCTCTATATGCTGCTGAGCAAGCGGGTCAGAATCTGTTGTTTGAAGGTGCGCAAGGAACCTTGCTTGATATTGATCATGGTACCTATCCTTACGTTACTTCTAGCAACTGCGTAGCTGGTAACGCTGCCGCAGGTTCTGGTGTAGGCCCCGAGTCTTTGCAATACATCTTGGGTATTACTAAAGCGTATTGCACGCGTGTTGGCGCTGGTCCATTCCCAAGTGAGCTATATGACCATGACAATCCTGCAAAGCAAGATCCAATTGGTGTACGTTTAGCTGAAGTGGGTAAAGAATTTGGTTCTGTAACAGGGCGTCCACGCCGTACTGGTTGGTTAGACGCTGCCGCATTAAAGCGCTCGATTCAGATCAACGGTTTGTCTGGTTTGTGTATCACTAAATTGGACGTATTGGATGGTTTAGAAACCATTCGCTTATGTGTGGGTTACACATTAGACGGCAAAAAATTAGACGTACTTCCACGTGGCGCAGAATCTGTTGCCCGTTGCCAGCCTATCTATGAGGATTTTCCGGGCTGGAAGGGGACTACTTTCGGAATTCGGGAGTGGAGTAAGTTGCCAATTGAGGCTCAGAAATTCTTACGTCGCATTGAAGAGGTTGCTGGTAAACCGATTGCGATGGTATCCACGGGCCCAGAGCGTGATGAAACCATCCTGCTTCAGCATCCTTTTCAGGATTGATGGAAAATATCTAGATTAATCAATTATTAAAGCCTTTTTATTAACTTTTTGTTCAAGAAAATATCAACATGACCGCGCGCACAACCTGCAATAGCCTTCAAGTGGCCACCCCTTTATATCGCTTTATCGAAGATAAAGTTCTTCCAGGTACTGGCATTAAGAGTGCTGACTTTTGGAAAGGTTTTGATGAGATAGTCAAAGACTTAACTCCAAAAAATGAAGCATTGCTTGCTAAGCGTGATCGTATTCAGTTGGATTTAGATAAATGGCATCAAGCCAATCCTGGTCCGATCAAAGATATGCCAGCGTATCGTAAGTTCTTAAAAGAAATTGGTTACTTGGATGAAGTGCCAGGAAAAGTTACCGCTACTACCAAGAACGTAGATGACGAATTAGCACTTCAGGCGGGCCCTCAGTTAGTGGTTCCAGTTCTCAATGCACGTTATGCATTAAATGCTGCTAATGCACGTTGGGGTTCTTTGTATGACGCTCTTTATGGCACAGATGTTCTATCTGAGGAAGATGGCGCTACCAAGACTGGAGCCTATAACCCAATTCGTGGTGCAAAAGTAGTTGCCTATGCTCGCAATTTCTTGGATCAATCAGCGCCATTAGCAAAAGGATCTCATCGTGATTCAGTTGCTTACACTGTTGATGGAAATAAGTTAGTAGTTCAGCTAAAAGATGGCAGTAGCACGGGTTTGGCAGATGAGAAGCAATTTGTAGGCTATCAAGGTGAGGCAGCTGCGCCAAGCTCTGTCTTGTTGCGTAACAATGGTATTCATATTGATATTGAAATCAATAAAAACAAAACTATTGGTGCGAGCGATCCTGCCGGCATCAACGACGTTGTATTAGAGGCTGCTTTGTCTACTATTTTGGACTTAGAAGATTCCATTGCAGCGGTGGATGCCGATGACAAAGTGCTTGCCTATGAAAATTGGCTTGGTATTTTGAAGGGCACTTTAGTTGAGGAAGTGAAGAAGGGCGACAAGACTATTACTCGCGCTCTCAACCCAGATCGCAAATACAAAGCTGGTATTGGCGCTGTTGATGCTAAAGACGGCATCGTTACTTTGCATGGCCGCTCATTATTGTTCCTGCGTAATGTTGGACACCTAATGACTAATCCAGCCATCATTACTGGCGAAGGCAAGGAAATCTACGAAGGTATTTTGGATGCGGTTGTCACAGTATTAATTGCTTTGTATGACATCAATCGTCCAGCAAGCCAGGCAATTGGCAATACTCGCAAAGGTTCTGTTTATATCGTTAAGCCAAAAATGCATAGCCCTGAAGAAGTTGCTTTTGCTGGCGAACTCTTTGGTCGTGTAGAGAAATTGCTCGGTTTACCAGCTGATACCGTGAAGTTAGGCATCATGGATGAAGAGCGTCGCATGAGCGCCAATATCAAAGCCGCTATCGCAGCTGCTGGTGCTCGCGTTGCCTTTATTAATACAGGCTTCTTAGATCGTACTGGTGATGAAATGCATACCGCGATGTACGCTGGTCCAATGATGCGCAAAGGTGATATGAAAACCAGCAAATGGTTATCAGCCTATGAGCGTCGTAACGTATTTGCAGGTTTGGATTGTGGTTTGCGTGGCCGCGCTCAAATCGGTAAGGGTATGTGGGCAATGCCTGACATGATGAAAGCCATGGTTGAGCAAAAGATTGTTCATCCGAAAGCAGGCGCCAATACTGCTTGGGTTCCATCTCCTACTGCAGCTACATTGCACGCCCTGCATTACCACCAAGTCAATGTTGCTGAACTCCAAAAAGAAATGGAGAAGCTAGATACTGCCGCTGAGGCAGAGGCATTGATCAATGATTTGCTAACTATCCCAGTGGTAGAAAAGGCAAACTGGTCAAAAGAAGAGATTCAACAAGAGCTAGACAATAATTGCCAAGGTATTTTGGGTTATGTAGTGCGTTGGATTGATCAGGGCGTAGGTTGCTCTAAGGTGCCAGATATTCATAACGTGGGCTTGATGGAAGACCGCGCAACTTTGCGCATTTCAAGTCAGCATATTGCAAACTGGTTACTCAATGGCATTGTGACTGCTGATCAAGTCAATGAGACCTTGCAACGTATGGCTAAAGTTGTGGATGGGCAGAACGCTGGCGATCCTTTGTACAAGCCAATGATGCCAAATTATCAAGACTCTTATGCTTATAAAGCAGCCAGCGACTTGATTTTTAAAGGCCTTGAGCAGCCAAATGGCTATACCGAACCACTATTGCATGCATGGCGCTTAGAGGTGAAGAAGGCACATGCCTAATGATTGTTTGCAGTATGCATTCATAATCATTTAGCCTGGATAGTAAATAAAATGGATTTGCCTTTAAAGCAAATCCATTTTTTATTGAGCATCGCCGAATGTTTAGTTTTCTAAACCCTCTTTCTAAACCACAAGTTCACTTTCCATTTCAGTTCAATGATGGGGGTAGGGCAGACGCTGGCTTTAAGGGTGGTGCTGGAGATTGCGTTGTCAGGTCTATTGCGATAGCTGCAAACTTACCTTATATGCAAGTCTACGAAGATCTGCGGCTTGCCAATGAAAGTTATGCGCTACTTAGAAATGATCGACTTGCTAAAAAATTAAATGCAAAGGGATCATCTCCTCGAAATGGCAATCATCGCAATGTGTTTCATGACTATATTCTGGGTCTAGGATTTGAGTGGGTGCCAACCATGAAGGTTGGTGCGGGTTGTCAGGTACATTTGCGCCCAAATGAGCTTCCCTCTGGAATACTCATTGCTAAAGTTTCAAAGCATGTATGTGCCATTATTGATGGTGTGATTCATGATACGCATGACCCATCGAGGGGAGGAAACCGCTGTGTCTATGGCTATTACATCAAGAGGAAGCGCTAAGATCCTTCTGATGATGCTTTAAATTCCAAGCGGACTTATAGGCATTTGTCATGCCGATCATGACGGAGGTCGTCCACGCCATGCAGAATAAGCCCGAAAATGAAATAAAGAATGCTAGGCTTTTCCACCCAATAGGCAGAATGTCATCAACAAATCCTATCGTGGTGTAGCAACTTCCTGCGAAGATGAGTGACTTTACAGCATCCTCTACCAAATTTAGTTTGAGTAGATAGATGGTCCACAGCACAATTTCGATAATGTGGATAACAGCGATAAAGAAAAATGCCGCATAAAAGTGAAAGAACACTCGGTTGTACTGTTTCAGTTTTAAATTTTGGTTGGTGATTCTTTCGAAACGAAGGATGATGTAATTGATCCAGCCGCCATGGAAAAAAAGTACCGCGATTAGTCCTAGCGCTCCAAATAAAACATCTTTTAAGAGCGGGATTAATGGGATTCCTAACAAAGATGTCTGTACAGCAGCGTCAGGGGTCAATGGCATATATAAGGGGCGTCTAGTGGATTGGCGGGTAAGCAATTATTTTCATCAAGCACGATAATGTCACAGTGAATGTCCCAAGTAAAGAGCCCATTGAGTACCTCTATGCATATTATTGAATCCCAGAAACAAGAGCGCTTCTTCTTGTTTTCCTTGGCAGGCATTCAATTTACCCATATCTTGGATTTCATGATCATGATGCCATTGGGGCCGCAATTCATTAGCGTGCTCAATATCAACACGCATCAGTTCGGTTTATTGCTTTCTTCTTACACTTTTGCGGCGGCTGCAGCTGGAATATTGGCGACCTATTATGTTGACCGATTTGAGCGCAGGCAGCTCCTGTTAAGTCTCTATGCTTTCTTTATTGTCGCGACTCTTGCTTGTGGACTTGCGCCCAATTACGAAACGCTCTTTATTGCTAGGGCTTTTGCAGGAGCCTTTGGCGGTATCTTGGGATCTTTAGTGCAGACCATTGTGGCTGACTCGATTCCATTTGAGCGCAGGGGGAAAGCGTTGGGTACTGTGATGGCCGCATTTTCAGTTTCAACGGTTGCCGGCGTGCCATTGGGCTTATTTTTAGCCAATCACATTCCTTCTTTAGGATGGCGTGCACCATTCTTTTTTATAGCTCTCGTCTCAGGTTTCATACTGTATTTGGGCTATCTCAATATTCCAAAAATTGCGGGTCATTTAGATCATGTTCATGAAGGCAGTCGTTTAAGTCAAATTGCTAGGATTCTGACTGCCCGACAAAACATCAAGGCTTTTGTATTTATGGCCTTCATTATGATTACTGGCTTTTCGGTAATTCCGTATATTGCTTTGTATCTCACTTCCAATGTGGGTATTAGTAATTCGTATATATCGTTGATCTACCTGTGTGGTGGAATCGCTACGCTGATGAGCTCCCGGTTAATTGGCCATATGTCAGATAAGCATGGCAAGGTCAAAGTATTTCGGGTTTTAGCTATTGCGAGTTTGGTGCCGCTATTAGTAACAACCAATTTGCTAGTTACTCCTCTATGGTTGGTTTTGATTAATTCAACCGCATTCTTCATCCTTGTTTCGGGGCGGATGATCCCAGCCATGGCTATGGTTAGCCAGGTAGTAGAGAGCAAAATTCGGGGAACATTTATGAGCCTCATTGGTTCAGTGCAAATGCTCTCCTCCGGAATTGCCTCGGTCTTAGCTGGGTGGGTAGTGACCATTGGTCCGGATGGCATGATGCAGCATTACAACTTAGTGGGCTATGGGGCTGCAGCCTGTGGGTTGGTAACATTTTGGCTAGTAGGATATATTCACTCTGACACAAAGCATAAATAAGGAACCCTCATGATTGAATTTAAAAGACCTGATGGACAGATCGTCAACGGATACCTAGCGGAGCCAGTAGACAAGCTAAATGCCCCTGGGGTGGTGGTAATCCAAGAATGGTGGGGTCTTGATGATGAGGTAAAGGCAGTCGCTGATCGTCTCGCAAAAGCAGGCTATCGCGCATTGGTACCTGATTTGTATCGTGGAAAGTTGGCGCTTGCAGCCAATGAGGCCGAGCACCTCATGAATGACCTTAATTTTGGTGATGCGGCAAGTCAAGATATTCGTGGGGCAGTTCAATACTTAAAGTCCACTGGCAGTGCAAAAGTGGCAGTCACTGGTTTTTGCATGGGTGGGGCTTTAACCATACTTGCCGCATGCAACGTGCCAGAGTTGGATGGAACCATCGTTTGGTATGGCAACCCTCCTTTAGAGTATGTCAATGCCGGCGCGATTACCAAGCCGATGTTGGGGCACTGGGCCATTCATGATGAATTCTTCCCGATCGCAGGAGTGGATCAGTTGGAAGAGAAGTTGAAGCAGGCGGGAGTCAATTTTGAATTTCATCGTTACGACACTAAGCATGCATTTGCCAATCCAAAATCCGATACACGCGGTCTACCGCCTTTAAAGTACAACGCTGAAGCAGCCCAGTTGGCCTGGGAGCGCACACTGAGCTTTTTGCAAAAACATATTACTAACTAAGTAATAACTAAGCACCATGAATAACCATAGACGAGAAGACGTTTTTTTCAACTGGATTTATAAGAGAAGCAATATTCAAATTCTGATATTGCTGATTTTGTTTTTTGTTGCAATGTTAGATATTTTGCCCAGACTAATACAATCCATTCCATTCTTTGCGCCAACGCAAGATAGTACGCGTTTAGGTTTAGGTCTTTTTGGATCGATTATTACCTTAAGCGGGCTGCTAATCGGTTTTTTACTAAATCAAGCCCAGTCTAATTTTCGTGAAGTCCAAACCCTAGTTTCTCAGGAGGCTGGTCGCATAAATAATCTGGATCGTTTGTTAACTCGATTTGGCGATCCATCTATAGCACCTATCAGAGTTGAATTGTTCGAATATATGAACTCAATCGTCTATGACGAGTGGCCGTTATTACAAAAAGGCGAAGGCAGTAGTAAGACGCATATGCTTTGGCGTGGTATTTCTCGAAAGCTGATGTCTATTGAGCCTACCAGCAATAGACAAACGGCGATGTATACAGACATTATTAAAAAATCCGAAGAGGTTGCCGAGAGTAGAGAGGCTCGTATTGAGCGTTCAAATATTCGTTTGCCAGGTTTATTCTGGATAGTAATTTTGATATGTATGTTTGCTTTGATGGGAATTAACACACTGTTTTTACCATCAGACTCTTTTTTCTTAGGCTTAAAAATATTACCGATCACGATGGGGGCCTTGATTTCCTTATTAGTGATTACTGATCAGCCGTTTAAGGGTCAGAATTCAGTGCAGCCCGATGCCTTTTATAAGATTATTGAGTCTATTAAAACTCGCAAGGAATAAATTCCACATCAAATCTTATGCACTTATTTTCTGAAAACCTTGCCGTAGAAATTTCTACTTATTACCGTAATTTGGCCTTAGGCCATGGTGTGATCCCTAAAGTATTTACTTTGGTCAATGGCGAAGGTGATCAATACCTCTTTTTCATTGATGATCTTCCAATAGAAAGTGAAGAAGAAAGAAATCAGTTTCTTGCTTATATTGTTCAAGAGCATGAAGCTGTTTGCTATGCTCGGGGAACATTAGTCATCGTTGAAAAAAATCAGCAATATATTGAATTTGCTGTAATTGACCGTGAAGATGCAGACGCGATTGTTTGTTCGGCTGAGCTTACAAGGGATATGGACGATAAGCCTATTGGCTTAAGTGAATTTGATAAAACCCTAGTGAAGAAGGGCACCATTATTTTTGGCGGTTTATTCGAGCCAATTCCATTGGCTGATAGCAAGATCGAGGATTTTGATAGTCTCTGGCTGGAGATGAAATCTAAAATTCTCCACCGCACGATGGGAATTTAGTTCTTCTTCAAGTATTTACGGGCAGTCGCCTCAACTGCGAATGATCCGACGAGAGCGCCGACCAAAGCAATTGCACTTCCTGGCGCAGTCTCAATGACATTTATAAATAGGGTGGCAAACAGGCTAAGGTTAATGGTAATTGCAGCCCAGAGCGGCCAAAGTTTGGCCCCAGTTTGTTTGTGAACTTGAATATGTCCATAAGTAATTGCGGCATATACCAATAAAAAAGCAAGGCTAGCCATTTTCCCAACGACATTTAGAGGGAAAGCCAATACCAAAACAATTACGATGAATGCGGAAGCGGTCAGGGCTCTTAATTGCGTCTTGAGAACGGAATCACCGAGAGCTTCAGAGACAGTAATTTTTTTTGCCATATCAGCTGCGATATTAGATGCGGCAAAGATAGTTGCATTTAATGCGGCTGCACAGGCCAAGAGCGCGGATGCGCCAATGACGACAAAGCCTGTTTTGCCGGCGATAGCTTGGGCGGCATTGGCAAGAACATGGCCGCTGTAATTTTGCATCTGCGCCGGACTCATCAGAAGAATAACTGCAGTGCTTACAAGAATATAGGCAATAGTCACCAATATCAGGGCAGAGAACATTGCTAGAGGCAATTCTTTTTGGGGTTCTTTCATCGCATTGGATGAGTTGGTGACAACACCAAAACCTTGGTAGTTGATATACAAAATCCCAGTGGCTATGGCGATGCCATTGACGGACCAGCCTGACGGCTGAAAATCACGAATATCCGCTACATAAAGGCCCTCTACAGAGAAAAGTAAAAGCGCAATAGTTACAAAACCAATGGCTAGAGTTTCCGCTTTACCAACAATATCTGTTCCCAGCAAGTTAATACCTGCGCATAAGACCACAATTCCTGCTCCAACCAATTTGATTGCGAGTGGAGATAAATTACCCCCAAGCAAGGTATTGGTGTATTCCGCAAAGCCAGCTGCATAGAGAGCTGCCGCTATGAGATAAGCGATATATTGAAAGATATTGAGCCCACCCGATATAACCCCTGGGCCATAACTCATGACTGTGAATGTGGCAGCGCCACCGCTGCTTGGAAAGGTGGCGCCTAGTTTGGCATATGAGTACACCGAAAAAGATGCTGCAATCGCTCCGAGCAAAAAAGCCAGAGGAACGTGGGTGCCAGCATGGGCGCTTGCAGGCCCTAAGAGGGAGAATAGACCGGCACCCATCATGCCGCCAATGCCCAAGGCGGTAGCAGCAAATAGGCTGATTCCCGGTTCTTTACCAGTGGCCTTTTTTAATAGGGTGGGTTTTGCTTGGGCGGTCAATTTTTTTTTGGTATCGGATATTTAGGGCTTTATATTAAAGCCTTTACAGTAAATAGACATTTGGGTCCATTTGATGATAATCCAGTACTGTAATAGGTAATAACGCTAATGATGATGGCTAGTTATTTACTTTAGCCGCTGACATAATTTGTAAGTTTTAATTATTCATGAGGATGATTTTGTGAAAAAGTTCAACCGTAGTTTTATTTCTAATTCCATTGCCACTTTGATGGCGTGCTCTATTCCACTAATGGCTTCAGCAGAAATCGTGGTGCTGAAGGCCTCAACCATTATTACGATGGATGATAAAAATCCTCGAGCAGAAGCGATTGCTTTTGATACAAGCACCAAAAAAATTACTGCTGTTGGAACGCTTAAAGAAGTTCAAGCATCAGCGCCCAACGCTACGGTTAAAGATTTAGGTACAACTGTATTGATGCCGGGTTTCATTGATCCTCACAATCATCCCTTCTTATCAGGAATTACGACTCAAGCGCCTGCTATTTGGGTTGCGCCTTATGTTGGTTATAAGACCTGGGGTGATGTTCAGGCAAAAATTTTAAAAGCCGACAAAGAGTCTCCTGCTGGTGTGCCATTAGTCTTTAATGGTGTTGATAAATTGTTGCAACAAGCTCCAACCCCAACAAAAGATGTGCTCGATAAGTTAACCCCAAGTGGACGTCCAGTAGTTGTAATAGATAATTCTGGGCATGCGGTTTACTTTAACTCTGCATCCATCAAAATGTTGGGCTGGAAGGATGGCAAGCCACCTGCTGATCCAGTTGGCGGCAATTATGGTCGCAATAAAGACGGCACGTCTAATGGAGTTGCTAATGAGACTGCTGCCATCATGGCTGTAATGAGTCCGATCCTTCCTAAGGCCGTTCCTCATTTATTGCTCTCAGGCGCTGAGTGGTATGCCTATTTAGCCTCTTTTGGGATTACTTCTACCTCTGAGCATACCTACAGCACTGGCATGTACAAGGGCTACTTAGCGCTTGCTTCGGTACCTAATAGCCCAGTAAGAATAAGCGTCTATCACATGGCAGTTGATTCTGATGCGGGGGTTAAAGCCACTTGGCCTGACTCTAGCATGGTTCGCAAAAACGGTATCAAGCTCTGGGCTGATGGTACCCCTTGGCTGGGGAGCGTAGCTCAAAGCTTTGGATATTTGGATAATGAGCGGACTCGTAATGCTCAAATTATCCTTGGGCCACTTGGTGAAAAGGGCATGAACTACACACGCTTGCAGCTCGATGAGATGCTCGACAAATATACTCCGATGGGCTATCAGATGGCTTTTCACTGCAATGGTGACGTAGGCTTTGATGTAGTGCTTGATGCTTATGAGTATGCTCTAAATAAATACAATCTTATTGGCACCGATCACCGCTGGCGTGTTGAGCATTTGGGCGCAGCCCGCGCAGACCAATTTAAGCGCGCAGAAAGTCTTGGCGTAACAGTTTCACTGGCGCCTTTCCAATATATTTATTGGGGTGATTTATTGGATGGCACTATGTTTAAGCCTGAGTATGGTTCGCAATGGCAGCGCGCTGGCGATGCGTTTAAGTACAACATTCACACAACATTCCATAACGATGGCTCAGTATCTCCGCCTGACACTTTAAGAAATATTCAGCGGATGGTTACTCGAACAACAGACGCTGGTAATGTTCATGGCCCCAATCAGGCAGTGACCTTAGATCAGGCGCTCAAGGCTTCCACCATCAATGGGGCATATCAACTAAAACGCGATACAGAAGTTGGATCGCTTGAGGTGGGTAAGTACGCCGATTTGGTAGAGCTTTCCGCTGATATTACAGCGGTCAAACCCAATGAAATTTTGGATAAAGTCAAAGTCCAAGGTACTTGGCTTGGCGGTAAAAAAATTGATACTGCTCAATTCTTAAAAGAAGTTAAAGCGATTGATCCAAGCGAGCATCAGGCTCTAGGTCAGGCAAGTTTGAAGGCGGTTCATCCGCATTAAGAGATTGCGTTCAGACTAAAAACCGCCTTCGGGCGGTTTTTCTTTAGGCGCTCACCAACATGATTGATGGTGATAGGATATGGCTATTCAAGACTTTATAGGTAAAGGAAACTAATTCATGAGAACTATTGCCTCCACATTAATGGTTTTATCAGCGGGAGTTGTATTGGCTGGCTGCGCTATGCAAACGGAAATTATTCCAACAAGAGGTCAGTCTGAAGCTCAATTTAATAAAGATAAAGAAGCCTGTTTGCAAGTTGCTAGAAGCTACTACGGAGCATCTAACAATGATTTAACTACTTCCGATACATATTTGGCCTGTTTGAGCTCTAAGGGTTACGAGACAAAATCAAAGTTCTAATTTGATTGATTGCCTTGTAGCTGAATTGGGTCGCAGACGCCTTGCTTAAAAGGTTGGCCTATATAGTATGAGGCTTAGGAGTTGACTTAGATGTAGCGGTGGTGCCCAGGAAGGGACTCGAACCCCCACAACCTTACGATCGCCAGCACCTGAAGCTGGTGCGTCTACCAATTTCGCCACCTGGGCAAGCTTTTATTATAAATGGATAAGCATTTTTAGGTCTTTTGCGCCCGTTTTTGACTTTTTCTCATTTGTCCTCGCGGTTTGATACAGTAGGCTTATTCATAACAAAAATAGATATCAGTAGATATATAGATAGGGCATGTATTGCCGAAGGAATTAAATGCGTAAAGCAAAAGACTTGGTGCCACGTGAGGCAGATCGTTTAGGTACGGTTCAAGGGCATCGAGATGGATTTGGATTTGTCATTCCCGATGATGGTGGTGAAGATATTTTTCTTTCGGAAAGAGAAATGTCGCGTGTTATGCATGGGGATCGCGTCAATGTCAGAGTTTTAGGAACAGATCGTCGTGGTCGACCTGAGGGGCAAATTGTTGAAGTAGTCCTTCATGCCAATAAAGTGGTTATAGGCCGTCTCTTAAATGAAAATGGTGTTTTGATTGTTGCGCCAGAAGATAAACGTATTGGTCATGATATTTTGATTCCGCCTAAGGGGCAAGGTAACGCCAAATTGGGTCAGGTGGTCAGCGTAGAGATTATTGATTACCCAGATAGCTATCGGCAAGCGGTGGGAAGGGTGGTTGAAGTCCTTGGTGAAATTGATGATCCAGGGATGGAAATTGAAATCGCTGTCCGCAAATATGGAGTGCCGCATGAGTTTTCTGCGGCAGCATTAAAAGAAGCGGCTGCATTACCCGATGCAGTACAGCAATCTGATCTTGAGGGTCGCATTGATCTTCGAGATATTCCTTTGGTTACGATCGACGGCGCTGATGCGCGTGACTTTGATGATGCAGTCTATTGTGAGCCAGTCATGTACGGCAAAACAAAGGCTTGGCGATTAATTGTAGCCATTGCTGATGTCTCCCATTATGTGAAGCCTGGTCAACCACTCGATGACGAGGGTTTGTTACGCGCTACTTCGGTGTACTTTCCAAGGCGTGTCATACCGATGTTGCCAGAGAAGATTTCGAATGGACTTTGCTCCCTAAATCCTGGGGTAGATCGCTTGTGTATGGTGTGCGATTCTGTGGTGGATAACAACGGGATTGTGTTGGCTTACCAGTTCTATCCAGCGGTAATGCATTCTGCACAGCGTTTTACTTATGACACTGTTTGGGAGATTCTTTCCAATAGCAGGGGGCCTGAAGCAACTCGCTTTGCCCAATTCCGTCCGCTTTTAACTAATCTGTATTCTCTTTATAAGATTTTGCTAGCCGCTCGTGAGAAGCGCGGTGCAATCGAGTTTGAAACCACTGAAACCCAAATTATCAGTAATGAGCTTGGCAAAATCCTGCGTATTGAGCCACGCATTCGGAATGATGCGCATCGCTTGATTGAAGAGTGCATGCTGACCGCCAACGTTTGTGCTGCCGATTTCATTGATAAAAATAAACATTTAAGTCTCTATCGAGTTCACGGCGAACCCTCCGAAGAGAAATTGGTCACTCTTCGACAAGTGCTCAGAACCTCTGGTCTGTCATTGGGTGGTGGTGATAAGCCAAAGCCACGTGACTTTGCTAAGTTGATTCGTGAGATTAAAGATCGTCCCGATGCCAATATGTTGCAGTCAGTAGTTTTACGTGCCATGCAGCAAGCGATGTATCAGCCAGATAACGAAGGTCACTTTGGTTTGGCTTATCCAGCGTACTCTCATTTCACAAGTCCAATTCGTCGTTATCCAGACTTATTGACTCATAGAGTAATTAAATCCATTCTGCAGAAAAAGCCTTATGTACCTGTATTGCCGCCAAAGGTGCCTCTCAATTTAACTTTGCCCCGCAAAGGTAAAGGTCGAGAAAATGCAGTCAATGCCAAGAAATCTCAAAGCGATGCGAAGGCAGGGGCTGCTAAAGGTACCAAGCCACCAAAAGGTGCAAACGCTGCATTACCAATTTGGGGTCAACTAGGCGTTCACTGCTCTTCAAATGAACGACGCGCTGATGAAGCTTCGCGTGACGTCGAGGCGTGGCTGAAGTGTTATTACATGCGTGACCATTTAGGTCAGGAATATGCTGGCACTGTGACTGGTGTCGCAAATTTTGGTTTATTTATTCAGCTAGAGAGCTTATTTGTTGAAGGCATGGTTCATGTAACTGAACTGGGAGGTGATTACTTCCAGTTTGACGAAGCGCGCCAAGAATTACGTGGCGAGCGCACTGGAATTCGTTATCGCTTAGGTGATCGTGTGCACGTATTGGTAAGTCGTGTTGATTTGGATGCGCGTAAGATTGAATTTAGCCTAGTCAAATCAGTTGGCGCAGAACCAGGCGGCTCCCCCAATCGTCGTCAACTGTTGCTAGCTGCCGATACTGGCAGGCCAAATAAAAAGGCAGCCTCAAAAAGAAGTCGGCCAGACAATAAGATTCCGCAAAAGCCTAGTGGGGTTAATGTCAATGCAGCCAAATCTGCTGGCACTTTGGGCGCGAATCAGTCAAAGAGTAAAGCGAGTCGAAAAAACGGTAAAGCAAGTAAACCTGGAAGGTCTGTTGGCAAGCCTGCAGGCTCTAAACCACCAGTGCGAAGTACTAAAGCACGCCGTAAATAAAGATTGAGTTAATGAAAAAATGAAGCAAATATTAGTTGGATTTCATGCGGTTCAAGCGCGTTTGCGAGTTGATCCAGATAGCTTAAAGTCGGTGTACTTCGATCCTAGTCGTCGCGATAGACGAATGGGTGACTTTCTAAAGCAAGCAGAAGAAATTTTGGGAGAGCGTTTACATGCTGCTGATGCTGAGCGTCTTCATAAGCTTACTGGACATGACCGTCATCAGGGGGTAGTTGCCTTGGCTGAAAGGATGACCATTGCTCGCACGATTACTGAAGTCGTCGAGGACGTTGAAGGCGCTCAAGAGAAGCCTTTATTTTTAGTGTTGGATGGTGTTACCGATCCGCATAACTTTGGCGCCTGTCTGCGGGTAGCCGATGGCGCTGGCGTAGATGCGGTAGTCATCCCCAAAGATCGCTCCGCCTCCATTAATGCCACCGTCAGCAAAGTATCGAGTGGTGCATCAGAAGTGATGCCTGTAATTACAGTAACTAACCTCGTGCGCAGCATGAAAGAGATGCAAGAGGCAGGTGTTTGGCTAATCGGTACTGATGATGAAGCCACTAAATCAATCTATGACATTGATCTTACCGGTTCCATTGGTATTGTGATGGGAGCAGAGGGTGAGGGAATGCGTCGCCTCACCCGAGAGAACTGCGATGAGCTGGTCCGCATTCCTATGCAAGGTGTTGTCTCTAGTTTGAATGTATCAGTCGCAAGTGGCGTATGCTTGTATGAGGCATTAAGACAGCGCTTGGTAAAAGCTGCTAAGTAAACGATTTAAATAATGCGTACAAAAAGGAGTCAACCATGAAATGCAATATTGGACATACTGATCGCGTACTACGCATGACTGTTGGCGTAACACTAATGGGTTTAGCCGGGTTTGGAATTACTGGTCCATGGGCTTGGATTGGGGTTATTCCTTTGTTAACCGGAATGATTGGTAACTGCCCCGCATATTCATTGCTAGGTATCAATACGTCCCAAAGAAAATAGTTAATCTGTTCAGATTGAGCTCATTTACGAGCTAGTTCACATGGAATTCTAGAAAAATGTCGGCTACACTTTCTCCGGAGAAAAAATCCTTTCTTAAATATTGGGCAATTGGAATTTCGATCATCTATATATTGATCGCTATATTGGTGGTTTATATTGTCCAAGGTGAAAAAAGTTTTTCCAACAAAAATCATGCGCTACGCATGGATCCTAATGCAGTTGAGCCTGGCAAAACTCCTCCCGATCCACTGCCAAAAAATACCGACTTTAAGACAGTCAATGTTGGTATTTATTTAGATGGTATCGAAAACCTATCCATCTTAGATTCATATTGGACGCCTACTTTTTATATTTGGTTTCGATGGAAGGGGGATAAGTCACTTAATCCCGGTAAATACTTTAGGCTTGTCGACGGAAAAATCGAAAAGCAAGATCTTCAAGATAGTTACTCTGCTCCCGACGGTACCAACTATGAGCTTTATAAAGTGGTCGCCAAAGTCTCGAAATTCTTTAATACGACACGTGTCCCATTGGATGATCACATGCTCAATATTTATATTGAGGATTCCACCAATGATGTTCGAAAGATGCGGTATGTAGCAGATTCATCGTCTGGAATTAGTTCTCGAGTAAAAATTCCTGGATACAACATTACCGGAATGAGTACGGTTGTGAAACCGCATACTTATAAAACTAGCTATGGAGACCCAAGGGTTGCTGAGGGTGCGCGGACTACATTTAGTGAATATAACTATGGGGTAACCATAAAACGTAATAACATCGGCGTCTTTTTGAAACTCTTTGTTGGTTTGTATGCTGGAGTATTGCTGACTATATGTAGTTTTTATATCCATCCATCTGATACTGGCTCACGTTTTGCGTTGCCATCCGCCTCTTATTTTGGTGTGATTGCAAATGCCTATATGACAACCTCTTTGCTACCTCCTTCTGGATATTTTGGGTTGGCAGACTTAGTCACTTCAATAGGTTTATTTACGATCACCTTATGTGTGATTGCCTCATTAATATCGGTGTATTGTTTCCTGCAAAAAAATGAAAAAGAGTTTTCTCGTCAGGTTGACAAGGTTTCTCGCAGATACATTACAGTCGGATTTATAGCGGTAAATATTCTTTTGCCAGTTTGTGCTTTTTATTAGGAGCACTTAATCACTTTGCATCTTCGGTGGGGGCTCTATTTTCAAGATAGAGTCCTACAGATATCTGTCCTGAAAAGAAAAAATATCTGTAATGAGTCTAAATTACTGAGCTAGCAGCACTTCCAATTTCTCGGTATCAATACAGAAATTGCGGATGCCTTCCGCCAATTTTTCTGTAGCCATTGCATCATTATTAAGTTGTAAGCGGAAACTAGATTCATCTAACTTCAGCGGCGTAATGCCTTCTGTCTGCAGAGCTGCTTGAGCATTTGCTGCACTGAGTTTTTTCTCTACTACAGTATTATTTTGTTGAAGTTCGGCCAATAACTCGGGACTAATGGTGAGTAAATCTACGCCAGCAAGCTCCAGAATTTGGCTGGTGTTTCTGAAGCTGGCACCCATGATTTCTGTTGGAATGCCAAAGTGTTTGTAGTAGTGAAAAATTCTTTTTACTGAAGTGACGCCAGGATCATTTGCGCCGCCATTATTCATATCGCTCCAATTCGAGCCAAGTTTCGCTTTATACCAATCGGTAATACGTCCGACAAAAGGTGAGATGAGTTTGGCATTCGCAGCACCACAAGCGGCAGCTTGGACCAGCGAAAAGAGTAAAGTCATATTGCAATGAATGCCTTCCGCCTCTAATTGCTTGGCGGCAGCAATGCCCTCCCATGTGCCGGCTAACTTAATCAAAATGCGATTGCGGTTTATTCCATGGGATTCATATAAGGCGATTAAGTGTTTTGCTTTGGCTACAGTTCCCTTGGTGTCAAAGGAAAGTCTGGCATCTACTTCGGTTGAAACGCGTCCAGGAACAATTTTGAGAATTTCAAGGCCGAAAGCTACCAAGATATAGTCAACCAAATCGGTTGGGCTCATGCCAGGATGCGCTTCCTTCACAGAGCGTACTAAATCTTGATAGTTACTTTGCTGAGCAGCCTTCAGAATTAATGAAGGGTTGGTAGTGGCATCTTGAGGCTGAAAGACTTGCATGCGCTCAAAATCGCCAGTATCGGCTACAACCGTGGTGAGTTTCTTGAGTTGCTCGAGTTGGCTTATTGCTGAAGAGGTGCTATTCATGGGCTTGCTTGATGCTTTAAAGTAAATTTTTCGTCAATATCATATGATAGATGGAATAATTACTACCTTCCAGTAAAGGTGTTTAATAGGTATATGAATCAAGATCAGTTAAAGCAGATGGTGGGTGAGGCAGCTAGAGATGAGGTGCTAAAGCTGTCTGCTGGCCAGATTTTGGGTATTGGTACTGGATCTACAGCGAACTGCTTTATTGATGCTCTGGCGCCCAATAAAGATCATTTTGCTGGAACTGTTTCTAGTTCGAATGCAACTACTGAGCGCTTACTCAAGCATGGCTTCAAGGTTCTCAATCCCAATGATGTTCAAGAGCTTCCTGCCTATGTAGATGGCGCTGACGAAATTGATCCAGCAGGTCACATGATTAAGGGCGGTGGTGGGGCGCTTACCAGAGAAAAGATTATTGCCTCCATGGCAAAGCAATTTATATGTATTTGCGACTCTTCTAAGCAAGTTCCCGTGCTGGGCAATTTTGCCTTGCCAGTGGAAATCATTCCGCTTGCGCAGGGTGTGGTTACTCGAGAGTTGGAAAAGTTTGGTGGCAAAGTCAGTTTGCGTTTAGCAAAAAATACGCGCGCTGATTTAAATCAAACCCCTAGCGAACCTTTTGTCACCGATAACGGCGGTTGGATCTTGGATATAGCTGGCCTGCAGATTGTCGACCCAGTAAGCATGGAAGCCCGGATTAATCAAATTGCTGGCGTAATTACTGTTGGTCTCTTTGCCAAAGAGAAGGCTAATATTTTGTTGGTTAGCAATGCCGCCGGCGTTGAGCGTATCGCCTTCTAAATTATCCCAAGCTGAATTTAGGTATTAAAAAACCCGACGGGGCATCCCCATCGGGTTGTTTGCCATGGTATGCATGGCACAGGCACTCGGAATAACTAGATCCCTTAGCCTATAAGCGCATAGATGCACTCATTTTTAGTGGCTTTCGCCAATGTGGTGGAACACCATTACTGTCTCACCACGACTTCATCCTATGCCTGTGTTTTCTGCTTGTCAACAAGCAAAATCAATATTGAAAAATATTTATTCGGCTGAAGGAGGTACAAAGCCTTGGGCTGTATCAGCGCCACCTTCAAAGAAGTACTTTTCCACCTGCTTTAAGAGGTATTGGCGAGCACGCGGATCTGCCATATTGAGGCGATTTTCATTGATGAGCATGGTTTGTTGCTTCAACCATCCAGCCCAAGCCTCTTTAGAAACTTGATTCCAAATCTTTTTACCTAGCTCGCCAGGCAATGGTGCGAAATCCATGCCTTCAGCTTCTTTATTTAATTTGATGCATTGAACCATGCGTGCCATCTGTAATGCCTTTCGTATATTGCGATGTATCTTATAAATCTTTAGTTAAAACCATGGACTTGCGGTCCCAGTTGTAAATTTGTTTTCTTTCTTCTGGCAGGTCATCCACTGTTGCTCTTTTAAAACCACGCTTCAGAAACCAATGCTCCGTTCTGGTGGTCAGAACAAATAATTTTTTAATACCTTCTTGTTTAGCGCGCATCTCAATCCGCTTCAGAAGGCGTTCACCATCACCTGAGCCTTGAACATCAGGATCAACTGCCAGACAAGCGAGTTCACCAACCCCATTAGGGAATGGAAAGAGGGCTGCGCATCCGAAAAGGACGCGGTCATGTTCAATTACTGAGAAGCGCGCAATATCGCGCTCAATGACATCTTGACCACGCGCTGCCAAAATACCTTCTTCTTCGAGAGGCATTGTTAATTGCAAAATTCCACCTACGTCATCCTGATTGGCTTCGCGTAAGTTCTCGATATCCGATGAAGCCAGCATCATGCCAATGCCATCATGGGTAAAGAGCTCCTCCAAGAGCGCGCCATCTTGATTGCACGGCAGGAAGTGAACGCGACTCACACCTGCACGAATGGCTCTACCGGAGATATTCAGTAGGCTCTTCATGCCAATGTCCATGTCTTTGTTCTGCGTTACGTATTCTTGTAGCTGTGGCATGGACAATTCGGTGATGAAGTCACCTTCAGCGTCCTTCAGACCATCGTAAGGACTTAAAAAAATCAACTTATCAGCCTTAAGGGCAGCAGCGGTGGATGCGGCCACATCCTCATACGCCAAATTAAATGCTTGACCTGTTGGTGAAAAACCTAAAGGGGAGAGCAACACAATTTTGTTGCTATCTAAAGATTGCCTAATAGACCCGGAGTCTACTTTGCGCACCAGTCCAGTATGAATATAGTCAATGCCTTCAACCACGCCGACTGGCATGGCGGTGATAAAGTTTCCAGAAATCACAGAAATACGTGAGCCTGCCATCGGGGTATTTGGAAGCCCACGGCTAAATGCTGCTTCAATATCGAGGCGAAGTTCACCAGCAGCCTCTTTGACGCACTCTAGTGCTGCTGCATCTGTAATTCGATAAGAGTGCATGGCACTTTTGCCAAACTTGCTCTTAATTTTGCGGAGCATTAGCTGTTCTTCAATTTGCGGCCGAATACCGTGAACCAGCACAATACGCATACCCATAGCATGTAGCATGGCAATATCTTCAATGAGATTTTCCAGGCCAGATTCTTGAACAAGTTCACCTGCGAAGGCGATCACAAAAGTCTTTTCGCGGAAGCTGTGGATGTAGGGCGCAACATCGCGTAACCACCCTACGAAAGGGAAGTTGGAGGTAGATTCTTCGGCGCTTGTGGCAGGATTCGGTGCATTTGTTGGCATAGTGAGAAAATTATAGGGTGCAAGAGCCCATAAACCAACAAAAACCCAAAGCAAGGCCTCAGCCTGTGTCTGCTTCCAACACCGCGCGTAGGCTAGAAATTCTGTTTCCAGAGGAATTGCCGGTCTCGGGTCAGCGTCAACTGATCAAGGATGCCTTACAGAGTCATCAGGTGGTGATTGTTTGTGGGGAGACGGGTTCAGGCAAGACTACGCAATTGCCCAAAATTTGCTTAGATCTTGGTCGGGGCACTATCAATGGCGGCAAGTTGATTGGCCATACACAACCACGCCGAATTGCGGCAACTGCCACTGCTAAAAGAATTGCCCAAGAGCTCGGATCACCCATTGGTCAAGATGTCGGTTACCAAGTTCGCTTTGCCGATAAAACCAGTAAGACAGCCTCTATTAAGTTAATGACCGATGGCATCTTATTAGCTGAGACGCAGCGCGACCCACAGTTAAAGGCTTATGACACCCTCATTATTGATGAGGCTCATGAGCGTAGCCTGAATATCGATTTTCTATTGGGCTACCTACGTCAGCTACTTCCTAAGCGTCCAGATCTAAAACTGATTATCACTTCAGCAACGATCGATGCACAACGTTTTGCAGAGCACTTTGCGGTGAACGGCAAAGTAGCTCCCGTTATTGAGGTGAGTGGTCGATTGTTTCCAGTCGAGCAGCGATATGCACCACTAGAGCCAGACGCGAAGTCTGATGGGAAGAAAGAGTCCAAGGCTGCCAAAGAAATTCCGGATGCGGTAGCTGAGGAGATTGCCAATTTGTGGCGCGAGGGTGCCGCAGGTGCCGGTGATGTATTGGTTTTTCTGCCTGGTGAGCGCGAGATACGCGATTGTGCAGAAGTATTGCGCAAGGATCATGTTTTGCAACAGCGTTTTCACCCAGAGATTTTGAGTCTCTTTGCTCGGCAATCTGTTGCAGAACAAGAGAGAGTATTTAATCCTGGTAATGGCCGTCGAATTATTTTGACGACTAACGTAGCGGAAACCTCATTGACCGTTCCCAATATTCGCTATGTGATAGACAGCGGCTTGGCGCGCGTCAAGCGCTACTCATATCGTAATAAGGTGGAACAGCTTCAAATTGAACCTATCTCACAAGCGGCTGCCAATCAACGGGCTGGTCGTTGTGGACGGGTATCTGATGGTATTTGTGTACGCCTCTACAGTGAGCAAGATTATCAAGGGCGTCCTAAATTTACCGATCCAGAGATATTGCGTAGCTCACTGGCGGCGGTGCTTTTGCGAATGAGCTCATTGCGCCTGCCAAAAATTCAGCATTTCCCATTTATTGATAAACCCTTAGGTAGAGCCATTGCCGACGGGGTGCAACTTCTCGATGAATTAGGTGCAATAGAGTTTGATGAGCCAGAGACAGTTAATGACAAAGACATTAACAATAGCTTTAGGCTCACCGCAATTGGTAAGCAATTGGCTGATTTGCCTCTAGATCCACGCATAGGCAGAATGCTGTTGGCTGCAAAAGAGCAGAACGCTCTGAAGGAAGTCACCATCATCGCTTCAGCATTAGCCACCCAAGATCCGCGAGATCGACCAATGGATCAAGCTGCTGCGGCAGATCAAGCGCACTTGCAATTTGCGGATGAGCGTTCTGAATTTTTGAGTTTTGTCAAACTCTGGAATTGGTATCAAGATGCTTTGCAACATAAGCATAGCAACCGACAATTTGAGAATCTTTGTAAAAGTAAATTTCTTTCACCGCGTCGCTTGCGTGAGTGGCGTGATGTCCATGGTCAACTGCATACGATGTTGGGCGAAAAGGGTTGGAAAGAAAATGGTTTGGCTGCTAATTATGAGCAAATACATCTCTCTTTATTAACGGGTCTTTTGGGTTATGTGGCCAAAAAAGAAGAGGATGAAAAATCTCTCGACCGTAATAGTAAAACTGGTGGATATGTTGGTGCACGCGGTATTCGCCCATTTATCTGGCCTGGTTCAACGATTGGTAAAAAAGCGGGTGCGTGGATTTTGGCTGGAGAGTTGCAAGAAACCAATCGTATGTATGCGCGTACCATTGCCAAAATCGAACCACAGTGGGTAGAGCGGGTCGCAGCACACCGCCTGATTAAATCATTGAGTGATCCGTTTTGGGATAACCGCCAAGGTGAAGTGATGGCGTTTGAGAGGGGCACTCTATATGGTTTGCCGATTTATCACGGGCGCAGGGTGCGATACGAGCCACATCATCCTGATGAAGCAAGAGAGTTATTTATTCGGCAAGCATTAGTGCAAGGGGAGATGTTCGGACGCATGGATACTCCCGCTCTCCAACGCGAGACCGAAGCAGATGCAAGGAAGAAATACCCCAATCTTTTTGGTTTTTTCTGGCACAACCGACGCCTAATTAAAGAAATTGAAGCCTTAGAGCATCGGTCTCGTCGACCAGATGTGCTGGTTGATGATGAACTGCTGTTTGCTTTTTATGACTCGCGCATTCCTAAGGGGGTATGCAGTCGCGAGGGTCTAAAGGCTTGGCTATCAAAGGAAAAAGACAAAGATGCCGAACTCGATAGTCAACTCCGTCTAGCAAAAGCGGATTTGATGCGCCATGAAGCTGCTGGCATCACTGTTGACCGTTACCCTAAAACAATGCTCGTGGGAGGCGCTCAGCTCAGCCTGACTTATCACTTTGAACCTGGCAGCCCAAAGGATGGTGTAACACTCGTTGTTCCTTTAACCCAACTCAATCAAGTAGATGGTCGTCGCTGCGATTGGCTCGTTCCTGGTATGTGCGAGGAGAAGGTGTTGCTACTTTTAAAGTCGCTACCGCAGAAATTACGTCGCCATTGTGTACCTTTGCCTGAATATGCGAAGTCTTATCTAGAACGACAGCTTGATGCAAAACAGTTCGGCGTAGGTGATTTTTTGGATAGTCTCATTAGCGACATTCGTAAAGAGCGAGGATTGGAAATAAAGCGTACGGACTTTAGGCCAGAGTCTTTACCATTGCACTCATCGATGAATTTTCGTTTGATTGACGAACATGGGCGTCAGCTGGAGGTAGAGCGAAATCTAGCGCGCTTGCGTTCAGAATATGGCGAAACCGCTCGCAATGCTTTCCAAGCGATTGCTCAAGAAACCGCACAGGCTGAATTGGGGGTGGAAATTGCTCCTAAATCGAGCGATGACCAACAATCCAAAGGAAGTGCCCGCATGGTAGAGCAGGGCGGTTATCGCACTTGGGAATTTGGCGAACTACCTGAAACTTTAGAAATTCAGAAGGGCAATAAAACTTTACTTGGCTACCCAGCATTAGTAGATCGAGTTGATTACTGTGACTTAGAGGTTTTTGATGACTTGTTGGAAGCTCGAAAGCAGCATGCCCTTGGACTGCGACGACTATTTGCTTTAAGCAACAAAGACACACTTAAAGCATTGCAAAAGCAGTTGCCTGGCATTCGAGAATTGGGATTGTTATTTATTAATGTCGGGTCAGTGGATGGTTTGATAGAACAGATTCTGAATTTGGCATTAGAACGGGCTTTTATGTCCGAGCCACTCCCTGTAAATACAGATCAATTTGCGGAACGCTTGCAAGCAGGTAAGCCAAGATTGGCGCTGATTGCGCAAGAAATCTCGCGTCACACCTTAAATGCATTACAGGCTCATGCAGATTTGCAGAAAAAGATCGTGAGTGCAAAAGCGGTATCGCCAAGTGCTTATGCGGATATTCAAACCCAAATACAAGGTCTCATCTTCCCCAAGTTTGTTGCAGACATTCCATATTCTCAGTTAGTCCATGTGCCACGCTATTTGAAGGCGATTGCAATGCGGATTGATAAATTGCGGTCGAATCCGAGTCGCGATGCGCAATGTCAAAAGGACTGGGAATCTGTTGCTCGTCCTTGGCACAAGCTATTACAAGGAAAGAAAGGTTCTACTTCATATACGCTGAACGAAGATCCTGCTTTAAACGATTTTCGTTGGCAACTCGAAGAGTTAAGGGTGGCATTATTTGCCCAAGAGCTGAAAACTCCCACCCCAATGTCCTTAAAAAGACTAGAAAAGGTTTTAGCCAGCTTGCGCTAAGTCAAATCCACGGGCGATTAGAGGGTATTTATTCTCCCCGATTGCTTACAATGTGGGTATGTATACATTTATTAAAAATAGAGGTTTTCACGCCTTAGCAGCCTATACAGTATTGGCGCTTTTGATGGTGAACCACAATGCTTTTGCTCAGACGGGTAATTCGGCAACGCCTTCCTCATCCACTAGTTCAATCAATCAGCCGAAGTTGGCGGTCATTCTGAATTCTGGCGAAGCTTCTGTTAGCTTAATAGACATGACCACTCGTCAAGTCGTAAAGACTGTGCCAGTTGGAAAAGAGCCGCATCACTTGATGATGACTCCTGACCAAAAAACCTTATTGATTGCAAATGCCGCTGGTAATGATGTCGTTCTCATGAACCCGACTACTGGTGAGTTGACTGGCAAGATTCCAAACATCATCGATCCATATCAAATTGGTTACTCACCAAATCACAAATGGTTTGTGGCTAATGGTAATCGTTTAGATCGTGTAGATATTTATGCCGCTGATGGCGCAAATCTAAAATTAGCCAAGACAGTGAAGTTGGCGAAAACTCCGAGTCACATTGCCTTTACTTCCGATAGCAAAATTGCATTCATTACCTTGCAAGATTCCAGTGAGTTAGCTGCGATTGATCTTGAGACGCAAAACGTTTTGTGGGTGATGCCAACAGGAAAAGTACCGGCTGGATTGTGGATGACCCCAGGTGATCAATATCTCCTAGTCGGAATCACTGGAGATGACTATGTGCAGGTAATAGATTGGAAGACTCGTAAAGAAGTTAAACGTATTCCTACTGGCAAAGGCGCCCATAATTTCCGTCCATTGGGTGATAAGAAGCATGTCTTCGTCAGTAACCGCATAGCTTCCACTATTAGCTTGATTAATATGCAAACCTTAGAAAAGGTTGGCGATATTACTGGTCTTCCAGCTGGACCAGATGATATGGAAATCACTCCAGATGGCAAAACGATGTGGGTGACCTTTCGTTTCTCCAAAAAAGTTGGCGTGATTGATATCTCAACAATGAAACTTGTAACCGTCATCCCAGTGGGCAAATCACCTCATGGTGTCTTCTTTACTCCAAGGGCTGCATGGGAATAAAGGCCGCAATGAGTTATTCCGTGTTTACACGTCTTGCAGCCGCGCTTTTGCTCGGCTGTTTTTCATTGGGATGCATTGCTCAGGTTGCAGAGTGTAAAAAGAAGGTTTACTTGACTTTTGATACAGGCAATATGTCGGTCGCGGAGAAAGTAGCGGAGATTTTGAAGCGACAAAATGTAAAAGCTACCTTTTTCTTGGCTAATGAGAAAACCTTCCGTGGTGATTTTTCGTTAGATGATTCCTGGAAAGCTTATTGGCAAGAACGCGTTAAAGAAGGCCATCATTTTGGAAGCCATACTTATGACCACACTTACTTTGTCAAAGATGGTCCGAAGGGGGAGGTTTTTGAAAAGCCTCAGTTTGGGCCTAAAGCTGGGATGACGCTCTTGTATAACGAAGCGGCTATGTGCAAAGAAATCCGTAGAGTAGATCAGCGTTTCCAAGAGTTAACTGATCAACCATTGCAGAGAATATGGCGTGCTCCTGGTGGTAAAACTTCTCCAACCTTAATTCGGATGGGGGATATGTGTGGGTATCAACATATTGGCTGGGCTTCCGCTGGTTTTTTAGGGGATGAGCTGAATTCCGATAAACATCCGAATAGCCAACTTTTGGATAAAGCCAGTCGTACTATTGCTGATGGCGATATCACAATGGCCCATTTAGGTATCTGGTCCAGAAAAGATCCATGGGCACCTGCTGTTCTCGAGCAACTTATCATGAACCTAAAGGGTCGCGGGTTTTGCTTTGGTCTTCTACCCAAAGATTTGGCAAATGCGTCAAAATAAAGCATGGATTTCTCAGTCATTACCGCATCGATTTCAAGTGTCTACGGCAGTCTTCAGGAGTTTCTGTTCTCTGAGGTTGCTGGACCCATCCTCTACCAATTTGATTTAATGTCTTGGGCTGAAGATGTGTTTGATGGGATTGACTGGTTCTTGTTTGGTTGTGTGCAAATTTTCTTAATCTTTTTTGTTTTAAGAACTTGGGAGCGAATAGTTCCAGCAGAAAAGCAAGAGCGCTTTGCAAAATCAAGTAGGGCGGATGTAATCTATACATTGTTTCATCGCCTTGGAATTTTCCATGGACTCATCTTTATCCTTTTATCAGGATTCTTTTTTGAGCTCGATTCCATACTGCATGACTTTCGTTTTGGCAGATTGAATGTGGAGTCATGGTGGCCAGGGGTGACTTCAATCCCAGCAGTTAGCTTTTTGATCTACCTTATTCTCTTAGACTTTGTAGATTATCTTTATCATCGCGCTTCGCATACGTTTAATTGGTGGTGGCAATTACATGCTTTGCATCACAGTCAAACGGTAATGACGGCTTGGTCAGATAACCGTAATCATATTTTGGACGATATTATGCGTGCCGTTTTGATGGCTTTCTTCGCGCTGTTGTTTGGAGTATCGCCAGGTCAATTTATCGCCCTAGTTGCCTTAAGTCAATTTATCCAAAGTTGGCAACATGCCAATATCAAAATTGACCTTGGTCCAGCGCGCTATTTGCTGATTTCACCGATGTACCATCGCATGCATCATGCTGTGGGATATGGGCATGAAGCTAAAGGTAAGCCAGGCGTTTTAGGCGGTTGCAATTTTGGAATTTTATTTCCATGGTGGGACATGCTGTTTAACACAGCCATCTTCCCAAAAGAGGTCTATCCTACGGGGGTAAGAAATTTGTCAGTTTCGCAAAATATTCTTACCCAGCAATGGCAGGGCTTAGTGCACGCTATTAAAGAATTAAAGCCTAAATAGATTTCAATCTAGAGGCAATGGGGGGTGGTATGGTCGGATTGCAACAAGTATTTAAATCATTTGGTATGGCCTTAGTTGGGACCATGCATCCTCGTATGTTGTGGCTGAGTTTGCGACCATTTTTGATTGTATCGATTTTGTGGGGTTGTCTGATTTGGTTGATTTGGACCCCGGCACTGGAAGCCCTAAGCGTTTTTTTAACGACATCTATCTTTACTAGTTGGATACAAGAGGGACTCATTTGGGCTGGTTTTGAAAATGCCAGAGCATGGATTGCACCACTTTTCTTTGTGATGCTCATCATTCCACTGATTACGATTAGCTTATTAGTCTTTATCGCTTTCTCAACTGTTCCTGCGATTGTGAAGATCGCTTGTAAGCAATCGCAATACCAAGATCTAGAGTGCAAGCGTGGGGGCGGAATCTTTGGAAGCATAATTTACAGCTTGTGGTCTGCATTGCTATGCCTCGTTTTAGTAATGCTCACCCTGCCAGTTTGGTGGGTTCCTCCATTAGTAGCGGTCTTGCCACCATTGCTATGGGGTTGGTTAACAATGCGTCTTATGTCTTACGATGTTCTCGCCAAACATGCGAGCTCTGAAGAGCGGGATCAGCTCCTTGAAAAATATCGTTGGCCATTGCTTTGTATGGGAATTGCCTCCGGAATGCTTGGTGCAGTGCCAACTTTCTTTTGGGCCACATCCGCATTAGCCTTGGTGCTGTTTCCAGTCGTCAGCTTTGTGGCGTTGTGGATTTATTCCCTCATATTTGTATTTGCAGCGCTTTGGTTTAGCTACTTCTTGTTAGATGCTCTGAAGCAATTAAGAGATGAAGAGTTAGATAAGGCGCTGACAGTGCAATCGCGTGTAGTTGATATGGAACTTCCTTACCATGGTTGATGCAATTAAAAAAGTAGAAGTCGAAGAGGTAAAAAAAGAACAGCGTCGTTTTGGTTTAATTGTGATTGGCGATGAAATTTTGTCCGGTCGCCGTCAAGATAAGCACATGAGTAAGCTGATTGAATTGCTCAATGAACGAGGTCTTAGTCTCGCATGGGCAAAATATGTTGCCGATGATCCTAAGCAAATTACTGCCACTCTAAAAGAAAGCTTTGCGAGTGGGGATGTGGTGTTTAGTACAGGCGGTATTGGCGCTACGCCAGATGATCACACTCGTCAATGCGCGGCTCTTGCGTTGGGAACAAAAACAGAACTTCATCCTTCTGCTCAAGAATTGATTGCGGGACGTATTCAGTCAATGGCCGAGGGTGATCCCATTAAGTCAGACTTAAGCACTCCTGAAAATCAGCAGCGCTTCAAGATGGGCGAGTTTCCGATTGGTAGTGAGATCATTCCGAACCCTTATAACCAAATCCCAGGCTTTCGGATACGTGAGCATCACTTTGTCCCTGGCTTCCCAGTAATGGCTGCGCCGATGATGGCTTGGTGTTTAGATACCCATTACAAAGATTTATTTCATCAAGAGAATTGGGCAGAGCGGAGTTTTATTGTGCCCAAAGGAATTGAGTCCACTTTGACGCCACTGATGGAGCATATTGAGGCTAACTATCCTGGGGTGAAGGTGTTTAGCCTGCCATCGGTAGGGGACGCTAGCAAGGGCGGTGTTTACGCCCAGCGACATATCGAATTGGGCATCAAAGGCAACGCAAACCTTCTTGAAAGTGCTTGGATTGCCTTAAGAACGGGCGCACAAGAGTTGGGTTATGAAATTCACGATATCAGTTAAGCCTAAACGCACTAAAAAGGTGCAAATAGTCTTTTATTAGGCTTTAAGACTGATAATTGGGCACTTTAATAGTGCAATAATAAGGGTTCCCATTTGTTTGCTTCAGTAAATTACATACATCCATTAGGCATGTTTGGTGCCTGGAATAAACAAGGGTGTATGCCTTAAGTTTTGATTCCGAATTTAGTTAACAGAGGAGATTTGCATGACGAAGACCGTCGCTGATGTGATGAAGTTGGTTAAAGAGAAAGAGTGTACTTTTGTTGATTTTCGCTTTGTAGATACAAAGGGTAAAGAGCAGCACACAACAGTACCTATCTCTGCATTTGACGAAGACAAATTTGAGAGTGGTCATGCATTTGACGGCTCTTCTATTGCTGGCTGGAAGGGTATTGAAGCTTCAGATATGTTGCTTAAACCAGATCCAACAGCTGCATACATTGATCCATTCTATGAAGAGCCAACATTGGTTCTCACATGTGACGTTATCGAGCCAGCAGATGGCAAAGGTTACGATCGCGATCCACGCTCTATTGCAAAACGTGCTGAAGCGTATTTGAAGAGCACTGGTATTGGCGATGCTGCTTACTTTGGTCCAGAGCCAGAATTCTTTATTTTTGACGGCGTTCGTTGGGGTGCCGATATGCAAGGTTGCTTCGTAAAGATTGATTCTGAAGAAGCGCCATGGTCATCATCTAAAGAAATCGAAGGCGGCAATACTGGTCATCGTCCAGGTAAAAAAGGCGGCTACTTCCCAGTTGCTCCAGTAGATACATTCCAAGATATGCGTTCCGAAATGTGCTTGATTCTCGAATCATTGGGCATTCCAGTTGAAGTTCATCACCATGAAGTTGCTGGTCAAGGCCAAAACGAATTGGGAACCAAGTTCAGCACATTGGTACAGCGTGCTGACTGGACTATCTGGCAGAAGTACGTTATTCAAAACGTTGCGCATGCTTATGGCAAGACAGCAACATTTATGCCTAAGCCAGTAGTTGGCGATAACGGTTCTGGTATGCACGTTCACCAATCTGTTTGGAAAAACGGTGAGAACTTGTTTGCTGGTAATGGTTACGCAGGTTTGTCAGAGTTTGCTCTGTTCTACATCGGCGGCATCATCAAGCACGCGAAGGCATTAAACGCAATTACTAACCCAGGTACAAACTCATACAAGCGTTTGGTTCCAGGTTTTGAGGCGCCAGTGAAGTTGGCATACTCAGCACGTAATCGTTCTGCTTCTATCCGTATTCCACACGTTGCTAATCCAAAGGGTCGTCGTATTGAGACTCGCTTCCCAGATCCATTGGCTAACCCATACTTGGCATTCTCTGCCTTGTTGATGGCTGGTTTGGATGGTGTTCAGAACAAGATTCATCCAGGCGAAGCTGCTGACAAGAACTTGTATGACTTGCCACCAGAAGAAGATGCAAAGATCCCAACCGTTTGCGCGAGCTTGGAAGAAGCATTGGATGCATTGAGGAAAGATCACGAGTTCTTGACTCGCGGTGGAGTATTCACTGAATCAATGATTGATGCATATATCAATTTGAAGATGGAAGATGTCACACGTTTCCGTATGACAACTCATCCAATCGAATTTGATATGTACTACTCCCTGTAAGCGAAGGAGAGAACTTGAGCGCAGGTCTGTTGCGCAATTCGTTCAAGGGAGCAGCTTCGGCTGCTCCTTTTTTTCCGACATTGCTTGATCAGATGCCGAATGCCATCGTGGTATTTACGGCTGAGAACCAACAATTGGTATATGTGAATCCCGCTGCTGAGTCAGCCCTCGATCTTTCACGTAAATCACTTGAAGGTCAATCTGTGCACAATTTATTTGGCGATAACGAAGCATTAAATTCCATGATTTCCGAAGTGAGGCTAGGGCATGTATCAGCTCAACGTCAAGAAATGATGTTGCACTCGATGCCTAGCAGCATTCATCAAGAAATCATTCCGGCGCATGTGGTTGTCGCTGCGTTGGAAGACCCCACGCTGATCATGATGGAGTGGTTTCCAATCGATCAACAGCTGCGTAGCGAGCGCGATGAACGCGTGACTCAGCAAGTTGAGGCAAATAAACAGTTGATGCGCAACTTAGCGCATGAGATTAAAAATCCATTAGGCGGTATACGTGGAGCGGCGCAATTACTCGAATTTGAGTTGCCCGAAAAAGGTTTGCGTGAATATACGCAAGTCATTATTAAAGAATCTGATCGTTTACAAACGTTGGTGGATCGTCTCTTGGCGCCACATCGTAAAGCCCATGTGATGGAATCTTTTAATGTGCATGAGGCCTTAGAGCGTGTTCGCAGCTTGGTGCTGGCCGAGTTTCCAAAAGGTCTGCGCATTATTCGAAATTACGACACGAGCTTGCCAGATTTATTGGGTGATCGTGAGCAACTGATTCAGGCAACTCTGAATATTGTTCACAACGCCGCCCAAGCGCTGAGCGAAGAAATTCGCACTGGAGTAGCGCAAATAGAATTAAAAACTCGAGTAGCACGTTCGGTTACTATCGCAAAGCATCGCTATAAATTAGCCTTGGATTTGCATGTGATTGATAACGGCCCAGGCATACCACAAGAGATTATCGAGCGCATTTTCTTTCCCTTGGTGTCGGGTCGAGAGGGTGGTAGCGGACTTGGTCTGACGTTAGCGCAAACCTTTGTTCAGCAGCATCAGGGCTTTATCACTTGTAATAGCCGTCCTGGGCGCACTGATTTTCATATTCAAATTCCATATCGTAGGCAGGAGAAAGCATCATGAAACCAGTTTGGATCGTAGATGACGATCAATCTATTCGTTGGGTCCTTGAAAAAGCTCTATCGCGTGAAAATATTCCGCATAAGAGTTTTTCTAATCCCAACGATGTGCTCAATGCCCTAGAAAAAGAGACGCCTCAGGTGTTGATCTCCGATATTCGCATGCCACGCGGTAATGGCTTGGATTTATTGCAACATGTGAAGGCTAGTCATCCGCATTTACCAGTCATCATCATGACTGCCTATTCGGATTTAGATTCTGCTGTTTCCTCGTTTCAAGGTGGCGCTTTTGAATATCTTACAAAACCATTTGATGTAGAAAAGGCGGTTGAGCTGATTCATCGCGCTGTGGAGCAGGGCACCCGAGATAATTCTGGTGCCAAGGAATTAACTGCTTGGAGACAAGATGCGACCGAGATTATTGGTCAAGCGCCAGCGATGCAAGAAATTTTCCGTGCAATAGGACGTTTGGCTCAATCTAATGCCACCGTCTTGATCACTGGTGAATCCGGTACCGGAAAAGAGTTGGTTGCTCACGCATTACATAAACATAGCCCTAGCGCCAAGGGTCCATTTGTATCGCTGAGTACTTCCGCAGTACCTAAAGATTTATTGGAATCCGAGTTGTTTGGTCATGAGCGGGGCGCCTTCCCTGGTGCTCAGACTCTACGCCGTGGTCGTCTAGAACAAGCTGATGGCGGTACTTTATTTTTGGGTGAGGTTGGAGACCTGCCATTTGACCTTCAAACTCGCTTATTGCGCGTATTGTCTGATGGGCATTTTTATCGCATTGGCGGTCAAGATCCTATTAAGGCAAATGTTCGCATCATTGCATCAACTCATCAAAATTTAGAGGCAAGAGTAGTGGCTGGGCTTTTCCGTGAAGACTTATTGCATCGCCTAAATGTGATTCGTTTGCGTATGCCTTCTTTGCGCGAACGTACAGAAGACATTCCGATGTTGGCAAGGCACTTTATGCTGAGCTGTGCTAAATCCCTGGGCGTACAACCTAAAAAACTCTCAGATGAAGTGCTGAAAGAAATTAGTGCGATGCCATTTCCAGGAAACGTACGTCAACTAGAAAACTTATGTCATTGGCTAACAGTAATGACATCAGCAAATGTGATTGGAGTGAGCGATCTTCCTGCTGATATCGTAGCCCAGGCTAATGAGCAGCCAATTGCACTTCAAAGTGAGTCCGCGCCCAGTAATCCTAATCTTGCAAAAGCAGCCTCAGGTGACTGGGAGAGTGGTTTAGGGCGCCTCGCTGTGAAGATGCTGCAGGATGGCGAAAAGGAAGTATTTGATGCTCTTACTGCTCGCTTTGAAAAAGCGGTATTGCAAGCTGCTTTAGAGGTGACTCGTGGTAGGAGAGTTGAAGCTGCGCAGCGATTAGGTATTGGCCGCAATACGATCACGAGAAAGTTGCAAGAATTGGGAATCGATGACTGATTCAGTTCGAATAGCAGCGTGGAATGTGAACTCCCTGAAGGTTCGCCTTCCACAAGTATTGCGTTGGTTGCAGGATCAAGAAAAAAAGCAGCAAGCTATTGATGCGCTTTGTTTGCAAGAGCTGAAGCTGACCGATGACAAGTATCCCCACAAAGAGCTGGAGGATGCTGGTTATTTGAGTCTGGCTGCAGGGCAAAAAACCTATAACGGTGTTGCAATTATTCTGCGTAAAGCTGCATTGGCGCCCATTTCATCGGACATTGAGACTGCTTTCCTGAAGCCAGTCAGAAATATTCCGGATCATGCTGATGAGCAGCAGCGTATCCTTGCGGCTACAGTCTGTTTTGCTGGTACTCAACCCATGAGATTAGTATCTGCTTATTTCCCTAATGGGCAGTCGCCTGAGAGCGAGAAATTCACTTACAAGCTCAATTGGCTGCAAGCCTTGCAAACCTGGCTGAGCGAAGAGCTTCAGCAAAACTCACGTCTAGCTTTGCTTGGTGATTTCAATATTGCGCCTGCCGATGAAGATGTTCATGACCCTAAGGCTTGGGAAGGTCAGAATCTAGTGTCACCACCAGAGCGTGCCGCATTTCAGGATTTACTTAAACTTGGATTGCATGATTCATTCAGAATGTTTGAACAGTCACCCAAAACCTTCAGTTGGTGGGATTACCGCATGATGGGCTTTAGAAGGAATGCCGGTTTGCGCATCGATCACATATTGTTGAGTGAAGCGCTTAAAGCGAAATGCGAAGCTAGTATCGTTGATAAAGAACCAAGAGCTTGGGAGCAGCCGTCAGACCATGCCCCCGTAATAGCAACCATTAAAAAAACCTAAGCCTGCTGCGCTAAGCCCCCATGCCTTAGCAAGGCATCGATACTCGGTTCTCTACCTCTAAACGCTTTAAAAGATTCAGCAGCAGGGCGACTGCCGCCCACTTCCAGAATTTCTTGTCGATAACGAGCGCCCGTTTTTTCATCCAGAACACTGCCAGTAAGTTTGGCGGCCTCTTCAAAGGCAGAGTAAACGTCAGCTGACAGTACTTCCGCCCATTTATAACTGTAATATCCCGCTGCATAGCCGCCGGCAAATATATGGCTAAATGTATTGATCCAACGGGAAATCTCTGGTTGAGAGATTACGTTAAATTGGTTGGCAATCTCTCTAGAGAGTTCTAGCACTGCTCGGCTTTCTGTACTTTGCGCATCAAATGTAGAGTGCAAACGCCAATCGGTTAATGACATCACAATTTGACGCAGGGTCATGTAGCCATTTTGGAAATTCTTGGCGGCTAACATTTTTTCAAAAAGTTCGCGGGGTAAAGGTTTACCTGTCTCGGCATGAGAGGTCATTTTTTCTAAAACCTCCCACTCCCAACAGAAGTTTTCCATAAATTGACTTGGTAGCTCAACTGCATCCCACTCAACACCATTGATGCCAGAGACTCCTAGGGCGCTAACTTGAGTTAAGAGATGATGCAGACCATGACCGCTCTCATGGAAAAGGGTAATCACATCATCATGGGTAATGGTGGGTTGACGCAATACACCGTCCACCTTTACAGGGGGTGCAAAGTTGCAGACTAAGTAAGCTACCGGTATTTGGATCTCTCCATTGGGCAATATCCTGCGTCCACGTGCATCATCCATCCATGCGCCACCTCGTTTACCAGGTCGAGCGTAGGGGTCTAAATAAAAATACGCCACGATATTGCCTTGAGTATTCTTGACTGAGAACGATTGCACATCCGTATGCCAAGTAGGGAGATCAGCAGCTTCAATCTTGACGCCAAACAGGGTTTGGATTACTTGAAAAAGTCCATCTAATGCTTTGGGCAGAGGAAAATATTGCTTAAGCTCGTTCTCTGAAAATGAATAACGTTCTTGCTTTAATCTTTCTGAGGCAAAGGCAATATCCCAGGGTTCCAGCCCATCGGAAATACCGAGCTTCGTTTTTGCAAAATCACTCAATTCTTGCCAATCTTTGAGTGCAAATGGTTTTGCCTTCTGTGCAAAGTTGGTTAAGAATGAGTCCACCTCCTCAACGCTATTTGCCATCTTTGGCGCCAAACTTAGTGCGGCATAATTTTTGAAGCCGAGCATACGAGCCTCTTCATCTCGTAATCTTAATTGCTCAAGCATATTGAGAGTGTTATCCCACTCTAACTTACCATTGGCGTATTGAGGTGCTAGTTCTGAAGCTCGTGTAACGTATGCTTCATACATGAGACGTCTTAGCGCACGATTTTCAGAGTACTGCATGACTGGGTAGTAGGAGGGGAAGTGTAGCGTGAATGCCCAGCCCTGCAGGTTCTTTTGCGCAGCGGTGTCAGCAGCTGCAGTAATTGCATCTTCAGGCAATCCAACTAATTCAGCCTTGTTTGTAATAAGGTGCACAAAACTATCGGTGGCATCTAAGACATGATCGGAAAACGCTTTACCTAATATCGCTTGTTCGTCTTGAATTTGAGCAAAGCGGGGCTTATCAGCATCGCTAAGTTCGGCGCCACCCAAACGAAAATCTCGCAAAGAATTTTCAATCACTTTTTTCTGTGCTGGACTTAGTTTCTCAAAGACAGGTGCTTTACTTAATTCTTTGAATTTTTTGTAAAGATCTAAATTCTGTCCAAGACTAGAGAAGAAGGCGGTAACTTTGGGCAACATTTCTCCATAAGCTGCACGTAGTTCTGGCGTATCGGCAACACTATTGAGATGGGAGATCACTCCCCAAGATCTTCCCAATGCCTCGGTAGCATCTTCAAGAGGTTCTGCTAAAGCATTCCAGGTTGGCGCAGTATCCGAATTTACTGCCACATCAACAGCTTCTTGTGCGCGTTTGAGTAAATACTCAATTGCAGGGGCAATGTGTTCGGGCTTAACTTTTGAATAGCTGGCAATGCCTCGACCAAAAGTTAGTAGAGGATTATTTTGTAAATCAGAAGGAAGGGTATTGGAAGAGGATGTAGTCATCCCTCTAGCTTAACGGACTGGGAACTATTTTGCTAAAAGTCCCAGCCAATCCCTTAGAGCTTGACCGCTTTTTCAGCTGCTTCCAAGGTGTTCATGAGGAGCATAGTGATAGTCATCGGGCCAACTCCACCTGGAACTGGGGTGATCCAGCCTGCAACATATTTGGCCGTATCGAAGTCGACATCTCCGCAAAGCTTGCCATCGGGTAGGCGATTGATGCCTACGTCAATTACTACAGCGCCATTCTTGACCATATCGCCGGAAATCATCTTTGGTTTGCCTGTAGCTACCACCAAAATATCGGCATCTTTAGTATGGTGAGCTAAGTCACGGGTTTTGCTATTACAAATAGTCACGGTTGCACCAGCTTGCAATAAAAGCATTGCCATTGGCTTACCTACGATATTAGAGGCGCCCACAATGACAGCGCGAGCCCCGCGAATGGGGTAGTCAATGCTTTCGAGGATTTTCATGCAACCATAAGGCGTGCAAGGTTTGAACTCGGGTTGCCCAACCATGAGCGCGCCAGCATTGGCAACATGAAAGCCATCAACATCTTTTTCTGGAGCAATTGCCTCGAGAACACGCTCTGAAGCAATGTGTTCTGGTAGCGGAAGTTGTACCAAGATTCCGTGTATAGCTGGGTCCGCATTAAGGGTGGCGATGCGAGCAAGCAACTCTTCTTCGCCAAGTTCAGCAGAGTAACGCTCTAAGACAGAATGAAAGCCAACGTCTTCGCAAGCCTTCACTTTATTGCGCACATAGACTTGGCTGGCTGGATTATCTCCGACCACAATGACTGCCAATCCTGGTCTAGTGCCTTTAGCGGTAACAATGGCCCCGCGTGCGGCAATCTCAGTGCGTAGTTTTTTAGAAAGGGCGTTTCCGTCTAATAATTGAGCAGGCATTGATCAACCCAGTGATTAATTAGGCTGTGGGTCAGACAAAGCTAGGCGAAGCAGATCGGCAACTGTATTGACATTGAGCTTCTCCATGATATTGGCACGATGTGCTTCAACAGTCTTAATAGAGATACCGAGGTCATCGGCAATTTGTTTGTTTAAGCGACCAGCAACAATGCGCTCCAATACTTGGCGTTCGCGTCCTGTTAGCTTGCTCAGTAAACCTTGGGTAATTTTTCGTTGGCTAGCTTGAGAGTAAACAACACGAGCTTTGGCAAGCATGCGATCAACCAAGCCGCAAAGATCATTCTCTTTAAAGGGTTTCTCAATAAAATCGATTGCGCCACGCTTCATTGTGGAGACTGCCATGGAGACGTCACCATGACCGGTGATAAAGGCAACAGGCATTGGCAGATTTTCACTGGTGAGGCGCTCTTGTAGCTCAAGGCCAGACATGCCAGGCATCCGAACATCCAAAATAGCGCAAGAGATGGTGGATTTATCTGTGCTTTGTAGAGATTGTAAAAAACGTTCAGCGCTTGCATGGCAACGCACTACATAGCCATTGCTCTCAAGGAGCCAGGTAAGCGAATCTCTTACCGCTTCATCGTCATCCACAACATAGACAACTTCGGCTTGATTTGGTTTTGTAGTAGCACTTAAGTTCATATCGGTTCTCGCGAGGTCAAACTATCAATTCGGTGTTAAACATTATCCTTAGATTCTGGGGATTCTAAGGGTAGGAGTATTGTAAAGGTGCAGCCTGCCAGCTTGGTCTGTTCTGAGTCCGTGACGTTTGTGGCCCAAAGTCTGCCATGGTGGGACTCAATAATAGAACGGCAAATATTGAGTCCCATGCCCATACCATCGGATTTTGTACTAAAAAACGGCTCAAACATGTGTTCCAGCACGTTTTCAGGGATGCCACCACCGGCATCAGTAACCTGGATTCTGAGCATCGCTGGGAAGATACTGGTTTCTAAATCCGCGCTAATTTTTACAGCGGGAGCTGACCAGCGGGAGGAAAGGGGGTACGCCTCGCGAACGCTATCAAGAGCATTCTTCAGGAGATTCACTACCACCTGCAGGATTAGAACCGGATCTAGATTGACTACTGGTAGATTTTCCGCAATCTGAGAAGTGATGCTTAAGCGATGCCGATGTGCCTCAATTTCAACCAAGCCAACTGCGTCGTTAATGATTTCTGAAATGCAAGATGCCTTACGTTGTGGCTCGCTGCGTTTCACAAAACCCCGTATACGTTGAATGATGGTGCCAGCTCGATGAGCCTGTTCAGAGGCTTTTTCTAGTGCGGGCAAAATTTCTTTAGTTAGTGTTGGATCTAGATTGCCGTCTAAACGCTTAGCAACACCCATGCAGTAATTGGATATGGCGGAGAGTGGTTGATTTAATTCGTGAGCTAGTGAAGATGCCATTTCACCCATGGTGGTAAGGCGACTAGTAAACTGCATGCGCTCTTGTTGCTGCTGCGCTAATTCATCTGCTTCTTTGCGGGTGGTGATATCCGTAGCAATTAAAAGCTGCGCGAGATGTCCATCTACCCATGGAATAAAGCGACGTCTTACTTCAAACCATTGATTGCTGCCGTCACTCAGTTGCACTTCTTCAGACTCAGATTCTTGATACAAAAAGTGTGTTGGAATTCCAGGGGGAGAATCTTCTAGGTCCTCTGCAATATCTCGCATCGTGGTATTACTTGCATCGTTACCAGCCAATTGGAAGTGACCTTTTGAGTCATCACCAAAGCGCTCACGATAGAAACGATTAGCAAACAACAGAGCATTTGTTTCCAAAGAGACAACCGATACTGCTGCGTCTAGACTTTCTAAAACGGTTGTAAAGCGTTCTTGAGATGCTGCCAACTCTTCACGAATCTTTTTTGGCTCAGAAATATCAATTAATGAAGTAACCCAGCCAGTCTGCTTTCCTTTTTCATTGATGAGTGGGGCAATAAAGGTGCGGGTTTGGATTAGAGTGCCATCTCTTTTGACGATCACGCCTTCAATACCGACCTTCATGCTGCCTGAGATATCAGCTCGTAGCGCACGATTCATTTTTTCAACGAGCTCATCCCTTCTGCTATCAGGCCAGAATGGGAATGGCGGCGTGAGACCCATTAACTCGTCAGCGGTCCAGCCCGTCATTTCGCAAAATGCGCGGTTGACATAGGTAATGCGTTTTTGCATGTCATGAGCTCGAATACCCACAGGAGTGGAATTCTCCATCGCCTTACGGAAGCTAGTTTCGGTACGTAAACTTGCCTCTGCTTCTTGTCGTACTTGCATTTGTTTTAAAACAGACCAAAGGCTCCAAATCACGAAGACGCATAAGCCCATTACAACCCCGATCAACATTCGGAAAGTTAGATTGGTGGGTGGTGGATATGTATCGATACGTAAATTAATATTCGGACTTAAAACACCGATATCCAAACTCGTTTGATTGCTAAATGCTCTCTTAGGGATACCCTTATCAGAGGAAATAGCCAATACTTTTTCGTTATCTGTCAGTAAGGTGAAGCGATAGTGGGACTTAAGCTCACCAGGAATCACATCCAAAATTCCTTGAGTGGTATAGAGCGCAGCTAAGTAACCAATGATTTCACCGCCAACAATATTTGGCACCACTTGCCAAAAAACGATTTTTCTCTCAGCGGAAATGGGTTCGTCAGTTGGTAAATCCAAAAAGATGAACTGACTAAATGCAGCTCGACTCGTTACCCGACTGAGTTCAATGGCCGATAAAAGATTTGCATGAATAAGTTGATTGTTTTGAGATTTACTAACCCAGTCCGTTTTCTCGCTCTCAGCTGGTGCTATCCACTGTCTCCGGTGTTGTGCATCTAGCCAAATGATTCTGACAATCTCATGATTATTGACAACAATATCTTCTGCTTGCTCGCGAGCAATCTGTCTTAGTTTGACCTGATCTTCACTAGCAGCGAGTTCTCGATTAATGGTGGTTAAAGCTTCAAGGTTGTTGAGAAAGCGCGATTGAATGCGTTGCTTGGCAAAAGAGAGTTCTCTAAACAATGCAGCTTCTTGCTGATTTTTTTCTTGAAGATGAAGTGTGCCCAAAATAATGCCCATGACTGCAGTAAATAAAACAATCGCAAGTAATGGGGTGTAAACCAGTCTAAATCCGCGAATTTTGCGGAGCCATCTGAATGGGCTGAGGACTAAGCTAGCAAAAGGCGTGAATTTCATGAATATGATGCATTTTGCCCTATTTGTTTTATTTGAAATCGATTTTGAGGGGGTTTTCTACTTCTTATTTGCAGTGCAATAAAATACCACATTATGAGAAATATTATCATTATGTGGAAAATTGCTTGTTTACACCCATATACCTTCCTAGAATATTGCCTATAGAGTTAATGACAAATTACGCACTATTAATTGGAGACAAATGATGGCAGCAGTTCCAGATCAAATATTAGGCAAACAAAATGCTCAGGATGCCGATCCAGGCGAGACTCAGGAATGGTTACAAGCGCTTGATGGCGTGATTCGTAATGAAGGTCCTGAAAGAGCTGCCTACCTCATCGACCAACAAATTTCTCATGCGCGCGTAAACGGAGTAGTGCAACCGTTCCATGCTGAGACACCTTATATCAATACGATTCCCGTAGAGAATCAAGCGCGACTCCCAGGTGATCAGAATGTTGAACATCGCATTCGTTCATACACTCGCTGGAATGCAATGGCAATGGTGCTTCGTGCCAATAAAGATACCAACGTTGGTGGACACATTTCATCTTTCCAGTCCGCTGCAACTTTATACGATGTTGGCTTCAATCATTTCTGGCATGCACCTTCGCCTGAACATGGTGGCGATTTAATTTTTGTTCAGGGCCATTCAGCACCAGGTGTTTATGCGCGTGCATATATGTTGGGACGTCTTGAAGAGGACCAACTAAATAATTTCCGTCAAGAAGTTGGCGGCAAAGGCATTTCAAGTTATCCACATCCATGGTTGATGCCTGATTTCTGGCAATTCCCTACAGTATCGATGGGTCTTGGCCCGATCATGGCGATCTACCAAGCGCGCTTTATGAAATATTTAACTGACCGTGGCTTTATTCAAGAGCAAGGTCGGAAGGTTTGGGCATTCTTGGGTGACGGTGAAACTGATGAGCCAGAGTCATTGGGCGCGATTGGTATGGCTGGCCGTGAAAAGTTAGATAACTTAATTTTTGTTATCAACTGTAACTTACAGCGCTTGGATGGACCAGTACGCGGTAATGGAAAAATTATTCAAGAATTAGAAAGCGAGTTCCGTGGCGCCGGTTGGAATGTGATCAAAGTTGTTTGGGGTGGTCAGTGGGATGCATTATTTGCTCGAGATAAAAAAGGTATCTTGATGCAGCGCCTAGGGGAAATCGTTGACGGTCAGTATCAGACCATGAAATCTAAGAACGGCGCTTATGTTCGTGAGATTGTTTTCAACACTCCAGAATTAAAAGCCCTAGTGAGTGACTGGAGCGATGATGAAATTTGGCAATTAAACCGTGGCGGTCATGATCCGCATAAGGTGTTTGCTGCATTCCATGCCGCCGTAAATCATAAAGATCAACCAACAGTTATCTTGGCTCACACAATTAAGGGCTACGGTATGGGTGGTTCAGGTGAGGCGATGAATATTGCTCACCAAGCCAAGAAGATGAATGCGGATGACGTTCGTCGATTCCGTGATCGCTTTGAGATTCCTGTAAAAGACGAGCAACTAGATGAAATGCCTTTAGTGAAGTTTGCTGATGGTAGTCCTGAGCTTGAGTATATGAAAGCGCGTCGTAATGAATTAGGTGGCTACTTACCGCAACGTCGCATGAAATCCGAGAGCTTGCCTGTTCCAGCACTGGATGTTTTTGCCCCTTTGCTTGAGGCAACTACAGAAGGTCGTGAGATCTCTACAACCATGGCATTTGTACGCATGCTCAATACAGTAGTGCGTGATAAGGTCATTGGTAAGCGCGTAGTTCCTATTGTTCCTGATGAGTCTCGCACCTTTGGTATGGAAGGTATGTTCCGTCAATTAGGAATCTGGAATCAACTCGGTCAGTTATACACGCCAGAAGATCATGATCAATTGATGTTCTATAAAGAGGACAAGACTGGTCAAATCCTGCAAGAGGGCATTAATGAAGCAGGGGGCATGTGTGATTGGATTGCAGCTGCAACTTCTTACTCTACTCATGGAGTGCCGATGTTGCCTTTCTATATCTTCTATTCCATGTTTGGTTTCCAGCGTATTGGCGACTTAGCTTGGGCAGCAGGAGATATGCGTAGTCGCGGCTTCTTGCTCGGTGGTACGGCAGGAAGAACGACTCTAAATGGCGAAGGTTTGCAACATGAAGATGGACATAGCCATCTTTGGAGCGGCGCAGTTCCTAACTGCATCAGCTACGACCCAACATTCGCCTTTGAATTAGCGGTTGTTGTTCAAGATGGTATGCGTCGCATGTTAGAAGTTCAGGAAGATGTTTATTACTACATCACTTTAATGAATGAAAACTATGCACACCCTGCAATGCCTAAGGGTGCGGAGCAAGACATTATTAAAGGGATGTACAAGCTTAAGTCCGTTGGCGACGATAAGGCAAAACTCCGCGTACAACTATTAGGTTCTGGCACCATCTTCCGCGAAGTGATTGAAGCTGCCGATATTCTCCATAAAGACTGGGGTATTGCTTCTGATTTATGGGGTTGCCCAAGTTTCACTGAGCTTGGTCGTGATTGGACTGCAGTACACCGCAGTAATCTTTTGAACCCAACTGCTACACCGACTCTTTCTCACGTTGAGAAGTGCCTGAAGGACACATCTGGTCCTGTGATTGCTGCAACCGATTACGTGCGTTTATTTGCTGAACAAATTCGTCCGGCTATTCAACATATGGGTCGTCGTTATGAAGTCTTGGGTACCGATGGATTTGGACGCTCCGACACTCGTGAAAAACTCCGCGACTTCTTTGAAGTTGATCGTCGTTGGGTGGTGCTCACAGCATTGAGATCCTTGGTTGATGCCGGTCAGCTTGATCGATCTAAATTGGCTGAAGCAATTCAGAAATACGGGATTGATGCTGCTAAACCAAATCCAATGACGGTTTGATAAGAGAAAAATAATATGAGTCAAATAATAGAAATCAAAGTTCCGGATATTGGTGATTACAAAGACGTTCCAGTCATTGAAGTCTTGGTAAAAGCAGGTGATACCGTTGAAAAAGAGCAATCACTGGTTGTACTTGAATCTGATAAAGCCACAATGGACGTTCCTTCCTCACACTCTGGTGTGGTGAAAGAAGTCAAAGTAAAGGTTGGCGACAATCTCTCTGAGGGATCGGTAGTAATTACTTTAGAAGAGGGGGCGGCAACGGCAGCGCCGGTAGCTAGTTCTTCGCCAGCGCCACCTCAAGCCCAGACCCAAGCTTCTGCACCTGTGGCAGCATCTGCTGGCGGCGCTCCAATAGAAATCAAAGTTCCGGATATTGGTGATTACAAAGACGTCCCTGTCATTGAAGTCTTGGTAAAAGCAGGCGATACCGTAGAAAAAGAGCAATCACTGGTTGTGCTTGAATCTGATAAAGCCACAATGGACGTTCCTTCCTCACACTCTGGTGTGGTGAAAGAAGTCAAAGTAAAGGTTGGCGACAATCTCTCTGAGGGGTCAGTTGTTGTTATTTTGGAAGGTGGCTCTGCTGCAGTAGCAGCCCCTGCGCCCGCTACTGCCCCTGCAACATCAGCAGCTCCAGCAATAAAAACAGTTGAGCCTCCGATTCCTAGGGCGCCAGCACCGCCTCCAATCAGCAATACACCACCTGTAGTAGATGCAGCCGTTAGCCACGCAAGTCCATCGGTGCGAAAGTTCGCGCGTGAACTGGGTGTGACGATTTCTCAAGTCAAGGGCTCTGGACCGAAGGGACGTATTACTCAGGAAGACGTGCAAGCATTTGTGAAAGCAGCAATGAGCGGTGGCGCAGGTAGTCCTGCTGCTGCCCCTAGCGGTGGCAGCTTGGGTGGTCTAAATCTAATTCCATGGCCAAAAGTGGATTTCACAAAGTTTGGTGAAATTGAACGTCAGCCATTAAATCGAATTAAGAAACTCACTGCCGCCAATTTAGGTCGCAACTGGGTCATGATCCCAGCGGTGACCTATCACGAAGATGCTGATATTACTGATCTAGAAGCTTTCCGCGTTCTCACCAATAAAGAGAATGAGAAGAAGGGCATCAAGATTACGATGCTTGCTTTCTTGATGAAAGCCGCAGTAGCTGCGCTGAAGAAGTATCCAGAATTTAATAGCTCCTTAGATGGCGATGATTTGATTTTGAAGAAGTACTTCAATATTGGATTTGCTGCTGATACTCCAACTGGATTAGTGGTGCCAGTTATTAAGGATGCGGATAAGAAGGGCATCTTCGAGTTGGCAAAAGAAACATCTGAACTCGCGGCTCTTGCGCGTGATGGCAAATTAAAGCCCGATCAAATGCAAGGTGCTAGCTTTACGATTTCTTCATTAGGTGGCATCGGTGGAACATATTTTTCACCAATCGTGAATGCGCCTGAAGTTGCGATTTTGGGCGTAAGCAAGGCTGCCATGAAACCTGTTTGGGACGGCAAACAATTCGCGCCTCGCTTGATTTGTCCACTATCCCTCTCTGCGGATCATCGTGTGATTGATGGTGCCTTGGCGACACGATTCAACGTGTATATTGCTCAGCTTTTAGCCGACTTCCGTCGCGCTAGTCTGTAAGGGGGGTCTATGGCTAAGCAAACGATCCTCGTGCCAGATATTGGCGACTACTCTGATGTGCCAGTGATAGAAGTGCTGGTCAAAGTTGGCGATGTAATTGAAAAAGAGCAGCCTTTGTTGGTGCTTGAATCCGATAAAGCAACTATGGAGGTGCCTGCAGATGCTGCTGGTACGGTGACCAATATTGCTATCAAGTTGGGCGATAAAGTGAGTAAAGGCTCTTTGATTCTGGAGATTGAAGCAAGTGCTTCTGCGCCAGCCGCAAAGCCTGCTGCCACTGCTGCACCAGTGGCTGCAGCTCCAACAACCCCCGCTAAGTCATCTCCTGCTCCAGTAGTGGGGCAGTACAGCGGTAAGGTGGATCATGAGTGCGAGATGTTGGTGTTAGGTGCTGGACCTGGTGGATATAGCGCAGCTTTTCGCAGTGCAGATTTGGGAATGAATACCGTTTTAGTGGAACGCTATCCAACCTTAGGTGGCGTTTGCTTAAACGTAGGTTGTATTCCATCAAAGGCGCTTCTGCACACAACTGCAGTTATGGATGAAGTCAAAACGATGGCTAAGCATGGCATCACTTTTGGCGAACCTAAGATTGAGATTGATCAGCTGCGAGGTTATAAAGAATCAGTAATCGCCAAATTAACAGGTGGTCTCGCTGGTATGGCCAAAGCGCGCAAAGTGAAAGTGGTGCGCGGTCTTGGTAAGTTCTTGGATGCGAACCATGTCGAAGTTGAACTCACTAACGGCGCAGGACAGGATCTGACTGGTCAAAAAGAAGTGGTACGTTTTCAGAAGGCCATTATTGCTGCAGGTAGTCAGCCAGTGAAGTTGCCATTCTTGCCAGAAGATCCACGAATTGTGGATAGCACAGGAGCGTTATTGCTCAAGAGTATTCCAAAGCGCATGTTAGTGATTGGTGGCGGCATTATTGGTTTGGAGATGGCTACTGTTTACAGCACACTTGGATCAAGAATTGATATCGCTGAAATGATGGATGGCCTGATGGCTGGTGCTGATCGTGACTTAGAGAAAGTCTGGGAGAAGTTCAATGCCGGACGTTTTGAAAAAGTGATGCTCAAGACTCGAGCTGCCAAGGCAGAAGTAAAGCCAGATGGTATTCAAGTGACCTTTGAAGGTGAGAATGCACCTGCTGAGCCGCAGACTTATGATTTGGTATTGGTGGCGGTAGGCCGCACTCCCAATGGCAAGAAGATAGATGCAGATAAGGCGGGTGTGCAGGTCGATGAGCGCGGCTTCATTCCAGTTGATAAGCAAATGCGCACTAATGTTCCTAATATTTTTGCCATTGGCGATTTGGTGGGGCAACCGATGTTAGCGCACAAAGCGGTTCATGAAGGTCATGTGGCTGCTGAAGCCGCTGCTGGTGAGAAATCCTACTTCGATGCGAAACAAATTCCTTCCGTTGCCTATACTGACCCAGAGGTAGCGTGGGCTGGTTTGACTGAAGAGCAGTGCAAAGCTCAAGGAATCGCATATGAAAAAGGCCTATTCCCATGGGCAGCTAGTGGGCGTGCAATTGCTAATGGTCGTGATGAAGGTTTTACAAAACTGATTTTTGATGCAACTACCCACCGCATTATCGGTGGCGGTATTGTAGGTACTCATGCCGGTGATTTAATTGGTGAAGTGTGCCTTGCAATTGAAATGGGTGCTGATGCAGTAGATATCGGTAAAACGATTCATCCTCATCCAACACTTGGTGAGTCGGTTGGACTAGCAGCGGAAGCGGCACATGGCCACTGCACTGATTTACCACCAGTGAAGAAAAAATCATAAAGAGGGAAGAGAGTAGAGATGCTCTCTGAAATTGGAGTGAAAAGTAAGCGTAAAGAGTAATTAAAAAGCCCCGATAATTCGGGGCTTTTTATTAAGAAGAGCGCGAATGAAATCTAATGCTTCGAATTACTTCTTCTTCGTGGTTTTAGCGACAGTATCAGCAGTCTTTAAAACAGTTTCAGTTGCGCTATTGAGATTGTTTTGTGCAACTTCAACTGCATGCTTAACTGCTTTTTGACTGGTTTCAAATACATTGTTAGCAGAAGCGATTGCTTGTTTCATCGCTTGTACTGCAGCGTCAGATCCTGCGGGCGCATTCTTAGTCCACTCTTCAACCAATGAATTGATTTTCTTTTGACCAGCCTGAAATTCTTTTTCAGCTGATTTAGTAAAGTTATTTTGAGTCTCATGCGCCAACTCATAAAGATGACGGCTGTAAGCCATAATCTTTTCTGCCATCGGCTGAACAGTTTCAGCTTGGTGGGCGAGCAATTGCTGAATATCCTTCACTTCTAGGGCTTTTTTGGCGCTGTTCATGCTGTCACTTAAGCTTTGCTTAGCAATGTGCATATTGAGCTCAACCAATTTTTCAATGCTTTGTAACGCTTGATTAGTTAAACCACTCAAGGTCTCTAGGTTTGCTTTTTGTGCTGCTGCGAGTTGTTCAGGAGTTAAGTTCATTTCAATCTCTTTCCGTTTAGTTTGTCTCGAGTCTGTCATTGGGCATACGTCTAATGTACTACCTTTAGCTTGATTATAGAGTAATTATGTTGCGTTGCAACATAATTACTCTGGTTTCAAGAAACTGGGAGTTCTTTAAAAAGAGCCTAAAATCAGACGTTAAGTTAAAAAATCTCAAGAATTTCAGTAAGTTACCAATGAAGTTAACGCTTGATAAAGCAATCGCGCCCATTTTTGTCCTTATTTGGAGTACAGGTTTTGTGATCGCTCGTTTGGCAATGCCCTATGTAGAGCCAGCCACCTTCTTATTTTGGCGTTTTTCAGGTGTTTTAGTAGCAATGACAGCCCTAAGTCTAGTGTGGAAGATCACTTGGCCTAGCTGGTCTCAAATCAAGCATATCGCCATTGCAGGGATGATGCTCCAGTTTGGCTACTTACTGGGAGTTTGGTTTGCCGTTAGGTTGGGGATGGGAGCTGGCTTGGCAGCCATCATCGTGGGATTACAGCCGATCGTGACTGCTTGGTTTGCTGCTTGGATTTCTGAAAAGGTGACGACACGTCAGTGGATTGGGTTGGGGTTTGGATTTGCAGGGGTTGCCTTGGTAGTAGCTGAAAAGATTGGCTTTGACCATATTCCTGTCGTCAGTTACGTTTTGGCGTTTATTGCGCTACTTTCAATTACGTTTGGCACGCTCTATCAAAAGAAATACTGTCCTGTATTTGATTTAAGAGCTGGTTCCTCTATTCAATTTGGCGTTTCCTCAGTGCTCTGTTTTATTTGCATGTATCTATTTGAGTCGGGTGAAATGGTTTGGAATGCTTCAGTAGTTGGCGCATTGCTATGGGCGATCTTTCCATTATCAATTGGATCAATCAGCTTGTTATTTATGATGATTCGTAAGGGAGCTGCTACTAAAGTGACGAGCTTGCTCTATTTAACACCACCAACGACCGCTTTAATGGCTTGGTTGCTGTTTGATGAGCCATTCACGCTCCTAATGGCGATTGGTCTCTGTTTGACGATGACTGGTGTGATTTTGGTAAATGCGCGTCAAACGAATACGGTTCCAACAATTGCAGAGTAGTTGAGCGTTTTAGTGGCGTTAATTTAGCGGGATGGATTTTCATGCTGGTGCGAATAAATCGCTGATGCTTCTGGAAATTAATTATCATTCCGTATGTTGAATGTTTTGGAAGGTTTTCTGGGATGCGTTTGAATCGAATTTGGCTTTCTGCCTTGGTATTATTTTTTGCTGTTGGCGTCTCTGTGAATACATCCGCTATCGCTGCCAGCAAAGATAAGCAGACAGCCAAATCTCCTGCCAAAGTAGTTGCCAAAACAAATTCTAAGGCAGCCAAGAAACCCAAATCCGTACGCGTGACTGTAACGCGCTCAACTGAACCTGTTGTGCCTACAAGACCATCTCTTGCTACTGCATTGGGTTTGCGTGGTCAGCACGATGAACTCAGTTTGAAATCCAGCGTGGCGATGGTCGTCAATCAAGATACCAAAGAAGTGTATTTTGAAAAGAATCCTTCTGTCAGTTTGCCAATCGCTTCTATTACCAAGCTCATGACTGCCATGGTCTTATTGGACTCTAAATTGCCTCTTGATGAAGCTATTGTGATTAATTCTGACGATGCGCACATTTATCGGCATTCTCGATTGGCTGAGGGTACCGTACTTACTAGAGAAGAGGCTTTGTTATTAGCGCTGATGTCCTCTGAGAATCGTGCTGCATATACCCTTGGAAGAAACTACCCAGGTGGAATCCCGGCGTTTGTGGATGCAATGAATCGCAAGGCAAAAGAGCTTGGCATGGACCACTCTCATTTTGCCGATCCTACTGGTTTGATGAGTGAAAACGTGGCTAGCGCTGAAGATTTGACTCGTATGTTAAACGCAGCGTATCAATACAAAATGATTCGTGAGTTTTCTACCTGGCCAGACTTAACTATGGTGATTGCCAATCGTCCACAAAAGTTCCTCAATACCAACCGCTTAGTGCGCTCTGGTGATATGAATATCGGCCTGCAAAAAACTGGCTATATTAATGCCGCTGGTAAATGTCTGGTGATGCAAGCACGAGTTAATAACACACCATTGCTATTGGTCTTCCTCGATTCAGTGGGAACGCAATCCCGTTTTGCGGATGCTGTACGTGTGCGCGATTGGTATGAGCGTATGCCTTCTGGAGCACAGCCAATACGTCGCTTAATGTGAGTTAGCCGTTTGGAGTTAAGCGAGTGTGCTTGGCTCTGAAGACTTGGGTTTAAAGCCCATCCCTTTGGAGATCTGCAGGGCAGTTTCTTGAAGGGCGCGTAGCCAGTCTGCCTGAATGCGATCGGTTGGGGCGCTCAAAGAAAGACCTGCAACTAACTTTCCTGTGTCATCCAAGATGGCGGCAGCAAGGCAACTAACACCAAGTTCTAGCTCTTCGTCATCGCGCGCGCTTCCCACTTTGCGAACTTGATTGAGTTCGGCTTCTAGCTTTCCTAAATCGGTAATACTATTGCGAGTATGTCCAGATAAACCAGTGCGTGTTACATAAGCGCGCACTTGGCTTGGATCATCACTTGCCAAGAAAAGCTTACCAACTGAGGTGAGATGTAAAGGCGCACGACCACCGATAGCGCGCACAACCTGCATGCCGGAACGTTCGCTATACGCACGATCTACATAGACAATTTCATCACCCTGACGAACCGAGAGGTTTACTGTTTCACCAGTTAATTTATGCAGAGTGCGCATAGGTAGTTGAGCGGCTTCACGCACAGATAAGCGCGCTTTTACGAGATTACCAAGTTCTAACAGTTTTAAGCCAAGACGATAAGTGCCGCCATCACCACGTTCAACGAGTCTGCAGGCAACCATGTCATTCAAAATGCGATGAGCGGTAGAAGGGTGAAGTCCAGTCATTTCTGCTAGATTTTTGAGGCTACTGGATTCTTCTTGATCTGCGAGTGCGTCTAGCAAATTCATCATCCGATCGACTACCTGAATGGCTGTTTTGCCAACCTCGCCTGCGGATTTGGGTGTCTTGATAGCTTTGTCGGTGCTCATGAGTTCCATTGTAGCGATTTCATGAGGAATTGCATATTATGAAATCTGATTTTACGAAATCCGCAACAAAACAGAATCACCAGCCTCTCAAAAAGCGAATTTAGGCTTATCTAAGGGCGCGGGCGCATTCATTTATAAGCTCAGGACCACGGTAAATTAAGCCGCTATAAAGTTGCACTAAGCTAGCGCCGTCCATAATCTTTTCTCTAGCATCATTGCCCGTCAGAATGCCTCCCACACCAATGATGGGTAACTGATCTCCTACTCTGGCTTTTAGGGCCTTAATCACTCTATTAGAAGCCTCTCGAACGGGAGCGCCCGATAAACCCCCAGCTTCATTGGCATGCTCCATGCCTTGAACCGCTTCTCGAGAGACGGTGGTATTGGTTGCTATAACAGCGTCAATACCAAACTCAAGCATGAGATCTGCAATCAAATGAATATCGTCATGATCTAGGTCTGGCGCAATTTTCAGAAAGAGTGGCTTACGCACACCATGACGATCGGATAATGATTTTCTTTCTTCGTCTAAGCTACCAAGTAATTCACGGAGCATTTCTTCCCCATGCAAGTCACGGAGATTTTTAGTGTTCGGCGATGAAATATTAACGGTGATGTAGCTCGCAATTTCATAGACCGCTTCCATCGCGAAGATGTAATCTTTAGAGGCTTCCTCAATAGGGGTGCTGGCATTTTTTCCAATATTTAAACCAAGCACACCGCCACTTTGCCAAAATTGTGATTGACGAACTCTCTTTACACAGGCTTCAACACCATCATTGTTAAAGCCCATACGATTGATCAGAGCTTGTGCCTGAGGGAGACGAAACATGCGAGGTTTTGGATTGCCAGGCTGAGGGCGAGGTGTAACAGTGCCAATTTCTAAAAAGCCAAAACCCAAAGCAGCAAGCGCATCGATGTGTTTGCCATCTTTATCTAATCCAGCAGCTAGACCAACAGGATTTGGAAACTCAATTCCACAAAGTGTTTGTGGATCTTGAATGGGTTTGCTAACCATGCGCTCCAGCAATCCCCAGCGCTGGGCGCGATCTAAATTAGTGAGGGTGAGGTGATGCGCTTTTTCTGGGTCTATACAAAAGAGCCAAGGGCGTAAAAGGGAGTAGCTATCGATCATAGATAGACATTATGACTCAGAGAGCGTTTGCCAATGATCGTCGATTAAGCCTTCCATGGGCTGGTATTTCACTTTGTACGACATCTTCTCGCTTTCCTTGATGTAATAGCCAAGGTAAAGGTAGGGTAGGCCTAATATACGAGCTTGTTCGATTTGCCAAAGAATGCTGTAGTTGCCGTACCCTGCGCTCGGATTAGAAGTGTCGTAGAAGGTGTAAACCGATGAGATGCCTTGCTCCAAAATATCTATCATGCTGACCATGCGTAGTCGACCAGGATGAGGGTCGTGCGGTCCATCCCGAAACTCCACAATGCGGGAGTTCACTCGACTTTGAAGTAAGAACTGCATGTACTGATCTTGATCATCGCTGTCCATGTCTCCACCTGCGTGTCGCTCTGTTTGATAGCGTTGATAGAGTTGGTAATGCTCTTCTTGATAGCCTAGGTGTAGTACAGACGCTTCTAGTCCAGCATGCTTCTTTTGCGCACGACGCTGACTGCGAGTCGGCGTAAATTGATTAACTAGTATTCGTGTAGCAATGCAGGCCCTGCATTCGTCACAATAGGGGCGATAGGTATATAAGCCGCTTCGTCTGAAACCGGCGTTTAATAAATCGCTATATACATCCGCATGAATGAGGTGAGATGGTGTAGCTACCTGTGAGCGGGCGGTTTTATTGGGTAAATAGCTACAAGCATAAGGAGCTGTTGCATAAAACTGTAGCGCAGTCAGCGGAAGTTCTTTAAGTTGAGTCATAACCAGTATTGCAGGATTGATTTATCAAAAGCCCAAGATGGCTCAATCTTAGTTTGATTTAAAGATATTTGCAGTTGCTCTAAAAAAGTTTGGCGTGATATTGGGGCGGCGCCTAATGAACGCAGGTGCGCTGTTTCTTGCTGGCAGTCGATCATTTCTATCTTATTTTGCAGACACCAAGCGCTCAGAGAAGCTAGGGCAATTTTAGAAGCATTCGTTTTGCGGCTGAACATAGACTCACCAAAGACCATTCCCCCAAAAGCAACACAATATAAGCCCCCAGTTAACTGACCATCTTCCATGATGGCAATGCTATGAGCATTACCTTGCTCATGAAGGTCGGTGTAGGCATCCATAATTTCATGGGTAATCCAGGTACCATCCTGATCCCTACGGCTGGTAGTGGCGCAAGAGCGAATCACTGCGCCAAAATCAGCATCCACCAAAATTTGAGAGTTGGTGTTTTGACAAAAGAGACGAATATCTTTTCTTAGAGATTCACTACATTTAAATTCAGTAGGTTTTAATACCATTCTAGGGTCTGGTGACCACCAAAGAACTGGTTGATTTTCTGAATACCAAGGAAAGATTCCTAATTGATATGCGCGGGAAAGTTGTCCAGGATAAATGCGTTCACTGACGGCAATTAAGCCGGGCACGCTAGGATCAGGGTCTGCCTCAAAGAAAGGATTTGGAAAAGGGTCTTGAGGCCCTAGCCAAGCAATCTGACCCATGTCGAACCTTTAAATCTTTTCTGAAGGCAAGATGTCGCGACTGCGTACATGAAACTCTGTATTCGCATCTAATAAACCTGCGGCGCGATCGGCAAAGAACCACTCCAGAGTTTGCTTTACAGTTGGGAAAGCTAAATCATTCCAAGGAATTTCATGTTCATGAAAGAGGGCAACTTCTAGACTTTCTTCGCCCGCAGAAAAGTCTGGTGTTTTCATGGTTGCCAAATAAAAAAGATGCACTTGCTCTGCATGTGGAACATTAAGCAAAGAATAGAGTGGGCCAATTTCAACAATTGCCCCAGCTTCCTCAAGAGTTTCTCGTGCGGCACCATGACTGGTGCTTTCACCTAGCTCCATAAAACCAGCAGGCAAAGTCCAAAAACCATGACGTGGTTCAATGGCTCGGCGACACAATAGAACTTGATTGCCAAATACGGGGATGCTGCCAACCACGTTACGTGGATTTTGGTAATGAATGCTGCCACAGGCTTCGCAAACGTGGCGCTCACGAGAATCATCCACAGGAATTTTGATCGTGAGTGGAGACGCGCAGTTAGGGCAATACTTCATGCTGACTTTCTAAAAGTAGGCTTTAATTGCCCCACGTAGGGCATTACTAAGGATAATCTCATCTGCCGATGAAACGTCATCAATACTCAGGTTGGCTTCACGGGCATTCAGTTGCGGGTCATTTAGCAAGGCTGCGCGCATGACACCAGGTAAAAGACCGGCAGAAACGGGGGGTGTTAGCCAATCAGTACTGCCTTGCGGTTTAATGAAGATGCTCGTTCTACCACCCTCAGTAACGAGACCTTTTTCATTGGTAAATATCGCATCAAAGCCGCCCAGTTGCGCCGCTTTTTGCCATGCCTGATCATAAAGCTGTCGATTGCTAATTTTATGCTGCAGTAAAACGTTGCCAGAGTACATGGTGACATTCCCTGCAAGGATATCTTTGGCCCAAAATATTTTTACAGGTTCGTTTATTGGCTCTAGTATTCCTATTGAAACTGAGATACCCCCATTGGGTGAGAGATCTAGTCGCAATCGATAATTTAGTTGGCGATCAAGAGGTCGACATGCATTTTTAATTTCTTCTTCAGCAGCTATTGGATCAAATTTGATATTGAAGGCTTTGGCTGAGGCTTTAATTCGATGTAGATGGTCATTGAGTCGCTTCGGCACACCTTTATCAATAGCTATCGTCTCAAACAGTCTAGTACTGCTGGGAAGATTTGTGAGAAAGTCTGACTTAATGCGGCACTCTTGCCATTCTTGGTTAGGGTCTGAATCATGGGTAATTCCAGCGCCAACACCCAATGCAAAGTGCGTTGCATGTGATTTACTGTCGCAAGTAATTTCAAGGGTTCTGATAGGCACACTAAATGCAAAATTGCCATTTGGATCAAGCCAGCCCAATGCGCCACAGTAATATCCTCTATTCTCTGGTTCGAGTTCCTGAATAATCTCCATGCTGCGTTTTTTGGGCGCACCTGTAACCGACCCGCAGGGAAATACGGCATTAAAAATATCAAAAAGGGTGGTGTCAGGCTTAATTTGACCTTCTACTGTTGATGTCATTTGCAAAACATCCCCATGTCTTGCGACTTCAAATAAATGGGGAACGGATACGGAGCCTGGCAGAGAGATGCGACTGAGATCATTGCGCAGTAAGTCAACAATCATGACATTCTCCGCTTGATTTTTAGGATCGTCAGAGAGGGTAGTGGCGATAGTTGATAAGGCACTAGCTGTGCCCTTCATCGGCATTGCTTTTAATGTATTGCCTTCGCGTGCTATGAAAAGTTCTGGAGATTGCGATAGGAGGAAATGATCTACATGCTCTATGTAAGCACCAAATCTGCCAGGTTGACGCTCACGCAAACGAGAATATAGGGCCAGAGGATGACCATAACTTCTTCCTTTAATCCGATACGTATGATTAATTTGGTAGCTATCGCCGTTGCGAATGTATTCTTGTATGGCTTTGATATCTTCCGAAAATTGTTCTTCGGTAATGGATTGATTAATATCCATCACACCAGCAATTGTCTCGCCACTATCTAGTTGAGAAATTTTCTGTTCAATACAGTGATCTGTTTCTGCTTTAGAAAGTTTTTTGAATTCTGAGAAGGACCAAGCTTCAATCAGGGGGTGATGATCATTCGCATCGTGTGTGCGAGGGGTCAAATTATGAATCTGCATACCGAGTTCATAAGCTAAGGCAATAACAACAAATTCACCTCTGGCTACTGAGCTCGATATTTCATCAAAACAATTTCTTGCTGCTGTTAAATCTTTTTCTCTATTGCCGCTTGGGAGAATGCGCCAATAGTGCAGGGGATTTTCGTAAAGACGACTAGTGGGTGAGGCTGCGGTGCTTTGTGCATCGTCGAGCAAAATCATCGCAGCTTACCTAGTAATTTCAAATTACTTCAGGATGGTGACTGACTCAATAGTGACGGTCTTGGAAGGGACGTCAGCCAGTCTGCCCATGCGCGGTGCAGGAGCAACCATCGTCGGTACTTTACGAATGGCGTCAATCGTTTGTGTTCCAGAAATCACCTTTCCAAATACGGTATAGCCATTACCCATTGAATTTGGATAATCCAGAGCGGTATTGTCATTTACGTTGATAAAAAACTGAGAGGTAGCAGAGTCTGGGTCGGATGTGCGAGCCATCGCAATGGTGTAGCGATTATTTTTTAAGCCATTTTGCGCCTCAGAAACTACCGGTGGGTCTGTTGGTTTTTGGTTGAGATCTGGCGTGAAACCACCACCTTGAATCATGAAGCCATCAATGACTCGATGAAAAATAGTGCCGTTATAAAAACCACTCTTTACATAATTTAAAAAGTTAGCAGTAGTCTTCGGAGCCTTGACATCATCAAGTTCGACTACAAAATTTCCCATCGTTGTTTTAAATTCAACTTTAGGTCCTGCCATTGCAGATTGACTTGCTAAAAAACCGAATACTAAAAGAAGGCCGGCAAAAAACTGACGCATAAGAACTCCTTAATGGATTAAAAACGTGATCGTTGAATGATTGTATTGCTCAGATAAGACCATTAGGAACATTAGCGGCATATGCATAGGAAGCCTCTTCAAACATATGAGGTCTTGCTAGATAGTCTAGGGTCCAATCTATGGTGTCAACTCCCCAAAAGAAATGCTGGTTGACAATTAGTGCTGGTACTCCAAATGCGCCATCCTCTCTGGCTTGCTTGGTATTTGCGATAAGCTGAGCTTTGATTTCGGGGTGATCTGGTTTGAGGGTATCCGCCGGCAACCCCAAGTAGGCGCAAAAATCTGGCCAAGAAAGATTGGGATCCTTGCCTTCCATCCAAACATAATCAAAGGCACGCTCAACCATAGCCCAATCTGCATTTTGCTGAACCAGTAGGCGTTGTGGAGCAACCGTCATAAATGGATGGTGTTCGGGGAAGCGAATCGGAATACCTAACTTCTCAGCTTGCCAAACGCAAAATTGATATGTGTGTGGGCGTTTAGCGACCACTTCTCCTGGGCCAATATTTTCTGAAGCTCTCAGAAGTCCACCCAATAACACGGGTACGGGATTGATATTGAGTTTTCCTTCAAGTCGATGTCTTTGTTTCACGTAAATGTAGGCAAATGGCGAAACAATGTCGTAATAAAAGGTGGCTGCAATCTTAGGGTTCATGTCTCTCGTCCGTTATTGGCGCTTGTTATTTCTTTTTGTACTCTGCATCTAGCTGGCGTAAAAAAGCCATCTTTTCTTTAATCTGTGACTCAAGACCGCGCTCAACTGGCTCATACCAATGTGGGTCTTTCATGCCTTCAGGAAGATAGGTTTCACCAGCAGCATAACCATGTGGTTCGTCATGAGCATAGCGATATTCTTTGCCATGACCTAACTCTTGCATGAGTTTGGTGGGGGCGTTGCGTAAATGATTTGGGACGGGTTTAGATTGATCTTTGGCGACATAAGCTCTAGCAGCATTAAAGGCGTTGTAGCCAGCATTGCTTTTGGAGGCAACAGCCAAATAAACCAGCGCTTGACCAAGAGCGAGTTCACCTTCGGGTGAGCCTAATCTCTCATAAGTCTGGGCTGCATCATTCGCTAACTGCATTGCCCTTGGGTCAGCTAGTCCGATATCTTCCCATGCCATACGAATAATACGTCGCGCAAGATAGCGGGGGTCAGCGCCACCATCAAGCATGCGACAAAACCAATATAAGGCTGCGTCAGGGTTGGATCCTCTGACGGATTTATGTAATGCAGAAATTTGATCGTAAAAATGATCACCGCCCTTATCGAAACGCCTGGATTGTGCGCTTAGCGCATTTTCGATAAATTTCTGGTCCACTAATTTCACTTCAGCATTTGGTGTGAGTGCCGCATTACGTACTTGTTCTACAAGATTTAATAGGCGACGCGCATCACCATCCGCGTTAGTGATGAGTGTATTGATAGCTGCCGTTTCAAATTGCACGTCAGGCATTGCATATTGATGAGCACGGTCAAATAATTTGCGCAGTTCATCCGAAGAAAGAGACTTTAGTACGTAGACTTGCGCACGTGATAGGAGAGCAGAGTTCACCTCAAACGATGGATTCTCCGTAGTGGCGCCGATAAAAGTGAATAAGCCTGATTCCACATGAGGTAGTAAGGCATCCTGCTGGCTTTTGTTAAAGCGATGAATTTCATCGACAAACAAAATGGTTTGCTTGCCATATTGAGCCATGCTTTGCTGCGCCTGTTCAATCGCCTCCCGAATTTCTTTTACACCTGCTAATACAGCTGAGATAGCAATAAATTCTCGCTCAAATGCTTTTGCAGAAAGGCGTGCCAATGTGGTCTTACCAACCCCAGGCGGCCCCCACAAAATCATGGAGTGCGGTTTACCAGAGGCAAATGCAAGGTTTAGTGGTTTACCGCTAGCGAGTAGATGTGTTTGTCCAATGACTTCATCAATTGTCTTTGGACGCAGCGCTTCCGCTAAAGGTGGCGGTGGAGTGCTGTCAAATAGGCTGGTCATTGCATCATGCTTGAATAAATAATATAACTAAGGATGCCCAAGCTAAACATCCGGCAGCTATATAGGTCAAACGATTGCGCATGGTCATGAATGCAGAACGGGCGGCATCATCTGCAAAATAATATTGGTAGGTATTTTGATCAATATTGCGTTGAATAATTAGAGTAGAGGCTAATATCAAGAGGCCTACTGGTATGTAAATATGCAATGCTATCCAAGCGACTAATGCCGGAATAACACCCCATATCCAGGCATTTCGATCTTCCCAGCGATCCCCAGCAGGCGCCTTTCCTAATAGATGTAAATTCGCACCCCAATGCAATGCACCCATAAACGAAGTAATAACCGCACCGTACCCCGCTAAAGATTCGGCGCTTAAATAGTTGATAGGAGTTGGTGCCAACTGCACCATTAATGCTAGTCCCACAAAAGGAATCAGTCCGGCATATCCCAGTTTGCGGACTAAGGGTGGAATAGGGTTCACGTTAGTTGCTCTCTAATTAATTGGTATTCCGTTTATTTGTCATAGCTATAGACACCACGTCCGGTTTTGCGTCCAAGATAGCCGGCGGCAACCATTTCCCGCAGCAGTGGGCAAGGACGATATTTAGAGTCACTAAAGTTCTCAAAATATACCTCCATTACAGCTAGACATGTATCGAGTCCGATTAAGTCTGCTAAAGCTAGAGGGCCAATAGGTTGGTTGCATCCTAGCTTCATGCCTGCATCAATATCCTCTGGACTCGCAAGTCCTTCAGATAAAACAAAGAAAGCCTCATTAATCATCGGCAGCAATATGCGGTTCACTACAAATCCAGGAGAGTTCTTTACTGTGATGGGCTCTTTACCAACGCGCTTAGCCATTTCAATAATGGCAGCATGCGTAGCATCACTAGTTTGCAAGCCGCGAATCACTTCCACTAAAGCCATTAGAGGTGGTGGGTTGAAAAAGTGCATGCCAATAAAGCGGGCAGGATTTGAATCGAGTGCAGCCAGTTTGGTAATAGAAAGGGAGGAGGTGTTAGTGGCAATAATGGTGTCTTTGCTGACGATCTCATCGACCTGCTTCAAAATCTTTTCTTTGATTGCTTGATTTTCAGTAGCAGCTTCAATTACCAATCCAAGACCTTTGAAGTCGGAGTAAGAAGTGCTGCCTTTAATACGCTTGAGTGCCGCATCTTTTTCTTCAGGTGTCAGTGTTTCTTTTTTAACGAGGCGATCCAGGCTTTTGCTAATCTGCTCAAGACCACGTTGGACAGCTGCTTCATTAATATCAACCATTACTACATCTAAGCCAGCTACCGCACAGACTTGTGCAATTCCATTACCCATAGTGCCTGCGCCGATAACACCTACTGATTGAATGCTCATCTTATTTCCTCTTTTGATACTGTGTTGAACCAAATAACTGCTCTCTCGCCTTGTCATCATGCAAGGGCTTACGTAATGCTGTTAAAACCTCACAACCCCGTTGAACTGCAGGTCGCGCGCCAATCTTTTCAAACCATTGCTTAAAGTGCGGATACTCATTGATATCAATTCCTTGATTTTTCCAGTTGCGAGTCCATGGATAAATCGCAATATCTGCAATGGAGTAGGACTTGCCAGCAATATAGGGATTATCTTTCAGTTGTCCGTCTAGGACGCCATAGAGGCGTTTGGCTTCATTGGTGTAGCGATTAACGGCATATTCAATTTTCTCAGGGGCATAGAGACGAAAGTGGTGATTTTGCCCAAGCATGGGTCCTAAGCCCCCCATTTGGAACATGAGCCATTGCAGCACTTCGTACTTGCCACGTGTACTTTTTGGTAGAAACTTACCAGTTTTACTGGCCAAGTAGAGCAGAATTGCCCCTGACTCAAAAAGGCTGATCGGCTTTCCATCTGGTCCGTTTGGATCGACGATGGCAGGAATTTTATTGTTGGGACTGATCTTGAGGAAGTCTGGTGCAAATTGATCACCCGCACCAATATCAATTGGGTGCGCAATCCAATCGTGATTTAGGCGATAGCCACATTCTTCCAGCATGATGTGCACTTTATGTCCATTCGGGGTTGGCCAACTGTAGACATCAATTACTGAATTCGATTTTTTCTTGGTCATATTGATCTTTGCCTTAAATGGTTTGCAAACGTTGTAATGCTCTAGTCAAAGTTTCTTCTTGTTTTGCGAAACAAAAACGAATCACGCCTGACTCGGTAGAATTCTCATAAAAAGCCGAGACTGGAATTGCGGCAACCCCAACTTCCGATGTAAGCCATTTGCAAAAATCAGCTTCATTCAATTTGGCCTGAGGAATATTGAGGGAAGAGTAATCGACACATTGAAAATAGGTGCCAGGGGTAGGGAGTAATTTAAATTTTGTTTTGCTTAAGCCCGCTTTGAAAAAATCTCGTTTAGCTTGATAAAAAGCGGGAAGATTTAAATAATGCTCAGCATTTGAAAGATAGCTTGCTAGTCCATACTGCATAGGTGTGTTGACGGTAAATACATTGAACTGATGTACCTTGCGAAATTCTTTTGTGAGTGCCGTAGGAGCGGCAACATAGCCCACTTTCCAGCCAGTAACGTGATAGGTCTTACCAAAGCTAGAAATCAGAAAGCTTCTAGCGGCTAATTCAGGGTGTGAAGCCACGCTGTGATGTTGGGCGCCGTCATACACCATATGCTCGTACACCTCATCACTGAGAACCAAAATAGCAGTATTGCGTAGGAGATCTGCGAGACGATCTAAATCTGCCTTCTCCCAAACCATGCCGGTAGGGTTGTGTGGACTATTAATAATAATCAGTCGAGTTTTTTCGCTGATTGCCTTCGCTAATGCATCCCAAGGAATTTCGTATGAGGTCACTTGACCGGCAGCATCACGTTTTACATCTAATGAAATTCCAATTGTTTTTCCGACAGCTAAATCAATCGCAGGACGATAGCTATCGTAAGCCGGTTCAATAATGATGACTTCATCACCAGGACTAACGCAAGCCAAGATGCTGGTGAGGATGCCTTGCGTGCCACCAGCGGTAATCGTGATTTCCGCATCTGCATCATAGTGATGCCCATATAAGTTTTGAATCTTTTGGCTGATTCCATGGCGAAGTTCTGTAACTCCAATCATCGGTGGGTACTGATTGCGATCTGCCAGCATGGCTTCATTAACATTGTTGATTAATGTTCGATCGCAGGGAAAATCCGGAAACCCTTGCCCTAGATTGATGGCGCTGTGCTCTGTTGCTAGTGCCGACATTACCGTAAATATCGTTGTTCCTACTTTTGGCAAGCGACTTGGAAAGGATGGCGTTACTGGAGTGGTCATAAGAAAAGGCGGTGGCAGGGGTCTTTTAAAGCGTAGATATCCGGTAGTCGCTAGAATGGTAAAAATACATAAACAAATTGTGCCATGCTGATAGTTCTTTCACCTGCTAAATCCCTGGATTACAAGACCCCCGTTAAGGTTAAGACCACAACCTTGCCCGAGTTTGTCTCAGAATCCGCTAAGTTGATTGCGGATCTAAAGAAATTGGCTCCACAAGATATTGCCAAGCTGATGGGTTTATCTGATCAACTGGCCGCGCTAAATGTGGGTCGCTATCGGGATTGGTCCAAGAAATTTACCGAAGAAAACAGCAAGCCAGCCATTTACGCCTTTGACGGGGACGTCTATGACGGTTTTGACGTCAAGACGCTCAACGCTAAATCCTTGGAATTTGCCCAAAACCATATTCGTATTTTGTCGGGTCTTTACGGCGCTCTTAGACCCTTAGATTTGATGCAAGCTTATCGCCTGGAGATGGGTACTTCTTTTCAGAATGCTAGAGGGAAAGATCTCTATGCTTTTTGGGGCAATCGCGTGACCAAGTCAATAAAAGAAGTTTTGGACAAGCAGAAGAAGCCCGTTCTCCTGAACTTGGCCTCTGAAGAGTATTTCAAAGTGCTTCAGCCTAAAGACTTGGGTTGCCCAGTGATTTCGCCTGTATTTCAGGATGCGAAGGATGGCAAGTACAAGATCATTTCTTTTTATGCGAAACGCGCACGTGGCTTGATGGCTCGTTATGTGGTTGAGAATCGTATTACTGACCCAGCAGATTTAAAAGGCTTTAATTTAGATGGCTACAAGTACTGTGCTGCAGAATCCAAAGAGGATAAGCCCGTATTTAGAAGAGCAGAAAGAAAATAATGGCTGTGCATCGCACTAAAACTTCTCAACGTAATTCTCCTGAAGTGGAAAAGTTAGTTGCGGACGCAATTTCTCTTGCCGCCTCTGGTAGTCAAATTGAAGACCGGTTTTGGGAAGAGCGCCTCAACGCACGTCTGATGCGCTTACTCAAAAGTCAAAATCAAAATGTGATTGATGCCGCCTTAGATCAAACCTTTCGAATAAATACGGTTGCATTTGAAGTCCTCGCCGACTCCGCTGAAACTCTAGCTGAGTCATTGAAGGTTGAGCACGAAGGGCAGGAGTGGGATGTGTTGCTGTTGGCAATGCCCATCGTTGCTCATACACGGTATCAGATTCCCTCTGGTCCATTGCCAGCAAATATGATTGAAGCGACAGCGCAGGCTTTGCATAGTGCAATCGCCTCTACCGATACACGCTTAGCGATTGTTCCTTGGCTTTACAGCATTGATCAAATGCCACAATCCCATTGCCAAACTCGCATACTGACAGAGGCTTTAGCAAGCGCTGCGATATCGGGCAAAGACGTTAAGCTTGAGTTGCGTGATATGTCTGAAACCATTGCAGTCCTAGCGGATCCCCGTTTCATTATTGCCGCCTTAAGCGCTCCAAGTGGTGCGCCTATCTTCCGGTGGCAAGCTGAACCGCCTGCTCGCCAAGAGCGTGGTGTCAGTTTGATTGGTTGGCAAAATGCAATGCAAGAACCAATTGCCGCTATGTTGCCTGGTTGTGAGTTCGAGCTGTTGTTGCCCGAAGCGTATTTCACAAATTGTCGTTTGGCTGATAAGCATGTGCGGCCTTTGAGTATTCGTGCCGCGGTCAATTTTCTAGAGAGTACTTTGGGCATACTGCCTGCTGGTTTATCTTGTGTGGTCGGAGCCTTTGGGGAAGAGCAGGCAGACGAGTATCGGATTTCATTTAGCGCAAAAGGATCATCAGAGGTAATGTATGGCGTGATCTGGCCTTTATATGATCGCGAGAGTGTTGCGAGTGATGCTTTAAATGATTTATCTGATGATGAGAGTCCGATTAAAAAGATTTGCGATGCCTTGCATGATGCGGGTGTAGAGGATGTGTTCCGACATGCAATGTTGTTTGATCCAGAGTTGTGTGATGATTGTGGGGCTCCTTTATTTCCGGATCGCTCAGGTGAAGCGGTGCATGCAGAAATGCCTGAGGATGCGCCTTCACAGCAACCTTTGTTTCATTAAAGAGTTAATTGCTTATTAAGCAAACAATCTCTGAAATTAAAAGTGGATAACAAAAAAGCCGAGAATCTCTCGGCTTTTTTGATTGATGCAATCAGAAAATTTAGTTTTGCACAAACGGCTCTGCACCAGCAAACAAATGAGGCAACTTACCAGATCTCATTTCCGCTGTTTGGCAGAAATCGGCAAGACGCACACCCGCTTTGATGTTAAACAGCATTGCTTTATTACCTAACACCACAAGGTCATAGCCAGAATTAGAATTTTTATAGCGCAAGCTTCCTGGTAGAGAGGTTTGGCGATCCAAATCGTAAGTTCTAGATTCCCAAGTTAAGCGAATTTTTTCAGTGGTGCCCGAAGTTTTGAACTGTTTGCTTTCGCTACAGCTCCAAGTGAACTCTTCATTAGCACTCACGTTTGCTGCGCCAATCAGGCCGGCAAGTAAAACGCTTACGGTGAGAAGATTTTTTTTCATGTGCAAATTTTCCTAGAAGGATTAAGAGAGCAAGTGCTTAACGCCAGCTTGTTCTTCAAGTAATTCATTCAAAGTATGAGTCATGCGCTCACGGGAGAATTCGTCGATCTCTAAACCTTCGATCATTTTGTATTCACCGTTTTCGCATACTACTGGGAATCCATAGATTACCTCAGCAGGGATACCGTATTCACCTTTGGATGGAATACCCATAGTGACCCATTTACCATTGGTACCAAGAACCCAATCGTGAATGTGATCAATTGCAGCATTCGCTGCAGAAGCTGCTGAAGACAAGCCGCGCGCTTCGATAATTGCGGCACCACGCTTACCAACAGTAGGAATGAAAACATCTTTGTTCCATGCTGCATCATTGATAGCGTCTTTAACAGACTTGCCGTCAATCGTTGCGAAACGATAGTCAGGGTACATAGTAGGACTATGGTTACCCCAAACAACTAACTTCTCAATATCAGCAACAGGCTTATTCAACTTGTTAGCCAATTGTGAGAGGGCGCGGTTGTGATCAAGGCGCAACATTGCTGTGAAGTTTTTCGCAGGAATATCTGGTGCAGATTTCATTGCAATGTATGCGTTGGTGTTTGCTGGGTTACCAACAACTAATACTTTTACAGTTTTCTTAGCAACTGCATTCAAGGCTTTACCTTGTGCTGTGAAAATTTGTGCATTTGCGGAGAGCAAATCTTTACGCTCCATGCCAGGTCCACGTGGACGTGCGCCAACTAATAGAGCGACATCAATATCCTTGAACGCTGTCATTGGGTCAGAGTGAGCGGTCATGCCGGCTAAGAGTGGGAAAGCACAGTCTTCGAGCTCCATCATTACGCCAGTTAATGCTTTTTGAGCCTTTTCATCAGGAATCTCAAGCAATTGCAAGATTACGGGCTGATCTTTGCCCAAAAGGTCGCCATTGGCGATACGGAATAAAAGGGAATATCCGATTTGACCGGCTGCACCGGTTACAGCGACACGCATTGGGGCTTTTGCCATTACTAATCACTCCAAAAGAAGGTTGAGAGGGTTAAATTAACGAAAACTTTTCTATTATCCATTCAAGTGTAGGGACTTTAGCTTTACACTGTCAATGATGTCTTATATAAGACTAGAATTACCTTGAATTTTATCCAATTGACACGGTCTGGAGATAATTTGTCAAATGTGACTTTGCCTGTTGCCTCATTTAGCCCTCTGTATGAGCAGATCAAGGCGATGATTTTGGCTAGTTTGCAAGCCTCTGAATGGCTTCCGGGTGAGGCCATTCCTAGTGAAATGGAGCTTGCGGCTCGTTATGCAGTCAGTCAGGGAACTGTTCGCAAAGCCATTGATGAGTTAGCGGCTCAGAACCTTTTGGTTCGTCGTCAGGGTAAGGGGACTTTTGTTGCCACCCATCAAGAGGATGACTGGCAGTACCGTTTTTTACGTTTGGCGCCTGACACTGGCGAAAAGTTCCATCTAGTCAATCAATTTTTGTCTTGCGAAAAAACCAAAGCGACAGCCTACGCAGCCAATTTGCTCAAATTAAAGGCAGGAGACCCACTGATTCATATTGATCGTGTGCAGAGTTTTGCCGGCAAACCGATTGTTTATGAAGAGATTTTCTTGCCAGGCGCTCGCTTCAAAGGCCTCGATCTAGACGCTTTGAACAATTGGCATGGACCTGTATATGCCTTTTATGAAAGCCAGTTTGCAACGCATATGGTGCGCGCTGAGGAGAAAATTAAGGCAATTTCCGCTGATGAAACTTTGGCTAAGCATTTGCATTTACAGCTAGGGGCGCCACTCCTCTCTGTGGAGCGGGTTGCTTTTACCTACGGGAATAAACCAGTAGAAATTCGTCATGCAAGATACGACACTTCAGAGCAGCATTACGAGAACAAATTGAACTGAACTTATCCGTTAAAACCCCTATTTAACCCCTATAAACCCGTAAAAATCCCCACCACCTCTAAGGTTTCCAATAGAATATGTTGCGATACAACAAAACCACACTGAACCTCCACCTAAAGATAGAGATTACCCATGGTTGATTCACAGCAAAACGTTAAAAAAGATAGACCGGTTTATCGAAATATTGGTCTTGCCCAATTGATCAAGTACCGCCTTCCTTGGGCCGGTAAGGTATCAATCCTTCATCGCATTAGCGGGGCAGTCATGTTCCTCTTATTGCCATTTATCCTTTACCTCTTTGATCAGAGCCTTGCTTCTGAATTGAGTTACCAACAATTCCAAGTCTTCACAGGAAATATCTTGGTAAAACTGATTTGCCTTGGTCTGATCTGGTGTTTCTTGCACCACTTCTGTGCTGGTATCCGCTATCTCTTGCTAGATTTAGAAATTGGCGTAGAGAAATCTGAATCGAATCGTTCTGCCATTGTTGTGCTGTTCCTAGGACTAGCTTTAACTGCGGTAGTAGGTCTCAAAATGTTCGGCTTGTACTAAGCGCTAACTATTTAAGGAAATTTCATGCCTATTTATCAAATTGGACCAAAGCGCTTAGTTGTAGGCGCACATTATGGCCTTAAAGAGTGGATCATCCAGCGCGTAACTGCGATTGTGATGGTGGTGTTTACAGTTGTTTTGTTAGTTGACTATTGCGTTACTGGCAGCGCTAACTACGAAGGTTGGTCAGGACTATTTAGTGGTCAAGTAATGAAGCTTCTCACATTGTTGGCTTTCTTTAGCTTGTTCTATCACGCTTGGATCGGTGTACGCGACATTTGGATGGATTACATCAAGCCTGTTGGCATTCGTTTGACGCTCCAAGTATTAACTGTCTTGTATCTAGTAGCCTGTGCGGCCTATGCTGTGCAAATTTTGTGGAAAGTGTAATCAATGACTGCAATTAAAAAATCATTGCCACGCCGCCGTTTTGATGCGGTGATTGTTGGTGCGGGTGGTTCCGGAATGCGCGCTTCATTGCAATTAGCAGAAGCCGGATTGAATGTTGCGGTACTGACAAAGGTGTTTCCAACACGTTCGCATACAGTTGCTGCGCAAGGCGGGATTGGCGCTTCTTTGGGCAATATGAGTGAAGACAATTGGCACTATCACTTCTACGACACCATTAAAGGATCTGATTGGTTAGGTGACCAAGACGTGATCGAGTTTATGTGTCGTGAAGCTCCAAAAGTGGTTTATGAGTTAGAGCATTTTGGTATGCCATTTGACCGCAACCCAGATGGCACGATTTATCAGCGTCCATTCGGTGGTCACACAGCGAACTATGGCGAGAAGCCAGTACAACGTGCTTGTGCTGCCGCTGACCGTACCGGTCACGCTATGTTGCACACTTTGTATCAACGTAACGTACGCGCAAAAACAAACTTCTTTGTTGAGTGGTTGGCGCTTGATTTGATCCGTGATGATGAAGGGGATGTGGTTGGTGTAACCGCGCTCGAAATGGAAACCGGACAGGTCTATATCTTGGAAGCCAAGATTGTGATGTTGGCTACTGGTGGTGCTGGTCGTATTTGGGACGCATCAACCAACGCATTTATTAATACCGGCGACGGTATGGGTCTTGCTGCACGTGCTGGCATTCCATTGGAGGATATGGAATTTTGGCAATTCCACCCAACTGGTGTAGCTGGTGCAGGCGTGTTGTTAACAGAGGGTTGTCGTGGTGAAGGCGGAATCTTGCGCAATAAAGATGGCGAGCGCTTCATGGAGCGTTATGCGCCAACCTTGAAAGACTTGGCGCCACGTGACTTCGTATCTCGTTCAATGGACCAAGAGATTAAAGAAGGGCGCGGTTGTGGTCCTAATGGTGATTACGTTGTGCTGGATTTGACGCACATCGGTGCCGATACCATCATGAAGCGTTTGCCTTCAGTTTATGAAATTGGTATTAACTTTGCTAACGTTGACGTTACCAAAGAACCGATTCCAGTTGTGCCAACAATTCACTATCAGATGGGTGGTATTCCGACAAACATCAACGGTCAAGTGGTTGTCCCTGGTAATGGTAAGCACAATGAGGTCATCAATGGCTTATATGCAATTGGTGAGTGCTCATGCGTTTCAGTTCACGGTGCGAACCGTCTAGGTACCAACTCATTACTCGACCTCTTGGTATTTGGTCGCGCAGCTGGTAACCACATTGTTGGCTTGAATTTGAAGAATCGCGAATTTAAACCGTTGCCTGCAAATGCTGGTGAGCAAACAATGGAGCGTATTGCGAAGTTGGATAACTCCACTTCTGGTGAATATGCACAAGACGTTGCAAACGACATTCGTAAGTGCATGCAGAAATATGCTGGCGTATTCCGCAACCAAGAGTTGATGGATGAAGGCGTTCGTCAAATGGCTAAATTGACAGAGCGTGCGAAACACCTGTGGGTCAAAGACAAGTCTGAAATTTTCAATACAGCGCGTATTGAAGCTTTAGAGGTGGCTAACTTGGTTGAGACCGCTAATGCAACCATGACTTCTGCAGCAGCTCGCAAAGAAAGTCGTGGCGCACACTCACATGATGATCACCCGCATCGTGATGATGACAACTGGATGAAGCACACGCTTTGGTATAGCGAAGGTAATCGCTTGGACTACAAACCAGTCCAATTGAAGCCATTAACTGTTGATTCAGTTCCACCCAAAGAACGTACTTTCTAAGTAAGAGAGATAGAGAATGAGTGATACCCGTATATTTGAAATTTACCGCTACGATCCAGATGTCGATGCAGCTCCACGCATGCAACGTTATGAGTTAGAGCTTACTGGTGAGCGTATGTTGTTGGACGCCTTGATCTCTTTGAAGAAGCAAGACGAAACGATTTCCTATCGTCGTTCATGCCGTGAAGGCGTGTGCGGTTCCGATGCAATGAACATTAACGGTAAAAATGGTTTGGCTTGTTTGACCAATATGTTGACTCTGCCTAAGGTCATCACATTGCGTCCATTGCCTGGCTTGCCAGTCGTGCGCGATTTGATTGTTGATATGACTTTGTTCTTTAAGCAGTATTTGTCTATCAAACCTTATTTGGTAAATGACAATCCACCTCCTGAAAAAGAGCGTCTCCAGAGTCCTGAAGAGCGTGAAGAGTTGAATGGTTTATATGAGTGCATCTTGTGTGCCTCTTGCTCAACTTCATGCCCATCTTTCTGGTGGAATCCTGATAAGTTCGTTGGTCCAGCTGGTTTGTTGCAGGCCTATCGCTTTATTGCTGATAGTCGTGATGAGGAAACCAATTTGCGCTTGGATAACTTAGAGGACCCATACCGCTTGTTCCGTTGCCATACCATTATGAATTGCGTGGACGTATGTCCAAAGCACTTAAATCCAACCAAGGCAATTGGCAAGATTAAGGAGCTAATGGTTCGTAGGGCAGTATGACCCTCGGTAATGCAGAGTTATATCGTTTAAAAAGTGATGCCCGCAGGGGTTTACTAGAGAACGATTTAATTCTGCAGCGTTTCTTTGAGCGCTACGGCTCTCAGTTAAGCGTAGAAGATGGAAAGGTATTAAGCCAGTTATTGGCCTTGGATGACAATGACCTGATGGATTTGTTAATCGGTCGTAAAGATTCTGTGGCAAGTCTGGAGAATGAGATGCAAGAGGACTCTTTTAAAGCGGTTTTACAAAAGCTAAGAGAGAAGTAATTCAGCATATTGGTGCAGTGGCTGTAAAAGCATGTGATCGAATAGTGTATTAATCATAATTTTGAATGACTAAGGATTAGAAATGATTGAATCGGACATCAAAGCAAAACTCTCGTTTTCGGATGGAACACCAGATATTGATCTGCCAATTTACAAAGGGACAGTCGGTCCTGATGTAATTGACATTCGCAAACTCTATGGTCAGACTGGTAAGTTCACTTACGATTCAGGCTTCCTTTCTACTGCGTCATGCAATAGCAAAATCACCTATATTGACGGCGATAAAGGTGAATTGCTCTATCGTGGCTACCCAATTGAAGATTTAGCAAATAACTGTGACTTCTTGGAAGTTTGCTACCTCTTGATCAATGGCGAGTTGCCAAACGCAGCTGAGAAAAAGGATTTTGAAAGCATGGTCATGCACCACACCATGGTTCATGAGCAAATGCAATTCTTCTTACGTGGTTTCCGTCGTGACGCGCACCCCATGTCAGTATTGACCGGTTTGGTTGGCGCGATGGCTGCTTTCTACCACGATGAAATTGATTACAGCGATCCATATGCTCGTGAAGTAGCACAGATTCGCTTGATCGCAAAAATGCCTACATTAGTAGCGATGGCCTATAAGTATTCCGTAGGACAACCATTTATCTATCCAGATAACTCATTGTCATACACCGCAAACTTTATGCGCATGATGTTTGCTACACCATGTGAAGAGTACAAAGTAAATCCAGTATTGGTGCGCGCTTTAGATCGCATTTTCACATTGCATGCTGACCATGAGCAAAATGCTTCCACTTCAACAGTTCGTTTGTGTGGATCCTCTGGTACTAATCCGTTTGCAGCGATCTCTGCTGGTATTGCTTGCCTCTGGGGCCCTGCACACGGTGGCGCTAACGAAGCTTGCTTGCAGATGTTGAATGAAATTCAAGCTCAAGGCGGCGTAGACAAAATTCATGAATTTATTGCGCAAGTAAAAGACAAGAACTCTAGTGTTCGCTTGATGGGCTTTGGCCATCGCGTTTACAAAAACTTTGACCCACGTGCGAAGTTGATGCGTGAAACTTGCTATGAAGTATTGAATGAATTGGGTCTCCAAGATGATCCATTGTTCAAGCTTGCAATGACTCTTGAAAAGATTGCGTTGGAAGATGACTACTTTGTAAGTCGCAAGCTTTATCCAAACGTCGACTTCTATTCAGGCATCGTTCAGCGTGCCTTGGGTATCCCAACAGAAATGTTTACCTGTATTTTTGCTTTGGCAAGAACAGTGGGTTGGATTGCTCAATGGGAAGAAATGATTACTGATCCTGAGTACAAGATTGGACGTCCACGCCAGTTATATGTTGGCGAAACTTCTCGTAAGGTTCCAAACATTACAGTTCGTAAATAAGGTTTTTAAGGTCACTCATGTCTCGTACGCTTTATGACAAATTGTGGGATGACCACGTTGTTTACTCTGAAGAGGATGGCACAGCCACGATTTACATTGATCGTCAGTTGCTTCATGAGGTAACCAGTCCTCAGGCATTTGAAGGTTTAAATCTTGCTGGCCGTCCGGTTTGGCGCGTCTCTGCCAATTTGGCGGTATCTGATCACAACGTTCCCACAACGGATCGTTCTGAAGGTATTACTGATCCAATTTCTAAGTTGCAAGTTGATACCTTGGATCAAAACTGTGATGCGTTTGGTATCACGCAATACAAAATGAACGATACCCGTCAGGGCATTGTTCACGTCATTGGGCCAGAGCAGGGTGCAACTTTGCCTGGTATGACAGTTGTTTGCGGTGATTCACATACTAGTACTCACGGTGCATTTGGTGCCTTGGCATTTGGTATTGGCACTTCTGAGGTAGAACATGTTCTAGCAACTCAAACCTTGCTCATGAAAAAGAGTAAGAACATGTTGGTGCGTGTTGATGGTCGTTTGCAACCTGGGTCTACCGCAAAAGATATCGTGCTTGCAATCATTGGCAAGATTGGTACTGCAGGCGGTACTGGCTATACCATTGAGTTTGCTGGTGAAGCGATTCGCAATCTTTCCATGGAGGGTCGCATGACTCTCTGCAATATGGCGATTGAAGCTGGCGCACGTTCTGGATTAGTTGCGGTTGATGAAACCACCATTGAATATATTCAAGGCCGTCCGTATGCGCCGAAAGGTCCAGCGATGTTGCAAGCTCTGCAATATTGGAGAACCTTGCATTCGGATCCAGATGCAAAATTCGATGCCGTAGTTGAATTACGAGCCGAAGAAATTGCTCCACAAGTAACTTGGGGAACCTCACCAGAAATGGTGCTGGCGATTAGTGAACGTGTTCCTGATCCAGAAAAAGAGCGTGATCCAAACAAGCGTTCAGCAATGGAACGCGCTTTGGAATACATGAACCTCGTACCTAATACACCATTGAGCAGCATCTCGGTAGATAAAGTATTTATTGGCTCTTGCACTAATAGTCGTATTGAAGATATGCGTGCCGCTGCTAAGGTCGTTGACCGCTTAGGCAAGAAGGTTGCAGCTAATGTGAAGTTGGCATTGGTCGTTCCTGGCTCTGGTTTGGTAAAAGCCCAAGCAGAACGTGAGGGCTTAGATCGAATCTTTAAGGCGGCTGGTTTTGAATGGCGTGAGCCTGGTTGCTCTATGTGCTTGGCGATGAATGCCGATCGACTAGAGCCAGGAGAGCGCTGCGCATCAACCTCTAACCGTAACTTTGAGGGACGCCAAGGTAATGGAGGTCGTACCCATTTAGTCAGTCCTGCAATGGCAGCTGCGGCTGCTATTGAAGGTCACTTTGTTGACGTGCGTAAGATTTCATAAAGGTTATCAGCATGAAATTTACTTCCCTGTCTTTGGTTTCTAGAATTGCAATGATTGGCATCGCTGGCGTGATGATTTCTGCCTGCAGCAGCACCATGGAAGGCGTTGGTAAGGATTTGCAAAACATGGGAACGTCTATGGGTGGGTCAAGCAATACACAGCAAAACAATCAATCTCAAACTAAGGGTAAGGATGTCGTCGTTACCCCAGTGAAGTAAATCAATAGAATCAACAGCGAATCATGGAAAAATTTACGGTATACAAAGGCTTAGTTGCTCCGCTTAATCGCGAGAATGTGGATACCGACGCCATCATCCCAAAGCAATTTTTAAAATCCATCAAGAAAACTGGTTTTGGGCAAAATTTATTTGATGAATGGCGTTATCTTGACCATGGCGAACCAGGTCAAGATTGCAGCACTCGTCCGCTGAACCCTGACTTCGTTCTAAATCAGCCGCGTTACAAAGGTGCTGGAATTTTGTTGGCTCGCAAAAATTTTGGCTGTGGCAGCTCTCGTGAGCATGCTCCTTGGGCTTTGGAACAATATGGCTTCAGAGTTGTGATTGCGTCTAGCTTTGCGGACATTTTTTACAACAACTGCTTCAAAAACGGTGTTTTACCCATTGTTTTGACAGAAATGCAGGTTGATCACCTATTTAATGAAACCCAAGCGTTTACTGGTTATCAATTAACAATTGATTTAGAGGCTCAGCAGGTTATTACCCCTGATGGCACAGCTTATAGCTTTGAAGTGGCTCCATTTAGAAAATATTGCCTACTTAATGGCTTAGACGATATTGGCTTAACTCTGCAACATGCAGATAAAATTAAGGCTTATGAAGCCGAGCGCATTTTGAAAATGCCTTGGCTTGCGACACAATTGCCATAATTTTGTTGATTTAAAGGCCTTTTCATGAAAATTGCAGTTCTACCGGGCGATGGTATCGGCCCGGAAATCGTTGCTCAAGCCGTTCGCGTTCTCCAGGCGCTTGGTCCTAAGTTTGATTTAGAGGAGGCTCCAGTTGGCGGTGCTGCGTACGATATCGCAGGTCATCCTCTGCCACCTGCAACTCTAGAATTGGCTAAAAAGGCCGATGCCATTTTATTTGGCTCTGTAGGTGATTGGAAATACGATACGCTTGCACGCGAACTTCGCCCAGAACAAGCGATTTTAGGTCTGCGTAAACATCTAGAGTTGTTTGCCAACTTTAGACCAGCGATTTGTTATCCAGAACTCACTGCAGCATCCAGCCTAAAGCCTGAAATTATTGGCGGCTTAGATATTTTGATTGTGCGTGAACTAAATGGCGATATATATTTTGGCCAGCCACGCGGTACTCGTTCTTCTGAGTTGCCTTCTTTCAAAGGTGCTCGGGAGTGTTTTGACACCATGCACTACAGCGAACCAGAAGTTGAGCGTATTGGCCATGTTGCTTTTGAAGCGGCTCGCAAGCGTGGCAAGAAAGTATGCAGCGTGGACAAAGCCAACGTTCTAGAAACTTCACAGCTTTGGCGTGAAGTGATGATTCGGGTTGCTAAAGACTACCCAGACGTAGAGCTTTCTCATATGTATGTGGATAACGCAGCAATGCAATTAGTTAAAGCGCCAAAGGCTTTTGATGTTGTCGTAACTGGCAATTTGTTTGGTGACATTTTGTCAGATGAAGCAGCTATGCTCACCGGCTCTATTGGAATGTTGCCATCAGCCTCTTTGGATAAGAACAATAAAGGCCTGTACGAACCGAGTCATGGCTCGGCACCTGATATTGCAGGTAAGGGCATCGCTAATCCATTGGCAACTATCTTGTCTGCTGCAATGATGTTACGTTATTCCTTAGGAATGCCTGCGGAAGCGGATCGCATTGAAAAAGCAGTGCAAAAGGTATTGGCGCAAGGTCTTCGCACTGCTGATATTTATACCGATGGCACGCAAAAAGTTTCCACGGTGCAAATGGGTGATGCTGTAGTGGCAGCACTTGCGTAACTTAAAAAAAGAAGTCCAATATTCATTCTCCTTAAAGAAGTCAAATTAATAAATAGTTGATCATCATGGCAAATACAAAAACACCTTTAGTTGGTTTAGTCGGTTGGCGCGGTATGGTCGGTAGCGTTCTCATGGAGAGAATGCTTGCTGAGAAAGATTTCGATTTAATCGAACCCGTATTTTTCAGTACTAGTCAGGCTGGCGGCGAAGTGCCTTTACTCAATGGACAAAAAGTAACCAAGAGCGAATCCACATTGCAAGATGCCAATGACATCAAGGCGCTGTCTCGTTGCGACATTATTTTGACTTGCCAGGGCGGGGACTATACAAACGACATATTTCCTAAGCTGCGTGCAGCAGGTTGGAATGGTCATTGGATTGATGCGGCCAGTGCACTGCGCATGAAAGATGACGCGGTATTGGTCTTAGATCCAGTTAATCGTCCAGTGATTGATAAAGCACTAGCTGCAGGTGGAAAAAACTGGATCGGCGCCAATTGCACTGTGAGCTTGATGATGATGGCTATGGGTGGCTTAGTGAAGGCAGACATGGTTGAGTGGATTAGCGCCATGACTTACCAAGCAGCCTCGGGTGCCGGCGCTCAGAATATGCGTGAATTGCTTCTCCAGATGGGAGCTTTGCGTGATAGCGTCGCTAGCGAATTGGCAGACCCTTCTTCATGGATTTTGGATATTGATCGTAAAGTTACTGAAACGCTTCGCTCAGCTGATTTCCCGAAAAAGAATTTCCGCAATACTGCTTTGGCCGGTAGCTTAATTCCATGGATTGATGTTCCTGTTGAGAGTGGTCAAACAAAAGAAGAGTGGAAGGGTGGCGCTGAGTTCAACAAGATCTTGGGTCGTCCAGCGTTCCGTTCAGCAGGGAGTATCCCAATCGATGGATTATGCGTGCGAGTTGGCGCAATGCGCTGTCATTCACAAGGTTTAACAGTGAAGCTCAAAAAAGATATTCCATTAAAAGAGATTGAGGCGATTTTGGCTGCCGATAATCAATGGGTCAAAGTAGTTCCTAATGACCGTGAGACTACAGAGCGTGATTTATCGCCTGCGGCAATTAGCGGTACATTGACTGTACCTATTGGACGTCTGCACAAACTGGCGATGGGGCCTGAGTACTTAGGCGCATTTACAGTTGGCGATCAATTGCTGTGGGGTGCTGCTGAGCCCTTGCGGCGTATGCTGCGCATTCTACTTGAAAAGTAATTTATCCCTTATGTTTTGTAATTACCGGCTAGGTTTGATAAAGCTGCTTAGCTTTGTTTTGCTTGGCTGGTCAACTTTTGCTGGCGCACTTACTTTGGGTGCACCACAACTTCAGTCGCGCTCGGGCGAGCCACTGCGTGTGGAGATTCCTATTCGATTAAGTGCGGATGAGCAAGGCGCCTTATCGAGTCTTACTGTCAAGATCCCAAATAAAGCAAGCTATGAACGCTTGGGTATTTCCTCAAAAATATTGGATCTAAATCCTCAGGCAATGGTGTATCGAAACCGCCAAGAAAAGTTAATGGTTTTGGTAGAGACAGTTAATTCTGTTCCGATTACTGATGATCCATTTTTAGATATTTTGGTCAATCTGAATTGGTCTAGTGGCAGCCTAACGAAAACATTTACCCTTTTGCTGGGCGATGTGCAAAAAGTGACTGTCAAACCAGGTCAAACTTTGTCAGAGATTGCTGCTGTTATGGCACCTCAGTTGGATGGAGCCACATTAGATCAAACAATGATGGCTTTATATAAAGCCAATCCTGATGCTTTTGCCAGTGGCAGCATTAATCGTTTAGCTGCGGGTGCGGAATTAAATAAACCCAGTCAAGCACTCTTACGTTCTATTAGTCCTATAGAGGCAAATCAGTTTGTTGCAGAGGCAAATGAGCAATGGCGTCAAGAGCATGCTGATGCAGATGTCGGGTCTGGTGGCGCTAAGACGGGCAATGCTAAGTCTGGTGATATCGCAGCAAAGGATCGCCTGAAGATTGGCTCTAGCGCTGACGGTAATGAGCAGGAGCGTCGTTACACAGAAGAGTTGGTTGCCCAAGAGAAGATGTTGGAGCAAACCAAAGCACGCGTCGCTGAACTAGAAAAGAATATTGCTGATTTGCAAAGACTCTTGGATAAGTCCAAAGAGAAAAAAGCGGTAGATAGTAACTTTGGTTTGGGTGGCTTTGGCCCGGCAATTTTGGCAATCGCTCTAATTGCTTTAACAGGCTTGTTATTGTGGGGCTTAGCTCGCAATGCGCGACGCTCAGAAGTTGCCAACTTTGCTACATCAATTCAATCTGACTCAAGAGGTCAACACGCTCCTCAAAGTGACAAGCCTGCGGCTGGATCTCATTTTGAAATGCCTGCACGCGCCAAAGCGTTGTTTGAAGGGATTGATCTTGATCTTTCAAAACCCGTTAAAGAGCCTGCATCAAATCCGCTAGCTGATACTCTGCGCGTAAAGCTAAATTTAGCACGTGCATATATCACCATTGAAGACTTTTCTGCAGCTAAAAAGTCAATTGAAGAAGTGCTTCATGTGAGCAATTCTGTTGATCCTGCAATTACGATTGAAGCGCAGAGCTTGTTGGCGGAAATCACGCATCGCAATACCTAACTATATGCGTATAGCCCTTGGTCTCCAGTACGATGGCAGTCCTTATTCAGGCTGGCAAACTCAGGTAAATCACAATACGGTACAGGATGAATTAGAAAAGGCCATTTCTGCCTTTGTTGGTGAACAGGCCTGTGCCGAACTCCCCATCCATACCATTACTGCAGGCAGAACTGATGCTGGAGTGCATGCGTTGGGTCAGGTGATTCACTTTGATACCAATGTGGAGCGTGAAGACTTTTCTTGGGTGAGAGGGGTGAACTCATTTCTGCCTGAGTCTATTGTGGTCAATTGGGCAAAACCGGTTACTGATGATTTCAGTGCGCGCTTCTCGGCTTACGAACGTGAATATATTTATGCGCTACAGGCAGGTCCTTGTCGTTCGCCAATGTCACATTCGCGCGCGGGTTATTTGATGTTGCCGCCAAATCAATGGCTAGATATTGAGGCCATGAAACAATCAGCTGAATGTTTGATTGGAGAGCATGATTTCAGCTCATTTCGCTCATCAGAGTGCCAAAGTAAAACTCCAGTAAAAACGATTTACTCCATTGAGATTATTGCTGAGCAACCATGGCTGTATTTCAGAATCCGAGGCAATGCTTTTTTGCATCACATGATTCGCAATCTTGTTGGATGCTTTTTACAGATCGGTCAGGGTAGACAAAGGCCTGAGTGGATGGCTGAAGTATTGGCCGCAAAGAATAGGCAAATTGCAGCTCCGACGTTTATGGCTGATGGTCTATATTTAGCCAAAATTCAATATCCTGAAGAATTTGCTATTCCAGCGCCATGGCTTGAAAACTCTTGGTTACCACCTCAGGTCATTGGGAAGCAAAAGCAAGAACACAAGAAATCCTAGGCTCAAGGCCTTATTATTCATTTATGGGCTTACTGACATACTCTCCGGGTCGAACTAGGGTCAAAATCTGCGGTTTGAGGACGTCTGCTGACATCGATTCGGCAGTTTCTGCTGGGGTAGATGCTGTTGGCTTTGTTTTTTATCCCCCCAGCGTGCGGGCTGTAACCCCCAATATTGCCGCACAGCTTATTTCTAGGCTTCCTGTAGGGGTTGATGCCGTTGGGTTGGTTGTAAACGCCTCAGATGAGCAATTTGCGGCAATTAGGGGTGCAGCCTCGATTACTTTATGGCAATTTCATGGCGACGAGACTCCAGAGCGCTGTGCCGAGCTTGCCGCAGGCGATCCTTGGATGAAAGCCGCTAGGGTGGGGGAGGGGTTCGCTTTTGGTGATTTTTCCCTACAATATGGTCATGCAAACGCTTTTCTGCTTGATGCCCTTGTTGAGGGATATGGCGGCGGAGGCGTTCCTTTTGATTGGCAAGGAATTCCACAGACATGGGTAAGCGAAAACGCGCCTCGGGTCGTTTTGAGTGGTGGGTTGAACACGCACAACGTGGGCGAGGCGATTGCACGCCTGCATCCTTGCGCGGTTGACGTCAGTAGTGGCGTAGAAAGCAGCAGGGGTGTCAAAGATCCTGCGCTCATGGCTCAATTTGTTCAGGCGGTGCGCGCAGCAGATGTGAAATCATCATCCCAATAATTTGCTGTAACTAAATCAAAAGAGGTAGCCATGTACGACAAGCCAGATGCACGAGGACACTTTGGTCCCTATGGTGGCGTGTTTGTGTCTGAGACATTGATGTATGCGCTTGATGAGCTCAAAGAAGCCTACGCAAAATATCAACACGACCCAGAATTTATTGAAGAGTTTCATTACGAACTAAAACATTTTGTTGGTAGACCATCGCCTGTCTATCATGCAAAGCGTTGGAGTGAAACGCTTGGTGGTGCGCAGATTTATCTCAAGCGTGAGGATTTAAATCACACTGGCGCCCACAAGATTAATAACGTCATTGGTCAAGCGATGTTGGCTAAGCGTATGGGCAAGCCCCGCATCATTGCTGAAACTGGCGCAGGGCAACACGGTGTTGCCACAGCGACGATCTGCGCTCGTTTTGGTTTGGATTGCACTGTGTACCAAGGCTCTGTAGACGTTGCTCGTCAAGCGCAAAACGTATTTCGTATGAAACTGCTTGGCGCAAAAGTAGTTCCTGTTGAGTCTGGTACTAAGACTTTAAAAGATGCGCTCAATGAAGCAATGCGCGATTGGGTAACCAACGTAGACAATACTTTCTACATCATTGGTACTGTTGCAGGTCCACATCCTTACCCAATGATGGTGCGTGATTTTCAAAGCGTAATTGGTGAAGAGTGCAAAGTGCAAATGCCAGAAATGACCGGTCGTCAACCTGATTTTGTACTTGCTTGTGTTGGTGGTGGATCTAATGCAATGGGTATTTTTTATCCCTATATTGATTTACCTGAAGTTAAGCTTGTTGGTGTAGAGGCCGCAGGCCATGGTTTGGGAAGTGGTTTGCATTCTGCTGCCTTATGCGTAGGTAGGCCTGGTGTGTTGCACGGTAACCGCACGTACTTGTTACAAGATGAGAATGGTCAGATCTCTGAGACTCACTCGGTTTCTGCTGGCATGGATTACCCAGGTGTTGGTCCAGAGCATGCTTGGTTAAAAGATTCAGGTCGCGCAGACTACGTCGCCATTACCGATGAGGAGGCATTGCAAGCATTTCATGATTGCTGTCGCATTGAGGGTATTATTCCTGCCCTCGAATCTTCACATGCCATTGCCTATGCGTGCAAGCTAGCTAAGACCTTGCCAAAAGACAAGACGATTTTGGTAAACCTCTCTGGTCGCGGTGACAAAGATATGCATACCGTTGCTCAGGCAACTGGTTCAGAAGGTTAATGAAGGTAGCAATAAAAATAAAACAGAAATAAGAATAAGCAAGAATAGAAAATAAGAATTAGCTATGTCAAAAATTACCGCTCTATTTAAAGAGTTAAAAGCCTCTGGTAAAAAAGGATTGATTCCTTTTATTACCGCAGGGGATCCAGATCCAAAACTGACAGTTGAATTGATGCATGCATTGGTGCGTGGTGGTTCTAGCGTAATCGAATTGGGCGTGCCATTTTCTGATCCGATGGCAGATGGTCCTGTGATTCAACGATCCTCTGAGCGCGCCTTAACTCAGGGTGTGACCTTGCATGGCTGTTTAGAGATGGTTAAGGAGTTTCGTAAAAAAGATGCTCATACTCCAGTTGTTCTAATGGGATACGCAAATCCCGTTGAGCAAATGGGGGCAGAGCGATTTGCTACGGAGGCGAAAGCTGCTGGTGTTGATGGTGTTTTGGTGGTTGACTATCCCCCAGAGGAGTGTGTGGATTTTGCAGCTCGTATGCGTGTTGCTGGAATTGACCCCATTTTCTTGCTGGCACCCACGTCATCTCATGAACGTATTAAAGAGGCTGCCAAAATAGCTTCTGGTTATATTTATTACGTCTCGATGCGCGGGGTTACAGGAGCATCCCACCTCAATACCCAAGATGTGGCAAGCATCATCCCAAAAATCCGCGAAGAGACCGATATTCCGATCGCAGTGGGCTTCGGTATTAGCGATGCCGCAAGCGCTAAGGCGGTCTCGGCGAGCGCTGATGCTGTGGTAATTGGCAGTCGCATTATTCGTCTTTTGGAGGATGCACCCCCAGGGCAGGCAGTACAATCACTAGAAACCTTCATTCGCGAAATTCGCGAGGCATTGGATAGCTAAAACTGATGAGCTGGATAGATAAATTACTCCCTCCCCAAATTCAACATACTGATCCTGCAAATCGCAAATCAGTTCCAGAGGGGTTATGGGTTAAATGCCCAGGTTGTGAAACGGTTCTTTACAGCACGGATATCGAAGCCAATTTATCGGTTTGCCCCAAATGCAGTCATCATATGCGCATCGGTGCGCGTCTTCGTTTGGATAGCTTGTTGGATGAAAAAGGTCGTTACGAGATTGGTGCAGATATCTATCCAACGGATCCATTGAAATTTAAGGACTCTAAGAAGTACCCAGACCGTATTAAAGAGGCAAATGATGCCTCTGGTGAATCCGAAGCCTTAATTGTGATGGGTGGCAAGATTGAAACGATACCTGTAGTTGCCGCTTGTTTCGAGTTTCAGTACATGGGCGGTTCAATGGGTTCTGTTGTGGGTGAGCGTTTTGCTCGTGGCGTTCAAGAAGCGATTGATAAGAAGTGCGCATTCATATGTGTAACTGCTACTGGTGGCGCACGTATGCAAGAGAGCTTGCTATCACTATTTCAGATGGCCAAAACAAATTCGATGTTGACCTTACTCTCAAAAAAAGGTTTGCCTTACATTAGCGTTCTCACCGATCCAACTATGGGCGGCATCTCTGCTAGCTTTGCCTTTATGGGTGATGTAGTCATGGCAGAGCCAAAAGCCTTAATTGGTTTTGCTGGTCCTCGTGTTATTGAGCAAACTGTACGTGAGAAGTTGCCTGAAGGTTTTCAGCGGTCTGAATTCTTAATGCAAAAGGGCGGCATTGACATGATTGTTGATCGTCGTCAAATGCGTGGTGAAATTGCCCGTTTGCTTGCTTTATTGCAAAAGCTTCCTGAACCTGCGATAGCGGGTAGCTCAGCTCTCTAAGCGCTTGAGCTCAGCACACCAAGCCCCTATATTATTTCTCAGCCTAGAGGCTTGGCTTAGCCATCTTGAAACTGCCCACCCTGTCGGGATCGATATGGGTCTTGAGCGAATTAATCGGGTAAAAGCTGCCCTAGATCTTCATTTTGATTGCCCAGTCATTACCGTTGCTGGCACAAATGGTAAAGGTTCAACTTGCGCTTTTTTAGAAAGCATTCTGTTGGCTTCGGGTTATCGGGTCGGTTGTCATACATCTCCGCATTTACTCAAATTTAATGAGCGCGCTCGTATTAATGGCGAAGATGTCAATGACAACTTATTACTTGAACACTTTGCGGCTGTTGAAAAAGCGCGCGTCAGTTTGGTTGATGCACCTACATTAACTTATTTTGAATTCACCACCTTGGCGATCATGCATTTGTTTGCTAAATCCAATTTAGATGCGGTTATCTTGGAGGTTGGAATGGGTGGACGTTTAGACGCGGTCAATATTGTGGATGCTGACTGCGCTATCGTGACTAGTATTGATATCGATCATGCTGATTTCTTGGGAGGAACCAGAGAGGCTATTGGCCTTGAAAAAGCGGGCATTTTTCGTCCAGGACACATTGCGGTATGTGGCGATCCTGTGCCACCCCAGTCATTAATCGATTACGCCGAGAAGTTAGGATGTGATCTTTGGTTGCAAGGACGTGACTACAATTTTCAGGGTGACAAACAGCAATGGGGATGGGCGGGGCGTAAAAAACGTTTTAGTGGTCTTGGCTACCCGGCATTACGGGGCGCCAACCAAATCCTGAATGCATCTGCTGTAGTGGCTGCATTAATGGCTCTTCATCAGCGTCTGCCTGTAAGCGCCCAAGATATTCGGAATGGTTTTGCTCTAGTTGAGTTGCCTGGCCGGTTTCAGGTCTTACCAGGTCAGCCAACAGTTGTCTTGGATGTTGCTCACAACCCCCATGCGGCTGCAACATTGGCGCAGGGTCTCGATAAGATGGGTTATCACCCCTATACCTATGCCATTTTTGGTGCGATGACCGATAAGGATATTGAGGGGGTCATTAAACCCCTTCTCAATATTGTTGATTTCTGGTTTTGCACCGATTTACCCACTTCAAGAGCTGCGAGCGCTAAGGATTTAGCAGAGAAGCTTGAATCCATGGGGGTTAAGCCAAAAAACGGGGCAGATGGTGGTATTGAATGCTTCCCAGATCCTGCTGCAGCGTATCAAAAAGCCCTTTCAAAGGCAGGTGAGGGTGATAGAATTGTGACCTTCGGATCCTTCTATACCGTTGCAGGCGTAATGACTTACCGAAACAACCAGGCCCACTGATCCATGATTCGTTTACCGAGCTTTTTTAAGCGAAAAACCCAGTCTGATGACCTTGAATTAGGTTCAAGGGGTAACCGCACCGTCAAACGAGTTGCCCCAAGAAGCTTGCAACGTTCTATTGAGGCTGAAGAGCTAGCGCTAACCGAGGATCCAGAGCAACAAAGGGCGCGTCACCGTCTTATCGGTGCGGCCGTTCTAGTCCTAATTGCCGTAATCGGTTTACCCCGTATTTTGGATAGCAAGCCAAAATCATCTCCAAACGATATTGCTATCAATATTGTGACTAGCTTGCCAATGCCAGGCGCAGAATCTAAGCCTGATGCCAAGACGGAAGTTAAATCTGAAGCAAAACCAAAAACAGATGCTGTCGTGGAAGCTCCTAAGGCAGTAGTGCCTGCCCCCGAAGTAAAGGCTGATGCGAAGCCAGAGCCAAAACTAGAGTCTAAGCCATCAGCGCCTACTGTTAGTAAGTCAGCTACATTAGGTCTAGCAGCAGGTGAAGAGGTGGTTGCAAGCGCCAATACCAAGCCAAAAGTTGATGATGCATCTAAGGCCGTTACACCCAATAATTCAGCTACAAGTAATGCTTCCGCAAGTGGCACAGGCAAGTATGTCATTCAGATTGGTGCATTTGCATCCGAAGAGCGCGCTAAAGGTTGGGTCGCAAAGCTAAAGGATCAAAAGATACCTTATTACACTTCAACTAAGACTGGTGCGGATGGAGTGAAGTTGTATTTGCTGCGAGCGGGTCCATATACCGATAAAGACCTCGCAGATGCAGCAGAAAAGAAAATAAAGGCGATGGGTCTTTCGCCCAAAGTAATCGAGTCTGGTAAGCAGTAATGGAATACTTATCCACCCTCAAGCTAACATCGGTGGATTATTTCACCCTAGTTGTACTCTTGATTTCTGCTTTAGTTGGCATCTCAAGGGGATTGTTTAAAGAGTTGCTGGCCTTAGTGTCTTGGTTTGCGGCTTCTTGGGTCGCTTACCATTACAGTAATTACTTATCTACTGAATGGCTCTCTACGTTTCATCTTGATGAAATGCTTAGCTTAGGCGCTAGCTTCATCATTCTATTTATATTGACTCTGATTATCTGTGGCCTAGTTGGCGGAGTGGTGCAAAAAATTATTTCCTCAGTGGGATTAAGTTTGGCTGATCGTTTCTTGGGTTTAACGTTTGGTTTAGTTCGCGGCGCCTTGATTGTTGTTGTGTTTGCAACTCTGGCCGTGCTCACCCCCATTCCTCAAAGTATGGCTTGGCAAAATGCAATTACGAGACCGGCTATCGATATGGCAACAGGCTTGATTAAAAGTTGGCTTCCTGCCGATTGGGCTAAACAGTTGACTGATGCATTACCAAAAGTTACCCCAACCATTAGTCCTAAAATAACAATAGGAATCTAGAGATATGTGTGGCGTTGTCGGAACAATTTCTCATACACCAGTAAACCAACTGCTTTATGACGCTTTGTTGCTCTTGCAACATCGCGGACAGGATGCTGCTGGCATTGCGACTATGAATGGCAATTCATTCACGATGCATAAAGCCAATGGCTTGGTTAGGGATGTATTCAGAACGCGTAATATGCGCAGTTTGGTTGGTAATGCAGGTATTGGTCAGGTACGCTATCCAACAGCTGGATCGGCCAGTAGCGAAGAAGAGGCGCAACCGTTTTATGTAAGCGCCCCTTACGGAATTATTCTGGCGCATAACGGCAATTTAACAAATGCGCCCAGCTTGCGCGTAGAGATGGCCTATCGTGATCGTCGGCATATCAATACTAGTTCTGATACTGAAGTTTTATTAAACGTACTAGCCGACGAGTTACAAAAAGAAACCAATAGCGCTGCCTTGGATGAAGGGGCAATGTTTAATGCAGTCACTGGTGTAGCAGGTCGCGTCAAAGGTTCTTATGCAGTGGTCTCACTGATTGCTGGTTATGGTTTATTGGCTTTCCGTGATCCATTTGGTATTCGTCCGTTATGTATAGGTCGTATCGATACACCTCAAGGCCCTGAGTGGATGATTGCTTCTGAATCTGTGGCGCTAGAAGGCCTTGGATTTACATTTGTTCGCGATGTTCATCCTGGTGAAGCAATTTACATTGACTTGGATGGCAATTTTTATTCACGTCAGTGCGTACCAAATGCTGTTCTCACGCCTTGTATTTTTGAATATGTTTATATGGCAAGGCCAGACTCTACGATTGATGGAGTGACTGTCTATAACGTCCGCATGCGAATGGGTGATTATTTGGCTGAGAAGATTCGCAAAGAAACAAACGTAGCGGAGATAGACGTAGTGATGCCTATTCCGGACTCTAGTCGACCTGCGGCAATGCAGGTGGCAAAGAACTTAGGCGTTGACTATCGCGAAGGTTTCTTTAAGAACCGTTATATTGGTCGCACCTTCATCATGCCAGGACAGGCTGTGCGCAAGAAGTCCGTTCGCCAGAAATTAAATGCGATGCGCATTGAATTTAAAGATAAGACTGTATTGATTGTGGATGACTCGATTGTTCGTGGAACCACTTCTTTCGAGATTGTGCAGATGGCTCGCGAATCTGGTGCTAAAAAAGTGATCTTCGCATCTGCGGCGCCTCCAGTTCGTTTCCCGAATGTTTACGGTATCGATATGCCTACTCGTAGCGAATTGGTGGCCTATGGTCGCACCGATGAAGAAATCAATAAGATGATCGGCGCAGATCAATTGATCTACCAAAGCGTTGAAGACATGAAGCAAGCGGTGAGGGACATTAATCCGGATATTCAGAATTTTGAAGCCTCTTGCTTTGATGGCAACTATATTACGGGTGATATTACCGAGTCCTATTTGGATGCATTAGAAGCTTCCAGAAATACCTCAGCAGCGAAGGCGGATCGCCAAAAGGATTCCAGTGACTTTGCTCGTTCGCAACTCCATTTGCACTTGGCAACCGAAGACTAAAAAGCGACAGGAATTTGCATTGAAAAAGGCAAATCTGCAATTCGGTGTCAAAATAGCAGAATGAAGAGCAAAACTACACGCCAAAAACCTGATTTTTCTAAGTTAGCACTCGAGACCTTGGCGGTCCGAGCAGGCACTCGTCGCACTGCCGAGTATCAAGAGCATTCCGAAGCAATGTTTTTGACCTCTAGTTTTTGTTTTGATAGTGCAGAGTTGGCAGCAGATGGCTTTGCGCACGCTGATCAAGGTTTTATTTATTCCCGTTTTACAAATCCAACTGTCAGCATGTTTCAGGATCGATTGGCTGCACTAGAGGGTGGCGAAGCATGTATAGCTACAGCCTCTGGAATGTCGGCCATTCTCACAATGGCGATGGCTCATCTTCAAGCCGGTGACCATGTTGTTTGTTCGCGCTCAGTATTTGGAGCAACGATTCAGTTATTCACCAACATCTTAGGGCGATTTGGCATCACGACGACTTATGTTGATTTGACGGATATCAAGTCATGGCAAGCTGCTGTCCAGCCAAACACTAAACTCTTTTATTTGGAAACACCCTCTAATCCATTAACCGAGATTGCAGACATAAAAGCAATTTCTAAGATTGCCAAAAAAGCGGGCGCGCTATTGGCTGTTGATAACTGCTTCTGTACACCAGCTTTACAAAAGCCATTGTCCTTGGGTGCCGATGTCGTAATTCATTCAGCAACTAAATATTTGGATGGTCAAGGTAGGGTGGTTGGCGGTGCGATTGTGGGTAGTCATGATTTCATTATGGGGAAAGTATTCCCCTATGTGCGCACAGCAGGTCCAACACTTTCTGCATTTAATGCTTGGGTATTTCTCAAAGGGCTCGAGACTTTAGAGCTTCGTATGAAGCAACAGAGTCAGAATGCATTGGCATTAGCGCAATGGCTTGAAAAGCAGCCTGGTGTAGAGCGCGTCTACCACCCAGGTCTAAAGTCACATCCTCAGCATGCTTTGGCAAAACGCCAGCAAAAAGAGGGTGGGGCAATTCTGTCATTCACACTTAAGGGCGGTAAGAAGGCGGCTTTCAAGTTAATCAATCAAACCAAGCTTTGTTCAATTACGGCAAACTTGGGTGATACTCGTACGACTATTACGCATCCCGCTACGACCACCCATTGTCGCGTGACCCCTGAGGCTAGAAAGGCTGCTGGTATATCGGACGGCTTGGTGCGGATTGCTGTTGGCTTAGAAAACATCAACGATTTAAAGAATGATCTAGCTGGTGGACTCAAAAAATAAAGAAGTGCATCAGGATAAGGCCATGGGGTTTTCTGATGCTACTCAATTTTGGAATGAGCGCTTCGATAAAGAAGAGTTCATTTTTGGCAAGGAGCCAAATGAGTACCTGGTCGAGAAATCGCAGCAATATCTAAAGCCCAAAGATAAAGTACTTTGTATTGCTGACGGCGAGGGGCGAAACGGTGTTTGGCTTGCAAAACAAGGCATGCAAGTTGTTGGCTTTGATGCTTCTGATATTGCGCTTAATAAGGCCAGACAATTTGCTAAAGAGAATCAAGTTGAAGTCGAATACACATTCTCAGATACGGATAGCTATGACTGGCCAAAAAATACTTATGATGCAGTCATAGGAATTTTTATTCAGTTCGCTGATCCAGCAATGCGGGCAAGAATATTTGAGCAGACATATAAATCATTAAAGACAGGCGGCATTTTTATTCTGCAAGGCTACACACCAAAACAATTGGAATATAAAACAGGTGGTCCCTCATTGATTGAGCACCTCTACACAGAAGAACTCATTCGAGATCTTTGCAAAGAATTTCAGATAGTCGAACTTGTTTCTTATGAAAAAGCGCTGTCTGAGGGTCCTAGACATACAGGGATGTCAGCGCTGCTTGGTTTGGTGGCTAAAAAATAAATTTAAAAAAAGACTGCGAGGTATTACTACGCAGTCTTTTCTATTCCTGAAGCACTTGATCGCGCTTCCGTTTTAAAACTAAGAAGCTTAGTTATTTACTTATGCTTTTTTAGCGTAAGCAGAGCACCAGCCTTTGCCAGATACTTGCTTACCAGCAAACAAAGAGCAGCCGCCAGAGGCAGAACCAGGCTTACCTTGGTACAAAGCACAGTTATCGCATTGCTGACCAGCAGCATACTTTGCATATTTTGCTTTATCTACCTTGGAAGCATCGGCTTTGTAACCCAAGGCGGCAGCTTGTGGATCAGTTTCTGCAACCATTGCTTGCGCTTGAACCTTGCCGTTCAATGCCAGAGTACAGGCACCAGCAGCAGACAAAATCATAAATTGGCGACGACTATTCTTCATGGATTCTCCAGTATTTGAGTAAATAAAAAATTTGAAACTATCTTTTGATGATCTTAAAGGTGTTGCTACCTTCAACAATAGGGGTTTCTCAGTATTAAGTTTGCTGTAAATTGAGATCACACTGCATAAATATGCATAAATACGTATATAAGCATTTAAATCGTGGTTTCGGCGCACAAAAAATAATTGAGGGGTGATATGAAAAAGTTTTTAATTTTGGGTTTAGTGTTGTTTTCTGGTTTGGTGGCTGCTCAGCCTTCTTCGCCTGAGCTATTGCAAATTATTGATAAATCAACCAACTTTGTGGTGAATACCCCAAAGGGTCCAATCGAGATTACTCGCGTCATGACACCATGCGCTAAAAATAAAGGTTGGTTGCAGCCATTAATTCCTATTAAGGGTGTGGTACCAGTTGATGAGATTGATGTGCTGAATGCTTTAAACGACAAAGATTCCTTGGTTGTAGATATGCGCGTTGTGGATGACCGAGTAAAAGGTACGATCCCTGGATCCATTGGCATCCCGTATACCGAGGTTGCTATGCGAATGGATGAATTAGGGTGTAAAAAACCCACTACAGGTTCATCTAAGTGGGATTGTTCTAAGGCCAAAAAGGTTTATGCGTTTTGCAATGGTCCCGTTTGCCCACAAAGTCCAATGGCTATGGCTGCAATGACGCGTGATGGCTTCCCAGCAACTAAGATTTATTACTATCGTGGGGGCATGTTGGATTGGGATGCTTTGGGTCTTACAACAGTGAAGGGTGAGTTTTGAATAATCTCATCCAAAGTTATCTGATGGATGACAGGGGGCTGATTGCACCCCCCAAAATCCTTGTCAGACTCATCTTTATCAGTCTTAGGTGGTGATTGGAGCTTTTTAGTAAAAGGTCAATTTCTCGGAGTTGACTCTTAACGGCTCTAGATATTGCAAATTAATGTATTCTATAATATACTTATTTATATATTATTTAAATCTTAAATGAGATTATGAAAGATGATTGATAAAGAGGCGCAACCCAAGTCCACGACTTATATGAATCCCTTATTAGCAGGGCTTCTTCTTGGTATGGTGTTACTGGCGACTTTTGTATTTACAGGCCATGGGCTTGGGGCAACAGGATTCACAACTCGCTTAACTGCATGGATTGGAATGTATGTTGCTCCGGTTGCCACTAATGCAAACGATTACCTCGGCGGAATGGTTGAGGAGGGAAGACCACTCAATGCCTGGATAACTTGGCAGGTGATAGGTGTTGCTATCGGTGCATTGTTGTCAGCATTTGTTGCCAAGAGAATTCACATTCAATTGGATGGAAAAAAGTTTCTCGGCGGATCTAAGCGCCCTTTGACTGCTTTGTTTGGCGGTATTTTGGCAGGCTTTGGGGCAAGGGTAGCTGCGGGTTGCACTAGCGGTCTTGGATTGTCTGGCGCAGCGGTTCTCAGTTTGGCAGGCTTTACTTTTCTTGCAACCTTCTTTGGGGTGGGTTTGTTGGTAAGTCGTATGTTGAAAGAGGAGAAATAAGATGAGCGAGATTCTTTCAGGCCTTCTTTTGGGCGCTGGCTTTGGTTTTGTCTTGGAGCGAGCTGGCTTTGGAAATCCAAATAAGTTAACTGGTCAATTTCGTTTAACTGATTGGTCAGTTTTCAAGGTGATGTTTACTGCAATTGTGTTTGCAGCTGTAGGGCTCTTGATTTTGGAGAAATTTGGTTATGTAGATGCGGATAATTTATTTGTGCCGCCAGCATTTTTAGGGGCTGCCGCCTTGGGTGGTGCACTTGTGGGTGCAGGTTTTGCAATTGGTGGCTATTGTCCTGGAACCTCTGTGGTCGGACTGATGTCTGGCCGTATTGATGCGGCGATATTTTTATTTGGATTAATTTTAGGAACGGTATTGTTTGCTGGTATTTATCCAAGTATCGAGTTCTTAACATCCATGGGCGAGTACACAAAAGCGGATACGTTATCTAATGCCTTCAATATCTCTAATCTATCTATTGATATTGGGATGATTGTTGCTGCAGTTGGTGTTTTTGCTTTAGGAACTTGGATGGAAAAGAAATTGCAGGGCCCAATTAATTCTCAAACTTAATTTTTCAAAAGGAAAGACATGTCTAAAAAATCAACTGTAGCTGCATTGGCACTTGCTTTGGCTGGTTTATCCGCGGCTCCACTAGCGCATTCGGCGGACGCACCTGCGAACCCAACAAGCGCAGAACAAAAAAACCCATGTGGTCCCAAAAAAGATACGTCAAACCCATGTGGTCCCGCAAAGAAAAAAGCCGCTAACCCATGTGGCCCCGCTAATCCTTGTGGCCCAAAAAAGCGTAAAGCTGCAGAATAACCTACATGCTCACTCAATCTAATCTCTGGTTGGCTGCCCAAGAGCTTGCAAGCATTCAGATGCGATATGCAGGTGCAGGCCGAACCTTAAGTGAGGCTGCTTTAGGTGGTGCTAGGGATTTTGTTGAATGGCGACATTATCCAAACAATGACTTGGTCGACAAGGAGAGCGGCTATGAGTTTTATTACCATGCCCATCCTAAAGACGATATGCCAAAAGGAGAGCATGGTCATTTTCATGTAATTAAACGGGATGGAGAGCGTTTTCATCATCTCATTGGTATCGCGCTAGATCAAATGGGTCTGCCAACCAGATTGTTCACAACAAATCAGTGGGTTACTGGCGAAAACATGCTGAACGCGAAAATGGTAATGAAGTCCGTTAAAGGGTTTGAAATGTCCACTAAAGGACGCGTGGCCCCAGTTTGTAAATGGATCAGCTCTCTAATTCAATTATTTTCATTAGAAATTGAGCAATTAATGTTGGAGCGTGATCAAAAGATAGCTCGATTAGTTGATGAATATGGAAATCGTGATCTTGTATTGAATTTAAGAGAGCATCATGTCTTAACGGAGTGCAAAATAGATTTAATGGGTCGCCTTTCAGATAATTTGTTGGTTGTAAATTCATAAGGGAGTAAAAATGAAAAAGATTCAATGGTTATTAGCCTTCGTTCTAGCGAGTTGCATAAGCCTAGCTCAAGCAATTACATTGCCTGGTCCAGTTGTCAGCGCAGACTGGCTGGCAAATAATCTATCTGAGGTTCAGGTAATTGAAGTGAGAACGGATTTGGATAGCTATCTTAGAAACCCGGAATTTGACACTGATAAAAAAACTGGCAAGAAATTCTTGGTCGAGGTAGGTGGTCACATTACCAATTCAAGCTTGCTAGACTTTAAGAAGGTGCGAGCTGAGCGTTTGGTTGATGGTAAAAAAATTAAATTCCTAATCCCTGAAAAGGCCGACTTTGAAAAGCTGGTTCAATCATTGGGTATTAATTCAGATAAGCCGATCATTCTTGTGCCAATTGGCCAAGATATGTCTGATATCGATGAGGCATTACGTACCTATTGGTCATTCAAGGTTTATGGCGAAGATCAGGTTGCTGTATTGGACGGTGGAATTGCTGGTTGGTTAAGTGAAGGTCGTGAGTACACAACTGCCAATACTCCAAAAACGACTGGTAATTGGTCTTCTAAAGCAGAGCGCAAGGAATTGATCGCTAGTTCAGATGATGTGGCGGCTGCTTCAAAAAGTGGCAAACCACAATTGTTGGATGCTCGTCAGCCTGCTCAATACTTGGGTCTTGCAAAACGCCCAGACGTAATGACATTTGGCCATATTGCCGGCTCTAAAGAATTGGCCCCTGAGTTGTTGGCAAAATCTAGTAATGGCGCTTTATATTTCTGGTCGAAGAATACCTATGACGCATTGATGGCGGCTAATGGTTTAAATATTAAAGGCCCAACGATCGCTTATTGCAATACTGGTCACTTAGCAGCTGGCGGTTGGTTTGTAATGTCTGAGCTGGTGGGAAATAAATCAACTAAGCTATACGATGGATCTTTGTATCTTTGGACTTTAGAGGGTCGCCCATTAGTTGGTGTGCCGCTTAATTAAGAGTATTTAACATGCCAATCGTAAAAACAAACGTAAGTCTAAAAAAGATGCAGTCTTCAGCAGATAAGGCTTGCCGCTTGATGAAGGTTCTTGCAAATAGGGATCGTATGTTGCTACTTTGTCAAATTAGTCAAGGCGAAATGTGTGTTAGCGAGCTTGAGGAATGTCTTGATATTCATCAGCCGACATTGTCGCAACAGCTTACGGTTTTGAGAAACGAGGAATTAGTCCAAACTAGAAGAGAGGGTAAGCAAATTTATTATTCGCTCTCTAACGAGGCAGTCATGGATGTAATGAATGTGCTTTATGAAAATTACTGTAGTAAATAATCAAAAAGGGAGTTCGATATGAAAAGCAATGTTGGTGGTATGGATCGTATGTTACGTATATTGGTTGGCCTAGTACTAATTGGTCTAGCTGCAACTGGAACCGTCGGGGTCTGGGGTTGGATTGGCGTTGTTCCTCTTGCAACAGGTCTATTTAAATTTTGTCCCGCCTATACCGTTTTAGGGATAAATAGCTGTAGCAAATAATTGTGTTCTAGCTTAATTAAAAACCACCTACGGGTGGTTTTTAATTAAATACACATAATTCAGACCAATCTATAGACTTGATAGGTGCGTGGAGATGAGTTTTTCTAACTGTGCTGGAGGCAGCGCTCCGGATATTCGTTCAACTTCAGCTCCATCTTTAAAAATGGCTAAGGTCGGGATGGAGCGGATATTAAATTTTTGACCTATAGAAGGGTTTGCTTCCGTATCTAGTTTCACATACAACAGCTTTTCACCATTTATTTTGGCGCTTGCTGCAAATGTAGGTGCGAACATTTTGCAAGGCCCGCACCAGGGTGCCCAAAAATCAACAATCACCGGCAGTTTGCTTGCCTTCAAAATTTCTTGAAAACTCACTTGATCTGCATCTATGGGTGAAGTCAGTAAGCTTTCTTTGCAAGCTCCACAAACTGGTTTTTCGCTCAGGCGATCAAGGGGTAGGCGATTAAATTTATGACAGCGAGGACACTTAACTAGCATGAAATTTGCTCCGATCTAAGCTCTTATTTTTTTAACTATATTATGCTCTTTCGCCTAAAAATCGTAGATTCGAGTTCCGATAATTATCGATTTGAGTATAGAATCACCGTATGCGCTCACGCAATAGATTCCTAGTAATTCTGATTTGCCTCTTTTTGACTTCATTCAAAGTGGCGGCGGGTAGTGTTTTTGTTGATGCGGCTATTGAGCGGGCTCAAATGCACCAAAATTCAATTGCTGGCACTTCTCTTGAACAAAGTCATGCCGGCAAAGAAGTTGTTGGTGAGCAGCAATCCCACTCATTATTTCTAATGAGTCACGTCACTGCAAATATCAGTGAGATTGGGATTGTTGTTATTGATCCGCCATTGATCTCTCTTAAGTCTATCAACGCAAAAAAACTGTCGTTTACACAGAATTTCCCTGATTCAGCATTTAAGCCTCCCAAAGGTCAAGCCTAATTCTTCTAGGTAGGGCATGTCGAATCGATATGCCTCATTTCTAATTGGCTAGATGCACATAGCCATTCTGGGAAATACATCATGTCTAAATTTTTGAAGGTACTGCCTTTGGCATTACTGGTTTTATTTGTATCGGCTTGTAGCGGTGTTAAGTTAGGCGATGCTAATAGTGTTGCCACAGTCAATGCTGGTGATTCAATGACCTATGATCCCATTAGCGATCCTAAGTCCAGTGTGTATGGGAAGCGTTCCATTTACTTTGAGTTTGATAGCTACAGTATTGACCCAAAATATGTTTCAACCATTTCGGCACATGCAGCATATTTAAAGGCATTTCAAAAGCAAAAAGCGTCAATCATCATTCAGGGCAATACGGATGATCGAGGTACAGCTGAGTACAACCTAGCCCTCGGCCAAAGACGATCCGAAGCCGTTAAGAAGGCATTGCTTGCTCAAGGGGTCAGCGAATCTCAGTTAGAGGCTGTGAGTTTTGGGAAAGAAAAGCCGGTCAATCGAGATCAAACAGAAGCAGCATTTAAGGAAAATCGCCGCGCTGATTTTGTTTACCAATAGATTAAATGGAATATGGATATGAAAAATATATACAAATTAGGTGTAATGGGCATTATTTTTTTAAGTGGATGCGCTACAAATGTGGCGCCTAAGGATTCTGTAAAAGATGCAAAAACCTCGGCAATCACCCCCGCAAAACCGTCAGTTCAATCGAGCGCAGTAGTAAGGCGACTTAATGATTGCATTATTAAAAGCAATCAAAGTGCTGACGCATTATTAGTTGACAGTCAAATCATAGCTGTTACAAGAAACAATCCGCACGCAAAAGCTCTTTTTGCATCCCCAGATAAATTGACTGATCAACAAGCTGTAGCTCTGACAAACTATTTGGCTGAAGCAAATACTTGTAGGCCTATTGCCATTGAAGGCTTGAGCCCAGAAATGGTGACAATTTACGAAGATTTTTTTAAAAAAATTGATCAAGTATATGCAGATCTTATTGCTAAAAAAATCACTATCGGAGTTGCCAATCAAGAGCGTCAGTTACTAATACAAGATGCTCATTTGAAGCGACTGGCTATTCAATCTAAAAAGAGCTGATAGGAAAGATTTATGGCTAGATATAAATTTGTATGCCGTTCCTGTAACTTTGAGTGTATTAGTGGAATTGGTAAAGAGGTCGGTTTGCAATCTTCAAAGATAGTGATGGTTTGCAAAGCCTGTTCGACAATAGGGTCATATACCGTTGCCCATTCTAGTAGCGCGAATGTTGACATTGACTTTATTCCCTCTTGTATTAATTGCCACTCTAGTAATCATCTGGTGCAGTGGGATGGACTTACTTGCCCGCATTGCAACAAGAATATGAGAGCATTGGGTGGGGATGTGGATGCGGAAAGGCCTTTTAAATATTGGTAGTCAGATGTCTAAAAATTCTAGGCACAAATAATAAATTGTTGGAGGAGACATTAAAACCACCTACGGGTGGTTTTTTTCACATATATGAGCGTTGAAAAATCCTTATCGACGCCATGTGAATCAGTCTAAAAGCATCCCAATGAATAAAAGAAGCGTATATAAATGAATAGAAACTAAATTAAGAATAATCAACTTCTTAGTTTGATCTCTTTGCTTTTTTGCCATTCTGATAGTTTTTGCGCAATGTACAAAAATAGGCAATAGTAAAACTGTCAATAGAGTTCCTATCGATGCAGAAAAATAGTGGACACCTATCAGTTGAAAGATGTATGCAGCAATGATGATTCCTAGGTACCAGTTGCTTAATTCGTTCCCGTTCGTTCGGGTAGCTAGTGTTAATTTTCGAGCGGTACGATCTGCCTCGATATCGGGAATCTGATTTACAAGCAGGATATTCGATACCATTAATCCATACGCAAGTCCCATGGGAATTGCTTGATAGACAAAGCTCGCTGTTTGTATGCTAGCAAACCCAATCACTACCAAAGACCAGGCAATAGCTATCGATAACTCACCGAGAATACCTCTCGACATTAATTGGAGCGGGGGAGCAGAATAAGCCCATCCAAAGATAACCCCAGTAATTCCGAGAGGAATTAGGAGCCACGTTGTTTGTTTGCAAAAATACAAACCAATTGCAGTGCTAAGAATGATCAAAGCTACGCCAAGATGAAATATTTGAGTGGGTTTTAGTAGCTGGTCTTGTATAAAACGACTGCCGCCAGTAAATGGTGAAATGCGGTTGTGATTATTTTGATCGCTGCCATTTAGGTGGTCGTAGTAATCATTGATTACATTTGCTGCTGCATGCACAAGGATAACTAATGCAAAAGTAAGCAGATTGATAACGATGGATTGTTTGCTAGGGCTTGGAACCGTCAGCCCAATGAGGCACCCCAATAATGTGATTGTGAGGAATGCCGGTCGAGTCGCTAAGAATAAATTTAATGCAGCATGCATGACGCTGTTTTTAATTAGTTCCCAACAAATCGTCTGGGATCATTGATTGGGCGGAGGGGCATGATGTGGATCTGATTTGGATCTAGATCTAGATGTATATGACTGCCAACCCCTATATTCATGCGTTTAATTTCAGATGAAGAAGCAACCCACTCAATTTTGTGATCGCTATTTTGAATCTGTAGCTGAAGTACTGCAATTTGTCCTAAGCTACTAATTTCTGCAGCGGTTGCTGGAATGCTGGTGGGGGTAGGTAAGTTATGAATACGTAAGCCGTCTTGAGGAATAACCCAGGCAACTTGCGCATTGGGCGGTATTTTCCCCTTGTCGATTACTGAAAATATCTTTTCGCAACCATCCCAGGTGAGATTGCCAGAGTTAAATTTACCGTGAAACATATTGCTGATACCTACTAGCTCGGCAACGCGTGAGTTTCTGGGCTTTTGAAAAATCACTTGTGGTGGAGCGGTTTGCAAGCTTATGCCATTATCAATTACGGTAATACGATCTGCCAGCAGATCCGCTTCGCGTAAATCGTGCGTAACTAACAGAATTGGAATGTTTAAATCTTTGCGTAAATCTGCGAGTGTTTTGTAAAGACTTTGTCTGGTAGGTGCATCCACTGCTGAGAATGGCTCATCTAATAACAGGATTTTGGGTTTTCGTGCCAGCGCTCTAGCGAGAGCAACACGTTGTTGTTGGCCGCCAGAAAGTTGATGCGGTAATCGTTGTGCAAGTTCTGGAATTCCCATATGACCTAACCACTCGAGTGCGATCACTTTCCGCTCATGGACGCTGTAAGTGGAATTTTGTAACGGAATCAGGACATTTTCTAACGCAGAAAGATGCGGAAAGAGGGCGTATTGCTGAAATAAAAACCCGCAGGATCGTTGAGTGGGGTCTAGGTTTTGAATTACTCCCGATAATTCGTTAGCTTCAAACCAAGTTTCTCCGCCGCACTCAATCTTGCCGATTTTGGCTTGACTGAGGCCAGCTATAACTCTCAATGTGCTTGTTTTACCGCTGCCTGATGGCCCTACGAGCGCATGCAATTGACCGGCCGCACACTCCAGTGTGATTTGCAATGGATTTGGAGAGGTTTGGCTGATCTTCAGTTTTAGCATTAGCTTCCCCATCTGCGCTGGTCAGAGGCAGTTTTCCCGAAAATACCGTATGAGAGTGCAATTGCAATGAGCGAAATTCCTAATAAAAGTAAAGCAAGCACTCCAGCCCCAGAAGTGTCAAAACCTTGCACTTTGTCGTAGATTGCAATGGATACCGTTTTGGTTTCCCCGGGAATAGCGCCACCAACCATTAGCACTACTCCAAACTCGCCTAAAGTGTGGGCAAAAGCCAGCACTGCAGCGCTGGTGATCCCGCGCCATGCAAGGGGTAGTTCAATTAATCGAAATATTTGCCAATTGGATAGTCCGCTTACCTGGGCGGCTTCACGAATTTCCGGGTTTATTGCTTCAAAAGCGCGTTGTATGGGTTGAATGGCAAAAGGGAGATTCACTATTAGTGAGGCTATTAGGATCCCTGTAAAAGAGAATGTCAGCGGAATACCCAAGATGGATTTGCCTCCTAAGCCGACAAGGAGGTAGTAGCCTAAAACCGTTGGCGGCAGAACGAGTGGAAGTGCTAGGGCGGCCTCTACCCAAGGCTTGCTTTTATTTAGCCTTAAAAGGCTATGTGCCGCCCATACCCCAAAAGGGATGATCAGGGCTAAAGTCCACAGCGCTAGTTTCAGCGAGAGAAGAATTGCTTCCATATCCATTGGCTTAATTGTATTGCTAAGCAATATAGGGTATCTCACTATATCGATTTAGTTGCTACAGGGGTCAAATATATGCGTATATATGCATATATAGAAGAAGGTTCGCAAAATTGAAATCTAGAGTTCAAAAGGCAACAAAGAATTTATCCCCCAAGCAAATGGAGAAAGTGTTTTCTCAAGTTGCGGCGTATTTCAATGTTCTCTCTGAGCCAGCTCGGTTGCGCATTATGTATGCAGTTTGTTCTGGCGAAAAATCTGTAACTGAAGTGGTTGAGATGTGTGGTTCAAGTCAAGCTAATGTTTCAAGACACCTATTGGCATTACACAAGGCTGGAATATTGCTCAGACGAAAGGAAGGTGTCACGGTGTATTACTCAATTGCAGATAGTGCAACCGTAGAGATGTGTCAGACAGTCTGTGCCAAGATTGCTGAAGGTATCCACTAAATTTTTGCAGTAAATCAATTGTTAAATAGAGGTCAAATGACTAAGAAGCAAATTGAATTAAATGTGGAAGATGTCTCGGCTATTGAGAAGCCTGCAAATAGAGCTCGTTTAGTTAAAGCTCCAGAACACTTTATCTCTCAAGAGTTGATTGCCGACATCAATACCAATGGTCTTGATGAAACGCGTCGCGGCTTCTTGCGCAAAGGATTTATGTCCGCAGTTGGTGGAGCCGCAGCTAGCTTGGCTGCGCCACTAGCTTTTGCTGCTGGTGAAGGTGATCCAGCGATTCTTGAGAAACAAGAATGGCAAACCACATTGGGTAAAAACGTTGCCACAATGCCCTATGGGGTGCCCTCAATCTATGAGGCCAATTTAATTCGCCGTGAATCCCCAGGCTTAACGCGTGTATCAGCCGCTTCTGTTGCGTTTACTCCTTTGCAAGGATTGTTTGGAACGATTACTCCTAATGGCTTGCATTTCGAACGTCATCACCAGGGTTGGTATAACTTAAATCCAGAAACCCATCGATTGATGGTAAATGGTCTGGTGAAAAATGCTCGCGTGTTTACCATGAATGACTTAATGAGATTGCCTTCCGTCTCTCGTACACACTTTATTGAGTGCGGTGCGAATACTGGTCTTGAGTGGGGTAACGTTGCCGTGCCAACCGTGCAGTACACCCACGGCATGTTGTCTTGCTGTGAATTTACAGGAGTACCTCTCAAGGTGTTGCTTGAAGAGTGCGGCGCAGATCTGAAAAAAGGTAAGTTTCTGCTTGCCGAAGGTGGTGATGGCTCAGGTATGACTCGTACCATCAATTTAGAAAGCTGCTTGGACGATACGATTGTTGCTTGGAGCATGAACGGTGAGATGCTGCGCCCAGAAAATGGCTTTCCATTGCGCCTAGTGGTTCCAGGGGTGCAGGGGGTTAGTTGGGTGAAATGGTTGCGCCGCCTTGAAGTGGGCGATATGCCTTGGAATGCTAAAGATGAGGCTGTTCATTACATTGAGCTCATGCCTGATGGAATGCATCGCCAATATGCCTCCATTCAAGAATGTAAGTCTGTTATCACGACACCTTCTGGTGGACAGCAATTATTAGATAAGGGCTTCTATAACGTAAGCGGCATGGCTTGGTCAGGGCGTGGCAAGATAAAGCGCGTTGATGTTTCTTTTGACGGTGGTAATAACTGGCGTACTGCACGACTTGAGACACCAATCCTAACTAAATCCATTACTCGTTTCAATATTGATTGGGTGTGGGATGGTTCACCTGCAATTCTGCAATCTAGAGCAGTGGATGACACTGGCTATATTCAGCCATCCATTAAGGTTTTGCGTGATTTGCGTGGCAATCGTTCCATCTATCACAACAATGCAATTCAATCTTGGAAGTTAGATTCAAATGGAGAGGTGAGCAATGTTCAAGTTGGTTAATTTGATTGCTCGTTTGAGTTTAGTGAGTGCTCTAGCGCTCACTGCTCAGTTATCAATCGCACAAAGTACACAGGGTACACAGGGTTCAACAAAGTTCCCTGGTATAGGGCGTAATGCAACCCCTGCTGAAGTAATTGCATGGGATATAGATGTGCGTCCTGACTTTAAAGGTTTGCCTAAAGGATCTGGATCGGTAGAGCAGGGCCAAGCGATTTGGGAGTCTAAGTGCGCTAGTTGCCATGGTGTCTTTGGAGAGTCTAATGAAATCTTTACACCTATTGCTGGCGGAACTACTGCTGATGATATAAAAACTGGAAGAGTTGCTTCATTAGCGGATCGAAAGCAACCGCAACGGACCACCTTAATGAAGGTGCCAACTGTGTCCACTTTGTGGGATTACATTTATCGGGCTATGCCTTGGAATGCGCCAAGATCATTAACACCGAATGATACCTATGCACTGGTGGCGTTTATTTTGAGCCTAGGCGAAATTGTTCCGGATGATTTTGTATTAAGTGACGCCAATATTGCTGAAGTACAAAAAAAGATGCCAAACCGAAATGGTATGACTCGTAATCATGGTTTCTGGAGTGTGAATGGCAAACCAGATGTTAATGGCTCTTCTTGCATGACTAATTGCGTGAAGTTTGTACAAATTGGCTCTACTCTTCCGGATTTTGCAAGAAATGCTCATGGCAATATTGCAGAGCAAAATCGACTGTATGGTCCTTATCGCGGATCGGATTCAACAAAACCTCCATTAGCCAAACTACCTGGCTCATCAGGCGAAGGCCTCGCTCATGCTGCTGATACTCATGCTGCCTCGACTAAAGGTCCGGCTGCGTTATTTAAAAATGAAAATTGTTCAGCATGTCATGCGCCTAATGCCAAATTAGTAGGGCCATCTATTGCGGACATTGCTGCCAAATACAAGGGGCAGAGTGGCGCTCAAGAAAAGCTCATGGCAAAGGTTAAAAATGGGGGCTCAGGAGTGTGGGGGGCAATACCAATGCCACCGCAGTCACAGTTATCAGATGAGGATAGAGCGACTCTAGTGCGCTGGGTTCTTACTGGGCAATAGATTTACAGAAGATTTTTTGAAATACCGCTATATTTGATACTAAGAGTAGATTATTAAAGGAGTTTTTATGAATCAGCAGCGACGCAGTTTATTGAAATATTCAGCTGTTTTTGGCTTGATGGCATCCGCAGGTCTTATTAGCGTAGCCCAGGCTCAAGAGTGGAACAAAGCCGCTTTTGAGGGCAAGAGTTTAGATGATGTTTTTAAAATTCTAGGCGCAGGCAGTCCTGACAAGTCTGGCGCAGTAACTTTGAATGCACCAGATATTGCTGAAAACGGTGCAGTGGTTCCAGTTGGTATTACAACCACTCTTAAAGCAGAGCAAATGGCAATCTTGGTTGAGAAAAATCCAAGCGCCTTAGCTGCGCAATTCTTTATTCCTGCTGGTACAGAGCCTTTTGTCACTACTCGTATCAAGATGGGTCAAACATCCAATGTGTACGCCTTGGTTAAAGCGGATGGAAAGTGGAGCATGGCTGTAAAAGAGGTGAAGGTCACTTTAGGTGGCTGTGGCGGTTAATTGCCTATCCGAATTTAACTAAACACTATTAATTAATTACTAGATACAAGAGGAAAACATGGCTGATCCAATGCGCGTTAGAGCTGCTGAAAACGGTGGAATTGTGGATGTAAAGATTTTGATGAAGCACGATATGGAATCTGGTCAGCGTAAAGATGCTGCTGGTAAAACAATTCCTGCATGGTTCATCAGCACTATCAATGTCAAAGCTAATGGCAAAGATGTATTAAATGGTCAGTTTGGTCCAGCAGTTTCCAAGGATCCATTCTTGAACTTCAAATACAAAGGCGCCAAGGGTGACAAGATTGTGGTGAGCTGGGTGGATAGTAAAGGTGACAAGCGTACTGATGAAGCGACTGCTTCTTAATTGCTAGTTGAATTCATAAATCTTTACCATCTCATGGGTTTTGAAAGGGTTGCAAATGCAGCGTAAATTTACATTAGGGCTAGCTTCAGGATTAGTGGCTACCTTACTAGCAGTATCGTCGTCAGTCACGGCACAAAATAGTGCTACAGACGATATCGCGAAATATCGCGAGATGATTGCTGATGGAAACCCTTCAGAACTTTATGAGGCAGCTGGCGAAGATTTGTGGAAAAAGCCTGCTGGCCCAAAGAACGCCACTCTAGAAAAGTGTGATTTAGGCTTAGGGCCCGGGGTAGTAAAGGGTGCTGCAGCACAGTTGCCGCGCTATTTCAAAGATACCAATAAGGTTCAAGATCTTGAATCCCGTTTGATAACCTGTATGCAACAGTTGCAAGGGCGTGATCCACAAGAGATGATTGATGCACCGTTTCAAAAGGGCCCCAAGAAAGATATGGAGGCTATTGTTGCTTATGTGGTCACCTTATCTAAAGGTGAAAAAATTAAAGTCAGCACAGCACATCCAAAAGAAAAAGAAATGTATGAGCTTGGTAAGCGTGCATTCTTTTTCCAAGGCGGCCCTATGGATTTCTCATGTGCTTCATGCCATGGCGAAGATGGTAAGCGTATTCGTCTGCAGGATTTGCCGAATATTACAACTCAAAAAGGCGCTGCTCTAGGTTGGGGTTATTGGCCTGCATATCGCGTATCCAGTGGGCAATTCTGGACGATGCAGCAACGTTTGAATGATTGCTACCGTCAACAGCGCTTCCCATTCCCTATTTATACCTCTGATGTCACGATTGCTTTATCTATGTATATGGCGAAGAACGCCAATGGCGGTACCGTTGAAACACCTGGTTTAAAGCGTTAATGGATAAGAGGCAGAGAATATGAACATGAAGAATATTAAATCCCTCTTAGCCCTTGGTAGTTTTGCCTTGGTCGCAGCAATGATGCATGGCAATGCAGTTGCACAACAAGCTAATGATCCTAAATTTAACAAAATGATGAAGGATGGTTTTCGGGCTGACGGTATTGCTGGTCTAGACCGTATTGTCCAAGATGAAACTCAAAAGTTTTGTTCCGATCCTGTTTTTGCAAACAGTAAGAAGGGCGAAAAGATGCGTGACAAGATTCAGAAAATGAATATGGAAAGCATCAAGCAACCGTCTGATGGTAAATACATCGGTGATTGGAAGAAGGGTGAGGCGATTGCACAGAGCGGTCGTGGTGCCACTTGGTCTGATAAGGCTGATACTGTTATTGGAGGTGGTTGCTACAACTGTCACCAGATCGATCCTAAAGAAATTTCCTATGGAAATATTGGCCCATCATTAACGGGCTATGGAAAGTTGCGTGGTTATTCGCAGGAAGTGGTTACCTATACCTGGAATCGTATTAACAATTCCAAGGCATATAACGCATGCAGCAATATGCCACGGTTCGCACACTTTAAGCTCTTAAATGAGCAGCAAATTCAGGACGTCATGGCTTTACTGCTTGATCCTAATTCGCCAGTTAATCAATAAAGAATAAAAGAACAGGCCGAGAGGCCTGTTTTACTAAGGGGAAATAATATGTCTTTAAGTCGTCGCGATTTTTTGCAAGCCCTCGCTATAGCCTCAGCTGGTGGCATGAGTTTGCAATCGAATTTTGTTAATGCACAAACTACCGCGCAAAAGTTTTATGACTTACCAAAATTCGGGAACGTCCATTTTCTGCACTTTACCGATTGTCACGCACAGTTGTTGCCAATCTATTTTCGTGAGCCCAATGTCAATCTTGGTATTGGTAGTCAAGAAGGCAAGACACCTCACTTGGTTGGAGAATATTTTTTAAAAGCAAATGGGATAGCTCCAGGTACCCGTGATGCTCATGCTTTTACCTACTTGGATTATGTTGCTGCGGCTCAAAATTACGGCAAGATGGGTGGCTTTGCGCATATGGCCACGTTGATTAAGCAAGTGAAAGCCAATCGTCCGGGGGCATTGTTACTTGATGGTGGCGATACATGGCAGGGCTCGGGAACTGCTCTTTGGACCAATGGTCAAGATATGGTCGATGCAGCATTGGCATTGGGAGTAGATGTCATGACGCCCCATTGGGAAATGACTCTTGGCGAAAAGCGGGTTATGGAAATCGTCAATGGGGATTTCAAGGGAAAAGTTTCATTTATTGCACAAAACATTAAGACATCTGATTTTGGCGATATCGTTTTTAACCCTTATGTCATGAAAGTCCAGAATGGTATTCAAGTTGCCATTATTGGACAGGCCTTCCCTTATACACCGATTGCAAATCCCCGTTATTTCACCCCCGACTGGACTTTTGGTATTCAGGAAGAGAATATGCAAAAGACTATCGATGAGGTGAGATCCAAAGGAGCTAAGGTAGTGGTGCTTCTATCTCACAATGGTATGGATGTGGATTTAAAGATGGCTTCTCGAGTGCGCGGTTTAGATGCGATTTTAGGTGGCCACACTCATGATGGTGTACCCATTCCAGTCAAAGTAAAAAATGCTGGTGGAATAACTTTAGTTACTAATGCTGGTTCGAATAGTAAATTCTTGGGCGTACTCGATTTCGATGTGAAAGGCGGTAAGCCAGTAGATTTTCGTTACAAACTGCTGCCAATCTTCTCAAATATGATTCCTGCAGACCCAACTATGAGTAAGCTCATTACAAAAGTCAGGGCTCCATATGAGGCAAAGTTGAATGAGAAGCTAGCCACTACTGAAGGTCTTTTATATCGTCGCGGTAATTTCAATGGAAGCTTTGATCAACTGATTCTGGATGGATTAATGACCCAGAAGAACGCTGAAATTGCATTCTCACCTGGTTTCCGCTGGGGAACTAGTCTATTGCCTGGTCAGGCAATCACTCGTGAGAATTTGTTGGATCAAACTGCGATTACTTATCCATACACTACCGTTACCAATATGAGTGGTGAAACCATTAAAACCATTCTTGAGGATGTAGCGGATAACTTGTTTAACCCTGATCCGTATTATCAGCAGGGCGGAGACATGGTGCGGGTTGGAGGTATGCAATACACCATCGATCCTGCACAGACTGCAGGCAAAAGAATCACAGATATGCGTTTAAATGGCAAACCCATTGAGGCCGGCAAGACTTATAAAGTCGCTGGCTGGGCTCCAGTTAGCGAAGAGGCAAAAAATGCTGGGGGTGAAGCAATTTGGGATGTGATGGAGCGCCACTTACAAGATGTAAAGGTAGTTAAAGCGGTTAAGCTAAACGAACCAATCATTAAGGGGGTTGCTAACAATCCTGGAATGGCCCCCATTTAATTGATTTCAGAGGATATCTAAATGAAAAAGCTGCTTTCTATCATTATCGGCATGGCACTTGCCTTAGGATTTTGTTCAATTACTGTAGCCCAATCTACGGGCTCTACAAAAGTGGTTTATCACATTGATGATGCGCAGGCGCAAGGTTTGAAAGGTTTGCGTAATATCCGTAATCACTTGGATATCTCGCCACAAACTACCATCATTGTTGTCACTCATGCAAACGGTGTGGATTTATTGATGGAAGGCGCTAAGGACCAGAAAAGTAATACCGATTACGCGCCATTAGTCGGCGCTTTAAAGTCTCGGGGCGTGAAATTTGAGGTCTGCGAGATTACTTTAAAAAATCGCAACCTTAAGAAAGACCAGTTCACGCTGGACGCAGACTTTACCCCCTCGGGTGTAGTGCGTGTTGCCGACTTGCAATACAAAGATGGGTTTGCCTACATTAAGCCTTGAGTAAATCAAAATGAAAGGCAATCAAAACTGGATTTATTTTGTGAAGTGTTTGACGGGGATCCTTGTGGGATCCCTTTTTTCATTTAGCGTGATCTTTGCTCAAAGCAAATCTTTAGATACGTTGACTCTTAAGCCTGTTCAGGTGGCGCCCCATACTTATTTTGTGCAAGGCCTTCCTGAAATGGGCAGTAGTGCTAATCAAAACTTTATCTCTAACGCTGGTTTTGTTGTAACCCCGAGTGGAGTTGTGGTGGTTGATGCCTTAGGCTCTCCTATTCTTGCGCAAAAGTTAATCGCTGAAATAAAGAAGATCACTCCTCAAAAAATAGTGGCCGTCATTGTGAGTCACTATCACGCAGATCATATTTATGGATTGCAAGAATTTAAAAAAGTTGGCGCAAAGATTTATGCCCAAGGCGAAGGAAGAAATTATCTTTCTTCAGAAACAGCGAAACAACGTCTTATTGCATCTAAGATTGATTTCGCTCCTTGGGTGAATGAGAATACAAAACTGATTTCTGCCGATATCTGGATTGATCAAAAAATGAAGTTAACGATTGACGGAGTGGATTTTGATATCAGCAGGGTGGGGCCTGCACATGCTCCTGAGGACTTAATGGTTTATGTACCATCAGAAAAAGTGCTCTTTGCCGGAGATCTCGTGTTTAGAGGCCGCATTCCATTTGTGGGTAACGCTGATAGCAAAGGATGGCTGGTGGCTTTAGATGAGATTGAAAAGTTAAATCCCACTATTGTGATTCCGGGTCACGGTAATTATTCAGTGAAGCCGGCAGAAGATATTGCTTTTACCAGGGAATACCTAAAGTATTTAAGGCAGTCGATGACCAAAGCCGCCATTAATCTTGATCCATTCGAGGATGCTTATAAACAGGCAGATTGGTCAGAATACGAGGGAATGCCTTTGTTTAGAGCTGCCAACCGTATGAATGCCTACAACGTTTACCTGTCTATTCAGGCTGAATAGGGCATATAAAGCCGATGGGCCTTAAAATAGAGGATTAATGCTAAATCCTTGATTTGTAATGAAAATGACTTTTCTTCGTTGTATTGCTGCATTCTCATTTAGCGCGCTGGTCGTTACGTCTGCGTATGCCAATCCGGATTTGGCTAATGGCAAGACAATTGATAAGCAAAAGTGCTATGCCTGCCATGCCAAGAAAAGTGGCTTTGGCAATGGCGACATGATTTATACCCGCACTGACGGCAAAGTTAAATCAATGGCTGATTTGAAAAAAATGGTCAGCCTATGCAATACCGAGTTACGTCTAGATTTATTCCCCGAGGATGAAGCAGACGTTATCGCTTTTTTAAACCAACAGTTTTATAAATTTAAACCTTAATTTTTAAGATATTTTTACCATGGATGTTGTCGATATTAGCTCCATAAGTAAGTCAGTTCTCTGGGCAACATTTGCCATTACTTTTTTGCTTGGGGCGGTTATGCAAAAGACGGGTTTCTGCAGCATGGGTGCAGTCTCCGATGTTTTCATCATGTCAAGTTGGGATCGTTTAAGACAATGGTTCTTGGCGATTGGTGTGGCAATCATTGGTTTTGCCTTGATGTCTTATATTGGTTTGATTGACCCGCTGAAAAGTTTTTATACCTCCAGTAAATTTCTATGGCTTTCTACAATAGTAGGAAGTGTGCTGTTTGGCTTTGGTATGGTTTTGGCTTCAGGCTGTGGCAGCAAAACATTAATACGAATCGGCGGCGGGAATTTAAAGTCCATCATCGTGTTTATGGTTTTAGGTTTAACCGCTTATATGACGATGCGTGGTTTCTTGGGTGTCATTCGAATTAATACGCTCGATACTTTTTTTATAGCGTTGAATACCCCACAAGATTTGCCCAGTCTTTTGAGTGCACCTCTCGGCATTGCTCGTCCCACACTTCATTTAATTTTGGGGCTCATTATTGGCTTTGCATTTATTACTTTTGCTTTAGCTAACAAGGCATTTTGGACGGCCGAGAATTTACTCGCTGGCATTGCTGTTGGATTGGCAATCTGTGCTGTATGGTGGGTATCTGGTAATTTGGGTTATGTCGCTGAAGACCCCAATACACTGGAAGAGGTATTTTTAGTTACGAACTCGGGGCGTATGGAAAGTCTATCCTTTGTGGCGCCTTATGCATACTCACTGGACTGGCTAATGATGTATAGCGACACCTCTAAAGTATTAACGGTGGGTATCGTCGCTGTTTTGGGGATGATTCTGGGTTCTGGTGCCGTTTCTGTTGTCACCAAATCCTTCCGTTGGGAATCCTTTCGCAATTCTGAGGACACTGCCAATCATTTGGTGGGCGCTGCTTTGATGGGCTTTGGTGGTGTTACTGCTTTGGGTTGTACCGTGGGGCAGGGCTTAAGCGGCATCTCTACATTGGCGATAGGTTCGCTTATAGCTTTACCTGGATTTATATTTGGTGCGTATTTAGGTTTGCGCTACTTGCAGTTGCGTCTTGCGCCTAACCCTTGCAGTTAATTTTCAAATTACGGAAATAGATAATGCAAATTGATTGGATATCTTTTACGCCAGTTCCATCCTTGCTAGGAGGAATGATTCTGGGTGTTGCAGCAGCACTTTACGTTTTGTTGCATGGTCGCATCCTTGGCATCAGCGGTATTGTTTCTGGCTTACTGCATCCAAAACGGAGTGATTCTGCTTGGCGAGTGAGTTTGGTATTGGGTCTGCTTACCTCACCATTTCTGGCTGCTTTATTCTTTGGAATGTTCCCCATTGTTGAAATTGAGGCAGATTGGATTGCCATTGTAATTGCTGGCCTTCTAGTGGGCTTTGGTGCTCAATATGGCTCTGGTTGTACAAGTGGGCATGGTATTTGCGGGCTCTCTCGTTTATCGCCCAGATCCCTTGTTGCCACAATCTCTTTTATGACTGCAGGATTCATCACGGTCTATGTTTTGCGTCATTGGATCGGAATCTAAGATGAAAAAGCATTTTGGTCTTTTGAGTCAGTACGCCATTGGTGTGTTGTTTGGATGGGGTTTGATCATCTCAGGGATGAGCAATCCACAGAAAATATTAGGATTTCTAGATTTGACAGGTCTTTGGGATCCTTCATTAATATTTGTGATGTTGGGGGCGGTAATCGTTGGTCTGGGCGGTTTTTATGTTGTTAGCAAAAGATCAGAAGCCTTTTTTGGCGGTGCTTTGCACATTCCGAAACGTCGAGATATTACGAAGCCACTCATTGTAGGTAGCTTGATATTTGGGGCGGGGTGGGGAATTGCTGGTTTTTGTCCTGGCCCAGCCTTAGTGGCTCTGGGTGCTGGACATCTGAAGGCATTGGTATTTGTGCTTGCGATGCTTGTTGGCATGGAAGTCTGTGAGCGTTTCTTCTCTGCGCACAAAAAGAAGCCTGTTCAAAGCTAAATCAGGCTGATTTAGAATCATCCTGTTCTGTATTTATTCATGTAGAGGGTCTTATGAGTCTTCCTATTTCTTGCCATAGCGCTCAGTTTGGCACCTTGGGTCAAATTGATCCCAGTCATTTAGCTGAAATTGCTAAACAGGGCTATAAGAGCGTGATTAACAACCGTCCTGATGGTGAGGGTGGTCCAGATCAACCTACAAATGCCTCTATTCAGGCTGAAGCAGAAAAACTAGGCTTGAACTATGTTTACTTGCCAGTTGTTCCTGGAGCATTTACACCAGCACAAGTTCAAGAAATGGCTCGTCTATTAAAAACACTGCCAGGCCCTGTTTTGGCGTTTTGCCGCTCGGGTGCTCGCTCAACCAATTTATATCAGCTTGCATTACAGCTTGGTTAATAGAGTAACGACTTCAATATGCGTATCGCAATCCCCGAGGAAAGAAAACTTGTTCATGAAATGATCATGCCGATTCGTTGGGGTGATATGGATGCTTATGGACATGTGAACAACACTGTTTACTTTCGTTACATGGAGCAAGCACGCTGTGAGTGGATCACTGCGATGGGTTATGAAGTCGCTCCTGGTCGTGAGTCAATGTTGATGTTAAATGGATTCTGTAATTTTTATCAGCAACTTTCTTTCCCGGGCGAATTAATCTTAAAGACCTCAATTGGCGCTATTGGGAGAACGAGTTTAGATCTCTATACCAGTATGGCATTAACCACGTCACCTGATGTGGAGGCGGCCATTGGTGGTGCGACGATGGTCTGGGTAGATCTCACTACGAATAAATCAGCCCCTTGGCCTGAGCATATTTTGCAAAAGTTGCGATAGTTCATCGTGCAACCCAGCAATCCACACATCTTAAGATCCGAACAATTTTTAACTGAGTTAGATCAGTTCGATATCGTTATTGATGTGAGATCTCCTGCCGAGTATGCATTGGACCACATACCAGGCGCCGTAAATTATCCAGTTCTAAATAATGAAGAGCGTGCCAAAATCGGAACTCTCTACAAACAAGAATCTCCGTTTGTTGCCAAAAAACTAGGCGCGGCTTTGGTATCAAAGAATATTGCCGCTCATATTGAAAACCATTTGTTAGAATTACCACGCGAGTGGCGACCCTTAATTTATTGTTGGCGCGGCGGCGAGAGAAGTGGTGCGTTTACACATATCCTAAATCGCATTGGCTGGAAAGCTAAACAACTTGAAGGCGGTTATCAAGGATTTCGCCGTACAGTAATTGATAGCTTGAATCAGTATGCCAATCAATTTTCTTTCCAAGTAATTTGTGGCATGACTGGTAGTGGGAAGACAAGAGTCCTGCAAGAGATTGGAAGGTTAGGCGCTCAGATCCTCGATTTGGAGAGCTTGGCTATACATCGTGGCTCAGTTTTAGGTAATGAGCCGCATATTGATCAGCCATCACAAAAGGGATTTGAAACGGCCCTGTGGAATGCGCTGAGATCGCTTGATCCCGCCAGGCCTGTATTTGTAGAGTCTGAAAGCAAGAAGGTTGGTGGATTGCATATTCCTGATGCCTTAATGGAAAAAATTCGCAATGGAATATGTGTGGAATTGAGGTCTAGCACTCAAACGAGAGTCTCTTGGTTAATTCGTGAATACCATCACTTCTTATCTGATACCAATAATTTCAAGCGTAAGTTAGCATTGCTGACTTCTCATTATGGAAAAGTACAGATTGCCAAATGGAATGAGGCGATTGATGCTGGTCAATTTCCACAGTTAGTCGAGGAATTGCTCGTAAAGCATTACGATCCATCCTATCAATCTTCCATTGTGCGTAATTTTCCCCAATATAAGGCGGAAAACTTTGTGCAATTAGGGGATGATAGCGATCTCGCTTTTTCTAATGCTGCTAAAGCGATTCTTAATACGAAGGCATGTCATTCATGAATCCATATTCAGATCATCATCGCGGACATGTGGTTGCTGGGATAGCAGGCTTTGGAACATACACGCCAACAGCCCGGGTCAGTGCTGAGGAGCTTGCTAGGCAGGCCAACATACCCGTTGAAAGATTGACTCAGGGAATTGGTTTTACTCATATACACAAAGCAAATGATGATGAACATCCTTTTACGATGGGTTTAGCGGCAGCAAAAGATGCTTTGCACGATGCCGGGATGAGTGGTGATGATGTGGATCTAGTGATTTTTGTTTCCGCTGGAGATTACGACTATCGATTTTGGTGTCCCTCAAGTGCGGTAGTGCGTGAGTTGGGTTGTCGCCATGCATATTCATTTGAAGTGCGCAATGGTTGTGCTGGTGGAAATTTAGCTTGCAATATTGCCATGGGGTTGATGGATCGTGACTCATCGGTAAAGACTGCGTTGATCATTTGCTCAGATACGCTTTCTAGGGTAATTAATCCTCAGATTCCGGAATGCCATCCTTTGCTTTATTTTGGAGATGGTGCCGCTGCTGTGGTACTAAAGAGGAATCATCCGCGCTATCAATTGCTCAGTTTTGCTGAGCATACTGATGGTGATCTTGGCGATTTGCTGAGGGTGGATGCTGGTGGAACTCGCATGCCAATTGGTAAAGACTTTCAAGACTGGACCAAAACATATTCAAAAGTGGATGTTGCGGCATTTGCAAATCTGATAGATAAGGTTTATCTCAAAAAGTACTTGGCAGTCATTAACAAGGCACTTGAACGCTCGGGACATGCAGTCTCTGAAATTGATTTTGTCCTCATGAATCAAATTAAAAGTTCTTTGCGTGACCATATTATGGAAGGTATTGGGATACCTCAAGATCACACCTACATCACCATGGATGAATTTGGACATATCGGTCCAGCAGATGCCTTTTTTACAATGGCAAAGGCGCATCGCGAGGGATTGTTATCTGAAGGTAAATTAGCAATTCTGGCCTCAAGTGGCTTAGGTTTCTCATGGGCCGCTAGCATTATTCGTTGCTAGAAATTAAATGAATTTGCTTTAAATAGTCCTGATAAAAAAAGCCCCGCAGAAACGGGGCTTTGTATTGAATAGCATTAGGAATTAGCTAAATGCCTGGATGCCAGTCTGTGCGCGACCCAGTATCAGAGCATGAATATCGTGAGTGCCTTCATAGGTATTTACAACTTCCAAGTTCAACATATGTCGAACAACACCGTATTCATCTGAGATGCCGTTTCCACCGTGCATATCACGTGCCATACGGGCAATCTCTAAGGACTTGCCACAGGAATTACGTTTCATGATGGAGGTAATTTCAGGGGCGGCAATTCCTTCATCCTTCATGCGGCCTAAGCGCAGGCAGCCTTGAAGTCCAAGTGTGATTTCGGTTTGCATATCCGCTAATTTTTTTTGAATTAACTGATTGGCTGCCAAAGGCTTGCCAAATTGTTTACGATCCATGGTGTATTGGCGGGCGGCATACCAGCACCACTCGGCCGCTCCAAGCGCACCCCAGGCAATGCCATAACGCGCAGAGTTCAGGCAGGTGAAGGGGCCTTTAAGACCTTCAATTTCAGGAAACTCATTTTCCTGGGGAACAAATACTTCATCCATCACGATCTCACCAGTGATCGAGGCGCGCAATCCCATCTTGCCGCTGATTTTCGGAGCAGTGAGCCCCTTCATTCCTTTTTCTAGAATATAGCCGCGGATAATGCCCGCATCATTTTTTGCCCAGACTACAAATACATCTGCAATTGGAGAGTTTGAAATCCACATCTTTGAGCCGGTTAAAGAAAAGCCGCCAGGTACTTTTTTGGCTCGAGTAATCATGCCTCCAGCATCAGATCCATAGTTGGGCTCAGTTAATCCAAAGCAACCTATCCATTCGCCGCTAGCTAATTTTGGCAAGTACTTTTGCTTTTGTGCTTCGCTACCAAATTCATTGATAGGAACCATTACTAAAGAAGATTGAACACTCATCATGGAGCGATAACCTGAGTCCACGCGTTCGATCTCGCGAGCAATCAAACCATATGAGACATAGTTCAAATTGGCGCCACCATACTGCTCAGGAATGGTGATGCCCAATAGACCCAGTTCTCCCATTTCGCGAAAGATAGCAGGGTCGGTGGTCTCATTACGATAGGCATCATGAATACGGGGCATGAGGCGGCCTTGTGCATATTCGGCTGCTGCATCTCTTGCCATACGCTCTTCTTCAGTAAGTTGCGTATCGAGAAGGAGTGGGTCTGCCCAATTAAAAGTCGCTTTACTCATTACCTTGCCATCCTCTATGCGGTTTTATTTACATTTTTGCCTGCACTCTGCGAAGTTTCGGGAATGCAGATATTCTTCTTTCTATTATCCATTTTTCTGAGCTTATGGACCGCCCTAGACCTCACCATCGCTATTACGATCTGATCTTGACTGCTTTTGTGGTTGTTTTGGTGTGCTCAAACTTTATTGGCGCAGGAAAAGCGGCGGTAATTGATTTGCCTTACTTGGGAAGTGTTCCATTTGGTGGCGGAATATTATTTTTCCCAATAGCGTATTTTTTCGGCGACATCCTTACTGAAGTATATGGATATGCCTATGATCGTAGGGCTGTTTGGGCTGGTTTCACAGCCCTTGCGTTTGCTGCAATCATGGCTCAGATTGTGATTGCTCTCCCAGTAGCTCCAGGCGCATATATGGCCAACTATCAGCATGGCCTAGAAACGGTATTTGGTAATTCTTGGCGCATAGCGTTAGCTTCTATGTTTGCATTCTGGTGCGGTAGTTTTGCTAATAGCTATGTTTTGGCGAAGATGAAAATCTGGACTCAGGGACGCTTTCTTTGGATGCGTACGATTGGCTCGACTGCTGTAGGTGAGTTGGTTGACTCATCCTTTTTCTATGTTCTGGCTTTTTATGGAATTTGGCCAACCGATGAAGTGATTCAGGTGGCGCTTGCGCAATATGTGCTCAAAACTTCTTGGGAGGTTTTAGCTACGCCCTTGACTTATTGGGTCGTTAACTTCCTCAAACGGAAAGAAAACGAGGATTTCTACGATATTCATACCAATTTCACCCCATTTAGGGTCAAAGTCTGAGCGAGAGATAGGCTTCCTGCCAACAAAGACCCCTAAGCCGTTAAAATAATGGTCTTTGCCCCCAATTCGGGGGTAACTATTGAATTTCAGAAAGCTAGAAACATCCGTGCTGTCAGCATCCAATATCACTATGCAGTTTGGGGCAAAACCCCTGTTTGAAAACATTTCCGTAAAGTTTGGCGGTGGCAATCGTTATGGCCTGATTGGTGCGAACGGTTGTGGAAAGTCGACCTTCATGAAAATATTGGGCGGCGAACTCGAGCCTACTAGTGGCAATGTGAGTTTGGATCCTGGCATTCGTTTGGGTAAATTGCGTCAGGATCAGTTCGCTTACGAAGATGTGCGAGTGCTCGACGTAGTCATGATGGGTCATGAGGAAATGTGGAGGGCTGCTGCGGAACGCGATGCCATCTATGCCAATCCTGATGCTACTGATGAAGATTACATGAAGGCTGCTGAGCTTGAAGGTAAATACGCCGAATACGGTGGATATACCGCAGAAGCAAAAGCAGGGGAGTTGTTGTTAGGTATCGGGATTCCGATTGAGCAACATAACGGCCCCATGAGCAATGTAGCGCCAGGTTGGAAGCTACGTGTATTGCTTGCACAAGCATTATTCTCTGATCCAGATGTGTTGTTGTTGGATGAGCCAACCAATAACTTGGATATTCATTCTATTCATTGGCTTGAAGACATTCTTAATCAGATTAAGAGCACCATCGTCATTATTTCCCATGATCGTCACTTCTTGAATGAAGTTTGCACGCATATGGCGGACATGGACTATGGAACCCTGAAGGTTTATCCAGGGAACTATGATTCTTATATGCTGGCATCTGTTCAGGCGCGCACACAACAACTCAGCAATAACGCGAAGGCTAAAGAAAAAATTGCTGAATTGGCGGCTTTCGTGGCCCGCTTCTCTGCAAATGCATCTAAGGCGCGTCAAGCGACTTCACGTCAGAGACAGTTGGAGAAAATTGAAATTGTTGAAGTAAAGCCTTCTTCGCGTCAGAACCCATTTATTCGTTTTGATACCGAGAAAAAACTTCACAATATGGCGGTTGAATGCAATGCACTCACCAAAGCCTATGACCGTGTTATTTTTAAAAACTTTAAGTTAGGTGTGCGCGCTGGTGAAAAGATTGCCATTATTGGTCAAAACGGCGCTGGTAAGACAACCTTGCTTAAAACCATTTTGAGTAAGCGTTTTGAAGGCATTGCCGCTGATAGTGGCGATGTGAAATGGGCTGAAAACGCTAATGTTGGTGTCATGCCCCAAGACAATACTGAAATGTTTGCCAAAGATGAGTTACTCATGGATTGGATGAACAACTGGCGTAATACTGGCGATGACGATCAAGTCATTCGTGGCACATTAGGTCGCTTGTTATTCTCCGGTGATGATATTGGTAAGTCTGTGAAAGTTCTCTCCGGTGGCGAAAAAGGCAGAATGATTTGGGGCAAACTGATGCTTCAAAAATATAACGTTCTCGCCATGGATGAGCCAACCAATCACATGGATATGGAATCAATTGAAAGTTTGCAAATTGCTCTTGAGAAGTTTGACGGCACATTGATATTCGTTTCTCATGATCGTGAGTTTGTGTCTGCTCTAGCCAATCGCATCTTGGAGGTGAAGATGGACGGTACCGTAGTGGATTATTCAGGAACTTACGAAGAATATTTGCGTAGCCAATCTCTAGAAGGCTAAGCCCCAAATAAGCCCTTAAGCGGGCTTATTTTCTTTAGGTTGACGTTGAAATCGGGTTGCAGTGCCTTCTTCCCGAATACGCTTCCATACAGAGTCTTTTTCTTCTTGCGAGAAGAAAACCCAGTTACTGACTTCATTTAAGGTTCGACCACAGCCTTGGCAGATTTCATCGTAGAGGGTGGTGCATACGCCAATGCATGGGGAGTCAGATTCATCATCTCCAGTAGATAAGGAGTGTGATCCATCTTGTATGGCTAGTTTAGGGTCGTCATTGCTTCCAGAATTCATGACTGTACTTTAGACGATTTCAGGGGGCTGTGCTCAGAGAGCTCATCCACATAAGCGCCAATGCCTTGATGTTCACGGTCCAAGAAATGTTGAACTGCTCTGGCAAACTGTGTATCAGCAATGTAGTGGGCGGATTGAATGGTCGTTGGTAAGAAACCGCGTGCCATCTTATGCTCTCCCTGAGCGCCTCCCTCGAAGGTTTGAATGTTGTTAGTAATACAGTATTCAATCGCTTGATAGTAGGCAGTTTCAAAATGAAGGCACGGTATATGTTCGATTGCGCCCCAGTATCTTCCGTAAGCCTTAGAGCTTATGGGATCAACAACAATGAGTGATGCAGCTATCGGGGTGCTATTGCGTTCCGCAAGAATCAGATGTAAGTTTTCAGGCATATATTTAGCCCACATCTTAAAAAACGCCTCATTTAGGTAGGGGCTCGAATGATGTTCGATATAGGTATTTTGATAGCAGCGATAAAAAAATTCCCAGTCGGCATTGGTAGATGCTGCTCCCGAAATATGTCTGAAGTGAATGCGTTCACGCGCCACTTGCTCTCGTTCACGTCGAATATTTTTACGACGTTTCATTGTTAGAGCAGATAAAAAATGTTCGAAATTTTGAAAATTTTGGTTATGCCAATGAAACTGCACAGAGTCCCGCAACATAAAACCCTGACACTTAAACTCAATTGCTTCTGATGCGTGAGGAAATAGAACGTGTGCTGAAGAAAGTCCATTTTGAATTGCTAGATTTTTCAATTGCCCAACCAGTTTTGTTCTCACGGTAGAGATATCCATTTGTGGGGCAATTAAGATGCGTGAGCCTTGAACAGGTGTAAACGGCACAGCACATAGTGCCTTAGGAAAATATTGCATTCCTTGTTGCTCATAGGCTTGCGCCCAAGACCAATCAAATACAAACTCCCCATACGAGTGTTGTTTGATATATAGAGGTAATGCGCCAACTAATCGCTTTTTATCGCGCATGACAAGATGAGCTACTTGCCACCCAGTATTGCCACCAACACAGCCAGTTTCTTCTAATGCGTTAAGAAACTCATGTCGTAGAAAAGGGCCAGCGTCTAATGAAAGTAGTGCGTTCCATTGGTTCGCAGGAATGTCGCTTAGACGATCAAGGATTTCAAATTGAAAAGTATCGGGCTCAGCCACGATTAACGCTGAATAAGCTCTATTTTGTAACCATCAGGATCGGTAACAAAAGCAATCACGGTATCGCCCCCAGCAACTGGGCCAGCCTCACGAGTCACATTACCTCCAGCGGACTTGATATTGGCACAAGCTTCATATGCATCTTTAACGCCGATGGCGATATGCCCATAAGCTGTTCCCATCTCATAAGAATGAACGCCATGGTTATAGGTTAGCTCGATCTCTGCATGCCCATCAGCATTGCCTTTGCCGTAACCTACAAAAGCTAAAGAATATTTTTGCTCTGGGCGCTCCGTGGTGCGGAGTAAATTCATTCCCAAAACCTTGGTATAGAAGTCAATTGAGCGATTGAGATCGCCAACTCTGAGCATGGTGTGAAGAATCATCATGTAGATAAATATAACGCTATTTAATTATTTTTGTTTTGCAAGAAAAACCCCGGCATATAGCCGGGGATGGATTTTTTACATTGAGCCGTAGTTGGGGCCACCACCACCTTCAGGTGTTACCCAAACAATATTTTGGCTTGGGTCTTTAATGTCGCAGGTTTTGCAATGCACGCAGTTTTGCGAATTGATTTGCAAGCGTGGCTTGCTATCTGTTTCAACGTATTCATAAACGCCAGCCGGGCAGTAGCGTTGCTCTGGACCTGCATAAGTTTTTAAATTGAGACTTACCGGAACCGAATCATCTTTCAGTGTCAAATGAATGGGTTGATTCTCCGCGTGATTGGTATTGGAGATAAATACTGAGGATAGTCGATCAAATGTAAGTTTGCCATCCGGTTTTGGATAGTCAATTGGTTTGTGTTGGGCTGCAGGCTCTAAGCATTCATGATCGGCATGTTTTAAATGAACAGTCCATGGCATATTGCCACCAAGAACCTTTTGCTCTAAACCTACCATTAAGGTGCCTAAGTAGAGCCCTTTTGACATCCAAGCTTTGAAGTTGCGAGCTTGATTCAGCTCGGTATGTAGCCAGCTATTTTGGAATGCTGTTGGATAAGCAGACAATACATCTGCAGAACGATTTTCATTGATGGCTGCAACAGCGGCCTCGGCAGCAAGCATGCCCGTTTTAATTGCTGCATGACTACCTTTGATACGTGATGCATTGAGGAAGCCAGCATCACAACCAATCAAAGCCCCGCCAGGGAACACGGTTTGCGGAAGGCTATTTAAGCCTCCTGCCGTCAATGCGCGGGCACCATAGGCAATGCGTTTTCCGCCTTCAAAAGTTTCACGAATTTTTGGGTGCAACTTATAACGTTGAAATTCTTCAAAAGGAGAGAGATAGGGGTTTTTATAAGAAAGACCAACCACCAAGCCAACAGCCACTTTGTTGTCACCCAAGTGATATAGGAAAGAGCCACCATAGGTGTCACTTTCAAGTGGCCAGCCCGCAGTGTGAACTACTAGACCTGGCTTACTCTTTGAGGGCTCAACTTCCCAGAGTTCTTTAATTCCAATACCGTAGCTCTGAGGATCGGCATCTTTATCTAAAGCGAACTTTGCTATGAGTTGTTTGCCAAGGTGTCCGCGCGCACCTTCAGCAAAGAGGGTGTATTTGCCGCGCAATTCCATGCCGAGCTGAAACTGATCGGTGGGATTACCTTCTTTATCTAAGCCCATTGATCCGGTGATGACACCGCATACCGCACCTTGTTCGTTATACAAAATGTCTGCCGCAGGAAAGCCCGGAAAAATTTCAACGCCAAGATTTTCTGCTTGCTGTCCTAGCCAGCGAGTGACGTTGGCAAGACTCACAATGTAGTTGCCTTCATTCTTAAAACAATGTGGCAACATCCAATTAGGAACTTGGTATGACTTATCTGTTGTTAAGAATAAAAACTGATCTTCGGAAACTGGGGTATCGAGTGGGGCGCCTAGTTCTTTCCAATCGGGGAAAAGTTCAGTCAGTGCCTTAGGATCCATCACGGCGCCTGAAAGAATATGGGCGCCGATTTCTGAACCTTTTTCAAGCACGCATACGCTAAGCTCTTTTCCGGAGGCATTTGCTAATTGCTTTGCTTTGATTGCGGCAGATAAGCCAGCTGGACCACCCCCAACAATGACAAGGTCGTAATCCATTGAGTCTCTGGGTCCAAATTGCTCTACCAGTTCTGCAGCATTCATGCGATTTCTCCGAAAATTCTTAAAAATGGGGCATTTAAGCCCTAATAGTTTAGTTCTAACTGCAAAAAACCCATTTGGTGCCAGGACCACCTGCCAAAGCTGCCTAAGGCGTTATGATTACTTTTTTACCCATTTTGGCAATATTAGGACAAAAGTTATGAATAAAACTTACCCATCGGCAGTTGATGCCCTGCGGGATATCTTAAAAGACGGACAAAAATTAGCTGTTGGCGGTTTTGGTCTCTGCGGCATTCCTGAGGCTTTGATCCAAGCGGTTAAAGATTTGGGTGCTCAAAATTTGACCGCTATTGCCAATAATGCTGGCGTAGATGGTTTTGGCTTGGGCTTGTTGCTCAATTCTCGCCAAGTGAAGAAAATGGTTGCTTCCTACGTGGGTGAGAATAAGGAGTTTGAACGCCAATACCTTGCTGGTGAATTGGAGTTGGAATTTACCCCACAAGGCACTCTGGCTGAAAAATTACGCGCGGGCGGTTGTGGTATCCCAGCCTTTTACACCAAGACAGGTGTAGGCACTTTAGTTGCTGAAGGCAAAGAAGAGAAAGAATTTGATGGCGAGAGATACATCATGGAACGTTCAATCATTTCAGATATCTCTCTAGTGAAGGCCTGGAAAGCAGATAAATCAGGCAACTTGGTTTATCGCTACACAGCCCGCAACTTCAATCCAGTTGTGGCTATGGCTGGCAAGATTACTGTGGCTGAAGTAGAAGAGATTGTTGAGAATGGCCAATTAGATCCTGATCAGATTCATACCCCTGGCATTTATGTGCATCGCCTAGTTGTCAACGCCAACCCAGAGAAGCGGATTGAGCAGCGCACATTGACGCCAAAAGCTTAATTACACAGAACAGAATATTTAGGAAGATTGATATGCCTTGGACTAGAGATGAAATGGCGGCACGTGCTGCTAAAGAACTAAAAGACGGTTACTACGTAAATTTAGGCATTGGTATGCCTACCTTGGTGGCCAACCATGTTCCAAAAGATATGGAGGTATGGCTGCAGTCAGAGAATGGGTTGTTAGGAATTGGACCATTCCCGACTGAAGAGACTATTGATGCAGATTTAATCAATGCCGGCAAACAAACCGTAACCACTTTGCCTGGTTCTTCAATTTTTTCTTCTGCTGATTCCTTTGGAATGATTCGTGGCGGCAAAATCAATATTGCGATTTTGGGTGCTATGCAGGTAAGCGAGCACGGCGATTTGGCTAACTGGATGATTCCAGGAAAAATGGTCAAAGGCATGGGTGGTGCTATGGACTTAGTTGCTGGAGTCAAGCATGTAGTTGTCTTGATGGAGCACGTGGCCAAAAAGAAAGATGGCACAGAAGAGCTCAAGATTTTGCCTAAATGCACATTGCCACTAACAGGTGTGGGTGTGATTAGCCAAATTATTACGGATCTGTGTGTTTTAGATATCACCCGCGCTGGCTTGAACTTGGTTGAATTGGCTCCTGGCGTGACTAAAGAGGAAGTTATCGCCAAAACTGGTGCCCCTGTTGATACATCAGGTTTCTGATTAGCGTCATTATTTAATGGAATAATGGGTTCACTATGTCGGGTTCCCATCATTTCCATTTTCAGTCGCCAAAGGCAAAGACTCAGTCTGAGTTAGATCCGTCTCTACACGCTCACAAAAAAGGGGATGCACGGCATTCCCATAGCAAGCAAGTCTCCAATCAAAACTTGCTTTTAATCGCACTTGTTTTAACGCTTGGTTTTTCTGGGGTTGAAGGTGCTGCCGCCTATTTTGCTAACTCACTAGCTTTGATATCGGATGCTGGCCATATGGTCACCGATGCAGCAGCTTTAGGTCTTGCTCTGTTAGCACAAATCATTTCACGTCGGCCCCCATCTCCTAAACATTCGTTTGGTTTTGGGCGCGCCGAAGCATTAGCTGCTTTTGTAAATAGTATTGTGATGCTTGGTTTAGTAGTGTGGATTGTGGTTGAGGCGATCAGTCGTTTTTATGATCCACATAAAGTCGATGGCTTAACAGTCACAGTAGTTGCGGCCATTGGTTTGGTAATGAATATCGTGGTTGCATGGGTGCTATCACGCGATAAAAAGAGTGTTAATACTCGCGCTGCCCTAGTGCATGTAATGGGCGATTTACTCGGATCGGTCGCGGCCTTGGTTGCCGGTGTTGTTATTCAGTTGACTGGTTGGATGCCAATTGATGCGATCCTTTCAATTTTAGTTTCGCTTCTCATTCTAAAGTCCACGATCTCTATTCTTCATGAGTCGTACCACTTCCTCATGGAAGGTGTTCCTTTGCACATTGATTACTTGCAAGTGGGGAATGATTTAAAAAATGTTCCAGGGGTTGTCGCAGTACATGATTTACACGTTTGGGAAATGACCCCTAGCTTTCCGGCGTTAATTGGGCATATTGAAATTACTAATATGCAAGAGTGGCCAGAGATCATGTCCAGAATTAATACAATGCTTTTGGATAAGCATGGTATTGATCATGTGACATTGCAACCTGAAGAAGTGGGGGATGATCAAAATCATGAAACTCAGTTGGAAAATATCTTTCATGACGGCGAAACTTTTTATGTCGATTGCTTAAGCGGTGATGAAAAGCATCGCATGGCCTATCACGTTTGGGGAAATCCCAATAACAAGGTATTACTTTGCGTACATGGCCTCACAAGACGTGGTAGTGACTTTAAGACGCTTGCTCAAGCAATGTGCAAAGAGTATTACGTTGTATGTCCAGATATCGTTGGTAGGGGTGAATCAGATCGATTATCTAATCCAATGTTGTACGCCGTTCCGCAGTACGTTTCTGATATTGCGACTCTGGTAAAGAAATTGGGTGTATCTCAGGTAGATTGGTTTGGTACGTCTATGGGTGGCTTGATTGGCATGGTTTATGCATCAATGCCAAATTCGCCTATACGTCGCATGCTCATTAACGATGTGGGTCCACGAATCGAGCCAGAAGCAATTAAGCGTTTGGGTTCTTATGTAGGTCAACCATTTGCTTTTGCTGATCGTGCTGATGCGCTCAATCGCTTAAATGAAATTTGTGCCAGCTTCGGCGAACACACTCCGCAGGAGTGGGAAATTTATAACGGTCCTATGTTGGTTCAGAAGGATGGCAAATGGATCATGCATTACGACCCCAATATTTCAGTACCGTTTGCTTCAGTCAACCCCATCATGGCCAAAGCAGGTGAGATGGCTATGTGGCATGCATTTAAACAAATTCATATTCCGATGCTGATTGTGCGCGGTGGCGACTCTGACCTCTTGTCAGCTGCAACCGTTGCTGAAATGTGCAAAGTGAACCCCTATGCTCGCAGTATTGAGATTCCTCATGTGGGTCATGCGCCTGCATTTGTAAAGCAGGAACAAATTGCTTTAGCAAAAGAGTTCTTCAGCTAATTATTGATTACACATTTCTAGTTGCCTATGGCAAACGTTCCTAGCGATTCGACGAAAGCCCCTCTATTTGTTGATGCTTGGTATGGCGAGCCGGCAGAGCACCATGCTGTTGGTGTAAATCAAATCTTGCAGTCTCTTAATTTGGATGAGGCAACACTCACTGCTGCTATCAATATCGCCCGCACTCACGGCAAAGAAGCGCTTGTAAAACTAATTGGGGATGAACCTGCTAAGTTGCTCATCGGCTACCGAGGATTGCGTCAAGCACACGCAAAGTTGGTGCGGGTTGATGGTGGTTTAAGTGTCGCAGGCCAAGAAGAGATGCTTCGTAAGATGCTATTGGCATTTGGAGATGATTTACGAGTTGTATTAATTTATCTTGCCTCTCGTTTGCAAACTTTGCGCTGGGTGACTCAAGAAAAGATGGAGATGCCCTCCGCCTGGGCTCAAGAACTTCTCAATATAGATGCTTCATTGGCTAATCGTTTAGGTATATGGCAAATGAAATGGGAGATGGAAGACTTAGCCTTCAGGGCTTTGTCACCACAGACTTATCGCGATATTGCCAAGATGTTGGATGCGAAACGAATTGAGCGCCAATCATTTATCGATCAAATTGTTTTGCAACTTGAACAAGAATTAAAGACGGCTCACATTGAAGGTGAAGTTCTTGGAAGGCCTAAGCATATCTACAGTATTTGGAAAAAGATGCAAGGCAAGTCTTTAGATTTCGCTGATCTTTATGACGTTCGTGCATTCCGTGTCTTGGTGGATGATGTGAAGTCTTGCTACGCCGTTTTAGGAATTGTCCATAACGTCTGGCAACCGGTTCCGCGTGAGTTCGATGATTACATTGCAAGGCCAAAACCCAATGGCTATCAATCCTTGCATACAGTAGTTATGAATGATGATGGTGTTGCGTTTGAGATTCAGGTTCGAACTCGGGATATGCATCAGCAGGCTGAGTATGGTCTAGCTGCGCACTGGCGATATAAGGAGGGCGCTTATGCAGGCATGGCCACGCCTCCAAATCCCACAAAAGCCAATAAGCCCAATATTAACCATCAGCCGGGAACGCATAGCGCTGAAGTGGCGTATGAAAGGCAAATTGCATGGGCTCGACAATTAATTTCTTGGAAAGAGGATGCTTGGGAGCAACTGAAACATCATGAAATTGATGACCACATTTATGTCCTCACCCCTTTGGGTAAGGTGATCTCCCTAGAAAAGGGCTCCACACCTATTGATTTTGCTTACGCCGTCCACAGCAATCTTGGTCATCGTTGTCGGGGTGCGCGTGTGGATGGCGCTATGGTTCCTTTGGAAACCGCCCTCAAGAATGGGCAAACTGTAGAGATTATCGCGGTCAAGCACGGTGGCCCATCACGTGATTGGATCAGTCCAGACAAACACTATTTACGATCTCAAAGAGCACGCCAGCGTGTGCGCGCTTGGTTCAATGCGCTTGATGATGAAGAGGCTGGGCAGGCTAGCAAGTCAGCGGAAGCTAAAGTAGATGCAAGTGCTGAGGCAAAAATTCCCACGCCTGAAATTGTGTTGCGCAACAGTGGTCGTAAGAGCGGTCAGAGTGGCGACGTATTGGTAGTAGGGGTTGATTCTTTGCTGACGCAACTGGCGCGTTGTTGCCGTCCAGTGCCTCCAGATGCTATAGCTGGGTTTGTGACGCAGGGGAGAGGTGTTTCTATTCATCGTCGCTCCTGCAAAACATTTAGAGGTCTGTTAGAGCGCGCGCCAGAGCGAGTGATTCAAACGGCCTGGACCGCTTCGGCTGCTGATCCAGTAGCGAATCAAGAGCAAAAACGGGTATTTCCGGCTGATCTAGTGGTTTCCGGCTTAGATCGTCCTGAGTTAATGCGTGAGTTGTTTGAGATTCTTACTAGACAAGGGGTCCACGTGATTGATCTGCGTAAATCCGCAAAAAAAGGTGTAGCGCAGATCCTTTTGACGGTTGAAGTGAAGGACTCAGAGGTCTTGAGGGCGGTTCAAAATAGTCTTGAAGAGGTCAAAGGGGTCACCCAAGTGCGCCGCCGGTGATAAACTCTAGGGCTGTATAGGCTCGTAGCTCAGCTGGTTAGAGCACCACCTTGACATGGTGGGGGTCGTTGGTTCGAGTCCAATCGAGCCTACCAACGAATAAGACCCAAAAAGGACCTTCATTTAGAGGTTCAAAGAGGCGCGGATGCCACAAAGCTACCGCGCTTTCTTTTTGGGAAAGATGTCATGTATGTAGTTCAGTAAATAAGATGGGGTCATCATGCCTGTAGTTACTCTGCCCGATGGATCAAAACGTGAGTTTGAGGCACCAGTTCGTGTTGCGGATGTTGCTCAAAGCATTGGTAGCGGACTTGCAAAGGCTGCTCTTGGTGGAATAGTAGATGGCAAGATGGTTGATACAAGCTTTGTAATTGATAAAGATAGTCAGCTAGCCATCATTACCGACAAGAGTCCTGAAGCCTTGGAAATAGTGCGTCACTCTACAGCACATCTATTGGCATATGCCGTTAAAGAATTATTCCCAGATGCGCAAGTCACTATAGGCCCTGTGATAGAAAATGGTTTTTACTATGACTTCTCTTATCACCGTCCGTTTACACCAGATGATTTAGTTGCTCTCGAAAAGAAAATGACTGAGCTCGCTAAAAAGGATGAGCCAGTAACCCGCACCGTAATGCCACGCGATGAAGCTGTTGAGTTCTTCAAAAAGCAAGGTGAAAACTACAAAGCAGAATTGATTGCTAGCATTCCACAGGGTGAAGATGTTTCGCTATATGCTGAAGGTAAGTTCACTGATTTATGCCGCGGCCCCCATGTGCCATCAACTGGAAAGCTGAAAGTATTTAAGTTGATGAAGCTTGCTGGTGCTTACTGGCGAGGTGATAGCAAGAATGAGATGTTGCAGCGTATCTACGGCACTGCTTGGTTGCGTAAAGAAGATCAAGATGACTACTTGCATATGCTGGAAGAGTCTGAGAAACGTGATCATCGTCGCCTCGGTAAGCAACTTGATTTATTTCATTTTCAGGAAGAAGCACCAGGATTGATTTTCTGGCATCCAAAGGGTTGGTCTATTTGGCAAGAGGTAGAGCAATACATGCGCCGCGTGTATCAACAAGAGGGCTACCAAGAAGTAAAAGCGCCGCAAATTTTAGATCGTGGTCTTTGGGAAAAATCTGGCCACTGGGAAAACTATAAAGAGAACATGTTCACTACCGAGTCGGAGAATCGTGCTTATGCATTAAAGCCGATGAACTGTCCTGGTCACGTACAAATTTATAACTCTGGCTTGCATAGTTATCGTGAACTGCCATTGCGTTTTGGTGAGTTTGGCCAATGTCACCGCAATGAACCATCTGGGGCCTTGCACGGTTTAATGCGTGTGCGTGGTTTTACACAGGATGATGGTCACATCTTCTGTACAGAAGATCAGATTCAGTCAGAGGTTGCTGCCTTCGATAAGGCTGTGCGCGCTGTTTATCGAGATTTTGGCTTTACTGAGGTGGCTGTGAAGCTGGCTTTGCGCCCAGCTAAGCGAGTTGGTGATGATGCTATTTGGGATAAAGCCGAAGAAGCTCTTCGCGGGGCTTTGAAGGCTTCTGGTCAAGAGTGGGAAGAATTGCCAGGTGAGGGTGCTTTTTATGGTCCCAAAATCGAATATCACTTAAAGGACTCTATTGGCCGTACTTGGCAGTGCGGCACGATTCAGGTGGACTTTTCGATGCCGGCGCGTTTAGGTGCTGAGTATGTGGCGGAAGACAATAGTCGCAAGACGCCAGTAATGCTCCATAGGGCAATTGTGGGCTCTTTAGAGCGTTTTATCGGCATTTTGATCGAAAATCACGCTGGAAACATGCCAGTTTGGCTGGCTCCGACTCAGGCGGTAGTCCTCAATATCTCCGGAAATTCTGCTGCATATGCACAACAAGTGCAGCAATTGCTGAAAAAACAAGGGTTTAGAGTCGAATCGGATTTGCGGAACGAGAAAATTACGTATAAAATACGCGAGCACGCATTACAGAAGATCCCATTTTTGCTTGTTGTAGGGGATAAGGAATCAGAAAGTAATTCGGTGGCCGTTCGTGCCCGTGGCGGAGTGGATTTGGGTGTAATGCCTATTGATGCCTTCGTTGCCCGACTCCAGCAGGATATATCCCAGAAAGTCGGACCCGAGCCTAGCTAGGGTTGGAACGGTTTTTATTGTTTTTTTTAAAGGAATTAAGAAGATCGCTACTGAAAAATTGCAGCGCATTAACCGGGAAATTACTGCTCCTGAAGTGCGTTTGATTGGAATTGATGGGGAGCCCATCGGTGTAGTTAAGTTGAGTGAAGCCTTGGCTGCGGCAGAAGAGAAAGAGACCGATTTGGTTGAAATTGCTCCGACGGCTGTGCCACCAGTGGTCCGCATCATGGACTTTGGCAAATTCAAGTACCAAGAAGCCAAGCGACAGCATGAAGCAAAGCTGAAGCAAAAGGTCATTCAGGTGAAGGAAGTGAAGTTCCGCCCTGGTACCGATGATGGTGACTATGGTGTAAAGCTGCGCAACCTAATCCGCTTTTTGGAAGATGGCGATAAGACAAAGATTACGCTGCGGTTTCGGGGTCGTGAAATGGCCCATCAAGAAATCGGAGCAAGAATGTTGGAACGTTTGAAGTTGGACTTGCAAGAGTATGGCCAAGTTGAGCAGTTTCCAAAAATGGAGGGTCGCCAGATGGTGATGGTGTTAGCCCCCATTCGTAAGGCTAAGTAACTGGGGATTTAATCAGACCTGGTTCTTATGTAGGGAGGCATCAGCAGTGAATAACTGAAGGTGCTGGTAGTTTGAAGTGCTTCTGGGTACAGGAAGAGTAACCGTCGGTTGCCACCTATGTTGCACAAGTAATTGAAGGGGTGCTTTATGCCCAAGATGAAGAGTAAGAGTAGTGCTAAAAAGCGCTTCACGGTCCGCGCAGGCGGAACGATCAAACGAGGTCAGGCCTTCAAACGCCACATCCTCACCAAGAAGACCACTAAGAACAAGCGTCATTTACGTGGTTCCGCTGAAGTTGCGAAATCTGACATTAAGTCAATTCGCTCCATGCTTCCATACGCTTAACCTCAGACTAGATTAGGAGAATTCAATGCCAAGAGTCAAACGTGGGGTTACTGCAAGAGCCCGTCATAAGAAAATTACCGATGCAGCTACAGGTTACCGTGGCCGTCGTAAGAACGTATTCCGTATTGCTAAGCAAGCGGTTATGCGTGCTGGTCAATATGCATACCGTGACCGTCGTAACAAGAAACGTGTTTTCCGCGCTTTGTGGATTGCTCGTATCAATGCGGCGGTTCGTCAACATGACATGACCTATAGCGTATTCATGAATGGTATGAAGAAAGCTGCGATCGAACTCGACCGCAAAGTTCTTTCTGATATGGCCATTGCTGACAAAGCTGCATTTGCCGCTTTGGTTACTCGGATCAAGTCCGTAGTAAACGCTACAGCTTAATTCTTAGTTTCTAAACTAAGCTGCAATGGTTTCTCTCGACCACATTGTCGAGGATGCTAAACGTGATTTCCTCGGGGCTGCCGATGCGGCGGCTCTTGAGGACGCGAAAGCCAAGTATCTCGGTAAGTCAGGTGTTCTCACTGAGCGTTTAAAAGCGCTTGGTGGAATGTCGCCTGATGAGCGCAAGAGTGCTGGCGCCCAAATTAATCAAATCAAAACCCAAGTAGAAGCTGCATTACAAGAGCGTCGCCAGGCATTGGCTGATGCCGTATTGATGCAGCGTTTGGCGGCTGAGTCTATTGACGTTTCTTTGCCTGGTCGTGGCCAAGCAGTAGGTAGCTTGCATCCAGTGATGCGCACCTGGGAACGCGTTGAAGAGATCTTTCGTTCGATTGGTTTTGATGTAGCGGACGGTCCTGAAATTGAAACCGATTGGTTTAATTTCACTGCATTAAATAGTCCCGAAAATCATCCTGCGCGTTCGATGCAGGATACTTTTTATATCGATGGCAAGGATGCTCATGAGAAGCCCTTGTTGCTCCGTACGCATACCAGCCCCATTCAAGTGCGTTATGCGAGTGAGCACGTAAAGAAGTACGCCAACGCCGATGTCATGCCACCGATTAAAGTGATTGCGCCTGGCAGAACCTATCGCGTAGACAGTGACGCTACCCATTCGCCTATGTTTCATCAGGTCGAGGGATTGTGGATTGCTGAATCTGTTTCGTTTGCAGATCTCAAAGGTGTCTATACCGATTTTTTGAGAACTTTCTTTGAAACAAACGAGCTGCAAGTTCGTTTTCGCCCATCTTATTTCCCATTCACTGAGCCATCAGCAGAAATAGATATGGCCTTTGGTAGCGGTAAGCTTGCTGGCCGTTGGTTAGAAATTTCCGGAGCAGGTCAAGTGCATCCAAATGTATTGCGTAATATGGGCATTGATCCAGAACGCTATACAGGCTTTGCTTTTGGTTCTGGTTTAGAACGCTTAACGATGTTGCGCTATGGCGTCGATGATTTACGTCTCTTCTTTGAAAACGATTTACGTTTCTTAGCGCAGTTTCCTGCATAACAACATCAACATTACTGAATTTTAGATCGCGCTATGCAATTTTCTGAATCTTGGCTACGTCAATATGTAAATCCATCGCTTGATAGTAATGCGCTTGGTCATGCCATGACAATGGCTGGCCTAGAAGTTGAAGAGCAACATTCTGTTGCGCCAGCATTTACGAAGATTGTGATTGCGCAGATTCTGTCTGCCGAACAACATCCTGATGCAGATCGATTAAGAGTCTGTAAGGTTGATGCTGGCACTGGTCAAGAATTACAAATTGTATGTGGTGCGCCTAATGCGCGTGCTGGCATTAAGATTCCTTGCGCTATGGTTGGCGCTGAATTACCCCCAGCGGAAGCGGGTGGCAAGCCATTCATAATTAAGGTAGGCAAACTACGCGGCGTTGAAAGTCAAGGCATGTTGTGCTCTGGACGTGAGTTGGGCTTAGGCGATGATCACGAAGGCATCTTAGAGTTGCCTGCAGATGCGCCTGTGGGGAAAGATATTCGTGAGTATCTAGATTTGGATGATCAAATCTTTGTAATTAAATTAACCCCGAATAAAGCCGATTGCCTTTCATTAATGGGTATGGCGCGAGAAGTTTCCGCTATCACCGGTGCTGCTCTTTGTGCTCCAAAGTGGACTCCTCCAGCGGTAACAATAGAAGATAAACGTAAAGTGAACGTAGAGAGCAAAGAGCTGTGCGGGCGCTTTGCTGGTCGGGTCATTCGTGGAGTGAATCCAAAAGCCAAAACGCCTGAATGGATTGTGCAGCGCTTAAATCGAGCAGGTCAAAGAAGTATTTCTGCCTTGGTGGATCTCTCGAATTATGTGATGTTAGAGATGGGGCAGCCAACCCATGTGTTTGACATCGATAAATTAAATGGTGAAATTACTGTTCGTTGGGCTAAATCAGGCGAAACACTTGAGCTTTTAAATGGTCAAACAGTCACTTTGCAAGGGCCAGATTCCGCAGGCAAATTACAAGATGCTGGGGTGGTTGCAGATCAGAATGGTCCAGTAGCACTCGCAGGCATTATGGGCGGCAATCATTGCGCAGTATCTGACGATACTAAAAATATCTATGTTGAAGCTGCTTACTGGTTACCATCTGCGATTCAGGGTCGTGCCCGTCGCTTTAACTTTAGTACTGATGCTGCTCACCGATTTGAGCGTGGTGTTGATCCGCAGAACACGGTTAATTGCCTCGAATATCTTTCCGCCTTAATTCTGGAAGTGTGTGGCGGTCAAGCTGGTCCAGTAGATGACCAGATTCTGAATATTCCAGAGCGTAAGCCAGTAAAAATGCGCTTAAGTAGGGCGGAAAAAGTCATTGGAATTCCATTGACTAGTGAAATTGTTGCAGATGTATTCAAACGCCTAGGGTTTGACTTCAAACAAGAGGGTGATGCTTTTGTTGTGACTCCCCCGAGTTATCGTTTTGATATCGAGATCGAAGAAGATTTGATTGAAGAAGTCGCTCGGATGTACGGCTTTGAAAATATTCCCGATCAGCCACCAGTAGCATCTTTAAAGATGAGTGCTAAAGCGGAAGCGAAACGTGGGATTCATTTAATTCGTCAGCGCTTGGCATTACAAGGCTATCAAGAAGCCGTAAACTTTGGTTTTACTGATCTTGAGAGTGAGCAACGCCTTGCTGGCGCCCAAGAGCAAGATCTGATTAAGGTTCTAAATCCGATTGCAAGTCAATATGGCGTCATGCGCAGCACTCTATGGGGTGGTTTGTTGGGTAACCTCAAGGCGAATTTGAATCGCGGAGCAGGGCGTGTTCGTCTATTTGAGACTGGACGTGTATTTAAGCGTGATGCCGCTGCGCAGGAAGCGGATGGAAAAGTTGCTGGATTTCATCAACCGCAAAAGATTGGTGGCTTAGCCTATGGATCTTTTGTGCCAGAGCAATGGGCTAATGCAAGTAGAGCAGTGGATTTCTTTGATGTAAAGGGTGATCTTGAGCGCGTACTTGATCCACTTCATTTTGTAACTGAGGCCGCACAACATCCTGCTTTACATCCAGGCCGCTCAGCTCAGGTCTTGCTTAAATCTGGAAAAAATACTGTTGCCATTGGTTGGGTTGGTGAATTGCATCCAGGCTTACAGCAAGCATATGAACTGCCACAGGCGCCAGTTTTATTTGAATTGGATTTGGAGCCAATTCGTCAATTGGGTCTACCAGTTCCTGAAGAGCTCAGTAAGTTTCCTGCAGTTCAACGTGATTTAGCGTTAGTGGTGAAGCAAAGTGTTTCTGCACAATCTTTACTAGATGCAATGGCTGCAAGTAAACAAAATTTTGTACGCAATATTGAGCTCTTTGATGAGTTCAAACCTAAGGCCGGCTCTAGTAGCATGGCGGATGATGAAAAGAGCTTGGCATTTAGAGTAACCCTGTTGAATCCTCAGGAAACTTTACAAGAACCTCAAATAGATGCAGTAATGGCTGCTTTATTGAGTGCCGTTGAAAAAAAATGCGCAGCACGCTTGCGCTAGGTTTAGTATTAGATATAAATCAAATAAATAGTTACAAAAGAGACTGGCGATGACTGAATTGATTTCTAACGACACCGTTACAAAAAATGAGCTTTCTGAAGCGCTATTTGATCAGGTAGGTTTGAATAAGCGTGAAGCAAAAGATATGATCGATGCGTTTTTTGATCGTATTGGCGAATCGCTTGAAGCTGGCGTGGAAGTGAAAATCTCTGGTTTCGGCAACTTTCAGTTACGCAATAAATCGGCTCGTCCTGGCCGAAACCCAAAGACAGGTCAGATGATTCCGATTGCTGCTAGACGCGTAGTTACTTTTCACGCAAGTCAAAAGCTTAAAGATGTAGTGGAGTCACATGCTCGAGAAAACCGAGTTTGAAGCATGCTCAGCACTGCTGAGCTCTCAACTTCCTCCCATACCTTCTAAACGCTACTTCACTATCGGTGAGGTGGCTGATTTGTGCGGCGTTCGTTCTCATGTATTGCGCTATTGGGAGCAGGAGTTTTCTCAGTTAAGTCCTCAAAAGCGCCGTGGTAATCGTCGCTATTATCAACACCACGAGGTGGTTTTAATTAGAAAGATTCGTTCCCTTCTTTATGAGGAGGGCTTTACTATCAGCGGTGCGCGTAATCGACTTGAAGAGGCTCGTGGGGATCTTCGTCTACGCGAAGAATTGCAAGCTGTCCTGCAGATTCTCTCCAAATAGTTACTGCTACAATTTTGTCTTTCGTCGGGGCGTAGCGCAGCCTGGTAGCGTACATGCATGGGGTGCATGTGGTCGGAGGTTCAAATCCTCTCGCCCCGACCAATTCAATTCCTCCTACCTCTAAAAACTTTTCTATGGCAAGCACTGATAAATCTGTTGAATATTTTGGTCTCAAGATTCCATTTTTGGCGCATCTAGGTGTGGTTCCTGAGTACGCAAAAGATGGCAAGTCACGTATTAGTCTAGAAATTAAGCCGGAATACGAAAATAGCTTCGGAATTGCCCATGGAGGTGTAATCATGACCCTACTTGATTTTGCTATGGGGGCAGCGGCCAGAAGCACTACCGATATTCCTTTGGGGGCTATGACCATTGATATGACAGTCAGTTTCCTACGCCCCAGTATTGGCAAAATCGTGGTTGAGGGCAGTATTTTGAAGCCAGGAAAAACGATTAACTATTGTGAGGCTATTGTTTTAAACGAAGACGGTGAAATTACCGCTAAATCTAGTGGCACTTTTATGCTCAGAAAATCAAAAACACCTTAAATAAATATAAAATTTATAATGATTATGTATTTTAATTAATATAAATCTTATATCACTAATAACTTAAGGTTAATATCTACGATATAAATTCCTTAATTAGAAAATTTATATATAATATTATGGCGTTATTAATTTTTAATAACCTTAATAAATAAACCATTATTCGGAGAGATAAATTAATATGCCTTCTTATAAAGAGCTTTTAGCCCAACGCGAACAGTTGGATAAACAGATTAAAGAAGCTATTGCCCTTGAAAAGGCAGATGGTATTGCAAAGGCAAAAGCGATTATTGAGCAGTACAACCTCACTGCAGGCGATCTATTTAGTCGAAAAGCAGGAGCCAAAAGCGCTGGCGCTAAGGTAGCCCCCAAGTACCGCAATCCTTCTACGGGCGAAACTTGGACTGGTCGTGGTAAGGCTCCAAAATGGATTGAGGGCAGGGATCGTAGTAGCTACTTAATCTAAGTAATTGTTTTAAATAGATTTAATAAAAAGGCCGCGAATAAGCGGCCTTTTACTTTGAGATATTTTGCGCGTGATTTTTAGGCACATTTTCTGGCTAGTGCCTCAAGGAATAGTGGCTCAAGTAACTCGTGTCTACTCCCATAGGGCCAGCTTTCCGCAGACTCTGGGTTGGTCGCAGGGTAGCCAATAATCAGAGGATTTTGTTCAATTAAGCCGTTTTCAAGCTCTTTTTGGATGCTTTCACTAAATGGGTGATTACTTCCTGAGTTCTCGTCGGCAAGCGCCACTACTCCCGGGTGAAGCTTTATAAAACCTTCATCAACTAGGATAGGTATTCGCTGTGTGTCCTTGTTTTTACTTAAATAATGAATTAAATGAACCTGTTCGACAGGAGGGATTAGGGCGTCCAAAAAGATCAAATCGGGCGCGATAGATACAGCCTTCATGAGACCCTCTAAGCTATCTACCGCCATCTCCATATCCACCTTCAATTGCCAGTCAGCTATAGATTCTAGGAGCTCTTGACCATTTTCCGATCTGCGAAAGATTCCCATTGCTACACAGTTTTGAGTGGTTTTCTGTCTCATCGCTCTTTTTCTGCGCTGTAATTGCTGTTCAAGGGAGCTAGCTAATATTCGCCTATGTCCGCCACGAGTTTTCCAGGCAATTAATTCTCCTAATTCAACCATTTTCTGGACAGTGCCTAAAGATACTTGCAAAATCTTGGCGCTTTGTCTTGTGCTGAGATATTCCATTTCTGGGGTAATTGCTTTCATATTTCCCTTAATTTCATTTATCTGTTTGAAGATTTAGAGAATAAAAATCAAAGTCATTTGAATCTGTCGGGAATGTTTTAAACCAAGGTAGGAAAGTTCTTATTAATTCATGCTTAATAGGGAGATACCCCGAATTGCCTAAAAATCAGGGAAAGCCCTTTATGTGCCAATGGGCATTCGTGTTAAATTACTGTCGTAGTACCAGTATTTGCACAGATCAATTCGTGAGACGGTACAGCCGTTAAGCGGATGGTTATAACCACAGTTTTTATTCGGGAAACCCGATGAAAGGTGAGCATCATGATGCAGGACCAAAGAGATAATTCGTATCTCTTCGGCGGAAACGCCCCATATGTAGAGGAACTCTACGAATCCTACTTGCACGATCCAGCTTCTGTAGCTGATCATTGGCGAGATTATTTTGATAACGTGAAACAGGTTCCAGCGGTCGACGGTTCATCTCGAACTGACATTGCTCATGGACCTATTGTTGCTTCTTTTGCTGAGCGCGCAAAGCAAGGTCCAATCAGAACTATTTCTGATTCGGCTGACTCAGAAATGGGCCGCAAACGCGTTGCTGTTCAGCAATTAATTGCCGCGTATCGTAACGTCGGTAATCGCTGGGCAAATTTAGATCCATTAAAGCGGACAGAGCGCCAGGATATTCCTGAGTTAGATCCCGCTTTCTATGGCTTTACTGATGGCGATATGGATATCGTCTTCAATACAAGTAATACATTCTTCGGTAGAAACGAAATGTCTTTGCGCGATTTGCTGCAGGCATTGCGTGAGACATACTGCGGCACGATCGGTGTCGAGTTCATGTTTATCGCCGACCAGAAGATTAAGAAGTGGTGGCAAGAAAAATTAGAATCCATTCGTTCAACACCACAGTTCAATGTGGATGAGAAGCGTCAGATTTTGGATCGAGTTACAGCCGCTGAAGGTCTAGAACGTTACCTCCAAGCCAAGTATGTTGGTCAGAAGCGTTTTTCTCTTGAAGGTGGAGAGAGTTTCATCGCTTGTATGGATGAATTGATTCGCGATGCAGGCAACAAAGGCGTTCAAGAAATTGTTATTGGTATGGCCCACCGCGGTCGTCTCAATGTGTTGGTAAACACTCTAGGCAAGATGCCAAAAGATTTGTTTGCTGAGTTTGAGCACAAAGGACCAGAAACATTACCAGCTGGTGACGTGAAGTATCACCAAGGTTTCTCAAGTGATATTTCTACTCCTGGTGGACCCGTTCACTTATCTTTAGCATTTAACCCCTCCCATCTTGAAATCGTGAACCCAGTAGTAGAGGGTTCTGCACGTGCTCGTATGGAGCGTCGTGGTGATATGTTGGGCGAGCAAGTGATGCCAGTATTGGTGCACGGTGATGCTGCGATTGCAGGCCAAGGAGTCATGCAAGAAACTTTGGCGATGTCTGAAGTGCGCGGATATTCCACCGGCGGCACAGTACATATTGTGATTAATAACCAGATTGGTTTCACAACATCAGATCCGCGCGATTTGCGCTCTAGCTTGTACTGTACTGACATTATGAAGGTAGTGGATGCTCCAGTTCTGCATGTGAATGGTGATGATCCTGAAGCGGTGGTATTGGCAACCAAGTTGGCTGTTGAGTTCCGCATGAAATTCCACAAAGATGTGGCAATTGACATCATCTGCTTCCGTAAGCTTGGTCACAACGAGCAAGATACGCCTGCGATGACTCAGCCATTGATGTACAAAATTATTGCCGCACATCCTGGTACTCGAAAGGTCTATGCCGATAAGTTAGAGGCTCAAGGTGTATTGCCTGCCGGCACTGGCGATTTGATGGTGAAAGAGTATCGCGCTGCCATGGATGAAGGTAAGCAGACATCTGATCCAGTATTAAGCAACTTCAAGGGTAAGTTTGCCGTGGATTGGTCTCCATTCTTGAACAAGAAGTGGACTGATGAGGCAGATACTGCAATTCCATTAACAGAGTGGAAGCGTTTGGCTGAGAAGATCTCGACCATTCCTGAAGGTTTCAAAGCCCATCCATTGGTTGAGAAGGTCTATAAGGACCGCGCCGCTATGGGTAAAGGTGAAATCAATGTTGACTGGGGTATGGGTGAGCACATGGCTTTCGCATCCTTGGTTGCAAGTGGTTACCCAGTCCGCTTATCTGGCGAGGACAGTGGACGCGGTACTTTTACCCACCGTCATGCGGTATTGCATGAGCAAAATCGTGAGAAGTGGGATACCGGCACGTACATAGCGCTTCAACATGTAACCAAAGATCAAGCGCCGTTTGTGGTGATCGACTCGATCCTTTCTGAAGAGGCGGTACTAGGTTTTGAATATGGTTATGCTGCTGCCGAACCAAATACTTTAACGATTTGGGAAGCTCAGTTCGGTGACTTTGCTAACGGTGCTCAAGTAGTTATCGACCAGTTCATCGCCTCTGGTGAAGTGAAGTGGGGTCGTGCAAACGGCTTGGTAATGATGTTGCCGCATGGTTATGAAGGTCAAGGCCCAGAGCATTCTTCTGCACGTCTTGAGCGTTTCATGCAGTTATGTGCCGATACAAATATGCAAGTGATTCAGCCTACAACTGCATCGCAAATCTTCCATGTATTGCGTCGTCAGATGATTCGTCAGTTCCGCAAGCCGCTGATTTTGATGACTCCAAAATCATTGTTACGCAATAAGGAAGCTGCTTCACCTTTATCTGAATTTACTAAAGGTGGATTCCAAACAGTTATTGGTGAGCGTGATGAGTCAATCGATGCCAAGCAGGTCAATCGTTTAGTGATGTGCTCAGGTAAGGTTTATTACGATTTGGTGAAACAACGTGCCGAGAAGAAGATTGGTGATGTTGCCATTATTCGTTTGGAGCAGTTATATCCATTCCCGCATAAAGCATTGACTGCTGAATTGAAGAAGTATCCTAAGCTAGAAGAGGTTGTATGGTGTCAGGACGAGCCACAAAACCAAGGTGCTTGGTTCTTTGTTCAGCACAATATCTTGGAAAATATGTCTGATGGCATGAAGTTGGGCTATGCAGGTCGTCCTGCATCTGCATCTCCAGCTTGTGGCTACGCTCATCTCCACCAAGAACAGCAAAAGTCTTTACTCAATGCGGCATTTGCCAAATTAAAAGGTTACGTGATCACGAAGTAATCGTCTTCATAACTAAACATACACATATATAAATAGGATTAATCATGGCTATTTTCGAAGTTAAAGTTCCTCAACTCTCTGAGTCAGTTGCTGAAGCAACTTTGTTGCAATGGAAAAAGAAGGTTGGCGACGCTGTTGGTCAAGACGAGATTTTGATCGAAATCGAAACAGATAAGGTGGTTCTTGAGGTTCCAGCCCCTTCAGCTGGCGTGTTGACAGAAATCATCGTTGCTGATGGTGGCACCGTAGTTGCTGAACAGTTAATCGCAAAGATTGACAGTACTGCTGTTGCAGCGGCTGCTCCAGCTGCTGCTGCGCCTGCTCCAGCAGCCGCTCCTGCTGCAGCCCCAGCTACTGCTCCTGCCGCTAAAGCTTCAAGCGCAGCCGCAGCTCCTTCTGCGGCAAAAATTTTGGCAGAGAAAAACATTGATGCCGGCCAAGTTGCTGGTTCAGGACGCGATGGCCGTATCACCAAAGGCGATGCATTGAATGCTACTGCTGGTGGTGCTAAGTCTGCTGCATTGCCAAGCGCGCCAATTCCGACTGGTGATCGCCCAGAAGAGCGTGTACCAATGAGCCGTTTACGTGCTCGTATTGCTGAGCGTTTGCTCGAGTCTCAAGCAAACAACGCAATTTTGACTACATTTAATGAAGTCAATATGGGTCCAGTAATTGCATTGCGTAACAAATATAAAGACCAATTTGAAAAGACTCATGGCGTGAAACTAGGTTTCATGTCTTTCTTTGTTAAAGCTGCTACCCATGCTTTGAAGAAATTCCCTTTACTCAACGCTTCTGTTGATGGCAATGACATTGTTTACCACGGCTACTTTGATATTGGTATCGCTGTGAGCTCACCACGTGGTTTGGTAGTTCCGATCCTGCGTGACGTTGATCAAATGAATTTAGCGGACATCGAGAAGAAGATTGCTGAGTTCGGCGTTAAAGCTCGCGAAGGTAAGTTATCTATTGAAGAGTTGACTGGCGGTACATTCTCCATTTCTAACGGTGGTGTATTTGGTTCCATGCTTTCCACTCCAATTATTAACCCACCACAATCCGCTATCTTGGGTATTCATGCTACTAAGGACCGCGCTGTTGTTGAAAATGGTCAAGTAGTAGTTCGTCCAATTAACTACCTAGCATTGTCATATGACCACCGCATCATTGACGGCCGTGAGGCTGTGCTTGGATTGGTTGCTATGAAGGATGCGTTGGAAGATCCTTCACGTCTTCTCCTTGATTTGTAAGAAGGGAAGATCATGAGCCAAGCTTTTGATGTACTCGTAATCGGTGGTGGTCCTGGTGGCTACATTGCCGCTATTCGCGCAGCGCAACTTGGATTTAAAGTGGCTTGTGCTGAGTCGAATGCCTATGACGATCCTAAAGGTGAGCCACGTTTGGGCGGTACTTGCTTAAACGTGGGTTGTATTCCTTCTAAAGCATTGTTAGCCTCTTCTGAAGAGTTTGAGAAGATTAGTCATCACGCTGCCGATCATGGGATTAAAGTAGGTGCTGTGAGCATCGACTCTAAAAAGATGATTGCTCGTAAAGATGACATCGTTACCAAGATGACTGGCGGTATTCAGTATTTATTCCGCAAGAACAAAGTAACCTTGTTAAAAGGCCATGCGTCTTTTGAGGGTAAGGGCGCTGAAGGCTACCAAATCAAGATTGACGGTAAAGATAAAGAAACTGTTACAGCAAAAAACGTCATCATTGCAACAGGCTCTAAAGCCCGTCATCTTCCAGGTATCACAGTTGATAACGTATTAATCTGCGATAACGAAGGTGCTCTCAAGTTTGATTCTGCTCCTAAGAAATTAGGCGTAATCGGTGCTGGTGTTATTGGTTTGGAATTGGGTTCCGTATGGCGCCGTCTTGGTGCTGAAGTAACCGTTCTTGAGGCAATGCCTTCATTCTTGGCTGCTTGCGATTTAAGCATTGCTAAAGAAGCGCAAAAATTATTTGCTAAGCAGGGTTTGAGTATTAATACTGGCGTAAAAATTGGTGATGTAAAAGCCGATAAGAAAGGTGTTGTTGTTAATTACACTGATAGCGCTGGCAAAACTGCTAAGTTGGAATGTGATCGCTTAATTGTTTCTGTGGGTCGCGTACCAAATACAGACAAATTAGGTTTAGACAAGATTGGTCTCAAAGTCGATGAACGCGGCTTCATTCCAATTGATGACCATACCTGTGCAACTTCAGCGCCTGGCGTATATGCGGTGGGTGATGTAGTGCGCGGCCCAATGTTGGCTCATAAAGCGGAGGACGAAGGTGTCCTCGTGGCTGAAGTCATCGCTGGTCAAAAACCACATATCGATTACAACTGCATTCCTTGGGTTATCTACACTGATCCTGAGATTGCTTGGGTTGGCAAAACAGAGCAGGCACTTAAGGAAGCTGGCGTTGCTTATAAAGCAGGTCAATTCCCATTTGCTGCAAATGGACGTGCATTGGGCATGGGCCGTGCTGATGGTTTCATCAAAGTTTTGGCGGATGCGAAGACCGATGAAATCCTAGGCGTACATATCATTGGCGCTAATGCATCAGACCTCATTGCTGAAGCAGCGGTTGCAATGGAATTTAAGGCAGCAGCAGAAGATATTGCTCGTATCTGTCATGCACATCCAAGTTTGTCAGAAGTGATGCGTGAAGCAGCATTGGCGACAGACTCGCGTGCATTAAATATGTAATTGAAAACCATTGAGTTTTACCAACAAGAGTTAAAAGCGCGCGGGTATCAAAGCGATCCCGCGCAGCTTCGTGCTGTTGAACGCTTGCAGAAATGCGAAGACGAATGGATTGCTTACAAAGAGATCCGCAGCAACAATTTAAAAAAGAAACTCTTTAAACCAACACTTCCTCGTGGCCTATATCTGTGGGGCGGGGTAGGGCGTGGCAAATCATTCTTGATGGACTGCTTTTATGCAGCTTCCCCGCTAGAAAAAAAGATTCGCATTCATTTTCATGAATTCATGCGTGAAGTGCATCGTGAATTGCATGAACTTTCTGGCTTATCCGATCCTTTAGATGAGTTATCCAAGAGAATTGCCAATCGCTATCGCTTAATTTGCTTTGATGAATTTCACATCAACGATATCGCTGATGCCATGATTCTCTATCGCTTGCTGAGCGCACTCTTTGCAGATCGTGTGCAGTTTGTAATGACCTCTAACTATCGTCCAGATCAACTGTACCCCAATGGTTTGCATCGGGATAGGTTATTGCCAGCCATTAAGTTGCTCGAAGAAAAATTAGATGTTCTCAATGTGGATGCCGGCAATGATTACCGTCGTGTTCAAATGGCCCAAGTCGAGGCTTATCTCACGCCAGTGAATGCAGAAACTCAAGCCATCTTAGGTCAAATGTTTCAAACATTGATTGGTAATCAAAAAGAAGCTCGTAATCCAGTGCTGCATATCGAATCTCGTGAGTTGCGTCCTCTGCATATGGCCGATGGCGTAGTGTGGTTTGATTTCAAAACCCTCTGTTGTGGCCCTCGTTCACAAAATGATTACTTAGAGATCGCTAACCAGTTCCATACGGTAATTCTTTCAGGGGTTCCTTATATGCCCCCTAGAATGACAAACGAGGCGCGACGGTTTATTTGGTTAATCGACGTTTTATACGACCATAAAATCAAATTGATCATATCGGCAGAGGTTCCTGCTCCTGATTTGTACACCGAGGGTCAAATTACCGCGGAATTCTCCAGAACCGTGTCGCGCTTGATCGAGATGCAGTCCCGTGACTACTTAGACGCTCCGCGCCGAGTAATTGACACCAGCTTGACCTAAAATAGGGAAATGAGCAGCTTTTCCCCCTTTAACGCCGACTTGCATTGCCATTCAGTGATCTCTGATGGCACCTTAACGCCTGAAGAATTGGCCGAACGAGCAAAGGCGAATGGAGTTCATTTATGGGCACTGACCGATCATGATGAATTAGGTGGGCAACAGCGCGCCCGAGAAGCAGCTAAAGCATTAAAAATCGACTATCTAGCAGGTGTAGAAATTTCTGTTACCTACATGGGCGAGACTATTCATATTGTTGGTCTCGGAATTGACCCACAACACCTAGGAATCATTGAGGGCTTGCGTCGCACACGTGAAGGTCGTGGTAATCGTGCGCATCTTATGGCTGAGCAATTGCTCAAAGTTGGCATTCCTGGAGCATATGAGGGCGCACTCCATTTTGCTGGTAATCATGATTTGATTTCCAGGACACACTTTGCGCGTTTTCTTGTAGAGCAGGGCGTCTGCAAAGATACCGAACATGTATTTAAAAATTATTTAATTGAAGGTAAGCCAGGTTATGTGCCTCATCAGTGGGCTAGCCTAGATGATGCTGTTAAATGGATAAAGGCGGCAGGGGGTGTTGCGGTAATTGCTCACCCTGGCCGTTACAGTAGGCTCAATGCCATGCAGATGGATGAACTTTACAAGCACTTTAAAGATATTGGGGGGCTGGCAATTGAGGTGATTACCGGCAGTCACAGCCCTGATCAATATAAAACCTTTGCTAAGATTGCTCAGCAATACGGATTCTTAGCCTCGCGCGGTTCTGATTTTCATGACCCTAACGAGAGTCATATTGATTTGGGTAATCTGCCACATTTACCTGACCACCTTACACCGGTATGGTCTGCTTTTCATTAAACGATTCATTACATAGAAAAAATACAGATGTTTGCTGAACGTGTTCTCTCTGGCATGCGACCTACCGGTAGCTTGCATCTCGGTCATTACCACGGTGTTTTGAAGAACTGGGTTCGCCTGCAGTCCGAATATCCCTGCTTCTTTTTTGTGGCAGATTGGCACGCCTTAACTACCCATTACGAAACACCGGATGTGATCGAGCAATCTGTGTGGGATATGGTGATTGATTGGTTGGCAACTGGTGTTGATCCAAACCAAGCTACCTTATTTATTCAAAGTAAAGTTCCAGAGCATGCCGAACTTTTCTTATTGCTTTCCATGGGAACCCCGCTGGGCTGGCTTGAGCGGGTGCCTACCTACAAGGATCAAATTGAAAAGCTAAAGGAAAAAGATCTCCAAACTTATGGTTTCTTGGGTTATCCATTGCTTCAGGCTGCAGATATTCTGATTTACCGTGCGCAGTTTGTACCAGTTGGCGAAGATCAAGTTCCGCATGTGGAAATGACTCGAGAGGTTGCTCGCCGTTTTAATTATTTATATGGACGTGAACCAGGTTTTGAAGAAAAGGCTTTAGAGGCCGTCAAGAAGCTTGGTAGCAAGCGCGCCAAGATGTACACAGAGTTGCGCGTTGCTTTTCAGGAACGCGGTGATGATGAGGCCTTAGAGCAAGCAAAAGCCTTACTTCAAGAAGCGCAAAGTTTGTCCATGGCCGATCGCGAGAGACTTTTTGGGTTTTTGGAGGGGGCTCGCAAAATCATTCTTCCAGAGCCGCAAGCATTGCTGACTACTGCATCGCGTATGCCAGGAATAGATGGTCAAAAAATGTCGAAGTCCTATGGAAATACGATTAGCATTCGTGAAAATCCAGAAGACGTGATGAAAAAAATTCGGACCATGCCAACGGATCCTGCGCGGGTTCGTAGAACAGATGCTGGAGATCCCGCTCGTTGCCCTGTGTGGCAGTTACATACCGTCTATTCCAATGAAGAAACTAAGCAATGGGTGGATAAGGGTTGTAAATCAGCCGGGATCGGTTGTCTTGAATGTAAGCAGCCAGTAATTGATGCCATTTTGGCGGAGCAACAGCCTATGTTTGAGCGTGCCCAAAAATACTTGGATGACCCAAGCCTATTGCGATCCATTATTGCTGATGGTTGCGACAAAGCTCGTAAAGTTGCTCAAGAAACTATGCGCGAGGTCCGAGAATCAATGGGTCTTGCCTACGATTAAGGAATCATCTTGTCTGAAGCGCATGAAGTGATTCAGAATGCCTCCGCTTGGGTAAAGCGTTTTGCACCGCTAATACCTCAGGATGGGTTGGTTCTTGATCTTGCATGTGGCTCTGGGCGTCATGCCTTGCTATTGGCTGGTATGGGCCACCGAGTGTTAGCGGTTGATCAAGACGTAGGGGCGGTTGATGCTTTAGGAAATCCTTTAATTGCTTCAAGAAAGCTCGATCTTGAAGGGGAAGAATGGCCGCTTTGGGATTGTGAATTTTCCGCTATCGTGGTGACCAACTACCTATATCGGCCCCATATTGACCGGCTTCCCAAAATGCTTCAAATAAATGGTGTTTTGATCTACGAAACCTTTGCTCAGGGCAATGGTGATTTTGGCAAACCCTCAAACCCCAATTTCCTCCTAAATCCTGGGGAATTGCTAACTTTTGCCTCCCGCCATGACCTCAAAGTGGTGGCTTTCGAGGATATTTATGTTGACCACCCCAAACCAGCCATGGTTCAGCGCCTGTGTGCTGTAAAAGGTGAGTTAAAACAGCGCATTCCGTTACAATTTCAAGGTTAAGACAGCTAATAATTGGTGCATATTCAGTGACAAATACAGCGCATTCCAAAGGTAGTAAAAAGCCTATTGCTGGCAGCATGCCGGCTATCGTTACGCCGATGTTTGAGGATGGCAGCTTGGATTACGCCAGCTTGCGTTCTCTATTGGATTGGCATGTAGCCGAAGGTACTGACGGAATTGTGATTGTTGGAACCAGCGGTGAATCTCCAACAGTATCAGTTGAGGAGCATTGTGAGCTTATTCGTGTCACTGTAGAGCAGATCGCCGGACGAATTCCAGTAATTGCGGGTACAGGTGGTAACTCAACGATTGAAGCTATTGAACTAACCCAGTTTGCTAAAAAAGTGGGTGCTGATGCCAGCTTGCAAGTGGTTCCGTATTACAACAAGCCAACTCAAGAAGGCATGTTTGCTCATTTCAAAAAGATTGCAGAATCAGTAGACTTGCCGGTAATTTTGTACAACGTACCAGGCAGAACAGTTGCGGATTTGGCTGGGGATACTGTTGTGCGTCTTGCTGGCGTTCCAGGCATTATTGGAATAAAGGAAGCAACGGGCTCTTTGGAGCGTGGCACTCTATTAATTAATGATCTGAAGCGCGCTGGTCACGAAGAGTTTTCAGTGTTCTCTGGAGATGATTTAACCGCGGCGATGTTGATGCTGATGGGTGGCAAAGGAAATATTTCTGTTACTGCGAATATCGCTCCACGCTTAATGCATGAGTTATGTGTGGCCGCTATGTCTGATGATGTGAAAAGAACCCGCGAGATTCAATATCAGTTAATTGCAGTACACAAGGCGATGTTTACAGAGGCCAATCCAATTCCAGTGAAATGGGCTCTGCATGAAATGGGCAAGATCACTGCAGGTATCCGTTTGCCATTAACACCCTTAAGCAATTCCCTACGTGAGCCCCTCAAGGCAGCGTTGAAACAGGCCAACTTATTATGATGAATTTGCTTCAATTCTCCCGTCGATACTTATCGATTTTGGCATTGGTCTTTCTTGCTTCTAATTTCTTGGTGGCCTGTAAGTCTGTAACTAGTAACGATACTGTGGACTATAAGAGTGCTGGCGCGGTACGAGGACCTAATTTAGCCTATCCCCCCGATCTGATTACTGCTCAGGCGGATCGCCGTTATATCGTCCAAGATGGCACAGCAACAATGTCTGAGTACAACGCGGCTGTTAAGAAATCTGCTCAGATGAGAAGTAATGTCATGACAGGTATTCCTGGCATGCGTATTGCCCGTGATGGTGAGCGCCGCTGGTTGGTGGTTGAAAAGCCAGCGCCTGAGTTATACCCACAAGTCAAAGACTTTTGGCAAGAGAATGGCTTTTTGTTGGTTGTAGATTCACCATCTACTGGCATTATGGAGACTGATTGGGCTGAGAATCGCGCGAAAATTGCGCAAGACTGGATTCGGTCAACCCTAAATAAGGTTCTAGATTCGATTGCCGATACTGGTGAGCGCGATAAATATAAAACCCGTCTTGAGGTTACAAAACCTAATGAGACAGAAATTTATATTACGCAAAAGGGTGCATTAGAGAAATGCGTCTCAGACACCACTGGAAACTGTTTATATACCATTTGGACCCCTCGGCCAAATGATCCAGAGTTAGAGGCGGTATTTTTGGCTCGCCTTATGGAGCGTTTGGGTATGACTCAAGAGCAGGCAAAGGCAATGGTTGCTGCTCCATTAGGGCCTAAAACACCTAAGGCAAAACTTGTTGATGATGGACCCAATAAAGCACATATTGATTTGTTAGTTGGTTTTGATCGCTCATGGCGTGATGTTGGTTTAGCCTTAGATCGTTCTAACTTTACTGTCGAAGATCGTAATCGCTCAAATGGCGTTTACTATGTACGCTATGTCAATCCAAAGGATGTGGGGGACAGCAAAGGTTTCTTCTCAAACTTGTTTAGTAGCAAAGATGATTCCAGCCTGAAGGCGAAGAAGTACCAAGTGGTACTGAAGAGCACTGGCGAGAATTCTGTAAGCGTGTATGTGCAGGATGCAGATGGAAAGCCTGAAAACACGCCAGCTGGAGTGCAGTTGTTAACTATCCTAACTGAGCAGCTCTCTAGATAAGTGAAATTTAATAAAGAGCTTAATTAAGGATTAATTACAGATCTTGAGCAAATAAAAAAGCCGCTTAAAAGCGGCTTTTTTATTGAGCATGAAGAAGATTACTTCTTAGCGTCGGCAGCTGGAGCAGCAGCAGGAGCAGCTGGAGCAGCAGCAGGAGCTTCGGCAGCTGGAGCAGCAGCAGGAGCAGCTGGAGCAGCAGCAGGGGCTTCAGCAGGTTTTGCTTCTTCTTTTTTACCGCAAGCGGCCAAAGCGATTGCTAACATTGCAACGAGTACGAGTGACTTCTTCATTTGTAAATTCCTTTAAAAAAATTAACAACAATTACCGGTAATTGTTTTTTTGGACCAACCAAGGGATTAACCCTAGGTGATTTCCATTAAAGATTATATCCATCTCTGCATTTAGTCGTGAAAAATTAGCCAGCCAGCCAAATAAGCCTCAAAGAGTGTCGAATTTTCAAGGTTTTTTAGATTCTTAGCCTTAAGTTGTTTGCGCCCAGCTAAGATCTGCCACGCCTTGACGCTAGGTAAATCTTGTTCTTCGCACATATTCTCTCCGTTGCAATAGACTTTTTTCCCAAGGCTCAAAATGCGGGTTTGTGGGTGGGGGATTAGCATTTGGGATTGCAGCATTTTTTTAAATTCTTCAGCGCTGCAGGGTGTCGCTGGGGGGCTAAAGATCGCTTGTTGTTTAGGTTCGGAAAGATAAGCGGTAATGCCTGGCAGAAAGCTGTCTATGCGGTCTAATTTCAAATCTTGTAGCTTTAACTTGAGCTGCTTGATAAGCTCATCAGGCAATTGCTCTGCGAAATGGGTTGCCTTTTGTTTGGGGTCTGCAAATTTGTTTTCTAGCTCTGGGATGTCCTCTAGAGATTCAGCGAGGCGCCATAGACCCTCTTGAAGCAATTCTTTAAAGCTGGGCGAGCGAAACCCAACGGACCAAGTTTGACAGCCTGCATCAAGAGCAACGCCATCATGGGCCACATGTGGGGGCAGATAAAGCATATCGCCAGGCTCGAGAATCCACTCTTGTTCGGGTTTAAAGTTCTGCAAAATCTTGAGTGGTAGGTGGGGATTTAGGCTGAGATCCTGTTGTTCTGAAATCCTCCAGCGCCTTCTGCCAGACATTTGAATCAAGAAAACATCGTAGGAATCAAAGTGCGGGCCAACACCGCCTCCAACGCCTGCAATACTGACCATCAAATCATCTAGGCGTGCATCTGGAATAAATCGAAACCAAGAAAGAATTTTTGCCGCAGCAGGGTGATGCGCTTCCATGCCCTGAAACAGCATTGTCCAGTTAGGCTTTTCGATGTTGGGGATTTGTTTTTTAAAGAAGGGACCGCTTTCAAAACTCCAAGGTTTGGATCTTACTAAGCGCGATTCGACCTCATCTAGTAGAGCAAATTTGAGTAATTCCTTTGCGGGAATAGGGCTATCCAATAACGCTCCCTGCGAGGATGAGAGCTTAAATGCCGGTACTGCGCCGCGAACGAGCAAAGGCTTTTTATGCCAATAACGCGCCATGAACTGATTGGGGCTAATCTCCCCAAATAAGGCCCAGGGTTCATCCAAAGGGAGTTTGAACGGGGCTTGAGGTGGCTCGTAGGGTGTGCTCAAGTAAAATGAGGTCATAAAGAAGTAAGCGCTTAAACTGATTAAAAAAGAATGTTCGACAAATTCCGCATGAAGATTGAAAAAAATACCATCGTATCCCTTCGCTACAAGTTAACCGATGCGCAAAATAATGTCATCGAAGAACCAGATTCTCCGATGGTATACCTGCACGGTGGATATGAAGGCACTTTTCCTAAGATTGAAACCTTGCTTGATGGTCAAGATGTTGGGTATGAAGCCACTATTCAGTTGGAGCCAAACGAGGCATTCGGAGAATACGACCCTGAGCTATTAAAGATTGAGCCGCGGACGCGTTTTCCAGAGCCGCTAGAGGTTGGTATGCAATTTGAAGGTGTACCTGATGCTGAAGACGATGCAAATGCCGATGACGCCGATGCAGAAGATGAGCCTTTGATATACACAGTTACCGATGTCGCGGACAACCAAGTGGTATTGGATGGCAACCATCCATTGGCAGGTATGGCACTACGTTTTTGGGTTCAAGTAGAAGATGTTCGCGCTGCCACTGAAGATGAAATTGAAAACCGTCATCCAGAAGGTGGCGAGAGTTTTTCCTTTGGCATGCCCAATGATGATGGCGACGATGAGGATGATTTCCCTAGTAACTCAATTGGGTCGGGTGATGCAGGGCCACGCACTCTGCATTAATAAAAACTTAAACTGAATTCAAAACTAATCTAAAGTTAAATAAGACTCAAAACTAAAAAGGAATAGCAAATGCTATTCCTTTTTTATTTACACTTTGCAGAATTTTATTCCTCAGTTCCTTTATTCCTTCAGCCATTCCTTAATAGCATCTAGATCTCGCTTCGTATCGCTAGATCCTTCGTCAGTGCTCGCAGGTGTGTTGCTGAGCTTTGCCAAAGCTTTCTCAAGAGCAGCAATTTTGGCCTCTTGCTCGATGGTTGCATCTATTAGACCTTTAAGGGCCATAGACACCGGATCATCTACGTTTGGTGTTACACCATAAGCCTGAAAATATTCTTTGGCTTTAATGTCGGCGCTTTGAGGTAAGTCTGGGTGCAAGATACGTGCTGGAATACCAACAGCAGTTGCGCCTGCAGGAATTTCTTTAAGTACAACCGCATTCGAGCCAACGCGAGCGCCGTCACCTACAGTAAAGCCACCGAGGACTTTTGCGCCAGCACTCACCACCACTCCCTTACCAAGAGTGGGGTGGCGTTTAATGCCTTTATAGAGTGAGGTTCCGCCCAAAGTGACGCCTTGATAAATCGTGCAGTCATCGCCAATCTCAGTGGTTTCACCAATGACGATTCCAAGGCCATGGTCTAAGAAAACTCTGCGACCGATCTTTGCTCCAGGATGAATTTCAATACCCGTCAGAAAGCGTGCAAACATGGAGAGTAAGCGAGCAATCCATTTGAGACCCATGTTCCACAGAAAGTGAGAGATGCGATGCAACCACACTGCATGAAGACCCTGATAGCAAGTAATGACCTCTAGGCGATTTCTCGCTGCGGGGTCTCTGGCAATAATGGAGTCGACTTGATCGAAGATGGAATTAGACATGACTTGATTTTAACGGGATGTGTCTATTTTCTCAGGAGCATCTGCTTGGCGATGCCGCGCAAAAGGTCAATTTCTTCTTTATGAAGGCGACTGCGAGCAAAGAGGGCTTGGATGCGGGGCATTAATTTTTTGGGATTTGCAGGGTCTAAGTAGCCGATTGCCTCTAAACCTTGGCGCCAATGTTCCAACATTGCGCTGACGGCTGCGGGATCAGCAAAATCAGCCATGCTTTCTTGTCTAGGCGCGGCATTGTGATTGTCTAGGCTTTGGCAAAGCGTTGATCTGAGGGTATAGGCGCACACCATGAGAGCCTGGGCTAGATTTAAGGATGGATAGGCGGGATTCGCCTCTAACCAGACTCGGTGGGTGCACAAAGATAGATGCTCATTCTCTAAGCCAGTTCTTTCAGGTCCGAAGAGGAGGGCAACCTTTTTGTTTTCGCCAACCATTTCAGCGATTAAAGAACGGGCATCCTCCCAATTAAGAGCAGGGGGACCAAATTCTCGATCTCGGCTAGTGAGACCCAATACTAGCGAGCACCCTTTAACTGCAGCGGCCAAAGATACGTCTTCGGTCGCGCTTTCTAAGATGTCTGCGGCACCACTTGCTAGGGCGATAGCCTCATCGTGGGAAGCAATTCCCTTGATCTTGGGGTTAATGAGGCGTAAGTCACTAAAACCCATGGTTTTGAGGGCGCGCGCTGCCGATCCAACGTTGCCAGGATGGCTGGTTTCCACCAAAGTCCAGCGAATTAATTGAAATTGTTCGATATTCATCAATGCCTAGAGGGTTCAGCGTGGCGGAAAGTGGAGAAGATATAAATGGTGGGTAATGGGGTTATTGGCCCTAATCGTTTAGAATCAACCTGTTAGCTTCGTATTGTCATGCAATTTACCTCAATTGTTGGCGTTACAAGGGGCTTGTTCTTATTTAATTTGTCCATCAATACTATGCATCCCATGTTAAATGTGGCCGTGAAGGCCGCCCGTCGCGCAGGAACGGTCATCAATCGCGCCTCTTTAAATCTAGAGCGTCTGCAGGTAGATCGTAAGCAACATAATGATTTTGTAACCGAGGTGGACAAAGCTGCAGAAGCAGCCATTATTGAAACGCTCAGCGAAGCCTATCCAACGCATGGTTTTCTAGCTGAAGAGACTGGTGAACGCAATGTTGATGCAGAAAACGTTTGGATCATTGATCCCTTGGATGGCACAACCAATTTTATTCACGGCTTTCCGCAATATGCAGTGTCCATTGCGCTGTCTGTTAATGGAGTCACCCAACAAGCTGTTGTCTATGACCCAACACGCGATGAGCTGTTTACGGCTACACGTGGTGCCGGTGCGTATTTAGATCGTCGGCGTTTGCGCGTTGCCACCCAAGATCGATTAGCAAATGCCTTGTTGGGCACTGGTTTTCCTTATCGCGATGATCAGGACTTAGAAAAATATTTAAAGATTTTTGGTGAGATGTCACGGCAATGCGCAGGCTTACGCCGCCCTGGCGCTGCATCTTTGGACTTGGCTTATGTGGCTGCTGGTCGCTACGATGGATTCTTTGAGAGCGATCTTAAGCCTTGGGATATGGCTGCTGGTGCCTTATTGATTACCGAGGCTGGAGGGCTAATCGGTAATTATCGTGGAGAGGAGGGTTACCTTAAGAGTGGTGAGGTGATGGCGGCAAATCCACGCATCTTTGCTCAGATGGTGCAGACGCTCTCCAAATATTCAGCTCGCTAACGAGTTTATAAAAGCTTGTAAATTCAGCAGGTGGTCTGATTTAGTTAGTGTTTAATCAGATCGAGATAGCGAACTCCGTCACCATTAATCAGCAGGGCGCTGGCTCTGGGGCGCCCACTTTCTGGATGATCCAAATCCCAGTCAGACAAAACCCAACGTTGCCATACTTGTGCGCCTAGAGATTCTTCATGATGGGCTGGTAGATGTGTATGGCCATGGATCAATCGATCGCCTGATTGATCTCTTAATACAGCAGCGCAAGCAGCACGTGTGACATCCATTTTGTGGAGATGACCTGGAGGCTGTTGTTGGTATTGATTGTGGCTATTACTTCGGAGGTGCTGAGCAACGCCACGGCGCCAATGCAGTGGCAAGCTTAAAAAGATTCTTTGTATCCAAGGCTTTCTGACCCAGCTACGAAATATTTGATAACCAATATCTGCGGTGCATAAAGCATCACCATGAGCCAAGACCCATTTTTGCTGTGCAATTTCTACGGATGAGGGATCGCTTAGTAGTGTCATCCCAGTCTTTTTAATAAAGCTGTGACCGATTAAAAAATCCCGATTGCCGTGAAGGTAATAAGTTTTTACTTTAGTAGAAAGATTGGCGATCGCACGCTGAACCTCTTGCTGAAAAGGTGAGTGCATTACAGCATCATCACCTACCCAATACTCAAATAGATCACCCAAAATAAATACAGCCTCTACTGTGGGCGCCTCTTTTTCGCAGAAGTCAAAAAAACGTTGCGCCGTCAAGGGCATTGACGGCGTCAAATGTAAGTCTGAAATGAGCAGTGCGCTCGCGTATTGCGGAATCATTCCTCGAGGACGGTAGCTTTCTCGATGACAACATCTTCTGTGGGAACGTCTTGATGAAATCCAGAACTTCCAGTTTTTACTTTACGAATGGCATCAACCACATCCATACCATCAGTCACCTTGCCAAAAACCGCATAACCCCAGCCTTGCGCATTCGGTGCCGTGTGATTTAAAAAATCATTGTCATTCACATTGATAAAGAATTGTGAAGTGGCAGAGTGAGGATCGCTAGTGCGTGCCATAGCCACTGTGTAACGATCGTTCTTCAAGCCATTATTAGCCTCATTTTCAATTTGAGTGGCAGTAGGCTTTTGTTTCATGCCGGCTGTCATGCCGCCACCCTGAATCATGAAGTTATCTATGACGCGGTGGAAAATCGTACCATCGTAATGACCGCTTTTTACATACTGCAAAAAGTTAGCAACACTTTTAGGTGCCTTCACTGCGTCTAGGTCGAGGGTGATATCACCCTTATTAGTTTTTAAGAGTACTTTCGCCATTGTTAGATTTACTTTCTAAAGGGTTGGTGGATGGATTATTGCTTGATGCTGAATCTGAATTTGTGCTTGATACGACAGGGCGCTTTGCAGGAGGCTTTAAAACATCTAAGAGAGCCTTGGCGCGATTTGAATACTGGCGTTGATTGAGCTGAGCATTCTTGGCGGCATCCTCATATGCTTTAGCCCCAAGACGAACATAGATCTCGCCCAGATTTGCAGAGGCAATGGCATAGGTGGGGCGCAGTTTTAATGCCAGCTCTAAATAATCTCGAGCCTCAATCCATTGACCTTGATTTGCGGCAATCGCAGCAAGATTGTTATAGGGCTCAGGTAGCTCTGGGAACTGCTGGGTAATTTCAACCAATGTTTTTTTGGCTTGATCAAACTGTCGTAACTCGATTTGCAGTCGCGCTTTAACAAAACGCAATTGCACATTACGCGGATTCTTTTTGAGTTCTACATTAATTTGAGTGATCGCATCTTGATATTTGCGTGCCTTGACCAATTTTTCTACATCCGATGGCACGCCATTCTTGGTGATGGGGTTGGGTTCGATGATGAGGAATGAGAGAAACGGCACGCCAACAGTCTCGGATAGCTCGGGATTAAGGGGGTCATTGCCCATGTCTGCGGAAAGCCGAGGGGGATCAATTGGGCTATAGCCCCCCAAATAAGGCTGAGGGGCTGCCTGAGTAGACTTCATCTCCTGAGTATTTAATGACTGAATTTCACTATCTGCACGCTGTTGAGAGGGGGTGCTACACCCCGTCATCAAGGTTAGCGCTGCTAAAGCGGTCAAAGCAGGAGCAAGGGCAAAATGAAGGGCTGGACGCGGCTCTAGGGGGTTGTAGGACATAGGGGATGGGGTGTGAAACGGGCTCATTCGATATACTCAGCGCTCAGTCTAACAAATTGGCGCTACTTGCCCCACCTTTATAGCCATATGCTGCAAATCTATAACACTCTTACTCGTTCAAAACAGGTTTTTAAGCCCATCGAGCCTGGCAAGGTGAAGATCTACGTCTGTGGCATGACTGTCTATGATTTTTGCCATATTGGCCATGCTCGGGTCATGATTGTGTTTGATATGGTGGTACGCTGGCTTAGGGCCAGTGGATATGAAGTCCAGTATGTGCGCAATATCACTGATATTGATGACAAGATCATTAATCGTGCAATTGAAAATGGTGAGCCAATTTCCGCCTTAACCAATCGCTTTATCGATGCAATGCATGCAGACTCGGATGAATTGGGTTTAATGCATCCAGATCAAGAGCCACGCGCAACAGATTTTATAGAGCAGATGCAAGGCATGATCGGCAAACTCATTGAAAAAGAATTGGCCTATCAAGCGAATGATGGCGATGTTAATTTTGCAGTGCGTTTATTGCCGCGCTATGGACAACTATCTGGCAAGACTTTAGATGAATTAAATGCTGGTGAACGCGTTGCAGTTGGTGATGGTAAGCGTGACCCACTGGACTTTGTTCTTTGGAAAAGCGCCAAGGCTGAGGAACCTGCCGATACTCGTTGGAAGTCTCCATGGGGCGAAGGTCGTCCTGGATGGCATATAGAGTGTTCAGCAATGTCATGTGATTTATTGGGTGAGCACTTTGATATCCATGGTGGCGGCGCAGACTTGCAGTTTCCGCATCACGAAAACGAAATCGCCCAAAGCGAAGGTGCTTTGTATGGCAAGGATCGCAAAGAAGAAGATGCACCCTTTGTAAATTACTGGATGCACAACGGGCATATTCGGGTAAATGAAGAGAAGATGTCAAAGTCTTTGGGAAATTTCTTTTTAATTCGAGATGTTCTCAAGAGTTTTGACCCTGAAGTTATTCGCTTCTTTATGCTGAAGGCGCATTACCGCAGCCCAATTAATTACAGCGATGCACAATTAGAAGAAGCACGCTCTGGATTGGTACGCTTATATACCGCTTTGTCGCAAGCTCCAAAAGCGCAAGCATCTGCACTCGACCCAAATAATGCTTGGGTTAAACGTTTTACGGATGCTATGAATGATGATTTCAATACACCAGAGGCGATAGCCGTTTTATTTGATCTGGCAACTGAATTAAATCGCGCGCAGGGTGAAGAAAAGCAATTGCTTGCTAATACGATGAAAACCCTTGGTCTTTCATTAAATTTCTTGCAACGTGATCCAACCGCATTTTTGCAAGCAGGTTCCAAAGATCAAGACGGCTTAAGTCCTGAGCAAATAGAAGAGCAAATTGCAGCGCGTATTGCCGCTAAGCAAGCAAAAGATTTTTCTCAAGCAGATGCAATTCGAAAAAATTTGCTAGAGCAGGGTATTGTTTTGGAAGATAAACCAGGCGGCATAACAGAATGGCGTAGAGCTTAATGGCAGCAGCAAAAGACAAAACAGAAGTCGCTCCCGAGTACTGGGAGCAAGCTTGCCGAGAACTCATGAAGCAAGATCGCATTCTGAAAAAGTTGATCCCAAAATATGGATCAGGATTTTTGGTGACGCGTGGGGATCCATTTAATACATTGGCTAGAGCAATTGTTGGTCAGCAAATTTCAGTAGCGGCCGCGCAATCGGTTTGGAATAAAGTGGTTGCCGCTTGTAAAAAGAAGGTAAATCCTAAAAATATCCTGGCACTCTCCGTCGAAGAATTACGTGCGGCAGGTTTATCTGGGCGAAAGGTTGAATACATCCGAGATTTGGCCGATCACTTCGATTCGGGTCGTCTTCACGAAAATCAGTGGAAAGACATGGATGATGAGAGCGTCATTAAAGAATTAAGCTCAATTCGGGGTATTGGGCGCTGGACCGCTGAAATGTTCCTCATTTTTAATATGGTTCGCCCTAATATTCTGCCATTGGACGATGTTGGTCTAATTAAGGCGATTTCCCTCAATTACTTCAGTGGAGAGCCTGTTAGCCGCCATGAAGCCCGTGAAGTGGCTGCCAATTGGGCCCCATGGCGTACAGTTGCCACCTGGTATATGTGGAGAAGTATCGACCCAATCCCAGTTGAATATTAAAATCAGACTATGAAAACGACTTTCCTGGATTTTGAGCAACAAATCGCCGAATTAGAGTCAAAGATTGAAGAGTTGCGTTTTGTGCAAGATGAGTCATCGGTAGATATTTCCGATGAGATAAAAACGCTCTCTGAGAAGAGTCTGCAACTGACTAAAGACGTATATGCCAATCTCACCCCTTGGCAAGTTTCTCAAGTAGCGCGTCATCCCCAGCGTCCATACACCTTAGATTATGTGAGTGGCTTGTTCACTGATTTTCATGAGCTTCATGGTGATCGAACTTTTGCGGATGATCAATCGATTATTGGCGGCCTCGCTCGTTTTGAAGATCAACCTTGTATGGTCATTGGTCATCAAAAAGGTCGCGATACAAAAGAACGTGCTCTCAGAAACTTTGGCATGAGTCGCCCTGAAGGGTATCGAAAAGCAATGCGTTTGATGCGTCTCGCAGAAAAGTTTGGTATTCCCGTGTTTACTTTTGTGGATACCCCCGGGGCATTCCCAGGGATTGATGCGGAAGAGCGCAATCAGTCAGAGGCGATTGGTCGTAACTTATATGTGCAAGCAGAACTAGAAGTGCCTATCATTGCCACCATTATTGGTGAGGGTGGTTCTGGTGGTGCTTTAGCAATTGCGATGGGCGATGTAGTGTTGATGTTGCAAAACTCTACATACTCAGTGATTTCGCCCGAGGGTTGCGCTTCTATTCTATGGAAGACTGCTGATAAGGCGCCAGAAGCTGCCGAACAACTTGGTTTGACTGCTCAACGACTGAAGGCATTAGGTCTGATTGATAAGATTGTTGCTGAGCCTATTGGCGGTGCTCACCGCGATTACAGCACGATGATGAGCAATATGCGTAAAGCACTTGCCGAGTCTTTAAAAACCTTTGATGGCATGAAAGTAGATGCTTTACTGGAGCGTCGTCATGAGCGTTTGATGAGTTATGGCAAGTTCAAGGAAATCACAGCAAAGTCCTAAATCAGGAAAACGAATTGCGGTTGCCCTCAGTGGCGGCCTCGATTCGGTTGTTTTGCTCGATACGGTTTGCAAGGCGCAAACTCAGTCAAAAACCCAATCTACAAAAACAAAAAACCAAAATCAAATTTATGCCTTCCATGTGCATCATGGCTTGCAAAAGTCTGCTGATGAATGGCTAACCTTTTGCGAGAAGCTAGCAAAAAAATATCAGATTCATTTTGATTTTCGACTCTTACATTTGGGTAACCCTAAAGAGCAAGGAAATGTAGAAGCAAGAGCTAGGGCGGGGCGCTATGAAGCGCTCGCCGAGCTTTGTGAAGAGCACGGTATTGAAGATTTATTGTTGGCGCATCATCAAAACGATCAAGCTGAAACGGTGTTGCTACAACTTCTGCGGGGATCGGGTGTAGCGGGATTGTCTGGTATGCCACAAAGCAGAGAGCTCCAGATCAATCAACACACCATTACTCTTTGGCGACCACTGCTCAATATGGGTAGATCAGAGTTAGAGGCTTATGCAAAAGAGCGTAAGCTCAAATGGATTGAAGATCCAAGTAATCAAAACACGGAATACCGTCGTAATGCGATCCGCCAAAAAATTATTCCGATCCTAAAAAATATTCAACCAGAATCACTAACGAATATGGCACGCAGTGCGCAGTTGCTTGGTGAAGCGCAAGGGTTACTCAATCGCTTAGCAAAACAAGATGGTAAAAATATTCTTAAGAATGATCGGTTAAAAGTGATGCCTATGCTTGCATTGGCTAAAGTAGATTTGCCAGCCGCAAATAATCTCATCCGATATTGGTTGCAAACCCAGCAATTAGCAATGCCATCACAAGAGCGTTTGCAATCTTGGTGGCATGACTTAGAGAAGGTCAAGGCAGATGCCCAATTGGAGTGGCTTCATGATGAAAGAAAAATTCGTTTATGGCGAGGCGCACTACAGGTAGCAGGTAAGGAAGAGGGAAAATGGGTTTTTAAAACGTTGCCAACAAATTCCAAGCAATTAGGCCTGCCCGCTGATTGGGTCAAGAATGCCCAAGAAAATAATCAAATTAGCCTAAAAGAGAGGGTGGGTTCGGAAAAGATCCAGATTAAGCCGAATAGCCCTCGAAAAACCCTCAAAAATCTCTTTCAGGAGGCGGATATCCCACCTTGGGAACGCCAGGCTCCCTTACTTTATATCCATGATGAATTGATTGCAGTTGCTGGGATTGGCACTAGCTATCCACATCTTATTTCTAAAGGTAGGCGCATAGTCCCGGAATGGATACAAAACCCTGTAAAATAAGCCTTTTTTAGAACCTCAGGGCATAACAACCCTGTTTCAGACAGTTAAATAAACGGTTTTTATGGCTCTTATCGTTCATAAATATGGTGGCACCTCAATGGGCTCAACCGAGCGCATTGCTAATGTCGCCAAACGCGTTGCTAAGTGGATGCGTGCAGGTCACCAGGTGGTAGTAGTGCCTTCAGCTATGTCTGGCGAGACCAATCGCTTGCTAGGCCTTGCAAAAGAAATCAATCCTGAAGCCCATCCAAGAGAGCTTGATCAAATTGCCTCAACTGGTGAGCAAGTCAGCTCCGGTTTATTGGCATTGGCCTTAATGCGAGAGGGCATTGACGCAGTGAGTTATGCCGGCTGGCAAGTCACGGTGCATACCGACTCCTCTTTTACCAAAGCTCGCATTAAGAGTATTGATGATCAAAAGATATTGAAAGATCTCAATGCTGGTCGTGCAGTAGTGGTTACTGGTTTCCAAGGCGTAGACCCAGAAGGCAATATCACTACATTAGGTCGTGGTGGTTCCGATACTTCAGCAGTAGCCATGGCAGCCGCACTTAAAGCAGATGAGTGCTTAATCTATACCGACGTTGATGGCGTCTACACAACAGACCCACGTGTTTGCGAAGATGCGCGTCGTTTAGACAAAATTACTTTTGAAGAGATGCTAGAAATGGCAAGCTTGGGTTCAAAGGTATTGCAGATTCGTTCAGTAGAGTTTGCAGGTAAATACAAAGTTAAAACTCGGGTGCTGTCTTCGCTGACAGACCCATTGATGCCTTTAGCTGAAGAGATGAGCTCAGGCACCTTGATTACATTTGAAGAGGACAGCACTATGGAAGCCGCAGTTATTTCCGGCATCGCCTTTGCGCGTGATGAAGCGAAGATTACCGTTCTAGGAGTTCCTGATCGCCCAGGTATTGCATATCAAATTTTGGGGCCGATTGCAGATGCCAATATTGATGTGGATATCATCATCCAAAATCAATCTGTTGAAGGTAAGACCGATTTCACCTTTACCGTGCCACGCGCTGATTACCAAAAGGCATTGGATATTCTCAAAGGCACTGTACAAGCTCACATTGAAGCAAAAGAAATCTCTGGTGATCCAAAGGTCTCTAAAGTTTCCGTGGTTGGCGTTGGTATGCGCTCTCATGTTGGTATTGCAAGCAAGATGTTCCGCACTTTGTCAGAAGAGGGTATCAACATCCTCATGATCTCCACAAGCGAGATCAAGATCTCCGTAGTGATTGATGAGAAATATATGGAGTTGGCAGTACGTGCACTGCACAAAGCATTTGAGTTGGATCAGAAGTAAGTACGGAAGTAAAAGCAGGAATAAAAGGATCAAAAAGCAGTAAACCCCCAGTAAGACAGTAATCCGTTAAACTGTGGGGCGTTGTAGAAGTAGTAAGGAGACGTGGCCGAGCTGGTCGAAGGCACTCCCCTGCTAAGGGAGCATCGGGGCTAAAACTCTGATCGGAGGTTCGAATCCTCTCGTCTCCGCCAGTACTTTCCGCAAAGCCCCTAACCACGGGGCTTTGTTTTTTCTAGGGTTCTCTACCCACCAGCCTACCCACCACTAAAACGATGCTCGGGTTTCAAGTTTTAGTTGGATCTTGGGTGCGGGGCTTGGGGCGATATGTATGTTTTTGGTCACTTAGGGTCATAAATAGCCCGTTGGAGCTCGGTTAAGTGAGGGTGGGCTGGAATGGTTTCCCTTCAGCATAGCGCTAATAAAGAATTATGATTAACCCATGGGTAGCCAATTAATTGGGTGACTGATTTGTCGAAGACCCTTAAATTAGGGCATAAACTGCTATAAAAACCATTAGAAAGCCTTGGATGAAAAGCCTGTGGATTACAGTGTTACTGCTATTCAGCCTAGCAGGCTGTCAAACAACCGAGGATATTGATTTCACCTCTAAAGATTATGAGTGCACTACAACATGTAGAAATAGATATGACACATGTCAGAGTGCCATAACCATGATGCCTATTCGTAAGAATAATGACTGTGTGGATAATTTGCGATTTTGCATTGCTCAATGTCCGCCAAAGGGGGCTAAGGCGATGGCGCCCAATAGTGCCAACTCAGCCTTAAATCAAACTTCATTCGATGAGGCAAAGAAGATGTGTGCAGAGATAGGCTTTAAATCTGGAACCGAAGCCTTTGGTCAGTGTGTTCTTAAGCTAAATAAATAGCCGGTATAAGCGATTTTAAATATGAATCTATTTATTAGGATCTCTATTCTTGGGCTATTGGTATTACAAGGCTGTGCCTCGGCTCCTCCAGTGCAAAATGCGGCTACGACAAAATCTTATTTTGATGGCGCAGCATATCCAGGTCAGATTTATAACCTATCGGATGATAAGACTGGCGCCGAACAGTATCGTGTGTTTTCTCAGGGGTCTACAGGTTTTGTTTCCATCGCCTCTGTTCAGTCTAATGCCGAGGGTAGGGCCAAGGATTTCTGTTCAAGAGAGCAAAAGACTATAAAGGTGTTGCAGCAGCAAACCTCAACGCCGCCACATGTCCTTGGTAACTTTCCCAGGGTTGAGCTTGTTTTTATTTGTGTGGATAAGAGCGTTTTATCTGAGCAGAAAGCTAGGATTTCTTCTGATATCAAATCATCCCAGGGCGATGTTTCCGCGACCATGGATCAAGGAAAGCAAAAATGTTTAGATCTTGGTTTTAAGGTGGGAACTGAATCGTTTGGTCAGTGTGTCCTTAGGGTTTCTAAATGAAAGTTCTTGCAGCAATCTCCATTTTATTTGCATTAGTTGGCTGTGCTACACCTGCAGAATTGAGATCACAAAAGCCACTGCTTGATTTGAAAAGTACAAAGCCAGCAAAAGATGTTGCTATTTGTATCGCCGATAAGTGGGAGGGTTTGGGTGGATTTGGTGGTGCATTGACTGTCAATATGCGAGTAACTACCAGTGGATACGTAGTGTCATTACCGCTGAATGGTCAAACAGGAATGCTTGTTGATATAGATAATGACGGGACTGGATCTACAACAAAATATTACAAAGGTTTAGTGCTCTTGGAGCAAAAACTTGTCCAGGCAATAAAAGATTGCCAGTAATTTAATCGCTCTTTTTCTTTTCAGTTAAATGGTTGTGGACCTAGGGTATTCCTGTACATCCCGGAGTAGGTATCCCTAACATTTATAATCAAAGAATAATAATATTTTCGGGTAAAAATGAGCAATATCGCGCTAGAAACAATGCAAAGCCTTCTTCAGGAGCGCCTGGGAATCGATAAAGAAAAGGTTACGCTAAATGCCTCTTTGGAGGATCTTGGTATTGACTCATTAATGCAGATCGAACTCCTTTTTGATTTTGAAGATAAATACAAAATCAAAGTACCTGATGTAACCACTAAACCAGTGACGATTGGCGATCTTCTTGCAATTGTTGAGCCATTTATTCCCAAGAATTAACTAGCTGAGATCTTCACCATGAAGAGACGTGTTGCAATAACTGGTATTGGTTTAATTGATCCTCTTGGCGAGTCAATGGGTAGTTTCTTTGACCGTACGGTAAAAGGCGAGTCGTCGATTCGTCATTACGCTACAAACGATATTCCAGTTCCAGTTTCAATCCCTGCAGTTTTTTGCCAGAACTTTAATGGCGATGAGATATTGGGCAAGCCAAGAACTATATCGATGGATAAGTTCTCGCAGATGGGTCTTGTTGCTGCATTTGAAGCCTGGACTAATGCTGGATTTGATATTAGCGATAAGTCACACAAACCAAATGCAGGTGTTTCATGGGGTACCGCCCTTGGCGGCACCAGGATCTATGAACAGGGCTTGAAGGAGATGTGGCAAAACGGTCGAGAGCGCCTGCCGCCATTGGCTGTTGTCATGGGCATGAATAATGCTTGCTCATCGCATATCGCAATTCAATTGGGTCTTGGTAACTCCTCTTTAAGTTACACGGTTGCTTGTTCCTCGGCTTCTGCTGCAATAGGTGAGGCTTACAGAAGAATTCGTGATGGCGATGCAGATGTCATGGTTGCTGGCGGATCAGATACGCCGCTAATTTATGGCGTTATTAGAGCTTGGGATGGAATGCGTGTGTTATCGCCTGGCAATGAAGAAACATCGCCAAATGCATGCCGCCCATTTGATAAAAGTCGCTCTGGCCTTGTATTGGGTGAGGGTGCCGCAGCACTTGTTCTAGAAGATTGGGATCATGCAGTTTCTAGGGGTGCCTCCATCATTGCTGAACTGGCTGGATACGGAGCAAATTGCGACCATACCAATCTAGTTAAGCCCGATCCAACTGGTCAGGTAGCGGCAATGTCTTTGGCCCTAGATGATGCTGATGTAGTAATCGAAGATGTTGGTTATATCAATGCACATGGCACTGCCACGATAGAAGGCGATCCAAGCGAAATAGAAGCCCTAAGGCAGGTTTTTGGGTCTCACGCAAAGGATCTTGCTGTGAGCTCCACAAAATCAACCCATGGGCATCTAATGGGTGCATCAGGTGCTATTGAGGCCGTTATTACGATTCTTTCGATCAAGAATGGCGTTGTTCCCCCTACAGCTAATCTCAAGGAGATTGATCCTTTATGTGAGGGCGTCAATCATATTAAGGTGGGCGATCAGAACAAGATAAAGCTTAGGGCTGCAATCTCAAATTCATTCGCATTTGGTGGCAGTAACGCAGTTTTAGTATTTAAATCTGCTCAATAGTTTGACGTTCCAATGAGCCAATCTTCTTCATTTGGAATAGAGTCTTGGGCTGCTTGGAGTCCTTCTTTAAAAACATCCAGTGATTGGTTATCTTGGGTTAAGAATCCTTCTGCTTTGGTTGGTGAAGAAAAGCCAAAGGTTGAAGGCATGCAGCCAATGAATCGCCGGCGCTTGAAGCAGCTTGGTGGAATGGCTTTAGAAACAGCCTATAGCCTTCCTGAGACAGGCGCGCCAATTATTTTTTGCAGCCAACAAGGTGAGTCGACTAGGTGTTACGAGCTCTTGCAGGAGTTAACAGAAACTGGAAAGCTATCACCCCAGTCTTTTAGTTTGGCTGTACATAATGCAATTCCAAGCTTGTACACAATTGATAAGAAGTTAAATTCCAACGTAATTGCAATTTCGTCTAATGCCGGTGTATTTTCAGCATTAGCAGAGGCGATTGGATTGCTTGCTGATGGCGAGAAAAGGGTGCGCATCATTGTTGCTGCAGAACCAACGCCAGATATCTATAACTCATATTGCGATTTCCCTGGCGAAGCATACGCATACTCTGTAGATCTGATTTCTTCAGGAGATCTTTCTCTCAGCATTTCCGCTGCTAAAGAAGCTAAGTCTAACGATGCAAATATCTCTATAAACCTTGAAGTCCTTAGGTTTTTACTTTCTGAAGATCAGAGTTATGAGGCTGCGATAGACAATACCTCTTGGCATCTGAAGAGGGGTTAATGTTGAATCGTTATTGGCGAATCTTCGCAACAGGACTCTCATTTGCAATATTTGGAATCTGTGGAACGATTCTTACGGCGCTATTGCTTCCAGTTTTATTTCTAACTAATGACACACCAGCTCGCAGAAAGTTTGGAAAGCTATTGCTTAAGCTTTCCTTTCGAAGCTTCTTGTGGGGGATGCAATTCCTTGGTGTGATGGATTTGCAAACCAAAAATTTAGGCCGACTCAAATCTGGTGGGCGCCTAGTTTTATCAAATCACCCAAGCTTGATTGATGCGGTCATATTGATTGCACTTATCGATAACCCTAACGGAATCATTAAGTCCAGCCTATTTAATAACCCAAGCATGTATGGCTTAGCAAAGATAGCGGGATTGATGCGCAATGTTGAAGGCCCAGAGCTAATACGCAAATCTATAGAATCTATAAGTAGTGGCGAAAATTTGATAATATTTCCTGAGGGAACCAGGACAAAGGTATTGGGTCAGGTGACTTTCAAGCAGGGTGCTGCCTATATTGCAATCAAAGGCGGAATTAATATCACCCCCATATTGATAGTTACCTCTGAGCCAGTACTGAGAAAGGATCACAGTTGGTACAAGGTTCCTTCGAAAAAGCCGGTATTTACTGTTTCCGTATTGGACGAGGTTAATGTTGCCACTAAGGTAAATCCTCGTGGTGATTTGTTGATTGAAGCAGCTGAACTAACAGAATATTTAGAAGAATACTTTACGCATGAGCTTAGAGAGCATGAACAGTCTTGAACAAGAAATCAAAGAATTAATTATCAGCAGCCTAAATCTCGAAGATTACTCACCTGCGGATATTAAGTCTGAGGACTCTTTATTTAACGATGGTCTTGGATTGGACTCCATAGATGCATTGGAGCTTGGTGTGGCGCTTCAAAAGAAGTATGGCCTGGAGATGACTAATATTACTAAGACGGAAGGCAAGCATTTTTATTCAGTAGCAACGTTAGCCAAATTTGTAGCAGAAAACAGAACAAAATAAATGCCGCGGTCCGAGCGTATTTGCTCGATCTATAAATTGGTAGGGTAAATGAAAATCAATGGAAGTCTTGCTTGCGGTACTGCTACCAATATCTATCTGGGTATTTAAATTTCTAGACATTCCGTTTTGGGTGGCTGGCATATTCTTTGTGCCACTTGTCTTTCTTAAAAAGAATCCTTATTGGGGCAGAGCACTGTCTATAGTGGCACTAATTCTTGGCATTGCGTCACTTTTGCTTAGAAATGCTGAGTTCGTATATTTGTATCCCGTGCTGGTCAATTCAGTGCTATTCACAGTTTTTGTTTCCAGTCTCTTCGGCAACCAAACAATCGTCGAAAAAATTGCCAGACTGAAAGATACAAGATTTACTGATCAGCAGATTCCTTATGCACGCAAGGTAACTATCGTATGGGCAATATTTTTCTTGCTTAATGGCTGTATAGCGCTTCTGACCATATTCATTGACGATAAAGCATATTGGTCGCTATATAACGGCGCCATTTCCTATGTGCTCATGGGATTGATGTTCGCTGGTGAGCTTTATTGTCGTAAGAGACACATTGAGAATGCTTAGCAACAAGCTTTCGAATCTCCTGTTAAGCAAGCAGGACAGCTCATTCATTACGAATGATGGAGTAACTCTTGCTCAGCTAAAGAATGACGTAGCAAGGGCGCGATCCTCTTTTCAAAGCATTGGCGATGTCGAAATAGCTGTATATGACTCGGATGCATATAAGTTCTTAGTTTGGCTTCTTGCTGCATGGCAAGAGGGGCGCAAAGTGCTAGTCCCAGTCGATATGAATATTGCCCTAAATTCCAGCTTTTCAAATTGGTTCAAGATTGGTGAGTTTGAGAGCTCACAACTCTCTGCCTGGGGTGAAGATATAGACCCTGCGAATGAGCTGTTTCATGAATTAAATTCCGACTTCGATGCCATAGGTGTCTTTACTTCTGGATCAACGGGTAATCCAGTGAGAATCGATAAGAAGATATGGCAGCTTGAAAATGAAGTTGAAGCACTTGAACATACATTCGGTGAGCTGATACCAAATGATGTTTCTTTTATTAGATCGGTTAGTCACCAACACTTCTTCGGCATGCCGTTTGCTCTACTTTGGGCAATATCTAGGGGCTCCAAAATCACCAGGCAATCCATAAAAGGCGGTCATGAATGGAATACTCTAGAGTCACAAGTCTTAGTTACTAGCCCATCTTTTTTGAAGAGTATCGTAGAGTTAGATGCACAACATAAAAATATTGGACCAGGAGTTAAGTCAATCTTTTCAGCTGGCGGTGTATTGGATGAGCTCGTATATAGAGTTATCAATCAGATTACGAACACACGAGTTGTTGATATATACGGCAGTTCAGAAACAGGCCATATAGCCTGGAGAGATTCGCCTGATACACCATGGTTGCTTCAAAAGGGCGTTGAATTTAAAAAACCTATAGATGCTGTTCTTGAGATCAAATCTAATTTCTGTCCAAATGATGATTGGTTTTCAACTTCAGACCTCGCTCGCCAAACAGGCAATTCCTTTGAAATTCTAGGTAGGGCCGATCGCATTCTAAAGATCGAGGGAACAAGGGTCTCGCTAAGTCAGCTTATTAATTCAATTAAAGAGTCTGATCTAGTCGAGGATTGCCATATTTCTGATCTTGATAGCGGTAGAAGATCTCAATTGGGTTGTGTAATTAAGTTGAGTGCTAAAGGCAATAAGTTTATAACGATAGAAGGAAAGTTGCCGCTAGTGAACCAGCTTAAGAGCTCACTCAAAGGAAAGATAAATTCCATAGCAATACCCAGAAGGTGGCGGTTCGTAGATCAATTTCCCCAAAATGCCATGGGCAAGGTAGTCAAAAAAGATTTAGATGACTTATTTTCAGAGAGCATTAAGTCTCCAATAGTTGTAAGCAAAAAGGTTGAGGAGTTATTGATGGAATTGGTTTTGGATATGTCTAAAACCTTGGCTTGTTTTAATGGACATTTCGATGGCTTCCCAGTTGTGCCTGGAGTGGCCCTAATTGAGTGGGCCATTAAATTCGCTCAACAAGGATTTGGGGGTGGTCCCGCATTTGTGGGAATGTCTCAGGTGAAGTTCCAGCAATTTATTAAGCCCAACCAAATAGTTCACCTGCAGTTAGAGCGCAATATAGATTCAAGCAATATTAAGTTTCAATATCGCAACTCGGATACCATCCTTTCAAGTGGAACTTTAAAGTTTAAATAAACCAGCATGAATATTTGCGCATTAATTCCCTATTACAACCATCCAGAGGCTATAGGTCATGTGGTTAGGCAGCTATCGGCTTACAACTTGCACATCATCATTGTGGATGACGGTAGCGATGAAAAGTCCAAATTAGGCCTTAAACCTTTATTAGGCTCACCTAATGTAACTTTAGTTACGAGAGAGGTAAATGGCGGGAAGGGCGCTGCCGTAATCACTGGAATGCGTGAAGCGCTTAAGAGGGGTTACACACACGCACTTCAGGTGGATGCGGATGGGCAGCATGATCTGGAAAAGATCCCAGAATTGCTTAGGTTGAGTGAACGTCATCCAGACAAAATTATTTCAGGGATGCCTGTATATGATGAGTCCGTTCCAACCAGCCGGAAGTTATGGCGGTATGCCACCCATATTTTGGTTTGGATTCATACGCTTTCATTTGAAATTCGAGATTCAATGTGTGGATTTCGTATCTACCCACTAGAGAAGACTTTGAAGGTCATAGACTCAAGAAAAGAGTTTGGCCAGAGGATGGATTTTGATATTGAAATTCTTGTGAGATCTCTTTGGGATAACTTGCACATAGTTCAATTGCCGGTTGGGGTTAAGTACCCAATTGATGGTGTGTCGCACTTTCAGTTATTTAATGACAACTTTCTAATAACCAAGCTTCACATACGATTATTTTTTGGAATGATATTTAATTTCCCTAAATTGCTCTTTAGAAAGGTATTTGCTTGATTCACTGGGCAGATCTCAATGAGGTTTCCGCATCCTTAGGCATAAGGTTGTTGTTCCTCGTCTATAGGGTATTCGGTAGGCTGCCAGTTCTTTTGATTCTCTATCCAGTTATTTTCTGGTTTCTCATCTTTAGCAAGGTTGCAAGAAGGTCATCTTATGACTATTTAGATCGCCTATATCAATATAGCGGTGGAGCTACGCCAAAACCTACATGGCTAAATGTATACAGACATATTTATGCATTTGGCGAATGCATTCTAGATAAGCTAATCATCTGGAGTGGAAGCATTGATGATCTAGAGTATTCGCTTGATCAGATAGAAGCATTTAATGAGTTAACAAAAGAGGGCAAAGGTGCAATTATTGTTGTATCGCACCTAGGCAATTTAGATTTTTGCAGGGCTATTGCTAAATTCCACCCCAATATCGATTTGACTGTTTTGGTTCACACTACGCATGCCGTGAAGTTCAACAAGCTTCTCAAGGCTATTAACCCAGATAGCGCTTTAAATATTATTCAGGTATCAAAATTTTCAATGCAAGATGCAATGCTTTTATCTGAAAAGATTGAAAAGGGTGGGTTGATTGCAATTGCAGGTGATAGGGTCCCATTAATGTGGGGCAACACTATACCGTTAAGTTTTCTGGGGTCTAAGGCCGATTTCCCTTTGGGGGCCTATTTGCTGGGAAAAACTTTGGGCTGCCAATTACTTTCCTTAATGGCCATAAAAGTAAATGGACGGTACGAGGTATCTAGTAAGCAGATCGCCGATTTCAGTGATCCAGAGAAACGGGATTCCATGGACCTGGCTGCGCAAAAATTTGTAGAAACTCTTAATGATGGATGTTTAAAGTCTCCATTTCAGTGGTTCAATTTTTATCCGTTCTGGCAAAAGATTAATCATGAATAATTCGATTACCCGAGTATTGCTGGCATGTTTACTTTGTTTTTCAGGCCATGCTTTCGCGGACTCTTTGCTAAATCAAATTGAGGGTATGGTCGGATCCGCCCAAACTGTTCGGGGTAAGTTTGTTCAAACAAAGGTAATGACGGGAATAAGTAAGCGCCTTGTATCGGATGGAAATTTCATTGTTGACAAGACTCAGGGAGTTCTCTGGGTAACAGAGAAGCCAATCTATCAAAAGCTAAGAGTTTCGAACTCAAGCATCAAGATTGACAATAAGAGCGGCAATTTAATGGCCCTAGATGCACGTAGCGAACCATCCGTTAGGTATATCAATGAGTTAGTTCTGGCAGTCTTTTCTGGGGATTTGAATGCCTTAGATAGACTCTTTAGTTACACAGGTGAGGCATCCTCAAGGGGTTGGGCAGTAGAGCTCACGCCTAAATCCGCGGCTTCAGCACCTTTTAAGAGAATTACGATGGCGGGTGGCTCCACGATAAGTCGTATTACATTCATATCCAAGGATGGGGACTCGACTGAGATTTCGTTTAGCGATGTTCGACCTGCGGCTAGCCTAACAAAAGATGAAGCGCTTCAATTACAGTAAATCTCTTGCTGCGGGTTTTCTTGCCATTACGCTAGGTTTATTGGCGTGGACAATTTTTAATTTCAGCAATATCGCAAGCCATGTTGATAGCAACATCTTTTCTTTGCTTCCTAAGTCCGATAGAAATCAGATCGCAAAAGAATTTATTGAGCGCATTGGCAAAAATGGGGAAAAATCATTAGTTATCCTCGTGGGGTCAAATAGCCTTGAGACCTCATTAGCCGCAGAAAAACGCCTTAGAGATTTAATTAAAGAGCTACCGGTTGTTAGCGCCTCTTCTGAAAACTACTCAGAGTTTCTTGCTAAGCTAACCGCCCACAGGTCAGGGCTGTTAACGTCTGATGATATTGCCCATTTAAATACTGAATCCTCAAACTTCTGGGTTGAGAGGTCAAATGCCTTAGCTTATGCATTGGGGAGTTCTGTAGTTCCATGGAAGGATGATCCCTTTGGCCTCCTTAATGATTGGTTATATAAGTTAGGTAAGACAAGCAAGGTTCGACCATATGGCGATAGCTTAGTTGCGCAGGGGTCAGATAGAAGTTACGTTGTTGTGCCGCTAAGGGTAGATGATTCAGTGAATTCTATGAATTCTCAGATCCATCTTGCGGATAGCTTAAATATCGCAATTAATAGCACCAAGGATAAATTTCCCGAAGTTGAAATTGTGAAATCGGGAGTCATTTTCTTTGCTGCAGCCACCTCTAAGTCGGTGGAAAAAGATATATCACTTATTGGTTTGGTCTCCGGTACCTTGGCCTTGACCCTGATTCTTCTTGTTTTCAGGAGTTTGTATGCCGTTGGGGTTGTTTTAATAACGGTTTCGATCGCATTTTTATATGCCGTTCTAGCAGCCTATCTTTTCTTTCCAAAAATTTACATACTGACCATCGCTTTTGGAATAAGCCTTATTGGCATGTCTGCAGATTACTGCTTGTATTGGCTGACTGCATCTATGGGTGATCACAAAGATACATTTGAAAGAAGGCGTTATTTGTTGCCGGGTATGTCATTAGCGCTAATTACAACTGCGCTGGGTTACTTATTGATGATTGCAACGCCTTTCTCGGTACTTTCTCAGATGGCAGTCTTTTCAATAGTTGGAATTGTTGCTGCATGGCTGACAGTCGTCTTGCTATTCCCATTTATAGAAGGGCTGGATTTTAATGACAGTAAAGCAGTTAATCTGATCAAGAACTTGCAGTTACTTGTATGGGGTGCCTCTACTAAGTTCAAAGTGCTAGCCACTATTGGAATCATTGCGCTTTCTTTTTACGGATTACAGGCCACAAAGGTTGATGATGATCTGAGATCTATGGCAAGTTTAGATGGCGGGCTTGTTGCTGACCAACTGAAGGCGTCAAGTATTTTGGGTATTCCTAGCCCATCTCAGTTCTTTGTTATTACGACGTCATCAGAACAAGAAACTCTGGAGAAGACGGAGAATCTAGCTGCAAAGCTAGATAAATTGGTTGCCGATGGGTTGATAACTGGATATCAAGCAGTTACCTTGTATGTGCCTTCAATCGCAAGTCAAAAGATCGCAAGTCAGGCATATGCATCTTCGAATAAGGGGTCTGCATCTAAGTCGCTTGCCAAAGAGTTTGGAATAGACGGGACCTGGGCGACAAATCAGAGCAGGGTTGACCCACCATTAACAATTGGCGATATCAAAGATTTGCCGATATATCAAAAGCTTTCATATCTATGGTTTGATTCTGAGAGCTATGCTGGTAAATCTTCTGCAGTATTACTGACAGGAGTGAGTAGTTCGGCGGCAGTTCAAGCGCTATCTGGGGTTGCTGACCACGAAGTATCTTGGGTTAACAAGACCCAAGAAATTTCGGAATTGTTTGGTAACTACAGGACTTTATTTAGTTATGTAATTGCCGTGGGGTACTTGCTGACCTTTGTTGTTGTGTCTATAAGGTATAGAAGGGATGCTTGGCGAGCCCTTGTGCCGCCAATATTCGCGACATTGCTTACGCTGGCAATACTTTCTCTATTGGGCGAGACAATATCGCTTTTATCCGTTGTCGCCTTTGCGCTATTGCTTGGTGTTGGTACGGACTATGGGATATTTCTGCTTCAATATCCAAGCGATAGAAGAGTGCTGCTTTCGATTTCAGTTGCCGCCTTAATGACTTTAATCTCATTTGGCAGCCTTGCATTTAGCAGCATTCCTGCGCTCCATAGTTTTGGAATAGCGCTTTTATTTGGCGTGTTCCTATCTTGGTTGTTAACTATTTTCTTCGCAAAACAGGCATCAGAACATGCTTAGATTTAAGATCTTCAGTATCTGTTTGGCTGCCTCGCTTTTGCTGTCTGGCTGCGCAACGGTTTTTCTGAATGACTCCAATGACAAGAGCTTGAGTGGATTGGGTGAACCAAGAACATTAGAGATGCAGATGCAAATTACTAGAGGCGATACTTCATTTGCAATGGATCTAGTGGCTGATGTACATAATCAAGGTTTAACTGTTATAGGTTCAGCATTTGGCGCTCGTATCTTTACGCTTTCCTTTGATGGAAATCTAATTTCCGAGGGGGTGGGCTTGGGATTGCCAATTACAGTGTCCAATAGACTGATAGTAGACGATGTTATTTTGACCCTCGCTACTCTAAAGTCCTTAGAGGTAGGGTTGCCTAAGGGATGCGCAATATCCGTAGATGGTGATTGGCGAAAGATATACTGTAACGAACAGCTAATTGTGAAAATCAAGCATCAAAAAATGGCTGATAAGAATGAGCTAGTTTCTATTGAGAGACTTCAGCCAGAATATAAAGTGAATTTTGTTATAAGCGAAGCAAAGTGACGATTTATATTAACGATTACGCAATTACTAGCCCTCTTGGGTATGGGGTTGACGAGACTCGTAAGAATCTTTTTTCAGGCATTAGCCCAGGGATGGGTCCGACTGATAAATATAGCCCTGGCAGAGCCCTATATTTAGGGCAGGTTAATGACGCACTTCCCGATTTGGCTCAAACGCCGATTAAGCATCGCTCCAGAAACAATCAACTGCTCTCAGCGTCCTTTAATCAAATTGAAGATAGGTTTTTTCTTCTTTCGAGTGGAATTGAAAAAAGCCGTATTGCAGTAATTATTGGGTCAAGCACGTCAGGTATATCTGACGAGGAGGAGGTCTTTCCTTATGCTTTGGAGAATCAGAAGTTTCCGGAGTCATTTGATTTGGCTCAAAGACTATTTTGTTCGCCCGCACATTTTTTGGCAGATAGACTTGGGATTTCTGGTCCAACGTACGGAATCTCAACTGCTTGCACCTCTAGCGCTAAGGCCATCATTAGTGGGGCTAGGTTACTAAAAAGCGGAATGGTCGATTTAGTCATCGCTGGTGGCGTAGATACGTTATGCAAATTTACTGTTGCTGGATTTACTTCAATAGAATCAGTTTCAGAAGGGCGTTGCAACCCGCTTTCAGTAAATAGATCTGGAATCAATATTGGAGAAGGTAGTGCACTCTTTATTTTGAGTCGCGAACCTGGTGGCATCTCTATCTCAGGATGGGGAGAGAGCTCTGATGGTTATCACATATCTGCGCCAGACCCCGATGGCAAGGGCGGAGAGATTGCCATTAAGTCTGCTTTAAGCATGGCTAACAAGCAATGTAATCAGATTGAATACATCAATCTTCACGGCACCGGCACAAATCACAATGACTCAATGGAGTCCAAGTTAATTGACCGACTTGGGTTTGGGTGCCCGGTAAGCTCTACTAAGGCATTAACTGGTCACACGCTAGGTGCTGCTGGTGCAATTGAGGCTGCAATCTCATGTTTAACTCTCGATGGCGATGGACATTTGCCCCCGCATATATGGGATGGGGCCCAAGATCCTGCATTACCCCAGCTTAATCTTGCCTCAAGCTTGCCTGACTCACCAAAGGTCGTGATGTCGAATAATTTTGCATTTGGTGGGAATAACACATCCTTGATATTGGAGAAGGCGTGACCTCAGCGCTAGAGCAAATGCTTCCCCACAAGCCCCCGATGGTATTGGTTGATAGGCTGGTATCTAGCGATGATCACTCGGCGATAGTTGAGGCAATCATCAAGGATGACTATCCATTTACAGGTGAGTCTATTGGCACATGGATTGGTCTTGAGTTGATGGCTCAATCTGCCGCAGTCTTGGCTAAATTAACAAAGCAAGCCGGCTCAGATAAGGCTTCGTTGGGTTTTTTATTGGGAAGCAGAAGCTTTACTGCTCATGTACCTGAGTTTGTGCCTGGTCAAAAAGTGACAGTGGAGATCGAGCTTGATCCCGCAAGCGAAGGGCAGGTCATGGTTAATGCTCGCGGCAGGATTAAGGGTGTAGCTGGGCAAGTAATTTGCGAAGGTACGTTAACGTTGTATGAGCCTAACGATGATGCTTTATATTTACCCAAATGAAGCTAAATAAAACTGTTCTGATTACTGGTGCCAATAGGGGTATTGGTAGGGCTATTGCCTGCAGACTGGCCTCTGAAGGCTATGATCTGGCACTGCATTGCAGATCAAACATTGGTGAGTTGGAATCAGTTGCCCAATCGATTGAAAAAGAGTTCGGTATCAAAGCCTCTCTTTTGCAGTTTGATGTTTCTGATCGAGTCGGCACTAAAGCGGCTCTGGAAAAATATCTTTCTGAGTTTGGTGCGCCATATGGAGTTGTTTGTAATGCCGGAGTTACTGCAGATAATTCTTTTCCCGCAATGTTGGGCGAAGAGTGGGATGGCGTCATAAATACCAATCTGGGATCTTTTTACAATGTACTGCATCCATTGGTAATGCCTATGGTGTCTAGTAGAAAGCCTGGAAGAATAGTCACCATGTCTTCTGTTTCTGGGGTAATGGGAAATAGGGGGCAGGTAAATTACAGTGCCTCTAAAGCAGGCGTTATTGGGGCAACTAAAGCGTTGGCTCTGGAGTTGGCCAAGCGAAACATTACAGTGAACTGTGTGGCCCCGGGGTTAATAGAGACCGATATGGTTTCAGAAGACGTTGTCGAAAATGCTCTAAAGGTAATTCCGGCGCAAAGAATGGGGAAACCGGAGGAGGTAGCTGCAACAGTCAGCTTCCTGCTAAGCGAAGGTGCTGCCTACATAACAAGACAGGTAATCTCTGTTAATGGCGGAATGATTTAAATCTAGAAATAAAAAAGAGAAGGCTCATCCCTTCTCTTTTGGTTTGAAATAAAAGCTAGTTATTGACCAGAAGCTTTCTTCTCATCCTTTTTCATTTCTTTCATAACCTTCTGACCATATTCAGAGCTTACAGCACCCTTACATTTGAAGTCGAGGTCAATGATGCCCATGGTGGCAGTCGCTGGGTCGGGACGTAGATTCTCTTTAACAACCTCAACTCCATTGGCGCTTTTCTCAGCACAGAATTTTTCAGCATGCTGATATGCGCGTAACTTAACTTTGGCCATATCTCCGCGGGAAACATTAATTGTGTATAGGCCATCGCCTTTTGGAAGAACGCCGGTAGTAGTGGCGCAGGCGGCTAAAAATAAGCCAGCAGATAAAACCGCGATTTTCTTAGCATTTGATAACTTCATACTTACCCCTTGTGAGTCATAGTTTTACAGAGCTACATACCAACATTCTATGCTAAATTCATCATAATTTTTATAGAAATTAGGCAGTTTTAGTGACAATTTTATTAACAGGCGCCACCGGATATATAGGCTCTCATGTATGGGTAGAGCTACTACAGAGATCTTTTGATGTGGTGGGTATAGATAACCTCTCGAATTCAAAAATCGAGGTTTGCAGTGCTGTCGAAAGAATCTCGGGCAAAGGCGCAACCTTTGTTAAGGGTGATATTAGGGATTCAGCCTTTCTATCCCAAGTCTTTGCAAAACATTCGATCACCCATGTCATTCACCTAGCTGCTCTAAAAGATGCTCAAGAGGCGCTACGTAATAAAGATGAGTACTTTGATGTAAACGTGAATGGCGTGAAAACATTGTTAGCCGCTATGCGAGCAAGTGATTGCCATAAAATTATTTTCAGTTCGTCAGCGGCGGTATATGGGGGCAAGGCAATTTCCCCTATGGGTGAGTCAGCTGAAACATCTCCTGCAAACTGGTATGGAGAAACCAAGTTGAAGGCTGAGCAACTACTGCGTGATGAGGCATTTAAGTTACCGCCAATGCATTCTGTAAGTCTTAGGTATTTCAATGTGGCAGGCAGGCACCCGTCAGGATTGCTCGGAAGCAGCTCAATCGTGGCATCGTTGTCTTTGTTTGACCAGATTGAAAAAGCCTTGAAATCTAATGACGCGCTATGTGTTTTTGGTGACGACTGGCATACCCCTGATGGAACATGCGTGCGAGATTATGTTCATGTATGCGACATTGCCAAAGGGCATATAGATGCATTAAAGCTCTTAGATGAAGGGAAGGGCTTTAGCGCTTTAAATCTTGGTTCTGGAACAGGAAGATCCGTTAAAGAGGTCATATCTGCATTTGAGGCCATTACCGAGTGTTTATTGCCAATAAAGGTAGTTGGGAAAAGGGTTGGAGATGTTGCTGTTAGCTATGCCGATTGCAAGAAGGGTGAGGAGCTAATCGGCTGGAACCCCACAAGAACCCTTGCTGATATATGTGGGGGCTACCTTCAGGGGCTCTAATTTTGGCTCCATTTCTATATGGGTCTCCTAAGGATTTCATGGTGGCCATGCATATACCCAGAAGGTGCCCATGATTCAATTGCAGGATTGGCCCGTTCTTTCTCGAAGGTAGTTCTGTACCTGCTCAATCGTCCAGAACGATGACCTACCAATCTTGGTTGGTTTGGGAAATTCACCTTTCTGAACCATTAACCAAAACTTGGATTTAGAAACAGGCATTACCTCCAAAATTTGCGGAATTCTCATCAAGGTGATTGGTGAGCTTTGTGAAGAATTATTCATGATGGCCTCCATGACGGATGCGTTTCATATTTTTGCGATAAACCTGTAGCGCCATTTTTGCCGAACTCATCTTCGTATAACCATATGAGCGATACAGACTATAAAGCCGAATTGCAACCATCAAAAATCTCCTTCAGTGTTTTGTTGTACATCGTAATGTGTGCTGCTGAAGAGCAATGTAGTCAATGAAATTTGGATGGTCAATCAAAAGTCAATACCCACTTTAACAACGCAAATTATTTTTTAGCTATAAAAAAATATTTAATCATAAAAGTGATACAAGCCATATAAATAAATGGCTACAGCCGTGTCAGTAATTTCTGATAACGAAAATATGAAAGTGGATTTATATGGATTGAAAAACACCTTTTGCTCAGAAAAATATTTTTAAAAAATTTACGGAAATAGATTACAAGGAGCTGATAGATAAATAAATTTCAGAAAAATACAAAATAAAGTGGTTTGACGATAGCCTTTTGCATTGATAGATTCATTGTTTAGTAAAGCTTTAAGCAAGAACAAAAACACAATGGAGGGCAGGCAATTTATGAACTACTACGAGCATCACATAGGCGATTATGCGGAAGCTACGGCGCATCTCACATTCACTGAGGATGCCACTTATAGTCGTTTAATTAGAAAGTATTACGCGACCGAGAAACCGCTGCCCGTCGATGTAAAGCTAGTTCAAAGATTGATTAATGCTAGAACAAAAGAAGAAAAAAATGCCGTGGTCTCGGTCCTCAATGAATTTTTTAATCTAAGGGATGACGGGTGGCGACAAGAGCGCTGTGACCATGAAATAGCTCGTTTTAAGGACAAGCAACTCAAAGCCAGGCGGAGCGCGGAAGGCAGGTGGCAATCACCATCGACCGATGAGTCGGCACCTGAAAACTCGCACAACAAGGTATGCGTTCGCAATGCGAACGCAATGCCAACGCATTGCTCACCAGTCACCAAACACCAGTCACCAGACACCAATCTCCATACACCAGACAAACAAAACAATGGGGCAAATACGAAAACTTCTCAAAGCAAAACTCTGGATCTAAGTCAGATTACTCAGCTATTTGTTCAAGAGGGCGTCAACATTTCTGCAGAAGACGGGCGCGCTCAAGAGATAGTCAAACTTCATGTTTCAGAAAAGGAGTTTAGAGAGGCGGTTAGCCAGGCAAAAGATACGCGCAAGAGAGCATCAAGCAATACCCCGATAAATGCGGGATTTGTATTGGCAATACTCAAGGGCATGCATAGGAAGGCGTCGACTACCGATCCATCGGAGGTTGTTTGGTGGAAAACCAACCAAGGCATAGATGCCAAAGCGCGCGAACTCAATATGAAAGCTCAGGGCTCTGAATGCTATGACTCCTTTAAAACCAGAATCTTTGCCGAGTTACGAAGGCGCGAGCATCAAGACGTATGTCCTTCAAAGGAGGTGCCTCATGCAGGCTAACCAGGCTATTGCGGGCGTGATTGATCGTCTTGATATGGAGGACTTTCCAATTGGATCGATTGTCAAAACTCCTAGTGGCCGCGTAGGCACGGTCGTAAAGCATCGAGGTGCCCAGAGTCGGTATGACTTATTTCAACGAATCATCATTGAGTTCGAAGAGCCAATGGGTGATTCAGTGGCATTGCAGCCACATCTGCTCACCATGATCAAAAGCTCAGCAACATCATGATTGAAATTAATCAAAAGAAATCAAAGGGTGGGGCAAGACCAGGTGCAGGACGCAAGGAGGGTAGCCTTACCAAACGCACTCGCAAGATCGCTGAAGTAGCAGCAAGCCAGGGCATAACGCCCTTAGAGGTGATGATGAATACCATGATGGCACTCTACAAGGAGGCGGAAAGTTGCACTCATCATGATGATCATGCCCATAAAGATGGCGATCATGATCATGATCCCGATAGGGTAACCATGATAGAAAATCGCATTAAGCTTTTAAACATGGCGGCAACAATTGCAAAACATGCAGCGCCATATGTTCACCCAAGGCTTTCTGCTATCGAGCACACAGGCAAGGATGGTGCGCCACTTCAAAGCGGTGTCTTAGTGGTGCCTAGTGCCATGAGTGTTGAGGATTGGGAGCGATCTGCCCAGGCAAAGCATTAACGCATAACCGATGAAAACCATCTGGGCCCCGCTGCCTGGAAGCCAGACCTTGTTTCTGACTTGCCCTGTATATGAGGTATTGCTGGAAGGCACTAGGGGAGGGGGAAAGACTGATACCTTGCTTATGAGTTATGCCCAGCATGTGGGTAGAGGCTTTGGTGATCATTGGCGCGGAACTCTCTTTCGCCTAACTTATCCGCAGTTAGCAGACGTCGTAGCTAAGAGCAAACGTTGGTTCTATCAAATCTTCCCGGGCGCCAAGTTCAATGAATCAGACTATGTCTGGAAGTGGCCTACGGGAGAGATGCTGTACTTTCGGTATGGAGCTAATGAAGACGACTACTGGAATTACCATGGCCATGAATACCCCTGGCTAGGCTTTGAAGAATTAACTAACTGGCGCAATCTTTCGTTCTATGAAGCCATGCATTCCACCTGCAGGTCATCACACCCCGGAATGCCAAGGATGGTGCGGGCTACATGTAATCCTTTTGGTATAGGGCATGCATCTGTAAAAGAGCGATTTCAGATTGGAGTTGTTCCGGCAGGACAAATAATCAGACAAGAAGGCGCGCTACCTAGGGTGAGAATTCATTCGACGATTTATGAGAACACCCATCTTCTCAAAAATGATCCTAATTACCTCATGAACCTAGAGTCCCTAAGTGATCCAAACAGGCGCAGGGCATGGCTAGAGGGCGATTGGGATATCCATGTGGGAAGTTTCTTGGAGGGCGTGTGGCAGTCCTCTAAACACATTGTAGAGCCCTTCGCAATTCCGCCAACCTGGAAGATTTGGCGATCTATGGATTGGGGGTATGCCAGACCCTATGCTATCTATTGGTTTGCTTTATCCAGCGATGGAGTCTATTACCTATGGCGAGAGCTCTATGGATACGGAGAGAAAGAAAACACGGGAACAAGAGAAGACGCAACGGTAGTCGCAGAAAAGATCAAGAAGATCGAAATACACGACCAACGTCTTGGCTATGAATACCGCATGAACCTAGCTGACCCATCTATCTTTTCAAAGATAGGCGCAGAACGATCCATCGGACAAATCTTCCGAGACAAGGGTGTCAAATGGACCGAAGCCTATAACGCCCCTAGAAGCAGGGTAAATGGTGCACAAGAAATCATCCGATTATTAGCCGAAGATAGACTCAAAATCTTCTCTACCTGCAAGCATTGGCTTAGAACCATCCCGCAATTACCGCCAGACTCGTTAAATCCGGAGGATGTAGACACTGATGCCGAAGATCATGCTTGGGATGCTACGAGGTATGGGGTGATGAGGGCAAGGAGGGTAACTGATGGCTAGAAAGGGATGCGTAAAAAACACCATTTTCATAGACATTGATTCGGTTATTAATCAGCCTTTTTGCTGCTATTTCATGAACAGGCTTCAGAGCCGTTCCTGATCCCTCTGCAACCAAGGCAAAATTGCAACCCGCAGCAACTGCCAGGGCTACTAGATCTTCATCTGTAAAGATATGTCCTGGTTGTTCCTGTATACATGCCGCAATACCCATCAAGCGCCTAATTTCTTTTTGGATTGGTGTGATCTCATTCATGAGATCTTCTGCTTGGGTTGCATTCTCTTGTGCTGCTTTAATCAAAAGCTCGGAGGTCGGCAATAAATTAAGTATTGCTGTCACACCCATGCTTGCAATGAGCCCAGATATAAATTCACGTCGACTGGCAATCATAGCCAGCGAGGGAAAAAGTGTGTTTGTAGGCGCCATATTATGGAGTTTCTATCAATGCAAGGCTAATTACCGATGGCTATCTTAGTGTAAACATTTATCAAGAATATATCCGGTGGCTTCCTAAATCAATTTTATAAATTACATGTGCCCCAAGACTCCAAAGCCCTTCAACAAAAATGGACCGCCCGTATCACGCATGCGCGCGCTCACTGGGCGACATTTCATAAGCGTGTAAGACACAACCGCAGTACCGTAGCAGGCTTCAATTGGAATGCCGACCCTACAGGCAAAGACTTCTACAGTCTACGAGCCAACCTCATTCACGGCACTATCTCTGCAGTTCTGCCTAACGTCTATGCGCGCAATCCAGAGATCTCAATAGCACCAGCTCATGCGGGCGCGGACATCAAGCTCTTTTGCAATACGCTAGAGAAGGTCACCAATAGAGCTCTAGAGCAGGCACAGCTAAAGAATCGAGCAAAGTCCACTGTAAGGGCGGCGCTTACTTGTAGCTTTGGCATTCTCAAAGTGATGTACCAAAGAGATCTAAGTGAAGATGGATATATCCAGAGTCGTATAAACGATGTCCAAGAAAACCTCTTGGCTATCCATGATCTACAGAAGGATCTCCATGACGAAGACCAAGCCCATCATCATGATGCCAAGAGGGTGGAGCTGGAAGAGCTCATCAAATCACTGCAAGAGCAATCAGAAGTACAGTCTGCTCAAGGCTTGGTAATTGATAGGGTGCTCACTGAGAACCTTCTCATCGACCCCTCGGTTTGTGAGTTCTGGGATTACACGGATGCAGATTGGATCTGCCAAGTCATTCCCATGAAACGTGGCCAAGCAGAGGCTCTGTATAAAAAGAACCTAGCTAGTGCCAAGATCTACCAACCAAGCCAAGGCGAACCATCGCATAAAAAAGCTAAGCGTCTTGCCTCAATGCAATTAGATGCTAGAAGTGGATCTGTCGTAGATGATCAGCAAATAGCAGTTCTAGAAATCTGGGACAGATCAACTCAGCGTGTTTACACCATGGTGGAAGGTGCAACGGAGTGGTTGCGCGAGCCTTATTCACCAGCAAGAGCGGGAGAGCGGTGGTACCCGTTCTTTCTATTGCCGTATCAAGTGGTTGATGGTCAATTTATAGGTCCAAGCTTGGTAGATCTAACTGAGCGTTTACAGGATGAGCATAACGAAGCAAGGGATCGATTCAATCAGCATCGAGACCTCTGTATTCCAGGATGGGTTGCATCTGCGGACATTAATGAAAAGACCATTAAGAAACACTCAGACTCACGCTTTGGTGAGATCACGATTGTCGATACTGAAGGTAAGCCACTCAACCAAGTAATTATCCCCAGAGGGCACCCTAAGATTGACCCGATTGTGTATGACACCAGTGCAGTTCGTTATGACTGGGAGCAAGTTACAGGACTGCAAGATGCAGCACGCTCTACAGTCGTAAGGCCTAAGACAGCTACTGAAGCAAATATTCTACAAAGAGCCTTATCTGGGCGCGTATTTGAATTCAAAGATCAGATAGAGGATTGGTTGCAAGAGATTGCGCAATACAGCGCTCAAGTACTTTTGCAAGAGCTGACTAAAGAGCAGGTAGAGCGGTACATGGGCGCGCCAATTACAAGGATGCAAATCATAGATGGCAAGGAACAAGTCATTACCGAGAAAACTTATGACTGGCCAAGCCTGACGAAAGACCGAATCTTTGACATGGTGGATTTACGAATTCGGGCAGGGACAACAGGCGCACCAGATGGCATAGAAGAAAAAGACGGTTGGATCAAGCTGCTGCCAATGATCACAAGCTTGTCCATACAAATGCAAAACCTACAAGCCAAAGGAATGGATTACGAGCATATACGTAATCTCCTACGCGAGACTCTCTTGCGGTATGACGATCGTATAGATTCCAATCTATTTATACCCAACATTAAAAAACAAGTCGAGGGATACAAAGATGTTTCCTCTGAAATTTTTGTAGATCAGATGCGTGGGATGAGTAGCGATAAACCTAAAACACATCAACATTTAAAAGAGGAGATGGTAGATGACGCAGGAAGTGAAAAACTTTAGTTCTGGTGTTTTAACTAATGGAGGTGCCTTTCAAAGAGTCCAGGATCGAGAAGCTAAAAAGGAACAAGATCGACTAAGAAAGGAGGCTGAAGATAAATCTGCCGCTGAATTACATGCTAAACGTATTAAAGCCAGAGAAGATCGTGCGCTAGAGCTTGCCGAGCAAGCCAAGGCAAGACAAGCTCAAGAGGAAGAAAAGCAAAGAAAAGCAGCTGAGAAACAAGCGCAGGATGAAGTTGCTCGTTTAAGGGTGGCTGCAGAGAAGGAGGCCGCTAGATTGGAAAGGCGCCAGGATCTCGAAAGAAGGTTGCAAGAGAAGGCTAATGCTCAGAAGCAGGAAGATCAAAAGAGCAATAGTCAAACTGGAGCCTTGCTTGATGATTTGCAAATAATACCTACCGTTCAAGAGGCGAATGGGGAAACAACTGATGAAGTAGAAGAACAGGTCTTTGAACCCGTCAAGGGCGAGGTAATTGTTCCTGCTGAAGTTCCTTTATCGGCAGTAAAGCCAGACTCTGAATCAGTCATTGAACCGGTTATCGCGCGCGATATTAGCGAGCTATTACCTCCGCCTGCAGTCTTAACGGTTGAGGCTGAGCCAGCAGTGCCCATTCAGGTTGAAAGCGGTAAGGACTTGATTGAGAGGGTGCTTAGTTCCACTGAGCAAGGCAGGCAGGAGGGTGATGAAGAAGCAACCCAGCCCAATCGCAGTGAAAACCGTTATCAAAAGATGGCAAACACTAATCGCGTACTCTCAAAGGAAAACGAAGTGCTTAAATCAAAGGTTGAGGATTTGCTCGATAAGCTTCATGGCTATGAGATCGAGAACGAGCTTGTGGATAGCGTGATGAGTTCAGTTGATCGAGCAAAGAAAGAGGTGCAAAAGTCAGCTGCGCAGGAGCGATACCTAAATCCAAACCCATTTAGTATCGTGAATGATGCTAAACAAGAGATGTTGAAATATTTATCCACTAGGAGTGGTGAAATTGATCATGCCGATAAGTCAGCGCTTTTTGTAAGGTACATTCAGGACCCGTTTTATATGAGTATGTTCGTGCAGAACAATCAGGTCTCTCAATGGTGGCCCATGATTGATGCGATCTACAACTCGATTGACCTTCCTCCAGCAGATTGGTCAAAGATAAAAGTAACGCCATATAAACCTAGATCTGAACATCAAACTCAGCCACAGCCCATAAGGGCGCGCACAGCAACCCTAGGCGCGCCTGTTGCAAATTCTGAACAACCAATGGACCGTATTGCCCAACATCTAGGGAATATGGGAATTTAGTTTTACTGCCTAGCAAATAGCATTAAGGGCGCGATATCGCCTTTATCTGCGGCGCGTAGAGCTGATAAGTAATTTTGACGTGTGAGGCCTGGGGTGGTAATTGAAGTGTTGCCGCCCCAAGAGAATCTTTCGCCACCAAGGCTAACAATCAAGGCATCCGCTATCAAACGAGCATGACGACCATTGCCGTTTGGGAATGCATGGATCAGCACCAGTTTATGATGAAAGCCCACTACGATTTCATCAATGGACATCACTTTGTTTTCAATTTGATAGGTGGTGTTATCCAAGAGGTTCTTGAGGGCAACGGCAATTTGAGTCCAATCAATGCCGATACTCTTATCACTCTTTCTGAATGTGCCAGCCCACAGCCATGTTTGGTTAAACATGCGGCTATGCAAATCACGTATTAATCCCTCATCCAATTTCTGAGTGATTTTTTTACGCGCAATCCAATCTGCGCCTTCGACAATATTGAGCTCCTCCCAGGCATTTAATTCGGCTTGAGTCTTAATGTGTTTTGGTATGAGGCCCTGAGCTTCGTCCGGATCAATCGGAGTAGCTCCTGGCGCGTATTCAAATTGCATCACCATAAATTCCTTCTAGGGCCGTCCAAAATCTCTTTTGCCAATAGTTGAAGTTGTTTTTCACTGGCAGACTTATCCACCGATTGATCCTCAAGACTCATTGAATGAGAAATAGGGCGCAAGCGTTCCCGCGCAATCTGAATGGCGCGCTCTTCTAAGAGCTCTTCTAAAGACTTGCGTGGCACTAAGGTATATTGCAACTCGCAGTCTAGGGCGCTAGCCAGTTTTCGTAGACTAGCTAAGGTGATCTTTTCATCGGTCTCAGCCTTTTCTAGCTTGGTAATACTGGCGGGCGTAACGCCTAGCTTGCGCGCTAATGCAGAGGCTGACATACCCAACGATTCGCGGATGGCCTTAATCCAGCCATTGCTTGGGCGGCTTGGTGGGCGATCATGCCTTAGCTTAGCAAGGGCAGAATCCATTTGATGGAGCTGTAAGTTAGCAAATTTCTTGTTCATATTGATACCTATAGGTATTAATTAATATGTCTAATTGTAACCTATAGGTATAAATTAATACACTTATTTGATACCCATAGGTATCAAATGGCTATAAAGAGATAGGGTTTTAGGTTAAATAACAACGCCATTTCGTCAAGGGCACCCCAAAGGGGTGGCTAGCGCACCCTTGACGACCACGGACAAAGAAACGCTCATTTATGCCCAAGGTGGCAGACGGGCACATTGGGCATAAAAACAATTGGCGAATTAGAAAAACCCCAGAAATATCCAAGCTAACTAGATATAGCCCTAATAATGAATAAATGCAGTTAGAGGTAAGTGCTCAAGCTGCTGATTCATATCTCGCGTTAAAGCTAGAGTCGCACCTAGCAGCGTAGCAATGGATAGCTTCACGCTCTATCAATGGCATGAGTCTAATTAATTCATGAATAGATAAACATATTGATAGGGGTGGCATATGCCAATTTCAAATACAGACTTGCAAGAGTTAGCTAAGGTTTCCTTAGATGAGTACTTACGCAATCTGCCAGTAGATCAAATCGCCGTAGAGAGACCTTTCCTTAAAAAATTGATGGAAGGGCGGAAAAGCCTATTAGGCGCAAAGCAAAACGTAGTCGAGAACATTCGCAAGGAGCATGGCAGTAACTTTAGCTGGGCCTTTGGTGAGGAGACGGTTAAGTTCAATAAGCGCAATACCACTGAGCAAGCGTCATTCCCATGGCGGCGAGCGGTCGATGGCTTGTACATTGACTATGACCGACTCTTTAGCAACGGCATCAAAGTACGTGAGGGCGGGGCGAGAGGCTTCCAGCTCGAATACAACGAGCGCGTGCAACTCATCAACCTGTTAGATGAGCAATTAGAGGTTCTGAGGGAAGGTTTCCTTAATAAACTAGACCTAGAGCTGCACCGCGACGGCTCGCACGGCACAGATGCTTTGGTTGGCTTGGATAGTCTGGTGAGTTTGGTGCCCGAGGCCGGAACCGTAGGTGGTATTGATCGAGCAAAGGCGAGTTACTGGCGCAACTATGCCGTTAAAGATATCACTTCAACAGCGCCAGGTAGCTTGGTAGGCGAGATGGAGACCGCATGGCGCCAATGTATTAAACATGGCGGCAGTCCAGATTTCATCATCGCGGGCGGTAAGTTCATTGATACCTATCGCAAGCAAGTCACGGTAACTCATATTGCAGGATCAGGTGAGACCAAGTATATCGATGCCGGGGTAGGTGCAGGCGTAAATACGGGCTTAGCCTTTAAAGGCGTGGAGATTGTTTGGGATCCTCAGTTTGATGAGCTCGATGCTATGGCCAATCGCACAGTTGAGTGGAGTAAGCGTTGCTATTTCTTAAACACTCGCTTTATGAAACTGCGCGATGATGATCTAGATATTGTCGCTCCAATCCGTCCACACGATACGTTGGCCATGTACGCCATGGTGAACCTGCGCTGCGCCTTATCTATCTCACGTGCTAATGCCCATGCGGTATTGGCTATTCAATAAGGAGGGGGATATGAATAACACAATGAACAAAGAACTTATTCATAGCGACTTTCAAATTAAAGAGGTAGAGGCGGTAGTGCGAAGGGATGCATTCACGACCATTCATGTGCACGTGCCGCCGTATGAGACCAACATACTGCGCAACCTCTTTGGGCGCGAGAACATCACGGTGTTCGAACGCCAATCTAAAACCACGATTACTCCTGAGCAAGAGTACGACCGTCTTTGTGCGAAGTATGGCCACGAGGTGGTAGCGAAAGTCTTTGGTGAGGATGATGGTGATCGACTCATGGAGATCGTAGAAGGTCTGATGTCTGAAAAGGTAAATCCTCAAGAGAATGAACCGCTAAAGACATTAGATGAAACGCTTGAAACTAAGGGAGGTAAGAAACGCTAGCAGTAGGGAAGATCACCGCTAGCGGCCAGTGTTTGGGTGCGGCTGTGGGTGTTGAAGTAACGATGGTGTGTGGGCGCGCTTAATTGCGCCCCACTGCCAACATATCCCAGGTGGCTGTGGGGCGGTGACTTAAAGAATTAAGAAATAAAGAATGCTTCCAATCATTACTTCTCTGGTGCAAACCTTGGCCGTCAATGGCCTTGGGTTACTTGCTGGTGCCGTCCAAGCTAGAGGTAAAGAATTTATTGAAAGCAAGATTGGGGCACGCATACCTGATAACCCCAGTCAGGAGGATCTGATTAAGCTCAAGCAGCTAGAGATCGAGCAGGAGCAGCTTCTATTGCAATACACACTTAAGCAAAAAGAACTCGAGATAGAAGAAGCCAAACTTCTGGCTGAGATGCATAGGACTTCTCAAGAAAATGCGACCAACCGCTGGCAATCCGATATGGGAAGTGACTCCAAGTTATCCAAGAACATTCGCCCTGGAACGCTGGTCTACATTCTCACGGCCTATCTCTTGTTTGCATTGCTTTCAGCTATGGGTATTGATATTAATGAGGCCTATGTAAAGCTCCTGGGTGAATGGGGGCAATTAGTTATGCTCGCTTACTTTGGCGGTAGATCAGTCGAGAAGATCTTTGAGATGCGCATGCACAGTCAAGATAGAAAAGAAGATCAATGAGCAGCCTAGTGGCAGAGCAAGCCGCGTTTTTAATTGATGTCAGCCGTCTTATTCAATTTGCAACAGTAGAAGGTTGGGTGGTTACAGGTGGCGAGCTTTGGAGATCGCCAGAGCAACAAGAGATCTATTTCAAAAGCGGTAGGTCTAAAACAATGAACAGCAATCACTTAAGACGCTGCGCTATAGACTTGAACTTCTTTTGGAAGGGCAAATTAATCTGGGATAAAGAGCTCATCCGCACGGTTGGCGAGTACTGGGAAAGCCTAAACTCTAAAAATAGGTGGGGAGGGAATTTTAGGGGGTTTGTGGATGTGCCGCATTTTGAAAGAATTACCTAAATCATTGTTTTTAAACAATAAAATTATTGTAGCAGTCATCCGTAAGAAAATTACGGATGACTGCTACAATCTCCAGTCTCAGATGGCTATCCGTTAGGTCTGGTGATATTAGGTGAAAAATTATGTTGACAAGATTTGAGGTTGAGAATTTCAGAGGGTTTAAGAATTTGCTTGCCTTTGACCTATCCGAGACAAAAAATTATGAATTTAATGGTGAATGCATAAAAAATGGCATTGCTAATAAGGCCATGATTTATGGGAAAAATGGATCCGGTAAGTCCAACCTGGGTTATGCAATTTTCGATTTAATTTCCCATCTAACAGATAAGTTTGTTCCAAAGCATGAGTACATTGCAAACTATTTACATGCTGAGCTCACTGGGTTGCCTGCAAAATTTAAGTATGGATTTAAATTTGATGAAGCCTACATCGAGTATTTTTGTGAAAAATTAGGCGTTAATGAAGTGATCTTCGAGGAATTGAAAGTTAACGGCGAAACAGTCGTTCTCTATAGATTGGGTGAGTTAATTCAGATAAATTTAGTTGGCGCAGAGTCCCTTAATAGGGATTTGGGAGAAACCAAAATTTCTGCCCTAAAGTACATTAAAAATAATGCGGTTCTTGATAAAAGTCCGGTTAATGATGCCTTAAAGAAGCTTTTTGAGTTTGTCGATGGCATGTTGTTTTTTAGGTCGGTAGATGAGAGAACCTTTATTGGTAACAGAGCAGCAGGTGATGACGATATATTAAAAAATATCCTTAGCAAGGGAAATCTAAAAGACTTTGAGGGATTTCTTAATGCTGCAAATGTGGAGTGCGAGTTGGCTGTTATTGAAATCAATGGTCAAGAAGAGGTGGTTTTTAAGTTTGGTGATAAAACACTCAACTTTTGGCGTGGAGCCTCCACAGGCACAAAATCATTATCACTTTTTTATTATTGGCTGCAGTTACTTAATGAGAGTCAAGTTTCTTTGGTATTTGTAGATGAATTCGATGCTTTTTATCACTATAAACTTTCCGAATTGATTGTTCGAAAGTTAAAAGATGCGAATGCTCAAGTGGTGTTAACAACTCACAATACTAGCTTAATGACCAATGATCTAATGAGGCCGGATTGTTGTTTTGTAATGGAAGATAAGGTTATAACGCCATTTTCCAAGATCGCTGATAAAGAATTAAGGCTTGCCCACAACATTGAAAAAATGTATAAGGCTGGAGCTTTTGGTGGCTAAAACTGTTTTATTCATTTTTGAGGGTGAAAAAACTGAAAATCAGGTACATGAGATTTTTGAGAGGCATTACTTTTCAGATAAACACGTATCTATAAAAATAGCATTTGGTGCCGAAATATATCAACTTTGGAGGCAAATGACCTCCGAGGATTTTTTGGATGTTTTGGAGGTTTTAAAAGAAAGACGGCTTGCTAATCAAGAAGAAGTTGCAGCTTTGAGACGCGATGATATATCCGAGATATATTTATTTTTTGATTATGACGGTCATACATCAACGGCTTCGGATGCTGACCTATTGCGTATGCTTGAGTACTTTAATGAGGAAACAGAAGCTGGCAAGTTATACATAAGCTATCCCATGGCTGAGGCTGTTAGGCATATTAATATGGTCGATGACTATCTTGATACTGTATTTGATATCTCTGATGGAAAAAGATACAAAGAATTGGTGAATGAAAAAACAGGTTTTATGCATTTAGCTAAACTGGAGAAGGGTGAGCTAGATTACGTTGTAGCTCAAAATTGCAAAAAAGCTAATTACATCGTCCATGACGATCGAGCTTTTCCTGAGTATCAAATTGTTATCAATAGATTAAGTCAGGTCAATATTTTTAATGCTCAGTTAGAGAAGCATATTTCAAAGGCTGGACAAGTTTCAGTTTTAAGTGGATTCCCTTTGTTTACGATTGAATACTTCGGCGAAGCCGCGCTAGCTGCTCTTCATGAGGCAATTGAAGTTCAGCCTCTTCGCTAGTTTTTTGCAATAAAAGTATTCCAATCCAACATCAATCGAGCACGCTTGTCCAATTGATCTTGCCTCCTGTACGCTGCCTCAGCCTTATTCTGGATGGTATGGGCTAACGCTAACTCGACAGTCTCATTCGAATAATCCGTAGTTTCTGCAGCCCAATCTCTAAACGTAGACCTGAATCCATGTGGTACATAGTTGGAGTACTTGGGCATCTTTCTCATCATTGTTAGTAGCGCCATGTTTGATAGGGGTTTATCTTTATGCAATGAGCTTGGGAATAAATATGCATTCGCACGAATAGTCTTTAGGTGCTCAAGAATTTCAACTGCTCTCGTATTCAATGGAACCCGATGCTCCTTGCCAGCTTTCATTCGTTCTGCAGGAATGGTCCAGACTCTTGTTTCCAAATTAAATTCATCCCATCGGGCTTCAACAACTTCACTTGTACGTGTTGCAGTAAGAATTAATAATTCCAATGCGAAAGCAGAATAGCCGCTATGCTCTCGCAAGTCCTTTATAAATTCACCAATTCTTTGAAATGGAAGGGCGGGGTGATGCGCAACCTTCTTAATCTTATTGGCCCTGGGTAGCAAATGACACAAGGCACCTTGGTATCTCGCAGGATTGTCACCACTCATGTATTTATGAGCCTTGCACCAATCTAGGATCACTTCAATTCGTTGTCGAACCCTTGTCGCGGTTTCTGTTCTAACTTTCCAGAATGAACCCTCTACGTCGCCATTCTTCTTTTTAATATCTTGCTCAAGTAATTTAACTACGTGGCTAGTTGTGATTTGATCAACCTTTAGCTTGCCAATTGTTGGTAGAGCGTATGTCGCAATAGTGCTTACCCACTGATCTTTGTGTTTAGAGTTAGACCATTCTGCTTGTTTTGTTTTGATGCATCTATCTGCTGCATCTGCAAAGGTAATTGAGTTCTTATTTGTCTCAATGGCTTTTATGCGTTTAATCGTTCTTTGCTCTAGTGGATCAACTCCATCTAATATGAGTCGACGCAATTCCAAAACTTTTAGCCTGGCATTGGCTAGTGAGAATGACTCTAGTGGCCCAATACCCATTTCTCTTCGCTTGAGAGTTACAGGGCTAGTAAAGCGAAATATCCAGCTTTTGCTCACTCGGCCTTGGTATTCAGAAACCTGGAGATATAAGCCCTTGTTATCCGGGTCAGCGTGGTAACCTATTCTTGAGAGCGAGATGATCCCACGAGCAGTAAAGCTGCTTTTTAGGCTATTCCCAAGACTTTTTTCTATAGAACTCACGCTTTATCTACCCACCAGCTTACCCACCAGTTAAACAAAGATTTTAGTGAATCAGAATGGGCTAGATTGGAGTGGGGTTGCTCTTAAAGCCTTGTAAATAAAGGGCTTTATGGGTATTGGTGGACTTGTCAGGAGGGTCAAGATCTAGATCTCGTCTCCGCCAAGTCAATAGGCGGAATAAGGGTTTGTAGAGATACAACATCCTTGTTGCCAACAGTTTTACCAAAAACCACCTTCGGGTGGTTTTTATTTTTGTTCTCAAGCAAAAAGTTTTCAAAAATAGCTATGGGAATAGAATTGGTACTTATGACAAATACCTTTTCCCTTAACACTGAAATAGCTAAGAATTAAGGGTAGGCACTTAGAGAAATTTGAAGTTCTTTGGATCTGGGCTCATCCCCTTATAGGTCTGACTGAAATGAAAATACTAAACTTTATCTTGGTATTTTTTTATGCATTACTTTAAGTGGCACATAACTTTTGATTTATATTAGGCTTAACATTTAATTTTTGAAACTACCAATGCCTAGTATCTCAAAGAGCGGTCTTAAGCAAATTAAGAAGGATACCCTTTGGGATAAAGCATATTTTTCTCTGAGAAGTGCATTGTTGGGAGGTAAGTTTGTGCCGGGTGAACGAATTATTTTGAGAAAAGTTGCTCAGGACCTAGGTATAAGTCTCACCCCAGTGCGTGACGCCATAAATCGTTTGGCGGCTGAAAATGTGCTTGAACGAGGTGGGGTAGGTCAAGGCGGTGGGGCCTCAGTTCCGTTATTAAATGCTCATGAATTTGATCAATTAATGTCTATCCGCAGTAGTCTTGAGCCGTTAGCAGCAGAGGCGGCAGCTAAAAATATAAGCAAAGCTGAAATATCTGAAATTTCCAATTTGCTAGAACAGATGACAGATTTAGCTGAATCCAGAAATCTAGCCTCATATTTGGATGCTCACTACAAATTTCATTTTGGAATTTATAAGTTGGCCAACCAATCTATTCTTCTGCAAGCGATTGAAGGTGCTTGGCTTCGCTGTGGGCCAACCTTAAATCTTGCATTGCCGGCATACAAGCCTGGTCAAAAAAGACATAAACATCATTTGGCAGCATTAAACGCACTTAAGAAGGGTGATGGAGTTGCAGTTGCTGAGGCTATCCGGGCTGATATTAATAGCGCTCGCCTAGATATCTGTAATTTGCTAGATTAAGCCCATTACTTAGGTGGATGAGGCCATTCCCTTTACTTAATGAATGTTATTTGTTATAACATTGAAATATTTCGTGTTTAAGGATGTGTATATGAAGACATTTAGGATGGTAGTAACTTTCATGGCAGCCGTAGCCTTGGGGGTTTATGTGACTATTAGTTCCGTTATGGCTGCCGAGTTTCCCTCCAGAGAAATCAGGTTGGTTGTGCCTTGGAATGTGGGCGGGTCAAATGATATTTCCGCTCGATTGCTATCAAAAATACTTGCTGATGAAGGAGTTACTGTTGTCGTAGATAACGTCGTCGGAGCAACGGGAACGATTGGTATGACGAAGGTTGCTAATGCTGAGCCAGATGGGTACACGATTGGAATGGGTACTAGCTCCACATTGGCGATGATCGCACAGGGATTAACGCCTCTAAAAAATGAGCAATTTGCTCCAATAGCGCGAGTAACAACTGATCAATTGTTGCTGCTTGTTCCAAAAGATGGTCCGGCAAAAGATCTTAATAGTTTTGAGGCTATGGTTAAAAAGAATCCTGGAAAAATTTCAATTGGTACTCCAGGTAGCAATAACTTAAATCATATTTTCGCGGTAATGACGGGTAACGTTGTGAACTCAGAGATTATTACCGTTCCATATACAGGTGGCTCTAAGGTGGTTGTTGATTTGGCTGGTAAGCAGCTTGATGCGGCAGTATTGAAACCCTCTGAAAGTAAGGCGCAAATTGACTCTAATATGGTGATGCCGTTGGGGGTGTTTGCCAATGAGCGTATCAAATCAATGCCCAATATTCCTACCTTTAAAGAAAAGGGCTACAACGTATTTCCATATGGCCCGTTAGTGCAAATGGCATATCTGGCAGCTCCCGCCAAAACTCCCCCAGAAATCCAGGAAAAATTAATTGCGATTTTTAATAAAGCTATTCAAGACCCACGCTTTAAGGCTGCTTCTGAAGATGGGGGTGCACGAGTGGATAGCTTGACTGGAAAAGCCTTAGGTAACGAAATCGTAGCGGTAACAAACACCTTGGCCGTAGTTGGTAAAAAAGTGTTTACTGAAAAGAAATAAATATCTGAAATTGAAAGAAGATTGATGAGTCAAATTAAAAAAGTAACCTGTCACGTAGTGTCTGCACCTGTACAAAAGCCATTCACATCATCTAGAGGCTGGATTTACAAAACTAGAGGTTCTTGTATTGTTGAGATTGAAACAAGCGATGGAATAGTGGGTTGGGGGGAGTGCTATGGTCCATCAGCTGTAGCAAAGGCTTTTATTGATACACAATTTGGTCCGCGGATTATTGGCAGAGACCCATTTGATGTGGAAGTAATTTGGGAGGATCTATATAATCGCATTAAGGACTACGGCACTACTGGCATGGCAATTTCAGCTATTAGTGGAATTGATATTGCCTTATGGGACATTATTGGAAAGTCTTGTGGCAAGCCAATTCACAAATTAATCGGCGGTTCTTATCGTGATGAAGTAACGCCTTATGCGACAGGTCTATATTTTATTGATATGGATCGCTTGATCGAGGAGGCGGTTGAAGAGGCAATTGAGTTTAAGCAAAACGGCTTTACCGCCATCAAGATGAAAATTGGTTTAGGCGATTTAAAGTTAGATATTAGGCGAGTAGAGGCTGTTAGAAAGGCGGTGGGTGATGAGATGCGACTAATGGTGGACGCTAATCATTGCTTTACAGTGCCTCAAGCCATACAAATCGGTCGTGAACTTGAAAAGTTAAACGTCGAATGGTTTGAAGAGCCAATTTCTCCTGAAGATTTGGATGGCTATGTTGAGGTAACTCGCGCTTTAGATATGGCCGTTGCTGGTGGCGAGAACGAATTTACTCGCTGGGGCTTTAGGGACATTGTGGTGCGCAAGGCGATGGATATAGTTCAGCCTGATGTTTGTGCGGCCGGTGGCATTAGTGAATGTCGTAAGATTGCAACCCTTGCGAGCGCTCATGGTGTAGAGTGTGTTCCGCATGCGTGGGGATCGGTTATCGGTGTTGCCGCTACTTTGCATTTCTTGGCAGCGCTTCCAGATCAACCGCCAAGCTTTAAAGGCAATCCTCCGTTATTCGAATTTGAGCAATGTGAGAATCCGTTCCGCGATTTGTTATCGGTTGATCCTATTGTTCAGATTAATGGCAAGATAAGCGTACCAAAAGGTCCAGGCCTTGGTATTGAGCTTAACCGCCATATTCTCGATCAGTATCGAGTCGCTTAGATCTTACTAATGCGATATTTAACCTATATAGAAAATGGTCAAACGCCCAAAGTAGGCGTGTTGCTAAGTGATTCCTTGCATGTGCTCGATCTTTCTCATGAAAGTTTGCGCGACATGATTGGAAATGAGCGCCCAAGCTTGCTTGAGATGATAAAAGTCGGCCTACCTTCGCTGACCAAGAAAATCAAAGGCAAGCTTGAGAGTGGACAGTATGAGCAGGGTGCCGTTGTAAGTATCAAAGCTGTTTCACTATGCTCCCCCATCCCCAATCCTGGGAAGGTGGTTGGCGCTGCATACAACTTTACAGACGCCTTAGATGAGCGCTCAATGCCTTATCCATCTGAGCCAGTAATTTTTATTCGCTCTGGAAATACGGTGATAGGTCCTCATGACCCCATCTTGATTCCACCAGATGTGGGTAATGTCGGTTACGAGGCTGAGTTGGCTGTCATTATTGGCAAGCGGGCGCTCTTTATAGAGCCAAAAGATGCAATGGAATGCATTGTGGGTTACACGGTACATAACGATGTCAGTGGTAGTGGCATGATTAAGGAGGATGGCGGCAATTTTGTCCGTGGAAAAAATATGCCAGCTTCTGCGCCTTTCGGACCTTATCTAGTGACTGCTGATGAAGTGGAGAACCCTTATGCCATTCAAATTAAGTTGGATGTAGATGGCAGGGTATTGCAAGATGGAACCACTGGCACAATGCTTTTTAAGATTGCAGAGTTAATTTCCTATATTTCTAAACAAATGCCGCTTGAGCCTGGCGATATTATTGCAACAGGAACTCCAGCAGGGCTGGCGATGATGCATCAGCCACCCGCATGGCTTGAACCTGGGCAAACGGTGCGTGTCGAGCTTGAGGGTTTGGGTGCGCTGAATAACCCAATTAAAAAGGGAGTGCCACTTCTTGAGTAAAAAATTTAAAGTACTTTTAACAAATCCCATACATCCAGACTGCCATCAAGCATTGTTAAAAGAATGCGACGTAGTCGTTGCTCCAGATATAAAGCCTGATACTTTAAAAACCCTTATTTCAGACTGTGACGGTTTGATTGTTCGTTGTCAGTTAGCTCAAGATATTTTTGACAATGCTCAGCAATTAAAAGCAGTGGTGCGTCATGGCGTGGGATTGGATTTTATTCCGGTTGATGCTGCTACCAAAAAAGGAATCCCTGTAGCAAACCTACCGGGATCAAATACCAATGCTGTAGTTGAGTATTGTTTAGCCGCAATTTTTTATTTCCGTCGTCGCTTAGATTTGATTGATTCACGACTAAGAAGCGAGGGTTGGGCAAAAGCACGCTCCTCAGCGGATCCATCAGCGGAGATAGCCAACACGACTTTAGGAATTATCGGATTTGGTGCAATCGGTAGTAAATTGGCGCAGGCGGCAACAAGTTTGCAAATGAAAACCATTGCGCTTACTAGGCGACCAGAGTCTTTACCAAGTGGAGTGCGTGGAGTTACAAAGTCAGAGCTGTTTTCTCAATCTGACGTGATAGTCGTTTGCTGTCCTTTAAGCGAGGAAACACGGGGCCTAGTGGATCAAACGGCAATTTCTGCTATGAAACCCAATGCCATTCTAATTAATATTGCTCGGGGACCAGTAGTGGATACGCAAGCGATTATTAAAGCCCTTAAGTCTGGTGCAATTGCTGGAGCTGCAATGGATGTACATGATCAGCAGCCACTATCCGGCCAGGAGGCGGTATTTGATTGTCCAAATTTACTATTAACCCCTCATATTGCCTCTATTACTGCCACCAGCATGAAAGGCATGAGCGAAGGGTCGGTTACAACAATGCTCGCTATTCTGAATGGCGATCGTCCTAAAAATATTGTTAACCCAGAAGTATTTCTTTAGTCGAGCAAAACATGACAAGTAATCCAATGCGTATCGTTAAGCTAGAGGCAGTTCCCATTTCATTTCCTGTTCCTGAGAGTAAGTCGGTTCGACTTGGGATTGGTAAATGTGTGAAACGTGACTCGGTATTGGTTCGTATTGAAACTGAAGATGGGCATATTGGCTGGGGTGAGGCCCATCATGGAAGGGCTCCAGGTGCGATTGCAAAGTTGATTGATACTACTATGCGAGAGCTCGTAGTCAATAGTGATGCAATGGATATCAACGGCATTTGGGCACGCGTTTATAAAATGCAAATCTCTAGCCATGGCATGGGCGCAGCAGCAGTTTTGGCTTTGAGTGGAATTGATATTGCATTATGGGATTTACGCGCTCAGATCATGCAGCAGCCCTTGTATCGGTTGTTAGGCGGCGCTTCCAAAAAGATTAAAGCTTATGCAGGTGGTATCGCCTTGGGATGGCAGGAGCCAGCATCCTTAGCCAAGGAAGCGCAAGAGCATATTGCTTCAGGATATCGGGCTCTAAAGTTACGCGTAGGAGATACTGCTGAGAAAGACATCGTTAGGGTGCAAGCAGTTCGCAAGGCAGTAGGCGATGAAATCGACATCTTAGTTGATGCCAATACTAACTACACCTTAGCGGACGTGCGTAAGGTAATGCCTGCATTTGATGAGGCTGGTGTGAGTTGGTTGGAGGAACCATTCCCACCCCAAGATCGAAAGGCATATCGCATGGCCCGCAGTTTGGGTCGAGTTCCATTTGCGGCTGGTGAAAATCACTATACTCGCTATGATTTCTCAACACTCCTAGATGATGGAGATGTGCAGTTTATCCAGCCAGACTTATCAAAGACCGGCGGCGTTACTGAGTCTATGAGAATTGCTGCTATGGCGAGTGCTAATAAATTAACTATTAATCCCCATACTTCTGCTACCGCAATTAATATGGGCACAACAATTCATTTTCTCTCCGCCATTGATAATCCTGGATATTTTGAGGGTGACGTTACTTCGCTCAATCTCTTTAGGGATGAAATGATGGATAGAGCTGCTTATGAACTCGATGCGGAAGGCTTTGTAAAGCCATACGAAGGTATTGGTATTGGGATGAAAATTAATCTAGATTTTGTTAAAGATCATCCCCTGATTGATGGCCCATGTTATGTTTAGCAACAATCTTTTGGTCCTTAATACAAATCCCTGTTTTTCCCTGATCCGAGCTTATCAAGATCTGAAATAGGGTGGTTTCCCTTTGGTTTAACGGGCAATAGTATGTAATCTTCGGACTAATTTCTCAAAAAACCCAGCAAATTTCCCTGTTTGCAAGGTGAGGTCTTAAGAGAAAATGGGCGCTGACTGCCCGCACCGCCAAAATATTTGGCACATCGTAAGATGGACCGCAGTACTCAGATGAGCCCCGCCAACCGCGGGGCTTTTCTCTTTGGGTATATCTAAATAGTCACAATTTTGATGCTTGTTGATATAAATTTAAAACCAATCAATTCCATACCAAATCCGTTAGTTGTTGAATATTATTTTCTTCGGGGGATTTACATGCGTAAATCATGCAAATATATTGAGGTCTAATATTTGAATGTTGCTAATAAATTAAGTAAATTAATATCAATTGGATTCAAATTTCTAACCATTAACTGAAAATATTTTAAGGATTGAAATGCGTCTTCTGCACACACTCACGATTTCCTCGGCTATTTTGCTATCACAGTCTGCGATTGCAGCTAGTAGTGCTGATGTCATTTTTTATGGTGGCGATATTGTGACAATGAATAAAGCTCAGCCCACGGCTGAAGCAGTGGCAATACGGGATGGAAAAATCATTAAGGTCGGATCATTATCAAATGCTAAGACCTTGCAAGGAAGTGATACTAAATTAGTTAACTTAAATGGTAAAACACTACTACCTGGTTTTATAGAACCACATGTACATATTTTAGGAACGGCTTTTTCGGAAGAGCTTTGGTACAACATGTCCAACTTCAATATGCCGCATGACACTTTGGATTCTTTGGTTTCAAAGTTAACTGCCTATAGCAAAAATGTGAAAGATGGTGAATGGATTACAGCATTTGGTGTTGACCCATCCAGGACCGAGCCATTCATGGCTGAGTTGAATGCCGACATATTGGATAAGGTATCTACAACTAAGCCTATATTTGTGATGAATCAAAGCATGCATATTGCGTATGTGAATCATAAGGCTTTAGAGGTGGCTGGACTAACAGACTCTAGTCCCGACCCCAAAGGCGGCAAGCTGCTAAAAGATAGCAAGGGACGCTTAACTGGTGTGGTTTATGAGGTGCCCGCTTTTTACTTATTCATCAACAAGATGCCAGCACCAAGTCAAGAGTCGCTAGAGCAAGCTGTTGTAAAAGTTGGTCAAAGATTGGTAAATAAAGGGGTTACCACGTCAGCAGAAATTAGTGTTGGTGGGTATCTTGGGGTTGATAAAGAATACGCCTTATTCGATAAGATGACTCACGCAGGGAAGTTGCCAGTTAGGGTGAGGGGCTATATGTATTCCAATGTATTTCCAACCACAAACAATAGCTATAAACCCAATCAAGGCGATGACATTTTCAAAGTGATTGGGGTGAAGATTGTGGCCGATGGTTCCGATCAAGGGCTCACAGGTGCGATGACTAAGCCCTATGCTTATCCAGCAGGCACCACCAATACAGGCAATCTGAACTTTACTGAGCAAGAACTATACGATCTTGCAAAACCTAGATTTGATCAGGGTTGGCAAATCTCCGTGCATTCCAATGGCGATAGATCAATTGAGCAAACACTCAATGTTTATGAGAAGCTAGTGACCAAACCAGAGGATGCCAAGGCTCGTTTAAGAATTGAGCATTACACAGTACCAACTCCATCACAAATCGATAAAACTGCAAAACTCGGTGTGGTTCCTGGTCTGACGATTGGACACTCCGACTATTGGGGAGAAGCATTTCATGATCACCTATTGGGAGCTGAAAGAGCTAATCGAATTGATCCAGGTGCAAGTCTAATTAAGAAGGGCGTCCGCTTTGCCTATCATAGCGACTCTCCAGTGTCACCTATTCATCCCTTAAAGTATGTTTCTGAAGGCTCCTCAAGACTTTGGCAGGCATCTCCACAAAAGGTATTGAACGCCAATGAGAAGGTGTCTGTTTATGACGCATTAAAAGCTGTCACTATTGATGCTGCCTATCAGATGAGGATGGATGACAAAGCTGGCTCTCTTCAAGAAGGTAAATTTGCTGACTTCGCCATTGTGGATAAGAATCCTTTGAAAACGGATGCTTATAAGATAAGAGACATAGAAGTAAAAGAAACTTGGGTCAATGGCCAACAAGTTTTTAAGAAAAACTGACCACTTTTTCTATAGGAATTAGAAAGCCGCCCATGGGCGGCTTTTCTTTAGGTTAGAGTATCAGTAAGTCTATACAAGTGTATGTATTCTGGACTAAAAATCTTATGTTTATGTATTAGCGCTTTGATCTACTCATGACAAATAGTTCAACTCTAAAAAACGATAGCAAAACTGCTCCTGAGGAAACATCGTCGATTACAAATGACGATACGTCAGATTCAGTTGAAACAAGCGCTGATCAACCCAAGCTGACTAGAGATGCCAATCGATCAAGAGCACCTGCTCAGAGCAAGAGTGAAATCATGGAGGAGTTACACCGCCAGAGATTCCCTTGGGAGGAGTAGGGATGTTTCGATGCGTCCGGGGGAGCTATTGATAGAGGCCTTTTGCTTTCTGCCTCGTTACATGGAATCTGACATCATTTTTGGTAAATCCTAATTACCACCTTATTAAATACACCTTGAGTTGAATGTTGGTGGTAAATTAATTCCAACAACACAGAGGGGGCAAAGATGACTAAAGGTAATCGTTCGGAGCACGATTTAATTGGAGATGCGAAAGTACCTGGCGATGCTTATTGGGGTATCCATACATTAAGGGCAATCGAAAATTATCCAATTACAGGGGTAAAGATTGGAAGCTATGGGGAATTGGTAAAAGCATTGGCATATGTCAAAGAGGCTGCCGCTAAAGCCAACCTTGAATTAGGGCACTTAGATCCCAAGAAGGCTGAAGCCATTATTGCTGCTTGTCATGAGATTGAATCCGGAAAACTGCACGATCAATTTGTTGTGGATGTTATTCAGGGTGGTGCTGGTACATCTACCAATATGAATGCCAATGAAGTCATTGCTAATCGTGCGCTAGAAATATTAGGGTATCAAAAGGGAGATTACTCTAAGTTGCATCCCATTAATGATGTCAATATGTCTCAGAGCACAAATGACGTATATCCAACCTCTCTGCGCCTTGCTACATGTTTTGCCATTCCTGTCTTGCTGAAGTCTATGACAGGTTTGCGAGAGGCCTTCGCGCAGAAAGCTGAAGAGTTTAAAGATGTCTTGAAAATTGGCAGAACGCAATTACAAGATGCAGTGCCGATGACCTTAGGGCAGGAATTTTCAACCTACGCTGTGATGATCCAGGAGGATGAAGATCGCTTAAGAGAGGCAGTCTCATTGATTGCTGAGATTAATTTAGGTGCCACAGCCATTGGCACAGGTATCAATACTGATGTCAGCTATTCCAAGTGTGCAATTTCCTATTTGCAAAAACTCTCTGGAGTTAACCTTATAGCCTCTCCCAACCTAATTGAAGCTACTCAGGATTGTGGTGCTTTTGTACAACTCTCAGGTGTATTAAAACGGATAGCAGTAAAGCTCTCCAAAATTTGCAACGATTTGCGCTTACTATCAAGCGGTCCTCAGGCTGGTCTCAATGAGATTCGATTGCCTGCGCGCGCTGCAGGATCATCGATCATGCCGGGCAAAGTTAATCCAGTAATTCCAGAGGTGGTTAATCAAATTGCTTTTGAAGTGATTGGTAATGATGTCACGATCACCATGGCAGCGGAGGGTGGCCAACTCCAACTCAATGCATTCGAGCCCATCATTGCGCATAGTTTATTTAAGAGTATTGAGCATTTAACGGCGGGCTGCGACACTCTTAAGACCCATTGCGTTGTAGGTATTGTTGCCAATCGTGAAGTGCTTGCGGAAAGAGTGCGCACCTCGGCAGGACTAGCAACGGCATTAAACCCCTATCTTGGCTATGAGAACGCCACCATGATTGCAAAACGTGCCTTACAGGAAAATTGCTCAGTAGCTGACTTGGTGCTGGAGTTGGGTTTAATGGATAAAGAAACGCTTGATACCATCTTAAGTCCAGCGGTTCTAACGACCCCCGGTATTCAAACTAAAAAGGGTGGTTGAAAATTGTAAAAGAGGCGCAATCTTGGTAAGTCTGCAAAATAAATCCACCTTCGGGTGGTTTTATTTTTCCAATCTTCAGAGAAATTGATGTGAATTTACTAATTCGTTATCATCAAATTTATTTTTAAAGCGGAGAGAAAATGATTTCTTTGGGAAAGAGTTTATTTCTGGTATTTGTCTTTGCCATTTTAGGTAGTGGCTCTTTGCCCGCTCAGGCTGCCCCATTTAAAGCTGAAGTTAAATATGCTCAAGTAGGGGAGGTCAAGCTCGCTTACTACACCCGCGGCAAGGGTGAGCCTATGTTAATGATTATGGGCTACGCAGGTTCTATGTCTTTATGGGATCCTGCTTTGGTTGAAGAGTTGGCTAAAACCAACCTATTGATCATGTTTGACAATCGCGGCATTGGATTCTCTACCGATACAAAAGAAAATCAAACTAGCATTCCTCAAATGGCTGATGATGCGGCTGGTTTGGTGAAGGCGTTGGGCTATAAAAAAGTAAATTTGCTTGCTTGGTCTATGGGTGCCAGAATTGGTCAACAGTTAATGATTAGGCATCCCGATCTGATCAAGAAGGGTGTTCTATGTGCCCCTGATCCAGGCGGTAGTCATAGTGTTCATATGGAACCATCTGTTGCAGCTACATTCAATAATCCAAAACTGACTTTCTTGGAAAATGTTGAATTACTGTTTACTAATGATCCTGCTGGAAAACAAGCTGCTAAAGATTCTTTGGGAAGAATTCACTCTGCTGCCCAAAACGGTAGTGCACTCAACGATTTCGCAGTTTCACAAGAGACCAAGGATCGTCAAATCATCGCGCGGACAAAATTGTGGTCTGCCGATGAATCTAACTACGAGAATCTAAAAAATATTAAGATTCCAGTGCTAGTGGCAGATGGACGGGATGATCTTATTGATAGGCCTGAGAACTCCAAGATTATTGCCAGTCAAATTCCTTTTGCTTGGCTTGCCTTTTATGATGGTGGTCATGCTTTTTTGTATCAACAATACAAAAAGTTTGCCGATACTGTAAAAGTATTTTTGGAAAAGTAAGAATCTTATAATTCACCAAAAAACCACCTTAGGGTGGTTTTTTCTTTAGTTACTTCATAAAAACACTGTTATTTTTAGCCTGTTTATGTTGTTTTGAGTGTTAAAGGGCAAAGCCCTATTGATTTTGGGGTTTTATTTCGATAACTTAGATAGGTTTAGACCTTGGATTCTATGGTTAAAAGCCCTGCAAAACGTCTTGTTTTAGTTCTGACAGCATCGATCTTTATTAGTGAGAGCTTGTTAATGCTCGGCTTGAGTTTTATGCCAGAGCAATCAATGCTGTCCAATATTCTCTTGGACTCTATAGGGCTGGTGATTTTGACCTGCCCGGCAATCTATTTTTTTGTATTTAGGCCTATTACTGATTACGTAAAACAGTTACAAACGGCTCGTAACGAGCTAAGGGTAACTGCATCTGCTTTTGAAACGCATGAAGCAATTATGATCACCAACTCACATCAGAAAATTGTGAGAGTGAATCAAGCATTTGAGCGGATTACTGGTTACAAAGAAAGCGAAGTGTTGGGCAAAGCGCCAGAAATGTTTCATTCAGATCGCCATTCCGTGCAGTTTCATGAAAAGATCGCAAAACAAATCAAAAGTATCGGCTCATGGGATGGTGAGATGTGGTGCGTTCGAAAGAATGGCGAATTGTATGTAAAGCGAGCTGCCATCTCCGTGATCAAGAATAATGCAGGTGATGTCATTAACTACGTTCACTCATTTGTTGATATTACAAAAGAGAAGAACGCGCAAGATGAAATTCTCAAGCTGGCTTTTCAGGATCAACTAACTGGATTGTCTAATCGTAAGTTATTGCAACATGAGCTTACTGAAAGATTGGGAATAACGCACAAGAATCAAGAATTTAATGCTTTGCTTTTATTGGATATTGATTACTTCAAGACTCTCAATGACACGCTTGGTCACGATTACGGAGATAAATTTTTAATCGAGGTGGCCAATCGTCTGCAAACTATCGTTGGACACAAGCAGTTTATATATCGAATTGGTGGCGATGAGTTTGTAGTGCTGTTGGATAATTTAGGCGTTAATCCAGTGCTGGCTCAAGAAAATCTCAATATCTGGGCTGAAAGAATTCGAGAGGCCTTGTCGGATGTATATATTCTTCCACCGTTTGAACATCATGCAGTAGCTAGTATTGGCACCTGTATATTTACTGGCCATTCCCGGCCCGCAAAAGAGTTGCTCAAGTGCGCAGAGATTGCGATGTATGAAGCAAAGGGGCATGGCGGCAATAGAGTAGTGCATTTTGACCAAAATATGAAAGCAGGCTTGGAGAAAAAAGCTAGCTTAATTGCGGATTTACATTCCGCGATCTCTAGTGATCAATTGCAGTTGTTTTATCAAGTTCAAGTGGATGGGAGCCATCGACCTATTGGGGTGGAGGCATTGATGCGCTGGAAGCACCCCACCTTGGGAATGATTCCTCCCAGTCAATTTATTGCCATTGCTGAAGAAAGTGCCTTGATTGTGGAGCTTGGCGATTGGGGTCTGGAAGTTGCGTGCCAGCAGTTAGGGGCATGGAGGTCTAGTGGGACTGAGCGTAAAAATTTAATGCTCGCTTATAACGTTAGTGCAAAACAATTTAAGCAGCCAAACTTTGTTGATCGCCTAGAAACGCTGATTCATCGCTACGATGTTGATCCAGCTTTGCTCAAGTTGGAGCTCACTGAAACATTGGCTTTAGATAATTTAGATTATGTGATTGCTAAGATGCATGAAATTAAGGCAAGACTGGGTGTTAGCCTTTCGCTAGATGATTTTGGCACAGGCTATTCTTCGCTCTCTTATTTAAAGCAAATGCCATTTGATCAAGTGAAGATCGATCAAGGTTTTATACGTGGAATGACTTCTGATTCTGGCGATGCATCCCTAGTGAAGACTATGATTGATATGTCTAAGAACTTGAACCTACAGGTTATCGCCGAGGGTGTAGAGACCAAAGAAGAATTTGAATTGCTAGAGAAGTATGGCTGCGCCAATTATCAAGGCTATTTGTTCGGTCGACCTTTACCAATAGGTGAATTTGAGAAGGTAACCGTTCATTAATTAGTTGAATTTTTGAGTATTGAAGCATTTTGCTTCCCTTGATGTCTTTTGTAATGGTTTATGGGTTTATCCATTTATAGACTTCTAAATACATTAAAAAATTAGATAATATTTTTATATGTATTAAATACCATTATTTATAGACTATTCCTCCTATAGATTACTTGAGGGTGCAGCATTAAAATAGGCGGTTAGGGAAGTAATGAACAAACTTCTTTTTCTGCATCTTATTTAGATTGTCCGCGAATGCATTCCCCATCGAATTCAGTTTTACGCTTTGTTAAATTAAAGCAATTTTTTGACCTGTTTGTAGGTCGCAAAAAGTTAGACTGCACCTCTGAAGCGTTATTGGAAAAAATAATGCTCAATTGGGATGAAAAATTAAATATTTCGGTTGGAGATCTTATTTCATCCAGCAGTGAGTTGGGGTCACCATCATCATTGCAACAACACATCAAGGCACTTTTTGATGCAGGGATTATTAACTATCGAGACGATCTTGATGATCGTCGGATAAAAATCCCCATACCATCTACAGACACACTTAAATATTACGAAGATTTAGCAATTTATGTTGAAAAATGCTTTGAGACCAAAACATTTGATCCCAATGATCCCAAGGTTCTTTTTAATACCCCTGGAATACTAAGTCAGGCCTATCTAAACGCGCACTCTCAGGCTTTATCGGCTTATGCGCAATCCAAAAAACAGCTAGCCACATCCAAAACGGTTAAGGAGGTTACGCAGGGGGTATGCAGTGCGATCGTTGCACAAAACCTTTATATTTGCGCATGTATTGGATTTTCAAAAGTAGATTCTTCAAAGTCTATTGAGATTAGCGCAGTGGACGGAAGTGCTAAAGGATATGGGCAGTCACTTACAGTCAGTTGGGATCCAAATAGCATTTATGGATCGGGTCCAACTGGTATAGCCATTCGTTCTGGAAAATCAGTAGTGATGTCAGATTCCGAGATGGCCGGTAATTTCGGTCCTTGGGTGGACAATGCTAGGCGTTTTGGGATTAGAAGTAGTATTTCGGTGCCATTATTCTTCCAAAAAAAAGCTACTGGCGTACTCATCATTTATGCCAAAGAGCCATACTCGTTCGGGCCTTCCGAAATCTATTTATTTGAAAAGCTTTCTGCTGAGTTAGCGGAATTCATCGGTAGCCATTAAGGAATAATATTTTTCTAGAGTCTTGAGTCCAATTTCTCAAATAAGAGGGAATTAAGTCAATAATCTCGGCTAAAAACTATATTGCCTGCAAATCAGGGTTAGCGCGCCAATTTATCAAAAAATCACGTAATATGGGATAAAGCAAGGCTTAATTTAAGGCAGTCACATAGTAGAAAGCAAATACCATGAGATTTGGCATACAGGAGTCTATCCATGTATAGATCAGACATTCTTCAGAATGAAGAGCGCAGACTTTCTGCTCTCGAAGCTATGGAAATTCTAGATACAGCTCCAGATGAGCAATTAGATTTCCTTACTAAGATCGTCAAAGAGTATTTTCAAGTGCCAATTGCACTAATCAGTATTGTTGATCGAAAACGCCAATGGTTTATGTCAAAGCAGGGCTTAGAAGCCAGTGAAACTCCAAGAGATGTTTCCTTTTGCACTCACGCAATCTTGCATGAAGGAATTTTTGTTGTAAATAACGCTGTTGAGGATTCTCTTTTTAAAAATAATCCGCTGGTGCTCGGTCCGCCACATATTCGTTTTTATGCAGGCATTCCTTTAAATAGTCCCGATGGATATCGCATTGGAACCTTATGCATTATTGATACTAAAGCCAAAAGATTATCTGCAGGCGAAGAGTCGGATTTGATGGGCTTTGCAAAAATTGCTCAAGAACTTATTAGCAAAAGGGGTCCCCAACATCATCTCGAAGCATTGCTGGATCAGGCAATGGAAGGTCTATTTGAGATTAATCTAGAGCATCAATTTATACATATCAATGAGTTTGGTGCGAATTTATTGGGCTACGAGAAAGAAGAGCTCTTGGGAAAAAGATTGGACATCCTATTTCCTGTTAAGCGCTATGACGGTAGCCCCTTTTTGCAGACAAACTTTGTAGATAAGATCTCTACTTCAGGTAACGCCATTAGTCGCGATGAAGAGGCTCTAGTGAAAAAAGATGGTCAAACAATAAACGCTACCTGTAATTTTTTCCCGGTATTTAGATCGGGTAAGGTGGTAAGTGTTTTATTGGCTTTTCGGGACAATTTTGAAAGAGATGCCTTGCGAGCTGAGGTTCAGTGGCAACGCGAAAGTATCGACAAGATACTTGATACCCGCATTGCAGTACTTGGATTGCGTGGCACCCGCAAAAGACCGCGCAATTGATTTCTTGGGCAGGATTGGCTAATGCAATGAGGTGTAAGTGAAATACAACCCAATCAGAAGGCTGAATGTAGTTTTAATCGCCAGTATTTGCGTTGGCGAAGCTTTGATTATGTTTGTACTTCCCTCGTTCGGCGCGACTTCTAACTTTGTCGCCGTCCTCCTGGATGTGCTATTGCTAACGTTAATCACCATCCCACTGGTGAAGTGGTTGGTGATTGCCCCAATGAAAAAATACATACAAGATCTCGAGTCTGCTAATCACACGATCTCAGCACGAGAAGATCAAATGCTGACCGCGCTAAATGCTTTGGCGAAGGCAAAAGACAATGAAACTGGCAGCCACATCATGCGCACCCAAAAATATGTCAATCTTTTGGCAAAGCGACTGCAACAAATGGGCTGCTATCCTGATGCCCTTACCGATCATCAGATTGAAACCTTGGTAAAAGTTGCGCCATTGCATGACCTGGGCAAGGTGGGTATACCCGATCAAGTTCTCAATAAGCAAGGACGTTTTACGGATGAGGAAAGGGGGCTCATGAAAAGTCACCCCATGATTGGAGAAACGATTTTGGCCGCTTCTCAGTCTGCGGATGTTGACAATGAATTAATTTCAACAGCGATGAAGGTAGCTGGGGCACATCATGAAAAATGGGATGGAACTGGTTACCCCAGGCAGCTGCAGGGCGAGCAAATTCCGATAGAGGCGCGGATTATGTCGGTGGCAGATGTTTTTGATGCCTTAGTTAGTGACAGACCTTATAAAAAGGGGTGGTCAATCGATGACGCTTATCAGGAGATCGTTAGCCATAAGGGTTCTGCTTTTGACCCCGTAGTGATTGATGCATTTATTGCGGAACGAAAAGGCTTTGAGAAAATCGCTGGTAAGAATTAACGGAATATCTCTCGTAGTAAATAGCTAACAAGACAATAAATAAAGGGGCTTAAAGCCCCTTTGTTATTTTCAAATTAAATAATAAATAGATTTTAACGAGAGGGTGATCCTGCTATAGCCTGCAAATATCCTTGGATGTATTGGGGCGGCACGAACAGATCACTCTTAACGCCAGTCTTAGATGAGATGGTGATAATAAAACCATTCTTGGCATGATCCTTTATGAATGACTCTGTCAGTTGAACGGAGAGCAGTTCCCTGAAAATACAACCACGATCGCCGCACGCGCCAGCTTCTCTGCCAACTACTTTAAAGCTAGTAGAAGGTTTTCCTTCTAGTGTGGCAGATTCATAAAAACGCCATTGATTAAAGTACGTCAATTGCGCATTCAGTTCGAACGTTCTGCTGCCTTGCGCGGATTGATCTGCTTTGAGGCTAAACATTTCGTAGGTGTTATCGGAGTCCATCGTATTGATGGGAGGTCCATGAAATGTTTTGCCACCACTTGAAGATGGGGTAATGATGGTTGAGTGATAGACATCATTAATCTCCCAACCGCTAATCTTTCGATCGTTTTGATTACAAGCAAGTAGGCCGGCGCTGATGGAAAGCAGTAAAACAATTCGATAGATGGTTCGATGCATAAAAACTCCCTTAGATCACTGAATCATACTATCCCTTTAAGTAGGGACCCAATTCTCAGGGATCGAATTCTTGGTTTTAGGCGTATTTTCCGGTTAAGCCACCGTCTACTACGAGCTCGGTACCAGTAGTATAGGACGCGGCATCGGAAACCAGAAACGCACAGGCGTGGGCTATGTCCCAAGCGTTGCCAGAGTGACCCATGGGCACCTGTCGATCACGAGCTGCCCGAGCTTCATCAAGGCTATTTTCAGAGAACATTTTGGCAACCGTATTAGCAATTCTGGGGGTGTCAATTAAGCCTGGCACTATGGTATTGGCCCGAATGCCTTTATTGGCATATTGCTGAGCAATCATCCGTATAAATTGGGTATTTGCTGCCTTGGTGACGCTATACGCAAGGTGGGGATAGCCTAAATAGCGCATTCCGGCTACTGAAGAGATGGCGATGATATTGCCTGTTTTGCGCTCGACCATTTCTGGTAAAACTTCTTGGGCAGCCAATAACAAACTGCGTACATTAATTTTATGAATGCGATCAAAATCATCCGCACTAGTTTCCATCGGGCCGCCCACTTTGCCAACGCCGACATTGTGATGCAAGACATCAATCGGTCCAAGTAGTTTGCGTGCCTCACTAAAGAGCCTCTTGACCTCTGCCTCTTCTGCCACATCACCAACCAAGGTATGAGCTGTACCGCCTTCCTCCAAAATGATTCGAGTGGTTTCTTCTGCGGATGCCAAGTCTTTATCTACCACGCAAACTTTGGCACCTAAGCGAGCATATGTGACGCAAGATGCTCTACCAATACTCCAACCAGGCCCAGCAGAGCCACCTCCAGAAACAAAAATAACGCGACCAGTCAGATCAGTTGGTAAACCAGGGGGATGGGATTTCGTAGTCATCTATTGACTCAATCCAACAGTCATGCCGCCACATACATAGACTACTTGTCCTGTTGTAAAGCCAGCACGATGATCTAGCAGGGAAGCCACAAGATGTGCCACCTCTTCTGGTTGTCCAATGCGGCCAAGTGGCACGCTATCTAAGATGCGCTGGGTTGCGGGAGCTCCAGGTGGATTTGCGCTTTGGAAAAGTTCAGTTGCAATCGGTCCTGGGCCAATTGCATTGACAGTAATGCCATCTGCGGCCAGTTCTAAGGCAAGCGTACGAGTGAGTCCCAATAATCCTGCCTTTGTTGTTGCGTAGACGATGCGCTCTTCCTTGCCTAAAGCAGCTCTGCTGGAGATGTTGACGATACGACCAAAATGAGCAGCTTTCATTGCTGGAAGAAGGGCTTGGACACAAATAATGGCAGCAGCGATATTGACATTCATCACTGCATGTAAGTCTTCGATGCTCGCATTCTCAATATTGGCTGGACGAACAATGCCAGCATTGTTGACTAAGCGGGTCATAGGGTATGAGGTGGTTACGGCAGTTAATTCTGCTCGCAAAGCATTTTCATCCGATACATCCACCTGATGAAAGCTTTCATGATCAGCGATCACTGTCGGAGCATCTTTATCAAAATTAATGACATGCATACCGTCAGCAATGAGTCGTTCAGTAATTGCGCGACCAATTCCTCTGCTCCCGCCGGTTACTAATACATATTCTCTAGACAATGATTTCCCCTGTAGATTTTTTTCAGCCAATCTTGTTGGCGCCATCAACAAACGGAATGGCATGCTCAACAGTGTCCCAAATGAATCTACCTGAAGGGCTTTGCTGTTCTTCAACAATATGTGCCACTAATCCCGCCGAGCGAGAAATCACTGCAAAACCTCGCATGACTGCGGTAGGAATACCGATTTCACCGAGAAGTGCGGCAACTGCTCCAGTGGCATTAATAGTAATAGGGCGTCCAGCAATCTCATCCACCGCCTTGGATAGAGTTTCTAAAGCGCGAATATGATCGCCTTTCAGTTCTTTTTCTGAGCGACCCATGTCTAATAGCTTATAGGCTCTTGGATCTACTGGCTTATGAAGATGATGGCCAAAACCTGGAACAGCAGCTTTAATGTCTTTATAGTGCTGAGCGATTGTAAGTGCTTCCGCATATGGATCTTTGGAGTCAATAATACGGTCCAGTAGGGCGGAGCAATTTTCCATCGTGCCAATAAATGAGCTGCCAACTGCAAGTAAGCCAGCTGAAACTGCGCCTTGAAGATTTTCTGGCGCGCTCATATAAATGAGGCGAGTAGCAATCGCGCTGGGTGTTAGGCCATGCTCCATTAATACAATCAATACAACATCAGTGATCCGAATATCTACTGCTCGTGGTTCTCGACCTAAAATTTGCATCAACATCACTTCGGTAAATGTTTTTTTGCCCATTAAATCTTCAACTAGATCAGCATCGCGGTAGTGCAAGCTAGTGAGGGTGTGGGTGCACAGGCTGGTGACAGGAGTTTTTTTGGTAGTCATTTTGTTATCGATTCAAAATTTAATCTAGAGAGTATTCTTTAGTTGATTAATAACAGCGCTTTTCAGAAGTTTGCCAACATTAGAACGGGGCAAGCTTTCATAGAAATGAATTTGCTTGGGAGTTTGTACGGGGCCTAAAAGATTGCGCACAAACGCAATCAGCTCTGACTCATCTGCGGTTTTTCCAGGGTGAAGTTGCACAGCAGCCTGAACAGTTTCCCCCCATTTATTATCTGGTAGGCCAAATACAAGGCATTCATGAACGGCAGGGTGCTGACTTAGTGCATTTTCAACATCAACTGGATACACATTAAAGCCACCCGTAATGACGATGTCCTTAAGTCGATCCTTTAGATATAAAAACCCACGCTCATCAATTAAGCCGCGATCCCCTGTGTGCAGCCATCCATCAATTATTGTTTCGGCAGTTTTCTCAGGCAGACGCCAGTAGCCCGTCATGAGTAAATCACCGCGTGCTACGACTTCACCAATTTCTCCATGAGGTAGTAGCTTACCTTCAGGAGACATGATGGCCACATCACTAAACCAAGTTGGCCGCCCAACCGCCGCCCAATTATTGGGATCATCAAAATCTTCTGGACGCATTGCTGTCAAAATTTGTGGCGCTTCAGTTTGACCGTAGGTAGTACCTAAGACTGGACCAAAAAAATCACGTACTTTACGGACCTGCTCTGGGGGCATTGGAGCGCCGCCATAAATTAATCTTTTCAGTTTTGGAAAATCAGCTCTTGACGCATTTGGCAAAGCCATCAACATGTATACCAATGTAGGTGGCATAAAGCAAACAGTGCCGAGTCGGTCGCGGAAGGCATTTCTGACTACTTCGGCACCAGCTCCATCCAAAATGACATGACATCCGCCCTGGGCCAAAATGGGCACGATATAAGTAGAGGTGCCATGCGTGATCGGTGCGGCAACAATATAACGTTCATGTTCATCAAAGCCCCATACCTGAATTTGATTGCTGATGTTAGCCATCCATGCGCGGTATGGTTGCATGACGCCTTTGGGTGCGCCCGTAGTGCCGCCAGTAAATTTAATCGCTTGAATTGCATCCATGGGCAATTCAAATGAAGGTTGTGGCGCATCCTCATACAAGTGAATTATCTCGTCCATACTGCGCGCAGCCGTATCGGATTCACTTCCTGTATAAATCCATGCTCCAGGAGCGCCTTCGAGCAAATTCTGATTTGCTTGATCTAGAATCACAATCGATGGTTCAGTAATATTAATAATTCGCTGAATTTCAGGATGTGTGCTTTTTGGATTCAATGGAATCCACACCTTACCGCATGCCAGAATCGCCAGCAATGCAGTAATGTGATCAGCACTATTACCTGCGCATATAGCAACCCGACTCTGCAGACTGGGATCAAGCGCTGTGAGTCCAGCAGCAAGCGCTTTCACTCGCTTGGCTAAGGTGATGTAATGGATTGGGCCACTTGGTGTATCGATGGCAATACGATCTGGCCAGCGTTGAGCTGCTCTCCAGAAAAAATCAATAGGAAACATGTGGGTGAGCTTTGGTTAAAGTGACTATATAAAGCGAGTGATAAAGAAAGCTACTCAGCCTTAGCCCCAGATTCTTTAACGACTTCGCGCCAACGTTTTACTTCAGCAGCCTCAAACGCAGCCATTTTTTCTGGTGTTCCTGGTTCAGGTGTGGCAGCGAGTTCCTGAAGGCGTTGACGAACTTCAGGAGAATTCAAGGCTTTATTTAAGGCGGCATTGAGTTGTTTGATGATGGGCTTTGGTGTGCCTGCTGGGGCAACTAGCGCGAACCAAGACTGCACGTCAAAACCAGGGTATCCCGATTCTGCAATGGTGGGAACATCAGGAAGATAGGGTGAACGTTGTGCACTGGTAACTGCAATCGGACGAAGCTTGCCGCTCTGGATATGAGGGAGGGCTGATGGAGCATTGTCAAACATCGATTCAACTTGACCGCCGAGTAAGTCGGTTACCGCTGGGGCGCTTCCCTTGTAGGGGATGTGGAGCATTTGAACTTTGGATTGCATCTTAAACATTTCACCTGAGAGGTGAATGGATGAACCGCTACCCGATGACGCAAAAGTGACGCCATCTTTTGAGTCTTTTGCATAACGAACATAGTCGGCAACCGTTTTTACAGGAATATTGGGGTTCACGACCAAAATATTTGGAATTTTGGCAATCATTCCTACCGGCTCAAAATCCTTGATCGGGTCATAGCTGAGCTTTGGGTACAGACTCGCGTTAATAGTATTTGCGATTGAAAACGCATACAGAGTGTAGCCATCAGCAGGGGAGCGCGCTACGATCTCGGCACCCACATTACTATTAGCGCCTGGGCGATTTTCAACCACAATCGATTGGCCCAAGGTATTACTCATATTCACGGAAATAAGGCGAGTCAATACATCGGTAGCGCCACCAGCAGAATAACCAACAATAATCTTAATTGGCTTAGTCGGCCAAGCACCCGTTGTTTGCGCAATGGCTGGAACTGTCGCTGAAGTAATTAGAGCGAAAAAAAGGCATGCCAAACCTTTTCTGGCTGTGAAATGTAAAGACATAGATCTCCTCCAATTTATTGAGCATCTCACGAACTTCTTTTTCGCTCAATTTTTCTATTTATCCACTACTTATAACACCAAACAGCCCATCCAGGTTCTTTGGATTCAAGCCCTAAATCTCAATCCTACGGACTGAATAACCCAAATTCCTAGGTATAAATACCCATTTAACTAAACTTCACAACTTCACAACTTCTGTAGTATAGTTGTGGAACTGGGAGATGAAATGAAGAGACAAATACCAAAAACACATCAAGCCTTGGAGTGGGTAGGGAAGGGCATGACCGCAGCGCAAGCTGCAAGAAAGATGGAAATTTCAGAATCCAGCGTTTATGCAGCTCTCAGAAAGACAAGGGCTAAAGAGATTGGTTGTTGTCCAACCTGTGGTCACAAAATAAGGAACTAAGATGAAAAAGACTCTATTAGCGGCTGTATCAATTTCTGTAGCTGCGTTTGCTTATGCAAATACTCAGTTGTCAGATTCTTCAGAGTTAATTAATCAGCAGTGCAAGTTATCAGCAGAAGCAGTATCTACCTTGAAGGGCTTGCGTTATGGCAACACTTCTATCCGTAAGGACGTTTCTACATTAATTAATGCAAGCTTGAAGACTCCAGAAAATCGCGATCTTGCTCAAAAGACATTGAATTTAATGGTGGACGATAAGATCAGTGATGTAAGTAGCTTAGAGGGTAAGTATTGCTCTTAACTACCTCGCAGCGGAATTAATTTGAGTCAGTACGCTGAGTGTTCGGACTGTGGCAATCCACGGCCATTATTTAAGCAATGTCCGCATTGTGGTTCTGAATCTTTGCCGGTATTGGCTACGGACACAATTGAGTTCAATCTTAAGCAAGATGGTCCATATGTTGAGGAGGCTTTAGAGCGACTCACCGACTATTTGCGTAAGTCTATGGAGTTAGGCATCAAGGCCATCATTTTGGTTCATGGTTATGGCTCTAGTGGAGAGGGTGGTCGAATCAAGAGGGCGATTCATGATGCACTTGAAAATAATCGTTACTCTGACAGAGTTGATGAATACCATTTTGGCGAGGATGTCGCATTTGGCAGCGAGGCCTACCACGCCTTATTGAGAAGGCGCCCAGGATTAAAGCGATATCTGAAACGCTTTAAGGAGGGTAACGCCGGAATTACTGTCTTATTGCTGGGATCTCCGGCTAGAAGTGCTTAGAATAGTCAAATACATTAATTAAAGCTTTATCAATTGGGAGTTAATCTCTATGACCGCTAAGAAATTAGATCACTCAGAAGCGCATGCTGAAAAACCAGCAGGTACAGAACAACTTATTGGAGAGTTTAAAGCTCTAATGGCGGATGCTGAGGCTTTAATCAAGGCTACAGAAGATCACCCTGGGGATGCTATTAGCTCTATTCGTAATAAAGCACTGGAAACCTTGGCAGGCGCAAAAGAAAGTCTATCAAGTGTGGAGGGTAATTTTGTGGATAAGGCTAAAGCTGCAGCAGAGGGTGCTGATGATTTTGTTCACCGCAGCCCTTGGGAGGCGGTAGGTGTTGCAGCAGGTTTGGGCTTGTTAATCGGTCTTTTTATTGGGCGTCGTTAAATCATCATGTCCCAAGAAAATTTACTATCCTCAATCAAAGGCCTAGCTTCAACTGGCGTATCGATTGCGCAAACACGATTAGAGCTTCTATCAGTCGATGTTCAAATTGCGAGAGCAAAGTTTATAAGTCTCTTAGTGATGATTGTTAGCGCCTTATTCTTTTTATTTTTTGGTTTAGTCATGCTAGCTCTCCTCATAGTGATCTATAGCTGGGAGGCTGATCGAATACTGGCATTAGGGCTATTGACCGCAGCATTTTTATCTGTCGGTTTGATTTTTGCCTTTCTGATAACCCAATCTTTACGCAATATGCCTAAATTATTCGAAGCATCAATTGCAGAATTGAGCAAAGATCGCGAGGCGCTTTCTAAATGAGTCTTCAGTTAAAGGCTTTGGAATCCCGTCGACATGAACTTCAGGTTCAGTCGCGCAAGGAGAGGCAGGAATTTGCAGAACACTTTGAAGCTTGGGAAAAACCGCTGTCTTGGGCTGATAAAGGATTGGATGCAGTTCATTTCTTAAAGAATAATCCAATGCTTTGGAGCACTGCATTTGCTGCGCTAGCGCATTACAAACCGAAGTTCGCCAGTAAAGTTTTAGCGGTAGGTTGGGGGGCTATGAAGATCCTAAAGACTGCTAAGAAGTTAGTTTAAAAATCTGAGCTTAGCTTTTTAATACTGATTCGTGCTTAATATTATTTTGCTTGAGCAACCGATTGCCGTTTAAGAAGGCAATTTCTAATAGGGTGATGGCACCACTGACTGCAAACCCTGCATTACGTAACAATCTATCTGCAGCAATTAAGGTTCCACCAGTTGCTAAAACATCATCCAAGAGCAAAACTTTAGCGTCCTTTGGTAGCGTAGATTCTTGAATTTCTAGAGCATCGGTACCGTACTCCAGTCCATAGGACTCACGGTGACTGGCCAATGGAAGCTTGTTAGGTTTTCTGGCGAGAGCCAATCCTTTGTGGGCATGATGGGCTAAGGCAGACCCAAAGATAAAACCGCGTGACTCGATACCTACGATATGGGTGTAATCAAATTGCTGGGCCAATTGATCAAGCTGAAGAATTGCCTCCTTAAAAGCCGCTGGATTAGCCAACAAAGGGGAGATATCTCGAAAGAGAATTCCTGGTTTTGGAAAATCGGGAACTCCAGGTAGATAATCTAGTAAATTCATTGTTGACCAATATGAAAACAGAACTACTCATTATTACCGCATTAGAGTCTGAGCTCAAGCGTGAAGCTTTGCCTCATGGAGTTGAAATTGTCTATTCAGGTATAGGCAAAATTAATGCCGCCGTTACCTCTCTGAAGGCAATTGCCCAATATGCACCAAAACTCATTTTGAACTTTGGTACTGCTGGAAAAATCAATCCCCATTTAAATGGTTTGCTAGAGATTGGTAAGGTTATTCAGCGAGATATGGATGCAGAGCCATTAGCGCCACGTGGTAGTACGCCGTTTTGCGATCGTCCAAGTGAATATTTATCGACTGGTCAATACCTCTGCGGCTCTGGAGATAGTTTTGTGACAGCGCAAGATCCATGGTTGCAGAACCAAGGGGTCGATGTGGTGGATATGGAATTATTTGCTATCGCAGCAGTGGCTCATGACCATCAAATTCCATGGCACTCTTATAAATACATTACGGATGACGCAAATGAGAGCTCAGGGGATGATTGGCAATCCAAGGTCCATCATGGACAAGAGCTATTTTTACAAAAGATCGCTGAAATCCTTCGTAACTAACTTATTGTTCCGCTTTGTACCAAACCTGTGTTCTGCCAAGTAATGGAACGCCAATATAGCCGCGGACATCCATTTTTTTACCATCTTCAGTCACAATTTTGACTCGATAAACTTCACCTTCTTCTGGGTCGAGTATTTTTCCATCTGACCAAGCCCCTGGTTTATCGCGCTTGAGTTCAGTCATGATTTTCATGCCAATGATGGGCTTATCTTTGCGATCATCTTTGCAAAGATTGCAATACACCAGTGGCTTTTCATTAGGCTTCTGAAATGTTTTGATAATGGTGCCCTCAAGCACGCCATTCACTTGTTCGATTTTGATAAGAGAAGCGGGCTCATTGGTTTTGTCATCAATGGTTTTCCATACGCCAACTGCGGGGTCTTGTGATTGAGAAAGAACGCTGCCAGCAAAAAAGACTAGAGCGGTGGAAAGAGGAATCAGTAATTTATTCATCATAGGGTCTCAGGCTAATATTAGCAGCGCTCAAAAATTCCGGCAGCGCCCATGCCAGTGCCAACACACATGGTGACCATAGCATGCTTCAAATTTCGTCTCTGGAGTGCATGTATAGCAGTTGTAGCACGAATGGCACCAGTCGCACCCAAGGGGTGTCCGAGAGCAATAGCGCTGCCCAACGGATTGACTTTGCTTGGATCTAGATTTAAATCACGCATGACAGCTAAAGATTGTGCTGCAAATGCTTCATTCAATTCAATCCAATCCATGCCCTGTAAATTCAGGCCTGCTAATTTCAGAGCAGCGGGGATTGCCTCTTTTGGACCTATGCCCATAATTTCAGGGGGAACACCTTTCACTGCAAAACTCACAAAACGTGCCAAGGGGGTGAGGCCAAATGTCTTAATTGCTTTTTCGCTTGCCAAAATGAGAGCGCCCACACCATCTGAGGTTTGAGAGCTATTGCCTGCAGTAACGGTACCTTTTGCCGCAAAAGGAGACTTGAGTTTTGCCAAACTTTCTAATGAGGTATCCATGCGCGGTCCCTCATCTTTAGTAAATTCACTCCATTGAAGGTCTACTTGACCTTGGTCTAGGTTCATTGTTCGCTGAGCAATCTTCACGGGAAAGATTTCTGCATTAAATTCGCCTGCTGCTTGAGCGGCCATCGCTCTTTGGTGAGATTGAAGAGCAAAGGCATCTTGGTCTTCGCGACTAATTTTCCATTGTTGAGCTACTTTTTCGGCAGTCAAGCCCATGCCATAGGCTATGCCAATATTTTCATCACCCATAAAAATTTCAGGGGACATTGACGGTGTGTTGCCCCCCATGGGGACCATGCTCATGGATTCCACGCCACCGGCAATCATGACATCAGCTTCGCCAACCCGAATGCGATCGGCAGCCATCGCGATAGCATTAAGACCAGAGGAGCAAAAGCGGTTCACTGTAATACCGCCTACTGTATTTGGAAGGCCGCCCAAGAGTAAACCTATGCGAGCCACATTTAAGCCTTGCTGCGCTTCAGGCATCGCGCAACCAATGATCGCATCTTCGATAGCTTTTGGGTCAAGGGTGGGTACTTGTGTCAACACCTGTTGCAAAGCATTGCCGAGTAAATCGTCTGGTCGCGTATTTTTTAACGCGCCTCTACCAGATTTTCCAACAGCACTGCGTGTTGCGGCAACAATGTATGCGTCTTGAATATTTTTCATCTTGGTATCTCGGTTAATTAATTGCGGACAGGCTTGCCGTTTTGCAGAATGCCCATAATTCGTTCCATGGTCTTAGGATGACCAATCAACTCAACAAATGCTTGTCGTTCGAGTTTGAGCAACCATTCTTCTGTTACCAGAGTGCCAGCATCTACATTGCCGCCGGTGATGATCTCAATGATTTTCTTCGCAATAAATGCATCATGTTCGGATATGAAGCCACCATCTCGCATATTGACTACTTGACCCATCACTGTAGCTGCTACTGAACGTCCGCCTACTGGAATAAGCGCTGAAATTGGGGGCTTATATCCTGCATATTGCATTGCCTTCACTTGATTCTGTGCAATAGCAAGTAGTTCATATACATTGGGGACAATAATGTCTCCTTTTTGTAGGTAAGCCATTCTCATAGCATCTTGAGCAGAGGAAGATACTTTTGCCATAGCAGCATTCTCAAAAGAGGCTTTTGTGAAATCCAAATAATTGGTATTTCCAGCAAGCGCTACTCCTTGTGCCGCACGAATAGCCGCTTCCTTAAGGCCACCTCCTGCTGGTAATAATCCAACTCCCACTTCTACAAGACCTATATAGCTTTCAATGGCAGTCACTCTGCGAGCCGATTGCATGACTAGCTCACATCCACCGCCTAGGGCAATCCCTGAAACTGCTGTGACTACAGGTACTTGAGCGTATTTCACGCGCATCATGGTGTCTTGGAATAATTTTACGAATGGTTCAACGCCAGCGGGGCCGCCTTTCATGACCATTGGTAAGGCTGCTTCTAAATTAGCACCAGCTGAAAACGGTCCTCCAGGGGTGCCTAGTTTTAAAGAGCTGGGCTGCCAAATCACTAGACCTGCATAGTTTGCTTCAGCGATTTCAACTGCCTTTTGAATACCATTTAATACATCGGGACTAATGGTATTCATTTTGGATCTAAATGAAGCTATCAAGACAGTGGGCTCACGATCTTCTACCCAAGCGCGTAAGTCTGGATTCTCATAGATAGTAGTGCCTGCAGTTTTAGGGTCGGGTGAGCCGTCACCTAATAATGGCGCTCTAAATACTTGCTTTTGATAGACGGGCAAATCAGAGCGAGGTATGTATTTATTTTCAGATGCAGACCATGACCCCTCAGGTGTATGAAAAGCTTGTTTTTCAGCAACTGGGCCACTAAATAGCCATGCCGGTAGAGGCTCCTTACTTAAGGCCTTGCCTGCATCGATATCTTCTTTGATCCAATTAGCTACTTGCGTTACACCGGCTGCTTGCCAATCTTCAAAGGGACCTTTGTCCCAACCGTAACCCCAACGCATTGCAAAGTCGATTTCACGTGCAGACTGAGCAATGTCGCCCAATTGAATCGCACAGTAGTGAAAGATATCGCGATAGATTGCCCATAAAAATTGCGCTTGTGGTTCGTCGGTCTCTCGGAGTAATCCCAGTCTTTCCGCAATGGGTTTTTTTAGAATACGTTCAACGAGAGGTTCAATGGTCGCGGTTGATGCTTTGTATTCACCTGTAGTGGCATCTAGGACCATGACATTCTTGCCATCCTTGCGATAAAAACCCGCTTTCGTTTTTTGGCCAAGCGCACCTTTGGATATGAGCTGAGCGACAACTTCCGGAACCTTAAATAGGGCAGAGAAGGGATCGGCCTGCAAGGAGTTTTCCATGGTTTTTATGACATGAGCCATGGTATCTAGACCTACAACATCACTTGTTCTAAAAGTAGCGGATTTAGCTCGACCTAATTTACTGCCAGTAATTGCATCGACTGCATCGAACCCTAGACAAAATTTTTGTGCTTCAGCAAAAACCGCTAGGATAGAAAATACACCTACACGATTGCCAATGAAATTCGGTGTATCTTTAGCGCGCACCACACCCTTACCCATGGTGGAGGTCATAAAGGTTTCTAAAGTGTCTAATACAGCAGGTTCAGTATCAACCGCGGGAATCAGTTCCAGCAAGTGCATGTATCGAGGTGGGTTAAAGAAATGCACGCCACAAAAGCGTTTTTTTAGATCACCTGAAAAACCTTTGGCAAGTTCACCAATGGGAAGTCCGGAGGTATTGGTGGCAAATAGAGCATGCGCCGGTATATGTGGAGCTACTTTTTCATAAAGAGCATGCTTCCAATCTAAGCGCTCAGCAATCGCTTCAATAATCAGATCACAGCCTGCCAGCAGACCTAGATCATCCTCATAGTTTGCCGCTTGAATCAAATTAGCATCGTTTGCTAAACCCAGAGGAGCAGGTTTGAGTTTTTTAAGATTCTCGATTGCCTTTAGGGCGATTGCATTCTTATTGACTGGTTTTCCATCATCGGACTTGCTGGGTAAGTCAAATAAAACGACAGGTAACCCCACATTAATGCATTGGGCAGCAATTTGAGCGCCCATCACACCAGCACCTAAGATGGCAACTTTTTTAATGATCTTGTTTTCACTCATATTCAGTCTCTCAGAAAAATTCAGCAGGCATTGCCATTAAGGATTTAGAGCCAGCACGCGCTTGACGTATCAACATGGCGGTCTCTGGAAGTAATTTATCAAAGTAAAAGCGCGCAGTAGCGAGCTTGGCCTGATAAAAAGGATCATTACTTGCTTTATTGGCCAAAGCAATTTTTGCCATCCGCGCAAATAAGTAGGAATAAATCAAATGGCCAACAACTCTTAAATATGGAACTGCTGCTGCACCAACTTCCTCATGATTCATCATAGCCTTCATGCCAATCTCTTTGGTCAGTTTTTCAACTTTGACTGCAATATCTGCGAGAGGGTCAATAAATTCTTGCATCTCTTTACGAACGCCTTCGTCCTCAATAAAGACCTCAATAATCTTGCCAAACTTGGTAAGTTTCTTACCCATATCTCCAAGTACTTTGCGCCCCAGTAAATCTAATGACTGAATGGTATTGGTGCCTTCATAAATCATATTGATACGGGCATCGCGAACATATTGTTCCATGCCCCATTCAGCTATATAGCCATGACCACCAAATACTTGCATGCCTTCATTGGTGGCAATAAATGCATTGTCTGTTAGGAAGGCTTTAATAATTGGGGTGAGTAGGGCAACCATTTCACCAGTTTCTTTGCGAACGCTTTCGTCAGGATGATTCAGCTCCTTATCAATCATCAGAGCCACCCAGTATGAGAAAGCTCTACCAGCTTCCGCATAAGCGCGTTGCGTTAACAGCATGCGTCGCACATCGGGGTGAACAATGATCGGATCAGCTGCTTTTTCTGGAGCCTTGGCACCAGTCAAGCTACGCATCTGCAAACGTTCTTTTGCATAGGCTGCCGAGTTTTGATAAGCCACTTCGGTTAAGCCAAGACTTTGCATGCCCACTCCAAGTCGAGCGGCATTCATCATGACAAACATGGCATTTAAACCTTTATGAGGTTCGCCAACAAGCGTGCCAATAGCGCCATCAAAATTCATGACGCAAGTAGCATTCCCATGTATGCCCATCTTATGTTCTAGGGAGCCACAGGAGACTGCATTAGCTTTGTCAATCGAACCATCAGCACCTACCTGAAACTTTGGCACAGCAAATAGAGAAATGCCTTTACTACCAATTGGAGAGTCTGGTAACCGAGCCAGCACTAAATGAACAATGTTTTCGGCTAAGTCATGTTCACCACTAGAAATAAAAATTTTAGTGCCAGTAATTGCATAAGTACCATCTACTTGTGGCTCTGCTTTTGTCTTTAATAAACCCAAATCCGTACCGCAATGGGGTTCAGTTAAACACATGGTTCCCGTCCATTGACCGGAAACCAATTTCTCTAAATATGTTTTTTTCTGCTCATCGGTACCATGTGCATGTAAACACTCATATGCTCCGTGAGATAGCCCAGGGTACATAGTCCAAGATTGATTGGCGGAGTTGAGGGTTTCATAAAGAACGGTATTAAGTAGTTGTGGCAATCCTTGACCGCCATAGGCAGGATCGCAAGAGAGGGCGGGCCAACCACCTGCCACATATAGTTCGTAGGCTTGCTTAAATCCAGTTGGAGTGGTGACAGATCCATCATCATGGCGGGTGCAACCTTCTTTATCGCCAATCTGATTAAGAGGAAACGCAATTTCACTAGCAAACTTACCAGCCTCTTCCATGATTTGATTCATCGTATCTTTATCTACGTCCTGATAGGCAGGCAGTGACGAAAACTCCTTGCTCGCATCCAGTAGTTCATGAATTACAAATTGAATATCGCGTAAGGGTGGTGTGTATTGAGGCATAGAAATTCCAGGTGTAAAGGATTATTCGAATATGACTTATAAAAATTAAGGTTTAGCGACTTGTTTAGACAAGAAAATGTCCTTAATCAACTTGTTTGCTAAGGCTAGGCTTTTAGGGTTCTGTAAAAACCTAGAGTCGTGATGGACTCCAAGTACAATGCTGTAAAGATGGAAGAGCATTTCCTGGGGGACGACTGATTTCTTCAAATGTCCCGCTGCAATAGCTTCTTTGATTGCTCGTAATAGGGCAGAGCGCCAATCTTCAACGCTTTTCACTAATTCATCACGCACAATTCCTGGTCGATCATCAAACTCCGCAGCGCCAGCAATAAAAAAGCAACTGGAAGTATTTTTACCTACGCTAATTTTTAACCAAGCATCGATCATGTGACGTAAGCGTGGTAGCCCCTTTGGTTTATTGAGGGCAGGCAAAAATACGAGTTCAGAAAAGTATTGGTAATACTTTCTAATAACTTCTATTTGAAGTTCCTCTCGAGAGCCAAAGTGCGCAAACACGCCACTTTTGCTCATCCCTACGTTTTCAGCCAAGTGACCTATGGTGATGCCTTCAAGACCCGACTTGCTAGCAATCTCAAGAGCAGCATTCAGAATCAGCAATTTGGTTGCTGAGCCTTTCTTAGATTCAACAGATAAACCTGAAAGATTTGACCTTGTATCAAGCATGGACATTAATTAATTAACTAATATTGTTGTAAAAATAATACGATCGTTCGTTTATATTACAACATTAATTGAAGTTGTAAACCTGCGTCAAGACCCTTTAATTCAAAGATTGAAGGGTGTCACCACCTAAATATTGATGCGCTGCAAAATAAATAAAGGGAAAACCCGAGATACAAAGTTAATTAGAACTATTTAAGATCAACACAGTTGTTTCAGATTATTAAAAAACTCAATACAGGAAGACATATGAAAACAGTAAAGATTAGCGCCTTGGCTTTAGCAATCGCTGGTGTATTTGCAACGAGTGTGCATGCACAGTCGGCAAAGACAAATGCTTGGGAGGGCGCGGATGTTGCGGTGAGCGTTGGCTATGGCCAGTTCACTCCTAAGATTGGCTCCATTTCCACTTCTGCCTTGAGATTTCCTGTTGCTGCTGCGGGTGGCGCCTACACTACAGCCTCATCTGGTAGCGCCACCTCTTCCGCTAATGATGTAACCACTGCAACTGCAAATATTAGTGCTGGCTACAACTGGGGTATTAATAGTAACTATGTTTTAGGTATTAGAGCTACTTATTATCCTGGTGCTAGCTCTGCTGCCTCTGGCTCTTTTACAACTTCTACAGCTGCAGTGGCATCACCAATTCCAGTGCCTGCAGGTACAACCCTTGTTACAAATCCTATAAGTTATAACGTAAAGAATTTATATAGTGTTGTTTTGACGCCTGGCTATGCTATTGATAACCAAAGGTTGGCGTATCTAAAGGTTGGCTATACCGGCTCCACGATTGGTATAAATGGACCTACATTGGCCTACTCAACAGTTAATTTATCTGGATACAGTCTCGGTGTTGGATACAAGCAGATGGTTTCGGAGTCGTTGTATGTTTTGGGTGAGTTTAATTACGCAGGCTTCTCTAATAAAACTGTGACCCTTACAAATACTTCCGGCGTAAACCTCACTGGTGCCTTCGGGGGATCTGGTATTGATTTTCTAGTTGGTCTTGGCTACCGCTTCTAATCATTGCTTCATCTTAAGTTTAAGTCAAAGCCCTCTGATCCTAGAGGGCTTTTTCTTTTCGACTTAATGTGTCGCCGTGTATAGAATGAGTCTTACAGAATTAATAATCTGATTACAAATATAAATAGATTGAGACTGGACATAAATCATGGTTAATCCTTCAAAACCCTGGTTAAAAAACTATCCAGAGGGCGTGCCTCATGATGTAGATATCTCCGGCTATAACTCTTTATTGGATATGTTCGAAGAAGCTTTTCAGCGATTTCCAAATCGTCGTGCATGCGAGTATTTGGATAAGTTCTTAAATTATCGCGACCTCGATCAGCATTCAAAACACTTTGCTTCATATCTTCAAAGTTTAGGTTTAGAGCCTGGTTCTCGAGTTGCCATCATGCTGCCAAACGTTTTGCAATTTCAGATTGCAATGATTGGTGTGCTACGCGCTGGATATGTTGTTGTCAATGTCAATCCGCTCTATACCGCTCGTGAGTTAGAGTATCAATTAAAAGATAGCGGGGCATCAGCCCTTGTTATATTGGAAAACTTTGCGCATGTTTATCAGCAAATTGCTAACAGCGTTCCATTAAAAAAGACTATTGTCACCTCAATGGGGGAGATGATTGGACTTAAGGGTTCCATAGTTAATTTTGTAGTTCGGAATATCAAAAAGCTTGTGCCTGCATGGGAATTACCAGGACATCTTACTTTTATGGAAGCATTAACTGAGGGTAGCAAGCATCGCTGGAATAAGCCAAATACCACTCTGAATGACATTGCGTTCTTACAATATACCGGTGGTACTACTGGCTTATCTAAAGGTGCCATACTCCTGCATCGAAATATTCTCTCTAATGTTATTCAGACAGAGCTATGGCTGGAGCCTGGATTAAAGCGTAAGCATGTAGATCAACTGGTTTTCTTGTGTGCCTTACCCCTGTATCACATCTTTGCTTTAACGGCTTGCGCAGTATTAGGTATGCGTAAAGGTGGCTTACTTGTTTTAGTGCCCAATCCGCGCGACTTTGATGGATTTATTAAGCTTCTTAAAAAGCATCCAGACATTAATATTTTCCCAGGGGTTAATACTTTATTTAATGCATTGCTTCACAAGCCAGAATTTGCCAACGTGAAGTTTCCAAATATATTGGCGACGATCGGCGGTGGTATGGCAATGCAAAAAGTCGTAGCAGATCTATGGCAAGAAAAGACTGGTGCGCCGATTGCAGAAGGATATGGCCTCTCAGAGACATCTCCCGTTGCTTGTGTAAATTCCCCGCTAATTGAGAGATTCACGGGGTACATTGGTTTACCAGTTCCAGGAACCGAAGTGTTGATTTTGAATGATGATGGCATTGAAGTTCCATTCGGCACTCCTGGTGAAATCTGTATTCGGGGTCCACAAGTAATGGCGGGTTATTGGAATAAGCCAGAAGAATCCAAGAACGTGATGACTGCTGATGGCTTCTTCAAGTCAGGAGATATCGGCATCATGAACTCCGATGGTTTTACAAAGATTGTTGACCGCAAAAAGGATATGGTGCTGGTTTCTGGATTCAATGTGTACCCCAATGAGGTGGAAGAAGTGTTATCACTGATTCCAGGTGTGTTGGAATGTGCCGTGATTGGTGTGCCGGATGAAGATTCAGGTGAAGCAGTCAAGGCCTTCATAGTGAAAGAGGATCCTTCTTTAACTGAAGAAGATATCTTGGCATTCTGCAGAGAAAATCTTACGAACTACAAACGTCCAAAACATATTGTTTTCCGCGCTGATTTACCAAAGACAAACGTTGGCAAGATCTTAAGGCGTGAGTTAAGAAATCTATGAGTCATATTCCTAAAATACTGCAAAATCTTCGTTTGCCAATTATCTCGGCACCCATGTTTACGGTGAGCTATCCTGAACTTGTAATCGCCCAATGTAAGGCAGGAATTGTTGGCTCTTTTCCTGCTCTCAATGCTAGGCCGCAAGAGTTGCTAGATGACTGGCTAAGTCAAATTCAGAGCGAGCTTACGCAATTTCAGAAAGATAATCCTAATTTCAAAGTTGGGCCAATTGCTGTCAACCAGATAGTCCATGTGTCTAACACTCGTCTGGAGCGGGACATGCATACCTGTGTAAAACATCGCATTCCGATTTACATCACCAGTTTGCGAGCACCAGTTAAAGAAATCATTGATGCTGTTCATAGTTACGGTGGTATTGTTTTGCACGATGTCATCAGTCTGCGTCATGCGGAAAAAGCCTTGGAAGCTGGTGTTGATGGATTAATTTTGGTGGCAGCAGGAGCTGGTGGACACGCTGGTGCATTGTCTCCTTTTGCTTTGGTCGGAGAGGTCAGAAAGATTTACCAAGGGCCACTGGTTCTATCTGGCGCTATTTCCACAGGAGATGCTGTTTTAGCTGCTCAGGCAATGGGAGCGGACTTTGCCTATATGGGAACCCGATTTATTGCTAGTCAAGAAGCGCATGCTAGTGAGCAATATAAGCAGGCTATTGTTTCTTCTCAGGCGGCCGATATTGTCTATACCGATCATTTCACGGGTATACATGGCAATTACATCAAGCAAAGCATCTTGAATGCTGGTCTAGACCCAGCAAATCTGCCGGAAGGAGACCCTCAAGCCTTTGCCAAGCTGTCGCAAGCGAATAAGGATAGTGGTGCCAAAGCTTGGAAAGATATTTGGGGTGCAGGTCAGGGCGTGGGATTGGTTGGCGATATTCCGAGCGTAGCGCAGATTGTTGATCGCCTTGAACTTGAATACCGAGCCGCTAAGGCGCGACTCCTGAACTAAAATCATCCCCATTCTTTCTAAATTGGTAGAGATACAATCGTGATGGTTTGGCTTCGTTCCTTGTTGTTTTATTTGTTCGGTTTTACTTCTGTCACTATTTTTGCAACGGCAATTATTTTGGCAATTCCATTTACGAGTATTCGCACTCGCTACAACATGGGGGTGTGTTGGTGTCGCCTAATCCAAAGAGTTTTATCTTTACTTTGCGGCATTCATTCTCAAATCAAGGGTTTGGATAACATTCCTCAAAATCCCAATAAACAACTGATTATTCTTGGTAAGCACCAATCTGCATGGGAAACGTTTGTCTATCCGAGTATTTTTCCAAAAGAGCTGTGCTTTGTATTTAAAAGAGAACTCCTCTATGTTCCTTTCTTTGGATGGGCCTTAGCCTCTTTGCGTATGATTCATATCAATCGCGGTGATCGCGAGAAGGCTAGGGAGGCAGTTTCCGCCCAAGGGAAGCAAGTGTTAAAAGAGGGCAGATGGATTGCCATTTTTCCAGAAGGCACGCGTACCCCTCGTGGTTCATTTAGACCCTACCGTAAAGGCGGCGTGCGTCTTGCAATTAGTACTCAAACCGATATTTTGCCGGTGGCCCAGAACTCTGGCGCAATTTGGCCCAGAAAAACCTTTCTAAAACGCCCTGGACTAATCACACTTTCTATTGGGCCAGTTATATCTGTAAAAGGAAAATCAGAAGAGCAACTGCAAGAAGAGGTAGAGGCTTGGATTGAAGGCGAAATGCGAATCATTGATGCACCAGCCTACGTAAATTAACTTCTAAAGTTGCTTGGCTTAGCTTTTCTTGAGCTTCTTGCGTATGTATAGGGTCTTGGTGATGCGTGCCACGACATCTTCTGTTTTATCTTTGACCTCGACTACAAAATCTTTTAGAACTTTATCGCCTGATTCTGCGGCATTAATAATTGCATCAATTTGTTCCTGGTTGATCTCAAAGACCGCATGAACACTCCCTTTGCCAGGCTTAAGAAATTCTATGTGGGCTGCTTGATCCCAAACAATATAGCCCTTTCCAAGGTTTTGAGACACCATCATCATGAAGAAGGGGTCAGTCATCGCAAAAAGACTGCCTCCAAAGTGGACGCCAAGAATATTTCGGTTGAGGTAGCCGTTCTTGAGGCGAACCTTTGCATGTCGAAAATCCTTAGAAATCTTTTCAACGGTGATGCCTGCGCCTAAAAACGGAGGCCATAAATTCATACCCCTGCGGAGCAAACTTGCGTTAATCACGTTGAATCTCTATTTCTATTTCGATTGCGGAGTCTTACCTACAATTTTTGCGGCCCTAAGAAAATCAAAGTCTACGCCTTGATCTGCTTGAGTGACAGTATCTAAAAAGAGTTTTTTATAACCTCGCTCGGCGGTAGGTGAGGTGATGGGGTTGTCTTTCATGCGCTGCGCTAATTCTGCATCAGAAATTAGTAAGCTAATTTCACGATTTTTTACGCTCAAACGAATGCGGTCGCCATTGCGTACCTGAGCTAATGGTCCTCCAATTGCTGATTCAGGGGTCACGTGCAACACAATCGTGCCAAAGGCAGTGCCACTCATGCGACCATCAGAGATGCGAACAATATCTTTCACGCCAGCACGGGCTAACTTCATGGGGATGGGGATATAGCCAGCCTCTGGCATACCAGGGGCACCTTTAGGGCCGATATTTTTAAGAACCAAAATATCGTCCGCTGTGACATCTAAATCGGGACTGTCAATGCGATTGGCTAAATCGGCAGCATCTTCAAAAACAACGGCACGACCTTCATGTTCCATGAGCTTTTCATTGGCAGCAGACTGTTTAATAATCGCACCACCGGGCGCTAGATTGCCGTGAAGTACGGCAATACTGCCACGTGGGTAGATTGGATCATTAAACTTGCGCACGACATCTTGTTTAAAGCTAGGTGGTCCTGCATCAATTTCCTCGCCAAGCGTTCTACCGCTGACTGTCATTGCATTTAGTTTTAGTAAAGGTTTAAGCTCACGAAGCAGGGTAGTCATACCACCCGCATCATGAAAGTTTTCCATATAGTGATCGCCTGATGGCTTTAGATCAACCAATACGGGCGTTTCATCACCCATTTTGTCTAATGCATCCAAATCAATCTCAAGACCCATGCGCCCAGCGATAGCAGCTAAATGCACAATCCCATTGGTTGATCCACCAATCGCAAGTAGCACACGCATTGCATTCTCAAAAGCGTCAGCTGTTAGCACCTTATCGATAGTTAAACCTTCTTTAGCCATCTTGACAGCACAAGTTCCAGTTTCTTCTGCAATGCGAATGCGATCAGCAGTTACTGCGGGTGGAGATGCACCACCAGGGACGGTCATGCCTAATGCTTCAGAGATACAAGCCATGGTGCTGGCCGTTCCCATCACAGAGCAGGTACCCACACTGGCAACCAATTGATCGTTGACTTCATCTTTTTCGACCTCATCGATCTCGCCAGCGCGGAACTTGCCCCAATATCTACGACAGTCGGTACATGCGCCAACGCGCTCAGAACGGTGTGATCCAGTCAACATGGAGCCAGTAATTAACTGTATAGCTGGTAAACCAGCAGAGGCAGCGCCCATCATTTGTGCTGGTACTGTTTTATCGCAACCACCAATCATGACAACTGCATCCATTGGCTGCGCGCGCAACATTTCTTCAGTATCCATGGACATTAAGTTGCGCAAATACATGCTAGTTGGTGCGGCAAAACTCTCATGAATAGATATGGTGGGGAACTCCATTGGTAAACCGCCAGCCAACATCACGCCGCGTTTTACAGCCTCTAACAGCTGCGGCATGTTTCCATGGCAGGGGTTATAGGCACTGCCAGTATTAATAATGCCAATGACGGGGCGATCCAGAGCGCTATTGGTATAGCCGGCACCTTTAATAAAGGCTTTTCGCAAAAATAAAGAGAAGCCCTTATCTCCGTAGCTGGTTAAGCCTTTGCGTAAACCGCTTTCTGGTGGATCTTTAGGTTTATTACTCATCACAGTCTCATCTGTTAATTATTATTGTTTTGCCCGTTTGACCTAGCAAAGCCACCGAGCAAATATATTTAGCCTATTGTATCTATTGAGCAGTTCATTCACCTAGAGACCGCCACCCCAGCGATATTGCCAAGAAAGGACTATCGCATCATAGCTATTGTTGGTACGGGAGTAGACGCCAGTAGTGCCGGATAAGCGAATTGAATTGTGTTTATTGATTGGGTATGACATGGTGCCACCAAATCGCCAATTTTCCTGAGCGCCATTATTGGGTACCCCATTAATAAATGCTTGCCCCCCTATGTAATAGGTGGCATCGGCAGATATCCAGGCATTGTTCTGAAAGTAATAAATCACGTGACCTTCAGTTGAGTAGATGGGATTTTGAGAAAGGGTATTGCTACCCATAAAGCTGGTGTTGTTGGTATAGATCGTAGCCATGCCAGCAAGCTCTAAACGCCATGGACCAATCGCTTGAGACGCGCCAATACCCGGTTTTATTAATGAACGATTGCCACCTACATTGACTATTTGATTATTGTTGTACTTTCCCCAAGGGAGGGTAGCGGCAATACTTGCGCCAATAATCAAATCTTGCTTGTAGGATTTAAATTCTTCTTCAGATAACGCAGGAGCTCCATACAAATTAGCGGAAAACTTAATGACAGGATCTGACAAACCTTCAGCGGAGGCATTCAGATTTTGCAATCCTAAATTTTTAGTAGTGGAGAGCTGAGAATAGGGGAGTAATACAGAGACCCTGCCGGATTGACCGGCAACATCAATAATGCGTGTAAAGCTCAATGACTCAGAAGTGAGGTGATAGGAACCACTATTGGCCTGAGCAATACCACCAGTTAAAAAGTTATAGCCGATGGGTGCGTTTGAATAAGCACGTGCTTCAATTTCTTGGGCATAAGCTTGCTGGCTAATAAAACCAAGCAAACATAGCCAAAAAATTTTCACGAGGAGCAATTACTTTTTGTCGCCAAATAAGATTGCCAAAGTGGCATTGGTTCCTAGGGTAATGTTGACGCCTAGAAAAATTAAGTAAGGCCAAATAATGAGCCAGTAGAGGATGCTCATAGCAAATACCCGCAGGGGGTCGGCTTGACCAAATGCTGTCATAGAGATGAGAAACTCTTTGCCATTAATCACGCCACGAACACCAGCTTCTAAATAATTCAACGCAATTACCACAAGAATATAAACAATAGATTCAAATATTAGCGAGAAGACAACGCCATGATTCTTATCAATCTTGATTGGGTGAACCGCTAACGCAATCAACATAAATTTAGCGCACAGAGCAGCTTTGATGAAAGCAAAGCCGAAGATGGATAGTGGGATAGGGCGCTCATCAAGTGCTGTTGCTGCAAAAAAAGCTAGGGAGCAAAACCAAATGCCAAGATAAATCGACAATGCAAAGGCTTCTTTAGCTTCTTTTTTAATTTTCTGCTTGAAGCTTAAAGATTCTGAATGTGTGGTGTTATTGGTCATTAAGTCGATCTGATCATGGATTAAAGATTATTCGCCACAAGAAGAGCAGGCACTCTCTTCGGCTTTTGCTGGTTCTTGGGTGTAGCGTGCAATAAATGCATGCTTGTTTTTAATGGGCAGTTCAAGCCAAACAAAATGACCAGAACCAGGCGCCACATCAATGAGTTCGCCATTCATATTCCACATTCTTTCAAGCACGATATCTTGATTGCCATGGGGTTCAATGATTTCAAGTGTGTCACCAACTGCGAATCGATTTTTAACATCCACTTTCACGCGACCGGTAGCGTCATCAACATCCAATGTTTCTCCAACATACAGACTTCTACCTGACAGCGAGTGTCCACGCATATAAAGTTGGTATTCTTTGTCGTGATGGCGCTCATAAAAACCATCGGTGTATCCGCGATTGGCTAAGCCTTCTAGGTTACCAAGTAGGGCGGTGTTAAAAGGTCTGCCATTAACGGCATCATCAATTGCAGAACGATAAGCTTGAACAGTACGAGACACGTAATAGGGTGATTTGGTACGCCCCTCAATCTTGAAAGAATCCACACCCATCTTTGTCAGGCGTTCGATATGTTCAATCGCTCTGAGATCTTTCGAATTCATGATGTAGGTGCCGTGCTCATCTTCTTCCATGGGCATAAGATCATCAGGACGACGCGCTTCTTGAAGAAGAACAACATCACCACTTGTATTTTGTTGTCCAGGTTTTACTTTGTAGTCCCAGCGGCATGCATTTGTACAAGCGCCTTGATTGGAATCACGATGTGACATGTAGCCAGATAACAAGCACCGACCCGAATAGGCAATACAGAGAGCGCCGTGCACAAAGACTTCCAGCTCCATCTCAGGACAGTCTTGGCGAACCTCTTCGATTTCATCAAAGGAAAGTTCGCGCGACAAAATAACGCGACTGATTCCAACAGAGCGCCAAAATTTTGCAGAAGCGCCATTAACAGTATTAGCTTGAACCGATAAATGAATAGGCATATCCGGCCAGGCTTCACGCGCCATCATGATGAGCCCAGGATCAGACATGATGAGAGCATCAGGTCCGAGCGCAACTACGGGCGACATGTCTTTGATATAGGTGCGAGTTTTTGCACCATGCGGTAATAAATTAGATACTAAATAAAATTTTTTACCTAATTCGTGAGCGGTATCAATACCTTGCTTAAGCACTTCGATCTTGCCAAAGTCATTATTACGAACACGCAAAGAATAACGCGGTTGCCCTGCATAAATGGCATCTGCTCCGAAATCAAATGCGGTACGAAGCATATTTAGGCTACCAGCAGGAGCCAAAAGTTCAGGAATTTTTGTCATAACCGCTATTTTAGTGCGCTTCAGTCAAATGTTGCTTAGCGATAGCAAGGTTGCCAAAACGGCATTTTCAAGGGTTTGGATGGCTAAATTGATGCCCAAAACAAAACCCCCAGCCTTTAAATACTGCTTATTTAAGGAGTGGGGGTTTTAAAAGTCAGGTATAGCTTGCGATTTCTACCAAATGATCCAATAGCCAGTATCCCATTCTGCTTGTGTGATGTAACCGCTATTGTCTTTATCGAGAATCGTAAATTCTTGATCGGTCATGCCGGCCTTCAGGGCTTCTGCCTTGCTAATTTTTTTATCACCATCACTATCTAAGGCTGCAATCGAATTGTTTTGCGATCTATATACATCGAGTTCTGTAATGCTAATTTCACCGTTTTTATCTTTATCAATTTTGATAAAGACGGCTTGAGGCATGCCAGCCTTCATGGCTTCGTCTTTAGTTATTTTTTTATCATTATTTGGATCTAATTTTGATAAAGAGGTGATTTTAGGGGTTGTTGTTTGTGCAAATCCAATAGCAGGAATAAGTGCCATTGCTACCAAAATGCAATTGATTACCTTCATCGTAATGTCTCCTAATTTATGGATGATGACGTCTTTAAAATTTATTATTGATTGTTTATCCGGTCTGTTTCGGACCTTTGATAAAACTATACCTTATCTAGGGATGATTTTTCAGGCTACTCAATTTGATGGCTTGATGTAGTTGCAGGGTAGATCGATCTTGTTGTTTCTGGGTCAAGCATTCCTTTTATTTAAAGGTTTGATGAGGTTTACAAGTCGCTCGATTGACGTTAACGTTAAGTTAAATAAATTGTGAGATTCTGTATGAGCAGACCCAAAACCACTAAAAATTCATCAAAATTTACTATTGCGGATTTAGCTAATGAGTTCGACGTTACACATAGAGCAATCCGTTTTTATGAAGATCAGGGTCTTCTGTCGCCAGTGCGAGAGGGTAAGAATGCTCAAGTCAGAATGTATTCCGGAGCAGATCGAACCCGATTACGACTGATATTGAGGGGAAAGAGGCTGGGCTTCTCCTTAGCTGAAATCAAAGAAATTTTAGATATCAACCTTTACAACAAGCCTGGCGGTTCAATTTTGCAGCTTGAGCGGTTTATCGGAACATTGGCTAAGCATCGAGAAGCATTAGAGCGGCAAATGGAAGACCTCAATGACCAATTAAATGAATTGGCTTCCCATGAACTGGAGTGCAAGAGATTGCTTCAGGATAAGAAGCAGACCTAATTTTTACTATCGTTTTCCCTAATTTTTTATATATTTTCATAAGTTATTGATTTATTTGAATATATTTTAATAACCTAAGTCTTTTATTAGTTGACGTTAACGTAAACGTAAAGTAAATTCTTGCTATTAGCACATGGGGTGATGAATGGGTACGCTGACAGAGAAACGAAGGGCAGAAATTGAAGAAAGTTTTGCTAAGCAAGGTCTGATGACTACATTTCAAGGAAATATTGATTCTCTTGATTATGGAAAGTTGGAAATTTCTATGCCGTATTCAGACTCAGTCTCTCAGCAGCATCAATTTTTTCATGGCGGGGCAATTGGTGCATTAGCAGATACTGCTTGTGGTTATGCAGCAATTAGTGTGATCGGTGACGATGAGGCGGCACTGACAGCCGAATACAAAATTAATTTGCTAGCACCAGCCGATGGCAATAGATTAATTGCGGTTGGCAGCATTATTAAATCAGGACGTACCTTGATTGTTTGTCAAGGAGACGTATTCATTGAAAAGCAGGGCAAGCGAAAGTTATGCGCAGTTATGCTCATGACAATGTGCGTTGTCAAAAATCTTGGTCATAAGTAATAAAGGAAGATTCATGAGCGATATACCAGGTATTAATTTCTATTTAGGCGATGAAATTGACTCTTTGCGCGATGCGGTTAATACCTATGCGCAGGCAGAAATAGCACCATTTGCGCAAGAGATTGATCGCAGCGATCAATTTCCAATGGATCAATGGAAAAAGATGGGCGATCTAGGGGTCTTAGGAATTACTGTTTCTGAAGAGTATGGCGGAGCCAATATGGGTTATCTAGCCCACATGGTTGCCTTAGAGGAAATCTCCAGAGCTTCTGCCTCAGTTGGATTGTCATATGGTGCGCACTCTAATTTATGTGTAAATCAAATTCATCGTAATGGCACCGCAACGCAAAAAGAAAAATATTTACCAAAGTTGGTCTCTGGCGACTATATCGGCGCGCTTGCAATGAGTGAGCCAAATGCTGGTTCGGATGTAGTAAGTATGAAGCTCTCGGCAGTAGAGAAGGATGGATATTACCTTTTGAACGGTACCAAGATGTGGATTACCAATGGTCCAGATTGTGATGTCTTGGTGGTATATGCCAAGACGGATCCTCAAGCTGGACCAAAAGGTATTACCGCCTTTATTGTAGAAAAAGGTATGCCTGGTTTCTCGGTGGCGCAAAAGCTCGATAAATTAGGAATGCGCGGATCGCATACGGGTGAACTAGTTTTTGAGAATGTCAAAGTCCCTGCTGAAAATATTCTAGGAGAGCTAAATGGCGGCGTTAAGGTCTTGATGAGCGGTCTTGATTATGAGAGAGCCGTTTTAGCCGCCGGTCCATTAGGGATTATGCAGGCCTGCATGGATGCCGTTGTTCCTTACATTCATGATCGCAAGCAATTTGGTCAATCTATCGGTGAATTTCAGTTGATTCAAGGCAAAGTTGCAGATATGTATACGACATTGCAGGCATGTCGCGCATATTGCTATTCTGTTGGTAAGCAGTTAGATGCCTTGGGAGCACAGCATGCGCGTCAAGTGAGAAAAGATGCTGCAGGCGTCATACTGTATACCGCTGAAAAAGCTACATGGATGGCTGGCGAAGCAATTCAAATTTTTGGCGGCAATGGATATGTGAATGAATATCCAGTTGGTCGACTATGGCGTGATGCCAAGTTGTATGAAATTGGTGCAGGTACTTCAGAGATTCGCAGAATGTTGATTGGCCGTGAATTATTTGCGGAAACGATGTAAGGAAAGGCCAATTCCATGCCAAAACTTGAGACCAAATTAAATACGCGTAGCCCTGAATTTGCTGCCAATGCCCAGTTGATGCAATCCATAGTGGATGATCTAAAAAGCAAGGTCAGTAAAGTTGCTAATGGCGGTGGAGAGGCAGCCCGAAAAAAGCATACGGATCGGGAAAAATTGTTGCCCCGTGATCGTGTTCACTTGCTGCTTGATCCTGGAACTCCATTTCTAGAGTTTTCTCAATTGGCGGCTTATGGAATGTACACAGAAAAATCTGGTGAAGATGCCGCCCCAGGCGCGGGACTCATTACAGGTATTGGTTCCGTAGCTGGACAAGAATGCGTGATCATTTGCAACGATGCCACCGTAAAGGGAGGTACATACTTCCCGATGACGGTGAAGAAACATTTGCGCGCACAAGAGATAGCCGATCAAAATCATTTGCCATGTATCTATTTGGTGGATTCAGGCGGCGCTAATTTGCCAAATCAAGACGAAGTATTTGCTGATAGAGATCACTTTGGCAGAATTTTTTTCAATCAGGCAAATATGTCTGCAAAAGGAATTCCACAAATAGCGGTTGTGATGGGCTCATGCACTGCGGGTGGCGCTTATGTTCCTGCTATGAGTGATGAAAGCATCATCGTGAAAGATCAAGGAACAATATTTTTGGCGGGCCCTCCGCTAGTAAAGGCGGCGACTGGAGAGATAGTGAGTGCTGAAGACTTGGGTGGTGCGGATGTGCATACTCGACTGTCTGGGGTTGCTGATCATTTCGCACAAGATGATGCCCATGCTTTGGGAATTGCTCGTAATGTCGTAGCAAATTTAAATCGCAAGAAACCTGAACCACTAGTGCGTCGTTCATCGGTGCCGCCACTTTACTCTGGCGATGAACTGTATGGCGTCATTCCAAGCGATACGCGTAAGCCGTACGACGTTCGAGAAGTCATTGCTCGTTTAGTTGATGGATCAGAATTTGATGAGTTCAAGGCGCGCTTTGGCACAACCTTGGTTACTGGATTTGCTCATATTGATGGTTATCCAGTTGGCATTATTGCTAACAACGGGATTTTGTTTTCTGAGAGCGCCTTAAAAGGTGCTCACTTTATTGAGTTATGTTGTCAAAGAAAAATCCCCTTGGTTTTTCTACAAAATATTACTGGTTTTATGGTTGGTCGCAAGTATGAGAATGAAGGTATTGCCCGCAATGGCGCCAAAATGGTTACGGCCGTTGCTACAGCTCAGGTACCCAAATTCACCGTAATTATTGGCGGTTCATTTGGCGCTGGTAATTATGGGATGTGCGGAAGGGCTTATAGTCCGCGAATGTTATGGATGTGGCCAAATGCACGCATTTCAGTAATGGGTGGTGAGCAAGCGGCTAGTGTTCTTGCAACCGTACGTCGTGATGGCATAGAAAGCAAAGGTGGGTCATGGAGTGCTGAAGAGGAGGCTGCATTTAAGGCGCCCCTTAGAGAGCAATATGAAACTCAAGGTCATCCATATTACGCAAGTGCTAGATTATGGGATGACGGTGTAATTGATCCAAAAGATACTAGAAAAGTTCTTAGTCTAGCGATTTCAGCTAGCTTAAATGCGCCTATACCTGATACTAAATTTGGTCTATTCCGGATGTAATACGTGAATCATCTGAAAATATAAAGCGACTGAATACATGAACCCTTCGTATACAACCATTCAATTAAAAATTGAAAGCCGTATTGCTACCGTCACCTTAGACCGCCCAGCAGTTAGAAATGCATTTAATGAAGTTTTAATTTCCGAATTAACTTCAGCATTTGCTGATTTATCGGTGCGCAAAAATGTTGAGGTGATTGTGTTGGCGGCTTATGGCAAGAGCTTTTGCGCTGGCGCAGACCTTGCTTGGATGAAGGCAATGGCAGGTTACACCTATCAGGAGAATATTGCTGATGCCCAATTGCTCGCTGAGATGTTGGAGGGTATCTACCGTTGTCCTAAACCTGTTATCGCAAGGGTTCATGGTGACGCGTATGGTGGTGGAGTGGGTTTAGTGGCGGTGTGCGATATCGTTGTTGCTAGCGAAGAACTTCACTTTTGCTTTTCAGAGGCTAGACTGGGATTGCTTCCCGCAACTATCAGTCCATATGTCATTAAGGCATTGGGCGAGCAAGCCTGTAGACGTTACTTTATTACCGCAGAAAGATTTTCCGCGGCAGAGGCGCATCGATTAGGATTTGTGCATGTCCTGAGTCAGGCTGCAAATTTAGATGTAGCTGTTGAGCAAATATGTCATTCCATACTTCAAAATGGACCCTTGGCTGTTGTGGCTTGCAAAAAATTGGTTCAAGACTACGCATCCAAGTCAATTGATTCATCAGTCATTCAAGATTCCGTGAAGAGAATTGCAGAAATTCGTTGCAGTGATGAAGCACAACATCGCATGAAATTATTCTTGGAGAAAAATTAAGTGTTCAATAAGATCTTGATTGCAAATCGAGGTGAAATAGCTTGCCGCATTGCTAAAACTTGTAGGCGTCTTGGCATTAAAACTGTGGCCGTATATTCAGACGCTGATGCAGATGCATTACATGTTCAGGCCTGCGATGAGGCATTTTATATCGGCGGTTCAGCTCCTAAAGAGAGCTATCTTTTGGGTGAAAAGATTATTCAAATCGCTATAGCCTCTGGCGCCCAGGCCATTCATCCTGGATATGGCTTTCTATCAGAAAATGCCGATTTTGCTGAGGCCTGCCAAAATGCAGGCCTAGTATTTATTGGACCACTTGCACAATCTATCAGAGCAATGGGCTCAAAATCAGCTGCTAAAACTTTGATGGAAAATGCCCAAGTACCTCTGGTGCCTGGATACCATGGTGATGAGCAGGATCCTGATTTCTTAAAAGCAAAGGCAGATGAAATTGGATATCCAGTGCTTTTAAAAGCTTCTGCTGGAGGTGGCGGCAAAGGCATGAGAATTGTTCAAGATGCAGCTTCTTTTATCGATGCCCTAGATTCTTGCAAACGTGAAGCTCAAAATAGTTTTGGCGATCAAAAGGTATTGGTTGAAAAGTATTTAGGGCGTCCTAGGCATATTGAAATCCAAGTTTTTGCTGACAAGCTAGGAAATTGTGTTTACTTATTTGATCGGGATTGCTCAGTGCAGCGCCGTCATCAAAAGGTTTTAGAAGAGGCTCCAGCACCTAAGGTTAGTCCTGAGATTAAACGTGCGATGGGTGAGGCTGCCGTGAATGCTGCCAAAGCTGTGGCATACGAAGGCGCTGGAACTGTTGAATTCATTGCCGAGGCAGATCAAGAGGGTAATGCAGGCCATTTCTTCTTTATGGAAATGAATACTCGACTTCAGGTCGAGCACCCAGTAACTGAAATGGTGAGCGGTCAAGATCTGGTTGAATGGCAACTGCGAGTTGCATCTGGAGAAAGATTGCCTTTATTGCAAGATCAAATTCAATTAAATGGGCATGCCATTGAGGCGCGAATTTATGCAGAGAACCCAGAAAATCAATTTCTTCCTTCTACGGGTAAGTTGTTGGCTCTTGAGATGCCCGAGGAGGTGCAGCATGAGGTTCGAATTGATACGGGGGTAAGAGCTGGTGATGTAATTAGCCCTTACTATGACCCGATGATCGCCAAGCTGATTGTTTGGGGGCAGAATCGTGAAACTGCGGTTTCCAAAATGAGGGTAGCTTTAGAGCAGGTTCGGATTGTTGGTTTATCTACCAATGTGGCTTTTTTAGGTCGCCTTTTAAGATGTGAGCCTTTTTGTAGCGCGAATCTGGATACTGGACTGATTGGACGAGATGAAGAATTTTTATTGCATAAAGATACTCAGGTTGATATCGAGAGCTTAGCCTTTTTATTGGCTTGTCGTCTAAATGAGGAAGTGAATGTTGCCTCTTATGTTGGGAGTGAGATGGCATCTCCATGGCGGCTCCAAGATGGATGGCGTATGAATGGTGTTCTTCTTAGAGAATTTGCTTTCTTTTTAGAGGGTCAGCCATCACAGGCGCATATTGTTCAGTACTGCTATCAAACACAAATCCTTTCTTTCGCTGGTAAAACTGTTCATTTTTCTTACAGGAACGATGGAACATCTTTTTATATAACCATTGACGGACACAAACATTCAGCAGGTGTTATTAAAAATACGAGCAATCCAGTTATATTGCATTTATTTAGAAATGGCAGACATCAGATATGGAATTATCAAGATCCTCTTGAGCATTCTCATGTTGAAGAGGGGGCTTCTGGCAAGTTAACTGCGCCAATGCCAGGCAAAGTAATTAGCATTCAAATAAAAGTTGGAGATAAGGTAAAGGTAGGTGATCCTTTAATTGTTGTGGAAGCCATGAAAATGGAGCACACAATTACAGCGCCTATTGATGGTGAAGTAGGAGAAATTAATTATGCGCAAGGTGATCAGGTTAACGAAGGTGATCAATTGATTATTTTTAAATCTACAGATGCTTGATATAGACATATATGAAATCTAAAGTAAATCTACCTAAGAAAGTCAAGATAGTTGAAGTAGGTCCTCGTGATGGCTTGCAGAATGAAAAGTTATTTGTTGATAACGATATCAAGATTGCCTTGATCGATCGGTTAACGTCAGCCGGTTTTATTAATATTGAAGTTGCAGCATTTGTGTCTCCTAAATGGGTGCCTCAGATGGCTGGTAGCGATATAGTGATGAACGGAATTAGTCGTAAACCCGGCACCTTATATTCAGTACTAGTTCCCAATTTGCAGGGATTTGAAAAGGCTATTGAGGCAAGGACAGATGAAATAGTTATCTTTGGCGCGGCATCTGAGACCTTTTCACAAAAAAATATTAACTGCAGTATTGAGGAGTCTATAGCCCGTTTTATTCCTGTTGTGCAAGCCGCTAAATCTGCAGGCATTCGTGTTAGAGGAAGTGTATCTTGCGCTTTGGGATGTCCCTATGAGGGCGAGATTGATCCCAAAAAAGTCGTTGAGGTAGTACAAAGAATGGCTAATTTGGGTTGCGATGAGATCGACATTGCCGATACCATTGGTGTTGGAACGCCAAATAAAGTGAAGACTGTTTTCGAGCAAACTGGAAAAGTATTTTCGATTGAGCGACTCTCAGGACATTTTCATGATACCTATGGGCAGTCCTTGGCAAATATCTACGCAGCTTTGGAAATGGGCGTCAGTATTTTTCACTCTGCCGTAGCTGGCCTAGGAGGTTGTCCTTACGCAAAGGGCGCCACTGGGAATGTTGCTACGGAAGACGTACTTTACCTTATGGCAGGTTTGGGAATTGAAACCGGCATTGATTTTGAAAAGGTCGCCCTTAGCGGAGAATTTATTTCAAATGCTTTAAATCGGCCTAATGGCTCTAAGGCAGGTAAAGCGTACCTATCAAAAATCAACAACGCGCAATAAAGATTAGGCGTAAGTTCTTTTATCCTCTATCAACTTTCCATCAGTTGGTAGAGTATCGCTGTTTTCAAATTGAACTTTAGCGCGTAATTTCGTAACATCTCTTGTCGATTGAGTAATTGCAGTACAAAGTGCGTCTAAGTCGCATTGCGTGCCATTTTTAAGTTCGCAATGCATTGTCATCTCTTCGCTGCCAATATTACCGCTCACAATAACGCGTGCTTTGTTTATTTCAGGATGTTTTCTGATGATTTCTTGCACTTGACCAGGGTGAACAAACATTCCTTTTATTTTGGTGGTTTGATCTGCTCGACCAAGCCATCCCTTGATGCGAAGATTAGTTCTGCCACATGGTGATGGGCTTGATAAGGATTCAGGGTCGATGGCAGATAGATCGCCGGTCCCAAAGCGAATAAGGGGGTAGTCTTGATCGAAGACGGTAATGACGACTTCTCCTGTTTCACCAATGGGAAGTGGTTTGCTTCCATTGGGCTCCACAATTTCTAAAATAATGTCTTCGTCAATAATCATGCCACTTGCAAGTTCTGGGGACTCATAGGCGATAAGACCCACATCTGCGGTGGCATATGTAGAGGTTACTAGAATTCCACGTGATTTGAACCAAGCGCGCATACTAGGCGTGAGCGCTTCTCCGGAGACTACGGCTTTTGAAATACTGCTTGAGTCCAACCCAAGTTCATCAGCTTTTTCAAGAATAATCTTAAGAAAAGAGGGTGTTCCTGTATAAGCCGTAGGTTTTAGTTGCGCAATCGTTTGTGCTTGCAATTCTGTTTGTCCAACACCTGCCGGAAAAACACAGCAACCCAAGGCATGAGCGCCGCCTTCAAGCATCCATGCGCCTGGAGTGAAGTGGTAAGAAAAAGTATTGTGTACTAGATCACCCGCTTTAAAGCCAGCTGCGCGTAATGCTCTAGCAAGTCTAAAGGTGTCAATTCCCGAACCTTGAGGTTCATGTATTGGCCCTGGCGATTGAAAAATTCGTTTAAGTTGGTGCAGGGGAGTGCTACACATTCCTCCAAAAGGGGCCAACTTTTTTTGTTCGACGCTGAGTTCTGATTTTCTAGTTACCGGCAGCTCCGCCAGCGCTTCTCTAGAAGTAACTTTAGCAGGGTCAATATTTGCAAAAATACGACCAAAATATTCAGTAGTATTTTTGGCATGTGCAACTTGAGTAGAGAGCTTTTGTAATAAGGCTTTCTCTCTTTCTGTTTGCTGACGTATTTCGAGCTGATCTATTAGCATATGATGTTTTATGAGAGCCAACGTTTGCGTCGACGATAAGATTTAACATCCTTAAAGGACTTGCGCTCGGCCTCGTCATCAGCGGCAACTCCTAAGTAGAACTCTTTTACATCTTCATTGTTTCGCAAGTCTTCGGCGGCGCCATCCATTACTACACGACCATTTTCAAGAATATAGCCGTAGTCACTGTACTTAAGGGCTACCATGGTATTTTGTTCGGCCAACAAAAAACTTACTTCTTCACGTTTATTTAAATCTTTTACGATCTCAAATACTTCTTCTACGATCTGCGGTGCTAGTCCCATAGATGGTTCATCCAACAAAATCATTTCAGGCTTTGCCATCATTGCGCGTCCAATGGCACACATTTGCTGTTCTCCGCCAGAGGTATACGCAGCCTGTGACTTTCTGCGAACTTTTAGACGAGGAAAATATTCATAGATTTTTTCTAATTCTTGTTTTACTTCAGCATTGCTGATTTTGCGAGTGTAAGCACCAGTCAGCAGGTTGTCTTCGATAGATAGGTGAGCAAAGCAATGCCTTCCTTCCATCACTTGAATAACTCCCCGCGTGACTAGTTTGTTTGGTGATAGCTTATCAACTCGTTCATTCTTGTACTGAATGCTACCTTTTGTGACATCTCCTCTTTCCGCGCCCAATAAATTAGAGATCGCTTTGAGGGTAGTGGATTTTCCAGCGCCATTTGCCCCCAAAAGAGCAACAATTTTTCCTTTTGGCACCTCGAGGGAAACCCCTTTAAGAACCAAAATGACGTGATCGTAGATCACTTCTATATTGTTTACGGAAAGTAGAGAAGTCATATCGGTATTAAGCTAAATTAGTTCTTCATGCATGTAGGAGTGATGTTCTTCTCTTTTGCATAATCACGAGCAGAGGCCTTAAACAATGGGTGAATTAAGGACTTGTTGCCCTCGATCCAATCAGAAATGATTACCCACTTTGTTCCATCCCATTGTTGAATCTTGATCTTTCCAGATCCTTCATGGTTTTCGCAAGAGGTTTTAATTTCAGGTAACAGTCCAGTTGCGCCCAAAGCTTTTAGCTGCGCATCAGTAATGTTGAGATTTTCAAAAGCCCAACGCATCTGTTCGCCAGTTGCTGGTTTTCCTTTGCCGTATTTGTTTTGGGCAAGACGGGTCGCTTCAACGGTAACAATTGCCGCAGATACACCACGGTTGTAGAGAATGGTGCCAATTTTGTTTTTGTCTGAGAAGTTGCCTTTGCCAGCGCCATAAACCACTTTTTCAATATCAGCAATTACAGGAACATTCTTGCCAGACACGTTCCATGTAGCGCTCATATAGCCTTTAGCAGCATCTCCAGCGGGTACCACGTCTTCTTCAGAGCCTGCCCACCATGAGCCAATAATCTTATCTCTTGGATAGCCAACTTTTTGTGCTGCTTTAAGCGCTGTTTGATTCATTACGCCCCAGCCCCAGAAAATCACATAGTCAGGATTTTCTTCACGGATTTTTAACCACTGGGCACCTTGTTCATTGCCAGGATGGGCAACTGGAATTTCAGTGAGCTTAAAGCGATTAATTTTGCTTTCTGCTTGTAAGGCAACGAGAGGCTCTTTGCCGTATGCGGAGTCATGGTACAAAAATACAATTTTTTTGCCACTTAAAGAACCACCATTCTTCTGTGCCAAGAACTTCACAATGGCTGATGCTTGCATCTGGTAGGTTGTAACTAGTGGGAATGCATAAGGGAACACTGATCCATCAACCGCGTCAGTGCGACCATAGCCCATCATAATTAATGGAACTTTGTCGTTCTGTGTCTTATCCAAAATGGCATAAGAAATACCAGTAGACATCACATGAATAGCTGTTCCTTTAGATGCGCCAGCTTTTCCTTTGAGGCGCTCATAGCACTCTACGCCCTTGGCGTTGTTGTACTCGGTTTCGCATTCTTCCCAAGAAAACTTGACGCCATTTACACCGCCATCTTTCATGTTGACATAGGTTAGGTAGTCAATAAAACCACCATAGAATGCTTGTCCATTTTGTCCATAAGGACCAACGCGAAAGCTTGGAAGACCAACAAACTGATCGTCAGCTTGCGCTTGCAAAGGATAAATACTACATAACGAGGCAATGACTGCAAATATTGCCCCGAAGATTGAGGATTTAATGCGTTTCATATTGATATCTCCTTGGTAATGCATGGTGAGTGTTGCTTACTTCTAAATAAGTACTACTTAATGTGGGAATGGCCAAAGTCTGAGCTTTTCTTTGGTGATTTGCCAAAGTCGGGCTAAGCCATGGGGTTCTACGATTAAAAAGAAAATGATTAGTGAGCCAAAAACCATCAACTGGATATGAGATACAACCGAGTTTGGAAGCGGTAAATGAAGTAATTTCGACACAAAGGGAAGCACAATATCCAAAAATATTGGGAGTAGCAATATGAATGCGGCTCCCAAGAAATTACCCAAGATGCTACCAACGCCACCAATGATGACCATAAATAAGATCTTGAATGACATCTCTAATGAAAATCCATCTGGCTCTACTGATCCAAGATAGCAATAGGCATAAAGGGCGCCTGCAATACCGCAGTAAAAAGAACTGATCGCAAAAGCTAGCAGTTTGGTTTTCATTAGAGGGATGCCAATCACTTCTGCGGCGACGTCCATATCGCGAACCGCCATCCAAGACCTGCCAGTCGAAGATCGCACTAGATTTTTGCCCAATAAGGCCAGTCCAGAAACAATCACGAGAACTAACAGATATTTAGAAACGGGGGTATCAAATGCAAAACCGAAGAGTGTGAGTGTTTGTGCGCTAATTACGCCAGAAGAGCTATTGTTGGAGAACCAGGGAAATTTAGTCAGGCACCATACAACAAAAAATTGAGCTGCTAATGTTGCCACTGCCAAATAAAAGCCCTTAATGCGTAAAGAGGGCAATCCAAACAAAATGCCAACAGCAGCTGCACTCAAGCCACCTAGTATGAATGACAAGATAAATGGGATGCCTTCAATGCGTAATTGAAAGTTGTAAGTAGCATATGCGCCAACTGCCATGAATGCGGCTGACCCCAATGAGAGTTGTCCAGCGTAACCCGTTAAGAAATTTAGTCCTAAAGCAGCCAATGAAAAAATTAAGAACGGAATCAAAATTGCATTAATCCAATATTCACTAGCAAATATTGGAATACCTATTGCAGCAATAGCAATCAAGATGGTCATGCCGATTCTGTCTTGCAGAATTGGGAATATTTGACTATCGGATTTGTAGGTGGTCTTAAATTGACCGGCTTCACGGTAGAGCATGCTGATTCCTTAAACGCGATCAATATGTTTTTCGCCAAACAAACCTTCGGGCCTGACGAGTAAGAATAGTAGGGCAAAGATATATGGAAACCATCCCTCAATGCCGCCAAAGTTTCCGCCAAAAGCATCTTGCAATACTGGTGGAATATAAATTTCAGCAAGTTTCTCGGATACACCAATAATGATGCCGCCTACAATGGCTCCAGGGACTGAGGTAAAGCCTCCTAGAATTAAAACAGGAAGGGCTTTAAGTGCTGTCAGGGATAGCGCAAATTGCACGCCATTACGAGAACCCCAAAGTAAGCCAGCTACTAGGGCTACAAATCCAGCGATCGCCCAAACAATTGCCCAAATATTTTCCAATGGAATGCCCAGCGATAAAGCCGCTTGGTGGTCATCGGCAACGGCACGTAATGCGCGACCAACTTTAGTAAATTGAAATAGAAGTGCCAACAAGATTACCAATAAAATGATGATTCCAGAGGAAAACAAGTCGAGCTTAGAAATGCCAATTCCTGTGAGATCCATCACGCTTTGAATGGGTTCATCAACAATTCCTAAGTTGATTGGACGGACCTCATTACCAAACAAGATCGGAGATAGCCCGTCTAGAAAGAAGCTCAAGCCAATCGTGGCCATAAAAAGAGTAATAGGGGGTTGATTTACTAATTTGCCAAGAACAAATTTTTCAGTGCAAATACCCACAATTACCATGAATGCAAATGCGGCAATGATGGCAAGCCACATTGGAAGGCCGTAGTCTATGAATCCAACAACTGCTAAAGCAGCTGAATAGACCATTGCTCCTTGCGCGAAGTTCAAAACGCCTGATGCCTTAAAGATTAAGACAAAGCCCAATGCCACGAGCGAATACATCAGGCCCGATAGGATGCCACTGATAACGATTTCGATAAAAAATTGCATTTCTTATTCCTTGTTGATGGATCCTAGTGATTGGTGCCTAAGTAGGCGCTAATCACCTCCGGATTATTTTTAACTTCATCAGGCAATCCATCTCCAATCTTTTTACCGTAGTCAAGCACTACCACTCGATCAGAAATATCCATCACTACACCCATATCATGTTCAATTAACACGATGGTCACTCCATACTGCTGATTTACTTCTAAGATAAAGCGGCACATGTCCTGTTTTTCTTCGACGTTCATGCCTGCCATTGGCTCATCCAAAAGCAGGAGTGAGGGTTCGGCAGCAAGTGCGCGTGCAAGCTCAACTCGTTTTTGTAAGCCATACGGCAATTTGCCAACAGGCGTTTTGCGGATGTGTTGGATTTCTAGGAAGTCAATTACCTCTTCTACTTTATGTCGATTGAGCTCTTCCTCATCTCTGGCTTTACCTACCCAAATGGCATTGCTAATGAAACCAGATTTCATTTGTGTATTTCTGCCAGTCATGATGTTATCCAGAACAGTCATGCCTTTAAACAGTGCAATATTTTGAAAGGTGCGGGCAATGCCTTGGCGAGCAGCTTGAGCAGGATTCATTTGCTGACGTTTTTCACCGCGGAAATAAATATTGCCCGCTTGAGGGTGGTAAACACCATTAATTACGTTGAGCATCGAGCTTTTGCCGGCTCCATTGGGTCCAATAATCGAGCGAACTTCATGTTCTTTTACATCAAAAGAAATATTGGTGAGTGCGTTCACGCCGCCAAAAGAAAGTGAAATATTCTCAAGCTTAAGAACAGTATCTTTATCTAGAGATGCGTTTGAATTATTACTCATGCAGACTCCATTGCAGATTGAGCATCTTGAATTCTGACTGTTGCACTAATGCTGCCATCTCTTCCATCTTCAAACTTCACCTTAGTTTCAATAAATTGTTCAGATTTGCCAGAGTAGAGTGCATCTAAGAGAGGGGCATATTTTTCAGCGATAAATCCTCGGCGAACTTTTCTGGTGCGAGTGAGCTCATCATCATCAGGATCTAATTCTTTATGGAGCACTAGGAAGCGTGCAATTTGAGCATGGCTGAGCATTGGGTCGTTAGCTAAGTCTATGTTGACCTTATCAATGCACTCACCAATCATCTTATAAACATCGGATTTTGAGGCTAGATCAATGTAGCCTGCAAATGGGATATGTCGGCGCTCGGCCCAGTTTGCGATTGCTTCAAAATCAATATTAATAAAGGTCATAATCGATTCTTTGCCATCACCAAATACAACTGCTTCTTTGATAAATGGGAAGAATTTGAGTTTGTTCTCAATATATTTAGGGGCAAACAATTTGCCATTAGCCATCTTGCCGACATCTTTTGCGCGATCAATGATGCGTAAGTGACCATCTTGATCAATGATTCCAGCGTCTCCCGTATGAAAGTAGCCATTTTCATCAATGGATTCAGAAGTGGCATCAGGTCTTTGATAGTAGCTATCCATCACGCTTACCCCTTTAACCAGAACCTCACCCGAATCAGCAAGTTTGATTTCAATGCCTGGGGCTGCTATGCCTACAGAGTCATACTTCACTTGTCCATCAGGTTGCAAGCAGACATAAGCACAAGTCTCGGTTTGTCCATAGAACTGTTTTAGATTTACGCCGATAGAACGATAAAAACGAAATAAGTCAGGTCCGATTGCTTCTCCCGCAGTGTAGGCAACGCGAATCTTGCTCATTCCTAGCGCGTTGCGAAGTGGGGCATAGATGGAGAAGTTGTAAAGAGCATATTTGAGTCGATCAATAGATGCTACAGGTTTGCCATCCAGAATATCGCTGCCAACTTTTTTGGCGTGGACCATTGCCGCATTAAATAGCTTGCGCTTCAATGCGCCCGCATCTTCCATGCGGATGGTTACTTGAGTCAGCAAACTTTCAAAAATGCGCGGAGGGGCAAAATAATAGCTAGGTCCAATTTCGCGCATATCGGACATTACAGTCTCTTTTGACTCTGGGCAATTCACTGTTAACCCAGTAACCATGGCCTGCGCAAATGAGAATAGGTGATCTCCCACCCAAGCCATTGGTAGGTAAGCCAAAATATTGTCTTTGTAACTTAGATCATCGAATTGGGAGCTATTTTGTCCAGCGCGAATAAAATTTTGATGCGTGTGCGCAACCCCTTTTGGCTTTCCAGTTGTGCCCGAGGTGTAAAGAATGACAGATAAATCTGTTGCTTTGCCTTCCTCTAATTCGGTGTTGAAGAATTCAGGATGTTCTTCTGAAAATGCTTCACCTAATAATTGCACTTGCTTTAAGGAATGCAAGTAGCTTTGCACATAATCATTTAAGCCCTTGGGGTCTTCATAGATCAAAGTGCTTAGAGTTGGGACCTGATCTTTGATTTCTAATAGCTTATCAACTTGTTCCTGATCTTCGACAATTGCGAAAGAAATCGTCGCATCATTTAGAACATGGATCATTTCTGCAGCTACCGCATCTTGATACAGCGGGACGGGTACACCACCTAGACATTGAGCTGCAACCATTGCTTGATACAGTTTTGGTCGGTTATCGCCAATAATGGCTAGATTCATACCTCTCTTAAAGCCCAATGATGCTAAGCCACAAGCCAGGTTTCTGATCTCAATTAAATTCTGTTCCCAGCTCGTTACTTGCCATATTCCTAAGTACTTCTCCCTATAAGCTGGTCTTTTCGGAATTGCTTGGGCGTGTTCAAGAAGAAGCTTTGGAAATGTAAGCGAATTGACTGCCTTATTCATAAGTTGCTTATTGTGTTTATCTAGATGGCATTATTGAATTTAAACAAGCATAATCCTCCACAAATTAGAATGGTTGTCATTTAACCGACAAACTAGGGGAAGTCCTGATGTCGCTAGAAGTTTTATTGTTAAACAGCCAATGGATGGCTGGGCTCAATGCTGCAGAGCAAAATAAAGTCCGCTCTGATATTCAGGTGAAACGTATTCCTGCTGATGGCTTTGTTTGTCGCAGAGGGCATCCAGCCGATTATTGGTTTGGAGTGATTAGCGGCGTAGTCAAAATCAATAATATTTCTCCAAGTGGAAAATCAACGAGTTTGCTTGGTATCGCACCAGGCGCTTGGTTTGGTGAAGGTTCTTTGCTTAAAGAAGAATCGCGCCGCTACGATGCGGTAACTTTGCGTGATTCTGAATTGGCCCTCATGCCACGTGCAACTTTTTTGTGGCTATTGGATAACAGTATTTTCTTTAACCGATATCTCATATCTCAATTAAATAAGCGCTTGGGCCAGTTTATTGGGGCAATGGAAAATGAACGCTTATTGGATGTTGATGCACGCGTCGCACGTTCATTGGCTGCTATGTTTGATGCATGGTACCCACAGCAAACGATGATGTTAAAAATATCTCAAGAGGAAGTGGGTCAACTAGCAGGTCTTTCTAGGCAGCGTGTGAACAGCTCCTTGAAGACTCTTGAAGAACATGGTTTGATACGTGTTAGCTATGGTGAAATTCAGGTGCTTGACTTGGAAAAATTAAGTACTTTTCATTCGAATGAGTTGGATAAATAGTTTATGAAATTCCCCTTAAAAGGGCTCAAGGTTCTTGATTTAACACGGCTTTTACCTGGCCCTGTATGTACTTGGCATTTGGCTAGTATGGGTGCTGAAGTGATGAAGATTGAGGATAAGGGGATTGGAGATTACGCAAGGAGTTTTTTTCAGACTGCAGAGGAAGAAAAAGCTAATACCCCTAGTGTTTTTTATCGCTCTATCAACAGCAATAAGAATGTGATGTTTTTAGACTTGAAGGATCCTCAGGATAAGAATGCATTCTTAGACCTTGTAAAAACTGCAGATCTAGTGATAGAAAGCTTTCGTCCTGGTGTGATGGATCGCCTGGGAATTGGCCCAGAGACATTGTTAAAAATTAAACCATCGCTAGTCTATTGCGCCATTACTGGATATGGCATGACTGGTTCTTGGAAGGATCAGGCGTGTCACGATATTAATTCCTTGGCTTTAACTGGTGTACTCGATCAATTGCGGGGGCGTGACGGTGTTCCTATCATGCCTAATATTCAGATCGCAGATGTTTTGGGTGGGGCGGTCTCTGCTGCCATGGGTTGTTTAGCAGCCTTATGGCAAGCTTCACGCAGTGGACAAGGCTCTATTGTGGATGTATCAATGACCGATGGGGTAATGTCTCACAATGTCACCGCACAAGTTGCGGTGCATCAGCGCGGAGAAAGTCTTGGGCCTGCGCAGGATCTATTAAATGGTGGAGTTCCTTGCTACAACTTATATCAATCTAAAGATGGCGCATGGTTTGCACTTGGCTCCCTAGAGCTGAAATTTTGGTCAATTTTTTGCCAAACCATCGGCAAAGATGAGTGGGCTAGTAGGCACTGGTCTCTAGGACAAACTATCGGTGGTGAAGATGCAATGCTGTTGCGTAATGAAGTGCAGGCAGTGATTGGCACTAAATCTAGGGAAGAGTGGATTAAGCAATTTTCTGGAGTAGATTGCTGTTTTACGCCAGTGCTATCTCTACAGGAAAGCATGAAACACCCTCTTTTTGAAGAGCGGCATATGGTAAAAACAGATTCAGACGGAGCGTCTTGGCTTCAAAGTCCAATTCGGTTTTTATAGGGCTGGTTAATTCAATACTATTATTAGCTTGTAATCATCTAGGAAGAAATTCAAATGACTTATGAAAATATATTGCTTGAAAAACACGGTAAGGTAACTCTTATTCGTCTTAATCGGCCCAAGGCCCTTAATGCGCTTAGCCCTGATCTCACAAGAGAGTTGGCTGAGGCCTTAGATGTATTGGAGGCAGACGAGAATGTTGCAGTAGTAGTACTTACGGGAAGTGATAAAGCATTTGCCGCTGGTGCTGATATCAAGGTAATGAAAGACTGGTCCTATATGGATGTCTACAAGTCCGACTTTATTACCGTCTCTTGGGAACGTATTGCTAAATTTCGCAAGCCGACTATTGCTGCAGTAGCGGGCTATGCTCTGGGAGGTGGTTGTGAATTGGCAATGATGTGTGATTTCATTATTGCTGCCGATACAGCAAAGTTTGGTCAACCTGAAATTACTATTGGCACCATTCCAGGAGCAGGAGGTACGCAGCGTTTAACGCGATTCATTGGCAAATCCAAGGCCATGGAAATGGTGCTGACTGGCCGGATGATGGATGCTCAAGAAGCTGAGCGTAGTGGGCTAGTGAGTCGTGTTGTCCCAGCAGATCAGCTAATTGATGACGCTCTTGCTACTGCTCAAAAGATTGCTTCTATGTCGCTGCCGATAGTGATGATGGCCAAAGATTCAGTGGATAGATCGTACGAGGTCTCCTTGAATGAGGGAGTCCATTTTGAGCGCCGCCTTTTCCATTCAACTTTTGCCACAGAAGATCAAAAAGAAGGCATGAATGCCTTTGCAGAGAAGCGAAAGCCTGCTTTTAAGAATAAATAGGCTTATTTCAAGTTGGGAACCCTGATTGCAGAGCATCAGGGCTTCCCCTAAATTGTCTGTCAGGCGACAGCAAAATTCATGCTAGAGGTTTAAGCTTAATCCTCTATGCTGATAAATGGGTTTTTGGTCAGCATAAAGATGGTGTTTTAGTTCCTATTCACTTAATTTAAAACAGATCAATTTATTGCTAGCACAATGCAAACAGACGATTTAATTATTGAGAAGAAAAATGGTGTCGGTCATATCATTCTGAATCGACCTAAGGCTTTGAACGCGATTACATTGGGGATGGTTCGTGGCATGCATTCTTGCCTAAAAGAATGGGCTACTGATCAATCTGTCAATGTCATCGTTGTTAGTGGTGCAGGTGAGAAAGCGTTTTGTGCCGGTGGTGATATCCGCACCCTATATGAAAGTATCGTCGCCGGCGGAAAAGACCATATTACTTTTTTTCAAGAAGAGTTTGCACTTAACGAATATATTTATACCTACCCTAAACCTTATATTGCTATGTTGGATGGCTACGTTATGGGCGGCGGAATGGGCATCTCGCAAGGCGCTTCTTATCGTATTGCAACTGAGCGCACTAAATTATCAATGCCAGAGACAGCTATCGGATACTTTCCAGATGTTGGGGGAAGTTATTTCTTATCCCGCTGCCCTGAATCGATTGGTATTTATTTGGGTTTGACTGGCAAAAGTATTCAAGCTCAAGATGCGGTCTATTCTAATTTAGCAGATTGGGTTATGGATTCTGGGCAGCAATCCCAATTTATCACTGCGCTCGAGAATTTAAATTCTCAGGCGCTATTGCCTGATCAAATTAACACGATACTCACTAATCTCGGGGCTAGCAATCAGGCAGTAGATGCTAGCTTTTTAACCATTGGCAAACAAATCAATCAATGTTTTTCTCTTGATACTGTGACGGAAATTGAAAATGCACTCAAAAGTTTAGAGAGGCAGACGCACTCCGAATGGGCTAACGAAGCTTTGAAAAAAATGTCTACAAACTCTCCTTTGGCGATGGCTGCTACCTTGCGTATGATTCAGGCAGGTAAGACGCTAAACCTATCGCAATGTTTTGCTATGGAGCTAACCTTGGCTGAGCACTGGATGCAGATTGGGGATTTTGTAGAGGGGATTCGGGCCCTGATAATTGATAAAGATAATTCGCCGAAATGGCGTTATGAAAAATCAGATTTGTCGTCAAAGCAATTAAATACACTTTTGCCTGAGCTTTATCCACACTAATTGCAAAGTTAATAAGGACTAAATTTAATCATGAGCTTCCTCGAATTTACAGAAGAACAAATGATGGTGCGTGATATGGCAAGAGACTTTGCTAAGAACGAGCTAACACCTCATAGCGAACGCTGGGATCACGAAGGTTGGATTGATGATTCAGTGATAGCTCAAATGGGTGAATTGGGTCTACTCGGGATGATTGTTCCTGAAGAATGGGGTGGAGCAAGTGTTGATTACATTGCGTATGCCTTAGCGGTTGAAGAAATTTCAGCAGGAGATGGCGCGGTTGGTGCAATTATGAGTATTCATAATTCGGTTGGTTGTGGACCAATTCTGAAATATGGCTCTGAAGAACAGAAGCAGGCCTGGTTGCCAGAATTGGCCAGTGGAAGGGCGATTGGCTGCTTTTGTTTAACTGAGCCACAGGCAGGATCAGAAGCGAATAATTTAAAAACTCGTGCTGTTCTTAAAGATGGTAAGTGGGTTCTGAATGGCTCCAAGCAATTTGTTAGCAATGGCAAACGCGCTAAATTAGCAATCGTATTTGCCGTTACAGACCCCGAGCTAGGCAAAAAGGGAATTTCAGCATTTTTAGTGCCGACCAACACGCCTGGATTCATTGTGAATCGCGTGGAAAAGAAATTGGGTATTAGGGGATCTGATACTTGCGCAATCACGCTGGATAATTGTGAAATTCCAGAGGCAAATCTTTTAGGTCCAAGAGGTAAGGGGTTGGCTATTGCTCTTTCAAATCTGGAGGGTGGGCGAATTGGTATAGCTGCGCAGGCGCTCGGAATTGCTAGGGCGGCATTTGAGTCAGCTTTGCGATACTCTAAAGAGCGCATTCAGTTCGGTGTACCTCTAATTGAACATCAAAGCGTAGCCAACTTCTTGGCTGATATGCAAACCCAAATTAATGCTGCTCGTCTTTTAATTCTTCAAGCGGCTAGCATGCGGGAGCGTAATTTGCCATGTCTTTCTGAGGCTTCACAAGCGAAATTGTTTGCTTCAGAAATGGCTGAAGCTGTTTGCTCAAAGGCAATCCAGATTTATGGTGGCTATGGATATCTAGAAGACTATCCTGTAGAGCGATTTTATAGAGATGCTCGTATTACCCAAATATATGAAGGCACTAGTGAAGTTCAGCGTTTAGTGATCGCTCGTGCATTGAAAGATATAGATTTTTAGAAATCCACATTGATTGCGGAAAACATTGATATGCAAATTAAAGATAATGTTTTTGTAGTAACAGGGGGCGGTTCTGGCTTAGGGGCTGCTACCGCACAAATGCTCATTGATCAGGGTGGCAAAGTAGTCTTGGTGGATGTGAATGCCACTGGTGGTGAAGCTGTTGCTGCTAAGTTGGGTTCGAATGCTCGGTTTGTAAATGCTGATGTGACCGATGATGCAAGTGCCCGAAACGCATTTGCAATTGCCACTCAAATGGGTGTCTTGCGTGGCTTAGTCAATTGCGCAGGCATTGCGCCTGCTGAGAAAGTCGTTGGTAGAGAGGGTCCGCATAAGTTAGATTCTTTTGCCAGAACGATTGGTATCAACTTAATTGGCAGCTTCAATATGATTCGTTTGGCTGCTGCCATCATGAGCGAATCCAATCCCTCCGAATCTGGCGAACGCGGTGTATTAATTAGCACAGCTTCAGTGGCTGCATACGATGGTCAACTTGGACAGGCGGCCTACGCAGCATCTAAAGGTGGAATTGTCTCCATGACATTACCGATTGCTCGTGAATTGGCGCGAGTTGGTATTCGTGTAATGGCAATTGCGCCTGGAATTATGGAAACGCCAATGCTCTTGGGTATGCCCCAAGAAGTGCAAGATGCTCTTGGTAAAACGGTGCCATTTCCTGCGCGCATGGGTAAGCCTGCAGAGTTTGCTTCTTTGGTACAGCACATTCTCGCTAATGAGTATCTAAATGGTGAAGTGATTCGTTTAGATGGCTCGATTCGTATGGCTGCTAAATAAAATTTGAAGGTTGGTAAATTTATGACAAATGATCCAGTAGTTATTGTTTCCGCAGCAAGAACGCCGATGGGCAGTTTTCAAGGCGGTTTCTCTAGTCTTACGGCTCCAGCTTTAGGCGGTGTTGCCATTCAGGCGGCACTGGAAAGATCTGGCTTAGATGTTGGTTTGGTTGAAGAGGTTTTGATGGGTTGTGTGTTGCCTGCAGGGCTTGGTCAAGCGCCAACACGTCAGGCCGCTTTGTTGGCAGGCCTACCACTTACAGCAGGATGCACAACGATCAGCAAAGTCTGTGGATCAGGCATGAAAGCCACCATGATTGGTCATGATGGAATCGTTGCAAATTCTTATGCGGTAACAGTTGCAGGCGGCATGGAATCAATGACCAATGCTCCTTATTTATTGCCCAAAGCTCGTGGTGGTTATCGACTAGGGCATGGTCAAGTTTTAGATCACATGTTTATGGACGGCTTAGAGGATGCTTATTCTAAAGAAAATCGTGGTCGATTGATGGGAACCTTTGCTGAGGATTGCGCAGGTACTTATCGTTTTTCACGAGAAGCGCAAGATGAATATGCAATCCGTTCGACACAACGCGCTCAAGAGGCTAGCAATAATGGCAGCTTCGATTGGGAAATTGCTCCAGTTACTGTATCTGGCAGAAAGGGCGATGTTTTGGTTAGCAAGGATGAAGGTCCATTTGCTGTCAATATTGAAAAAATTCCAGAACTAAAACCAGCATTTAAAAAAGATGGCTCTGTTACTGCGGCAAATTCATCATCTATCTCAGATGGCGCTGCCGCATTGGTTCTTATGAAGGAGTCACAAGCTCATAAATTGGGTTTAAATCCTCTAGCTCGCATTGTGGGCCATGCTAATAATGCTTTTACTCCTGCTTTATTTCCTACCGCTCCAGTTGGAGCGATTCAAAAGTTATTAAAAAATATCGGGTGGTCAACGGAGTCAGTTGATCTGTATGAGATCAATGAGGCTTTTGCGGTAGTAGCTATGGCTGCAATGCATGATTTAAAGCTTCCGGCAGAAAAGGTCAATATTCATGGTGGAGCTTGTGCATTAGGTCATCCGATTGGCGCTTCAGGCGCTCGCATTTTAGTAACGCTATTAGGCGCGCTTAGAAAGCATGGTTTAAAACGCGGCGTAGCTTCCTTATGCATTGGCGGTGGCGAGGCAACCGCAATGGCAATCGAAATGTATTGAAGGTTAATTCATGATATTAAGTTCTGAACAAGAAATGATTCGTGACTCTATGCGTGTCTTTGCGCAGGAGCGACTAGCACCTTTTGCTGCTGAATGGGATAAAACCCATGCCTTCCCACATGAGGCAATTAAAGAGTTGGGTGAGCTCGGTGCTATGGGGATGGTAGTTCCAGAGGAGTGGGGCGGTGCAGGTATGGACTATATGTCTTTAGTGCTTGCTCTTGAAGAAATTGCCGCTGGCGATGGATCTACTTCTACGATTGTGAGCGTCCAAAATTCTTTAGCTTGCGGCATCACTCTTAGATACGGAAGTGATGCGCAAAAAGAAGAGTGGTTAAAACCTTTGGCTCGCGGTAAAAAACTGGGATGTTTTTGCTTAACGGAACCGCACACAGGTTCTGATGCTTCCGCTATTACGACTCGAGCAGATCGTGATGGAGATTATTACGTCATCAATGGCGTGAAGCAATTTATTACTTCAGGTAAGCATGCTGATGTAGCAATTGTGTTAGCCGTTACAGATAAGGCGGCTGGTAAAAAAGGAATCTCTTGCTTTCTAGTTCCTACTAATACTCCAGGCTTTATTGTTGCTCGCTTAGAAGAAAAAATGGGGCAACATGCTTCAGACACGGCACAGATTTTGTTTGAGAATTGTCGTATTCCAGCATCTTGTCTTTTGGGCAAAGAAGGGGAAGGATACAAAATTGCTCTCTCTAATTTAGAGGCGGGGCGTATTGGCATTGCCGCGCAAGCTGTAGGAATGGCGCGCTCAGCTTTAGATGCTGCAATCCAGTACGCAAAAGATCGTATTACTTTTGGCGTGCCCATTATCGAACATCAGGCTGTTAATTTTCGCTTGGCGGATATGGCAACCCAACTAGATGCTGCGAGATTAATGGTATGGCGTGCGGCTGTACTAAAAGACGCTGGCAAACCTTGTCTAACTGAAGCATCAATGGCCAAATTATTTGCCTCTGAAGTTGCGGAGAAGGTTTGTACTGATGCCATTCAAATTCATGGTGGTTACGGATATGTAAGCGACTTCCCAGTTGAGCGCATCTATCGTGACATGCGTGTATGTCAAATATATGAGGGTGCTAGTGATATTCAACGCTTAGTAATTGGTAGGGCGATTGCTCAGTAAATCAATTCACCTCATTAATAATTACTTAAGTACTCTTAGTTAATAAAGAAAACTCTATGAAAATCCTAGTAGCTGTCAAACGCGTGGTCGACTACAACGTCAAAATTCGGGTTAAATCCGATGGTAGTGGCGTCGATCTAGCCAACGTCAAAATGAGCATGAACCCGTTTGATGAGATTGCGGTCGAAGAAGCGGTGCGTTTAAAAGAGGCTGGTGTTGCTACCGAGGTCGTTGTGGTTAGCGCCGGCCCTACCCAGTGCCAAGAGACCCTGCGTACCGCCTTGGCGATTGGCGCTGATCGCGCGATTTTGGTCGAGACTGCTCCGGATGCCGATTTGCAGCCTTTAGCCGTAGCCAAGATCCTCAAAGCCGTAGCAGAAAAAGAGCAGGCGCAAATCATCATCCTAGGTAAACAAGCCATTGATGACGATAGCAATCAAACCGGTCAGATGTTAGCTAGCCTTTTAGATATCGCCCAAGCTACCTTTGCATCCAAGGTAGTCGTAGCCGATGACAAAGCCACGGTAACTCGGGAAGTCGATGGTGGTTTGGAGACCATTGCTCTGTCACTACCCGCGGTTATTACCACCGACTTGCGCCTCAATGAACCGCGTTATGTGACGCTTCCGAACATCATGAAGGCCAAGAAAAAGACCATCGATACGATCACTCCCGATAGCTTAGGGGTGGATATTGCCCCCCGCTTAAAGACTCTGCAGGTACAAGAGCCTGCCAAGCGCTCTGCTGGGGTCATCGTGGCCGATGTTGCCGCTTTGGTAGACAAACTCAAAAATGAAGCAAAGGTAATCTAAATGGCCGCTCTCGTCATCGCTGAACACGATAATCAATCCTTAAAGGCAGCAACGCTCAATGCCGTAGCCGCTGCTCTGCAGTGCTCCCCTGAAGTCGATATCCTCGTAGCGGGTAATCAATCAGATGCCGCCGTCCAAGCCGCCGCGCAAATTGCGGGTGTGCGTAAAGTCATTCAAATTGATGCTCCTAATCTAGCTGATCAATTGGCTGAGCCTTTAGCAGCGCAAATCCTCGCCCTTGCAAACAACTATAGCCATATCTTGGCTCCGGCAACAGCCAATGGCAAGAACGTCCTGCCACGCGTTGCCGCTAAGCTTGATGTAGCGCAGTTATCCGATATCACCAAGGTAGTCTCTGCCGATACCTTTGAGCGTCCCATTTATGCTGGTAATGCGATTGCCACAGTGCAAAGCGCAGATCCGATCAAGGTCATCACGGTGCGCACTACCGGCTTTGATCCAGTAGCTGCTACTGGTGGCTCAGCCTCGATTGAGAAAACCAATCCCGCTGAGAGTAAAGCCTCTTCTGCCTTTGTAGGTCGTGAGCTCACTAAATCGGATCGTCCCGAACTGACTGCTGCCAAGATCATCGTCTCTGGTGGTCGTGGCTTAGGTTCTGGTGAGAAGTATCAAGAACTTATTACGCCATTAGCAGACAAACTGGGAGCTGCTTTAGGCGCATCCCGCGCTGCAGTAGACGCTGGTTATGTACCCAATGACTACCAAGTAGGACAAACGGGCAAGATCGTCGCTCCCCAGCTCTATATCGCTGTGGGTATCTCTGGTGCTATCCAGCACCTAGCAGGTATGAAAGACTCTAAGGTCATTGTGGCGATTAACAAAGACCCAGAAGCACCGATCTTTAGTGTTGCCGACTATGGTTTAGTAGCGGATTTAAATGCTGCGGTGCCTGAATTGATGAGTGCGCTCAATTAAAGCAAACGTAAGTTATTAATCCAGAAAATTCTTAATGGCATCGAGAACAATAGGTGTTTGTTCTCGATGAGGAAAGTGCGCAGTATTTTCGAGTGGCATCAAGATAGATTTACCACCAGATAAGTCAACGATACGTTGCGGATGTTCCATGCTGCCGTACTCGTCATCAACACCGTGTATGACTAATAGCTTGGCTTTTACATTTGCTAGCATTTCTGAGAGTGACCAATTCGAAAAAGAATCTGCAAGCCAAGTATGTATCCAAGAATCTAATACCCACTGGGCTTTTTCTCCATGGTATTTTTTTAATCGATCAACTTGAGCTGGATCATTAAATAGTGTTTGAGCCACTCGTATGCCGTTTAATGTTCTTTCTTCTACGAATGATTGGGCCGATATTGTGATCACGGCATCGCAGCGCTCAGGTAATTGCGCTGCGCAGTGCAGAGCCATACCGCCTCCCACGCTATGACCAAGAACAACAAAATGCCCAATACCAAGATGTTGCAGAATATTGCTGAAGGTATTGCTTGCCTCATCAGAAATAAATTGCTTAGAAATGGGTTTGTGCATAACCCCCGATTTTCCGAAACCGAGTCTATCGTAGGCAATTACTCGCCGCTTTGTTATTTCACTTAGTTCGCTTGGAAAGTTTCTCCATAATTCAGTGCAGCCTAAGGAGTCATGAATCAGCACAATAGGGCTTAAATCAATGAAATGGGGATTCCATTCTCGGATAAATATTTCGCCATGCTCAGTCGTAATTGTCTTATCCGTAAAAGCCATATCTGCAATCTATCACATAGAAGTGCCTAGAACCATTGAGCCCATCTTAGAAATCTTTCTAAGATGAAGACAAAGAAAAAGGCCCTAGATTTCTCTAGGGCCTTGTATTTCTTGGCTCCTCGACCTGGGCTCGAACCAGGGACCTACGGATTAACAGTCCGGCGCTCTACCGACTGAGCTATCGAGGAATAAGCCGATATTATAGCAAGATGAAATCACTACTTCCTACTTCTGTGCAGATCCCCAAAGTACTGATCATTGCTGGGTCAGATAGCGGCGGAGGGGCGGGGCTCCAAGCCGACCTCAAGGTTGTTACAGCCTTAGGTGCTTATGGCATGACTGTAATCACGGCAATAACTGCCCAAAATACCTTGGGAGTCACGCGTATTCAGGACATTGATTTGGATGTCGTCGAGGCGCAAATTGATGCGGTTTTGATGGATATAGGGGCTGATATTGTCAAAATTGGAATGCTCGCTAGCCCAGAAATCGTTCGAATAGTTGCCAATTCATTGCGTCGTCATGGGGTAAAGCGGATTGTTCTTGATCCCGTATTGCGTGCCACCTCTGGTGCTAGCTTGGGAGGTGATGACACTGCGCAAGCCATGATTTCAGAATTATTTCCGATGGCATCGCTAATCACGCCGAATTTAGACGAGGCAACTCTTCTACTTGGTCGTGAAATCACTGGTCCAAATGACTTTAAATTAGCCGCAGAAGAATTGCTTGAAATGGGTCCGCAGGCCGTTCTAATTAAAGGCGGTCACTTGGATAGTACGCATACTCAGATTACCGACTATCTCATGTGGCGCAGCATTGAAGATGGTCTTGAGATTGTTCAAGCAAAAGAATTTAAACACTACCGCGTCAATACCATCAATACCCATGGTACTGGTTGCTCTTTAGCATCTGCAATAGCTACCTATCTTGCGGATGGACATGATCTTGCGCATGCGGTAGCAAAAGCAATTGCATATGTTGAAGCTGGTTTGGAGGCTGGACGCTTTTTAACTATCGGAGAGGGCCCAGGACCCCTGTGGCATATGCATGACTTTTATCCAACTGCTCTGCTAGATGAGAAGGATAAATATTAGCCTTTAGCTTTAGGCTTGCATTAATTCTTGTAAATGCTTAACAGCTGCTTTTGGATCTTTAGCCTGAGTTATCGCTCTTACTACTGCCACTGATCCAACGCCACTTTTCGATACTGCGTGAATGCTATCTTGATCAATGCCACCAATTGCTACCAATGGGTAGTGACTCATGAGCTTGGCATATTGGTATAAGCGTCCTAAGCCTTGTGGTGCCGTTGGCATTTTCTTCAGGTTTGTGGGAAAGATAGCGCCCATGGCTATATAGCTAGGACAAAAGCGATCGGCATACACAAGTTCTGCGTAGCCATGGGTACTGAGGCCAAGCCTTAGGCCTGCCGATCGAATTTCATCGAAGTCTGCCAGCTCCATGTCTTCTTGGCCTAAATGGACGCCATAAGCGCCCGCATCAATGGCTTCTCGCCAATAATCATTAATAAAGAGTAGGGTCTTGCTATCTTTTACGGCTGCAACAGATTCTTTAATTTGCCTTCTGATTTTGGCTTTATCTTCAGATTTAAATCGCAGTTGTACTGTCGGTATTTCTGCATCAACCATGCGTTTGACCCAATCGGCATCTGGCATTACGCCATACAAACCCAAACGTTTAGGGCACTCCGCAAACGCATTAGGATTCATATTCCGCGTCCACGGCAACAGATCAAAATGTTCTGGCCTGCTTGGCCACTTCAATGGATTAAATCCACCGTCTTGCATAGTCATGCGCGACCAAGCCTTGCCTAATACTCTGGCGTCAGATTCAATAAAACCCATATCAATGCTCGCCAATGCCCCAGCTAGCTCGTAATGATCCACAGCCGTTTCATTATCAATGAGTGGTGGCGGAGAATTCAGGCTGAATGACGGAATAGGGATGCATAAATCCTCATTGCGATGTGCCGCAACAATTTGATCTGCTAGGTCTCGTATAAGGCTCATGAACTCAGTGTACCGAACTTATAGCATTAAGATTGATGCCAAAAAGGCGTGCCCACCAATGGTGTGCTCGCTTGCGCAGATTCTTGAGGTTTCATGGCGCCCGATAAATAAGCGGCACGACCTGCCTCTACAGCCATAGCAAATGCTTTAGCCATAATCACTGGATCATCAGCAAGGGCTACAGCAGTATTTAAAAGTACGCCATCAAAGCCCCATTCCATGACAGTGCAAGCATGTGATGGAAGGCCTAAGCCAGCATCTACCAAGAGCGGAACTTGGAGACGATCACGCAATAATTTCATGGCGTAAGGATTTAGTGGGCCTTGTCCAGTGCCTATAGGGGCAGCCCAAGGCATCACCGCTTGGCAGCCAACATCAACAAGTCGCTGGCACAAAATTAAATCCTCGGTGCAGTAAGGTAATACTTTAAAGCCATCTTTAATCAAGATTTCTGCTGTTTGAACCAATCGCAAGACATCTGGTTGTAGGGTGTAGTCATCTCCGATCAACTCTAATTTGATCCAATTGGTTTCAAAAACTTCACGCGCCATTTGCGCAGTGGTAATAACCTCTTGAGGGCTGTGACACCCTGCGGTATTGGGTAAAACAGGTACAGCCATCTTTTTAAGTAATTCCCAAAAACCGCTGTGAGCCTCGGCAGTTGAGCTACCTTGACGACGCAGGCTAACAGTAATCATTCCTGGGTTAGCGGTTTGTACAGCGCTCTCAAGTATTTGTGGGGATGGATAGCGTGAAGTACCTAGTAACAAGCGACTTGCAAAACTCTCGCCATATAGTACTAGCGTATCGGCCTTGTTGAGTTTGTTGGGTAGCGGAGCGTTCATATTAAATTCACTTTTTCTCAACCGCCAGTAACGGGAGCAATAATTTCAATCTGATCATTCTCATTCAGGACAAACTCGGCATGTTTTGTCTTAGGTACAAAGTTGAGATTGACTGCAACTGCATAAGGTGGCTTGGCATCAATTAGCGCAAGTGCATCACTAATCATGCTTTTGCTGGGTAACTCATACTCCACTTGATTAACGATTACGCGCATATTACCTCTGCTTCCGCATTGCTTTGCGTGATACTCAATCCCAACTCCAGTGCGGTATTGCTATAGCCATGCTCTAATAGTTGCATTGTGCAATCTAATACTGCTGGGGCAATCATAAAACCATGGCGATACAAGCCATTGATTAAAATCAAATCCGTAAGACCTTTATTTCGTTGAGTACGAATTTCAGGTAGGTTATTTTTTAGAGTGGGGCGACACTGTGTTGCCATTTCTAATATGCGCGCTTCAGCAAACCCGCTATGAACGGTATACACAGCACTTAGTAGCTCCATAGCGGAGCGGACGCTCATCTCGGAGAGATCATCTGATTCAATTTCTGTCGCACCAACAACGTATATATCATTTTCTTTTGGTGCAATATAAATCGGATATCGCGGATGAATAAGACGAGTGGGTCGACGCAGCTTCACCTCTGGGGCATAGAGGCGGACAACTTCGCCACGCACACCTCGTAAAGTATTGGAGGTGACATTGGAAGACCAAAACTCTTTTGCTCCAGTCCCTCGACAATCAATCACCGCTTTGTATTTTGACTGGATGCGCATATCTTGAGGGCTGATTTCAGTATGCCAATGGCAATTGACTTTTAACAGCTTCAATTCATTAACAAGAGCGCTTAATAATTGACGATTATCTAACTGCCCTTCATTGGGAAGGTAGAGGCCTTGATTAAAGCGATCCGCAACCCCTGGCTCTAGTTCGCGTAAAGCATCATTATTTAGCTTCTGTGGTGCACTCAAAGCGTGATTGTTGCGACAGTTTTTTTCGAGATGAGCTGCAAATCGTTCGGCCTCATTTGCATCTTGACGATGCCAAAGAATGAGCGTGCCATCTTTTTGAAAATAAACTGAGCTTGATAAGTTAGCAACGAGATCTTGCCAGCGAGGCAGGCTGTATAAACCCATTCGTACAACCGAATCTTCTGTAATGGCGGATTCTGCTAGAGGTGCCAACATTGCTGCAGCAATACGCGCTGCAGCATGAGTGCCTTCGGGGTTACCTTTGTCAAAAAGATCAACTTGAGCACCACTTTTAGCAAGCGCAACTGCCAGTAAGCGACCCATTAGGCCGCCCCCAACGATTGCGTACTTGTTATTAGAAAGGCTCAAGCTATCTACCATCGTTCAAGTAAGGTTTACTGATATATCTCACTACCGCGTTTGCGGAATTCAGCAGACATTTCTTCCATACCTTTCGATGCATCCGCCACTTCAGCAATTGGAATAACCTTAGACTTCGGATTTCCATCGGCATCCAGAGAGGCGGCATAGTCACGCACTTCTTGTGTAATCTTCATTGAACAGAACTTTGGTCCGCACATGGAGCAGAAGTGTGCAATTTTTGCCCCTTCGGCTGGTAGTGTTGCATCGTGGTACTCGCGAGCGCGTTCAGGATCTAAGCCAAGATTGAATTGGTCTTCCCAGCGGAATTCAAAACGGGCTTTAGAAAGAGCGTTGTCTCGCACTTGAGCGCCAGGCAAGCCTTTAGCTAAGTCAGCGCCATGGGCAGCAATTTTGTAAGTAATGATGCCTTCACGAACATCTTCCTTGTCAGGCAGGCCCAAATGCTCTTTTGGGGTGACATAGCAAAGCATTGCAGTGCCATACCAACCAATTTGTGCGGCACCAATACCGCTGGTAATGTGATCGTAGCCAGGTGCAATATCGGTAATCAATGGTCCAAGTGTATAGAAGGGCGCTTCTAGGCAATGCTTAAGCTCTTCAGTCATGTTTTCTTCAATGCGTTGCATTGGTACATGTCCAGGGCCTTCAATCATGACCTGCACATCATGCTTCCATGCTTTCGCAGTGAGTTCACCTAGAGTATGAAGTTCACCGAATTGCGCAGCATCATTTGAATCAGCAATACACCCAGGACGTAAGCCATCACCAAGGCTAAATGAAACGTCATAGGCCTTCATGATTTCGCAAATCTCATCAAACTTGGTGTAAAGGAAATTTTCTTTGTGATGTGCTAAACACCATTTGGCCATGATCGAGCCACCGCGAGAAACAATTCCAGTAATACGATCAGCTGTCAACGGAACATAGCGGAGTAATACACCCGCATGAATCGTAAAGTAATCCACACCTTGTTCAGCTTGCTCAACCAAAGTATCGCGGAACATTTCCCAGGTGAGGTCTTCTGCAATACCGCCAGTCTTATCTAAAGCTTGATAAATTGGAACTGTTCCAATAGGTACTGGGGAATTACGAATAATCCACTCACGTGTTTCATGAATGTGTTTACCTGTAGAAAGATCCATGATGGTGTCAGCTCCCCAACGAATTGACCACACCATCTTTTCTACCTCTTCATTAATGGAAGAGGTTACGGCGGAGTTCCCTAGGTTGCCGTTAATCTTCACGCGGAAGTTGCGACCAATAATCATGGGCTCTAATTCGGGGTGATTAATATTGGCTGGAATAATCGCGCGACCCGCAGCGATTTCTGAGCGCACAAATTCACCAGTGACGACCTCGGGTAGGTTTGCGCCATATCCTTTGCCGGGGTGTTGTTTCAAGAGCTGCTTGTATGCAGGATCTTTGCGTAACTGCTCCAATCCCATGGATTCGCGCAATGCTACGCATTCCATTTCAGGTGTAATGATTCCTTGGCGGGCGTAATACATCTGACTGACGTTTTGACCTGATTTGGCAACACGAGGGGCGCTGATGTGGGCAAAGCGTAAGTTTTGGGTTGCTTCATCTTTGGAGCGAGCAACCCCGTATTCCGAGCTAGGACCAGCTAGCTGAACAGTATCGTTACGTTCTGCGATCCACGCGTCACGCAATCTTGGTAAACCTTTTTCAAGATTAATCACTACGTCAGGATCGCTATATGGTCCGGAAGTGTCATAGACTGGAACAGGTGGATTGGCTAATAATTCTTCACCTACTCTAGTAGGGAGCTGCTCAATCATACGAATTGGCGCCTTGATGTCAGGACGCGAACCCTGAAGATAAGTTTTTGTAGAGGCTGGATAGGCAAATTTTTGCCCAAAGTCTCTTTCCAAACTCTTTAGACTGGGAATCTCGTGTTTAACGCTTTTGTTTGAGGCTTTGCCTGTACTCATGTCCATCTCCTAGCTGTTTTAGATGGACGAAACCGGGTGTCGGTCTGATGTAACTCCCCACGCCAGCATTACCTGGATCGGGTTTTAGGGTCTTTCTCAGCGCCTTCAATGAAAACAATTAATTGAAGGGCACCCCTGTTTCATCCTTAGATAGAATTTAACCACGAATTAAGTAATTCCTACATGACGTCAGTCAATTAGGCCAAAGGGCTTGTTATAAAGCCTACTTATTGCGTCGCAATATAAAGTCAGCCGTTACAAATGCAGCATCCGAGGTGAATTCATCGGCCAAAATTCTGGCAGCGGCTTCAGGAAGAGAAATTTCAATAAATCCACTCACTTCGCCGTCATGATTGGTAGGCACAAAGTTGTCAGCTAATTCCAAATCATAGATAAAAAGTTGCTCATCATGAAAACCCCGACCAGCGATTGGGCGACGCATATGAATGCGTCCAACGGGCTCAATTTGATCGGCAATCTGTTCGGGTACTCCAGCTTCTTCCCAAAGCTCTCGACGTGCGCAAACCCATGGCGTTTCATCGGCTGAAATACCACCAGCTGCAAGGTTGTCTAACTTACCTGGATCAGTGGGTTTAGTCTCGCTACGTCTACCCAACCAAATCATATTGTTTTTGGTATAGCCATTAATATGCGTGGCCATACTACGAAAACCAAATGTTCGAAATGCTGCGCGCTCTAGACGAAAGTATTTGTGCCCATTTTGATCTACCCAAGCGAAATCTTCATTACGCCAACCAGGAATAAATCCACCCATTCGCATTCGTTCAGCCAATTGATAAAGGCTTGAAGATAATTCTCTAGGCTTGCCAGATTGAATCGTAAGTCTGTCATTGCCAATTGCGATTAGAGGTATAGATTGCTTTTGAAGCGACTCATGAAGGTAGTGAGTAAATTCTGGATTCAGATAACCAATCGGTTGTTCTTGGGCAATCCCGCGCGATAAGTAAATTGGCATAAAGTCTGCAGGAGCAGAGCGCGCAGAATTCTGCAGCATTTCCTCTAGGGCGGCAATCGTGCTGGTAGAGAGGCTAGTCATGAACCCAAGTGTAAGGGAACTCTAGAGGAATTGCTCTCAATGTTTATTTTGCATAACACAATGTTGGAACAACATTCAGATAATTATTTTATGCAAGTGCACAATAATTTAAAAAATATTCTGCTTAGAATTTAAGCAGACTAGCTCACTCTATACAAATCCGTGACTTACGAAAACTTTTTTGGATTTATCCACAATATCTGTGGATAAGTATGAGAATTTTGGTCCCGCCGACAGGAATCGAACCTGTATCCCACGCTTAGGAGGCATGTGCACTATCCATTGTGCTACGGCGAGAATGAATGAAGAATCAAAGTGTGTTAAACGAATTTTAAGCAAAAAAGAATCAGACTTTTTTATTCACCATCCACAAAGAGCCCATACTTGATTGCTTATCGCTACCATCATGTCAGGTGCGTAGTAAGCTGAAAAAATAATTAGCAAAGTAAATAAAACAAAACCATAGAAAATGATTTTCCAAAAAATCTTTTTATTACTAAGCATTAACTGTTCTCTGTAGCGCACGTTCTTTGACGGGTAGATTAACCAAGAAAGCAAATACACCCAATCCAATCGCAATTTTCCAAACGATTGAATATGAACCTGTTAAGTCAAATAAATAGCCCCCTAAGAATGCACCACAAAAGCTTCCTAGTTGGTGAGAGAAAAATACCAAACCAGAGAGCATCGTCAGATATTTAACGCCAAAGATTTGAGCCACGATGCCATTCGTCAAGGGAATGGTGGATAGCCACAAAAAGCCCATAATCGCAGCAAAAATATAGGTACTCATTGGGGTGGGTGGCAGCAGTAAAAAAGCGGTAATGGCTATAGAGCGACCCAAATAGATTGCTGAAAGTAAATATCGTTTCGGAAAACGTTGTCCCAGAATGCCTGAACTATAGGTGCCAAAGATGTTAAAGAGACCGATAAGGGCTAGCGCAGTTGTGGCAACTGCCGGCGCACCAACAGCGGGATAGCTCGTTGAGAGGTCTTTGAGATACGGTGCTAAATGCACCGCGATAAACACTACCTGAAAACCGCACACAAAATAACCCAGTGTTAGAAAGCGAAAGCTCGGATTGCTAATCGCTTCTTTTAAAGCCTGCTTGATAGTTTGATCGCCATGGTTGTGGGAGTGTGCAAAATTTTTCTCACGCAACATGAAAGCAGTTGGAATCATTAAGCTAGCCATGAGTGCCAACATGAGAAGTGCATCTTGAGCGCCAAATGCACTCAGCAATCCTTGCTCTGCTGGAATCATCAAAAACTGACCAAAAGATCCAGCAGCAGCGGCAATGCCCATTGCCCAAACCCGTTTATCAGCAGGAACGTTGCGACCCAAGATGCCATACACCACGCTGTAAGTGGTAGCGGTTTGCGCAAGACCAATCAGTAATCCGCCAGCTAAGGTGAAGTTCATGATGTCAGTGGAGACAGCCATGCCTGCTAATCCCAATGCGTATAACACCCCACCAGCAACCATAATTTTGAAAGCGCCATAACGATCGGCTAATGCGCCCGTAATTGGTTGCACTGCGCCCCAGATTAAATTTTGGAGGGCGATTGTTAGTGCAAAAGTTTCTCGACCCCAGCCATTCGCAGAGGTAATTGGTAGATTAAAAAGCCCAAAGCCATGTCGTATACCCATAGACATGGTGACCATGAAACCCCCAAATATGAGAACTTGCTTCATAGTGAGGCTTGCTTTTGCTGTGATGTGACTCATGGGGTTTAGATAATTCCCTTATTACGCAGTTGTTCAATAGCCTCATCGTCAAGCTTTAGTCGCTCATGCAAGATTTCTGTGGTATGTTGACCAAGGGTCGGTGGAGCCATTCTGACTTCAGTAGGAGTTTTTGACAAACGCATTGGGCTTGCTACTAGTTTCATCGTGCCAGTAGTGGGATGCGGAACATCAACCTGTACTTTGCGATGAATGACCTGTTCATTTTCAAAGACTTCTTTAAAGTTATTAATGGGGCCACAAGGAACATTCGCTTGCTCAAGAAGTGCTATCCAATCTCCTTTGGTTTTTTTTCGAGTCATTTGCTCTAATAGGGGAATCAGTTGCTTGCGATGCTCTACACGTAGCGGGTTGGAGGCAAATTGTGGATTGTCGGCAAGGTGCGCCTCACCGCCTGCTGTCACAAAATGGCGAAATTGACCGTCATTACCAGCGCCAACAATCATCCAGCCATCTGAAGTAGGGAATGTTTGATAGGGAACAATGATCGGAGAGGCATTTCCCCATCGCTTTGGAATTTCTCCAGAGGTGAGATAGGCACTAGACACGTTTGCCATTACAGCAACTTGAGTATCTAGTAGAGACATATCGATGTACTGACCTTCGCCCGTGTTGTCACGGTGAACTATTGCTGCCAAGATCGCGGTGCTGGCGTACATGCCAGTAAAAATGTCTGCAATAGCAACACCAGCCTTTTGTGGACTTGAGCCTTCAAAGTCTTGGGCTTCGCCTGTAACACTCATAAAGCCACCCATGCCTTGAATAATAAAATCATATCCAGGGCGATGGGCATAGGGTCCAGATTGACCAAAGCCGGTAATTGAGCAGTAGATTAGGTTTGGTTTGATCTGCTTAAGACTGTCGTAGTCCAGACCATATTTAGCGAGATCTCCTACTTTGTAGTTTTCGATGACGACATCGGACTCTGCAGTAAGTTGACGGATCAGCTCCTGACCCTCTGGCTTGGAAATATCCACGGTAATTGAGCGTTTATTGCGGTTGATGCAAATAAAATAGGCAGATTCTTCGGTTTCATGACCATTGGCATCTTTGGCAAAAGGAGGGCCCCAGTGGCGAGTGTCGTCTCCTGCACCTGGTCTTTCCACTTTGATGACATCTGCCCCCAAATCCGCTAGATTTTGAGCACACCATGGACCAGCCAAGACTCGGCTGAGGTCTAAAACGCGAATATGACTTAAAGCTCCCATCCCCTGATTTTGGCATGGATGGTGGGGGATTTCTTGAAAAATTCGGTCTGGACTTCAGACATGACTACAATTTGCGCGCATGGCTACCCGTAAAACTTCCGAATACAGCGAATCGTCGATTCAGGTCCTCAAAGGACTAGAACCAGTCCGTCAGCGGCCTGGAATGTACACCCGTACCGATAATCCTCTCCATATCATTCAAGAGGTGCTAGATAACGCATCTGATGAGGCTCTAGGTGGATTTGGCAAGCAAATCATCGTTACGATGCATACCGACGGTAGCGTCAGTGTTGAGGACGATGGTCGAGGCATTCCGGTGGGTATGCATCCCACAGAGAAGTTGCCAGTAGTTGAGATTGTTTTTACACAACTGCATGCTGGTGGTAAGTTTGAAAAAGGCACGGGTGGTGCTTATGCATTCTCTGGTGGTCTACATGGTGTTGGTGTTTCTGTTACCAACGCGCTATCTAAGAGATTAGAGGTGACCGTTTGGCGTGATGGCCAGATGTCTACCTTAACTTTTGCAGATGGCAAGGTGATTGAGAAGCTCAAATCAGTCCCATCCACAAAAGAAGATAAATCACACGGCACACGCGTGCGCGCTTGGCCCGATGGTAAATATTTTGATAGCTCAGTCATCCCCATGCCTGAGTTGATTCGCCTGTTGCGTTCCAAAGCAGTGTTATTGCCTGGCGTAAAAGTTACGCTGATCCAAGAGAAAACAGGCGATACCCAGACCTGGCAATACGCTCAGGGATTGCGTGGCTATTTAAACGAAGCGATTGCACAAGCAGGCCATGGCGCAGAGGTTATTCCTCCTTTTGAGGGCGAGCAATATGCCACCGGTTCGGGAGATGATGATTCCTTTGCTGAGGGTGAGGGCGCTGCCTGGGTAGTTTGTTGGACTGAAGATGGTGCACCCGTACGCGAGAGCTATGTGAACTTGATTCCTACTCCTGCAGGCGGTACTCATGAAAGTGGTTTGCGTGAAGGTTTATTTAATGCTGTCAAAGGCTTTATTGAAATGCACGCATTGCAACCAAAGGGTGTTAAGTTGATGCCTGAAGATGTATTTGCGCGTGCTTCATTCATCCTTTCTGCCAAAGTATTAGATCCTCAATTCCAGGGGCAAATTAAAGAGCGACTCAATTCACGGGACGCAGTGCGTTTGGTTTCGGGGTATGTTAAATCGGCACTGGAGCTTTGGCTAAATCAACACGTTGACTACGGTCGTAAGTTGGCTGATTTAGTTATCAAGCAAGCCCAAGCGAGAACTCGTGCAGGTCAAAAGGTTGAGAAGAAAAAGTCCTCTGGCGTGGCAGTTCTTCCGGGCAAACTCACAGATTGTGAAAGTCAGGACACCACTATGAATGAAATCTTCCTGGTGGAGGGTGATTCTGCTGGTGGTTCAGCCAAAATGGGTCGCAATAAGGAGTATCAAGCTATCTTGCCATTACGCGGTAAGGTCTTAAATACATGGGAGGCGGAGCGTGATCGCCTGTTTGCCAATAATGAAGTTCATGACATCGCAGTTGCGATTGGCGTCGATCCTCATGGACCTAACGACAACCCCGATCTTTCTAATTTGCGTTATGGGAAGGTTTGCATTCTTTCTGATGCGGACGTTGATGGTGCGCACATTCAGGTCTTGCTTTTAACCTTGTTTTATAAACATTTCCCCAAACTAATTGAGTTAGGTCATGTGCATATTTCCAGGCCGCCACTCTTTAGAGTCGATGCGCCAGCGCGTGGCAAAAAGCCAGCGCAAAAAATATATGCGCTCGATGCTAATGAGTTGCAAGCCATTGAAGATAAATTGCGTAAAGATGGCGTTAAAGAGTCCGCATGGCAGATCTCCCGTTTTAAAGGTTTGGGAGAAATGAGCGCTGAGCAGTTATGGGACACCACTTTAAATCCAGATACTCGTCGTTTACTGCCCGTAACATTAGGTGCCTGGACAGAAGATGAGACATTTAAAACCATGGATATGTTGATGGGTAAATCAGAATCTGGAGCGCGTCGCGATTGGCTTGAAGAGCGCGGCAATGAAGTAGAGGCGGATATCTAATGGCAACTAAAAAGACTCCAGGAAAAAATACTCCTGCTGATCAGGCGGATTTATTCTCTAACCCCATTGAAATCGATGTTGTCGAGGTTGACGAAGCTCCAGCCACATCATCAGGCGGTGGATCGGGCAATCATGATCCAAAGACAATTGATCTTAATGAAGATGGTAAAGATAGCTTAACCTTAGCGGTATATGCGGAACGTGCTTATTTAGATTACGCCATTAGCGTAGTTAAAGGTCGCGCATTGCCAGAAGTTGCTGATGGTCAAAAACCTGTACAACGTCGCATTTTGTTCTCCATGAACGAGATGGGTTTGCGCGCAGATGCGAAGCCTGTGAAAAGTGCTAGAGTAGTTGGAGATGTGCTTGGTAAGTTTCATCCGCATGGTGATCAATCTGCTTACGATGCTTTAGTGCGTTTAGCGCAAAGCTTCTCATTGCGTTATCCCTTAATTGATGGACAAGGAAACTTCGGTTCTCGCGATGGTGATGGTGCTGCTGCAATGCGCTATACCGAGGCGCGTTTAACGAAAATTGCAAGCCTGCTTTTAAGTGAGATCGATGAGGGAACGGTTGATTTTGCGCCAAATTATGATGGCTCATTTCAAGAGCCTAAGCTTCTTCCGGCACGTTTACCATTTGTTCTGCTAAATGGCGCATCGGGTATTGCTGTAGGTATGGCAACAGAAATTCCTTCGCATAATTTGCGTGAAGTAGCCTCTGCAGCCGTTGCTTTGATGAAGTCTCCCAAGATTAGTACTTCTGAGTTATTGGAGATCATGCCTGGGCCAGATTACCCCGGTGGTGGACAAATTATTTCTTCTGCGGCGGAGATTGCTCAGATTTACGAAGCGGGGCGCGGCAGTATTAAGGTGCGCGCACGCTGGTCAGTGGAAGAATTGGCGCGTGGCCAATGGCAAGTAGTTGTAAATGAACTTCCCCCTGCCACATCTTCTCAGCGCGTTTTACAAGAGATTGAAGAAATTACCAATCCAAAGGTAAAGGTTGGTAAAAAGACATTAACTCCTGAGCAGAATAATCTGAAATCGACCATTCTGAATGTGCTTGATGGAGTTCGTGATGAATCGAGTAAGGATGCGGCGGTTCGTCTGGTATTTGAGCCCAAGAGCAAGAATATCGATATCAATGAGTTCGTGAACTTATTGTTGGCCCATACTTCACTAGAATCCAATGCGCCAATGAACTTGGTGATGATTGGCAATGATGGTCGTCCGCGTCAAAAAGGCTTGAAAGAAATTCTTACTGAGTGGATTGCCTTCAGGGTTGCTACTGTTACGCGCAGAACCCAGCATCGCTTAGGTAAAGTCAAAGACCGCATGCATATTTTGGAAGGGCGCTTAACTGTTCTTCTAAATATTGATAAGGTCATCAAGATCATTCGCAATAGCGATGAGCCCAAAGCAGATTTGATTAAAGAGTTCAAGCTGAGCGATCGTCAGGCAGAAGATATCTTGGATATTCGTTTGCGTCAGTTGGCTCGCTTGGAAGGTATCAAAATTGAGCAAGAGCTGAAAGAGCTTAAAGCTGAGCGCGATGATTTGGAAGGTTTGTTGCAAAGCGATACCGTCTTGCGCAAGCGCATCATCAAAGAAATCGAATCCGACATGAGGGATTTTGGCGATGATCGCCGTACCCTGATTCAGGAAGATAAACGTGCAGTGGCCGAGACGAAAGTGATTGACGAGCCCGTAACAGTTATCGTTTCACAAAAAGGGTGGGTGCGGGTGCGTCAAGGTCATGAACACGATGCAACTCAATTTAGCTTCAAGACTGGAGATGCCCTCTATGCCACTTTTGAAGTCAGAACTGTTGATGTGATCCAAGGTTTTGGCAGCGATGGTCGCGTTTATACCGTGCCAGTGAGTGAATTGCCTGGTGCGCGTGGTGATGGTTCGCCATTGACGAGTTTCGTCAATCTTGCCGCAGGCTCGCAAATGGTTGCCTACTATGCAGGTCAAGCAGATGATTTAGTGCTTCTTTCCACAAAAGCGGGCTATGGTTTCCTTGCCAATGTGGCTGATATGACTACGCGCAACAAGGCTGGTAAATCATTCCTAAGTATGGATGCCAAAGTGCCAGGGGATGCACCATTGGGTGCTTCTAAAGTTAAGGTAGGCATGAAGCAAGTTGCCTGCTTATCTGAAGCCTCAAAGCTATTAGTTTTCCCTCTAGATGAGTTGAAGCGTTTGCCAACTGGTGGCAAGGGCGTCATTCTGATGGGCTTAGACGATAAAGAGTATCTGGCTTCCGCAATAGCAGTTGGACCAGATGGAGCGACTTATTCAGGTGCTGGGCGCGCAGGCAAGCCAACCGAGTTGAGTTTGGATGCAAAAACATTGAAGTCATTCGCTGGAAACCGAGCTCGCAAAGGCCATTTTGTCGAGCCACGCCTTAAAGACGGCAAGTTAAAGGCAAATTAGAGCGTTAGGTTTTCTTCGGAATGCTTACGCCGTATTTCACGGCAATCACTTCTGCCAGAATCGAAACAGCGATTTCTGGTGGGGTGAGGGCGCCGATATAAAGTCCAACTGGACCATGCAATTTCTCAACTTGCTCTTGAGTAACATCAAACTCCAATAAACGTTCTTTGCGTTTTTGGGTATTTTTTCTACTGCCTAATGCGCCCACATAAAAGGCTGGTGACTTGAGGGCTTCCATCAACGCCATGTCATCGAGTTTGGGATCATGTGTGAGTGCAACAACCGCTGTATGGGAATCGATACCGATTTCAAGCAAAACATCATCCGGCATCCCTTTTATAAAAGTGATGTCCGCACGATCAAGTCCTTCAGCATATTCTTCACGAGGATCGATTACGATGACTTCAAAATCAGAAGCTAGGGCAAAATCTGCCGCGTACAGTGAAAGCTGACCAGCACCAATAATGACCATGCGCCAGCGAGGTCCATAGGTGGTTTGCATTTCTTTTTCGGTACAAACGAACTCATCATTTCGATTGCCCGGGGCCAAAATAGAATGCCCGCTAGCTAAATTTACAGACCGACGGGTAATTTGATGCGAGGAGATATTCTCCAGAAGCTTCTCTAAGATGGTCAATTGTGGTTTTGGTTCAACCAATAGGCGCAGAGTGCCTCCACAAGGGAGCCCAAATCTTGCTGCCTCTTGTTGAGTTACGCCATAGACCACCATTTCAGGTGTATCGCGGGTGAGGATCTCGGTTTGCACTCGGCGAATAAGGTCATCTTCAACACAACCGCCTGAGACCGACCCCGCAACTTGGCCATCCGCTCGTATCGCGAGCCAAGAGCCTACGGGGCGAGGTGCTGAACCCCAAGTTTGAACGACTGTAGCAATCGCCACTGCTTGACCCGATTGGAGCCATTCAACGGCTGATTTGAGGACGCTTAAATCGGTACTATTCATGCTGTATCTTGATTTATGAATGATTTAGTTGATAACTATTTATTATCACTCTAATGCCTGTTAATAGTGAACCTCACCAAAATACCCCCTTACGCCTAGCCATCTTGATACTGGCTGCAGGCGAGGGGAGTCGTTTGGGTGGTTATCCCAAGGCTTTGTTAAAAAAGGATGGGGATACATTATTAAAACGTTTTATTAGTTCCACACAAACACTTTGCCCAATCGAGACTTTGGTTGTTACCGGTTTTTACTCGGAAAAAATTGAAGCGGAAATTCAATTGCTTCAGCAGGAAATCAAAAGTCCAATAACTTGGGTGCAAAATTTAAATCCAGCAATGGGTCAATCATCTTCTGTACGCTTAGGCATCACATCACTTAAAAGTGACTATGACGTTTTGTTAATTGCTTTATGCGATCAACCTAATATTGGTGCCGATGAAATTGACGCTTTGCTAGAGCAATTCAATCAGTTATCTAAAGGGCAAGAAATTGTGCTGCCGATGGTCAATCAGCAGCGCGGTAACCCCGTATTATTTTCACGAAGGGTGATGAATCAAATCCTAACAACTCCAGAGATGGTTTGCCGATCCTATATGGACCAACATCCAGAGATTGTTCATGGCTTTATTACTGACAATCAAGCTTATGTACTGGATGTCGATACATTGAGCGACATCCAGAAGCTCGGACTTGATTCTATTGAGTCTTAATTGACTTTTAAATCTCTGCGATTAATTCAATTTCAACGCATGCTCCAAGAGGTATTTGAGCTACACCAAAGGCGCTGCGTGCATGTTTACCAGCATCACCAAAAACTTCGAAAAGCAATTCAGAGCAACCGTTGACGACTAGATGTTGTTCAGTATAGCTATCTGTTGAGTTCACTAAACCCATTACTTTAGTGATGCGCTTGACCTTATCCAAAGAGCCTAAATGGTTTTGTAGTGTGGATATTAAATCGATAGCGATCGAACGCGCCGCTGTTTTGCCAGTCTTTGTATCCATATCCTTGCCAAGTTTTCCGACCCAAGGCTTGCCATCTCGTTTGGCAATATGACCCGATAAAAAAACAGTGTTGCCGCTTGTGACTGCCATGACATAAGCTGCAGCAGCCTGTCCTGGTGGTGGCAAATCAATTCCGAGGGATTTAAGGCGTTCGCTAATTGTTGTGCTCATGATGTAAGTAGAAAGATTAAATTAAAAGAAAAAAAGTATGAAACGAATAGGAAATACAGAGAAAAAGAGATTGCGAATCCCAACACCTAAATCTTACTTGGAAAGCTGGCGCATAGCACTTTCAAGGCCATTTAAAGTTACTGGATACATGCGGCCTTTCATGAGATTTTGCATGATGTCAATGGATTGACGGTATTGCCAGATTGACTCGGGCTCTGGGTTAAGCCAGGCAAAGTGTGGGAAGTGATCTATCAACCGATTGATCCATACGGCGCCAGCTTCTTTATTGTTGTACTCGACTGATCCATTGGGGCTTAATATTTCATAGGGAGACATCGTCGCATCTCCAACAAATATCAATTTATAGTCTGGTCCATATTTATTGATAATGTCTTGTGTGGGGGTAACTTGGTCACGTCTGCGACGATTACTTTGCCATAAGTTCTCATAAACACAGTTATGAAAATAGTAATGCTCAAGGTGCTTAAATTCAGCCTTTGCAGCAGAGAATAATTCAGCAATCCGTTGAATGTGATCATCCATTGAGCCGCCCACATCCATCAACAGCAACACCTTGACCTGATTATGGCGTTCAGGTCGCATTTGAATATCAAGCATGCCAGCATTAGCTGCAGTTGAATGAATGGTCTTATCTAAATCGAGCTCAAGAGCCGATCCCTCGCGAGCAAAACGACGTAAGCGACGTAATGCAACTTTAATATTGCGCGTTCCTAGGGCTAAATCACTGTCATAGTCTTTAAATTCTCGCGCTTCCCAAACTTTGATGGCGGTTCTATTGCCAGCACTTTCGCCACCAATCCGAATGCCTTCAGGGTGATATCCGCTATGACCAAATGGTGAGGAGCCACCAGCGCCAATCCATTTATTTCCACCACCATGCCATTCTTTTTGCTCTTTTAAAAGTTCTTCGAGTCGTTTTTGAAGGGCCTCAGGGCCGCCTAATTTTTGAAGCGCCGCTTTTTCTTCTTCAGTTAACACTCTTTGAAGTTTCTTTTCTAGCCAGTCCAACGGAATATCTGGTGAGAGGGCAATGATTTGCTCAATCCCATTAAAGTAGCTGCCAAAGACTTGATCAAAGCGATCAAAGTGCTGCTCATCCTTAATCAATGTCATGCGAGCAAGTTGATAAAACTCATCAATAGATGGATTGATTACGCCTGATTTCAATGCTTCCAAAAGAGTTAAAAACTCTCTAACAGAAACAGGCACTTTCGCCTCTTTCAGGTTCAGGAAGAATTGAATCAACATAATTAAATGACTTAACTAATGACTTACTCAATGATTTAATCAGCGATGATTGCGATTCATCATCACTAAGCGTTCAAATAAATGTATATCTTGTTCGTTTTTTAACAAGGCACCATGCAGGGGTGGCACGACAATCTTTTCGTCGTTGCTATATAAAGCATCTGGTGGAATGTCCTCGGCCAATAAAAGCTTGAGCCAATCTATCAACTCAGATGTAGAGGGCTTCTTTTTAAGTCCTGGTAGTGAGCGAATTTGATAAAAGGCTTTAAGTGCGGCATCCAAAAGTTCTTGCTTGATGTTGGGATGGTGAACATCAACGATGCTTTGCATAGTTTGGGCATCGGGAAAGGTAATGTAATGAAAAAAGCAGCGCCTCAAAAAAGCATCCGGCAATTCTTTTTCATTATTTGAGGTGATGATGACCAAAGGGCGATGTTTTGCCTTGATCAACTCTCGGGTTTCATATACATAAAACTCCATTCGATCAATCTCGCGCAATAAGTCATTTGGAAATTCGATATCCGCTTTGTCAATTTCATCGATCAATAACACCGTAGGTTCATTCGCTTCAAAAGCTTGCCAAAGAACGCCTTTTACAATGTAGTTGCGAATATCTTTTACTTTTTCATCGCCTAATTGTGAGTCACGTAAACGACTAACGGCATCGTACTCATAGAGCCCTTGCTGTGCTTTGGTAGTTGACTTGATATGCCACTGAAGGAGTGGCATATTCAGAGCGGCCGCCACTTCTTCGGCAAGCATGGTTTTTCCAGTGCCTGGCTCACCCTTAATTAGCAAAGGTCTTTGGAGCGCAATTGCAGCGTTAACAGCTAGCTTTAGGTCGTCTGTCGCAACATAGCTTTGACTGCCGGAAAAGCGATTTTGGGATGTGGAAGTGGATTTACTCATGTGCTTGCCTAAATAAGTGCAGGGGATAAGCATTTAAGTATAGGTAAATGAGGCAAATCTTTCAGTATTTCTACTGATTTTGGGCTTCAAAATGGCGGGAAGGGCGTCTGTCCGCTATACTCTTCCAAAATTGATTTAAATCAAACTCATAAATACTGATTTCTATGAAAAAACTCTCCATTCTTTCTCAATTGGCCGTGACTACAGCTTTAGTTTTTGCTGGTTCTGCTGCACAGGCTGATGAAGTTAAAGGCAATGCCGCTGCAGGTAATGGCAAGGTTTGGCTTTGTGTTGGTTGCCATTCCATCCCTGACTATCGCGCTGATTACCCATTGGTTTACAAAGTTCCAATGTTGGGCGGTCAAAATGCTGCTTATATCGCTAGCGCATTGGCTGCCTATAAGAAGGGTGAAAGAAAGCATCCAACTATGCGTTCAATCGCTGCCAGTTTGTCTGACCAAGATATGGCTGATATCAGCGAATACTATGCTGCGCAGACTGCCAGCTCACCTAACAACCCATTGAAGTGATTCAACGATCAAGATACATAGAGATACTTTTATGAAATTCGCACTTATTACTGCAGTTTTGCTCTCCAGCATTGGTTTGGTTAACGTAGCAAACGCTGCCAGCGTGGATAAAGGTCAGGCATTGGTTGAGAAGGCTAATTGCGCTTCCTGCCATGGCGCTGGTCTAAATGCTCCAATTCTGCCTGCTTACCCAAAGCTGGCGGGTCAATACTCTGATTACTTGTACTACGCTCTTAAGGCATACAAAGTGGGTAACAGTAATGCTCAATATGGTCGCAATAATGCAATCATGGGCTCACAAGTCCAAAACTTTAGCGATGCAGACTTGCAAGATATCGCTGCATACATAGCGTCATTGCCAGGGAATTTTGTAATTAAGAAATAAAATTGCTGGTATAGAAAACATAACAAAAAGGCTTAGAAGATTCATCTAAGCCTTTGTTTTTATGTGATTTATTTTTTAGCGTAGGGCTTCTAAGCCTCTTGCCAAGTGCTCGCGCATAGTTAATTCCGCAGCCTTTTCATCCCTTTTTAATAGCGCTCTCAGAATCTCTCGATGTTCAACTAATGAGCTTTGGAGTCTTCCTGTGCTGGTAAGAGAGTCTCTGCGGTGCAGTTTTAGCACTTTACGTAAGTCGTTAATCACGCCGTTCATCCAGCGATTTCCGGCAATTTCTTGTATTAATTCATGGAATTTGCCATTGATTTCGAAAAATTGCTCTAGATCCCGATCGGCAGCCGCTTTCTCCAATCGGTGATGAAGGTGGTCCAACAGGTTTAACTCAGCTTCTGTCGCCTTTAATGCTGCTTCTTTTGCAGCTTGACCCTCAAGCAAGGAGAGGACAGTAAATATCTGTTCTAAATCTTTCCTGACAACCTCAGTTACATAAGCTCCGCGTCGCATTTTGATAGTGACGAGGCCCTCAGACGCCAAAACTTTGATGGCTTCTCGCATAGGCGTGCGACTAATGCCAAATTGATCAGCAAGCGATTGCTCGTCAAGCCAGCTTCCAGGCGAAAGTTGCTTGCTAAATATTTGCTCTCGAAGCCTGTCGGCAACGTCTTCGTATAGAGGTCTATTATTCAGTTTTGTATTCATAATTATGAATACATTATGTAGACAAAACAAAAATTGTCAAGCAGAATGTAGGGACATTTCGATGCAATGCAACAAAAATTAACCGGGAGTTTTTGTGAGTTCTAAAGAAAAAAATTCATGGCCATCATTTCCTGACGCTAGTCTAGATGCTTGGAAAAAGTCAGCACAGAAATCGGCCCCTAATGGCGATGTTGATTCGTTGGGTTGGAAAACGCCCGATGGCATTCATTTAAAGGCTTTATACACATCATCCGATATTGAAGGTCTTAATTACACCGATACGCTACCTGGATTTGAGCCATTTGTTCGTGGACCTCAAGCAACGATGTACTCAGTTAGACCTTGGACAATTCGTCAGTACGCTGGCTTTTCAACAGCAGAAGAATCAAATGCTTTTTATCGCAAGGCATTAGCTGCAGGTGGTCAGGGTGTGTCTGTTGCATTTGACTTGGCTACGCACCGTGGATACGACTCGGATCATCCACGTGTTACAGGTGATGTTGGTAAGGCTGGAGTTGCGATCGACTCTGTTGAAGATATGAAGATCTTGTTTGATGGCATTCCATTAGACAAAGTTTCTGTTTCAATGACGATGAATGGCGCCGTGTTGCCCGTATTGGCTGGTTATATTGTTGCTGGTGAAGAGCAAGGCGTAAAGCAAGAACAACTCTCTGGAACAATTCAGAACGATATTCTGAAAGAGTTCATGGTGCGCAACACCTACATTTACCCGCCAGAACCTTCTATGCGCATTATTGGTGACATTATTGAATACACCGCTAAGCATATGCCGAAGTTCAACTCGATTTCTATTTCGGGTTATCACATGCAAGAAGCTGGCGCCAATCAAGTATTGGAGCTGGCTTTTACTTTGGCCGACGGTAAAGAGTATGTGAAGACTGCACTTGCAAAAGGTTTGGATGTTGACGGCTTTGCGGGTCGCTTATCTTTCTTCTTTGCAATTGGTATGAACTTCTACTTAGAGGTTGCTAAGTTGCGCGCTGCGAGATTGTTATGGTGGCGCATCATGAAATCATTCGAGCCAAAGAATCCAAAATCATTGATGCTGCGCACGCACTGTCAAACTTCAGGCTGGTCTTTAACTGAGCAAGATCCCTACAACAACGTGGTGAGAACAACTGTTGAGGCGATGGCAGCAGTATTCGGTGGTACACAGTCACTGCATACCAATTCATTGGATGAGGCAATTGCGCTTCCTTCCGAATTCTCAAGCCGTATTGCGCGTAATACTCAATTGATTCTTCAAGAAGAGACTCATATTCCGAGTGTGATCGATCCATGGGCTGGTTCTTACATGATGGAGAATCTCACGCAAGAGATGGCTGATAAGGCTTGGGAAATCATTCAAGAAGTAGAGGCTATGGGTGGCATGACCAAGGCTGTTGAAAGCGGTTGGGCTAAGCTTAAGATTGAAGCGGCTGCTGCTGAAAAACAAGCCAAGATTGACTCAGGCTCCGATGTGATCGTTGGTGTAAACAAATACAAGCTTGGCAAAGAAGACTTGGTAGATGTTTTGATGATCGACAACGATAAAGTTCGTGAAGGTCAGGTTGCGCGTCTTAAAGACATCAAGGCAAAACGCGACACTCAAAAAGTACAAGCAGCATTAGAAGCATTGACGAAGGCTGCCGAAGATAATTCTGGAAACCTATTGGAATTGTCTGTAAATGCAATTCGTTTGCGTGCAACAGTCGGTGAAGTTTCTGATGCATTGGAAAAGGTTTACGGGCGCCATCGCGCCGATACTCAAAAGGTGACTGGTGTGTATGCTGCCGCTTATGACTCAGCAGAAGGCTGGGCAAAACTTCAAACAGAAATTGCTGATTTCGCAAAAGACTTTGGACGTCGTCCCCGTGTGATGATTGCCAAGTTAGGTCAAGATGGTCATGACCGCGGCGCAAAAGTAGTGGCAACTGCTTATGCCGACTTAGGTTTTGACGTTGATATTGGACCTTTATTCCAAACGCCAGAAGAGTGTGCTCGTCAGGCTATTGAGAACGACGTACATGCTTTGGGGGTTTCCACTTTAGCTGCTGGCCATAAGACATTGGTTCCTGCCATCATCGCCGAATTGAAGAAACAAGGTGCCGATGACATTATTGTTTTCGTTGGCGGCGTGATCCCAAGACAGGATTATGAATTCCTCTATGAGGCAGGCGTAAAAGGAATCTACGGTCCTGGTACCCCGATTCCGGCATCTGCCAAGGATGTGCTTGAGCAAATCCGTAAATCTGTTAAACCAGCTTAATACGGACCATAAGCATGCTTGAAGCTGCTGATCAGGCTTTAGTGAATGATCTCACTGATGCGCCATCGCTTAAACAGCGTCGCGCATTAGCGAAGATCATTACTTTGCTTGAATCAACACGCTTAGATCATCGGCATCGTGCCGATAACGTACTAAATACCTTGTTACCTAAAACAGGTAAATCATTCCGTTTGGGTATTTCAGGTGTGCCGGGTGTTGGCAAGTCAACCCTCATTGAATCCTTGGGCCTATATCTTATTGAAAAGGGCCACCGCGTTGCTGTATTGGCTATTGATCCTTCATCTAGTTTGTCCGGAGGCTCAATTCTTGGTGATAAAACGCGCATGGAACGACTTTCTATACTGGAAAATGCGTTCATTCGACCAAGTCCATCTTCATGCACATTGGGTGGTGTTGCTGAGAAGACGCGTGAGGCGATGTTGGTGGCTGAGGCTGCTGGATTTGATGTGATTATTGTTGAGACGGTGGGTGTAGGGCAAAGCGAGATTGCCGTTGCAGGCATGACAGATATGTTTGTGCTCTTACAGCTGCCAAATGCTGGTGATGATCTTCAGGCAATTAAAAAGGGTGTCATGGAGATCGCGGATCTCATTGTGATCAATAAAGTGGACATAGATCCTGATGCAGCTATGCGCGCACAACTCTTTATCACCAGCTCACTTCGTTTGCTGGGTTTTCAAGGCAACCCCGATCATGCATCGCACGATAAAGAATTTTGGCATCCACAAGTAATGACTTTAAGTGCATTAGAGGGTAAAGGCGTTCCCGAACTTTGGGAAAAAGTCTCCCATTTCGAGAAACTCCAAAAGGCAAACGGGAAATTTGATGCCCGTCGTCAACAACAAGCAGACGCATGGATGTGGGATCGCATCGATGCTGGATTAAAAAACGCATTTCGTAGCAATGAGGCAGTGCAAGAGCTCTTACCAAGTTTAAGTGCACAGGTTAACCAAGGAACTATGGCAGCTTCAGTCGCCGCAAGGCGCTTACTGGAATCCATGGGGCATGAATTTTTCTAAGGAGTAGGAAATGAAGGAAATTATTCAACAACTGGAAGCGAAGCGTGAGCTCGCCCGATTGGGTGGCGGGCAAAAGCGTATTCAGGCGCAACATTCCAAGGGCAAATTAACGGCCCGTGAACGCATTGAACTCTTGCTTGATGCTGGAACTTTCGAAGAATGGGATATGTTCGTCGAACATCGTTGTCATGACTTTGGTATGGGCGATCAAACTGTTCCAGGCGACGGTGTGGTGACTGGTTATGGAATGATTAACGGTCGTTTGGTATTTGTGTTCTCGCAAGACTTTACTGTTTTGGGTGGCTCCTTATCAGAAGCTCATGCGGAAAAGATTTGCAAAATCATGGACCAGGCACTCAAAGTAGGTGCTCCAGTAATTGGCTTAAATGACTCTGGCGGTGCGCGTATTCAAGAAGGTGTTGCATCTCTTGGTGGATACGCAGAAATTTTCCAGCGCAATGTGACTGCGTCCGGTGTAATCCCGCAAATCTCTTTGATTATGGGACCTTCAGCAGGTGGTGCTGTTTATTCGCCTGCATTAACGGACTTCATATTCATGGTCAAAGACAGTTCTTACATGTTTGTGACGGGTCCTGAAGTGGTAAAGACGGTTACGCATGAAGATGTTACTTCTGAGGAATTGGGTGGAGCAGTTACCCATTCGACTGTATCTGGTGTTTGTGACTTAGCATTTGATAACGACGTTGATGCCATCATGATGTTACGTCGCTTCTTTAATTACCTACCTCTTTCAAATCGTGAAAAACCGCCTTTAATTAAAGGGGCCAATCGTACTGAAGAACCAGATTTCTCATTAGATACCTTAGTTCCTTCGAATCCAAATCAACCTTACGATATGAAAGAGTTGATTGAGAAAATTGTGGATGATGGCGAATTTTTTGAGCTACAACCTGATTACGCTAAGAATATTGTGATCGGCTTTGCTCGTATGGAAGGTCGTTCAATTGGTATTGTTGCTAATCAACCATTAGTTTTGGCTGGCTGTTTGGACATCAAGGCTTCAATCAAAGCAGCACGTTTTGTTCGCTTTTGTGACGCCTTCAATATTCCTGTAGTGACTTTGGTTGACGTTCCAGGCTTTATGCCAGGTACTGCCCAAGAATACGGCGGCATTATTAAGCATGGTGCGAAATTACTCTATGCATATGCTGATTGCACCGTTCCTAAGGTTACTTTGATTACACGTAAGGCATACGGTGGCGCCTATGACGTGATGGCTTCTAAGCATTTACGTGGTGACGTGAACTTTGCATGGCCTTCAGCTGAAATTGCGGTCATGGGACCAAAAGGCGCTGTAGAAATTATTTTCCGCGAAGAGAAATCGGATCCTGAAAAAATTACTGCACGCGAAGCTGAATATAAATCTAAATTTGCAAATCCATTTGTGGCAGGGCGTCGTGGCTATATTGATGATGTCATTCTTCCACACGAAACACGAAAGCGTATTGCTCGTTCTTTAGCAATGCTCAAAGATAAAGATTTGAAAAATCCTGCGCGTAAGCACGGCAACATTCCTCTGTAAAGGCGCTGATAAATTATGACTACGAAAATGTTTAAGAAAATTTTGATTGCTAATCGCGGTGAGATCGCTTGCCGTGTCATGTCCACTGCTAAAAAGATGGGCATCAAAACCGTCGCCGTGTACTCTGAGGCGGATAAAGAAGCGCGCCATGTTCAATTGGCTGATGAAGCGGTATGCATTGGCCCAGCACCTTCACGTGAATCTTATTTAGTAATGGATCGGATCATTCAAGCCTGTAAAGATACTGGTGCCGAAGCGGTTCATCCAGGCTATGGATTTTTGTCTGAAAACGAGCAATTTGCGAAGCGTTGTGAAGAAGAGGGCATTGTCTTTATTGGTCCTAAGTACCAATCTATCGCGGCAATGGGTGACAAGATCGCCTCTAAGAAGCTTGCGCTAGACGCAAAGGTAAATACCATTCCAGGTTACAACGAAGCGATTGATACCAACGAAGAGGCGGTAAAAATCGCTCAGGGTATTGGCTATCCAGTCATGATCAAAGCATCAGCAGGTGGTGGTGGTAAAGGCTTGCGTGTTGCTTTTAACGACAAAGAAGCTGCCGAGGGTTTTGCGGCTTGCAAAACAGAGGCGATGAATAGCTTTGGTGATGATCGCATCTTTATTGAAAAGTTTGTTGAAGGACCGCGCCATATTGAGATTCAGGTTTTGGGTGACTCTCATGGAAACGTGGTTTACCTTAATGAACGCGATTGCTCGATTCAACGTCGCCATCAAAAGGTGATTGAAGAGGCGCCTTCACCATTTATCGATCCAGCTACACGTAAAGCGATGGGCGAACAAGCAGTTGCCCTAGCTAAAGCCGTGAATTATCAATCCGCTGGTACGGTTGAGTTTGTAGTGGGCAAAGATAAATCCTTCTACTTCCTTGAAATGAACACTCGTTTACAAGTTGAGCATCCAGTTACTGAAAGTATTACTGGTCTTGATTTGGTAGAGCAAATGATCCGCGTTGCTGCGGGAGAAAAATTAGCATTTAAGCAAGAAGATGTGAAGTTAGACGGTTGGTCTATGGAGTGTCGTATTAATGCGGATGACCCATTCCGTAACTTCTTGCCTTCAACAGGACGTCTTGTTAAATATCGCCCACCAGAGTCAGTAAATGGTGTTCGTGTTGATACTGGCGTTTATGAGGGCGGTGAAATACCGATGTTCTATGACTCGATGATTGCCAAACTGATCGTACATGGCAAGGATCGTGCAGAGGCGATTGAGAAGATGCGTGCTGCATTGAATGAATTTGTCATTCGCGGTATTCACTCCAATATCCCTTTCCAGGCTGCCTTGCTACAGCATCCAAGATTTGTTAATGGCGACTTTACGACAGGCTTTATTGCTGAAGAGTATCCAGAGGGTTTTAAAAAGGACTCTGTGCAACCTGCTGATCCGAAACGACTTGCTGCTTTGGCCGCTTTCATGCGTTATCGCTATCTAGAGCATATCCAGATGATTGATGGCCAATTGGCTGGCCATGAAATGATCATCGGCAAGAAGTTTGTGGTGGTTACTGGTAAAAAAACGGGCTCCATGAATGATCCGTATGAAGTGCCTATTCGTGTTGAGCTAAAGGATGGGATTTATTCTGTTTACATTGATGAGGCCGATGGCGTTAGTCGATATGACATCGTCAGCAACTGGAGACCCGGTCAAATTTGTTTGAACGCCACCATTAACGGTACGCATAAGGTGACAGCGCAAGTTGAACGTCGTGGTGTGAGATATATTTTGGTTCTCGATGGAGTCCATTACGAGTGTATGGTATTGAGTCCATTAGGTGCTGAACTACAACGCCGTATGCCTGTGAAGCTCCCACCTGATACTTCTAAATTGGTGATGTCACCGATGCCTGGTCTTTTGACAAAGATCGCTGTAAAAGTTGGCGAAGCGGTTACTGCTGGTCAAAAATTGGCATCCATTGAAGCGATGAAGATGGAAAACACGCTTTCAGCCATGCAAGACGGTGTAGTTGCAGAAATCTGTGCCAAGGAAGGCGATAGCTTGGCTGTTGATCAATTGATTATTCGTTTTGAATAATAGGATTAATGACTATGAGCGCTAAGCCATTCAAAATTTTAGGTATTCAGCAAATCGCTATTGGTGGTGAGAATAAGGATCGGCTCAAGAAATTATGGGTTGATATGCTGGGATTTGAATATAAAAGCACATTTGTCTCAGAGCGTGAAAACGTAGACGAGGATATTTGTGCAATTGGGTCTGGTGCACATGAGATTGAGGTTGATCTCATGCAGCCATTTGACATTGAAAAGAAACCGGCCGTACATCAAACCCCGTTAAATCACATTGGTTTATGGGTTGATGATTTGCCTAAGGCCGTTGAGTGGCTCTCTGCCAATGGCTTACGTTTTGCGCCTGGAGGCATTCGCAAGGGTGCTGCCGGATATGACATCACTTTCGTTCACCCTAAGGGAAATGATGAATTTCCGATTAGTGGTGAAGGGGTTTTGATTGAGCTAGTTCAAGCCCCTCCAGAAGTCATTGCTGGATTAAGTTCATAATTTGGTTTTGTAAATCACCAAATAGGTCTTCAATTGGCAAATATATTAGCCATCGACACCTCTTCAGCATGGTGTTCGGTGGCTTTATCTTTAGGCGAGCAAACGCCTTTACTAAAACATGAGCCTGTTACAGCCGGTGCTAGCCAGTTGCTATTGCCATGGGTTGATTCGCTATTGGCTGATGCAAAGCTTTCTCTAAAGGAGATTGACGCAATCGCTGTTTGTGTTGGCCCTGGCGCATTTACTGGAGTCAGGTTAGGGGTTGCAGCAGTTCAGGGTCTCGCTATTTCATATGACATACCAGTAATACCAGTTTGCAGTCTGGATGCAATTGCGGCGCAACTAATGCATACCGAGTCTTTCAAAAGTAAAAATCCACAACGTTTTGTGATTGCTATAGATGCGCGCATGGAAGAGGTTTACTGGGCTACCTATGAGCAGGCGCTTAATAGGCCAAAGCGGGTAGGCGCAATTCATCTTGCCAAACCAGAAGAGCTTGAATTGGAAGATGTGCAATTTTTAGCTGGTAGCGCTATTGATGTTTATCGTGATCGCTTGCCAAAATTTTTCGGAACTTTGGATGCAGATATTTCAATTACGGCATTAGGCATCCTGGAGAACGCAAGACATGCCTTAAAAGAGGGATTAACTTGTAATGTAAGGCAGTTAGAACCGCTTTATGTTCGTAACAAAGTAGCCCTAACCACCGCTGAGAGAGCTGAGGCATTTAAATAATGGCTACTCACTTTAAGGGAGAGGGCGAAGCTGAACTCTCATTCTTGCCGATGCAAGCAGTCGACTTGGACGAAGTTCTAAAAATTGAATCGGTGTCACATATTCACCCATGGACTAAGGGAAATTTTTCAGATTCTCTAGCTGCTGGGCACTGGGCTTATTGTGTTCGTCCTCAGCTTGATCAGGTGGTTAAAGGGTCGTATCTCGATCCCGAGGTTCTCTGGGCTTACTGCATTCTATTTCCTGCGGTAGATGAATTACACCTTCTAAATATTACTGTTTCACCGCAACTGCGCAAACTTGGGATTGGCAGACGAATGATGGCTGCCATTGAAGGCGTTGCAGCTCAACAAAACATGCCCCGCATTATCTTGGAAGTACGACCAAGCAATCTAGCGGCCGTCACTCTATATCAAAAGCTTGGGTATGAACAAATAGGTGTGCGTAAGAATTACTATCCTCTCAATACGCAGACTGGTATGCGTGAGGATGCGCTGGTAATGGCAAAATCGATTAAGCTTGCAGCATGACAAATACGCATTCAATTTTTCTAAAAGAAATGGGTATCACCCAATGGGTATCTCAAGAGGGATCTGCGAGCATTGTTGAGGCATCATCCATGCCTCATACATCAACCAAAGCCGCAGAAGAGCAAATGCCAGATGCTTCACATGGGGTTTGGTGGTTTTTTGGAAGTGAACCACAAGGTCCTGCGCAACTGCTATTTCAAAATATGATCCGTGTTCTAGGGCTGGCAAAAAATGAATGGGCCTGGAAAAATGCATCAGACGACCTAAGCAAATTAGCTTGTCCTGATGCTCCAGTTGTCGCTGTTGCTCTTGGTGGAGCCGTTGCACAGAAAATTACTGGTGAAAGGGACTCATTGGCACAGCTACGTGAGACCATACTGGCAATTAATACTGGTAATGATGAAGAAATCCCTGTCATTGCTTCTTTTGAGCTAAATCAAGTATTGGCGCAACCCAAAGACAAGGCTTTGCTTTGGCAAGACCTATTGCTGGCAAAGTCAGTATTGCAAAACAGCTGATTTACTTCAGCGCATAGATTAGTGCTTGTGCTCGCCAATGAGGTGCATGGAATCATATTCTGCTTGATTTCTAGCATGACGCTTGATGACAAGCCACATAATAAGACTCACGGCTACACCAAAGCCAATAATCACGATTTGAATTGGTAAATCCAACCAGATCAGCAGTGAGTAGATCATCAACATGATCAACACCGAAATATTTTCATTGAAATTTTGAACGGCAATTGAGTGGCCAGCGGACATTAAAACGTGACCGCGATGTTGCAATAATGCATTCATAGGAACTACGAAGTAGCCTGCTAACCAGCCAACCAATATTAATAAAAAATAAGCTGGCAAGAGATTGAGAGACACCTGAAGCTTGCCGATAGTGAAAATGCTGGTGTCAGGAAGTAAATCTGAGTTGTACACAGCCATCACACAAACAACAAGCCCCATCGCAATGCCATAAGGCAGAACATTTAAGGATTTACGTAGGGGAATGCGCCATGCAGCATATACTGCGCCACCAGCTACGCCGACAGCTGATATTGCTTGCAAGATTGCTCCCTGAGACAAGTTCATGTGCAGAGCGACTTGCGCCCACTTAATCACAATAAATTGCAAGGTTGCACCAGCGCCCCAGAATAAAGTGGTCACTGCTAGAGAAATTTGTCCTAAGCGATCATTCCAAAGTGTTTTGAAACATATTGCGAAGTCTTTTACCAATTCAATTGGATTGGTTTTTTGAGAGACATAGCGCGCACCAGTATCTGGAATCTTAAGGTTAATTAGCGCAGCAACAACATAGATCATCATGATGATGAGAATCGCGGATTCTGCGGGAGTGTCGATGCCTGTATTGATGGAAGGCATATCAATAGATAGGAGCGTTTGTGAGACTGAGTTGCTAATTAAAACGCCACCTAGAACCGTTCCCAAAATAATTGACCCTACGGTTAATCCTTCAATCCAACCATTAGCGGCGACTAATTTTTCGGGGGGCAAGAGTTCAGTAAGAATTCCATATTTGGCTGGGGAATAGGCCGCGGCACCCAAACCAACAATGGCGTAAGACATCAAAGGGTGACTGCCAAATAGCATTGCCACACACCCAATAAATTTAATCGTGTTGGTAATGAACATGACATTGCCCTTGGGGCGGGAGTCTGCAAAGGCACCAACAAAGGCCGCTAGAAGGACATATGACAAGACAAAGAACAATTTGAGCAAAGGGGTCATCCAGGCCGGAGCATGAAGCTGGGCCAAGAGGGCAATCGCCGCAATTAGGAGAGCGTTATCAGCAAGCGACGAAAAAAATTGCGCCGCCATAATGATGTAAAAGCTACGGTTCATTCGTACAATCTAGTCATTAATACAATTAAAACATGAAAGGTGAGTTGAACATGGGTGAATCTGCTAACGGTCTGATTAATAGGCCTATTTTGGCATCGATTCATACTGACGCCTTTCAGCATAATTTAAACCGAGTTAGAGAGTTGGCACCAGAATCGAAGATTTGGTCAGTTATTAAGGCTCGCGCATACGGACATAGCCTTGATGCAGCCTTTAAAGGTCTTGCCTCCACTGATGGCTTTGCGTTATTGGATATACAAGATGCATCTTGGCTAAGAGATCATGGTTGGAAGGGGCGAATCCTGCTTTTGGAAGGTTTTTTTCATGAAAATGAGCTTGCCCTTGCAGAAAGTCTGGCTTGTGACCTCGTGGTCCATTGCGAAGCTCAAGTGGATTGGTTGGAGCGGTTCAAGCCTCAAGACCATGCTCGATTTAATGTTTTTTTAAAGATGAATACAGGCATGAACCGTTTAGGATTTAAGCCAAAGGAATATCGCACTGCATTTCATCGTTTGCACGCAGCAGGTTACCGCATGCATCACATGACACATTTTGCCAATGCCGATCAAGTCGATCAATCGCCATCTGTTGGCAGCCAGCAGGAGGTGTTTAATGAAACGATTGAAGGCCTAGAAGGCGCTACTTCGCTTGCTAATTCAGCGGCCATTCTATGGCACCGCAATGCCTTAGGTGACTGGGTTCGTCCAGGCATCATGCTCTATGGTGTTTCTCCTACTGGCATATATGCGGATATTGAACATGCCAATCTTCATGCTGTGATGCATCTAAATAGCGAAATTATTGATATTCAAGAGCTCAAAAAAGGGGACCGCGTTGGTTATGGCGGACGCTTTGAGGCCCCAGAAGATATGCGAATCGGAATAGTGGCGTGCGGTTATGCCGACGGTTACCCTCGTCATGCTAAAGACGGGACTCCTGTCTGGGTTGCAAACGGCAATGAAGGTGTGATTTGTCCATTGGTTGGCAAAGTATCCATGGATATGCTGGCTATTGATTTACGTAAGACCCCATCTGCAAGTATTGGCAGTACTGTTCAGTTGTGGGGAGATAAAGTTCCGGTGGATGAAGTTGCGCAAATGAGCGGCACAATCGGATATGAGTTGCTATGCGCAGTAGCTCCTAGGGTGCCAGTAGCAATCAAATAGTCACCTTTAAATGCAGAAGTGACTAGTCTTACAAATATTCAGTCGAGTAATAAAAAATCCTCCTTAGCGGAGGATTTTTTGGCATATTAAAAATATCGTTACTAGATTACTTGTTCCAGAACTGCCACCATCTGCGCTCTTTTTTCACGCGTTGTCCTGTAACCATCATTTCGCTATCAGGGAAGTTCAACTTAAATACCCGTGCAGCATCATTGCTTAGCTCAACCATACCCAATTTTTCATAAGATTTAGTAAGGATGTAGAGAGCCTCTTCTACGGCAGGCGCACGATCGTAATCGCGAATAACCAATTGAGCGCGATTGGCAGCGGCTAAATAGGCGCCACGCTGATAGTAGAATCGCGCCACGATCACATCTGCCTCTGCAAGTGAATTAACAATGTAGCGCATTCGATCTAAAGCGTCGGGTGCATACTTGCTGTCTGGGAAACGCTCGACAACGACCTTGAAGGATTCAAAAGCTTCTTTAGCAGCTTTAGGGTCACGTTCGCTGAGATCCTGGCCAGTAAATTTGCCTAACCAGCCTAGGTCGTCATTAAAGGTTATTAAGCCTTTTAGATAGTAGGCGTAATCTAGACTTGGACTTCCTTGATGCAATTTAATAAAGCGATCAATTGCAACAAGCGCTTGGGTTTGCTCTTGTGCTTTCCAATAGCAGTAAGCAGCATTAATTTGCGCCTGTTGAGAGTAGGGTCCAAAAGGGAAGCGTGCTTCAAGTTTCTCAAAGTATTTGCCGCATTTGGCAAAGTCAGCATCATTTAGTTTGTCGGTTGCTTCTGAATAGAGTTTTGCTTCAGACCAGATATCGGTGTCATCCTTTGTGCCATCGCTACCTGCGCATCCGCCCAGTAAGAGCAGCGTAGCCAGTAGTGACAGAATCAAAGCTGAAGAAATAAAATTAAAAGACACCACTTTTTTTTCTGTGGAAGAATCCCCAGCAAGCCTTAAACTGGCGTCTGATATTGCTTCGGACATAACTGAAAGGCTTTTTAAGCGTGGCATTGCCGCAAACTCCTGAATCGAATCCCATTGATTATATCGATGATGAGGATTTCATCTCCCTTGAAATTCCCATGGAAATGGCTGGTGAGCGCTTAGACAAGGTGCTAGCAGGGTCTTTGCCTGATTTTTCTCGAAATCGACTGAAGTCTTGGGTGGAGGCTGGGGCTGTTATGGTCGACGGAAAGGTCACAAAAGCCCGTTATTTGCTTCGTGGAGGGGAGAGTATTAAGGTATTTCCGCAGGAAATGCCTGAACAATTTGCTTTTAGCCCCGAGGACATAGAGCTTGAAGTAATTTACAAAGATGAGTCCATCATTGTTATCAACAAACCTCCGGGTTTGGTTGTTCATCCCGCAGCCGGTAATTGGTCGGGGACTTTGCTCAATGGGCTTTTATTTCGTTATCCAGAATTAAAACTGCTGCCAAGGGCTGGAATTGTTCACCGTTTAGACAAAGATACCTCTGGATTGATGGTGGTTGCCAGAACATCACAAGCGCAAACCTCCTTAGTACGTCAACTTCAAGACAGAACAGTGGGACGTCGTTACCTAGCCTGGGTTTGGGGTGAGCCACCTAGCCAGGGAAAGGTTTTGGCCTCTGTGGGGCGAGATCAACGGGATCGATTAAAAATGGCAGCAGGAAGCCCGCAGGGAAAACCTGCCGCCACTTTGTTTAGACGACTAGCTAAAGGTTTGGTTGGAGAGGCTCCCGTAGCTCTCCTTGAATGTCGTCTTGAAACGGGTCGTACCCATCAGATTCGAGTGCACTTGGAGTCGCTAGGTTACCCCTTGGTCGGAGACCCTGTTTATAAAAAGAAAACGCCTGGAGCTTCAAAGCAACTCTCCTTTCATCGACAAGCCTTGCATGCATTTGCTCTAAGTCTTCAGCATCCTGAAAAAAATCAATTAATGACTTGGTTTAAGCTTCCGCCGCAAGATCTTATGGAGCTATTGCCCCAATTAGGAATGAGTGAGGAGATTCTTCCTAAAGAAGCATCGGTAATTGCATCTATTAATAAAGAATTACAGTCGTGAGTTTTATTCTTCCTCAATGGTCAGCACCCAAGTCTGTTCATGCCTTGGTCAGCATTCGAATAGGCGGGGTGAGTAAAGCGCCATTTGATTCTTTGAACTTAGGGGATCATGTGGGCGATTCAATTGAAAATGTCCTAGCTAACAGGGCTATTTTTTCCAAAAATTTGCCAAATGAACCTCTTTGGTTAAAGCAAATCCATAGCACTGTTGTCAGCACTCCCCAAACCCGTAAGCTGGCTCAGCATTCAGCAATCATGGCAGATGCTTCAGTGACTAACGTGCCAGGGGAGGTATTGGTAGTGATGACTGCAGATTGTTTGCCTGTGTTGTTTACTAATTCACGCGGAACTGCTGTTGGTGTTGCTCATGCAGGCTGGAGAGGGCTTTGTGCCGGAATATTAGAAAACACGATTTCTGAGCTGCTCAATATTTCTGATGATGAATCAGCAGGCAATCTCAGGGTTTGGTTGGGACCAGCGATTGGTCCTGAGCGATTTGAAGTTGGTCAGGATGTAGTCAATGCCTTTGAAGATTTCGGCATTCCTTTTTCAAAAAATGCCTTTCAATCAATTCCGAATAAAGAAGGTAAATACTTGGCCAATATCTATCAACTCGCAAGAGATCGACTTGAGTCTTGTGGCGTTACATCAATATCTGGCGGTGAGTTTTGCACCGTTCAAGATTCAACGCATTTCTTCTCGTATCGTCGTGATGGTGAAACGGGAAGATTCGCTACGGCTATTTGGATTGCGCCTTAGCCTTCACAAAGATATGCGGGTTATTACTAGCTTATTGATTAGGCTAGGGTTATTGCGTATAACTCTAAATGCCTTAAGGGTTGAGAATACATTTAACTAAATGAAGAGATTACTATGTTTGCAGGCATGAATACAGGTGCAACCCCATCTTTGGCACCGCACCATATGGCACTAATTCCGCCAGAGCGTTTATCCGAAATTCAAAAAGAATATTTTACGGAGCTAGCGCATATTGCTACCAATCCTGAAGCGATTGAGGTGAAAGACCGTCGCTTTGCTGGAAAAGCATGGCACTCCTCATGGAGTAAGGTAATTGCAGCAACTTATTTGCTTAATTCAAAGCATTTAATGTCGCTGGCTAAGGCAGTTGAAACCGATGAAAAGTCGAAACAGAAGATTCTGTTTACTACTGAGCAAATGATTGATGCGCTCTCTCCATCCAACTTTATTGCGACCAACCCAGAAGTTTTAGAGAGCATCATTAGCTCTCAGGGTCAGTCTATTCAAAAGGGGATTGTGAACTTACTGGGAGATATGAAAAAAGGTAAGGTTTCACAAACGGATGAGTCAGCCTTTGAAGTTGGAAGAAATATCGCTACCACTGAAGGGCATGTGGTATTTCGTAATGAATTATTTGAATTAATTCAATACACACCATTAACAGAGCAAGTTTTTGAGCGCCCCTATTTAATGGTTCCTCCTTGTATCAACAAGTATTACATCCTAGACCTTCAGCCCGATAACTCGGTTGTTCGTCATATGGTTAGTCAGGGCCACACTGTCTTCTTGGTGTCTTGGAAGAATCCAGATGCATCCATGGCTGAGGTGAGCTGGGATGACTATGTTGGTAAAGGCGTAATTAAAGCAATTGATGTTGTTAAAGAAATATCTGAATCCAAGCAAATTAATATATTGGGATTCTGTGTTGGTGGCACTTTGACAACTTCCGCCTTGGCTGTTTTGGCGGCGCGCGATGAGCATCCAGCAGCAAGTTTGACTCTCTTTACCACTTTATTAGACTTCACCAACACAGGCATTCTGGATGTCTTCATTGATGAAGGCATGGTAGAAATGCGTGAGAACACCATTGGTGGTAAAGGTGGTAAGTATGGAATGATGTCAGGCCTTGATTTGGGTAACACCTTCTCATTCTTACGACCAAATGACTTGGTGTGGAATTATGTTGTTGAGAATTACCTTAAAGGCAATTCGCCTCCACCATTTGATCTGCTCTATTGGAATGGTGACTCTACCAATCTTCCAGGTGCGATGTACTGCTGGTACTTGCGTCATACCTATTTGCAAAATGATTTGATTAAGCCAGGCAAAGTCAAAATTTGTGGCGAGAAGATTGATCTTGGAAAAATTAAATGTCCTGCTTATCTGTACGCTTCTCAAGAAGATCATATCGTTCCATGGCAATCTGCTTATGAGTCGACGCACATTCTCAAAGGTAAAAATCGCTTTGTGTTGGGCGCATCTGGCCATATCGCTGGCGTGATTAATCCACCTGCCAAAAATAAGCGCTACTATTTTGAAAATAGCAAGATTGCTCCAACCGCACAGGAGTGGCTGGAAGGTGCAAAACAGATTCCAGGAAGTTGGTGGCCAGACTATACAAAATGGCTTGAGCAATATGCTGGCAAACAAAAGCCAGCTAGCAAAACCTTCGGCAATTCCAAGTATAAAAAAATGGAAGCCGCACCTGGGGTGTATGTAAAAGAAAAAGCAACACCTGAATTCAAGTAACTATTAACAAAGCTTTTTAAAAGGGGAAAGTAATGTCTCAAAAAGTCGCATATGTAACTGGTGGTATGGGTGGTATTGGTACCGCTATTTGTCAACGTCTTGCTAAGGATGGCTTTAAGGTCATTGCTGGTTGTGGTCCTAATTCACCACGTAAAGATCGTTGGATTGCTGAACAAAAAGCCCTTGGCTATGATTTCATCGCCTCAGAAGGTAACGTTTCAGACTGGGATAGCACTGTTGCCGCTTTTGACAAGGTAAAGGCTGAAGTAGGTCGTGTCGACGTATTGGTAAATAACGCAGGTATTACTCGTGACAGCGTGTTCCGTAAGATGACACCTGATGCATGGAAAGCGGTTATTGATACAAACCTGAACTCTTTGTTTAATGTAACGAAGCAAGTGATCGATGGCATGGTCGATAACAACTGGGGTCGCATTATCAATATCTCCTCAGTAAATGGACAAAAGGGTCAATTTGGTCAGTGTAACTATTCCACTGCTAAAGCAGGTTTACATGGTTTCACTATGGCTTTGGCTCAAGAAGTCGCAACTAAAGGCGTTACTGTAAACACCGTTTCACCTGGCTATATCGGTACAGATATGGTGAAGGCTATTCGTGAAGATGTGTTGGAGAAAATCGTTTCTGGTATCCCTGTTAAGCGTTTGGGAACTCCTGAAGAGATTGCTTCTATTTGTTGCTGGATTGCTTCAGATGATGGTGGCTATGCAACTGGCGCAGACTTCTCGCTAAATGGTGGTATCCATACTGGTTAATATTGCACTGCAACAATAAACAGTATTTGCAGTACGCAACACAGCGTATTTACCTTTTGGTCAAACTAAGGCTAAACTACGCTGATGTTGCGATGCAGTAAAGAGTAAGGAAAAAAATGGTAACCCGCGCAAAACGAGCCGGCGAAGATCGGCTCATCAAAAAGTATCCCAATCGTCGCCTTTACGATACCCAGACAAGTGCATATGTCACCTTGTCCGACATCAAAGGTTTGGTCATGGCAAATGAAGTATTTAAGGTTGTCGATGCTAAAACTGAAGAAGATTTAACGCGCAATATTTTGCTGCAAATTATTCTCGAGGAAGAGGCTGGTGGTGCCCCAGTCTTCTCATCGCAAATGTTGTCTCAAATCATTCGCTTCTATGGAAACTCCATGCAAGGTTTGATGGGTAATTATTTAGAAAAGACAATGCAATCTTTTGTCGATATCCACAATAAACTTGGTGATCAAACAAAGGGCCTCGGTGCAGGAAGTACTCCGGAGGCTTGGTCTCAAATGATGAATCTGCAAAATCCGCTAATGCAAGGCTTGATGGGAAACTACATGGAGCAAAGCAAGGATCTTTTTATTAAGATGCAAGAGCAAATGCAGGGTTCACAAAATATTTTTGGAAGCTTTCCATTTACGACTCAGCCTAATAAAACTGAAAAAGAATAGTTGTGGCTGGAAAAATTGGTTTTGTCTCCTTAGGCTGTCCTAAGGCATTAGTAGATTCTGAGTTAATCCTTACGCAACTGAGTGCGGAAGGTTATGAAACTGCTAAGGATTACTCAGGCGCAGATCTCGTAGTAGTTAATACTTGCGGCTTTATTGATTCAGCTGTTGAGGAGAGTCTCTCAGCAATTGGTGAGGCCTTGGCTGAAAACGGTAAAGTGATTGTAACCGGCTGTCTTGGCGCGAGAAAAAATCCTGATGGAAGTGATCTCATCTCGACCATTCACCCCAAAGTGCTTGCAGTTACAGGGCCACACGCTACCGATGAGGTCATGCAGGCAATTCATTTGCATCTGCCAAAGCCGCACGATCCATTTACAGATTTAGTTCCATCAACTGGTGTTAAGTTAACTCCAAAACATTACGCCTACCTCAAAATTAGTGAGGGCTGCAATCATCGCTGTACTTTTTGCATCATCCCCAGTTTGCGCGGTGATTTGCTATCTCGACCAATAGGAGAGGTTTTGCTTGAAGCAAAACGCTTGTTTGAGTCAGGCGTTAAAGAGTTATTGGTTGTCTCTCAAGATACGAGTGCTTATGGTGTGGATATTCAATATCGCACAGGCTTTTGGGATGGAAAGCCTGTAAAGACCAAAATGTTTGATTTGGTGAGTGCCTTAAATCAAATCGCCCGAGAATATAAGGCTTGGGTCAGATTGCACTATGTTTATCCCTATCCACATGTGGATGATGTCTTGCCTTTGATGGCTGAATTTTCTGAGCACGGTTACGGAGTTTTGCCTTACCTTGATATCCCTTTGCAACATGCCCATCCAGATGTGCTCAAGCGGATGAAACGGCCTGCTAGTGGCGAGAAGAATTTAGAGCGTATTTTGGCTTGGCGTTCAGCATGTCCAGACCTAGTTATTCGTAGTACTTTTATTGCGGGTTTCCCTGGTGAGACTGAAGAGGAATTTGAATATCTACTGCAATTCTTGGATGAGGCTCAAATTGATCGTGCGGGATGTTTTGCATATTCACCGGTTGAGGGCGCAACTGCCAATCAATTAGATAATCCAGTGCCTGAGCAAATTCGGGAAGAACGTCGTGCCAGGTTTATGGAAAAGGCTGAAGCCATCTCTGTTGAGAGGCTTGCTAAAAAAATAGGCAAACGTATTCAGGTCATTGTTGATCGTGTCGATGACTCTGGTGGAATAGGCAGAAGTATTGGGGATGCCCCTGAAATTGATGGTTTGGTGCGGGTTTTTCCGCCAAGTAAGCCTTCAAAAAGGTATCGTGCCGGAGAAATTATTCGAGTTTCAGTCATAGGCTCCCAAGGGCATGACCTAATAGCCGAAACTTGACTAATGTTATAAAAATGATGGTTGAATTATTAATTTAGCCCAATTTGTGGGCTTAGATAAGGGGATTAATATGAGTCGTGATGTCGTTGTCTTGAGTGCAGTTCGTTCCGCAATCGGTACCTTTAATGGCGCTCTCAGTAGTTTTGAGCCCTCCGAGCTTGGCGGTATCGTGATGAAAGAGGCGGTTGCTCGCTCTGGGGTTGATCCAGCATTAATTAACTATGTCACTGTTGGTAATACTATTCCGACAGACAGTCGCTATGGCTACGTTGCACGTGTTGCATCCATCCAGGCCGGCCTGCCAATGGAATCTGTTGCAATGGCATTAAATCGTCTTTGCAGCTCTGGATTGCAAGCAATTGTTACTACTGCCCAACAAATTATGTTGGGTGATTGCGATTACGGTATTGGTGGTGGTGTAGAAGTGATGTCACGCGGTATGTATGGTTCCCCAGCAATGCGCAGTGGTGCTCGTATGGGTGACACCAAGATGCTTGACTTGATGGTGGCGATTTTGACTGACCCATTTGGCGTTGGTCATATGGGTGTTACTGCAGAAAACCTAGTAGAAAAATGGAAGCTAACACGTGAGGAGCAAGATGCTCTTGCAGTTGAATCTCACCGCCGTGCTGCGAATGCTATTAAAGAAGGTCGCTTTAAATCTCAAATCGTTCCGATCACCATCAAAACTCGTAAGGGTGACGTGGTGTTTGATACCGATGAGCATGTAAAGCCAGACACCACTATGGAAACACTAGCCAAGATGAAGGCAGTGTTCAAAAAAGAGGGTGGTTCAGTAACTGCTGGTAACGCCTCAGGCATTAATGATGGTGCTGCATTCTTTGTTTTGGCTGATGCTGAAACTGCAAAGAAAGCAGGTCAAAAGCCAATCGCTCGCTTGGTATCCTATGCAATTGCTGGTGTACCTAATCACATTATGGGTGAAGGCCCAATTCCTGCGACTAAGATTGCTCTAGAGCGTGCTGGTCTGAAATTAGATCAAATCGACGTGATTGAGTCTAATGAAGCATTCGCAGCGCAAGCACTCGCGGTGACCAAAGGTTTGGGATTAGATCCTGCTAAAACTAACGTTAATGGCGGCGCTATTGCATTGGGTCACCCAATTGGTTGCTCTGGTGCAGCTATTGCTACTAAGGCGATTCATGAGTTACATCGTGTTCAAGGCAAATATGCGTTGGTAACAATGTGTATTGGTGGTGGTCAAGGTATTGCGACTATTTTCGAGCGCCTGTAATTATTCAAATTACCTATGATCTCTTAAGTAAATCTTAAGAGATCAACAGTAAGGCAGCATCCAAGCCGACATGGTCAAAAGCCGCGTCGGCTTTTTCTTTAACTACAGGTTTAGCTTTATAGGCAACGCTAATTCCTGAGCCATTCATCATGATTAAATCATTCGCACCATCACCCATGGTGATGGAATTTGCTTTAGTGCAGCCAAGACGTTCACATACTGCATCCAGGTGAGCCGCCTTTGCAAAGCCGTCGACGATATCACCGAGCACTTTACCGGTTAGCTTGCCATCAATAATCTCAAGTGTATTGGCTTGGGTTTGTTTAATTCCAAGTTGTAACCGCAATTTTTCGGTAAAGAATGTAAAGCCTCCAGATACAAGCAAACTATAAATTCCGCGTTCATTAGCACCCGCTAAAAGTTCGGCTGCTCCAGGATTGGGTTTTAAGCGTTCTCGGTACACTGATTCAAGTGCGTCAGCGTGAACGCCTTCAAGTAAGGCGACACGCCTTCTCAAGCTTTCTTTGAAGTCTTTAATTTCTCCGCGCATTGTGGCTTCAGTGATTGCAGCAACAGCGGATTTTTTACCTGTGAAATCAGCTATTTCATCAATACATTCGATATTGATGAGAGTGGAATCCATATCCATCGCTAAGACTTGAATGTCTTGTGAAACTAAATCAGCACGCAAGAAACAGAGATCGGTGCTGTAATTTGATGCAATGCTTCTGAGCGCCTCTCTTTGAAGGGTATCTAGATTAGCACTGCATTCCCAACGCGCACTATAGTAGGCGCCATTAAATAGTTGATCACCAAGGGTATGCAAACTGACGCCTATAAGGTGAGCATGATTTTTTAATTCAAAAACCAGCTTTTCTGCGATAGGCGTTCTAGAAAGAGCAACAAGAGTTTGATGGTTTGCCATAGATTGAATAATAGTGGATGACTAACTTGCCTTGACGCTATTAAGGACGGCGGATTCATTTAAGCGACGCAGGACTTGCCGAATGGCATCGAGGCGTTGTTCCAGCTTCTCAAATTCGCGATCTTTTTGCGGAAGAACCTTGAGCTTATCTTGACCATTTAATTGAATAAATTTTGAAGACTGAATCAATTGGATAATCTTCATGGGGTCAATAGGTGGATTAGGAATAAATTGAATCTGAATGGCAGCTGGGGTGGCATCAATCTTTTTTATTCCAAATCCTGACATCTCTAATCGTAGGCGATGAGTTTCATAAAAAGACTTAGCTTGATCTGGAAGATTGCCAAAGCGGTCTACCAACTCCTCTCGTAAACCCATTAATTCAGAGAAATCATTTGTCCCAGCAAAGCGCTTATACAAAGATAAGCGTTCATGCACATCGGGACAATAATCCTCAGGAAGTAGAGCAGGAACCCCTAAGTTAACATCAGTTGTCGCCTGCAGTGGCGAGAGTAAATCAGGCTCTTTACCACTTCGTAAAGATTTGACTGCGCGATTTAACATTTCTGTATATAGCTGAAAACCAATCTCATGAATTTCACCAGACTGCTTATCACCTAAAACTTCACCAGCACCGCGGATCTCAAGGTCATGCATCGCTAAATAGAATCCAGAACCCAATTCTTCCATTGCTTGAATGGCGTTTAAACGTAATTGCGCTTGTTTACTCAAAGCCTCGGGGTCTGGAACTAATAGATAAGCATAGGCTTGATGATGTGATCTGCCAACACGTCCACGAAGTTGATGTAACTGGGCTAAACCAAACTTATCAGCGCGGTGCATGATGATGGTATTGGCGGTAGGCACATCAATACCCGTTTCAATAATGGTGGTGCATAAAAGGATATTGGTTCGCTGAGTAACAAACTCACGCATTACCGACTCTAATTCGCGCTCATGCATTTGGCCGTGCGCTACGCTAATACGGGCCTCTGGAATAAGCTCTTGTAATGCATGCTTACGATTTTCAATCGTTTCAACTTCGTTATGTAAAAAATAGACCTGACCTCCACGTTTAATTTCGCGTAACACTGCCTCACGAATAACGCCATCACCTTCTCTGCGCACAAAAGTCTTAATTGCTAGACGTTTTTGTGGGGCGGTGGCGATAATAGAAAACTCGCGCAAACCTTCCATCGCCATTCCTAGGGTTCTAGGTATCGGTGTAGCTGTTAATGTCAGAATGTCTACCTCGGCACGCAGTGCTTTAAGCGCATCTTTTTGACGAACACCAAAGCGATGCTCTTCATCCACGATCACTAGGCCTAAATTAGCAAATTGCGTTTCTTTGGAAAGTAATTTATGCGTGCCAATAATGATGTCTGCTTCACCTTTAGCAATGGCTTCAAGTGCAGCATTAATTTCTTTGCCTGTTTTAAAGCGCGATAGCTCGACAATCCGCACAGGCCAGTCTGCAAATCGGTCTTTCCAAGTGGCGACATGTTGTTCTGCAAGTAGTGTTGTTGGTGCCAGAATAGCTACTTGTTTACCGCCCATTACCGCTACAAAACTAGCCCTTAGTGCAACCTCGGTCTTACCAAAACCCACATCGCCACACACCAATCGATCCATTGGTGTGCCACTAGTCATATCACCAATGACTGCGGCGATAGCATTGGCTTGATCTGGCGTCTCCTCAAATCCAAAGCTCTCAGCAAATGCAGCATAGTCATGAGCAGAAAATTCAAAAGCGTGACCTTTCCGAATTGCTCTTGCCGCATAAAGTCCTAAGAGCTCTGCAGCCGTATCCCGAATTTGTTGAGCAGCTTTGCGCTTAGCCTTATCCCACTGACCAGAACCTAGTTGATGCAAGGGTGCTGAATCAGGATCAGATCCTGCATAACGCGTCACCATTTGTAGTTGTTGCACCGGAACATACAAGGTTGCTTGACCTGCGTATTGCAGGTGCAGGAATTCTTCAAAGATTGGCGCTTCTTTGGGGGGTGCTAAATTTAAAATGACTAAGCCTTGATAGCGACCAATGCCATGTTCAGCATGCACTACTGGATCACCAATCTTGAGTTCAGATAGGTCCTTGAACAGCATATCCGGATCGGCACTCTCGGATCCTTTGCCCTTGCGTCTTTGTCTGGCTGTAGATGTAAATAGCTCCGCCTCGGTAATGATGAGCAAGTTCTCTGCAGGCCATAAAAAGCCATTAAAGAGTGGGGCTGTCACCAAGCCAAATGAAGAATCGCTTTTTACAAATTCGGCGATGCTCTCAAAGCTCTCAGGCTTTAAGGGGTATAGTGGCTTGCCATCTTGACCAGATACTGCGTTACTTTCTTCCAATAGTTGTCGAATGGATTCTTTGCGACCAGCGCTATCACTGCAAATAAGAACCCTGAGCTTTTCTTGGGAAACTAATGCTCTTAAACGAGACAGCGGGTCAGTATCGCGGCGATAAACGGCAATATCTGGAACCGACAAAAACAGAGGCTCTTCAGTAGTTTCCTTTTCGAGCGATATACGGGCATATGGTTTGGAGATAGAGAAGAATTCATCAACATCCAAAAATAATTCTTTGGGATCAAGAATCGGTCGATCAAGATCGTGCTTGAGAAACTCATAACGAGAGAGGGTGTCTTTCCAAAAGCCTCGAATGGTTTCTTCTATAGCGCCTGTACTTACAAGCCATACTGGATCTCCAGATCGGGGAAAGTAGTCAAAGACATTGGATTGCTCTTCAAAAAAAAGCGGCAAATAAGATTCAATGCCTGCACTAGGAATGCCTAGATTTGCGTCTTTGTAAATCGAGCAACGAGTGGGATCGCCTTCAAACACTTCGCGCCATCGACCCCTGAAGGCTGTTCTGGATGCATCATCAAAGGGGAACTCATGACCAGGAAGAAGTCGAACTTCTTTGACGGGGTAGAGGCTACGTTGGGTATCAGGATCAAAAGCCCTGATTTGCTCAATTTCGTCGCCAAATAAATCTAGGCGATAGGGAAGGCTAGATCCCATTGGAAATAGATCGATCAGTCCACCGCGAATACTGTATTCACCTGGGCGCATTACTGCACTTACTGGATCGTAACCAGCCTGTTGGAGTTGTAGTTTGAGCGCTGCCTCATTGAGCTTATCCCCTTGTCGGAAGAAAAAGGTATGCCCTGATAAGAAATTTGGTGGACCTAAGCGCTGTAGAGCGGTTGTGATTGGTACTAGAACAATGTCGCAACTTCCATTTAGTAATTCATAAAGAGTTGCTAAACGTTCAGAGACCAAATCTTGGTGAGGAGAGAAGTGGTCATAGGGAAGGATCTCCCAGTCAGGTAAAAGACGCACTTTAAGTTGCGGAGCAAATGCAGGAATTTCTTCAAGGAGGCGTTGGGCCTCTTGCGCTTGTGCGCAAAAGATCACCATGACGGAATAATCACTTCGATAGCGTAGGGCAGTTTGGGCTATTAATGCTGAATCAGCCGAGCCAACTAGGCCTGAAAAGGTAAAGCGCTGCCCAGCCCGCGGTGCGGGTATGGGGGGTACAAGATTTAATGCATCTGACATCTATGCTCATTATAGAATCAGGCATGAGCACTGAAAATCATTCAAACAAGAAATGCCATGCGCTTCTACCAACAGCGGGTACAGGTTCCCGTCTTGGCGGTGAGCTGCCCAAGCAGTTTCAGATGCTTGCTGGCAAGCCTATGCTTTCTTATGCGCTTGATGCATTTCTAAAATCCCCTCGTATACAGACGATTTGGATAGGGGTGAGCCCTGGATTTATTGAGAATCCGATTTTGAAGACGATTGCCGCTACCAATAGCGATATTCATTTTTTACCAACAGGTGGCCCAACAAGGCAAGAAACAGTACGCAATACATTAGCTGCAATGCTGAAGGCTGGTATAGCTGAGGATGACTGGATTTTGGTTCATGATGCCGCTAGGCCTGGGATAACACCCGCATTAATCGAGAAGTTAATTCATTCTGTAGAGGGATCTAGTGCTGGAGGCATTTTGGCAGTTCCCCTTGCCGATACCCTTAAGCAAGCAGATCTTGATTCGGTTATTGCGGGAAATATTCCGCATTCAGAAAGAACTATTCCACGCGAACATCTCTGGCAAGCGCAAACTCCGCAAATGTTTGGTTTAAAACAATTGCATGATGCTCTTGAGAATGCAATTCGTCTTGAGGCAGATGTGACCGATGAAGCAAGCGCAATTGAATTGGCTGGCGCCAAACCATTATTGATAGAAGGTGCAGCGCGTAACTTCAAGGTTACCCATCCCGCGGATTGGGAATTAATGCAACTGCTACTCAGTTCAGTTACCAAATAAAGACCTAATATGACCCAAAGTCCTACTCATATTCCACAATTTCGCATTGGCCAAGGTTACGATGTGCACGCATTAGTAGCCAATAGAAAGCTCATTTTGGGTGGAGTGCATGTGCCTTACGAAAAAGGCCTCTTGGGCCATTCAGACGCAGATGTCTTGTTGCATGCTTTGACTGATGCTTTGCTGGGGGCGGCTGGTTTAAACGATATTGGGCAGTTATTTCCAGATACTGACCCGCAATTTAAGGATATGGATAGCCGTATTTTGCTTAGGGCAGCTTTGCAAAAGGTTCAGGCCGCAGGGTTTCATATCGGCAATGTGGATGCAACAATCATCTGTCAAAAGCCAAAACTAGCTGATTTTTTGCCCGAAATGGTCAGAAATATAGCCACCGATTTGGCTGTTACCCCCAGCCACGTGAATCTCAAGGCCAAGACAAATGAATCTTTGGGTCACCTTGGAAGGGGTGAGGGCGTTGCCGTGCATGCGGTTGCTTTGCTCTATAAGGCCTAAAAGAACCTCTAAAACCGCAGGCATTGTAGAATTACGGTCTTTAGAGTGAAGTTTAAGCTTGGTAGTTTTGCGGATGTTCGCGAGGATGGCGAAATTGGTAGACGCACCAGGTTTAGGTCCTGACGCCAGAAATGGTGTGGGGGTTCGAGTCCCCCTCCTCGCACCACAAGATTACTACTTGGCTTGGACTTCACATTTCCAGATCTTCATTTAATAGACGAGAATGGCTGTGCAGATAGAAAATTTAGGTTCACTAGACCGCAAAATGACTTTGGAATTCGCCCGTGCCGATTTGGCAAAAGCGCGCGAAGCCCGTTTGGCTAAAGTTGGTAAGACCATGAAAATGGCTGGCTTTCGTCCAGGCAAAGTGCCAAAGAACCTCGTTGAAAAACAGCATGGTATGCAAGTGGACTTTGAACTCCAGTTTGATAAGGCTGCTGAACTCTTTTATGAGCAAGCCCAAAAAGAAGGCGTAGCTTTAGCGGGACAACCTCGCCTTGAGCCAAAGAGTGAGCTTGATGCTGAGAAGGTGGTCTTTGATGCCTTCTTTGAAGTATTGCCAGAAGTGAAAATTGGTGACTTTAGCGCTGCTGAAGTTACAAAGTACACAACAGAAATTGGTGAAGCAGAAATTGATCGTGCTTTAGATGTGTTGCGTAAGCAGCAAGTTCATTACCATCCACGTGGTGAGGCTGGTGCTCACGGTGATGGGGGTGCGGATACATCAGCACAAAACGGCGATCAAGTTGTTATCGACTTCGTTGGCAAAATCGATGGCGTTGAATTTGCTGGCGGCAAAGCTGAAAACTTTGAATACGTTTTAGGTGAAGGCCGTATGCTTCCTGAGTTTGAGGCTGCAACTTTAGGTCTTAAAGCGGGTGAGAGCAAGTCTTTCCCGTTAAGCTTTCCAGCTGATTACCATGGCAAGGATGTAGCAGGCAAGACTGCTGAGTTCACTATTACTGTTAAGTCTGTAAATTGGCCACATCTTCCTGTAGTTGATGATGCGTTTGCATTGTCATTGGGTGTTACTGAAGGCGGTGTTGCAAAAATGCGCGCTGAAGTAAAAGAAAATTTAGATCGTGAAGTGAAGCGTCGCATTACTTCATTGTTGAAAAATGATGTAATGGATAAGCTCAATGAATTATGTGAACTCGATGTTCCTAAATCATTGGTTGCTTCTGAGCAAGAACGTTTAGTTGAAACTGCTCGTCAAGATTTAATGCAGCGTGGCGTTCCAAATGCTAAAGATGCGCCTATTCCTGCGGAGATTTTTGCAGAACAAGCGACTAAGCGTGTTCGTCTTGGTTTGATCTTGAGTGAGTTGGTCAAAAAGCAAAACTTAGCTGCAACTGCGGATCAAATTAAAGCTGAAATTGATGAGCAAGCTGCTACCTACGAAGATCCAAAAGAAGTTGTTCGTTGGTTCTACAGCAATCCGAGTCGCTTAAAGGATATCGAAAATCTCGTTCTCGAAGATAACGTGATTAAATATTTCACATCCCAAGCTAAAGTAAGCGACAAGGCTGTGACATTTGAAGAGCTCAGCAAGCTAAACTAAGTCATCTATTTACCCATAAGAGGTTTCGAAATGATCTACAACCATTCTCAGTCTGAAAATCTAGAACCAAAAGGCTTGGGCTTGGTTCCAATGGTGATTGAAACCTCTGGCAGGGGTGAGCGTGCATACGATATCTACTCCAGATTATTGCGCGAGCGCGTTGTTTTCTTGGTTGGTGAAGTAAATGATCAAACAGCCAATTTAGTGATTGCTCAGCTATTGTTCCTTGAGAGTGAAAATCCAGATAAAGAAATTTCTCTGTATATCAACTCTCCTGGAGGGTCTGTTTCAGCAGGTTTAGCTATCTACGACACCATGCAATTTATTAAGCCGCACGTAAGTACTTTATGTATGGGCATGGCTGCCAGTATGGGTGCGTTCTTGTTGTGTGCTGGTGAAAATGGCAAGCGTTATGCATTGCCTAACTCACGCGTAATGATTCATCAACCTTTAGGTGGTGCTCGCGGCCAAGCTTCTGATATCGAGATCCAAGCACGTGAAATTTTGTATTTACGTGAACGTTTAAATAAAATTTTGGCAGACCGCACTGGTCAATCGATTGAAACCATTGCAAAGGATACAGATCGCGATAACTTTATGTCGGCAGAGCAAGCACGCGAGTATGGCTTGATCGATAAAGTGATTGAAAAGCGTCCTTAATTCTTATTAGATATTCATAGAGTTCATCTTGAGCGATACCAGCACAACAAATTCTTCAGAAAAAGTCCTGTATTGCTCTTTTTGCGGTAAGAGCCAGCATGAAGTTAAGAAATTAATTGCGGGTCCTTCAGTATTTATTTGTGATGAGTGCATCGATTTGTGTACTGACATCATTCAAGAAGAAATTTCTAAGCTTCCTAAAGAAGAGGGTGATGAATCTTTACCCACCCCTCACCAAATCCGTGAAAATTTGGATCAATATGTAATTGGTCAAGATCAAGCAAAGAAAACTTTGGCAGTGGCCGTTTACAACCATTACAAGCGTTTGCAATATTTGCCAAAGCCAAAAAAAGAGAAGTTAGATAAAGATGGGAAGCCTGTAGAAAGCGCAGACAAGAAAGAATCTAAACTTCCTGCTAAAGCCATGGTTGATGGCGTTGAATTGGCCAAGAGCAATATTTTATTAATTGGTCCAACAGGTTCCGGCAAAACATTGTTAGCGCAAACCTTAGCGCGTATGTTGGATGTGCCATTTGTTATGGCTGATGCAACTACCTTGACTGAGGCTGGATATGTTGGCGAGGATGTGGAAAACATTATTCAAAAGCTGTTGCAAGCTTGTGATTACAACGTAGAAAAAGCGCAGCGTGGCATTGTCTACATCGATGAGATCGATAAGATCTCTCGTAAGTCTGATAACCCATCGATTACACGGGATGTATCTGGTGAAGGTGTTCAACAGGCTTTATTGAAGTTGGTTGAAGGAACAATGGCCTCAGTACCACCACAAGGTGGACGTAAACATCCTAACCAAGACTTTTTGCAGGTTGATACAACCAATATCCTGTTTATTTGTGGTGGCGCATTTGATGGGCTTGAAAAAGTTATTCAGCAGCGTACTGCCAAGACTGGTATTGGCTTTAATGCAACCGTACCTGGAAAAGACGATCGCGGTGTAAGCGATCTTTTGATTGAGGTTGAGCCAGAGGATTTGATTAAGTTCGGCTTAATACCCGAGTTAATTGGCCGTTTACCAGTTGTTGCAACCTTGGCCCAGTTGGATGAAGAGGCATTAATTCAGATTTTGACGGAGCCCAAAAATGCTTTGGTTAAACAGTACCAGGCACTTCTCACAATGGAAGGGTCTGAACTAGAGGTGCGTCGGGAAGCACTGTCTGCCATCGCTAAGAAGGCAATTGCCCGTAAAACAGGCGCTCGTGGTCTTAGGTCTATTCTTGAGGGCTCCCTAATGGATGTGATGTACGACCTACCATCCATTAAAAATGTGCAAAAAGTAGTAATAGATGAAAGCAGCATTGCTGAGGGTGGCAAGCCACTATTGGTCTATAAACAGGATGACGAACAGGCTGAATTGAGCAAAAAAGCTTAATTTCCTAGGGTTTTCGCTATTTTTGGGGCATTTTTGCCCCTTTTTTGTCTTTTTACCCCTTGTTTTTCTATAAAGCCTACCCATATAGGTAGTATGCTACTCATGAATAATGTCTGTATTTAGTGTTTATTGATTTAATTTTCACTAATGAAGACTTTTTTGAGGTTTGTTTACTTTGGAGGATTTGCCCCATGCCTGGCCACTTATTACTACCCTCTGAACCTATTCAACTACCTTTGCTCCCTTTAAGGGACGTGGTTGTATTTCCCCATATGGTGATCCCATTGTTTGTGGGTCGCCCAAAATCTATTAAAGCCCTTGAGGCTGCTATGGAAACGGGTAAAAATGTGCTCTTAGTTGCCCAAAAAGCGGCTGCTAAAGATGAGCCTGTGATTGAAGACCTCTATGAGGTTGGTTGTATTGCCAACATACTGCAAATGCTTAAGCTTCCTGACGGCACCGTTAAGGTGCTTGTTGAGGGTGTGCAACGTGCAGAAGTTAGTCAAATTGAAGATAGCCTTGGCTACTTTAATTGTGAAGCTACGCCTACCGCAATTAATGTCATCGATGCTCATGAAACTGAAGCCCTGCGTCGTGCGATCATGGCTCAGTTTGATCAATATGTAAAACTGAACAAGAAAGTTCCTCAGGAGATTCTTGCTTCCTTGGGTGGTATAGATGATCCAAGTCGCTTAGCGGATACTATTTGCGCCCATCTGCCGGTCAAGCTAGAACAAAAGCAACGCCTGCTTGAAATGACGGATGTTGTTCAGCGTTTAGAGAGCCTGTTGGCGGATCTCGAAAGTGAGATTGACATACTGCAAGTTGAAAAGCGTATTCGTGGTCGCGTGAAGCGCCAAATGGAAAAGAGTCAGCGCGAGTACTACCTTAATGAACAGGTAAAGGCGATACAAAAGGAGTTAGGTGAAGGTGAAGAGGGTGCAGATCTCGAAGAGCTTGAGAAGCGCATCAAGGCTGCACGCATGCCTAAAGAGGCTTTGAAAAAAGCGGAATCAGAGCTCAAGAAACTGAAATTGATGTCTCCGATGTCCGCTGAAGCTACGGTCATTCGTAATTTTATAGATACCTTAGTCAATCTCCCTTGGAAGAAAAAGACCAAGATTAATAATGATCTCGCCAATGCTGAAAAAGTTTTAGATGAAGATCATTACGGTCTTGATAAGGTTAAAGAACGTATTTTGGAGTATCTCGCAGTTCAGCAACGTGTTGATCGTGTTAAGGCCCCGATACTTTGCTTGGTAGGCCCTCCGGGTGTTGGTAAAACCTCTTTAGGTCAATCCATTGCCCGCGCTACCAATAGAAAGTTTGTGCGCATGGCTTTGGGTGGCGTTCGTGATGAATCTGAAATTCGTGGCCATCGTAGAACCTATATTGGCTCTATGCCAGGCAAGATTCTGACTAGCCTTACAAAGGTTGGTGTACGCAATCCTTTATTCCTGCTTGATGAAGTCGACAAGATGGGGATGGACTTCCGCGGAGATCCTGCTAGTGCTTTGCTTGAGGTTTTAGATCCAGAACAAAATCATACTTTTCAGGATCATTATGTAGAGGTTGATTTTGATCTGTCGGACGTCATGTTCGTGGCAACTTCGAATTCTTTGAATATTCCTGGCCCATTGCTGGATCGTCTTGAGATTATTCGTTTGGCTGGCTATACAGAAGATGAAAAAACCAGCATTGCCGTGAACTATTTAATTCCGAAACAGATCAAAAATAATGGTCTAAAAAAGGATGAGTTAAAGATCGAAGACAGTGCCGTACGCAACATTATTCGCTACTACACACGCGAGGCTGGAGTTCGTTCATTAGAGCGTGAAATTAGCAAGATATGCCGTAAGGTTGTCAAACTCCTTCTATTGAAGAAAGAGGCGGCTCCTGTTGTGGTGAATGCGGATAACTTGGAGAAGTTCTTATCTGTTCGTATGTTCGACTTTGGTCTGGCTGGAAAAGAAAACCAAGTTGGTCAAGTGACAGGTTTGGCTTGGACTGAAGTCGGTGGTGATTTGCTTACTATCGAGGCGGCTGTAATGCCTGGTAAAGGCGTGATTACTCGCACTGGTTCAATCGGTGATGTAATGAAAGAATCGGTTGAGGCTGCGCGAACAGTTGTTCGATCAAGAGCAAAACGTCTTGGCATAATTGATGAGTCTTTTGAGAAGAAAGACATCCATATTCATTTCCCAGATGGCGCAACGCCAAAAGACGGCCCATCAGCCGGTATTGCCATAACAACCGCCTTGGTTTCTGTATTTACAGGAATACCAATTCGATCTGATGTAGCCATGACGGGTGAGATCACTCTGCGCGGTGAGGTTCTTCCTATTGGTGGGCTAAAAGAGAAGCTTTTAGCTGCTCATCGCGGCGGAATTAAGTTGGCCTTAATTCCTGAAGAAAATGTAAAGGATCTGATTGATATTCCTGATAACGTTAAAAACGCAATTGAGATTATTCCTGTACGCTGGATTGACAAGGTTTTGGAGTTGGCTTTAGAGCGAATGCCAGAAGCCTTGCCTGATCCAACGCCTGAAGAGCTTGCTAAGAAGGCAGCGGAAGCAAGCAAGGCAAGTGAAAAGGGTGCTTCGGCCGACATTCTTAAGCACTGAAATTAGAGCGATTTTCACTAAACCTATCCTGGCTGATAAGGTGGGTTTAGTGGATTTCTTACCCTAAACCCACGCTTAGGTTACAATCTCACCTGTAATATTTTGGGGCGCTTAGCTCAGTTGGTAGAGCGTCTGCCTTACACGCAGAATGTCGGGAGTTCGAGCCTCTCAGCGCCCACCAAATTATTATGATTTTTCTTTCTTATGCCTGCTCTGGCAATCCAATACCCCTCAGCTGTCTCACCCTAGTACACTCGTGGTATTGATAATTTTTACTAGCGAACTTTTACATGTTTGATACCGTCCGTAAGCATCAAAAAATATTGCAACTCATATTAATGTTGTTGATCGTCCCTTCATTTGCTTTCTTTGGGATATCCAGTTATTCGAGCTTTATGGACAAAGAGACTGATCTTGTTAAGGTGAGTGGCAAGCCGATTACCGCTCAAGAAGTTGACAATGCTGCAAAAAGACAAGCAGAACGCGTAGGGGGTAATTCACAACTTGCGCAAAGTGTTCAATTTAGACAAGCCATCTTGAATGAGTTGGTTCAGCAACGTATCGTTGGATTTGCTGTTAATAGTTTGCGTCTACAGGTGGGCAAAGAAGCTTTAATTAAAAGCTTGCAAAATATTCCGCAGATACGCGCACTCTACAAACCAGATGGTAGTTTTGACGACGCGCGTTTTAAGCAGCTCTTGGCCGGCAGTGGAATAAATGAAGAGCAGTTTTACGCTAGTCAAGCTTTTGATTTAAAAATCGGGCAACTGGTAAATTCAGTAGCCCGTACTGAAATTCCCGCTCCAAAATTATCTGACATTGTTTCAACCTTGTATGAAACTGAGCGCCAAGTTCAGATTCTCTCTTTTGATGCTAAAGATTATTTATCAAAGGTAAATCCATCACAAGAAGAACTTCAGGCTTTTTATACAGCCAATGCGAAACTGTTTGAAAGTCCAGAATACGTTGATGTTGAATACATTGTTTTAAAAGCTGATCCAAAAGAAGATGCAAAAGCATTTAGTGAAAAGGCAGATCAGTTCGCCAACATGACTTATGACCAGTCTGATAGCTTGAAGCCTGCTGCCGATAAGTTGAAATTGAGTGTTCAAACACAAAAGGGTTTAACTCGCTCTGGAGTAACTGGTGTAGCAAAGGATCACCCATTGGCTAACCCTAAAGTGGTGCAATCATTATTTGGTGATGAGGCGGTAAAGAATAAGCGCAATATCGAAGCCATTCAAACTTCTCCAGGTGTTTTTGTTTCGGCACGCGTAGTGACTTTTCATCCAGCTCAAACTTTGCCTTTTAATGAGGTGGCAGCGGAAGTAAAGCGTCAGGTCAGCCAACGTATGGCTGAGAAGCTGGCTGTTGCCGCCGCTGCTGAACGTTATTCCGCTCTAGAAAAGGATCCAAAAAATGCTACTGGCTTTGCTAGTCCCATATGGATTTCAAGAAACAAGCCAGGAAATTTAGTCGGCGGGGCGCTTGATAACGTGATGTCTGTCAACCCAGATAAATTTCCAGCAATTGTCTCAATTCCGAATCCTGGTGTGGGAACCACCTTGTATCGCGTAGACCAAGTTCGTCAGCCAACAGGTGTTGATGCAAAAGTACATAAAGCGCAGGCTCAACAAATTCAGGCGCTTGCTGCACAATCTGAATTTGCGGGCTTTATGGCCTACTGGCGTGATGTTGCGGGCGTAAAGGTGATAAACCCTCTTAAAACTGCGTCATCAGGCGCAGGAAGTTAATAACTTAATCGCTTACTTGCTTTTGAGAATTTTTTGAAATGGGGCCATAGCGCCCCATACGTTTTTAAAAAGGATGTCTTGCGCTTTCTCATTTGGGTGCATTCGATCTGCCTGAAATAAATTCCCATCGGCGGCAACGCCATTTAGAAAGAAAGGCAAGAGATCTATTTGCTCTTGGCGAGCTATCTTAGGGTATAAATCTCGAAATTGCTGAGTGTATTCCTGACCGTAATTGGGTGGAATTTGCATACCAAACAAAAGCACTTTAGCCCCAGATTTTTTGCTCATTTGAACCATCTGACGTAAATTTATTTCTGATTCTTGAATGGATAGTCCACGCAATGCATCATTAGCACCAAGCTCCAAAAGAACAATACCTGGCTTCTTTTGATCTAATAGCTTAGGCAAGCGAGTAAGTCCTCCAGCGCTGGTTTCGCCGCTAATGCTGGCATTAAATACATTCCATGGACTGCCTTGTTTTTGCAGTTCGTTTTCTAGCAGTTTGACCCACCCAGATCCCCTTACTAATCCATATTCTGCCGACAGGCTATCGCCCATCACGAGAATGGTGGTATTGGTTTGAGCATTGGTAGCAAATGAAATAAACAGGCAAAATAGGGTGATTGCAAGGTTTGTAATTGCAATTTTCTTGTTGAAGAAGTTCAACCCCATTTTTTGATTCATATATGAGTATTCCAGCTAAAGTAGTAAGCGTAAATCATCTAGGCAAGCAAGTTGTATCGAGTGATGGAATGCTGACCATTTTGCACGACATTAACTTTGATGTCTTTGCTGGGGAGAGTGTCGCTATTACAGGCGCATCTGGATCGGGTAAAAGCACTTTGCTTGGGTTGTTAGCTGGGCTGGACTCTCCGACTTCAGGAAGCGTTGAGTTGGTTTCCCAAAATCTCAATCAATTAGATGAGGATGGTCGGGCGAAATTAAGGGGTCAAAAGGTAGGGTTCGTATTTCAATCTTTTCAATTGCTTTCCCATTTGACAGCGCTTGAGAATGTAATGCTCCCAGCAGAGCTCAATGGCCTAGAAATGGCCAAGGAAAATGCGCTAATCTGCTTAGAGCAGGTGGGATTGAGTGAGCGAGCCAATCATTTTCCTAAAACCCTATCTGGTGGAGAGCAACAACGCGTGGCCCTTGCAAGAGCTTTCATAATGAAGCCTGCGATTCTGTTTGCTGATGAGCCCACTGGTAGCCTAGACGAAACAAGTGGAAATAGGGTGATTGAACTCCTTTTTGACTTAAATCGGGCTAATCAGTCGACCTTAATTCTGGTTACCCATGATCAGGCCTTGGCGGAGCGGTGCCAACGCCAATTACATCTTCAGGGCGGGCATTTGGTATAGGCAAAACCTTATAATCTAGGGATGTCTTTTTATCACTTTTTGCCTGGCGCAGATGCGCTTTCCCCCTTCCGCCAACAGCGACTTCTTGCTAATTTAGCTGCTCAAGGGGTTGTTCTTGAGTCTATCGAAGGTCAATACCTTCATTTCATATGGTCAAGGGCTGAACTGAGCCCCCAAAACCAAGAGGTCTTGGCAAGTCTTCTAACCTACGGACAGCCTTTTGCTTCAAAAATTCACCCTGGCAAGTCCTGGTTTGGTGGTAGCAAGTCGGAACATCAGGGTGCGATAGTTATTCCGAGGTTTGGAACTGTATCTCCATGGGCCAGTAAGGCTACTGATATTGCTCGTCAATGCGGATTGGATGTGTTGCGTCTTGAACGTGGTGTCCAGTTTTCTTGGAAGAGCAAAAAGGATCTCACTGCAGAGCAGAAACAATTAGTTTTGGCTGCAGTACACGACAGAATGACTGAGGCCGTAATTGATTCAACGGATGCGGCTAATGCTTTATATCAAACATTGGAAGATAAGCCATTAGCTCGTATTCCTGTGATGTCAGAAGGAAGAGCAGCGCTCGATAAGGCCAACCTTGAATTGGGTCTTGCTTTATCTGATGATGAAGTTACATATCTTGTAGAAAACTTTACACGACTTCAGCGCAATCCATCAGATGTTGAGCTAATTATGTTTGCTCAAGCAAATAGCGAACATTGTCGTCACAAGATATTCAATTCTAGTTGGACTATTGATGGTGATGATCAAGAGCGATCATTATTTGCCATGATTCGTAATACGCATCAACTTCAACCAAAGGGCACTATAGTTGCCTACTCAGATAACTCAGCTGTGATGATTGGATGTGAAGCGGAGACTTGGGTTCCGCAGGGTGCAGATCACCGCTATGAAAAAGATACTCGCTTAGTTCACACCTTAATGAAGGTGGAGACACATAACCACCCAACCGCTATTGCTCCATTTCCAGGAGCATCTACTGGAGCTGGTGGTGAAATTCGTGATGAGGGTGCAACCGGAGTGGGTGGTCGACCTAAAGCGGGTCTTACTGGCTTTTCGGTATCTAATTTGAATATTCCAGGCACAGATCTTCCTTGGGAAACTGAAAGATACGGCAAACCAGAGCGCATTGCGACACCATTGCAAATCATGATCGAGGGTCCGCTTGGTGGCGCTGCTTTCAATAATGAGTTTGGTAGACCCATTCTTGGTGGATATTTCCGAGTCTTTGAGCAGACCTTGGATGGCACTCGACGTGGTTACCACAAGCCCATCATGATTGCAGGCGGAATTGGCAGTATTGATTCCATTCATACCGAGAAAAAAGCTATACAGGCAGGGCATTTGTTGATTCAACTAGGTGGTCCGGGTATGCGTATTGGTATGGGTGGCGCAACAGGAAGTTCTGTTGCAACAGGCACCAATACAGCAGATCTTGATTTCGATTCTGTGCAGCGTGGCAATCCAGAAATGGAACGAAGGGCGCAAGAAGTCATTAATGCCTGCCGTGCGCTAGGTGAAAATAATCCGATCGTATCAATCCATGATGTGGGAGCGGGTGGTTTATCAAACGCATTTCCTGAGCTCGCCGATGGCGCGGGTCTTGGTGCAGCATTCAAACTTCGCAGTGTTCCGCTCGAAGAGAGTGGCATGAGTCCTGCAGAAATCTGGTGCAATGAATCGCAAGAGCGTTATGTTTTAGCGATTGATGCAAAAGACCTGGATTTATTTAAATCTTTCTGCGAGCGTGAACGTTGCCCATTTGCAGTTGTTGGGCAAGCTACTGCAGAACGCCAATTAAAGTTGAGTGACACCAAACAAGCCGCCGATACCGATGCAGCATTACCCATTGATATGCCGATGGAAGTCTTGCTTGGCAAGCCTCCAAAGATGCATCGTAATGTTCAGCGTGTATCTCAAGAGTTTAAGGAGTTAGATGTTACTGATGTTGACCTAGCGCAGTCAATTGCCTGGGTATTGCAGCAGCCTACTGTTGCTAGTAAGTCATTCTTAATTACGATTGGCGATCGAACCGTTGGCGGCCTTAACGCACGTGATCAGTTTGTTGGTCCTTGGCAAGTGCCTGTGGCTGACTGTGCAGTCACGATGATGGATTACAAAGGCTATCGTGGTGAGGCGATGTCGATGGGGGAGAGAACCCCATTGGCGGTTATTGATGCACCTGCAGCGGCACGAATGGCAGTGGGTGAAGCTATTACCAATTTATTAGCTGCGGACATTATCGGACTTGATGGAATAAAACTTTCTGCAAACTGGATGGCTGCTTGCGGTGCTCCTGGAGAAGATGCGAAGTTATATGACTCGGTAAAAGCAGTGGGTATGGAGTTGTGCCCAGCACTCGGAATCTCTATTCCCGTTGGAAAAGATTCGCTTTCGATGGCTACAACTTGGCAAGATGGTGGCGAAACCAAAAAAGTGGTGGCACCCGTTTCTTTGATTATTTCTGCATTTGCTTCAGTGCAAGATGTTCGCAAAACGCTGACCCCACTACTTCAATTAAAGGATCAAGCTGGATCTTCGCTTGATACTGAGCTCATCCTCATTGATTTAGGTCGCGGCAAAAATCGTATGGCCGGAAGTATCTTGGCACAGGTCTTAGATCAATCAGGCAAAACAGCGCCAAACATTGATAACCCAGAAGACCTTAAAGCATTTGCTAGTGCAATTATTCATCTTCGCAAAGAAGGTAAATTGCTGGCCTATCATGATCGTTCAGATGGCGGGTTATTAGCTTGTATTGCTGAAATGGCGTTTGCTTCTCATTGTGGCATCTCGATGAATGTCGATATGATCGCGATGGATGTCGATCAAGAACCCGATTATGGAGATGCCAAAAATTGGGCGCAACAGATTTCAGGCCGTCGTCATGAACAGACTATGCGCGCTTTATTTAATGAGGAACTTGGCGCTGTGATCCAGGTTCGCAAAGAAGATCGCGATTCTGTTTTTGCTGTCCTCAGAACATTCGGTTTGAGTGCGTGCAGTCACGTGATTGGCAAGCCAAACACCAATGGGCGTATTGAAATCTGGCGTGATGCTAAGAATATTTTTGCAGAGCCACGTGAAGTACTGCAGAAAATGTGGACCAATACCAGTTACCAAATTGCTCGATTAAGAGACAACCCTGCGTGTGCAGATAGTGAATTTTCCCTGCTGGATAACATCTCTGATCCTGGCATGACACCAAAACTTACCTTTGATGTCGCCGAGGATATATCTGCACCTTATATTGCAAAAAATGTAAGGCCAAAAGTGGCGATCTTGCGTGAGCAGGGTGTTAATTCCCATGTTGAAATGGCTTATGCGGTAAATTGGGCTGGATTTGATAGTTACGACGTCCATATGTCAGACCTATTGAGTGGCAAAGCCAAACTAGATGACTTTAGAGGTCTAATCGCTTGCGGTGGTTTTAGTTATGGCGATGTCTTGGGTGCTGGTGAGGGGTGGGCGAAGACTATTTTGTTTAACCAACAGCTTCGCGATCAATTTTCTACATTCTTTAATCGTCAAGATAGTTTTGCTTTAGGTGTCTGCAATGGTTGCCAAATGATGAGCAACCTCTCGGGAATCATTCCTGGTGCAGAAGCATGGCCAAAATTTACGCGCAATCAATCAGAGCAATATGAGGCGCGTTTAGTTATGGCGGAAGTGATGTCTTCACCGTCGATCTTCACTCAAGGTATGGAAGGTAGTCAAATCCCGATTGCTATTGCGCATGGCGAAGGGTATGCCAACTTTAACCAACAGGGAAATCTAGAGCAGATTCAGCAGCAGGGTTTAGCAGCGTTTCGCTTTGTAGATCATCAAGGCAATCCAACGGAAGTCTATCCAATGAACCCTAATGGTTCACCAAGTGGATTGACCGGAGTTACCACGCCTGACGGTCGCTTTATGGTGATGATGCCCCATCCAGAACGCGTATTTAGAGCGGCACAGATGAGTTGGTGTCCGCCGGAGTGGCTAAATATTCCAGACGGAGCAAGTCCTTGGTTACGCTTATTCCGCAACGCGCGACGCTGGGCTAATTAATACATGCTGGATCAAGCGATGGAGCCGGTTACTTTTTCCGAGAGTGGGGGAATTCGCTATCTCCATTTTGGAACAGAACTCATCCAGGGAGCGATGCGTATTCGTGATCCCGATGAAATCTATCTCGAATACAACCAGCAGATGATGGCCTGGCTTCTCTTTTTGGAAACTAAGCCAGGTATGAAAGTTGCCCAGCTTGGTCTTGGTACAGGAGCATTAACCAAATTTCAACATCGGCATTGCCCATCTGTAAAGACGACAGTTGTAGAGTTAAATCCCGCAGTCATTGTCTCTGCGAGATCCATGTTTTTTACACCTGACGATGATCGCAAACTTGAAACCATACAAACCGATGCAAAGCAATTTGTTCAAAGCTCAAAGAATAAAAATCAGTTTGATGCCGTTCAGGTTGATTTATACGATGCTATCTGCGATGGTCCCGCTGTAAGTTCCCTAGATTTTTACAAGGGGTGTTACGACATCCTCAAAGAGCCAGGTGTTATGACGGTGAATTTATTTTCACGTCATAAAAGTTTTAATCTCAACCTAAAGAACATTTGCGAAGCATTTAATAATCGAGTGCTTCTTTTCCCAGAATCACATGATTGCAATGTCGTAGCAATGGCATTTAAGGGTCCAAAGTTGGAGGCTGAATGGCAGGAAGTCTCCAAGCGCGCAAAGCTCTTACAAGAAAAAACTGGGCTTGCTACCAATAAATGGGTTGCAGGAATTAGTCGTGAGAATGCACGACAAGAGTCGAAGTTGTCTATTTGAAAAGACAATTTATAGATAACAAAAAAGGCGATCAATTGATCGCCTTTTCTCTTAGCGTTTCATGGAAACGCTTGGATACTTGCTTAGATTGTTACGGTATCCGCAACATCGCTAAATGATTTGATCTTGTCAAAGTTCATATAGCGATAGACTTCAGCGGATTTGGCATTCAAGGACTCTACTTGCTCCAAGTATTCTTGTGGAGTAGGTAGGCGACCCAAGAGCGCTGCAACTGAAGCCAACTCAGCAGAAGCTAAGTACACGCGAGTATCAATACCTAAACGGTTCGGGAAATTACGTGTAGATGTGGATACAGCAGTGGAGCCCTTGCGAATCTGTGCTTGGTTACCCATGCACAATGAGCATCCTGGAGTCTCCATACGTGCACCGGTACGTCCCAACACACCGTAATAGCCTTCCTCAGTCAGAACCATTTGATCCATCTTGGTAGGAGGCGCAATCCATAAACGAGTAGGGATATCAGATTTGCCTTCTAGAACTTTACCTGCCGCACGGAAGTGACCAATGTTAGTCATGCATGAACCAATAAATACTTCGTCAATTTTCTCACCAGCAACTTCGGAGAGGAATTTGACATCATCTGGATCATTAGGGCATGCCAAGATAGGCTCTTTGATATCGCTCATATCAATTTCAATGATTTCAGCGTAGTCAGCATTCTCATCCGCTTTGAGCAATTCAGGCTTAGCAATCCAGGCTTCCATTGCCTTAATGCGACGTCCTAGAGTGCGCTTATCTTCATAACCATTAGCAATCATCCACTTCATCAAAGTGATATTGGATTGCATATATTCAATAATTGGCTCTTTGTTGAGCTGAACTGCGCAACCACCAGCAGAGCGCTCAGCTGAAGCATCAGACAATTCAAAAGCTTGCTCAACCTTCAGATCAGGCAAACCTTCAATTTCTAAAATACGGCCAGAGAAAATATTTTTCTTGCCTTGTTTTTCAACGGTCAGCAAACCTTTTTTGATTGCATACAAAGGAATCGCATTTACTAGGTCACGCAAAGTAATGCCTGGCTGCATTTTGCCTTTGAAGCGAACGAGTACAGACTCAGGCATATCCAATGGCATAACACCAGTCGCTGCAGCAAATGCAACCAATCCAGAGCCAGCGGGGAATGAGATGCCAATTGGGAAGCGTGTATGGCTGTCACCTCCAGTACCACAGGTATCAGGTAGCAGTAAACGGTTCAACCAGCTATGAATAACACCATCACCTGGACGTAAAGCAACACCGCCACGATTTGTCATAAATGCTGGCAATTCATGGTGAGTGCGGATATCTACAGGCTTTGGATAAGCTGATGTATGGCAGAAAGACTGCATTACTAGATCAGCAGAGAAGCCTAAGCATGCCAAGTCTTTCAGTTCATCACGAGTCATTGGACCAGTGGTGTCTTGTGAACCAACAGTAGTCATGTGTGGCTCGCAGTAAGTACCAGGGCGAACGCCTTGACCTTCTGGCAATCCACAAGCGCGACCAACCATCTTTTGTGCCAAGCTGAAACCTTTTTTGTTATCAGGAGGGCTTACTGGTACACGGAATTCAGTAGATGCAGGCAGGCCAAGAGCTGCACGTGCTTTTGCAGTCAATCCACGGCCAACGATTAATGGAATACGACCACCGGCACGTACTTCATCAAAAATTACAGGGGACTTTAAAGTGAATGAAGCAATTTCTTTGCCATCTTTTAATGCCTTACCTTCATAAGGGCGCAATTCAATGACATCGCCCATATTCATTTGGTTTACATCAAGCTCGATCGGCAAAGCGCCAGCATCTTCCATGGTGTTAAAGAAGATCGGAGCAATTTTTGTGCCTAAGCAAACGCCACCAAAACGCTTATTAGGAACAAACGGAATATCTTCACCAGTCCACCACAACACAGAGTTAGTGGCAGATTTGCGTGATGAGCCTGTACCAACAACGTCACCTACATAAGCAATTTGATTGCCTTTTTTCTGCAACTCTGCAAGCTGCTTCATTGGACCACGAACACCCGTTTCATCAGGCTCAATACCTGGACGAGGGTTTTTCAACATGACGGTTGCATGCAAAGGGATATCTGGACGGCTCCATGCATCAGGAGCAGGAGATAAGTCATCGGTATTGGTTTCACCAGTAACTTTAAATACAGTGAGCTTCATGCTTTCTGGAACAGCGGGGCGGCTTGTGAACCATTCGGCATCAGCCCAGCTTTGCAATACAGACTTGGCGTTCGCATTGCCTTTTTCAGCAAGTTCTTGAACATCATGGAAATAGTCAAACATTAATAATGTTTTCTTTAAAGCAGCAGCTGAGGCAGCTCCACACTCTGCGTCGCTTAAAAGCTCAACCAATGGTTTGATGTTGTAACCACCAAGCATGGTGCCTAACAACTCGGTTGCTTTAACACGTGAAATTAAAGGTGACTTTTCAGTTCCCTTGGCAATTGCATCTAAAAATTCAGCCTTTACCTTAGCCGCTTCATCAACGCCAGCAGGAACACGATTAGTAATCAACTCTACAAGCTCAGCTTCTTTGCCGGCTGGAGGATTTTTTAACAATTTAACTAATTCAGCCGTTTGATCTTTGGTCAAAGGTAGGGCTGGAATTCCGAGGGCGGCGCGTTCGGCAACTTGGGCGTTATAGGCTTCTAACATTGTGTTTCCTATGAGGTAAAAGTGGTCAATAGAAAGGCCAAAAGGGAATTTTCTCCCGATTAGCTTAATTATAGTTACTTATTTAAGTCTTATATAAGAGTTTAAACAGTCAATTTGAACTAAAAAAGGGCAAATACTTGAAATATTAGGGTTTTTCCGAAAGACAAGGCGCATAGAAAGAGGGGTTTTTATAGTGATCTTCTATTCTCAGAGTACTTGTTCGTCTTTCATGGCCCAAACCAAGGCTATTACCCACCCAATTAGCGACCAACCAAGAAAAAGATTCAGAGCAAAGATAGCCCCTGAATTTGCCCGTCTTTTATTGAATGCTATAGCAAATGGGAGGAAGTAAAACAGGGAGAGAAGTGTCAGAATGATGGCAAAAAGAAGGCGCATTAGTGCAAAAAAGAGTCGTGTTTAGCTAAGAAGTTTTCATATTACCGATTTTCAATTTTGAAGGGAGGGTTCTCTATCGTTATAATTACTTTTTCCAACAGAGCTTAAGCGATGACCAAATACGTTTTTGTCACTGGTGGCGTGGTTTCTTCTTTAGGGAAAGGAATTGCAGCTGCCTCGCTTGCCGCGATTCTCGAATCCCGCGGCCTGAAAGTCACCCTCCTAAAATTAGACCCTTATATCAACGTTGATCCGGGCACAATGAGCCCCTTGCAGCATGGCGAGGTCTTTGTTACTGAAGATGGAGCTGAAACCGATTTAGATCTGGGTCACTATGAGCGCTTCGTTTCAGCGAAGATGCGCAAAAGTAATAACTTCACAACGGGACAGATTTATGAATCTGTTATCAGCAAGGAACGCAGAGGTGAATACCTCGGCAAAACCGTCCAGGTTATTCCCCACATTACCAATGAAATTCAAGCTTTTATAGAGCGCGGGGCTAAAGCTAGTCACGATGGTAATGCTGATGTCGCCATTTGTGAGATCGGCGGTACCGTTGGTGATATTGAATCACTCCCTTTTTTAGAGGCTGCAAGGCAGATGAGCTTACGCTTGCCCTTGCATGATTGCGCTTTTGTTCACCTTACTTTGGTGCCTTATATCAATAGTGCTGGTGAGTTAAAAACCAAACCAACTCAGCACTCGGTACAAAAACTCCGTGAGATTGGCATCATGCCAACGGTCTTGCTTTGTCGCGCAGATCGCCCAATTCCGGAAGATGAACGCGCAAAGATTTCTCTCTTCTCAAATGTGCGAGAAGAAGCAGTTATATCTGTTTGGGATGTGGATACTATCTACAAAATCCCTGAAATGCTTCATGCCCAAGGAATGGATGATTTAATTTGCCGTGAACTTGGTTTGAATGCTAAACCTGCAGATCTCTCAGTGTGGGCTCATTTAGTTTATGAAATGGCCAATCCTCAACATGAAGTCACTATCGGCATGGTTGGTAAATATGTAGAGCTGACAGAGTCTTATAAGTCTTTAATAGAAGCATTGCGTCATGCAGGCATTCATACTCATACCCGCGTCAATATTAATTACATCGATTCCGAAGATATCGAAAAAGATGGCATTGAGTGTTTGCGTAATCTAGATGCGATTTTGGTTCCAGGTGGATTTGGAAAACGGGGAACAGAAGGCAAAATTGCTGCGATTCGCTACGCCCGTGAAAATAATGTGCCTTATTTGGGTATTTGTTTAGGCATGCAGCTGGCTGTCATTGAATTTGCCCGTCATGTAGCCAACCTCACTAAAGCGAATAGCACTGAATTTGATCCTCAAAGTGATCAACCTGTAGTTGCTCTGATTACCGAGTGGTTAGATAGAGAAGGGCGTGTTGAAAAGCGTACCAATGATTCTGATTTAGGTGGCACTATGCGACTTGGTTCGCAACGTTGTCCAGTGAAAACTGGAACCTTAGCCCACCGTATTTACGGCGCTGAAGTGAATGAACGTCATCGCCATCGTTACGAGGTTAATAATACTTATGTGCCTCAGTTAGAAATGTCGGGCTTGATTATTTCAGCGAGAACACCGAACGAAGATTTGCCTGAAATGATGGAGTTGCCAACATCCACCCATCCTTGGTTCTTTGGAGTTCAATTCCACCCTGAATTTACCTCTACTCCACGCGATGGCCATCCTTTGTTCTCCGCTTTCATTAGTGCTGCTTTAGAACATCAAAAGACTGCTGAAAAGCAGGCTGCGTAAAGGTAAATATGAGCGCATTTAAGCTATGTGGTTTTGATGTTGGTTTAGACCATCGTCTCTTCTTAATTGCAGGGCCTTGCGTAATCGAGTCTGAGCAATCTGCGATTGATATCGCAGGGCAATTGAAGGAAATGACCACCGCTCTGCAGATTCCCTTTATTTATAAATCCTCATTTGATAAAGCGAATCGTTCCTCAGGCACCTCTTTTCGTGGCTTAGGCATGGAAAAGGGTTTGGAAATTTTAGCCAAGGTAAAAAAGCAGGTTGGTGTTTCTGTTCTGACGGATGTTCACGACATTAGTGAAATTGATTCTGTAGCTAGCGTAGTGGATGTTTTGCAAACCCCGGCTTTTCTTTGCAGGCAAACTGATTTCATTCGTGCATGTGCTCAGAGCGGTAAACCAGTTAATTTTAAGAAGGGTCAATTTCTCTCGCCACATGAGATGTTAAATGTGATTGAAAAGGCTCGAGCTGCTGCTGCAGAAAAAAACCTTCCTGATCAATTCATGGTTTGCGAACGTGGCGCTTCATTTGGATACAACAATCTTGTTTCTGATATGCGTAGTCTTGCCATATTGCGCGAATCAAATGCGCCAGTGGTATTCGATGCGACCCACTCAGTTCAGTTACCAGGCGGCCAAGGAAATTCTAGTGGCGGGCAAAGAGAATTTGTCCCGGTATTGGCTCGTGCCGCAGTAGCGGTTGGCATTAGCGGTCTTTTTATGGAGACCCATCCTGATCCAGCAAAAGCTTTGTCTGATGGACCTAATGCTGTGCCATTAGATCGCATGAAAGAATTATTAGAATCTTTGCTTGCAATAGACACGGTTATTAAATCTACTAATTCATTTTTAGAGAATAGTTTTAAGTAATTCATTTTTAAATTGTTTCACCCCATTTCAAATTGTTTTAAGGAGAAGGTGCATGAGCGCCATTGTTGACATCATCGGTAGAGAAGTTTTAGATTCCCGCGGCAATCCAACTGTTGAGTGCGATGTATTGCTCGAATCTGGAGTTATGGGTCGAGCAGCTGTGCCGTCAGGTGCATCTACTGGTTCACGAGAAGCCATTGAATTACGTGATGGTGATAAATCTCGCTACTTGGGTAAAGGCGTTCTCAAGGCAGTTCAAAATATTAATGTTGAAATTGCTGAATCTATTCTGGGATTAGATGCAAGCGAACAAGCTTTTTTAGATCGCACCCTTATTGAGTTGGACGGCACTCATAACAAAGCCAGGTTAGGCGCCAATGCCACTTTAGCTGTCTCGATGGCCGTTGCTAGAGCTGCAGCTGAAGAAGCTGGACTTCCTCTCTATCGCTATTTTGGCGGCTCAGGTGGCATGCAATTACCCGTTCCAATGATGAACATCGTCAATGGTGGCGCACATGCCAACAATAGTTTGGACATCCAAGAGTTTATGGTGATGCCAGTGGGAGCTGAAAATTTCCGTGATGCGTTGCGTTGTGGCGCTGAAATTTTCCATGAACTCAAAAAAATCTTGGGGTCACAAGGCATGCCAACAACAGTTGGCGATGAGGGTGGATTTGCGCCGAACTTTAAGAGCAACCATGAATGCTTGCATACAATCATGAAGGCTATTGAAGGTGCAGGCTATCAAGCGGGTGAAGATGTTTTATTGGCTCTTGATTGTGCGGCTAGTGAATTTTATAAGGATGGTAAATATCACCTGTCTGGTGAGGGCCTACAGTTAAGCTCAAGCGAGTTCTCTGACTACCTTGGTAATTTAGCGGATCAGTTTCCAATCGTATCGATTGAAGATGGTATGCACGAAAGCGACTGGGATGGCTGGGCTGATATCACTAAAAAGCTCGGTAAAAAAATTCAGCTAGTTGGTGATGATCTTTTTGTAACCAATACTCGAATTCTCAAAGAAGGCATTGAGAAGGGTATTGCGAACTCTATTTTGATCAAGATCAACCAGATTGGTACGCTTACAGAGACTTTTGCAGCGATAGAGATGGCTAAGCGCGCTAATTACACCGCTGTGATCTCTCATCGATCTGGAGAGACCGAAGACAGCACTATTGCTGACATTGCCGTTGGTACCAATGCAGGTCAGATTAAGACTGGTTCTTTATCTCGCTCTGACCGTATTGCTAAGTACAACCAACTTTTACGCATTGAAGAAGACTTGGGTGATGTCGCAACTTATCCAGGTAAATCGGTCTTTTATAACCTCAAGCGCTAATTTGCTGGCGTATGCGAATTGTCATCTACTCCATGCTGGTACTGCTAATCGCAATCCAGTACCCACTTTGGCTGGGCAAGGGTGGATGGCTGAAGGTTTATGAGATGGAGCGCCAGGTAGAGCTCCAAGAGGCAAAAAATAGCCTCTTGGCTCTCCGTAATGCCAAATTATCAGGCGATGTTAAAGACCTGAAGGATGGCACCCGTGCCATTGAAGAGCGGGCTCGTGTAGAGCATGGCTTGATCAAAGATGGTGAATATTTTGTGCAAATACTGCCTGCAGATAAATTGTCAGATACTCAAGCCACTAAGCAGTAAATTTTCAATGGCCACTTGAAGGTGGTCGTGTGGCATCGCTTAATAAGTCCGTTTTAAATACTTGCAGACAATCAACCGCGTCAAAGCGATAAGGCTTTGCACAAAAATCACAAATCGTTTCAACAGCTCCTTGTTCTGCGAGGATGCTTTGCACCTCTTCTTCGCCTAGCATGCGCAAAATATCCGCTACTTTGTTACGTGAGCAATGGCAGGAGAATCGAATAGGACGTGTAGGGAAGCTACGAACTCCGTTTTGAGCAGATTCTTCCAAAAAAAGGCGTCTTAAAATGGTTTCGGGAGGGAGATTTAATAACTCTTCATTAGTGATGGTCTCCCCTAGAGTCTGAATGCGTGACCAGCCCTCAGCGGCGGTTTGAGGATCTAGATGCGCATGTCCACCTGAGTTTGGTAGGCGTTGCAGCAATAAGCCCCCAATATGTGTGTCATTTGAAGCTAACCAAATGCGAGTGTCCAATTGCTCTGAATTATGCATATAGAGTGCTATCGCTTCAGCAGCGCTACTTACAGGCTTCACAACTGTGCCCTGGTGCTCTTGCAATGCCACGATGCCTTGATAAGGGGGTTGTCCAGGTTCGCGATCTGATGGGTCTAGGGTAATGACCAATCTACCACTTTGTGTTGCATCCAAAAGGTCAGCAAGAGTTGCATCTGGGGCAATTTCTGAGGGATCAACAGATAGCTTTACCGTAGCCCTCATCGATAAATCAGATTTACATTCAACTACCAGCAGTTGAATAGGGCCTTTGCTTTGCGCCTGAATAATAAGGGTGCCGTCAAACTTCAGGCTGGCACTGAGCAGGGTGGCCGCACCAACAAAATCACCGAGAATTCGACGCACAGCAGGGGGGTCGTTACGACGCTCTAAAACAGCTTGCCAGGCACTACCAATCGAGACTATTTCCCCACGAACTGGAGCTCCATCACATATAAATACAAGTAATTCATTCATAGACAAAGTATCCACTTTTTTTGCGTTTTAGTCATTTTGAGCCCGACCTGAGATAATCCTATTTATGCATATTCGTACACGTTTCGCCCCAAGTCCCACGGGCTTTATTCATCTGGGAAATCTTCGCAGCGCTCTCTACCCATGGGCTTTTGCGCGCCATAACAAAGGTGACTTCATTCTTCGAATAGAAGATACCGATGTAGAGAGATCTACACAGGAGGCGGTTGATGTCATCCTCGAAGGAATGTCCTGGTTGGGCCTGGATTTAGATGAGGGGCCAATTTATCAGATGCAGCGTATCGATCGATATCGTGAAGTGATTAAGCAAATGCTGGATTCTGGTTTGGCATATCCTTGCTACATGAGCGAAGACGAGCTCAATCGTTTGCGTGATCAGCAAATGGAAAATAAGGAAAAGCCTCGCTACAACGGCTTGTGGAGACCGGAGCCTGGCAAAACATTGCCCCCCATTCCTCAGGGTATCAATCCAGTTATTCGCTTTAAGAACCCAATAGGTGGGTCAGTGATTTGGAATGATGCTGTCAAGGGTCAGATCGAAATCAGCAATGATGAGCTAGATGATTTAGTAATTGCTAGACCCGATGGAACTCCCACCTACAACTTCTGCGTCGTTGTGGACGATCTTGATATGAAAATCACTCACGTCATTCGAGGAGATGATCATGTCAATAACACGCCAAGGCAAATTAACATCATGAAAGCACTGGGAGGAACGCCCCCTGTTTATGCTCATTTACCGACAGTTTTAAATGATGCCGGTGAAAAAATGAGTAAACGTAATGGTGCTATGAGCGTACGAGATTATCAAAAAGCAGGTTACTTACCAGAAGCTATTTTGAATTATCTTGCCCGTTTAGGGTGGTCACATGGTGATGCTGAAGTGTTTACCAAGGAGCAATTCGTTGATTGGTTTGATTTGGAAAGTTTAGGTCGTTCACCAGCTCAACATAATCCAGAAAAATTACTTTGGTTAAATCATCAATATATTCAAAAATCTGATCCCGCTCAGTTGGCATTGGCAACTAAACCATTTGCTCATGAACTTGGTATTGATACTGAGAATGGTCCCGACTTTGTTCAGGTAGTAGGTTTATTAAAAGACCGCGCAAATACCTTGATTGAAATTGCAGAAGGGTCAAAGCTTTTCTATTTACCTGCACCAAATTTAAATGCTGATCAAATAAAAGAAAACATCCCTGAAGTGGTTATTCCTGCGTTAAAAGATTTGGTTGAAGCAATCTCATTGTCAGAGCCATCCAAAGCTGCTTATGCTGCAATATTTAAGGAAGTCTTGGCCAAACATCAAATCAAAATGCCTGCTCTTGCAATGCCTGTTAGATACGCATTATTTGCTACTACACAAACCCCAGCAATTGATTCGGTATTGGTGGTGCTTGGCAAAGAGGAGGTTGTTAGCAGGCTTTCTAAGGTCATCCAGTAGAGAATTTGCGCACCTGCACAAAAATAGGATAAAATCTTGGATTGTTTTAAGTGTCTTGTAGTTTTAAAGCGAGATTTAGGGGGTATAGCTCAGCTGGGAGAGCGCTTGCATGGCATGCAAGAGGTCAGCGGTTCGATCCCGCTTATCTCCACCAAGCATTTAAAATAGCCGTATGTTGTAGTCTAGGTCCCCATCGTCTAGAGGCCTAGGACATCACCCTTTCACGGTGAGTACGGGGGTTCGAATCCCCCTGGGGACGCCAGTTTCTACTGGTAGATGTAAAGCTGTATGATGTTGCTTTTCTCGATGTATTTGGAGCGGTAGTTCAGTTGGTTAGAATATCGGCCTGTCACGCCGAGGGTCGCGGGTTCGAGTCCCGTCCGTTCCGCCAAGTCAATAGGTATTACAAGGGTTTGTAGAGATACAACACCCTTGTTACCAAAAGTATTACCAAAGACCACCTTCGGGTGGTTTTTTCTTTCCCATCACTTATCTTCTAGTATTAATATTAATAATCAATAAAAAGAGAGAAGTCATGAGCTGGAAATTTTGGGAAAACAAGCCCCGATCCAATGTCAAAGTGAAGCCGATCAGCTCCGAACCCTTGGGTGGAGCGGATGTAATTAGAGCAATTTTTTCTCAAATTAGCTTACCCAGAGATCTCAAGGAAGCCAATATTTTCCTTTTTTCTGCATTTTTCAATCCTGCTCCACCATTTGATATGACTGTTAATCCGGATAACTCATTGAATCCGGAGATAGTTGAGCTTGCTAATACCTCGGGAAAGGTTCTCCAGCTTTGGAAGTGGTTTGAATCAGTCGATGAAAAATTTGGTAGTGTTGCTGGGCAGATGGTCAGAGATGATTGGTATGCACTTGGAGACAAGTTAGATCAAATGGGTGAGCCTGCTAATTCTGGGTTTAGAGACGCAATACAACATTACTTGGTTTTTATAAACGAAAGCATTACTGCTTTTATGGAGAAGCCGGAAAAAGATAAGGCTATTGTCACGAAGGACGGAACTTCGTTACCCATTCCTTGGGCATATTTTCTTGCTATGAAATTTTTAGTACTTGATTCTTCCTCGCCGTTCTCTCATAAAACAGGCAAGGAAATTGATGGTGAAGATTGGCAGCTAGCTGAGACACTGGTTTACTCAATGGAGGTTGCTACTGAAGCTTTTAATCTAATTTTAGCGAAATTAGATAGCTTTAATCCTGACAAGCTAATGCACTGGGAGTTCCATCAAGAAGACGCAGGTCCGTTTGAGGCCCACTTGATTCGGAGACACAATAATCCTCTGTTTGAGCCGGATAGACAGGAAGTTAATGCAGCGGATGTATATCAGGCAAGAATAAAAGATTTAGAAATTTACGCAGACGTCCATTCAAAAATTAAAGCAGTTAAAAAAGTAATTTTTGATGATGAAATAACAGCTGAATATGAGGCTAACTTAAATACCTGCCGTGAAATCCTAGAGGATTGTATTGATGAAGCTCAGGATATGGGTAAGTATGGATTACCGTTATACGAAGTAGCGACAATGATGCGAGCAGATGTTCTTGGAATTTGGAGAACGGCTAAAAAAGACAATCCTGAAGTTATAAAGCTTTTAGACGAAGCAGAGGAGGTTTATAAAAATCAGGACTTTAGATCAAAGCCGGAATTAATCTGCTTAATATCAGGAAAATCAATGCCACCAGAAGATATTATTCCCACCATTTTGTCCTTATCCAAAGATGAGGTTAAAAAGGGTGTTGAATTCTTTTCAAAGCATGATGATATGAGAAAAGTATTAAATGATGTACGAACTGGATGCTTAGATGTAGCTAGAGCAGCATTCAAGAGAGGGGCAAAACGAGATGATTTGAGTGAGAAGCTTGAAATTATCGGGGTATCGCTATGATCTTATGTGCTTCTATTTAGAAGTTAGACATGTCCCTTAGGTCAACATCGCCCTTATTAAATTCTACCCATGCAATTTTATGTCGTTCGTACAAATCAAGATAGGGATCTAGCTTCGCTTTTGGGATGATATTAGTTTGTTTTATTTCTGCAAGAACTGGCAAAAGAACATCATCTTCTACCAAAAATGCAGAGCCAATGTAGGCGGTTTCTGCAAATGATAGAGCAGCATCAGCTGTAGACTCATCCAATTCATTACGCATTTGTTGGACATCATTTAGAAGTTTTAACCCAGCAGTCATTAAGATCAGCTTGGAGTATGGAGATTGGGTGTCAGAGACTACCCCTAGGATTTCTCTCAGCTCATTCTGATGAAACCACTCACTAAATGTTCTGCAAACCACGAGAGATCCACCGGCAGATTCTATTTCTCTCGATAGCTCCGAAAGCTTGTCAACCATCTTTCTTTCTTTGCTTTTAAATATTCCAAACATGAGAATCCTAGGTATTTATTTAAATGGATTAAATAGTAAAAGATAGGCTGTCAATCCGTAGGAGATCGCCATGCCCCTTAACAGTGGATTGCATACTACCTTTTCAACCCAGTCAACCTCAAGACCATTTTTCTTAATAATATCTTTGATAGCAGATTCACTTACAGGTGCATCGGGGTTATCTTCGTAATAATCTCTTAGTAGACTAATTCGTTTATCAATCTTATTCCTGTAGAAGAGTGTGAAAATGCTGTCCTTATATGCCATGACATCATCATCGCTCCAATATTTTGGGTGCTTGCTATTTAAATTCATAAGTCTAATTGCTTGCTGACCGCCTTTAACAACTAAAACTGCTTCTTCCTTACTTCTTCCATCCGCCGGAATTACATCAACAAGTAAATAAAATAAAAACATAAATAATTTATCGATGTAAGTAACTGCAATTAGCCAGATAATTTCGCCCAAAAACAGGGCAATTAGAGATGCTCCAATCTGCAGTAGCCTGTTATCCGCAAGACTTAATCCAATTCCATAATAAATAAATGGAAGAGCAAAAATTGCGACCAGCCTAAGAATGAACCAAGGTATGCCAAAAATTATTAAAAATAGCTTATTTGCTCTGTAATCAAGCATTCCAAACACGGCGATTCCTTTTCATTCTTTATCTTATAACTATCATACAGCTTAATTTTGTATGCAAGACAATTGAGATGAGAAAGAAGTAGGAGTTAGGTTCCGCTTTATGGGCTGACTTTAATTGCCTATCGCATGGATTTTCGTAAAGTTACCAATCCTAGTTACCAAAAACTTTTCTAGTTAATAGCCGGTTTAACTTCTCTGCAAGAGTAGAAGGAGATAGGAAGGTCACGAATACCTTTTCTAAGGTCTCCTTTTAATTTGCTGAACGATAGGGTAGGTTGATTTGTAATTGAACATTCGATAAGCAAATCATTTGATATGCAATCTTTAAGTGAATAGTCATTAAGACTGTACTTTATGCCTCCAAAATATTCATTAACAATCAAAAATTCGTCTTGAAAGGTGCTTTTACATTCAAAAAACTTCTTTGTGGGATTTAATGATTGATATGTAATTACCATCCCAGCTAGTATTGCAAGTGATAAAGGTAGTGTCGAAGTTTTTGCTCTAAACATTTTATTTTTGCTAAATATTTTGATTTTAAAGGCGGAAGGGGGGGGTAGCTTTTCTTTCATTTTAACTTTTTTAAGTATCTACTCAGCCACCTAAAAAACAAAATGAATCCACCGGATTCCGTGCAGCAAAGCCTTCTTGGTTGAAGCCCTATATGACTTATAAGTTCATAATTATTAAGGTTTAATACTTATACGTAAGACAACTATCTTAGTAAAACAACATATAAAGAAAAAACACCTAAGAAGCTTTTAACTTAAAAGACAAACTTTGAAGTCTCTTTAAAGTATATATAGTGTGTATAAAATTTAAAAAAAACAATCATCTTGATGTCGCAAAGACTTTTCCATGGTGAACGTCTTTGAGGTATCCTATTTAATTTTGTCGACCCTCTTGTGGTCTCATGGCTTTAGCGGTCAATTACGAAAAATACTGATAATTAGGTCGTTCCTATGAGGTGCTTTAGCGACTCATCCATTTGGTAATTTCATTCTCATGGTCGATTGAAACCGCATTTTTAGCCCCTTTGATGAGGTTTTGACCCTTCGCCATGCTCGATGAGCTTTGAGCTGCTCTACGGAGACTATTTACTAAATAAATACTGGCATCAGGATTGGAAAAGGCATCAACGGTAGCCTGAGCCATCATCATATGCAACTCCCCTAATCCTGATCCATCGAAAACAGCCTTAGAGTCGATTTTCTGTGCTTCAGTAAGGTAGAAACATACCGCTTCGCCTTTTAGATGAACTTGTTGGCTTAGTGGTTTATGAAGTGGGCAGGCTGATGCATGACATTTATCAAACTTAGGACATTCATTCATTTTCAATTGAAATCTCCCTTGGCAAGGGAAGCAGAGGTTTGAAAATGATCGTCGATCCACTTCCAAACATCGGACTCTTTCCATACGGTGATGGACGCAGAGAGTTTTGTTGGTTTTGGAAATTGGTTTTGACTTACCTTTAGCCAGATTGTGCTTTTGGCTAGAGTGGTAATCCTAGAAACGTCTGCAATACGAAGAAGCTTATTTGTTGATTCCATTTGTGTTCCTTTCGGTTCGGTTAGACACAAATAGATTTTCTGTTTTATAGCTCCTTAGTTAAATTCATCACTTCAGTGTTGTCGATTTATTTGCGTACTGACGAAGGCTTAACTCCCGTATGTTTCTCGAAGAATGCTCTTAGAGTGCTTTCCGACCACTTCAGCCGATTTCCTGATTGTGCATTTGCTTTTTGCAGATCTTCGCTTTGTAGCATTTCTTGTTTATTCCGCTTATATGCAGGAATAACAGGTGGGGTTGGATAGGTCTTGATAACTAAAGTCCTGAATCTAATGTAATCCGCAGGATTTATTGCGACATTAGATTTTGACTTCATAAGCTCTAAACACTCCTTGAGTGCCAGATGATTTTTTTCATATCTGTCATTTAATCCCTTGGTTTGAGAGGCTACTTTATTCAAGTTATTTATGTGAACAGTTTCAAGCTTTTTTGTTATGGTCAGCTTATCCCTTCCAAGGAAGCTAGCAATTTGTTTTAAATTGGAATTTTCAATAATAAGATCTGCAAACAAATCGATTAATTCATCTTGTGGTAGTTTTGCAATCCCTATCTTCATTGCCTCTTTGGCTTGGTTACGCTTTTGAGCATCAAAGAATAATAGTGCTGGATTGTCCGAATTTAAAAAATCGTAATAGGGCATGTACAGCTCTAGTTCTTGTTCCAGATTTTTTTGTAATTTAGATTTTCTATTGGGCGATCTTTTTTGCTCATCCGAAATCTGATTTTCTAATTTGGATATTATTTCTTGAACCGATTTTCTCCATTCAGATATTTCAGTAAGCAATATTTTCTCTTTAAGCATTCTTGCCTCCGTCAGTGCAATATTTTTCCCAATCTTTCATTAGAGTACGTCTACGTTCAAGAAGGTCTCCACGTCGATAAGCTGCTTCAACTTGATTTCTAATTGTGTGGGCTAATGCCATTTCAGCCACCTCTGGAGAGTGGTCAGTAAGCTCTGACACCCAATCTCGAAAGGTTGATCTAAAGCCATGTACGGTTACATCTTTTTTAAGTCTTCTGAGCATCATTGGCATTGCCATATTGCTCAATGGCTTACCATTTTTAGAGAAAAGATAGATGCTGTTTTCATCCATTGCTGAGGCGATAGCCAAGATCTCAATTGAGCGATTGCACAAAGGGACTCGATGCTCCTTTTTGGCTTTCATTCGACTCGCTGGAATAGCCCATAAGCCTTCTTTAACCTCACTTCGTAAACCGCCAATAACCTCACCAGTTCTTGATGCATTGAGGATTAAAAATTCCAAGGCAAGGGCAGCCACGCAATCTTGCTGCCTTAGTGCTTCAATAAAGTAGGGTAGATCTTTGAGGTCCATGGCTTTGTGATGCTTTACTTTCATTAGCTTGCTGGGTGCGGAAAGAATGGTTTGAAGGTGACCTCTCCAAAGGGCTGGATTAACTCCGCTGCGAAGCTTTCTGGTGGTGGCAGATGCCAGTATCCACTCAAGCCTTCCACGCAGCCGAGATGCCGTCTCAGTCTTAGTGCTCCAAATTGGTTCAAGTATCGTCAAAATATCGTCCGTATCAATTTCATCCAAAGCCTTATTGCCAATGACTGAAAAAGCGAATTTTTCTAGGGTGTACAGCCATTGAGCAGCATGCTTTTGATTGGACCACTCAGGTTTCTTCTTTTCAAGGCAATCCAAGGCAAAATCTTTAAAAAGTATCTTTTCTTGTTTGGGAGCTTTTTCTGCCTTCCTTGCTAGAGCAGGATTAATGCCCACTTCAAGTTGGTCCCGAACCTTTTGAGCTTCTATGCGAGCTTGAGCAATTGATAGGGCAGGGAAGACTCCAAGACTAAGATCATGGGAGCGTTTGTTATGGGAAAAACGAAAGATCCAGTATTTGCGGTTATTTGGCTTCACCCAAAGCTGCAAGCCCTTTACTAGGGCATCCGTATACCTTCCAGCGGATTTCAGGTTTTGCACTGTTTTAAAGTCGAGTTTGATAGTCATCATTAGTCCTTGAGTTACCAAGAATAGTTACCAAGATCCGCTCCTATAACGGCTTGTACTACTCTGGATTCAAATGTATGACTTATGACTTTTTCTGAATATTCATCACTTAAGTGATGTCAATTTATTCAATTAGGTCAATTACTTGACTTCGTCTGGGGATGTCTAAATGGGTATTGAGTAGTCGCAAGCCATACATGCTCAGACTAAGACGTCCGTTCCGCCAAGACAATTAAAAGCCCCCTTAACTGGGGGCTTTTTTATTCAACTTGCTTGCAGACAAGCATTTCCTTTACGCGACTTTCATTTTGCAGCTCGAAACCGCATTCCACTTGCCGATTGCTATTTTCGTAGGTTCCAAAAATGAGATCCCATATTGGCAAACCATAGTTATTGCTGTGACGATTTCGTTCGTGATGAATTCGATGCATTTCAGGGCGAACAATAAAGTAGCCGAGCCAACGAGGCGTTCTTACATTCGTATGCTCCCAGTATTCAAATACAGAAACCCATAGCGTTGCCCATGAGGCGGCTTCAATATTCAGACCCAACAATCCATAACAGACTAGGTTAATAATGAGTAAGTTCGCTACAAAGTCAGTAGGGTGCGCATAAAGAGCGGTAATAGCTTGTAAGCGGTAAGTGCTGTGATGAACCTGATGGAATACTTTCCAGGCTAAATTATTGTGATGGCGAAATCGATGCCACCAGTAGACGAAAAAGGTGATGATTAAATACGCTACAAGTCCACTTAGCCAGTTAGGTAGGGAGCTAAGGTATTTTGATGCTGCGTTTGCCTCAATATAGGGCTCTAGAATAAATCCAACGAGTGCAGTCGCAATTAGACCCAGTCCCGCATAGCTAAAAAGTCTTAGGTGCCAATCTCGATCAGCTTCATATTGGTACTGTGGATAGCTTCTCTCCCACAGGCTGAGTCCTAATAATATGATCAGAGAGAGGGCATAAAGGAGTGCTGAACTCAATTATTTTTCCTAAAATCAGTCACAGAATAAAACCTGTGAAGGCTTAGATGCTATCGTCAATTCGATTGAGATTTCGTAAAAAGCGTTGCAATTCAGGGGCAAGAACTTTTTCTTCATCAGGGGTTGGCTTTATTTTTCCATAAATTAAGTCAAGAAAACTGATAGTTTCTGCTGCCACGGTTTCGCGTTCATTATCAACAGTGATCATGTGATAACTATTACCAAGATAAATTTGCCTAAGATAGGTTGCGCTTGAAAGATCGGCTACTAACTGAGCGTTATAGCTGTTGGCGATTTCATCATCAATTGCATGAATCGTTAGGATTGATGAACTTACGGAGGATAGGTTGTCGATTACGTATTTGCACAACTTATTTCCTTCGTACATGTGTCGAAGAGACATGTAAAGGCCACCTACGGCTGAAGTATCCTGACTTGATAGAACCCTTTTAATATAAGCTCGAATTTGGTGATTTTTAATCCCAAACGGGTCCTTTTCCTTGTGCTTAAAGTAGTCTCCAAGGCCTAAAGCCATGCCAAGGGGGATAAGTGAGCGGTACCATGGAACGGCCCAACCGTTGTATTTGAGGGTAGTGGATAGGGCAATTACACCTAATATGTCGTTGAGCTCGGTCGCCACCGCCAAAGCCAATGTCGATCCAAGAGAGATTCCGCCAAGGCTTATCGGTTGAGATTCAGTCTCCTGAAGGGCTTTTACGTGACTTACTGCCTCATTAACCCAGTGTTTCCAGCTGCTGGCATTACCCCCAAAACTGTAGCCTGCAATACTTGGGGTGCTGACCCGATACCCCGCAGATATAAGCTGTGAGCTTAAAAAATTAAACTCAAGGGGTGATGACGAGAGGCCGTGAAATAACACGACCAACGGTTTGGTATCATCACACTGTAAAAGGTCGCTCATAACTATTAATTCTAGACCCATTAGAGACAACAGGCATGATTATCAAAAACGCCAAAAATTGGTCCCCGCATAGTAGCTTAAATGCAGCTGCTTGGTCTTTTGTGGCCTTTGCTGTTATCTCTTTCATGATGTTTAATTTAGGGCGCGATTTTTATAGTGCCCACTCTTATAAATTTTATTTTATAGCCGCTTCTTTCATATCCTATTATTTTGGATATAGACCCGCAGTTATTTTTATTCTGGTTTCTAGTATTTTTGCTAACTATTTCTTTGTGGCGCCATTTGGTGAATTTATATTTTCAACCAATGACGTGGAGCGATACTTGCTCAATCTTACATTCGGTAGCATTGCAATTATCTTGATTGAGTTGGTCCAAAGAGAGCGATTCAAATTTAAACTGCTGCTACTAGTTTCAGAATCTCGTTATTTAATATTGCTTCAAAGAGATAATCAGCTGATGCAGGAGCTTAAGAGAAAGAACCATGTCTAATACGCTAAATACACTTATTGGGTTAGTTGCGCAAAAGTTCGATAAGAAAATTGATGAATTGGGTCCAGATACCACATTAGAGAGTCTTGGCGTAGATTCGCTTGGAAAGATTGAGTTAATTTTTGATCTTGAAGACCACTTTAAAGTCCGCATACCAAATGAGGACGCGAAAGTAGATACCCTAGGCGAAGTTGCTGCCTTACTTGATACAGCAAAGCCCATCAATTGACCAAAGGTAATGATCGTAGGGTTGTAATAACTGGACTCGGTGCAGTTTCTGGCCTTGGGGTTGGTGCTCAAGCACAGTTTCAAAGATCAACAGCTTGCTCTTCAGGCATTACAAAATTCACTAAATCAACCGCAATACCAGTAGATCTTCCATGCGCCTCACTCATTAAAGAGGAGCTTGCATTTAATTTAGATGCGACTTCACTCGGTATGTTTGATAGAACTGCTCACTTATCTTGGTTGGTATCAAACGAAGCTTTGCAACAATCAGGGCTAAGTGACTTGAACGAACAAGAATTGGATCGTAGTGGCATTTTTTGGGGAACAGGCTTTGGCGGCTCCAATACCCTTGATAACGCTTATCAAGATATCTATTTAAATGGTAAGCAACGTGCTCGACCATTTACTATTATTGGGGTAATGACTAACGGTTCTGCTGGATTGCTATCTATGCAGACGGGTTTTAAAGGTCCATCAATGACCTACTCAACAGCATGTGCCTCATCTAGCCATGCGATAGGAGAGGCTTTTAGAAGCATTAAATATGGTTTTTGCGATAGGGCAATTGCTGGCGGCGCTGAAACACTTTTTAATGCTGGCCCGATTAAAGCCTGGGAAGCGTTAAGGACATTAGCAACACCTGATGTTAAAAATATTGCTGCCTCGTGCAAACCTTTTTCCAAAGATAGGTCTGGTTTTGTATTGGGTGAGGGGGCTGCCGCACTAGTCTTGGAGTCCTTTGATAGCGCCGCTAAGAGAGGTGCAACTATTCTTGGTGAAATTATTGGCTATGGCGCCACCACTGATGCGATTCATATCACAAGGCCTGATTCATTAGGTCAAGCAAAAGCGATGTTGGCTTGTATGGCTGAGGCGGGAGTTAATCCAGATCAAATTGCGTATATCAATGCCCATGGCACAGCCACGGGTGTTGGTGATGTAGCGGAGACGAATTCGATCAAAACGGCCTTTGGTCTAGATGCGGCTAATAAGACTCTAATAAGCTCAACCAAAGCCATTCATGGTCACACTCTTGGTGCAGCGGGGGCATTAGAGTTGGTTATCACCACCCAAGCAGTAGCAAATAACATTGCGCCAGGGACTGCATTTTTGGAAATCCCAGATCCTGAATGCGATTTAAATTATCTACCTCTTACATCAGTTGATGTTGATATACCAATAGCTATGAGTAACTCGTTTGCTTTTGGTGGGTCTAACGCATCGATTTTGATATCAAAAGTTCGATAATCTCAAAACAGTTTTAGGTATTTCTTGGTGATTTCATAGTGCCATAGGACACCAACAGTAATACCAGTAAATAAAACTTCTGTATCACTTATAAATGTATGGAAATTATCCGACTCATATGAATCGGATGCAAAGTTAATGAGGATCTCAGAAATAACTAAAGAAACTGTAAATGCCAAACGATATTGCTTTATTTTTGGAGATAGCTCATCGAATAACTGACGATGATTCTTTAGTAGCAAAAGGCAGCTAGTAGAATTTGCTAGCCAAAAGAAAATGATTAGCGCATTCAGGTGAAACGGGGCCGACAAGTAATAGAGTCCCGATACGACCACCTGAAGCGCTAGTAATAACTGAATCAAGGATTATTACTTCTTAGGGGCGGTGATTGAGGCTGCCATAGCATCGTAGTAAATCACTTTTACTTGCTCGCCTACATTAACATCAGCAAGGAGGGCTGGATTTTTTACAGTAACTGTAGTGATCTTGCCGCTAGGTCCTTTTACGGACACTAATTTTTTCTCGCGATTCACTTCGACAATATCAGCAATGATAGTAGTTTGGTTGGCAATTTTTTCAGCAGGCTTTTCATCGGCTTTAGATTTTGTAACAGTATTAGTTTCAACTTTAGAGCGGACGCCATCACTTTTAGTCTTTATCAATTCAATAGCTACTGCTAATTCATAGCTCACATTTACGCGATCACCTTTCTTGATCTGCGCAAAATTGGTAATTTCAGGGCCAGCAACAAATTTAGATTCACCTTCCTTATTTTTAAAAGTAATGGTGCGAGTTTTTTTATCCACCTTCACCACTTCACCTTCATAAAGTTGATAGCGGTTGTCAGTAACGGCAGCGTCAATAACAACTGGCTTGGCCGCTCCTGCTGCTGGGGCTTGGGCATAAACTGCAGAAGAACCGCCAAATAGAGATGCAAGAACGAGGGTAATTGGTGCAAGTTTCATATTCATTATTTTCCTTGTATATAAATGCTACTAAGAGGAATCTTAGCTTACTTTTCGCATTTATAGCCTAATTGACACTATAGAATATTGCGAAACCCGCATTGTATTTTTAAGATTTTGAATATGGATCAAAACCCTTCAATTATGACAACCACATTAGTCGTTTATCTGCATGGATTTCGTTCATCACCCCGTTCAAGTAAGGCAGTGATTACTGGGGAAGCCATTCAGAAGATGTCGTCAGCCGAACATACTTATATATGGTATTGCCCCCAACTTCTAGTATCTCCCAAGGCAAGCATGGAGATGATCGAAAGCTACATTAAGAGCTCAAGATATGATCAATTGGTAGTAATGGGATCTTCCTTGGGTGGTTATTACGCAAATTATCTGGCTGAACAATATGGCTGCAAAGCTGTAGTTCTGAATCCTGCGGTAAGGGCTCCTAGGGAGTTGGCGCCTCATGTCGGTATGCTAACTGCATACGACACCGATGAACCTTATGACTTTCGGCCAGAACATATTGATGAATTAATCTCACTCCAAGTTAATGCGATCACCAAACCAAGTCGCTACTTTCTTCTTGCGGCAAAAGGTGATGAACTCCTTGACTGGCGCGAGATGGTTGATTTTTATAAAGGGGCACATCAATTAGTCCTTAAGGGTAGCGATCATGGTATTACTGAGTACCCAGAGCATTTACCACGGGTCCTAAAATTCCTATCCGAATAGTGGATTGATTGCCTAGGACTAATTCTGTAAGATGATCCCAATGACATTCCCATAGATGTGGATGTCTAGAAAGGAGAGTTTGTGCTGAGCATCTTGAAATTAGACGCTGGTGGAATTCCCCAATGCTGGGTTAACGCTGAAGAGGCCACAAAACAATATGCTGACAGCAGCGTACTGTGGACACTAGGTGATCCTATTCTCCAAATGCGTGGCGGAATTTCTCGGGCAACTGGCAAGCAATCTATTATTGAGCTTCACTCAATTATTGCCGTTAAAGGCAGCTCAAAAATAAACCTTTTTGATGTAGTCCCTGTTATCACCAAGCACAAACTATTTAAGCGTGATCGAGGCTTATGCGCATATTGCGGTGTTCCAGTACATGAAAATCAGGCCGAGGCGGAGCACATCATCCCCAATAGCCGCGGCGGTAAATATAGCTGGATGAATTTAGTTATCTCTTGCAGGCCATGCAATCAGCGCAAAGGCAATCGCACCCCCGAACAGGCTGGCATGGGCCTGTTATACACGCCATATTTACCAAGTCTTTATGAAGACATGATACTCAAGGGGCGAAATATATTGGCCGACCAGATGGACTTTCTTGCTGCCAATCTTCCTAAAACTAGCCGCCTATTGGAGGGGCAGTTCTGATCCAGTTTTTTCAGCAGCGCATTACGCCTAATACGCCCAAATTTAAATCCTTGCGACTTATTTTGATTGCTCTGCTAATTTCAATAGCAGGGCATTTCATATTGTTTTTTGGCTTACCACTGCTTTCGTTTAGTCAAAATCAAGCTATTCCAGAAGATCTCATTATTAAGACTGAATTAAAGACAGAGCCACCTAAGAAAATTCAGATTTCTAAAGCAAATAAAAGAAAGATTGTTAAAGAAAAGCAAATCGCTGGAGAAAGCTTAAGTCCGATTGCTCAAGATGTTGGGCAGCAGGGCGGTACGACAAATCAAACAGGCGTGGCATTTAAGTTACCTGAATCTGGAATCCTTTATTACGATTCATATGTTGATGGCCAAAAGTATCAGACTGGGGAAATTGATTGGATTAATGATGGCAGTAGTTATCGCCTCTATGTAAATATTCCATACGCCTTTATTGGACCTTTTGTCTTTGAATCTAGGGGGTCGGTTGATGCCTATGGAATGGCGCCGAGTATTTATTGGTCTCAAAGAGGGTCAAAGCCACCTCGTTACTCCAGATTTGACCGAAATGAAAAAGGGGAAGGTCAGATGTTCTTTTCTGAGAAGCCTGACTACACGCCAAACATCCTTCCAGGTACGCAGGATCGCTTTAGCCTCATCTTTCAACTCGCATCATTACTCAATGGCGATAGCAAAATTGATGAGGCTGGAAGTATTCGGGGCATTCCAGTAGTTGACTACAACACACTGGAAATCTGGCAATTCAAGAGTTATGGTGAAGCATATTCTGAGGATATACCGAGTCTAGGTAAGTCCATAAACCGTCATTACGCCTTAATGCAACGAGAAAATGACCCCTACAAGCGTCAGGTTGACATATGGCTTGCTAAAGATCTTGAGTGGCTACCAGGACGTATACGTTCGCAGGAGTCAAACGGAAGGGTTTTAGAGCTTGTTTTCAAACAAAAAAACCCCATTCCATCCAATGGAGGCTAGTTTTGGCTCGATTTTTGGTTTTGACTGCTACGCCCCAATAACGCACCCATCATTGAATAAAGGGCTGCTCCTGACATTGAAACGGCAAAAATCCCTGAAAATGAAATGATAATTGGCAGGATTCTCCATTGCTCGGATAGTTTGTAATCTCCAAAACCTACAGTTGTATACATTTCACCGGCAAAGTAAAAGGTTTGAGGGTTTGTTGGAAAGACTTTAAGGGCCATACAAATATAGGTCCAGGCGATGATCTCTAGGAAGTGACTCCCAATAATGAGCAAGATTGCAATGAAGTACGAAAGAAAATTTGCACCGTAGACACGCCTGTTTTGAAGCTTTCTATCAATCCAATGAAAGGCGCCAGCGATGATCAATACCGCAACACCATGGAGTGTAAGCATTAAACAAGCTAGGACCAATACAAGCCATATTTGCCCGCTACCCATATCTGAATTGACCTGAGAAATGAGGGTATTGAAGCTTGGTAGGTCAGTGATATGTAAGTGGTCTAAGAACGTCATAGATTTAATTTAAAAGACAATTATTACAGAAATATCTTATTTGACATAATAATGATTATACGCAAATAAGCTTATCAGGACTTAGGCTGGCCAAGACCCTTGGGACCGACATAGTCTTGTTTATAAAGCTTTCGCCAGCGTGAACTTAAGCCCTCTGCGATCCAAGGTTTCTCATAAATAACAGCAATATCGATCGCAGTAAATCCATTTGCATTGCGAAGCTGAAGATCTGCGCCTTTATCGAGTAACAACTTTATTAGTTCTTCATTGCCAGATTGAACTGCCATCATCAATGGTGTTGTATTTCCAGGACTTTGAGAATCAACAATTGCACCATTAGCCAGCAGATATTTGGCAACCTCAAGCTGACCCTTGGTGCATGCGTAATGCAATGGTGTCCAGCCAATATGATCAATTTTTGCCTTTCTTTGCTCTACAAGTCTCTTTACAACAGGTAAATTACCTTCAATTGAGGCGATCATCAGAGGCGTTTCACCATATTTATTCGATAAATCAACATCGGTGGCTTTATTGGCAATCAGAAAGGCAATTACATCTGTAGATTGATCCTTAATAGCTAAATTGAGCATTGGATTGCCTTTTGGATCAACTGTATTTGGGCTAACACCCTTGGAAACCAATTCCTTTACTGTGGATATATCGTTAAATTTAGCTGCCTTAGTAAAGTCAGTAATCTGATCTTCTGTTTGAGCAAAGCAGGCATTCCTCAGCAAAACTAAGCCAATAAAAAGAAAGATAGAATAATTAAATTTGATTCTCAAGAGTGATTTATATCTATTTGAAAACATTGATAAAAATTATTTGAAGTATGCATGGCGAGCGCCTCTATGGAGACATTCTTTAAATCTGCAACAAATTCACCGACTTTAGATACCCAAGCAGGTTCATTCGTCTTACCGCGGAAAGGAATTGGAGCCAGATAAGGCGAATCCGTTTCTATCAACATCCTGTCTAGAGGCACTTTTTTGCATGTATCTTGGAGATCCTTGGCGCTTTTGAACGTCACGATTCCGGAGAAAGAGATGTAAAAACCCATATCCATTGCTGCTTTTGCGACCTCATAAGACTCGGTAAAGCAGTGCATTACCCCGCCAATCGTATGAGCACCCTCCTCTTTGAGGATTTTGATGGTATCTTCAGAAGCAGAGCGAGTATGGATGATTAAAGGCTTTTTTGAGGCGATTGCCGCTCTAATATGCGTCCTAAAACGTTCGCGCTGCCACTCCATGGATTCATAGCTGCGATCTCCCATTCGATAGTAATCAAGACCTGTTTCACCGATTGCTACGATTTTGGGATGCTGGCGGGCTGTTTCCACTAAGAAGTCAAATGAAGGCTCTGGAGTTTCTTCATAGTCTGGGTGCACACCGACCGATGCATAGAGATTGGCATGGTCTTGGGCCAGCTTTAAAACATTGGGAAAGTCTGGTAAATCCACTGAAACACACAAGGCATGACTTACTTTGGCTTGCTGCATATTTTCCAAAACCTCGGGAAGACGGGATTGGAATTCTGGAAAGTCGAGATGGCAATGGGAGTCTATGAACATCACCCACTATTTTAGTCTGCCTTGAGTCTTCTTAATCCTTAAAGATCAGCTGATATTGAGAAAGGAGGGCTTCAAGTTGAATCCTGTTGGCCAATGGATGATTTTCATGGCGACGGGCTTTGGATAGGGATTGCCAAAATTGGAGCAATTTTTGCTCTCTAGCCATATTGGCAAGACCTTGTATCGTTGAAAGGTGCTTAGGGAAATAACGAGGCCCGCCACCCTGCTTTACGGATTGCATGTCCGAAATCCAGCGTTGCATGCTTGCTAATAAAAACCCATAACGTGCCTTATGAATTTTTTCAGCTGTTTCAAGCCAATTGACCCTCTCCCCCTGAGCCATAGACTGCAATAAAAGACGTGAAGCCAATATAGAGATGGTTAATTCATCTTTATCATCTTTATTATGTCGCGCGATTAATAAATCAAGTACTGAAAAAGGTGCCCCACCCTGTTCGTCATAAATAGCTTCAGCATCGGTTGCGCTAATAGTCATCCCATTCATTTTGGCCAATTGCTCTCTTAACCAAGCCAATCCTTGATCGCGATTTGGTCGAGGAGCAGTTAAAAGTCTGCAGCGCGATCTGATTGTGGGTAAAACACGATCGACTCGATCCGCTATCAAAATGAAAATAGTATTCGCTGGCGGTTCTTCTAGAGACTTTAATAGTGTGTTGGCAGAGTCTGGACGCAGCATTTCAAGTGGATATATGAGGATCACGCGATTGCCACCCCTATGAGATCCAATCGAAAGACTTTCTATTGCTTGCCTTGTTTCTTCAATTGAAATATTTTTCTTTTCTTTTTTCTCACCAGATTCGCTATCGCCATCATCTAGAGCAGACTTACCTCTTTTTGGGGAATCATCACCCTGATAATCGGCATGAGGCAAAAGCTTTCGATGCGTTTCTGGAACAAGAGCAATAAAGTCGGGATGGTTTCCGGAACTAAACCAGTGACAGGCTTCACATTGATTGCAGGGTCTTAGGTCGGCATTGGAATTCTCACAGAGGAGTGCTTTAGCCAATTCAACTGAGAAAGCAAATTTGCCAATACCCGATTGACCGTGCAACAAAATAGCATTGGGGAAGTTATGAAAATCCAAACTTTTCCATAATGGTTCAAGCCAGGGGGCTATTCGAGCTCCTTGATGTACATCGAGCATAGCTTGAGTCACTTAAATATTGATCTCAATGGATTTCAAACCGTTCCAAATGGCTTCGGGGGTTTGCGTGGCATCGACTAAATGGAAACGACTAGGATCTTCTTTGGCTCGACGCAAGTACTCTTGACGAACTCTTTCAAAAAAATCTAAATCCAACTTTTCAAATTTATCTGGTGCCCGAACTTTGGAGCGTCGAGTTTCTGCAACTTCACCTGGCAAATCAAACAAGATTGTGAGATTGGGTTGCAATATAGAGCCATCCGCGCGTCCTTGAACCCAACGCTCTAAAGCATCTAATTTATGCAAACTTAACCCTCTACCCCCACCTTGATAGGCAAAACTAGCGTCTGTAAAACGGTCAGATATAACGATGTTGCCAGCCTCAAGTGCAGGGTTTATTACTTGCGCAACGTGCTCTTTGCGAGCAGCAAACATTAACAATGCCTCGGTCTCTAGGTTCATTGGCTCATCTAAAAGTAGTTTGCGTAATTGCTCTCCTAATGTTGTCCCGCCAGGCTCACGAGTCATTACGACTTCTCGATTTGGGAAGCGCTCTTGCATGAGCGACCGAAATGCATCTATGTGTGTGCTTTTACCAGCCCCATCGATTCCTTCGAAGCTAATGAAATATCCCGAATGTGCTGAGCTCATATACAAATAAAATTAATTGGAGGACTTACTAGGGTTAATCTTACGTTGATATCGATCTACGGCAGATTCATGCTCTTTTAAGGTCTCAGAAAAGTGACTATTCCCATCCCCTTTTGCTACAAAAAATATAGCATTACTCTTGGCAGGGTGCGCTGCAGCCAAGATTGACTCCTTGCTAGGCATTGCTATTGGGGTGGGAGGTAAACCTTTATGCATATACGTATTGTAGGCAGTGTCTTTGCGCAGATCTGCTTTCCTTAAATTTCCATCAAATTTGGGGCCTATTCCATAGATAACAGTAGGATCAGTTTGTAGTGGCATTCCCTTATTGAGGCGATTGATAAAGACCGCTGAAATCATGTCTCGATCACTAAGTCTGCCCGTTTCCTTTTCAATAATGGACGCCAAAATTAAGAGCTCATAAGGTGTTTTTATAGGCAAACCCGACTGTCTTTGTTCCCAGCTTTGTTCTATCTGTTTTTGCATTCCAAGGGAAGCTCTTCGATAGATATCTAAATCTAGTTCATCTGGATCGAATACATAGGTTTCAGGAAGAAAAATTCCTTCATCGCTGGGATAGTTTAATTTCAGGAGACTTAACAGCTCCTTGTTACTCATGCCTCTTGTCTGATGAGTAAGATCTGGATGCGAGTCTATAAGCGCCCTAAGTTGCCAAATTGTCATCCCTGGAATAATGGAGATGCTTTCTTTAATTCGATCGCCACGCGCGATTTGTAATAGAACTTTGCCAAGGCTGGCCCCATTTGAAAATAAATAAGTTCCTGGTTTTAGTTTTGAAGCGACAAAAAGACTTCGAGCTCCAATTTGTAGCGTCAACGAATTAACAAATAAACCCTGTTGGCGCAGTTGCTCAGCTATGCTTGAAAGGCTTGAGTGTGGTGCAATCTTCGCTTTATAAGCAGACCCACCTTCAATATTGGATCGATTGGGTACCGCTGGCAATAAAAAAATACCGCCATATATAAACCCAAATATTGAAATGAAAGAGATAAGCCAGTACTTGAATCTCCCACTTTTAGGTAGTTTCTTAACAAAAAGTGTTCTTCCCTGATTTTTTTTGCTCATCAGGCTATGATAAAAGGGTCATGACTAAAGCCCATCAAATATTGCAAAACAGCATGAATAACCCTACTCCACTACCCTGCCATTTGGATCAATGGGGTGTTATTGCGGTAGAAGGTTCAGATGCTGCAAGTTTTTTACAAAGTCAATTAACCAATTCTGTATTGGGACTTAACGTTACCTTAATTGGCAAGCAGGCCTTTGGTTTCTCTGCCACTCGTCTGATCGGTTATTGCAACCCTAAAGGAAGATTGCTAGCAAGCGCGTGGTTAGGTCTATTTTCATCAGGCAGTGATGGTAATGACCGTTTTATTTTATTTCTTTCAAAAGATATCGCCGCAAGTACTGCTAAACGCTTATCTATGTATGTCTTGCGCTCAAAAGTTAAGGTCACAGATCTTTCTAATGAATGGGTTGTTCAGGGCTTATATGGATCAGATGCGCAAATCGCTGGTATTGAAGTAAATGCCAATGACATCGCTTTGCGTTTGCCTGATGTTTTGGTGAGTGAGCAATCTGTTGCACGCCTTCTAATTGCAGGACCGAAAGAAAGTCTAGACAAAGAGCAAGATTCAGGCGAGCGCCTGATCGTGTTGAATGCATTAGAAGTGTTGAGTGCGATTCCACGTATTGTTTTAGCAACTCAAGAGCAGTTTGTGCCTCAAATGATTAATTTTGAATCCGTTGCAGGCATTGATTTTAAAAAGGGTTGCTATCCAGGACAGGAAATCGTTGCGCGCAGTCAGTATCGTGGCGCAATTAAGAGAAGGCTACAGCTAGCCCATGTAGATGGCATTTCTCAGAATGACAGCCCATGCGTACCAGGGGTTGAACTATTTCATGACAAAGATCCAAGCCAGCCGGCTGGAATGGTTGTTTTGGCAGCACAATCTCCCGAAGACCAAACTCGCATAGACATGCAAATTGAATGTAAGTTAGAGGCTCTAGAGAATGGAGAAATTCATCTTGGTAGCGCAACGGGTCCTGTGTTAAAAATAGACGTATTGCCCTACCCTTTATTAGAGATTTAATACTTTCTTATGTGCCTCATCTTATTCGCATGGAATTCGCACCCTGACTACTCTTTAGTGGTAGCGGCGAATCGTGACGAGTTTTATGAGCGTGATACAGAGGGTGTTACTTGGTGGACGGAGCATCCTAATATTTTGGCCGGAAGAGATCGAGCTGATGTATTAGGAAGTCCAGGTACTTGGCTTGGGTTTACTAAAACAGGTAAGTTTGCCGCCTTAACAAATGTTCGTGCGCCTAGTGAAAAAAATCCGGATGCAAGAACTCGGGGTGAGCTATCTTTGATGTACTTGACCAGCAAAGATAGTCCTGCTGAATTTATACAAAGTAATGCAAAACGCTTTCAACAGTACAACGGTTTTAATTTGCTTATGGCAAATCTGAGTGATCCTGCAAATGCTGAAATGCATTGGGTAAGCAATCGTATGTTGATGGGGCAAAATCTTCGCCCACGCAAGGTATTTCCACCACAAGCTCTTGAGCCTGGGGTTTATGGCCTATCTAATGCCATGCTCGATACTCCATGGCCAAAGGTAAATCATCGAGTCGCAGCCTTTGCACAGGCATTGGCTATGGATCATGGGCAACTAAATAATTCAGATCAGTACTTAAAACTTCTCTCTGATACACATCATGCAAGTGATCATGAATTACCCAATACTGGTGTTAGCAAAGATTGGGAGAAAGCGCTCTCCCCAGCTTTTGTTAAAACACCCAATTATGGAACACGCTCAAGCACCGTTCTCAGAGTACGAAAAGACGGTCAATTTGAATTAGTTGAGCGTCGCTTTGATGCCTCTGGAACGGTTGGTCATGATGTTATTACTGGCGCACTAAGCTCCGCATCAGACTCTAATTTGTCGGTCTAGAAACCCTATAGTCGACCATCGTCGTTTATAACCCGCTCGCCATCCGCATTGCGAGTGGCTAAACGCTTTATATATTTGAATGTGCCTGTGGCCATACAGCAAATCTCACCTTGATCGTTGTATAGCTTTGCCTCACAAAATGCCATCGTGGCTGTTCTACGCACCGTGTCAGCCTTCACCCTAAGCACCCCAGTTGCAGCTTGCATGAAATTATTTTTCATCTCAATAGTCACTACACTACGATCACCAGGATCGCCAGAGCGTGCTGCCACGGCCATGGCTACATCCATCAGCGTTAAAAGAACGCCACCATGGGCCACCTCCCATGTATTGTTGTGCTCTGGTTTTAGGGCAAGCAAAATCTCACCCCTTCCCATTTCTGCACTTAGACAACGAACCCCAAGAAGCTTTAAAAAGGGAACATTGAGCTCCTCACCAAGATTGGCTAGTTGAGTCTGAGGATTGATTTGCACTTGTTTATTCATGGGGTAATTTTAGAGGGATGTACGAAATTTTGGAAATACTCCTAGAATAGACTTCATGGCTTTTACTTTAAGTGGCGATGATGTTTGCCAAACCACCCTGCCGACCCCGATTCCTGATCCGTATTGGGTTGCATTTTCACCATCAGCAGCCAAATTAGCCAATATTCCCCTTGATGTTAATTCTTTGCCTGTTGACCAATCTTGGCTACAGGTTTTAGGGGGTAATGAGTTAAGCACCACCAATCATCAATTCTCAAATCCAATTGCCACCGTCTATAGCGGCCATCAGTTTGGGGTTTGGGCCGGACAACTCGGTGATGGTCGCGCCATTTTGCTGGGCGAGATTGACGGGCAAGAATTACAGTTAAAAGGTGCTGGCAAAACTCGATTTTCACGCATGGGTGATGGTCGCGCTGTTCTCAGATCGTCTATTAGAGAGTTTCTCTGTAGTGAGGCGATGCATTCATTGGGAATTCCAACTACAAGAGCATTGTCGGTTGTTGGTTCTGATTTACCAGTTCGGAGGGAGGCAGTAGAGACTGCCGCAGTATGCGCTCGACTAGCTCCAAGTTTTATCCGAATCGGACATTTTGAGCATTTTGCTTCCTTACAAAATATTGAACGCTTGAAAGAGCTTGCTGATTCACTGATAGAGCAGCATTATCCCAACTGTCTTCAAGCTAAAAATCCATACCTTGTTTTGTTTAAGGCAATTTCTGAGCGCAATGCAAAATTAGTTGCGCAATGGCAATCGATTGGATTCTGTCATGGAGTGCTCAATAGCGACAATATCAGCGCACTTGGCTTAACAATTGACTATGGCCCTTTTGGCTTTCTAGATCGATTTCAAATTGATCATATCTGCAATCATAGTGATCAAGGAGGTAGGTATGCCTACCATCGACAACCACAGATCATGCATTGGAATATGGCATGTCTTGCTAGCGCGATGATTCCATTAGTTGAGATCCATTCTGGGGATGATTCGCAGAACCTTTTACGCGCTGCTCTTGAAGACTTTCCAGTAATTTATGCTCAAGCTTGGCAAGACCTATTTAGAAAAAAGCTGGGGCTCTTTACTTCTCAAGAGGGTGATATCGCCCTGCTCGAAAGGCTGCTGCAGTCTATGCACGATTCAAAGGTTGATTTCACGAACTTCTTTCGAGGTCTTGGAAGTTTGCGCGCAACTACCTCTCTGTCACAGATCTCCCTCAGAGATGATTTTATAAATCGAGAGGAAATTGATAAGTGGTTTAACGATTACATTGAGCGCTTAAAAAATGAATCGAGCGATGATCGTCAACGCCAAGAAATGATGAATCAGATCAACCCAAAATACATCCTACGAAATCATTTGGCACAAGTTGCGATTGAAAAGGCCCAGAAAAAAGACTTTACTGAGATAAGCAAGCTTCTCAATATATTAAGCAGGCCTTATGAAGAACAGAGTGAAAATGAATCCTATGCATTAACCCCACCCATTAATTTTCCCTCCGTAGAAGTTAGCTGCTCTTCATAACTTTCCAATACAAACAAGCAATATGTACTCAGAGACCCTATGAAAAAAACTGACCAAGAATATAAACAAATCCTAAATGATATTGAGTATCGCGTTACCCGCGAAGCTGCTACCGAGCGGCCATTTTCTGGCAAGTACTGGGATCATTGGGATCAAGGTAGATACAAGTGCATTTGTTGTGATACCCCCCTCTTTTTATCAGAAACAAAATTTGATGCTGGTTGCGGTTGGCCTAGCTATAGTGCCCCAGAAGTTCCATCCTCAATAAAAGAGATTCGCGATACCAGTCATGGCATGATCCGTACCGAAGTTCGTTGTGCTCACTGTGATGCTCATTTAGGGCATGTATTTGACGATGGACCGCTACCAACTGGGCTTCGGTATTGCATTAACTCTGCTTCATTGACTTTTGAGCCTAGTCAAAACGCGACCCCAATAAAAGATGTCGAATAAAGAATTGCAGGATAATTCATAAATGAAATTTCTATTTGATCTTTTCCCCATCATCTTATTCTTTATCGCCTTTAAATTTGGTGATATTTATACCGCCACCATTGTCGCGATGGTTGCAACAATAGGCCAAATTTTATGGGTCTACTATCGCCATCGAAAAATAGATGCGATGCAATGGGTAAGCCTAGTAATGATTCTTGTCTTTGGTAGCTTGACTATATTTTTGCATGACAAAACATTTATTCAGCTTAAACCTACTGCGCTTTATTGGTTGTTTTCAGGCGCTCTATTTATTAGCGCTCAGTTCTTCCAAAAAAACTGGATTCAAGTCTTAATGGGTAAGCAAGTCACGCTCAAGGCGAATTCTGCTCACTCAGTTTGGCATCGTTTGAATATGGCGTGGGCCATTTTCTTCTTCATTATGGGAGCACTAAATCTGTATATTGCTTTTGAATACTCAGAAGAAACATGGGTCAACTTTAAATTGTTTGGTAGCACCGGCCTGCTATTAGTTTTTGTGATTATTCAGGGTGTTTGGCTTGCACGTCATATGGAGCATCCAAGCGAATGAATGTAAATGAATTACGCATTGCAGAGTTTGATCGCGACCTAAGAAAAGCATTTCAAGTTCAGCGCCTGAAAATTGAAGATGAAAGCCATCTTCATGCTGGGCATGCCGGAGCTGCAAGTGGAGGCGGTCACTTTAGGCTAGAAATTATCGCTCCAGAATTTAAGGGTTTAAACCTAGTAGCTCGCCATCGAGCGATTTACTCAGCTCTAGAACGCCATATCCCCAAAGAGATTCATGCTCTAACGATTTCTGCCCTTTCACCTGAAGAGGTCTGTAGTTAAAGCTCCCTTAAAATAGACTTATCTTTTTTATATTTAATTATTCAATTCCTATGATGAACTCAAGACAACTTTTTCCCCTTGGCCTTTTGGTTGCCACCCTTTTATCAGGGCATGTACTCGCTCAAAATGCGGTCATTGTGAATGGAAAGTCTATTCCTAAAGCGCAATTAGATAAGTTAGTGCAACGCTCTGGTCAGCCTGACAATCCGCAGGTGCGCGATCAGGCACGTGAAATGCTGGTAACGAAGGAATTAATCTTGCAAGAAGCGGACAAACGTGGCGTTATCCAAAAAGAAATTGTGCGTGAACAGTTGGAGCAAGCGCGTATGGGGGTTTTAGTTGCCGCCGTCTTTGAGGACTTTGTTGAGAAGGAAGGTATTGCTGAAGCAGATCTTCAGGCTGCATATGAGTCAGTTAAGGCGCAGTTTACAGGTAAGGAATATCACGTTGAGCATATATTGGTAGAAAAGGAAGCTGATGCGAAGGCTATCATCGCCCAACTTAAAGCAGGTGCTAATTTTGAAGAAATTGCAAAAGCAAAGTCGCTTGACCCTGGTTCAGCCAAAAATGGTGGTGATCTTGGCTGGGTAACAGAAAAAGCATTGGTTCCTGAATTTTCAAAAGCGATGGTTCAACTTAAAAATGGTCAGATTACTGATAAACCAGTCAAATCTCAATTTGGTTGGCACATTATCAAGATGATAGATTCACGTGATGTGAAGGCGCCAAGTATGGAAGAAATGAAAGATCAATTGAAGCAGATGATCATATCTGACAAAAACTGGCAAAAAGCAAAGTTCTCAGAAATGATGCAAAAGCTTCGTGCTAAGGCAAAAATTCAATAACTAAGCTCTACCTGGCAGGATAACGGCGCGGCCTCAATTTCTGAATAGCCATACCTGCCAGTCCGCATGCAAATGCGGACATTACAAAGACATCTCTGGGTTGAGAAGCTTCCCAGATCCATCCGGCAACCAAGCCTCCTAAAGTCCCTCCAAGCCCATAAGAAACAGTTGCCATAAGGGCTTGGCCTCTGGCCTGTACAGGTCCAGTAAACCATCGTTGCAATAACTTATTGGCAGCGCTATGGTGGGCAGCAAATGTACCTGCATGCATTAACTGCGCCACAATTAACACTGATGTGATCGGCATAAAGGCAATCAATACAAAACGGATTACTCCAATCCCAAATGTCGCCTGCAAAATCACTTCTGCATCGAGCCTGCTCATGACCTTGCTCTGAAAATAGAAGAAGACTACTTCTGCAAACACTCCTAGAGCCCAAAACAGTCCAATTTGAAATTTATCGTAACCTAAGCCAGCCAAATACAAAGAATAAAAAACATATAAAGAAGCATGCGCAAAGATCATAAAAAAGCCTGAAACCAAGAACCAGCGAACATCAGGATTAAATAAAACAACTAATAACTCCCCTTTGATCATTTTGCGACGTTCCATTTTGGGTTCGCGCAAAGAAAAGGTAATAAGCGCTAATAAACCCAAAACTACCGTGCCTACTATCGGATAGAGTTCAATAGTCTTGCGCTGAAATAACTCACCCGCAAGCAGGACCATTGCAATAAAACCAATAGACCCCCAAAGACGGAGGCGCCCATAACGTTTATCAAAAGAATTATCTTTATATAGGGCATGAATGGTTGCCGATTCACCAAGAGGCATTAAGCTACTAAGAATGGTATGCAGAACAAACATCCATATAAAAAAGCCGATGTAGCTCTGCAAAAAGTAGATACATAAAAAAATGATTGCAGCTAGGCACGCACAAAATCGAATAATGCCAATACGATTAGAAAGATAGTCTGAGAGCCACCCCCAAGAGAAGGGTCCAACTATACGAGTAATTTGTAGCATCGACATGAGCGCTGCGATTTCAATGACGCTAAATCCGCGATCTAAGAAAAAAAGACTTGCATATGGAGACACAAGTCCAACATAAGCAAAATATAAAAAGAAAAAGGACCCGAAGGCCCAGCGTAGTGAAGGCGTCATCTAATAATCTAAATTAATCGCGGTAAGAGCCTGGCTGAGATGCTGGAATATTGGCCGTGGGTGTAGATACGTCAGCGCACTGAGCACGATGACGCAAGGCGTGATCCATTAAAACGAGCGCCAGCATTGCCTCTGCTATTGGTGTTGCTCGAATACCAACGCATGGGTCATGCCGCCCTTTCGTTTGAACTGTTATTGGCTTTCCGTCCAGATCTACAGACTGCTTGGGGCTCATAATGCTAGAGGTGGGCTTAATGGCGATCGAAACACGTAAATCTTGACCGCTACTAATGCCACCCAAGGTTCCACCAGAATTATTGGATGCAAATCCATCGGGATGAATTTCATCACCATGTTCGCTGCCACGTTGAGAAACTGATTTAAAGCCCGCACCAATTTCAACGCCCTTTACGGCATTGATACCCATCATGGCATGAGCAATATCGGCATCTAACTTGTCAAACAATGGCTCGCCTAGCCCAGCAGGAACATTGCGAGCACGTACCTCTATGCGAGCACCACAAGAGTCCCCTGCCTTACGCAATTCATCCATGTAAGACTCAAGCTGAGGAATGATTTCGGCGTTAGCAGCAAAAAAAGGATTATTACCAATATGGGCAGCATCCTTGAACGGAATTTCTATTTCGCCTAGTTGGCTCATATAGCCATAAAACTCAGTGCCATATTTTTCATGTAGCCACTTCTTAGCAATCGCTGCCGCTGCCACAACAGGAGCAGTTAAGCGTGCAGATGAACGACCTCCCCCACGAGGATCTCGGATGCCGTATTTATATTGATAGGCATAATCAGCGTGACCCGGGCGAAACGTTTGCAGAATACCCCCATAGTCTTGACTTCGCTGATCGGTATTTCGTATTAATAACGCTATGGGCGTTCCTGTAGTTTTGCCTTCGAAAACACCAGAGAGAATTTCGACCTTATCTTCTTCTTTGCGTTGAGTGACATGGCGCGAAGTGCCTGGTTTGCGGCGATCCAAATCAAATTGAATATCGGATTCAGACAAACTCATGCCCGGCGGGCAACCGTCAACAATAGCCCCAATCGCTGGACCGTGGGATTCGCCAAAGGTAGTAACAGTAAAGAGAAGGCCTAAAGTATTTCCTGACATACCTACATTATGTCATTTGTGGGAAAAATACAGCTAGAAGAGCTTAAGAGGCAGCTTTTTCAGTATCCTCTGGCCAATCTCTAATATAGGCTTTGAGCATCGTATTCTCAAAGTCTTGGGCTTCAACAACGGATTTAGCCACGTCGTAGAAAGAGATCACACCCATCAACATTTTTTGATCAATCACAGGCAAATAACGAGCATGATCTACCAGCATCATGCGTCGAACTTCATCAATTTCGGTTTCCATATTGCAAGTTAGCGGTTTTTGATTCATGACTGATCTGACTTGAAGACCTTCAAGCTTGCCATGATGTTTTGCTAGGGCGGCAATCACTTCGCGGAAAGTTAGGATGCCCACCAGCTTGTCATACTCCATGACTACCAAAGAACCAATATCGTGCTCGCTCATGACTAGCACTGCTGTTTGCAGAGCGGTATCTGGTGCTACTGTAAAAAGGGTGCTCCCTTTAACGCGTAAGATGTCACGAACTTTCATTTGGTCTCCGAAAAACAAAGCATTTATGTTATCAATATAGACTTAAGACCTCTTTGAATCAAGGCTTTAGAGGCAACTTTTAGTAACGAATAACCCTAATGAGGCCATTCCGAATGTCTGGCAAGTTGGCCACTAGGACAGCGCCAGCCAGGGTAATCCACCACGTCAAATAGATCCAAATAAGACCCAATGGAAAGATGGCAAAGGCTCCATAAACCGTTTTATAGAAGGCGGTATGGCTCAGAAAAATAGCAAAACCGAACTTCATGAGTTCGAAGGTAAGCGCTGAAAATAAAGCACCTGTAAATGCATCTGCCCAGGAAACTTTGGCGTAAGGCAGGATTTTATAAACAACCGCATAAACGGCAATTGCAAGCAATATTGGCGCAAATGTTGCCACTAAACGAAAGCCCAGGGAAACAGCCTTGATCCACCCTTCCGAAGCGCTAAATAAAACGCCGCTCAAATAGATGCCGATACCTAGAAGCAAGGGTCCCAAAAAGGTGGCGGCCCCATAAATAAGAATCTTTTTAAAAACTGGCCTCTTTAGCTCTACCTTGAAAATATGATTAAACGCATCTTCAATGACGGCCAATGTCATGACGGTGGTGACTAACAGACCAAGCAAACCCAAATAAGTAAGGCCACGAGCCTGAGAAGAAAACTGATCCAAATAGATAAAGACCTGCTGATTCAGTCCACCAGGCATATAAGTTTCTAACAACCAGCTCCTAAAAGCATTCTTTACTTGAATGACGCTAGGAAGATAGCCAATCAGAATGGTCGCAATAGTGACCATTGGTATCAGGGATAAAGTAGTCGTAAAAGAGAGGCTTGCGGCAATTTGCTTCAAATTTTGGCCGCGATTACGCTCCCAGATCTCTTTACCCAGAGAGAGCCATAATTGAGGATTACGAATAATGCGCATCGCCTTATCATAAGAGATGAATATGAGCCAACACGATATTTTAGTTTTGTACTACTCCCGTTATGGTGCCACCAAGGATTTGGCTCGACTTATTGCCGAAGGAATCGAGAGTGTTCCGGGCGTAAATGCCCGTCTTCGGACTGTTCCCGCTGTATCGACAGTTTGCGAAGCTACTGAAGCGTCAGTCCCTAAAGATGGTGCACCATATGTTGAATATTTGGATTTGCAAGAATGTATTGGCCTTGCTTTAGGATCGCCTACGCGTTTTGGCAATATGGCTGCCCCAATGAAATACTTCTGGGATGGTAGTTCATCGGAGTGGATGAATGGCGCCCTGATAGGTAAACCAGCGTGTGTTTTTACCAGTACCGGCAGCATGCATGGCGGCCAAGAAAGCACTCTTTTAACCATGATGATCCCCCTCTTTCATCACGGCATGATGCTACTTGGCATTCCTTATAGCGAACCAGATTTAATGTCTTCCAGTACCGGTGGAAGCCCATATGGCGTAACACATCTTGCTCATGCAGATGGACGAGCTCCTATTAGCCCTGAAGAGCAACGTCTAGCTAAGGCTCAAGGCAAAAGATTGGCTGAGACTGCTTTAAAGCTTCAAATGAATAAGGGCTAGCATTATCAGTGCATGATGATGAATAAAATTCTTGAAAAAAATCCCTATCAACTTTTGGCCACAGCGGCATTCATAGATTTATTTATTCTCTGTGTTTGCTGGGAGTGGTTTATCTCCCCCCTTAGGCCAGGAGGTTCTTGGTTAATCTTAAAAGGTGTACCGCTACTATTTGCCATTCCAGGGATATGGAAAGGCAAGGTTTACACAATGCAGTGGGCATCCATGCTGATACTGCTATACGTTACAGAAGGCTTAGTTCGTATATTAGAAACAGGCGCTAATTTTTGGCTTGCTCTTCTTGAAACTGCCTTTGCGACTATTGGGTTTATCTGTTTATTAATGTATTTGAAGCCGATTAAAAAAGAAGCAAAACTTTTAAAGAAACAGCGCGAATCCGAGCAATGATCGAATCATTCTTTAAAGGCTTAAAAGATATCCTTGATCAGAAATATATTCTGGTTGAAGAAATTGATAAGGCACCATACCTTACTGATTGGCGCAAGCGTTTCACTGGTAAAGCCCAAGCAGTAGTGCTTCCAGGCAGTAGCGATGAAGTTGCTCGAATCGTAAAACTTTGTGCTTCAAACAATATTTCTATCGTGCCTCAGGGTGGCCATACTGGCTTTTGTGGTGGCGCCACTCCAGATGGTAGTGGCAATCAAATCATCATGAACTTTAAGCGCATGAATCAGATTCGTGAAATTGATATTGCCAACCAAACTATCACGCTTGAGGCGGGTTGTATTTTACAAGCCATACAAGAAAAAGCGGCTTCAAATGGTTTTCTATTTCCCCTTAGTCTTGGTGCTGAGGGTAGTTGCATGATTGGTGGCAATTTGTCCACCAATGCAGGTGGAACAAATGTCCTACGTTATGGCAATGCTCGTGACCTATGTTTAGGCCTTGAGGTGGTAACTGCCTCGGGTGAAATTTGGGATGGCATGAAGGGCTTGCGCAAAGACAATACCGGCTATGACTTAAGGGATTTATTTATTGGATCCGAAGGCACTCTTGGAATCATCACTGCAGCGGTTATGAAGCTGTATCCCCTACCCATTTCTCAATGGACTACGTTAGTTGCCGTCGAGAATATTGTCTCTTCGATAGCGCTTCTGAATCTATTTCAAAAAAGAGCCACTTCCCTACTAACGGGCTTTGAGATGATGACGAAAGAATCATTGGATCTCAATGAAAAACACTTCCCTCAAATGGCGAATCCGCTTCAAGGTAAACCGCCATATACGGTATTGATTGAGCTGTCCGATTACGAAAGTGAGGCGCATGTAAGGCAGTTATTGGAGTCTATTCTGGAGGAGGCTTTTGAGTCTGATCTGATTAGTGATGCTGTGATCGCAAGCAATTTAAGTCAAGCAAATGCATTTTGGCAAATGCGGGAGCACATTACCCTTGCTCAAGCTGAAGAAGGTGCAAATCTAAAGCACGACATCACCATTCCCCTTTCTTCGCTAGATTCATTTATTAGTGAAACAGATAAATTGATGAGAACAAAATTCCCAGGCGTCAGGATCATCAATTTTGGCCATCTGGGCGATGGGAACCTGCATTACAACATTGCCCCACCCTTGGGCATGGATCCAAAAATCTTCAATGAAACCCATGAAAAGCCGATTCATGAGCTTGTTTATGAGCAGGTTGAGCGGTGCAAGGGCTCTATTTCGGCAGAACATGGGGTTGGACAGCTCAAATTGGAGGGCTTAAGGGCTCATAAGGGCGCTGTTGCGCACGATCTCATGAAGACCCTAAAACGGGCTCTAGACCCTCAAAACATCCTTAATCCCAATAAAGTGGTCTCTATTTAGGCAAATGATCACTTTTTTCTAAAAATTTAGCAAATATTTTGTAATTCATGTCATCTCGACCTCTTTTCCATGCGTTACATGGTCATGGAGGTAGCAAATATGTCAACAAGACTTAAACGTTGGGCCCGTGCAATTCAACAGATCGACTTGTCCAAACGGACGCCTGAAGTCGCTATTGGGTACTTAGATAGCAAATATCGAGATATTGCTTGGCGTTATATTCGCATCCTAGGCTTTGAGCGCACTATCAGCTTCATGGCTAGCAACAACTTTCATCCGGAATAATATAAATACACCCTAAGTAATTGATTTACTTGGGGTTTTATTTTAGATTAGTAGTTTGCTTAAAAAATCAAGCAAAATCATCATTCCTTTTGAATGAGTTTCAAGCCTCATTCATTTGGTCTTGAGTTTGTAAAGTAATTAACTCCATCCAGACCTTCACCGCTTTTCAGCAAACTCCGCAAGAAGGTAAATCTATTCCTTTATTGCTATTGAATGCTAGCTCTTTGGTCATTCAACAGACTCAATTGCTTCAAAGTATTAAAGAAATATCTTCCCAAAGTGTCATAAACACTTGTATCAGATGCTATTAAATCGTAGGATCAAAAGGTTGAAATCAAATTAAATAAACAAGGAATCGTCATGAGCCAAAAGAAAAATATTAAAGAGCTATTTAAGAAGTTGGACAAGCTCGAAGCAGATAGAGAAAAGCTCATTGATAAGCTCACAAAAGCTTTAGAGAAGTTAGAAAAGAAACAGGCCGCCAAAAAAGCTCCTGCAAAAAAGGTGCCTGCAAAAAGAGTAACAGCTAAGAAGACGGCTGCAAAAAAGACCACCACACCTCCTTCCGTAAATAATGGGTAAAAAGGTTAAAGCAAAGGAACACGAGAGGGAATACGAGGACGAGCTCAGACTACTGCAGATTGAACTCGTTAAGCTTCAGCGCCAGATTATTGCCGGTAATCTGCGCCTCTTGGTTATCTTGGAGGGTCGTGATACTGCTGGAAAAGACGGCACTATTAAACGCATCGTAGAGCACCTTAGCCCTCGAGAAACGCGTGTTGTCGCTTTAGGCAAGCCCTCATCACGCGAAGAAGGCGAATGGTATTTTCAGCGCTACGTTGCCGAATTACCATCCTCTGGAGAGTTTGCAATATTCAATCGTAGTTGGTACAACCGCGCTGGCGTTGAAAAGGTAATGGGTTTCTGTACGCAAGCTCAATACAAGCAGTTCATGGATTCAGTAAATGAGTTTGAGTCTTTATTGGTTGATTCTGGTATTCAGATTTTGAAGTACTACCTTGATATCGACAAAAAAGAACAAGCGGAGCGTCTAGAAAGCCGAAAAACTGATCCTCTAAAGCAGTGGAAGATTAGTCCTATCGATCAGCAAGCCCAAAAATATTGGAAGGCATACAGCATTGCTCGCAATGCAATGCTATTAAAGACTAGTACAAGCTCCGCCCCCTGGACAGTGATTAATGCGAATAATAAAAAGTTAACTCACATCAATTTAATTCAAGATTTATTGTCTCGCGTAAGTTATCCAGGTAAAGATAAAAAACTATTAAAGACTCAACCAGACATAGTCATGCCATGTCCACCATTAGGTAAAAAGATCCCTAAATTGGCGCCCTAGTTTTAGACTCTAAAGAACTCCAATACTTCTTTTAGCAACTCTTGAGGCTGCTCTTCGGGAATGTAGTGACCGCAAGAAAGAGCTCTGCCTGAAACCTCTTGTGCAACTACTCGCCAATCATTCAACGGCTTAAAGCATTTATTCACTAGACCGTGCTCTCCCCACAAAACATGCAGAGGCATTGGTAATTGCTTCCCCGCCGTCCTATCAGCGCGGTCATGAACCAAATCAATCGTAGCAGCAGCACGATAGTCTTCACACATGGCGTGCATGGATTGTGGGTTGCTCACACCTGCTAAATATTCAGCCCATCTCTCTGCAGAAAATATTTCAGTGCCAGCATGGCGACCCATATGATTTTTAAGCCAATATTCTGGATTTGCACCAATCATGGTTTCAGGAACAGGTTCTGGTTGAATCAAGAAGAACCAATGCCAGTAACCTTTTGCAAATTCCATGGTGGTGTTGTCATACATGGTTAAGGTTGGAGATATGTCCAAAACCATTAAGCGCAAAACACTTTCTGGAAAATCCATAGCCAGTCGATGAGATACTCTGCCTCCCCGATCATGCCCAAGCAAGAAAAATTGTTGATGTCCTAAAGATTGCATTAATGCGTGCTGGTCTGCCGCCATAGATCTTTTTGAGTAGCTTGAATGGTCAGCCTTTCCATGGGGCTTTGATGATGCGCCATAGCCACGAAGATCAGAAGCTACTACTGTAAATTTTTTCGCCAATTCAGGAGCAATATGCTGCCAAATTGCCTTGGTCTGTGGAAACCCATGGAGCAACAATAAGGCCGGTCCTGATCCACCAACTAAACATGCAATTTCTATGGAACCGTCAGGAGAATCAACAGTAATCTTTTTTTCTTCAAATCCAGGAAAGATGATTGACATACAAGTTCCAAAAAAAGAGTCTCCATGGAGACTCTGTGTTGTTGTAAGTTATGAATGGTTATCGGTTAGCCATTGCCTGAATTTCAGCAACAGTTACATAACCCTTGTTACCAGTATCAATCGCGCTAAAGTGATCATAAATACGAGGCATGCATCCTTTAGCCTCGGCTTGCGTTAACTTGCCATCGTGATTGATATCGCATTTAGTGAATCGTTCAACTATCTGCTGATTTCGTGATGCCTCATCAGCAAAAGCAGTCAATGGAGCAATAAGCAGAAAAAAAGATACCGCTAAATAGCTAAACAGGTTGCATGCCCTCATGTTATTTGCTTATTTGCCAGTAGGTGTTGGATTTGCTGATGTTTCCATAGCAACTCGCACCACTTTTTTAGCCATGGCAATAAAAGAGTCTGCCGATCCCGATGCCGTTCTAAATGACTCACCTTGCACCGTTACCAAACCTTCGCCTAAGAGCTGTTTTGACTGGCTGTCCGTGATCTTGCTTTCAACCAATAAAGCTGGCGTTTTTGAATTAACGCCACCAGCATAGGCTGCAGCATTCATAGCCAAACCAATCGGGGTGAAATTCCATGGCTGCAAGCTATCAGCCGAGCTTTCTGCGCCAGTAATACCTACAGATATGCGAGCTACGCCAGGACCTGGCTGTGTAACGATACGAATGTTGCCACGGCTGTTAACTGCCTCAACCATTGAAGCCTGTAATGCTGCCTTGGCCTTGTTGATTACATCAGCGCTAACCTCTTTGGTGGCATTTTGATTCAAATAGATTGGATCCAAGATCACAGCACTATAGTTTCCAGGATTAACTCCAGAGATGCGATATCTCCACACGCGTGTATCAGATTCATTAGTGGCAATAGGAATCAAAAGATTGTAGTCAGGCAAGAAACCAGACCTTGGCATTGATTGAGTGGCTAATTTTGGTGCATTGCTACACGCAGCCAAAATAAGCGCTGTTGTGATGAAGGCAAATACTAAGGTAATTTTTTTCACTTACATTCCGATCTGGAGTTGGTTAATTGGCTATGGCTTGATACAGATAAATCATCATACTTATTTTGAAATTAATCTGCCGCAGGACAAGGTAGAGTTCCACCAGTCTTCTTGTGAATCTGAGGTTTGCATTCTGGGGTAATTGTGGAAACTGGAGCCGCGCTTGATGAGCTACTTGAGCCTACTCTTGCTTCTGCTTGGTTCGAGCTTGAGGCTACCCCACTAGGCGATTGAGTGGATGCTGAGGTCGGAGTAGATGAAGCATTAGTGCCAGCGGCATTTGTTTTAGCTGGCGCCAGTCCAACTGATGCATAAAAAGCCTTGTCGGATCCTGGACATGGCATTAAGGCGCCTGTTTTCGGATTTACAACATCCTTACATTGAGGATTTGCCTCAAGACGAGCTTCTAGCTTAGCAGTAGAGCAAGCGGAAATCACTGAGATAGCAGCAATCAGAAAAAATGGCTTAAAAGTAATCATCAAATCATTCTAAGGCAAAGCTTTATATGAATGTTGATCAAAACTTGGAAGGGTGGCCTGCCCAGCAGGAGTCGAACCTGCGACCTACGGCTTAGAAGGCCGTTGCTCTATCCAGCTGAGCTATGGGCAGATAAACGCTGGGTATTTAAATATCTAGAACTAAATAGAGAAAGTGGTCGGAGTACAAGGATTCGAACCTTGGACCCCCTGCTCCCAAAGCAGGTGCGCTACCAGGCTGCGCTACACTCCGACGGAATCGATATTCTACACCGAGAGCGCTATTGCAGGCAAATCCTGTAAGATTCGGGTCATGGTTGCCTATTTTTCCAGCAAATATACAAAGCAGTTTCAGTCTGCGTTAGCAGCTTTTTTGCTTATATTTTGTCTGCTTGGCACTCACTGGATTGGGCTTTCCCATAGCATTTCTCATGCTAACCCTCAAAGCCAGTCCATAGAAAAATATACAGCAGCTACTCCAGACAAAAGTTTCAATCACAGCTCTGATGCATGTCATTTATTAGACTCGTTGACATTGGCTGGATGCCTGCCAAGCGCACCTTACAGTCTCACCAATTTACATATTCAAGCGCTTGGAAAATTTTTTAATGCGCTTCAATTATTGCGTCAAGATAGTCTTGCGTTTTATCAGTCGCAAGCACCCCCTACTTTCATTCTTTAAAACTTTTGCGCATTAGCGCTTCCTCGTTTTAATTAATCGTCATCATTGTGACGAATTTGGATGAATATGAATTTCCGGTTTTACTCTACTCAAAATCCTTTTCTTGGGCTGCTAGTGTTTTTATTAGCCATGTCTTCTGCTCAAGCGCAGAGTCAGGCTCAAGCTTTACCAGAACTAGAAGTTACTGCTGTCCGAGAAGACGGGCAAGGATTTTTATCTCCCACCAAAGTTCTTGCTGGAGATGAACTTCAAAACAAGCTTTCCGGAACTCTGGGAGCAACATTGGCAAATGAACTGGGCGTCTCAGCGACTGGTTATGGCGCAGGTTCCTCCAGACCCGTTATTCGTGGCTTAGAGGGTGCGCGCGTCCAAATATTGCAGAATGGATTGTCAGTGGGAGATGTTTCCAGCATCTCACCTGACCATGCTGTAGCAAGTCCGATGCAAAATACCCATCAGATTGAAATCTTAAGAGGCGCCTCTGCCCTCCTGTATGGCTCTGGCTCTAGCGGTGGATTAGTCAATGTGGTGAATGATCGAATAGTTACAAGCAAGCTCGAAGAAGCCTCTGGAGCTATCAATACCAGTTATGAAACCGTGAACCAAGGAAAGACCGCCAACATTGAGCTAGATGCACCTGCGGGACCCTTAGCACTTCACTTTGATTCAGCGATTAGCAACTCCAACAACTATCGCATTCCAGGTTACGCCGAACAAGGTGGTCCCAATGCCAATTGGTCTATTAACCCTAGTGAGCCAGTCAATATTCCCTATAGCGGCAAACTTCCTTTTTCATTTAGCAATCAGAATAGCTTGGGCTTAGGCGCTAGTTATGTGCGTACCGATGGGTATACCGGCATTTCTCTTGAGCGTATGAACCATAACTATGGCATTCCTACTTCTGAGGGTGGATTTATTCAGCAATCACAAAATCGTTATGACTTCGCCCATCAAACGAATGATCCCTTTGATGGCTTTTCTTCAGTCAAAATTAGTGCTGCTAATACCAATTATCAACATACTGAATTTACAAATAATGGAGTAGCTTCAACCCAGTGGAACAATACCGCTACCGAAGCACGTGTTGAATTGGCGCATAAAGAGTTGCTTGGCTCAAAAGGTATATTTGGACTGCAAGTAACTGGGTCGACACTAAATGCCACCGACCTATCCACCAATAGTTATGCGATTGTTCCGCAAACGAAATCGAATTCAAGCGCTCTCTTTTGGGTTGAGGAAGGTCGTTATGGGCCTGTAAAAACCAGCCTCGGCGCTCGTTACAACTACGTTACCCAGAACCCCAATTCTGGAACGCAGTTCCCCAGCGTTGACAGCCAGCAATTTGTGCCAACCTCATATGCGCCACCCGGCTTGCAAAGTCGTCAATTTAATTTGATGTCATATTCAGTTGGTGGATTGCTTGATATCGCTAAGGGCTACGGTCTTGGGTTGATCTATACCGTATCGCAAAGAGCGCCATCAGCACAAGAGCTTTACTCTTACGGACCACATGACTCAACAGCCACTTTTGATATTGGCAACTCCAATTTGAGCACGGAAACTTCTCATAATCTTGAGCTGAGTTTTCAGAAAACTATGGGCTTAATTCGCAGCAAAGCTAGCATTTATCAAAACCAATTTAGTAACTACATTTATGGTTACTACACGGGCGCTTATAGTCAAGCCAATCAAAACTTTTCAGTTGTACAAGCATCACAAGCAAATGCTGCAATTCGAGGTATTGAGGCGGATGTGAGCTACAACTGGAATCAAACTGGATTAGGTGGCCGAATTTTTGGTGACGCCTCTCAAGGTACATTTAATGCCGGTGGCAACCTTCCTCTTCAGCCAGCCCCACGCTTAGGCGCTGAATTTACATACCAACATAATGGTTGGTTAACGGGTGCCACTTATGTTTATAGTTTTCAGCAAAATAAACTCGCCAGCTGGGAAATCGGACCAACGCCCAGCTACAACCTCTTAAATGCCAATCTCTCCTATACCGAGCGAATAGGTAAAGTGAATTGGACAGGTTATCTCACGCTGAAAAATTTGCTAAACGAAGAGATTCGTTATGCGACCTCTCCGATGGCTGTAAGACTCTATGCGCCTCAACCAGGAAGAAGTCTTTTGGTGGGTATAAGAGCTGCCTTCTAATCTCTCTCTGTGTTATGCGGAGAAGTATTTTAGAAGTACAAAACTGATCAGCCCTGATCCCAGTATTACAAACACTGGATTTATTTTTGTTTTTAAAATCAAAATCAATGTTGCTAATGCTAAGACCGCTGTAACAGGGCTAACAATAGAGGATTTAGCAACGGAGTAAACGCCTGATGCCATCAATCCAATGGAGATAGGTTCCAGCGCATTTTGAATACTTCTGCGCCAAGGACTATCACCAAAACGATCCCAAAGACGGCCCACATAGAAACATAAAATACTAGAGGGCAAGAAAAAAGAAGCTAGCACTACAGCAGCTCCAATTAGTCCCGCAACCTTAATCCCAATAACCAATACCATCAACATATTGGGGCCAGGGGCAATTTGACCAATACTGTAAATATGCACGAAATGTAGATGATCAATCCCAAATTGATGGGCCATCAACCTTTCCATTTCAGGCAAAACTGCAGTACCCCCTCCGACGGCCAACAAGGAAAGCAAGCCAAAACTTAGCGCAAGAGATATCAACTGAGTCATTCGTTGCCTCTTGGTCGATAAATGTAAATTGCAATTGGAGCCATGATCAATAAGACATAAGGCAAGCTAAGCTTAGCAATACTCATTAACAAAAAGGTGGCAATAATGATGCTTAAGGACTTGAAGCTCTTCCATTGATCATCGCCAATGCGATAAGTGATTGCTGCCAGCAGTCCGCAAGCAGCAGCTGCAACACCAGCCAAAATCACATTCGCCAGAGGATGATTTGTATTGGTCGTGTAAGCAATTCCAAGCACCAATACGAATAGTGAGCCTGGCAGGATGAGCCCAATCGTCGCTACAAAAGATCCAACCACCCCTCGTAGATGGTCACCCGCAAGCACCGCCAAATTAACTGAATTTAAGCCGGGCATGGTTTGGCTAATTGCCAAATAACCCATGAATTCATCAGGCGTTAACCATTTGCGCTTCTCTACAAGCAAAATGCGTTCATAAGCAATGATTCCGCCACCAAAGCTAATGGCACCTATGATGAGGAACTGAACAAACAGATCAATTAAGCTGGTTTGTGCAGATGATGGGATGTTCCCCTCAACTAAATCACTCATTCGGGCTTACCATAAACAAGGGCGGTCTTGGTGCTACCAATTTCCAGCCAATCCTCAAGTTCGTGCTGAAGTTTTTTGAAGAACTTGTCAGCGCGCTTATGGGATTTACTATCTGCTCTATTGCGGTCGTTTACGCGATAAGAAAAAGCTAGCTCTCCAATAATGGGATCGCCGACGCTTTTCATCCAGATTGCAATTTCACAATGGGCTTGAACACCATCTCCAAAGACCAAATTTCCTAATGGTAAACAAGCCTCAAGAATCTTATTAGTACTTCCGCCAACAATACGAAGAGGAACTTTTTTATTGATCGGTAATTTAGAGAGACTTGGGAAAAATTTAATCACGCTACTGAGTTTTCTCTCGAAAACCTTATCGATGGGAACGCTATCCATGATGGAGTTATTCGAGTAGATTTTTCTTTTAGATCCAATATCTTCGCCACGCAAAATTTCCTCTTTAAGGCGAATACGAGATTTGACATTGGTCTTGGGTGTTGGGTCGAATTTCTTGGACTCTTCTAAGTCGTGGGTCCTGCATTTAAGAGTCACTTCGCACCAGTCATCCACCCAAACATTCTGTCTAGATTCGCGAACTCGCAAGATAATATTATTTAGACGAAAATCCTCACCAGGTGTGTCAAAGAAATAGATGTTACGCAAGCCAGTGGTGGCGTTATCTAGGTGGAAAAACTCTACCTTATTCTTTTTGCAAAATGCAAGGATTTGTTCGCTTAAAGCCGTAATCCGACTACGACGATCAAGACCGCTTGGCTTGATTAATAACTTGAATTCGCGATTGGTAATCGATGGGTGAAGTTGCATAAATAATCCCTCAGGTTAGTGAGAGATTATCACCTTCTCGATATGATTCAGTAAATCTCTGGAACGTACATCTCGGGGGGTACTGGCCCGCGTAAATAGTCGGGGTTATGAACTCGCGCCGGCAAGGTAATGACTGGGTGATCGATTTCTTGATATGGAATCTGGCTCAAAAGATGGGAAATGCAGTTTAAACGTGCTTTTTTCTTATCATTAGCCGCTACTACCCACCAAGGAGCTTCTGGTATGTGGGTACGCTCAAGCATGGTCTCCTTGGCCTTGGTATAGGCCTCCCATAAGCGTCTAGCCTCTAAATCCATCGGACTCAATTTCCATTGCTTCAATGGATCATGAATGCGCATCATGAAACGGTTGTATTGCTCATCATCAGAAATAGAAAACCAGTATTTAATTAAGATGACCCCAGATCGAATCATCATGCGCTCAAGATCAGGAACAGTACGCAAAAACTCCTCGTATTCATCATCCGTGCAAAACCCCATTACCTTTTCAACACCAGCGCGGTTATACCAACTACGATCAAACAGGGCGATTTCACCGCCTGCAGGTAAATGTGAGATGTATCTCTGAAAGTACCATTGGGTTTTTTCACGTTCATTGGGCGCAGGTAAAGCAACCACCTTACAAACGCGGGGATTGAGACGTTGCGTAATGCGCTTAATAGCACCACCCTTACCAGCGGAGTCACGTCCTTCAAAAAGGACCGCTACTTTTACCTTATTGGCTACAACCCAATCTTGTAATTTAACAAGTTCACCTTGCAGTCGAAATAGCTCGCGGAAATAGAGGTTACGAGGGATGGATGACTTTTCACCACCATCGGGTGTCAGGCGGTCGTCATCAAGCTCCATTTCAAGCTCTTCGTCCATGCTATCCAGAATTTCTTCTTGGGCACGTCGATACCACTCAGCCATTTGCTTATGCTTAGAGCTCATTCTTTTCTCGCAAAATATTATTTATTCTACGCCTCAAATGATGACATATTTATTACATACAGCCTTTAGGTTGTATCTGTAAGGCATTTACTAATCTGTTCTTGACTATGTAAAGCCAGCCATTTGCGGTCTGTTGGAGGCAAAGGGCTAGAGGCAGCCGAGGGCAAGAATGTCAAATGAGCAATTAAATTGCGATGTTTAAGGATTTTTGCCATTGATTCTAATAAGCCCATATCTCCTACAAACGCAGCCACTTCAGATTTCTTGCCAGTTGATTTCGAGATGTATTGAATGGCCAAGGAATATACCGGAACGTTTGCCTGTATTGCAGCTTCAAATAAATTAGGTTTAAAGGGACGAACATCATGACCAGTAGTAGATGTACCCTCAGGAAATATACAAATCGGCTCTACTTTGAGAACGTCGCTCATCTGGGCAACTACTTGGTGAGCATGTCTGGAGCTGGCTCTTTTAATAAATACAGTGCCTAATTGTTTTGCCATCCACCCAAAGATGGGCCAAGATCGCACCTCTGATTTGGCAACAAAACGAATCGGGTGGAAGGAATTGATAGCATGAATATCTATCCAGGAAATATGATTGGAAGCTAAAAGAAAAGATTGGTTTTTTATAACGGCAGCATTTGTCACCGCTAATTCAATACCAAAAATAATTAACAAACGCTTTGACCATGATTGAATGTGCGCATGCTTTCTTGCTGTGCTTGCGCATGGAAATACTAAAAAAAGAATGACTACCCCATAAAGAACGTGCAGCACAATTAGCAACCAAAGGCCGGCTCTTAAAATGCCAGAGCTTGGTTTATCTATGATCTTAGTCTTGTTCATATGGTTTGAATATAAATCATTTTGAGAAGCCAAATTGTCATCAAATTGACTTGAAAGTGTCACTACACTTTCATGGAAGCTTGGCTTAATGTGGTTTCATGATGCATTACAGAGCCATCTGGATTTCAGACGTACACCTAGGAACAACAGGGTGTCAGGCAAACTACCTCCTCGATTTTCTTAAGCATAATGAGGCAGAAAAATTTTATTTAGTTGGCGACATCATTGATGGATGGCGATTAAAAAAATCTTTCTATTGGCCTCAGGCTCATAATGATGTTGTGCAAAAGCTCCTTCGAAAAGCCAGAAAAGGTGCCGAAGTCATATACGTTCCGGGCAATCATGATGAAAGTGCCCGCCAATTTTTTGGACTCTCATTTGGTGATGTCAAAGTGGTTGAGGAAGTAATCCACACGACTTTAGATGGAAAAAAACTTTGGGTAACACACGGCGATCTTTTTGATGGCGTAATGCAATATGCCAAATGGCTTGCCTATGTTGGCGACACCTTATATTCTTTTATTCTCTACGTAAATCGTTATTTCAATATGTTGCGAGTCAAGATGGGCTTGCAATATTGGTCTCTATCTCAATATCTTAAGCATCAAGTAAAGAATGCTGTTAGTTACATAGCGGATTTTGAACACATCATGGCGCGTGAAGCGCGTCTTCGTGGTTGTGATGGCGTTGTTTGTGGACATATTCATAAAGCAGAAATCCGAGAAATTGACGGATTGCTCTATTGCAATGATGGCGACTGGGTGGAGAGCCTCACTGCTTTAGTAGAGACACACACTGGCGAACTCAAAATTATTCACTGGCCGCATATTAAAGGCGAACCCATTGAGACTCCTGAAATTACTTATCAACCCGCTATTGAATCATTCATTAAAGAGGCTACGCTATGAAAATCATGATCATCACTGACGCTTGGGATCCACAAGTTAATGGTGTTGTACGAACATTAAAGCAGACACGTGAAGAACTGATTGCGATGGGTCATCAGGTTGAAATCATTACACCCAACGGCTTTAAATCCATCCCCTGCCCGACCTATCCAGACATTGCCTTATCTTTATTTCCAGGCAAAGAAGTATCTCGCAGAATTAAAGCCTTTGCTCCGGATGCGATGCACATTGCTACGGAAGGCCCGCTTGGTTTATCTGCACGCGCTTACGCAGTTAAAAATAAACTTCCATTCTCAACCGCGTATCACACTCGTTTTCCGGAGTACGTCAAAGCAAGAACTGGTATTCCATTGGCAATTACTTATGCCTTTATCCGCTGGTTTCATAGCCCCTCTATGGCCGTGATGGCACCGACAATAGTGGTGAAGGATGATCTTGAAAAATACGGCCTCTCCAACGTGGTACTTTGGTCAAGAGGCGTGGATCTTGATATTTTCAAGGTTCAAGAATCAAAAGCCCTGAATACAGCCCACCCTATTTTCTTGTACGTAGGACGGGTAGCGGTTGAAAAAAATATTAATGCATTCTTAGAAATTGATTTACCTGGATCAAAATGGGTTGTAGGTGATGGACCCGCTATGGCAGGCATCAAAGATAAATATCCTGAAGTGAATTATCTGGGCGTTCTTCAGCAACATGAGTTAGCAAAAGTCTACGCTGCCGCTGATGTATTTGTATTTCCCAGCAAAACCGACACATTTGGATTAGTTCTTTTGGAGGCTATGGCATGTGGTACTCCAGTTGCAGCCTATCCCGTCACCGGACCAATCGATGTACTGGGCAACTCTACGGCAGGCGTGATGAATGAAGACCTACGCGAGGCATGCATACAGGCTTTAAAAATTCCTCGTGAAGTTGCGCGTGCACATGCTGAAAAATTCTCATGGCGGGCAGCATCTGAGCAGTTTGTAAAGCATCTCAAACCAGTACCCACAACCGAAGTACATGTGACTGCCCTAGCTTAAAAGGACTTCTTTTGGATACCAAGTACCACATCGATCAAAATCCCCATAAAGGGAATCGAGGCTTAACAAGAGCATGGCATGCAGCCAAGAATTCATGGTGTGGACTGGTTTATGCATTTCTCGAAGAAAGTGCATTTCGTCAAGAACTCACTCTATGTACTTTGCTTACACCGATTGCATTCTTCTTACCAATAAGCCATTTTGAAAAAGCGGTCCTCATTTCTTCGCTTATTTTGGTTTTAGTGGTGGAACTTCTGAATTCTAGTGTCGAGGCTGCAATCGATCGTATTTCATTTGAACATCATGACTTATCAAAACGGGCTAAAGATTTCGGCTCAGCAGCGGTGATGCTCGCCCTTCTCATTGCATTATTACTGTGGGCTTCAGTTTGTATACCCATTGTCTTCAATGTGTAATAAAAACCTCCTAAGATCAGAGTAGATCAGATAAGGACAACTATGTCAGATATACCTAACCCAATTGCAGCATTCGAAATTTTTTCACCAAAGAAGGTGAAGAAACTCAAACCAAGCAAGGGCGACTCATTAAAAAAACTATCGAAAAAATTAGCTAAAAAGTTATTTGGTAAAAAGTTTGCCACCAAATCTCGGACACAAATCTCTGCGATTGAGTCAACTGTAGTCTTACCTAAGCTAGAAAAGGTTAAAAAACCGGCTTTTAAAATTGAATGGGCCTCTAGCCAAAATGAAATAAAAGAAGCGCAACGCTTACGCTACAAAGTTTTTGCACAAGAAATGGGCGCCAATTTACCTCAAAATGCCGAGGGATTGGACATCGATGAGTTTGACGCTTATTGCGACCATTTGTTGATTCGTGATCAAGATTCTCTAAAAGTTGTTGGTACCTATCGCGTACTGCCTCCACATAAAGCGCTGGAAATTGGTCGTTTGTATTCTGATGCAGAATTTGATCTATCTCGACTTAATCACCTACGTCCAAAATTAGTGGAACTAGGCAGATCATGTGTTCACCAAGACTATCGCTCTGGTGCAGTCATCATGGCACTTTGGAGCGGACTAGCCCAATACATGCAAAAGAATGGCTATGAAATCATGTTGGGCTGTGCCAGTATTCCCATGGCCGATGGTGGTCACTATGCGGCGAGCCTGTATAACTCTTTGGGTAACGACCAAATGGCTCCAACAGAGTTTCATGCATTCCCACGCTTGCCATTACCACTAGAAAAGCTTAATGGTGGTTTAGAGGTGGAACCACCTCCACTCATTAAGGGTTACCTTAAACTGGGAGCAAAAATTTGTAGCGCACCAGCCTGGGATCCAGATTTCAATACTGCAGACCTATTAACGATGTTGCGTTTATCGGAGATTAATCCGCGTTACGCCAAGCATTTCTTGGGTTTATAGGCTCCCGGCTAAGCCCTAGGGGCTTATTTCAGACTAACTTGATAAGAGCGGCCAATTCTTTCCCATTCGGCCGCTTCTTTAAGAAGACTAAATTCCGTCAGTGGATGTTCTGCAGCCCACTCCTTAGAGAGACTCACCAAATAAGAGCCATCATGCTCTGATACCTTAACCTTTGGTAGATCTGTATCACTTCTTCCGCGGCATAGAACCTGAGCTAAGCGAAGACAGAACAGCATTCTCCAGTCCTGAAAGCCTTGGTTATTTGCTAGCTTACCAAGCTTACCAGTGTGCCCAATGAGAAGCGCCGCAAGGCGTGCTTGATCATTCTTTGAGAAGCCTGGCATATCAGCATTTCCTGCAATATAAGCGGAATGCTTGTGATAGCCATTGTGCGAAATGGATAATCCAATTTCATGCAAGTTAGCCGCCCACTGAAGTAGCGCTACGTTATCAGCCCTACTTTCTGATTCTGGCTTAGGAAGTTGTTGCAAAAAATCAGCGGCAAGTTTGCCAACACGATCAGCCTGCTCTCTATCAACTGCGTATCGTTGCATGAATTGTTCAACTGTGACGTAACGCATATCATGGTGTTGTGAGCGGCCAAGTAAGTCATAGAGAACTCCTGTTCGCAGTGCCGCATCCGTTACTTCCATTGTTTCAATGCCTAGCTCGTCAAAAACGGCGATCATGATAGCTAAACCACCTGGCCAAACTGAGCGTCTATCATCTTTGAGGCCCATTAATTCCACGTGGTTTACATGTTCATATTTGAGTAAATGCTTTTTTAGCGCCTTCAGCCCGTCTCGCGTAATCAGACCGCTAGAGGCATTCAAACTGCCCATGGTTAATGAATCGCCATGCCCATTCAAGTCGTTTGCGCCTATCAACTCAGCCAATGCTCTAGCAGTTCCTGACGAGCCTATGGCTTGTTTCCAGCCGCTTTTAAGATAAGCCCCTGAGATAACCTGAATCTCTCGTCTAGCGGCTAATTCAGCCTCCTTAAAAGCATGGGCATCAATATTCCCTTTTGGGAAAAATCGCATGCTATGCGAAACACAGCCAATATAAAGACTCTCCATGAGCTTAGGTTCATAACCTTTGCCAATAATAAATTCAGTAGAACCGCCACCGATATCAACTACTAGTCGGTTACCCTGCACTGCTTGAACTTCATGCGCAGCACCAATATAAATAAGACGCGCTTCCTCAACTCCAGCAATTACCTCGATCGGAAAACCTAAAGCCTCTTGAGCATCGTCAACAAATTGTTGGGCGTTCTTAGCAACCCGCAAAGTATTGGTAGCAACAGCCCTAACATTGGATGGATCAAAACCCCTGATACGCTCACCAAAGCGTCTGATTGCGGCTAAGCCGCGTTGATATGCATCATTGCCTAGCAACTTATTTTCTGTGAGACCGCCAGCCAATCTGACTGACTCTCGCAAGGTGTCAATAGGTCGTAATTGAGTGCCCGAGGGGGTATTAACAGCTTGAGCCACTAGCATCCGAAAACTGTTAGAGCCCAAATCTACGGCCGCAACGAGATCTTCGGAGTTAGACATTAAGTCGACAGGTTGATGAGCCAAAATGTTCCTTGATGGGTAAAAGCTGTACGAATATGTCTATTTTATGAAAAATCCATGACATATTGATGAATATACAGCCCATCACCATCAAGAAGTTACTATGCAGCCAGGTTTTGTTCTGGACTTGAGCAATCCATGTCACCAAAGCTACAGTAGATGCAGCAATCTCCCGACTTCGGTTTCAAGATATTGTTACAGGAACCGCATCTATAAAGATGCATAGAGGATCCCAAAGGCATAGGATGACTTTCAGTAGCCAAGCAATGGGGGCAAGTAATGTTTGAGTATCGCTGTTCAATATTTATATTCACAAGTCGCATATTGAACTGCATTTGTTACGAGAATATGTCAAGCCTTAATGGGTTAATCGGTAGTACTGGGACTCCAGAATGCTTGGTTAACATACTCTTGATTAGCAATTTTCTCGATTAATAAATCCATCTCATCCCCATCTACTGCGGAAGTGGTTAAGACCGCCTGAATTTCTACGTCATCCGCACCAAATTGATGAACTTCGATATCTTGTGTTTGATATCCAGCCTCTTCTAGGGTGTGAATAAATTGTTTTAAAGCTAATTTTTGAGCATGCTTAGGCGTAATGATGTATACGGAGTTGGTAACCTCAACTGATTCAGTATCTAGGGGCTGTCGATTTATAAATGTAACCACTGGTCGCAACAATGTATTGGCAGCCAATACAAATAATGTAGCTAAGCCAGCTTCCAAGATAAGGTCTGCGCCAGCGCATGCACCCACTGCACCTGAGGCCCATAAGGTGGCAGCAGTATTAATCCCGCGCACATTACCTTCTTCACGCATGATCACGCCAGCACCTAAAAAGCCAATACCGGACACCACATAAGCCATGATATGGACGGCACCCTCATGGCCAGTTAAACGATTACCTGCATCCACAAAAATTGCAGCACCAATAGCTACCAATATATTGGTGCGCAATCCCGCAGTACGCTGACGATATTGTCGCTCCAAGCCAATCAAACCCCCGAGAATAAAAGCTGCTCCGAGACTAATGGCTGTATCAGCTAAGGATACTAAGTTAACGCTATTTAAGGATTCCATCCTTATTTCCCATGGTTATTTTGACCAAGACCCAATGATTCGACCATGATTTTAAATACCTGTGTGTTATCCATAAACCCTTTAAATTTTTCGGAACCTGGACCCATAGCATTTAAAAGGGCATCATCAGCAGTATGCACCCCTGATTCTTGAGTCGAGGGTAAATTACCGCCTATATGTATAGCATCTTCTTGCAGTTGCTGATACTTTGGGTTGGCAATATATTTACCGTCAGTACCCTTAATCGCTGGAACGAAGGTGCCATCCAGCTTAGGATGAAGTGTTTCAAAGTGGTCGGGGTAATTTCCATAGAAATAAGCCAGTCGTTTTGAGACGTCAATCTGACTTGGATATCCTTGTGTATCTGCTTTAGGATAATTAGGGTATCCAGCTTCCGCGTATACGCCAACCTTTTCACGCAGAGGTCCTGGCTTTTCATCATGAACAACACCGCTAATGGAGCCGCTATGTGTATGATCGGGTGTGACGATGATTAAAGTATCAGGGTGTGTTTTGGCAAAGTCCTTAGCGATTTGCACCGAGTTACTTAACATGATGGTATCGAATGCCGCCCGCTCCCAATCTAATGGATGATTAAATTTGTCAATCAGAGCCGCTTCAACCATTAAGAAAAAACCATTTTGATTTCTTGATAGAACATCGAGGGCTGCCTTGGTCATTTCAGTTAAATCAGGCTGATTTGGATACTGTTGAACAGTGTTCTTTTTTAGGTACAAGCGATCAAGAGACCCATCCATATTATCTGGATGAAAAACGCCAAATAATCTGCGTGTTGCTTTGTTTTCAGAGGCTGCTGCTAACTCTTGCTTTGTAAACGCTAATTCATATCCCTTACGTTTAAATTCCTGTACGAGATCATTTTCATCCTTACGCTTAGAGCCCTTTGAAGATTGAGGGTAGAAATAGGCTGAACCACCTCCAAGAATGACTTCTGCTCCACTAGACAATAATTGATCTGCGATATATTGCTTATCTGATCTCCGTCGCGTATGCGAAACCATCGCACCGGGGGTAGCGTCCTCTAGCTCAGCATCCGACACAATGCCGACTGACATTTTTGTATTACGTTTTATCAGCTCTGCAATTGTCTCGACTTTGGGGTGAGATAAATTATCGTTAGCTCTAGATACATAAACACCCATTGCATTCACGGCTGTTTTATGTCCCGTGGTGTAAGCGCTCATCGAATTTGCCGAGTCGGTAATCAACGAATCTGATCCAGAGGTACCAATTAGAGCGGTGTTGGGCATATCGTCAAATGCTAGCTTACCTTGGTATTTGCCTTCAAAAATCCCTTTAGATAAGACGCGAGCAGCTGTTCGATTTGCAATCGTCATGCCATCCCCTATGAAGAGAATGACATTTTTAACGCGGCGCGGTCCACTACTATAGACTTCCCATGTAACTTGCATTTTTTCTTTTGGGGTTCGCGCAACAATTTGGTAATTTCCCGCCTTTAGGATCTGAACATCACGATAAATCAGTGAACTGCCTTTACCATTTTCATTGACAATAAATTCAGGTTTTACAGTCACAAATTTACTTGCCTGCAAGCCATTTATTTCCACCGTTAACTCATCTTGAGAGACTACATTATCAAACTCAATTTTGATATCAAACTTCGAGCCAGATAAGATGCTTGCATTGTCAATTGGATACACTGCCGAAGCATTTACTAGCGCAAAAGGAAAAATAAGCGTTAATGAAAATACAAGCTTGTTAAAAGTATTAGCCATCAGAAAACATTCAGGATAGAAAAATAGACCCTAAACTATCTAATAAACAAATGACACCTTGATGACAATATTTAAGTACCTAAAAAGCTTCTTTTTTACTTGCCACCGGTAGTTTTTTATTCTTTACAGCTTTGCAAAAGAATTCATAATCAGCCTGATTTTGCTTCGCATAGGAACGAGCAAAGGCATACATCGCCTCATTAAACTCTTCAGATTGTCCACAATAACCTGCAATCATGGCTGCATCACCAGAGCGAGCATGCCCCAAGGCCAAAGCCCACCCAAACAGTTTTGCATAATCCGGGAAATTCTTTAGAGAGACACCCCCAGTACCAATTGCAATCCCGCCTTTCATATCACGCAACTGACGGAGATAAAAACCTTGGGTGTTATCAATATCGTATTGCATTGCACCGTAGTTTAAAAATATATCGGGAGCACCTTGAAGCAATCTTTGACCCGCTACTACCCTTCTTCCCATGTCTCTAAATATAGACTTTCCCAAATATGGCGTCAGAACTGATTCTTGCGCTTCTTTATATTGCAAAAATAAAGGGTCCTTTTCGCTATCACCCTCAAAATAGAGAACCATGCAATTAGTGCCGACGCTTCCGACACCAACCACTTTTCGAGCAAAATCTTTCAATGAGTAGCGCTCAAATAATGCCTGCCTATCCGCCAATAATGTGCTTGAATAATTGATTAAGGCTTTATCGATTAACGATAAGAGAGAAACGCCATCATTTTTCTTTTTAAAATGTTCAATTAATGGAGGCTTATTAATGATCTTTCGGTTCTTGCCTACCAATGTTGTCAAACTCTGAAGAAACTGGATATTTCCTTGGCCCTTCGTTTCACGGAGATATTCATCCAATTTCTTTTGATGATCTTTGCTAAAGTGTTTACGAATATCCCTTTCACCAATAAATTGCTGTGCTAACTCTAAATAAGGCATTTGTGCATATTGGGCAATACGCTTTTGGTATTCAGAACTAATTCGAAAAACTAGTTTCTTGCAAAGTTCTTTGTCTCCGCCAATGCTCTCGCAGGCAACAACTGCGCTCGAAACTAAGCGCTTGAGATCCCATTCCCAGCTTCCGGGCAGCGTTTCATCAAAATCATTTATTCCAAACACCATCCGATGTTCTGCTGTTCCAAATAAACCAAAATTAGAAACATGCATATCACCACAGAGTTGGACGGTAATATTCGTTGTAGGTTGATTCGCTAAATCTTGCGCCATGATTGCGGCTCCACCACGAAAAAAAGCGAAAGGGGATTGCAGCATTCGGGTATAGCGAATTGGAATTAGTGCCTGAATACGTGACTTCGCTTGCTTCTCTAATATTGTTACTGGGTCAATTCGATTTTTCGGGGGTGTGTAAATTCCCTGCTCTGAAATACTGACTTGTTTTCGCAGTGCCCGGCCATCAGAAATTCGTTTTTTAATGCTCGGGCGGGGGTCTTTAAAAGACTCAACGGTATGGAGGACGGCAAATTTTGGATGGGTTGTAGTAGACATTAGGTGAACACGAATTGGTATCTAATGCTTCATATTACTGCGATATGCAGAAACTTCGATTTACTTCAATCAGTTTGACTATGAATTAGATGAAGCTCCTCTTTAATTTGTATGTGATCTAAGGTGTTGATTGGTAGATCAATTAACAACTCAATGCGATTGCGTAAACCCATTTCAACTCTTTTAAAGGCTTCCAGAATTTCCTGCTCAGAACCAGCCACTGCAGCAGGATCAGGGAAGCCCCAATGTGCTGTCGCAGGATGTCCAGGCCAGTATGGGCATTCCTCGCCTGCTGCACTATCGCACACAGTAATAATGAAATCCATATGAGGCGCCCCTTCTCTACCAAACTCATCCCAGCTTTTACTTCGGAGAGTAGCGAGCGGATAACCCATTTCCTTAACCATTCTTTGAACGATAGGATGAATTTCACCTTTTGGTGTTGAGCCGGCAGAGTAGCCTATGAAGCGTCCATGACTTAGAGTGGTAGCTAGCGCCTCACCAAGAATAGAGCGAGCTGAATTACCTGTGCACAGAAAGAGAATATTGTATGGGCGCATCATCGTTTTAGGTTGTATAAATCACGCAATCTCGTCAAGACGCAATGAGTACTTATTTTCGGTTATGAAGCGCTCTCTGCTTATTTGTCGAGCCTGGGCTTCTGATGGCGAGATCACCTCCTGTGTGCTTGTTTTATTATGGGTACTCACCCCAGCTCTGAATACATTAGAGAGATATTGTTTTAAATCCGTCTTCATCGTTTTGCCTTTTATCTATGGAATATGAAGATCCTAGTGCTTGTATATGGCAGTTTTATTAAGCAATTGATTTTTTGCTTCCAAACCAGATCTTTTTCACATTTGGCGTAGGCTTGCGCAGGGAGTCTACATCGTGACGAAAAGAAGTTAATTCTATAAACTGACACTACTGATGATGTTCAGACAAATAAAGGATTTTTCATGCCGGAGATGAATCTCTACGCCTTAATCGCTCTCAGATTATTTCTAGCTCTTTTGGTGGGGGCTATCTTAGGTCTAAATCGCTGGCTACACCATAAATCAGCGGGGATTCGGACGCATTCTTTAGTGGCCATAGGATCCGCTACCGCAGTGATGCTTATTAGTGATTTTGTTAAGGACGACGCACAGTCTGTTAGCAGAGTACTACAGGGTTTAATCACTGGCTTAGGCTTTTTGGGTGCAGGTGTCATCATCAGGGAACAACGCTCGGACAAGATACATGGACTCACAACCGCAGCTAGCGTTTGGGCTTGCGCCCTTATTGGTGCATCTTTTGGTGCCGGGCAATTTGCCCTAGGAGCCCTATCATTAGCGGCAATCTTATTTGCCCTTTTTGTTGGAGGCCCTCTTGAGAGGCTTGTCTCCCATTTCAGGGGTGTCAAAAGAGCATCTGAAATTTCGGGTGATCCAGACTAAAACAACATAAAAATGATAAAAATCGAGTTTTGTCATATTACTTTGATAGGATTGACCATCCGACAATCAACATGTTAGAAATATGAGCAAATATCAATACGAAGACGCAGTGAAGCAGCTGCAAGAAACCGGATCCATTGGTCTTGCTGACTTAAAAAATCTACCACACGATGATTTAACCGAGCTTTTCGAGGAAATTAAAGTTTGGTGTCTGTATGCAAACGGCAAAGCTGAAAAGTTGCCTAAAGAATCTAAAAAGAAAAAGAAAAAGAAAAAGGATTGAGTCCTAGGCGCTAACCCGCTCTTTTGGAAAACGCAGGGTGAATTTGCTTCCCCTGCCTGGAGTACTTTCAATTACTAACTGGGCTTGATGACGATTGGCGATATGTTTAACAATTGCCAATCCAAGGCCAGTACCACCTGTATCGCGTGATCGACTTCTGTCAATTCTATAAAAACGCTCAGTCAATCGCGGTAAATGTTCGGCAGCGATTCCAGGCCCAGTATCCGTTACCGAAAACTCACCCTGGCCATCGGCGTTCACATTCCATGCAATATTAATTGACCCAATGTCAGGTGTATATCGAATTGCATTAGATACCAAATTACCAAAAGCTGAGAGAACTTCCCGTTCATCACCTAAAAGATTCATTGATGAATTTGTATTGAAATTTAAAGCGTGTTTGCCTTGTGAAAGTGCTTGAGCATCATTTTTGAGAAGCGCCATCAGCGTCTCCATCTTGACAGTTGCATTTGTGGCAGGCAAGGAATTAGCTTCAAGATTAGCAAGCATCAGCAAGTCTTCGACTAAGCTTTTCATACGTTGAGCCTGAGACATCATCATCTCAAAATATTGATCTTGCTGCTCCTTTTTTAGATCAAGAGACTGCACAGTTTCTAAAAAACCCATGAGCACTGTAATGGGGGTACGCATTTCATGCGATACATTTGCCACGAAATCCCGACGCATAGCATCAGCCTTTTGCAGATCTGTGACATCCTGAATAAGAACTAAATGTCTATTGCGTCCGAATGGAAAGGCTTGCAACATGAGACTTAAGGAGCTATCTGGCCCCATTCTTTCTAACAATAAAGGATCATCAAAGTTGCGTTTCTGGAGGTATTGAATGAATTCTGGGCGACGTATTAAGAAATTAATGCGCTGCATGACATCGCGCTTAAAGCTAAGCCCAAAAAAACGCTCCGCAATACTATTGCACCATTCAATGTGATCCCCCTCATCTAGCATCACTATGCCATTTGGCGACGCCTGAAAAGCTTCAATAAAGTGATCATGCTGCTGCTCTATCGTTCTAATTTTTTGTTTGAGATTTCGAACTAAACGCTGCAATCTAAAGAAAACCTCTTCCCAAAATCCACTTGGTAAGGGCATTTTTTCCACAGAGTCGTTGAGCACATATTTTCTCAACCTAGCTAGATTGATGTAGGAGTACACCAAAGGGATTGATAGGATCAGAATTCCTATGCCAATTGCCCATTTATCACCCAAGTTAGCAAGCGTTATAAATGCCGCAATAAAGGCTAGGCAGACTATAAATAAAAAGCGAGTTAAAGCTGAAATCATGAGGCAATATTAGTGCATCTTTAGAATTGCCCAAAAAATATAGGAAATTATAAAAACAGGTGCTTAGGTTTCAGTTGGGGTCTTGGTGATTCGATATCCGCTACCGCGAACAGTCTCAATGAAGCGATCACAGTCAAAAGGAGCCAAGGCCTGCCTTAAGCGCTTAATGTGTACATCCACTGTACGCTCTTCAATATAGACTTCATTCCCCCAAACATTATCCAATAGGCTTGTGCGTGAATGGACTCTCTCAGGATTTGCCATAAAGTACTGTAGGAGTCTAAATTCAGTTGGACCCAATGAAATTGGTCTTGGCTCTAAATTAGGCCAGACGGCTAAAACCCGATGTGAGCTGGAATCTAATTTTAATGGGCCTACAGCCAGTGGGCCGGTATCTTCAACAGGTGCTTGACGACGCAGTATTGCCCTAACCCTTGCAACCAATTCTTTTGGTGAAAATGGCTTAGTAACATAGTCGTCAGCTCCTGAGTCAAGCCCAAGGACTTTATCTGACTCTTCACTCTTAGCTGTCAGCATCAAAATAGGCAACGATTTAGTTCGTTCATTAGCCCGCAATTCCTTAGCAAATTGCACACCAGATTTTCCAGGCAACATCCAATCTAGTATTAATAGATCAGGCAAACGAACCTTCATCATGCTTAATGCCAGGTCGGTTTGCAATGCTTTTTCTACCTCGTAGCCAGCATGAGTCAGATTAATAGCAATCAGCTCAGCAATCGATGGCTCATCTTCAACTATCAGTATGCGGTGAGTCATTGGTTGGAATGTATCTTTTTATTTATTTGCTTCGCGCACTAATTCGTCGTGCGGAATATGTCTAACATCGGAACCTTTAGCAATGTATATAATAAACTCAGCAATATTTTTTGCGTGATCCCCAATGCGCTCGATAGCCTTTGCAATGGTCAACATATCGAGACCGGTGCTAATAGTATGGGGATCTTCCGACATATATGAGATGAGTTTGCGTACAAAACCCCTGAATTCTTCATCAATTTGACGATCCTCTGCAACAACCTCTGCTGCAGCAGTAGTATCCAACCTTGCAAATGCATCTAAGCTACGGCGTAATAAATTAATAGCCATTTGACCTGATAAACGAATTTCTGCAACATTAATCTTGTACGGAGTATTGGATTCAATAATGCGTTTAGTTCGTTTTGCTACACGCTCAGCCTCATCTCCAGCACGCTCTAGATTTGTAATGGCCTTTGAAACAGCCATCACTAACCTTAGATCTCTAGCAGTTGGCTGTCGTCTGGCGATTAGTTCAGTACAGGCAAGATCAATTTGAATTTCAAGATCATTTACAAGCTTTTCATTCTCAATGACGATATTGCAGGTCTCAATATCCATTGAAGTGAAAGCTCGCATTGCAGTAGAAATTTGTGATTCAACTAAGCCGCCCATCTCTAGCAAGCGACTTGAGAGTGAATTTAAATCAGCATCAAATTGTGATGAAAGATGTTTATCTGGCATTTAATGTCTCCAATCAACCAAAGCGGCCGGTAATATAGTCTTCTGTTTCTTTGCGCTTAGGCTTAATAAAGATTTCATCCGTCTTTCCGTACTCAACCAAACTTCCAAGATACATATAAGCAGTGTAATCCGATACACGAGCCGCTTGTTGCATGTTATGAGTAACGATGGCAATGGTGTACTCGTGTTTGAGTTCATTGATCAATTCTTCAATCTTGCCAGTTGAAATAGGATCCAATGCAGACGTAGGCTCATCCAATAGGATTACAGATGGTTTAACGGCAACTCCGCGTGCAATGCACAAACGTTGTTGTTGGCCACCAGATAAGGAAAGTCCGCTTTGGTTCAATTTATCTTTTGCTTCAGTCCATAATGCGGCTTTATTCAACGCCCATTCAACACGCTCATCCATCTCAGAACGGGATAGCTTTTCATATAAACGGACGCCAAAGGCAATATTTTCATAAATAGACATCGGAAATGGTGTTGGCTTTTGAAAAACCATACCAATTCGGGAGCGCAGTAAATTTAAATCTTGACCGGGAGCTAAGATATTTTGACCATAGAAATTGATCTCACCCTCAGCACGTTGGCCTGGATATAAGTCATACATCCGATTGAGCGTTCTGAGGAGAGTGGACTTTCCGCAGCCTGATGGACCAATAAAAGCCGTTACTTTGCCCTGCTCGATATCCAAGTTAATATTCTTTAGACCTTGAAAGGCGCCATAGAAAAAATTAAGATTTCTTACTTCAAGTGCATTGACTGCAGCTTGTGCTGAATGTTGATTTGTTGCGTCCACTCTACCCCCTTGACTATCAACCTTGTTTAAGTCAAACATTGTTTTCATATTACTCATCATCCTTGCACCTTCTCACGGAACACTACCCGCGCCAATATATTCAGGCCTAATACAGCAAATGTGATGAGTAACGCTCCGCCCCATGCGAGTTCAACCCAGTTATCGTAGGGACTCATTGCAAATTGGAAAATCACCACTGGCAAGTTAGCCATTGGCGCATTCATATTCGTTGAGAAGAATTGATTGTTTAATGCTGTAAAGAGAAGAGGCGCCGTCTCACCACTGACGCGCGCTAATGCTAGCAAAACCCCCGTCATCACCCCACTTTGCGCTGCTCTTAAAGTAATCATAAAAGCAACTTTCCATTTTGGGGTGCCTAAGGCATAAGCAGCTTCACGCAAACTACCAGGCACTAAGCGCAACATATTTTCTGTTGTACGCACCACTACAGGAATGGCAATAAGAGCTAAAGCAATCGTACCCGCCCATCCTGAAAAATGCTTAACCTGAGCAACCACAAATGCATAAACAAACAAACCAATCACAATTGAAGGGGCCGACAACATAATGTCTGTTACAAAACGTGTAACTGAGGCCACGCGACTACGATCACCATATTCAGATAAGTACAGACCAGCCAAAACACCAATTGGAGTGCTAATTAAAGTGCATGTCCCTACAAGTAATAGGCTTCCTACGATTGCATTCGCAAGACCGCCGCCATCAGAGCCTGGTGCAGGCGTGCTGTGAGTAAATAAACTGAGATCAATTGCTGACAATCCTTTAAAAAGAAGCACACTCAAAATCCAAAATAAAAATATCATCCCAATGAGCATTGCACCCATTGAGAGAGTTAAACCAATTTTGTTAGCCCGCTTCCTTTTGGCAAAGATAGCTTGATCAATGTTAGAGGTATTGTTCATGTCTTTAACCCCTGCTTTTTCTCCATATTGTTTAGCATCAACTTAGCCAAAGCTAGAACTACGAAGGTAATAATGAACAGCGCTAAGCCAAGCGCAAATAAGGATGAAAGATGATTGCCAGCTTCGGCTTCACCAAATTCATTAGCTAGAGTAGAAGCTATTGATGTGCCTGGCGAGAATAAAGAAGCAGATAAGCGATGAGCATTACCAATTACAAAGGTCACGGCCATTGTTTCGCCTAGCGCTCTGCCTAGACCCAACATAACACCACCGATAACACCCGCTTTGGTGTATGGAAGAACAACATTCTTCACCACTTCCCAAGTAGTACAGCCAATTCCATAGGCTGATTCTTTAAGAACGGGTGGGACGATTTCAAAAACATCTCGCATCACTGAGGCAATAAAGGGCAAAATCATCATCGCCAAAATCAATCCGGCGCACAAAATACCAATGCCATTAAATGCACCAGAAAATAAGATGCCTAGCCCAGGGATTTGACCTAAGGTTGCAGCTAAAAAAGGTTGAATATATTCAGCAAACAAAGGTGCAAATATAAACAAACCAAACATACCGTAAATAATGGATGGGACGGCAGCTAGTAACTCTACAGCGGTACCCAAAGGCCTACGCAATGGTCCCGGGCACAGCTCAGTTAGAAATACTGCAATACCGAAACTTAATGGAACAGCTATCAGCAAGGCAATAATTGAAGTAACAATAGTGCCGTAAATTGCAATCAGGCCACCAAATTCACCATTAACTACATCCCACTCTTGCGAAAAGAAGAATCCAGGCCCAAATGTATGAAGAGCGGGCCAAGCATTGATCACCAATGAGATCAGAATGCCAACCAAGGCAATGAGAACGGATAGCGCAAAAAATTGCGTAACACCATGGAATAAGAAGTCTTGAATGCGCTGTAATTTAGCTATCCTCAGAGCCTGCGGAGTAGGTGCTGAATGAGACTGTGTAATATCCATTTATTTAGACTTATTAATATTGAAACAGCTCCACAATTATGCGGAGCTGCTCATTAATGTATGTTCGAACAGAATGTTGTCAAACCTTATTTAGTAATAATCTTCGTAAATACATTCTTACGAATAAATTCTGTCGTTTTATCAGGCATTGGAACGTAATCCAACTCTTCTGCCATTTTCTTGCCATCCTTAAAGGCAAAATCAAAGAACTTAATGACTTCTGCGACATTCGCCTTGTTCTCTGGATTCTTGTAGATCAAGATAAATGAAGCACCAGTAATTGGCCAGGATTTAGCACCTGGGGCATTCGTAATAAATGTTCCCATACCAGGAATTTGAGCCCAGTCTGTACCGGCTGCAGCAGCTGCAAATGTAGCATCATCCGGCGCTACATAGTTACCATCTTTATTTTTCAAAGAGATAAAAGTCATTTTGTTTTTCTTGGCATACGCATACTCAACATAACCAATAGAGTTTTTCACTCGAGTTACGTTGGCCGCTACACCCTCATTACCTTTGCCGCCAACTGTAGAAGCAGCAGGCCATTTGACGTTTGCACCAGATCCAACTGAATCTTTAAATAGAGTACTTGTTTTTGCTAAGTAGTCTGTAAAGATTGCTGTAGTACCTGACCCATCAGCACGGGTCACAACTGTGATTGGGCCTGATGGAATCTTTACGCCTGGATTCATGATGGCGATACGTTTGTCACCCCAGTCAGAGATAACCCCTTGGAAAATATCAGCAAGAGTTGGGCCATCTAGCTTGATTTCACCAGGCTTTACTCCATCAACGTTAATCACTGGCACTACCCCACCGATAATTGCTGGAAACTGGACTAATCCGTCTTTTTCCAAATCTTCAAATTTCACTGGATTATCAGTCGCACCAAAATCGACTGTTTTGGCTTTAATTTGCTTAATACCACCTGAAGAACCGATGGATTGATAATTCAAGTTTGAACCGGTCTTTGCTTTAAAAGCTTCTGCCCACTTTGCATAAATTGGATACGGGAAGGTAGCGCCTGCACCCGTCATGTCCACTGCAAATGCAGCTGGAGCAAGAGAAATTGCGCCAATCACTAGAGCTTTTTTCAAGAAAGTTTTCATGTACTCGGTCCTTAAAACGTAGAAAACGCACGATTGCGATAAGAAGACGATACTTTTGGTCTGTGACTATTTGATGACAGTCCAATAAATATAAATATTTTCCTTATAAATCAATAACTTACTTATTATTTATAAGTCTGTTCAAATGATTCTTTTAACTTTCAAAGCTCCATAGACGGAAGCACCAGCAATTGACATGAGCGTCATTACCTCATAAAAAGATCCTCTTAAGCCCGGAAGATCTTCCATATTCATGCCCATAATTCCAGTAAGCAGAGTCATTGGTAAAAAAATGACTGTCATTACAGACAAAATCTGCAAGTTCTTGGCATTAAATTCGGCCACATGAGCGGCTTGTTCATCTTGCAGAACTTTTGCCCGATCATAAAGACTTGAGATTTCTTGCGCCAAGTAGGAAAGTAGATCTAAATCATCCACAAGACGATTTTTGTCCTCGTCTCCAAACCAATAAGGAGGTCTCTTGACGAGCCTATGAAGAGCCACTAATTCAGGGGAAAAATGCCTTCTCAAACGACTACATTGAATCCGTATCCTGCCTAGATTTTCGTGCTCAGGAAAATCTTTACCTCTGAGAAGATTTTCCTCTAGCGCATCCATATTCTCGGATAGATGCACCAATAAGGAACGCAGATGTTCTGCACGTAGATCAAGCAATTCATGAAATAACTCGATAATGGATGCAGGATTTAGCTGTCCATTTCTCAAATCAGCGCGCAACGTATCGGTGGTTCTTAATGGGTTATTTCTCAAGGAAATCATTAGCCTGGGGGTCACAATAGCCCATAGGGTGCCCAATCCGGCATCTCCGCCCTCCTCGCCAAATTCCTGTTGAAAGTCATTCATCACCATCAATAGGCAATCATTCAGCTTTTCAATTCGCTCAAGTCGACTGAGATTGACTCCCTCTTGGATCATCTCCACCACGCGCTCTGGTATGAATGGAGTATCTACAAGCCAACGCTGAATTTGAGAATTTGAGAGATTCAAATGTAACCACACTGAAATTTCTGGGTTACCTAAAGCATGAGTAATTTCAAACAAAGGTATCTCGAAACCTTTGCCAGACTCTGTAATAGCCCATGCGAATACAACGCCTGCTACGGGAAATGGTTTAGTGACGATCTCTTGAGGCATAAATAAATTGTATGACACCACTGGACGAAGTCTCTTATGAGGTGACATCAAACTGTCATAAGACTCGACTAAACAGTTTGATTGAGCTTAAGTCAGCATTAAAAGATGAATGTTAGAAACTATTGCTTCGCTTTTCTTTGTATTTCAGCAAATGCATATGCATTTGAGCCGCTAAACACGGATGATGCCGGAACCGTCAAAGCCGGCGGCAACCAAATCGAGCAATACTTTTTCTCAATCAATCGAAATGGAAGCGCTCAGCAAGCGGACATTATTACCCCAGGCGAAGAGTATGTTGGCAGAACTGATGCAAAAGCATTCCCTTTTACATATACACGTGGCTTGAGCGAGAAAGTTGAAGCTTCATTTTCTGCCACCTACTACAACGAACCAAGTGGTAATTTTTCTAAATTTTCTAATTATGTGTTCGCAGCAAAGTGGCGATTTTATGAGGATGAAAAAAATGGTTACGCCTTTGCAATTAAGCCTTCAGTGATTCTGCCTGCTGGGAAACAGCAGCAAGTAACTGGGCTCGGCATGGCGGCATTTAACTATGGGGCCAATTTAATTGCATCAAAATATTGGGAAGACTTCGAAGTGCATATCAATGCTGTATACATGCACTCTCCCTACAACACCAATTACACCGTGGGTCTATCTGCAGATCCAAATCGTACCAATCTATTTATCGTATCAGTGGCACCTGTTTGGACTGTGATTAAGGATTTTAAAATTGCGCTCGATATTGGCGCCACAACCAATCCACCTACCACCGAACAATACTTGAGTCATTACGCGCTAATTGCTGCCATCTACTCTATTACTGAAAATATCGACTTAGGAGCTTCGTATATGAGGACAGGATTGAACTATAGCGAAACAATTGCCGCCCAAGCTTCCGGCGCCACTCGCACTGAAGTTGGAGTTACCTGGAGATTTTGAATCTTAGTTTCCAGCTTTAATGGATTGTCATAATTTTCTAGCAAACTAAATTGACATTTCATAAATTACATTGGAGATAGGATGATTTATCAAATTATTCCCTTAGAAATGGGCTCTTTAGTCGAGCGCAACATATTCCAACAGAAGAACAAAGAAATTAAGTGTGGTACGGTTTGGAAATTAGGCTCAATAATCACCGAAGTAAAGCCAACCTTTATAAATACATATGATCCCAACGTAGGGATATCCATTAAAGATATTCCAGGAGGAGTAATTAGAAAAACATATGGGGGAGAGAAGATAATCTACTTTTCTGAAACTGTGCATAAGACAGAACAAGATGAGCTAACGGACATTTTCTATCAAACCAATAGCAAATATTCAAAAAATTATGCTGACGTCTTTCATGATCTAGGATGGATGCAATTTAGTCGAGAAGAATATATATTTGGTGAAATTGAGATAAAAGAAATAAGAAAGCAACCAAGCTATCATAAATAATGTGAAAACGAATCGACTATTAATATCCTTATGGTTCCTAGCAAATACGCTCGCGGCCTCTGCTCAGTCAACTGAGTCATTTCGTTTTGTTGCTTTGGGGGATATGCCCTATTCCATACCTGATGATTATCAACGTTACGAAAGGTTGATAGCTGAGATCAATAAAATCCAGCCAAGTTTTAGTATTTTTATCGGTGATACAAAATCAGGATCCACCCCATGCAGCGATGAATATAACCTCAAAGTTAAGCAGCATTTCAATCAATTCACATCCCCACTCATTTACAGCATCGGTGACAACGAGTGGACAGATTGTCATAGACCGGCGGCGGGCTCATACGATCCTATTGAACGCCTGAATGTACTAAGAGCTACTTTCTTCAGCAACAATAAAAGTCTGGGCAAAAAACCAATTGCTTTGACAAGGCAGGCAGATGTCGACCCTGTACATTCAAAGTTTGTTGAAAACTCATATTGGGTAAAGAACCAATTTTTATTTGTTAATCTTCATATTCCAGGATCAAATAATAATTTTGAGCGTAATGAGCAATCCAAAGCTGAATATGCTGAACGCAATCAAGCCAATCTAGCCTGGATAAGTAATGCTTTTTCACTTGCCTCAAGTAAAGGCTACAAAGGGATAATCTTTTGCTTTCAGGCTGATATGTTTTATTCGCCCAAACAAGCCATAGATGAAAGTAGCGGCTATCGAGATACTCTACTTCTTTTGAGTAAAGAAGCACAAAACCATAAGATTCCCGTACTTCTAATTCATGGCGACAGTCATCGCCTTATTCTTGATCAGCCTCTCAAGACAGTGGATCAAAAATATATTATCGAGAATGTTCTGCGCTTACAGGTAATGGGTGCTGAACAAGTTCAGGCGGTGGAGATCACTGTCAATCCAAAATCTGAGCAGCCTTTTGGGTTTATTCCAATTCTGCTAAAGAAGAATATGAAATAGCACAAGTCAAAGTAAGCTTGAATCTAGGCAGTTGGGACTAGTTCAGCAATGCTCTTGGCTGAGTTCATGGCAACATCACCATCCTGAGTTTCAACCATGACCCTGAGCAAAGGTTCGGTGCCAGAAGCTCTGATCAATACCCTGCCGATATCTTTGAGATCAGACTCTACCTTGGAGACTTGATTTTTTAATGCTGAGTCAGACTTCCAGTCATAACCAGGTTTGAATCTCACATTCAAAAGCACCTGAGGAAAGATATTTACCTTTTCTAGCAATTGAGCAAGACTCTTTTTGTTTTGACTCATAGCAGCCAATACTTGCAATGCCGCAATAGTGCCATCGCCAGTGGTGTGCTGATCTAGGCAAAGTAAATGTCCAGAACCCTCACCTCCAATTAGCCACCCTTTTTGTTTAAGCATTTCTAATACATAACGATCACCGACATTAGCGCGCTCAAATCCAATTCCCAATTCTTTAATCGCGTTTTCAACCGCTAGATTAGTCATGAGAGTACCAACCGCTCCTCCGATAGCTTGCTTTTTATCTAACCTATCTTTTACGAGGACATACAGCAATTCATCACCATTAAACAAACGTCCTGAGGCATCAACCATTTGGAGTCGATCAGCATCTCCATCTAAAGCAATGCCGATGTCCGCATTCACCTCTTTCACTTTTTCAATCAAGGCTTGTGGTGCGGTGGCGCCGCAACCATCATTAATATTGCGCCCATCTGGATTTACGCCTATTGAAATGACTTCTGCACCCAGCTCATGGAAAACATGAGGAGCAATGTGATACGCAGCGCCATTGGCGCAGTCCACCACAATTTTTAATCCCTTGAGATTGAGGTCTCCCGGAAAAGTAGACTTGCAAAATTCAATATAACGGCCAGCAGCATCATCTAAGCGGAATGCCTTGCCTAATTCTTTGGAGCTAACGCAACCCATGGGTTTTTCTAGCTCAGTCTCAATGGCTAATTCAAAATCATCAGAGAGCTTATCTCCGTTGGCTGAAAAAAACTTAATGCCATTATCTTGATAAGGATTGTGTGAGGCTGAAATCACCAAGCCCGCAGTTAAACGCAAGGCTTTAGTAAGATAAGCGACTCCAGGGGTCGGTATGGGGCCACAAAGCATAACATCGACACCTGCAGCAGCAAAACCCGCTTCTAAAGCAGCCTCCAACAAGTAACCAGAGACTCGAGTATCTTTGCCAATCAATACTTGGCAACGCTCACCTAGCTTGCAATCTTTCGTTAATACTTTGCCGGCTGCATAGCCAAGACGAGTCATAAATTCCGGAACAATCGGAAATTGCCCGACTTCGCCGCGAATGCCATCAGTGCCAAAGTATTGTTTTTTCATGGATATCATTATAAAACTTAGACCCTTTATATCTTTGTTTTATTCATTCATTAAAAATTAACTGCTTCCCAGAGTTTTAGGGCATCAACTGTTTCAGCAACATCATGAACACGAATGATTTTAGCCCCCCGATCAGCAGCCATAATGGCAGCCGCAACACTAGGAGCTACACGTTCATTAGTCTCTTTCCCAGTGACCTTTCCAATCATAGATTTTCTAGAAATACCCGCCAAAACTGGGTAGCCCAATTTTGTGAAAGCATTAAAGCGAGACAGCATAGTAAGGTTATGCTCAAGGCTCTTTCCAAAACCAAAGCCTGGATCGATAGCAATTCTGTCTGAGCTAACACCCTTTTCTATTAGAAATGCAGCTCTATCTTTTAAGAACTGTATTACCTCTCCAGTGACATCTTGATACTCGGGATTGAACTGCATTGTGAGAGGATCACATTGCATGTGCATTAAAACAATACCGCATTCTTTAATGTTAGTAACAGCATCAACTGCCCCCTCTTGCCTGAGTGCCCAAATATCATTTACACAATCAATGCCAGCAAGCAGTGCTTGGCGCATCGTTTCAGATTTGTAGGTATCAATTGATAAAGGTACGCCGCAATTTTTTAATGCCTCAATAACTGGAAGAACTCTATCGAGCTCTTCTTCAAGACTTACTGGCACCGCTCCAGGACGAGTGGATTCACCACCAATATCAATTAAATCCACACCATTGGCAATCATGATTTCTGCTTGAGCGATAGCATCTTGGGCATTTCTGAACCTACCGCCATCCGAAAAAGAATCTGGCGTGGCATTTAGAATGCCCATCACAATAGGACGCTTACGTTTTGTGAAATCAAAAAGAAAACGCCCACAACGCCAAGTTGTGGGCATCTCGATCAAACTTTGATTGAGCATCAAAAACTAAAACTCAATAGAGCTTAAGCAGTAGCGGGAGCGTTACCAGTAGCAGGACCAGGCGTTCCAGCGGAATTACCAAACTGGGTTGCAGGAGGCGGTTTTGGCGCACGAGGTGGACGACCCTCCATAATGTCGTTAATCTGCTCTGCATCAAGGGTTTCCCACTCTAACAACGCAGCGACCATGGCTTCGACCTTGTCACGATTCTGCTCCAAGATTGACCTTGCTAATGCATATTGACTATCGATCAATGTACGAATTTCAGCATCTACTTTTTGTTGCGTCAATTCAGAAACAGTCTTCGTGCTATTGCGACCAAAAATACTTTCAGATTCGGTATCGACATACACCATCGTGCCCAAGCTATCGCTCATGCCATAGCGAGTAACCATATCCCGCGCCATCTTAGTTGCACGTTCAAAGTCATTCGATGCACCAGTGCTCATAGAATGCAAGAAGACTTCTTCAGCAGCACGACCGCCAAATAAAATTGCCAACTCTTCCAACATGCGATCTTTATACAAGTTCACTCGGTCGAACTCTGGCAATTGCCAAGTCACGCCCAAAGCCATCCCACGAGGCATGATGGTGACCTTATGCACAGGATCAGATTTAGGAAGCACTTTAGCGACAACAGCATGTCCCGACTCATGGTAAGCAGTATTACGACGCTCTTCTTCGCGCATTACAGCTGACTTACGCTCAGGACCCATGTAAATCTTATCTTTGGCGTCTTCAAAGTCCTTCATATCAACTGAACGTTTATTGCGACGTGCAGCAAACAATGCAGCCTCATTCACAAGGTTTGCAAGGTCGGCACCAGAGAAGCCTGGCGTGCCACGAGCTAAAACGGCAGCATTGACATCTGGATCAATCGGAACCTTACGCATATGTACTTGCAGAATCTGCTCACGACCACGGATATCAGGTAAGCCAACATGAACTTGACGATCAAAACGACCGGGACGCAATAAGGCCCTATCCAACACATCTGAACGGTTGGTTGCAGCCACCACGATTACGCCACTATTGCTTTCAAAACCATCCATCTCAACCAACATCTGGTTGAGAGTTTGTTCGCGCTCATCATTACCACCACCCATGCCGGCACCACGATGACGACCTACAGCATCAATCTCATCGATAAAGATAATGCAAGGTGAATTCTTCTTAGCGTTTTCAAACATGTCTCGCACACGAGAAGCGCCAACACCAACAAACATTTCTACAAAGTCAGAACCTGAGATTGAGAAGAAAGGAACTTTTGCTTCACCAGCAATAGCGCGTGCCAATAATGTTTTACCTGTACCAGGGGGGCCTACCAGCAATACACCATGAGGAATGCGACCGCCAAGTTTTTGAAATTTTTGCGGATCTTTTAGGAAGTCAACTAATTCAAAGACCTCTTCCTTCGCCTCATCACAACCAGCAACATCAGCAAAAGTGACTGTGTTGCTATTCTCATCAATGAGACGCGCTTTAGATTTTCCAAATGAGAAAGCGCCACCTTTGCCACCACCTTGCATTTGACGCATCATGAAAAACCAGAAGCCAATAATCAGCAGAGTTGGACCAAGGTAGTACAAAGCTGAAGTGATCATGTTCGGTTCATCTTCTGCTTTACCAGAAACTTGAACACCATACTTCATCAAATCACCTACCATCCAAATATCCCCTGGAGATATCAGCGTATATTTATTGCCGTCGACAGGAGTAACGGTAAGGTTAGTGCGCCCCTGAACATCAACACGTTTGATCTTTCCAGCTTTGGCATCATCCATGAATTGTGAATAGGTGACCTGAGTCTGCTCCTTCGGCTTATCAAATTGCTTGAATACCGTAAAAAGCACCAGACCCACAATGAGCCACACACCGATTTTTTGGAACATATTGCTGTTCAAAATAAGTCCTTTTCTGGATTGATCCAGGAGTTAAAGCGAATCGCTACCTAAGTATTTGATTCTACTACCACCCTTTTTCAAGGGCTAATGGCATATTTATTTATAAAAACCCTATAAAACGGGGGTCCATTACAGGAATTAAGCTCTATTTTGGGGGTTTGAGGTTTCTACCCAATAGGAATATCTCTGAAGATCGGGCCCTAGAAGCCTTGGGCTTTCGAGATGCCACTGTTTTAAACACCTTTTTAAACGATTCCACAATCTGGCTGTAGCCACTCCCGTTAAAGCACTTAATTAGCAAAGCACCCTCAGGCTTGAGGTGAGCAACAGCAAAATCGAGGGCAATTTCAGCTAAAAAGGCCATCCTTGCGGCGTCTGCTACCCCAACACCCGATAAATTAGGAGCCATATCTGAGAGAACCAGATCAACCTTACCGTCGGCATCTTTAGGCAATAGCGCCTCAAGAGCATTCAGACCCTCCTCTTCTCGGAAATCACCCTGAATAAAGCTGACATCAGCAATATCTTCCATGGGCAATATATCAATCGCGATAATTTGCCCATCTGGTTTGCCGGATTCAATTTTTGGATTGTTTTTACCAAGCTCGGTTAAACGATTGCGCACATATTGCGACCAACTGCCAGGAGCACTTCCAAGATCAACAATAGTCATGCCCGCTTTAATAAGGTGATCTTGTTCGTCTATTTCACTCAGTTTATAAACTGCTCTAGCGCGATAGCCCTCTTTCTGAGCCATCTTCACGTATGGATCTGTTAAGTGATCCTGCAACCAACTTTTATTAAATTTATTCTTTGCCAAAACTTACCCACTTTCGCCCTATATTTTCCTAGTTTCCGCCTTCTAAAGCAAAAGGAATTATGGAAAAACTCGCTAAATTAAGCCTAAAGAGCTATTTCTCTCGATGAATGCTCTATCATCAAGCCCATGACAGCACTAACTATTACCCCCGCACAGCGCAAATCTTTAAAAGCCGATGCTCATGACTTAAATCCTGTAGTGATGATTGGTGGAGATGGTTTGACCCCAGCCGTAATTAAAGAAGCTAAATCGGCAATTAAACATCATGGCTTAATCAAAATTCGTGTTTTAGGTGATGATCGTGAAGCGCGTATTGCTATCTATGAAGAACTTTGTGATCAACTTGATGCTGCACCTGTCCAACATATTGGTAAGTTATTAGTTCTATGGAAACCAAAAGATGCAGTTGAAGAAGCTTTTAGCAATTTAGATCGATCTAGCAAACAGACTAAAAAGTCACTACAAGCACCAAGAACAAAACGACAACCTAATCGCGTTCCAACTAAAGCTGGCGCTCGCACCAGTTCTTCAGATCGCTCCAACCGTCGCTCCGCCTCTAACGCCTCACCGTTTGCGCGGGCTGCCGCTGTTAAATCTGCCACTCCTAAGAAAAGGGTTTTACGTTCTGAGGCGGCAGAATCCAAAATTGGCTGGTCTTCTCCAGGCTATAGAAAAGCAGTTGCCGCCCCAGCACCTATCAAGAAACGCAAAACTAGAATGAGTAGTACCAAGAAAAAATCTTTAGGCTCTTAAGACCCGTCAAATAAAAAGAACGCTGCTAGTCAGCGTTTTTTGTTGTCTGCCAAACCAAATATATTCCCAGCAATGTTTGAATCATAAAAACCATGCTGGAGACGGAATGCAGTCGATTAAAAAGTTCTGCATTAGAGGTTTCCCGGACTGATAAGCCTAAAGATAAGGCTTGATCCCTTAGCGCATTCATCCAAGGAATCAGAATAAATCCAGCGGTAATTGCACAGGCCAACATCGCAAGCAAGATCCAGCGAATAAGCCGGTATCTGGCTTGATTCTGCCTTACAAAATAATGGGCGGCAACCATCAATATGGTACTGATACAGACGCCTATATAAGCGGTCGCTTTAAGAAGGCTTGCTGCCACCATACCGGCAATTTGCCTATCACCCAAACTTGAAAAGAGAATGGGGACAACCAGAAATCCAATGGTAATAAAGCTGCCTACCCAGATACCGGCAATCAGACTAAAAACTCTCTGGGCCTGCATAGAAGAATTAGATGTAACGAACCGCTAAGATCTCAACTTCACGATTACCACCAGGCGCCTGAACACCCACCACATCGCCCTCTTCCTTGCTAATTAAGGCGCGCGCAATAGGGGAGCTAATAGAGATTTTATTTAAAGCAATATCAGCCTCATCATCACCAACGATTTGATAGGTGAATTTAGTGCCATCCTCAAGATCTTCGAGTTCGACGGTAGCTCCAAATACCACTCGCCCAGATACATCAAGAGTTGCTGGATCAATAATTTGAGCGGCAGATAACTTGCCCTCTAATTCTTGAATTCGACCCTCAATGAAACCCTGCTTCTCCTTGGCGGCATCATATTCGGCATTCTCAGAGAGATCGCCTTGAGCGCGAGCCTCTGAGATTGCATTGATAACGGCAGGACGTTCTACATGTTTCAAGCGGTGCAACTCTTCTTTGAGAAGCTCTGCACCGCGTTTGGTAATCGGAATTGTGCTCATGCTACTAACCTAACTTAAATTCTTGCGCAAAATTACGCGTCTAAAAGTTAATTTTAGATTAAATAAGCGTCCGATGTAAGTTTTGCAACGAATAAACCTCCAGCGACTCCAGCTTGCCATTTTGTGAAGCCAGCAAACCATCCATAACCGCACGGGCTGCGCTAATAGTTGTGTAATAAGTTACACCGTTAGCTTGAGCACTTGTTCTAATAGATCTAGAGTCAGCGATCGCTGTACGGGTTTCATCAACAGTCGTGAATACCAAAGATATCTCACCATTCTTAATGAAATCTACAATGTGTGGACGGCCATCCTTCACCTTATTCACCACTCTAACTGGTAAACCGGCCGCTTCAATCGTCGCAGCAGTGCCTTTAGTGGCCACCATTGGAAAGCCAAGTTGATGCAATAACTTGGCCACCTCAAGCGCTTTTGGCTTATCGCTGTCTTTAACAGTCAAAAGAACAGTTCCACTCTTAGGAAGCTTGATGCCAGCACCCAATTGAGACTTAAACAATGCTTCACCAAAAGTTTTGCCAACACCCATGACTTCACCAGTAGAACGCATTTCTGGTCCGAGTATTGGATCAATACCTGGGAATTTATTAAATGGGAATACAGCTTCTTTGACAGAGAAATATTCTGGCTTGACTTCAGTCTGTATGCCCTGCTGCGCTAATGATTGACCAACCATGCAGCGAGCAGCAATTTTTGCCAATTGCAATCCAGTAGCTTTAGATACAAAAGGTACAGTGCGGGAAGCGCGTGGGTTGACCTCAAGGACATAGATAACATCCTTGCCATCGACATTTTGAATGGCAAACTGCACATTCATCAAACCAACCACCTTCAAACCCTTAGCCATGGCGGCAGTTTGACGCTTAATTTCTTCAACGGTTGATTCAGACAAAGAGTATGGGGGCAATGAACAAGCAGAGTCACCTGAGTGAACTCCAGCCTGCTCAATATGCTCCATGACGCCGCCAATAAATACAGTTGCACCATCGCTAATGCAATCAACATCGCACTCAATCGCATCATTTAAGAAGCGATCAAGCAGCACTGGAGAATCATGTGAGACCTTAACAGCTTCACGCATATAACGCTGTAGATCACGACCATCATGAACAATTTCCATGGCACGACCACCAAGCACATAAGAAGGACGAACTACCAACGGGTACCCAATCTCTTCGGCAAGCTTGAGGGCTTCCTCTTCGGTGCGGGCTGTACGATTAGGCGGTTGACGCAAACTGAGGTCTTGCAGCAACTTTTGGAAACGTTCACGATCTTCAGCGGCGTCAATCATATCTGGAGATGTGCCGATAATCGGAACACCATTTCGCTCCAGATCTAAAGCCAATTTCAATGGTGTCTGTCCACCATACTGAACGATCACACCCTTGGGTTTTTCTTTTGCCACAATCTCCAAAACGTCTTCTAGAGTTAATGGTTCAAAATAAAGACGATCAGAAGTATCGTAGTCAGTAGAGACAGTCTCTGGATTGCAATTGACCATGATGGTTTCATAACCATCATCACGCATCGCTAAGGCTGCGTGTACACAGCAATAGTCAAACTCAATACCTTGACCAATACGGTTAGGCCCACCGCCCAATACCATGATCTTTTCTTTGTTCGTTGGCTGCGACTCGCACTCACCATGCTCAGCTTCGTAGGTGGAATACAAATAAGCAGTATTGGTAGAAAACTCTGCGGCGCATGTATCAACGCGCTTATAGACTGGCACCACATTTAAGCGATGACGCGCTGCACGTACAGAAGCGGCATCAATCCCAAGTAATTTTGCCAAGCGACGATCCGAGAAACCCTTTTGCTTTACAAAACGCAACTCAGGTGCAGAGAGACTATCAATCTTGCGCTGCTTAAGCTCGGCTTCAATAGCGATTAGCTCTTCAATCTGTTCCAGGAACCAAGGATCGACTTTGGTCTCGCTATAAATCTCATCTAGACCCATACCCATACGGAATGCATCTGCCAAATACCATATGCGATCAGGGCCTGGCTCATTAATTTCATTGATGATGTCATCTAAGTCTGTAGACACCTCATCTAAACCATCAACACCAACCTCAAGACCGCGAAGCGCTTTTTGGAAAGACTCTTGAAAAGTGCGACCAATCGCCATTACCTCACCTACTGACTTCATTTGAGTTGTCAAACGAGAGTCAGCTTGTGGAAATTTTTCAAAGGCAAAGCGAGGGATCTTCGTAACTACATAATCAATTGAAGGTTCAAAAGATGCTGGAGTTGCGCCACCAGTAATATCATTTTTGAGCTCATCAAGCGTGTAGCCTACGGCTAATTTGGCAGCAATCTTAGCGATAGGGAAACCTGTGGCCTTAGAGGCCAATGCGGACGAACGAGAAACACGTGGATTCATCTCAATCACAATCATGCGCCCATCAACTGGGTTGATAGAAAACTGAACGTTTGAACCGCCAGTATCAACACCGATCTCACGGAGCACTGCAATCGATGCATTTCGCATGATTTGATACTCTTTGTCCGTTAGAGTTTGAGCTGGTGCCACAGTGATTGAATCACCAGTATGCACACCCATTGGATCTAAGTTTTCAATTGAGCAAACAATGATGCAGTTGTCGTTACGATCGCGCACGACTTCCATTTCAAATTCTTTCCAACCAAGGAGAGACTCTTCAATCAAAAGCTCGCGAGTAGGCGATAGATCGAGACCGCGTTTACAAATTTCTTCAAATTCTTCACGGTTATAAGCAATACCCCCTCCCGATCCACCCATGGTGAATGAAGGACGAATAACCACCGGAAAACCTGAACTACCTGTTTCTTTCTGAATCCGCTGCTGAACTTCATGAGCCTCGTCCATTGAATGGGCAATGCCAGACTTTGCAGAACCAAGGCCAATTTTGGTCATTGCCTCTTTAAACTTCTGACGATCTTCCGCTTTGTCAATCGCCTCGGGAGATGCACCAATAAGTTCACAGCCGTATTTTTCCAATACCCCGTGACGATGTAAATCCAATGCACAATTCAACGCTGTTTGACCACCCATAGTTGGCAGGATGGCATCAGGCCTCTCAGTAGAAATAATCCTCTCTACAACTTCCCATGTAATGGGTTCGATGTAGGTTACATCTGCCATCTCAGGGTCAGTCATGATGGTTGCAGGATTGCTGTTGACCAAAATTACTTTGTAGCCCTCATCACGCAAAGCTTTACAAGCTTGTGCGCCTGAATAATCAAATTCACAGGCCTGTCCAATGACGATCGGACCAGCGCCGATAATTAAGATGCTCTGAATGTCGCTACGCTTAGGCATTATTTGCCCTCCTTGTTGCTGGCAGCATTCATTAGCTCCACAAAACGATCAAATAAATAAGCTATGTCATGAGGACCTGGAGAGGCCTCAGGATGCCCTTGGAAACAAAGAGCTGGCTTGTCTTTCCAGGCCATACCTTGCAAAGAACCATCGAATAAGGAAACATGGGTAACATGAATATTGTCTGGCAAGGTATTTGCATCAACAGCAAAGCCATGATTTTGAGAGGTAATCGCTACGCGACCAGTATCCAAATCTTTTACTGGATGATTTGCACCGTGATGCCCAAACTTCATTTTCAAAGTCTTTGCTCCTGCAGCAAGACCCATAATTTGATGGCCTAGACAAATACCGAAGGTTGGAACACCCTTCTCGATAATTTCTTTTGCAGCAGCAATTGCATAATCACAAGGACCTGGATCGCCAGGACCATTTGAGAAAAATACGCCATCTGGGTTCATCGCTAATACTTCTGCGGCACTAGTTTGCGCAGGGACAACCGTCAATTGACAGCCGCGCTCAGTGAGCATGCGAAGAATATTGCGTTTCACACCAAAATCAAAGGCAACCACTCTTTTAACTGGTTTACCAGTATCCAAGGATCTATAACCTGGCTTACCATTTGGACCTTGCAGAGCCCATTCGGCTTCACGCCATTCATACGGCTTTTGAGTAGTAACGACCTTGGCTAAATCCAATCCCGCCATTCCAGGGAATGCCTTAGCCAACTCCAGCGCCTTTATACCTAAAGCTTCGTGATCATCCCCTACCTTGCCAGCAACAATGGCACCAGATTGGGCGCCCTTATCGCGAAGAATTCTTGTGAGCTTGCGGGTATCAATCCCTGCAATACCAAGCACGCCCGCTTTTGTGAGATAGACGTCTAAAGGACCTTCGGAACGAAAATTGGATACTCGTTTTGGCAAATCTTTGATAACTAGGCCAGCAGCATGAATCCGATCTGATTCTGCATCTTGAGCATTCACACCCACATTTCCAATATGTGGATAGGTCAAGGTAACTATTTGACGTGAATAGCTTGGATCGGTAATGATTTCCTGATAACCAGTCAATGCGGTATTGAAAACTACTTCTCCAGTAGTTTCGCCAGGGGCGCCAATACTAAATCCGGGAAATAAGGTGCCGTCAGCAAGAGCCAATACGGCGGGGGGAAAAGAAGGAAGCAAGGGTGACAAACCATCTCCAGTCCCTGCTCCATCCGACGCTCAAAACCCCCAAAAAGACCAGCCCGGGGATGTATTTGCGGGAGGTGAGTGTCTTTAAGCGCTAGGGTATTTATTAAGTTTCGAACCCTGTAATCATACCATTTTTACTCGTAAACCCTTGAATACCCAGCCAAATCAATCACCAAAAGCAAAAACTCCCCCAACGATTAGGTTGGAGGAGCAATTTAATACAAGTTACCGGTTTTTAAGCCTTGGCGCTCTGCTCAATAATGGTCTTAATTTGAGCCAAAACAGTTTGATCATCCATGGTGCTGATATCCCCTGGATCGCGACCCTCTGCAACAGCCTGAAGAGCACGGCGAACAATCTTGCCAGAGCGAGTCTTAGGTAAGGCAGTTACTACATATACTCTGCCAGGACGTGCAATTGCACCAAGAGTGCTGTCTACTGTCTTCATGCACTCCGCCTCTAATGTTGCCGTGTTAGAGGCATCTTTAGGAATCACGAAAGCAATGGCAGCTTGACCTTTAAGCTTATCCTCAATACCTACAACTGCAACCTCTGAAATATTAGGATGACTAGAAATACTCTCCTCAATTTCACGAGTTCCTAAGCGGTGACCCGCTACGTTAATCACGTCATCAGTACGACCTAAGATAAAGAAGTAACCATCTTTATCTTTAATACCCCAGTCAAAGGTTGAGTAAATTAATTTGCCAGGAATGGTTTCCCAGTAGGTACTAATAAAGCGTTTGTCATCACCCCAAACAGTTTGCATACAACCAGGTGGCAACGGACCTTCAATTGCAATCACACCTTTTTGATCTGGACCCAACTCTTCGGAAGTTGCATCATCCAGCAACTTCATGTTGTAACCGAAAGATGGAACGCCTGGAGATCCAAACTTATGAGGCATCACTTCGACACCACGTTGGATTGCAAGCATTGGCCAGCCTGTTTCAGTTTGCCAATAGTTATCCACGATTGGCTTTTTAATAGCGTCATGAATCCAACTTGCAGTTGGCTCATCCAAAGGCTCGCCCGCCAAGAACAGGGCGCGCAGTTTGGACAAATCGTATTTCGTTAAGAATGCGGGATCTTGTTTCTTGAGCACGCGAACTGCTGTTGGCGCAGAGAACATGACTGAAACTTTGTACTTATCAACCAATTCCCACCAAATACCAGCATCTGGGCGTAAGGGCGTGCCTTCGTACATGATGGTTGCCATGCCCGATAGTAATGGCGCATAAATAATGTAGCTATGGCCCACTACCCAACCAATGTCTGATGTGCAGAACATGGTTTCACCAGCATTGCCAGTAAAGATATGCTTCATTGAGGCCGCTAATGCTACCGCGTAACCGCCAGTATCGCGTTGCACACCCTTTGGTTTACCGGTAGTACCAGATGTGTACAAAATATAAGAAGGATGAGTAGCATCAACCCACTCAACTGGAACGAGATCGTTTAAATGTTTTTGACGCTCAGTTGCATAATCCAAATCACGACCAGCTACCGTTGTGAATTCGGTTAAGCCACGATTCACAATCAATACCCTCTCAGGTTTGTATTCAGCTAAGGAAATTGCCTCATCTAGCAATGGCTTGTAAGGAACTGCTTTACCACCACGCGCACCTGCTTCAGCAGTAACAATCAATTTTGGTTTTGCGTCATCAATTCGAGAAGCCAAGCTGTGAGAAGCAAAACCACCAAATACAACAGAGTGAATTGCGCCAATACGTACGCACGCCAACATGGCAAAACAGGCCTCAGCAATCATCGGCATATAGATCAAAACACGATCACCTTTTTGAATACCATTTGCTTTGTAAATAGCAGCCATACGATTAACTTCTTCGTATAACTCTTTAAATGTGTAAGCCTTCTCTTGGTTTGTTTCAGTTGAAACAGCAACTAAAGCAATTTGATCAGGACGATCTTTTAAATGACGATCTACCGCGTTGTAACAAAGATTGGTTAAACCACCTTCAAACCACTTCGCAAATGGAGGATTGTCGTAATTAAGAACTTTATCAAATGGTTTTTCCCAATGAATTAACTGTGCTTGCTCACCCCAAAATCCGTCTGGGTCTTTAATTGAGCGTTCGTGGTGTGCTTTATAGGACATGGTCAACCTAATTTCTTTTAAAAAAGTTACTGGGATTACTGACTTTTGCTCGCCCCTTTACTGCTCTTATTGTTACTTTGGGCGGCTGAACTACCATTTTTCGCAGATTTTGCAAGCCCTGTCGATGCGGATTTATGCTGAGATGCAGCATTTTTTTCAGAAGAATTACCCTTAGAAGCGCCCTTTTCGGCCGTTTTAGTAGAGTTTGGGGCGTGACATTTAGCCGCTTTAGCTCCCTTGCTTCCTTTGGTAGGTTTTGGGCACTTCGGTGCTGGTGGCGCAGGCTTCTCTAGACTTAAGCTGGCATTTTCAGCCATAGCAGTCGACACATCTCCTGGGCGGCGACTGGTTTTTGGAATCAATACCGTGGAGCCTGCGCGAATACGCATACCCTTCGGAATGCCGTTTACCTCTCGAAGGGTGTCCATATCCACTCCCAAAGTTTTGGCTGCCTGATCAACGCTTTCAGTTTTACTTACTTGAACTGCAGTCCAAGAAGATAAAGGTTTAGTGTATTGCTTTAAATTGCTCTGAAAAATTTCAGCGTGACCGAACGGTAACAAGATTTGTTGATTGGCGTTACTGAGAATGACTGGCTTATTAAATGATGGATTGAGACTATGAAATTCATCCTCTGGAATTTCAGCTAACTTAATTACCAATGCCACATCAATGTCGCTACCGACATCCAAAGCAACAAAGTATGGGTGATTCTCAAGTTCAGGCAAAACGATTCCATAAGCCTGTGGATCTAATACGATTTGTCGATAAGCCATCAGCTTGGGTACATAGTTCCGAGTCTCCCGCGGCATGGTCAGGCTTTCATAATCCGTGGGTAAACCTGCTGCCGCATTACGTTTTTGGGCTTTAGAAATATTTCCAGCGCCCCAGTTATATGCAGCCAAGGCTAATTCCCAACTGCCAAACTGGTTGTATAGGCGTTGCAGATAATCTAAAGCAGCGTCGGTCGATTGCAAAACATCGCGACGCTCATCTCTGAAGACATTTTGGGTTAGTCGAAAGTCTTTTCCAGTTGCCGGCATAAATTGCCACAGCCCTACTGCTTTTGCGCTTGATTTTGCGTTCGTGACAAAAGCACTTTCTACAAATGGTAGAAGCGCAATCTCCGTTGGCATATTGCGCGCGTTGACCTCTTGCACTATATAAAACAAGTAACGTGAAGAGCGGGCCATGGAGCGATGAACATAATCTGGGCGTGCACTTAACCAGCGAACTTGCTCAATCTCTAAGGGGCTATTCATTGGCTCCATTTGGAAGCCATCACGAATACGAATCCAGAGATTATCAGAAGGAGCATAGACCTTGCTGACACTCTGATTTTGAAGATTAACGCGTGTAGCCCTAGAGGATTTTGGGTTCGCTTTTGTAGGAGTGTCCGATGACCAGTCGCCTGTACTAGCGCATCCACTCAACAAGGCAGCAATAACTACTACTGCATACAACATTCGCATCAGAAACGATCTTTCCAGGCTCTTATTACTGCTAAGACATGAGCGGGTGTTGATAATTCGGCTTGACCTGAAACCTCTTTAGCCATTGCAATGACTTCTGGTTGATCACATCGCATAAATGGGTTTACTTGAAGTTCCTGACCAATTGTCGTTGGGAGGGTTGGCAATCCCTGCTCTCTGAGGGATTTTGCTTCATCGGCCCATGAGAACAAATTGAAGTTATTAGGCTCGACTGCCATCGCAAAACGAATATTCGATAAAGTGTATTCATGAGTGCAATAAACCAAGGTATTTTTTGGTAAGGCTGCAAATTGTGCGAGCGACTGGGACATTTGCGTTGGCGTTCCTTCGAACAAGCGACCGCATCCAGATGCGAATAAGGTATCTCCACAAAAAAGCATTGGCTCCACCACATTGGCTTGCATGTTGGCAAAGTAAGCGATATGACTTAAGGTATGCCCAGGCACTTCAAATACTTTAAAACTAATCCGCGGGGCAGTAATTTCAATCTTGTCATCTTGCATTGCAATAACAGAGCGGCCAGGGATGTTATCTCCTGCTGGGCCATAGACGGGAATATCTGAACCTAAAGCTTGGAGCAAATTCAGAATCCCGCCTGTATGGTCTGCGTGATGATGGGTGATTAAAATCCCCTTAAGAGAGAGATTATTTGCCCTGAGGAACTCTAGCGTTGGCGCTGAATCACCTGGATCAACCACTAAAGCCGAACTGCCATCGTGAATGCACCAGATATAGTTATCATCAAAAGCCGGTATAGGCCAAACTTGCAATAAAGTATTCTTATCCATATACCGATGATACCAACCCCACCCATCCCATCACAGATGCCTGCGCCCCCCTGGAGTTCATGGGAAAAATGGTTGCAATCACCTCCTGGACGCTATGTTTTAGCTTGGGAGCAAGGGTGTTTTGATCAAATAGTTGCCGACGTATTTGGTTTTCATGCCCTTCAAATTGGCCTGCCCCAATTAAACACACTAAATGAAAATCGGATGCCTTTGCAGGCCCTACTTATTCACTCCAATGACAACCGCAGTCATGCCGCTCGTTTTAACTGGCATCTAGTTCAAGGGGATAGCACAGAGCTTCCCTTTGCAAATGAAAGCTTGGATTTAATCGTGCTGCCCCATGTCTTAGAATTCGCTACCGACCCTCACCAGATTTTGCGCGAAGTGGATAGAGTATTAAGACCCGAAGGGCGCCTAATTATTTCTGGCTTCAATCCCGCCAGCCTGTGGGGTGCAAGACAATATCTCAGTAGATTGGTCGGAACTCCCTATCTTCCAAGAGATGGGCAATTTATCAGTCTTATTCGGATAAAAGACTGGCTAGAACTACTAAACTTTTCTCTCGATCGGGGTCACTTTGGGTGCTACAAGCTCCCCCTTCAAGGTGAGTCTGTAATGGGTAAGATGGACTTTCTTGAAAAGATGGGTAATCGTTGGTGGCCAATATTTGGTGCTGTTTTTTTGGTTTCCGCCATTAAACGTCAGCAAGGAATGAGAATGATTGGTCCAGCTTCGCTAGCCCGCATTCCAGCAATTAAGCAATTGAGCCCCGCTGCCGAACGAAGCAATATTCAAAAACAACTGGCACAACTGACGGATGGGAATTCGGAATAAATTTATGCCTCACTCCACACAACCCCACATCGTCATATATACCGATGGAGCCTGTAAAGGCAATCCTGGCCCCGGTGGTTGGGGAGCTGTTTTACGCTCAGGAAGTCATGAAAAGCACATACATGGTGGCGAGAAACTGACAACCAATAATCGCATGGAAATATGCGCAGTGATTTTTGCTCTAAAGGCGCTAAAACAGCGCAGTAGCGTAGAACTCTGGACAGACTCTCAATACGTCCAAAAAGGGGTTACAGAATGGCTGGAGGGCTGGAAGAAAAGAGGCTGGAAGACAGCCAGTAAGGATCCTGTTAAAAATGCTGACCTCTGGCAAGAGCTAGATTCCCTCCTCCCAAAACATGAAATATCGTGGCACTGGGTCCGAGGTCATAATGGGCACCCTGGTAACGAGCTGGCGGATCAGCTTGCCAATAAGGGTGTTGAGGAATTTTTGCCTTAATAGAAGACCTACTCTTGGGCACCTTTTGAGTCATCTTATGAGAGAATGATTCTGCTTCAAATTGCTGAAAACAGTAAAAATCCCATATAAAACCTAGAAAAACGAGACTGTGTCAAAAATAGAATCCTCATTCGACAAGGCACTCGCCAAGCTTGTGCAATTTAAAAATGCTGTCAAAGTCCGCCTATGCTCTGTTTGGCAAAAGCAGTCGCCCAGATTTGATGCACTAAAGCGCTTGGATTATCCAACCGTTAAGTCCTTTGTCCTTCAATTTAAATGGCGCATTCTATTAGTGCTGGTGGTCTTGTATGCGGGCTCAAAAGTCTATGACTACTTTTTTCCCGCCTCAGAAAAGGCAGGAGGTCCGATTACTGTAACTTCTGTTGTAGTTGAGAAAAAAGATATTCCTCTAATCATTGAAGCAACTGGCACGATTGTTTCCAATAGCATTGTCGATATTCGTCCAATGGTGACCAACACGGTGGCAAAGGTGGAAGTGAAAGATGGGCAGGAAGTTAAGGCGGGTGATTTGCTATTCACCCTCGATGACCGCAATGACAAAGCCAACTATGAAAAGCTAAAAGCCTTAGCCGATGATGCGCAAAAGCAATACCTTCGCGCCAAAGAACTAGTTGCTAAAAACTTTATCTCCAAAGCCGGTTTAGAAACTAGCCTTGCTAATGCCAAGTCCGCGCAAGCTGCTGCTCGCGCAGCTGAGGTTCAGCTCTCCTTTGACTATATCCGTTCACCAATTAATGGGCGCGCGGGAATTGTGAATGTATTCCCTGGATCACTTGTACAGGCTAGCAATATTGTTTCTACTGCAACGAGCTCCACCGCTACTTCAAGCGTTGGTTCTATGGTCACGATCACTCAATTGAACCCTATTAATGTTCAATTTGTTATTCCCGAAAAAGATATACCTATCATGCTGGAAAACCAGCTTGATGGGGAAGCCATGACTGTAAAAGTGGTCGTTGGAGAAAGCGGCAAAAAAACTTATGAGGGCAAGGTCTTAGTGATCGACAACCAAGTAGACCCATCAATTGCAGCGGTCCGAGTTAAAGCTCAGATACCTAATGACGATAAAACTCTGTTACCTGGCCAATTTGCTCGCGTGTCATTAGTGGCGAATACCCTGAAGGACGCCTTGGCAGTCCCCTCTCAAGCTGTCATCATCAACGCACGTGGCAAGATGGTGTACGTAATTGATAAAGACGGGAAAGCCGTTTCCAAGCCAATCAAGGTTGTCTACGAATACCAAGGATTAACAGTAATTACAGGTATTGAACCTGGCGATAGAGTTGTAGTTGAAGGCAAACAAAATCTTCGCCCTGGAAGCAAGGTGCGTGAAGCTAAATCGCCAACTCCTGCAAATACATCCGGTGCGCCTGCCCCAGCATCCTCAACGGCTACCGAGAAAAAATGACGCTTTCCGAGTTATGTATTCGACGCCCTGTAATGACGGTGTTGCTATCTATAGCTACCGTCATAGCAGGTACCGTTGCATATCTAAAGATTCCTGTAGCCGCTCTCCCAAGCTTTAATTCACCCGTTATTTCTGTAAGCGCTTCTTTGCCAGGCGCTTCACCAGAGAATATGGCCTCAGCAGTTGCGTTGCCACTTGAAAAAGAATTTTCTACTATCGACGGCATTAATGTTATTAGCTCAACTAATTCGCTTGGAAGCACGAGCATTACTCTAGAATTTAATAACGACAGAGATATCGATAAGGCGGCGGTAGATGTGCAGGCTGCCCTCTTGCGAGCACAAAAACGTCTTCCTATAGAGATGACTGTTCCACCGTCTTATCGCAAAATTAATCCATCCGATACACCGGTCTTAGTGGTGCGCATGAGCTCACCATCCATCAGCCTTTCAGATATTAACCAGTACGCAGAAAACCTTGTCTCTCCAAATCTCTCGACTATTAGTGGTGTTGCTCAGGTATTGGTATATGGCGCCAAACGATATGCCGTTCGTGTTCGCGTCCATCCAGACGCATTAGCAAATCGCAACCTGACTATCGATGATGTTGCCATTGCAGTGAATAAAGCAAACTCCAATAGTCCTGTTGGTGTTTTGGATGGGCCCCGGCAAGCTATCACTATTTATGCCAACCCTCAATTAGTAAGGCCTGAGGAATTTGCAAATTTAATTGTGAGCCAAAAAAATGGCTTGCCAATTTATTTAAAAGATGTGGCTGATGTTATAGAGAGCTATGAGGATGTCAAAACTCTGGCCAGCTCAAATGGAGAGCGTTCAATCGCAGTTGCTGTTTTAAGGCAACCTGGTGCTAATACTGTTGAGGTAGTGAATGCTGTTAAACAGCTACTTCCACAGCTACAAAAACAAATGCCTGAGTCGATTAGGCTGCAACTTTTAAACGATCGCTCTCTTTCTATTATTGAAGCAATACATGATGTCAATATCACTTTGGCTTTAACGGTGTTGCTGGTGATATTGGTTATCTTTTTATTCTTAAAGCATATTTCTGCGACTGTTATTCCATCAATAAGCCTGCCAATTTCTCTCATTGGCGCCTTTTTCTTGCTTTACTTTATGGGCTACAGTCTCGACAACATCTCTCTATTGGGTATTACGCTCGCTGTTGGCTTGGTTGTTGATGACGCTATTGTTGTACTCGAAAACATCATGCGTTATGTTGAGCAAGGAATGGATCCTCTAAAAGCCTCGCTTAAAGGAAGTAAGGAGGTCGGATTCACCATTATTTCAATCTCCATCTCTTTGGTGGCGGTTTTTATCCCACTCTTTTTTATGGCTGGCCCAATAGGCTTGCTCTTTAGAGAATTTGCAGTAGTGGTATCCCTATCTATCTTGGTTTCTGCTGTAGTTTCCTTAACGGTAGTGCCAATGCTCTGCAGCCGCTTTCTGCCAAAACCAGGTCAACACGCCAAAGAGTACGCAATCAATAAAAAATTCGATCGCATATTCGATTGGATGCTCAAGACATATGTTCATTATTTGGATCTTGCTCTAAAAAATCGCAGAATTGTTTTATGGGGTGCTTTATCGACCTTTGCCCTCACAGTAATACTATTTATCAATAGTCCAAAAGGTTTTTTTCCAGAGGAAGATATTGGCCAAATTCTTGCTACGACAGAAGCTTCGGAAGATATTTCTTTTAGAGCAATGTTGGCATTACAAGATCAAGCGGCTGAATTGGTAAATACCGACCCTAATGTAGCAAGTTCAATTTCAGTCATTGGCGGCGGCGCTAGCTCAGGTTACAACACAGGTCGAATATTTATTATTCTCAAACCAAAAAGCGATCGCGCCAAAATGGCTAAGATCATGGAAGGTTTACGCACCAAGTTCAAAGAGATACCTGGCTTACAAGTCTATATGCGCCCGGTGCAAAACTTACAACTTGGAGGCAAGAGTAGTAAGAGTCGCTATCAATTTACGCTCCAAAGTGTTGGCTTTGATGGCGTCAATGAATGGGCTGACAAGCTTATGCAAAAAATGCGGGCTGATCCTATGTTTAGAGACGTAACTAGCGACTCCCAAATGAAAGGTTTGAACGTCAAGATCAATATTGACCGTGAAAAAGCCGCAAGTGCGGGAGTAAGTATTGCTGACATTCGCACTGCACTCTATTCTGCCTATGGGGAGAAACAAGTCTCCACAATCTACACGCCTGTAAATACCTACTATGTAATCTTGGAGGCGGCTGTTGAAGATCGTCAGTACGAAACCGATCTCAATAAGATATTTGTTCGTGGTCGAGCAACTGATAAGCTAATTCCACTATCTAGCCTCGCTACGTTTACTCGTACGGTGGGCCCTACCGCCGTCAATCATCAAGGTCAAATCCCTGCGGTAACTCTGTCTTTTAATTTGGCGCCAGACGTTTTCTTGGGTGATGCCACAAAACAGATCGAGGCATTTACAAAGGCAATTGACCTACCCCCATCCATTATTACCAGTTATGGTGGTGATGCTGCGGTCTTTAAGAGCAATCAATCTGGTCAGCTGATATTGATCTTCTCTGCTTTGGGCGTGATCTACATATTGCTTGGGGTTTTATATGAGAGCTATATTCACCCATTAACTATTTTGGCGGGCTTACCCTCTGCGGCAATAGGTGCAATCTTGGCTTTACGTATATTTGGTTTTGAATTAACGATCATTGCTTCTATTGGCATCTTATTGCTAATTGGTATTGTGAAGAAGAATGCGATTCTGATGATTGACTTCGCATTAGAGGCTCAGCGCAACCAAGGAATGACTCCAGAAAAAGCTATTCGGGAGGCCTGCATCTTGCGCTTCCGCCCGATTATGATGACCACTTTTGCTGCATTAATGGGTGCACTTCCAATTGCATTTGGTTTGGGTGCTGGCGCAGAACTGCGCCAACCATTAGGTATTAGTGTTGCTGGTGGCCTTATCTTCTCCCAATTTGTTACGCTAATCATCACACCGGTGATTTATCTTTATCTTGATAAATTTGCTGGCAATGGACCGATGGATATTCCAGCCTCTGTGCTTGAGGGAACTTAATGCGTCAAGTTATTCTCGATACTGAAACAACAGGGCTAAACCCCGCAACTGGAGATCGAATTATTGAGATTGGTTGCGTGGAAATGGTGGGTCGTCGCTTAACCGATAGAACCTTTCATTACTACATCAATCCAGAACGCGATATTGATGCAGGCGCTTTTGCAGTTCATGGTCTTTCACGAGAATTTCTATCCGATAAACCCATTTTTGCGAATATTGTTGATCAATTAATAGAATTCGTGGATGGCGCTGAAGTCGTGATTCATAACGCAGCTTTCGACTTAGGCTTTTTGGATAATGAATTTGCTCTATTAAAACGCCCACCCTTCCGCAATCTCGCATCTAAGATAACCGATACGCTTTTAGATGCGCGTCAAATGTTTCCAGGAAAACGTAATTCCTTGGATGCTTTGTGTGAACGCTTTTCAATTAGCAATAAACACCGAACTTTGCACGGTGCATTATTAGATGCCCAGCTACTGGCTGAAGTCTATGTAGCAATGACAAGAGGTCAAGAGGACCTCTCAATTGATTTAATTGACTACACAGTAGGCACTGACTCAACTGGTCATAACAAGACTTTACCGAGCAACTTAAAAGTTCTAGCAGCTAGCGATACTGAAGTACAAAGTCATGAAAAAATTCTTGCTGAAATTGCAAAAGCAAGTAAAAAGGACCCCGTTTGGAGTCCTTCAAATACAGTGATCCAAAGTTAATTAAACTGCTGCCGCAATCGCTTTACCCAAATCATCTGTTTTTGCAGAGCCGCCCAAATCTGGTGTCAACGGTGCATTACCTGGTCCAGAAGCCAAAACACTCTCAATTGCATTAAATATGGCTTTTCCTGCCTCGGGGTAGCCAAGATGATCCAACATCATCGCCCCGCTCCAAATCTGACCAATCGGATTTGCGATCATCTTGCCAAAAATATCTGGCGCAGAACCATGGACTGGCTCAAATAAAGATGGGAATTTTCCTTCTGGATTAATGCTGCCAGATGGCGCAACCGCAATTGTGCCCGTGCAAGCGGGACCTAAATCCGATAGAATATCTCCAAACAAATTACTTGCAACCACTACATCGAAACGATCGGGATTCATTACAAAGTGGGCAGCCAATATATCAATGTGGTATTTGTCAGTCCTAACGTCACCGAATTTCTTTGACATGGCCTCAACACGTTCATCCCAATATGGCATGGTTATGGCGATACCGTTAGACTTTGTGGCTGAAGTGAGATGCTTTTTTGGACGGCTTTGAGCCAAATCAAAAGCGTATTGCAAAATTCGATCTACGCCCTGTCTGGTGAAAATAGATTCTTGAATAACAAATTCACGGTCAGTATCGGGGAACATTTTTCCGCCAACGCTGGAATACTCGCCTTCAGTATTTTCACGAACCACAAAGAAATCAATATCACCCGGTTTACGATTAGCCAATGGACATGGGACACCTGGTAGCAAGCGTACAGGTCGTAAATTTACGTACTGGTCAAACCCTCTACGAAATTGAATCAGGCTACCCCACAAAGAAACATGGTCTGGAAGAATGTCTGGCATGCCAACAGCACCAAAGAAAATTGCGTCGTACTTCATGAGCGTGTCAAACCAATCGTCTGGCATCATTTTGCCGTGCTTAAGGTAGTAGTCACAGCTTGCGAAATCAAAATGGTCGAACTGCATACCAATATTAAATTTTCGGTTAGCGGCTTCTAGTGCGCGCACGCCTTCTGGCATTACCTCTTTACCAATTCCATCACCAGGAATAACGGCAATTTTGGGATTCTTAAAAATCTTTTTGGAGTTCATGAATAACCTGTCTCGTTTTATTTTGAAATATTTAGAATTTTACAAATGTCTAGCTTATGGCGCGTCGAATGTCATCAGGAACTTTTTTGCCGCCCTTTTCCACTGATTCGCTATCGTAGTCAGATGTGGTTTCAATTGTCTCTGGCATAGCCTCAATCATGCGCACATTATCCTTGGGGCATATTGGAGCACCATAGCTAGCCCATTTTTTGAGGAGCGTGACCTCGTAGCCACATTGTCCACACTTTGCCTTGCTGCGACTTGCATTGCTGGGTCGTGGTGGCGGGAAAACAATCGCTTGATGCGGGTATGGGCCTAATTCTTGGCTAATCATCATTAGCTTTACAGTGAGCTCCTCGGTAGCATGTGCCATTCTGGCTGGACCCTCTAATCCAACCGTTTGAGCAATGCCTTTGAAATCCTCGCCATGACCGCTAAAACAATCATCTACCGCATGACAAAGCTCATGAACCAAGGTGTCTAAAAGCTGCACAGGCTCATCCAATTTTGGAGAGATAAAAATCTCATTGACACCCCCTCCCGAACGTTCACGTGGCCAGCATTGACCGAGCGTTGTTCTCGGGCTACTAGAGGCTGGAAATCCGCAAGAAACTCTAACTGGGGGTATCGCATATCCAGCCTTTGAAAATACTGGCTCTAAGTGCCGAACTGCGTCTTCTAGCCATGCTTCACGAACAGTATGTTGCTTCATCTTTTTACTTATCTTCAAACAAATTTCAAGAACATTAATCTTAAATTGCGATCATACGCCACCATAAGTAGAATAATGTAATGAAAGATCTCGAAAGCCTCAGCGCCACCCAAGCCATTAAAGCACTCGCCAAAAGAGAAATTAAGGCGACAAATCTATTGCTCTCCTGTTTAGACCGTATAGGTCAAAAAGAAAGCATTGTGAAAGCATGGGCTAGCCTAGGCAAAGAAAACGCCCTCTCAAGAGCTAGAGCGCTTGATAAGGGTGCTTTTCAGGGTTTATTGCATGGGCTTCCAATTGGAGTAAAGGATCTATATGACACCTACGATCTACCGACATCCTATGGATCCCCCATTTATGCAAACAATTACCCTAGCGCTGATGCCGTATCTGTAGCGCTGATGCGCCAAGCCGGTGGCATTATTCTTGGCAAAACCGTTACTACAGAGTTTGCTACTTTTAAGAGTGGCGTTACCACTAATCCGCATCATTCCAAGCACACACCAGGCGGATCCTCCAGCGGCTCTGCAGCCGCGGTTGCTGATTTTATGGTGCCACTTGCCACGGGCAGCCAAACGGCAGGCTCTATTATTCGTCCAGCATCCTTTTGCGGCATTGTTGGCTTTAAGCCAAGCTTTGGCAAAGTGAGTATTGCCGGCATCAAAAGTCTTTCCATTACGCTAGACACAATGGGATGCTTCGGAAGAACTATTGAAGATGTTGGTTTAGGCGTTGCCGCAATGAGCGGCGATCATCGCCTTGCAAAAATTGAAGCTTTGCACAATAAGCCACGTATTGCTATTTGCAAAACATCAAATTGGTCACTTGCAAATAAAGAGACAGCTACAGCGCTTGCTGTTGCTCGTCATGCGGCTGAAATTATCTCTAAAGGAGCTGTTGCAGATCAGAAATTACCGAAGACTTGTGACGGACTTGCCCAAGCTCAATCTCGAATCATGCTCTCTGAGATGTCTCGTAGCCTAGCGTTCGAGCATTTTCACTATCCCAAAAAATTAAGCGCGCAACTCAGCAAGCAATTAATTGAAGGTGCGCAAATTAGCTATGAGCAATACGCTAAAGATTTGCAGTTTGCCAATAGAGCCAGAGCATCAATGGCTGAGTTATTCAGCAATGAGATTGATATTTTGATTGCCCCAAGCGCCACCGGTGAGGCACCAAATATTAAGGATGGCACGGGAGATCCAATTTTTTGCAGAGGATGGACCCTACTGGGTTTACCATGCATCAACATTAATATGGGCAATGGTCCTAATGGTCTACCCGTTGGCATTCAGCTCATAGCAGGCCTAGGCAAAGACCATTTTTTACTCAGTGCCGCTAGGGCGTTTGCGCTAGCATTACCTGACCCCGTTTTGCGGGATCAGGCTTAAAACCTATTTAATCAAGCGTAATATTTGCAGCCTTAATAGCTTTACCCCAATAGGGAATTTCTTTCTTCAATAAAGCGTCAGTTTGCGCTGGATTAAGATAACGCAGTTCTACACCCGCAGCATCTGAACGCTCTTTAATTTCAGGCAACGCCAAACTTTGCTTCACTGAGTTAGTTAGTTTTGAAATAACTGGTGCAGGTGTGCCAGCAGGCGCATATAAAGCAACCCAGGATTCCAACTGAAATGACGGTAACCCCGCTTCAGCGGTAGTAGGCACGTTTGGCATTCCAGGGTGACGATTCTTACCTGTAACCGCTAGCCCCTTGAGTTTGCCACTTTGAACATGCTGCATTACGGATGGTGGCGTGCTAATGAATACTTGCACTTGACCAGCCAAAACATCCTGAATAGCAGGACCAGAGCCCTTATAGGGCACATGAACCATATCTACACCAGTAGTCTGCTTAAAAATCTCCGTGCCAATATGCGATACCGATCCATTACCTTGAGACGCGTAATTTAACTTACCGGGGTTAGCCTTTGCGTATGCAATGAACTCCTTGAGATTATTTACAGGGACCGAAGGATGAACCGCGATAACGTTTGTTGAAACTGTTAGCAAAGCTACAGGAGAAAAATCTTTAATGGGATCCCAGGGTAGTTTTTCAAACAAAGCAGGATTGCCAACGTGATAACCAGAATATGAAATCAGCAAGGTGTAGCCATCTGGTTTAGCTTTAGCAACATATTGATACGCAGTATTGCCGCTCGCACCGGGCTTGTTATCCACAATAACGGGCTGACCAATTACACGGGTTAAAGGCTCGCTCAATAAACGCGCTGAAGTATCCACAAGACCACCTGGAGGATTTGGCACAACCAATGTAATCGGGCGATCAGGGAAAGGTTGCGCTACAGCAAGACCTACAACAAAAAGCGTGGCAAAAAAAGTAAACCTACGAAAAATTGAAGGAAGATTCATTCGTTATCCAATCTCGATTTTCTAAATAATTAGCGTTGACCAATTTTTACATTACCAAACACTGACTGTGCATCACGTGGCAAGCAACGCCAATAACGCTCGTTAGCACTAACAATGCCATTTAATTCTGCAGCAGCCTCCCAGGCCCAGCGTGGCTTATACAAAAATGCTCTAGCTAGAGCAATCAGATCTGCATCACCCGCTTGCAAAATATCTTCAGCTTGTTGTGGCTCAGTAATGAGACCTACTGTCATGGTTGGTAGACCAGACTCATCCTTAACAATTCTTGCAAAAGGCACTTGATAATTTGGACCAATAGCAATCTTTTGCTTGGGAGAGATGCCTCCAGATGAAATATGGACAAAATTACAACCCAAGGGCTTGAGTCGCTTTGCAAAATCAGCAGTCTCTTGAGGTGTCCAGCCACCCTCAATCCAATCACTAGCAGAAATTCGAATGCCTAATACGCCCTGATAAGCCGCTCTTACTGCTGCAAACAACTCCAAAGGAAAGCGGATTCTATTTTCAAATGAGCCGCCGTATTCATCAGTGCGTTGATTAGCGATTGGAGATAAAAACTGATGCAATAGATAGCCATGAGCTCCATGCAGTTCAATACCGTCTATACCAATTCTTTCCGCACGTTGAGCAGAGCTAACAAAATCTTGGATCAGTTGCTTTAATTCATCCTTGCTTAATTCATGGGGCAAACGCTCACCTTCCAACTGAGGTATTGCCGATGGAGCAAGAGTTTCCCAACCACCATGATCTTTGTCTAGCAATTGACCGCCATCCCAGGGTGTTGCGCTAGATGCCTTGCGTCCAGCGTGCGCTAATTGGATGAAAACAGGGATAGATGGTGCTAAGGCTCGCGCACGACTCAACTTATCCTTAAGCGCCGCCTCCGTCCGGTCATCCCACAAACCAAGACAGGCGGGCGTAATTCTGGCCTCTGGATTAACCCCAGTAGCTTCAATAATGAAAAGAGCAGCCCCGCTGTTGAGTAAATTTCCCCAATGCATTAAGTGCCAGTCCGTGGCTTCGCCATTCTTTGCGGAGTATTGGCACATTGGAGCCACCACAATGCGATTCGCCAACTCTAACGGGCCGCGCGGAGAATTGAGGGTGTAATTTGAAAATAAAAGACTCATGGAATGCCTTAAAAAGCCGAAAAATAGGTCAAAAATACGAAAAAAGTCATAAAGCGATAGAATACTTAAAAAAGCAGAATAAACGAGACAGCGAAGTTATGCAGGCCATCAGGCCAAGTGACTTTTTTTACCAAAAACCTTAAATTACTCAATACAAGAGACTATGAACGCACCTCAAGCCTTTGAATCAAAAGAAGATATTGGCCATTATGTTGGCGGCAATGTGGTTAATCCAAAAGATGGTCGCTTTGCCGACGTTTTCAACCCTACTAAAGGCACTGTAGCTCGCCGCGTCGCGCTCGCAAGCCGCAAGGAAGTTGATAATGCAGTGGCAGTAGCCCAAAAAGCATTTGAATCTTGGAGCCAAACAAGCCCATTACGTCGTGCTCGTATTCTGTTTAAGTATCTTGAGTTGTTAAATGCCAACCGCGATGAGTTGGCTGCCATTATTACCGCTGAGCACGGCAAAGTATTTACCGATGCCCAAGGTGAAGTAACCCGCGGAATTGAGATTGTTGAATTTGCCACAGGCATACCTGAGCTCCTCAAGGGCGACTACACAGAGCAAGTTTCAACCGATATCGATAACTGGGTAATGCGCCAGCCTTTAGGGGTTGTCGCTGGTATTACCCCCTTTAACTTTCCAGTCATGGTGCCAATGTGGATGTTCCCAATGGCCATTGCTTGTGGTAACACCTTTGTATTAAAGCCAAGTCCAACTGATCCTTCAGCATCCTTGTATATGGCCAAACTCCTCAAGGAAGCCGGATTGCCTGATGGAGTATTCAACGTTGTTCAAGGTGACAAAGAAGCGGTTGATGCATTAATTGAGAACCCGGATGTTAAAGCGGTGAGCTTTGTTGGTTCTACACCTATCGCTAACTATATTTACGAACGTTGTGCACATTTTGGCAAACGCTCCCAAGCATTGGGTGGCGCAAAGAATCACATGGTCATCATGCCAGATGCTGATATTGATAAGGCAATTGATGCATTGGTTGGCGCGGCATATGGTTCTGCTGGTGAACGTTGTATGGCGATTTCTGTAGCAGTATTAGTGGGCGATGTAGCGGATAAGATCATTCCAAAATTAATTGAGCGGACCAAAACACTCAAAGTAAAAAATGGCATGGAACTGGATGCCGAAATGGGCCCTATCGTTACTAAAGCAGCTCTTGAGCGTATCACTAGTTATATTGATAGCGGCGTAGCATCTGGCGCAAAGTTACTGGTTGATGGTCGCGGCCTAAAAGTTCCTGGTTGTGAAAATGGCTTCTTTATTGGGGGCACCCTCTTTGATAATGTCACACCAGACATGAAGATTTATTTAGAAGAAATCTTTGGACCCGTTTTGTCTTGCTTACGTGTTGCAAACTTTACAGAGGCTTTAAACCTTGTAAATTCTTGCGAGTTTGGCAATGGTGTTGCATGCTTTACTAGCGATGGCAATATAGCCCGTGAATTTGCCCGTCGCGTACAAGTCGGCATGGTTGGTATCAATGTGCCTATTCCAGTACCAATGGCATGGCATGGCTTTGGCGGTTGGAAAAAATCCATCTTTGGCGATATGCACGCATACGGTAAGGAAGGTGTGCGTTTCTATACTAAACAAAAGAGTGTCATGCAACGTTGGCCTGAAAGCATTGCTAAGGGCGCAGAGTTTGTCATGCCTACCTCTAAGTAAGCCTTTCGATCATCTGCAATTGAATATAAAAAAAGCGATCTTCGGATCGCTTTTTTATTTGTTTAAATTGAAGCAACTGTTATTGCAAAGTATTTTTTAGAGCGGGAATCATTGGCATCGACAACACATCGATACCCTCTTCTCTTAGAGCCTCAGCTTCATCCAAGGTTGTCTGTCCTCGAATACTTCTTTCTGGAGATTCTTTGTAGTGGATTTTTCTGGCCTCATCAGCAAATGCATCTCCAACATCCTCTGATCGACCCATCAGTTCGCGCATTCCCTTTAAGAATGCTGCCTGAACTTGAGCCTCTAACTGAGAATGATCACTACCGGTAAGCGCAACAACACCTCCAGATAGGTTGTCAGATTCCGACTTTGGGGCAGTCAATTCAGTTGAGCCAGACTTAGCAATATGCGGTGCTGATGGCATACGAGTGATATCCGTACTGTCACAAACTGGACACGCAAGAATGCCCTTATCTTGCTGAGCAAGACAATCTTCCTCCGAGGCAAACCAACCTTCAAAGCGATGATCTAATGGGCAGGCTAAGTTATAAACTTTCATGAAAGGTATATAGGGGCAAAAATGATAAATTCAATACCATCATTTTAAACGGGTTTACATACACCCTATTCTATTGGGGTGGCTTTCACTAGCCCCCGACGATATCGATCAAGCCAATAGGCTGAAATTGTTGTCTTGACATCAGTAATCACGCCTTCTTCAACCCATGCAATTAACTGCTCTAAGGGTGCGGCGAACACATCTAAAAACTCTTCTTCATCAAGATGACTATTGCCTGGAACTAGATCTTCTGCCAAATAGATATCAATAAACTCTGTTGAGTACGAGATTACTGGATGAATGCGTCGAATAAAGCCCCATTTTTTTGCCGTATATCCCGTTTCTTCTTCCAACTCTCGTTTAGCGCAAATCAAATGCTCTTCATTGGGATCTAATTTTCCAGCCGGAATTTCTATACAAGTTTTAGCGATTGGATAACGATATTGGCGCTCTAAAATTACCCTGCCATCATTCAAGATGGCAAGGATAGCAACCGCGCCAGGATGCGTAAGATATTCACGTATCGCCTCTTGACCATCAGGCATAGCGACTTTATCTCGCTTCATGTTTAGAAAGATGCCGCCATAAATGTCTTCGCCTGAAACACGCCTCTCACGCAGATGATCATCACCGCTTGGTAAATCGTCAAATGATTTTTCAGTCATTAATCACGCTCAATAGTTTGGTAATTTTGAATAAATTAATCTTACAAAAAGAAGATGTCAGATTGGTTGCTTCTTAAACAATAAAGGCTCCTTTCGGAGCCTTTATAGCGGTATTTGGTATTTGTTATGAACCAAGCAAAGTACGACGCATTGCATCCAAACAAAGACTCATTAAACCTGCAGGAACAATGCCTATGGCTAGTACCAAAATGCTATTTAGACTAAGGATTCCCTTAGCAAAACCAGAGCCCGATACGGTTATCTCGTGTTCTGGCTCATCAAAATACATAACCTTAACAACTCTGAGATAGTAAAAAGCGCCGACCAATGAAGCCATTACAGCGATTACGGCAAGGAAAGTATGCTCAGAATCAACTAAGGCTTCTAAAACACCTAACTTAGCAGCAAATCCAACCGTTGGCGGGATACCAGCCAGTGAGAACATCATCACCAAACCAATAAATGCAAACCAAGGATGTTTCTTATTAAGTCCTTTAAGACCGTTTAAGGTCTCGCAGTCGTAACCTTTGCGCGATAAAACCATTAGCAATCCGAAAGTGCCTAATGTAGTCAGCACATAGGTAATTGCATAGAACATGGCAGCACTAAATGCATGATCGTCAAACACGGACAACATGCCCAAAAGCACAAAGCCCATTTGCGCAATCGCAGAATATGCAAGCATCCGCTTAACGTTAGTTTGGGCAATTGCCGTAACGTTTCCAACCACTAGCGATAACACCGCCAGCAAAACCAGCATGGGTTGCCAATCACCCAACAATGGCAATAAGGTGTTCACTAGTAAGCGGAACAATAAGGCAAAGGCAGCCAATTTAGGTGCTGCAGCAATCATCAAAGTAACCGCCGTTGGCGCACCCTGATACACATCTGGCACCCACATATGGAATGGCACCACCCCTAATTTAAATGCCAATCCAGCAACAATGAATACTAAACCAAAAGCCATTACCAAATGATTAATACGAGGATCGGCTACGGTTTTAAAGATCTCAATGAGGTCTAATGAACCAGTTACTCCATACAACATAGACATACCGTAGAGCAAAAAGCCAGAAGCCAAAGCACCTAAGATAAAGTATTTGATACCAGCCTCTACACTCTCTTCCCTATTGTGACGCATTGCAACCAAGGCATAGGTAGGCAAGGCCATTAATTCAAGGCCAAGGTATAGAGTTAAGAGATTAGCACCCGAAATCAAAACAAACTGACCCAGCAGGGCTAACAACGCCAAAACAATGAAATCCGGACGGAACAAAGCTCGATCCATCAAATATTGTTTGGAATAAATCAGGCTAATCAACACGGCTATGCATGAGCATGTTTTCAGCAGGTTTGAGAAAGGATCTGATTGGAATAATCCATTCATAGCCACTAAGGCAGGATCTCCCATGCGACCAACAAATGCAAAAATTAGATATACCAATAGAATGATCGAGAAGAAATAAACGAAACCAACTCCACGTGGAGTATGGAAAATATCTTGTTCCACACCTGGAGTTGATACAACTCTCTCACGAACATAAACACTTGCAACTAACAACAAGCAGGTTGCAATGAGTAAAACAAGTTCCGGCAGGATGGCGTATAGGTCGAATGCTTGCATTTGCGCTTACTCAGAGTTTGCTAACAGCAACATGCTGTAGTAGGTTAATCACAGCTGGATGAATGATGTCAGTGAACGGCTTTGGATAAACGCCCATGCCAATCACACAGATACTTAACACCACCATCATGAAATATTCACGTCCGTTGAGATCTTTTAGCTCCTCAACGTGTGCATTGTTGACTGCACCAAAAAATACTCGCTTTACCATCCATAAGGAATATGCCGCACCCAAGATTAGAGCAGTCGCGGCTAGGATGCCAATAACAAAGTCATAATCTACCGCCGCCAAAATCACCATAAACTCACCAACGAATCCTGATGTAGCAGGTAATCCACAGTTAGCCATTGCCATCAAGACTGCAAAGGCAGTAAACGCAGGCATACGATGCACTACACCACCGTAATCTGCGATTTGACGGGTATGCATACGGTCATAAAGCACCCCAATAGAGAGGAACATCGCGCCAGCAACAAAGCCATGCGAGATCATCTGCACAATGCCGCCTTCAATACCTAATGGACTAAAGAGGAAGAAGCCTAGAGTCACAAAACCCATGTGAGCCACAGATGAATAGGCGACCAGTTTTTTCATGTCCTTCTGGACCAAAGCAACAGCCCCGACATAAATCACTGCAACCAATGAGAGGAAGATAACAAATGGGCCTAAATATTGACTTGCATCAGGCGCAATTGGGAGCGAGAAACGCAAGAAACCATAAGCGCCTAGCTTCAACATAATGGCAGCCAACACCACAGAACCACCCGTTGGCGCTTCAACGTGAACATCTGGCAACCAAGTATGCAAAGGCCACATTGGCACTTTGACCGCAAATGCCATAAAGAATGCTGCAAACAATAAAATTTGTTCAACGATATCTAAGCGCGCATTTTGCCAGGCCAAGATATCAAAGGTATTAGTAACGTTGTATAGATACAGCATGGCTACCAAAGTTAACAAGGAGCCAAGCAAGGTATACAAGAAGAACTTGAATGCCGCATAAATTCGGTTGTGACCACCCCATACACCAATAATGATGTACATCGGAATAAGCGTTGCTTCGAAGAAAACGTAAAACAACAAAGCATCCAGAGCACTAAATACACCAATCATTAATCCAGAAAGGATCATGAATGAGGCCATGTATTGAGAGACTTTGGTATCAATCACTTCCCATGCAGCAATCACCACAATAATATTGATAAATGCCGTCAGTACGATGAACCATACAGAGATGCCATCAATCCCCAAATAATAGTTAATGTCATAACGCGGAATCCAGCTTAGTTTTTCTACAAATTGCATGCCTGGATTGGCAATATCAAATTGCAGAACCAAAGGTAGAGTGGCAATGAAGCCGAGGACAGCACCAAAAAGGGCTAACCAGCGAACTCCAGCAGTTGGCTTTTCAGACCCATAAAACAAAATGATGAGTCCAAAGACAATTGGGATCCAGATGGCGTAAGAAAGAATCATAGTGGCTACTTAAGTTACAAAGGCCTAACGAACAAAAGGCAGGTAAGCGTACAAAACCCAAGCTAATAACACCGCTAAGCCCGCAATCATTGCGAAGGCGTAGTGATACAGATAACCGGATTGCAAATGACGAATTACTCCGGCAAAGCGTCCAACTGTATAAGCGCTGCCGTTAACAAAGAAGCCATCGATAACCTTTTGGTCACCGCGATGCCATAAGATGCTGCCAATCCAGATAAGTCCTTTTGCAAAGACTGCTTGATTGATTTCATCGAGGTAGTATTTATTATCAAAGAGCTTTTTAATAGGAGCAAAGGTCTGCGCAACTTTTTCTGGCAACTTGGGTGCCCATAGATAACCGATCGCTGCAGTAAGTACCCCAAGGACCACTAAAAGCAATACAGGTGATGTGAATGCATGTATTGCCATGGCAACTGGTCCGTGGAACTCTTCAGCCAATTCCTTCATTACTGGATGACGCGCTAAATCAATAAATATTGAGTCGCCAAAGTAGGTGCCAAATAATAGCGGAGTGATTGTATAGAAGCCAATAATTACCGATGGAATCGCCAAGAGGATTAGTGGCAATGTCACCACCAAAGGAGACTCATGTGGCTTCTCACCGGGAGCTAATCCATGGTGCGCATGATCATCGCCCTGCTCGGCATGCTCGTGATGATCATGAGCATGTGCGTCAGCATGACCCCAGCGTGCTTTACCGTGGAATACATAGAAATACAAACGGAATGAATATAAGGCTGTCACAAATACGCTGGCCATTACAGCAAAGTAGGCAAAGCCAGAACCTGGAATATGACTAGCAGCAACCGCTTCAATAATGGAATCTTTTGAATAGAAACCAGAGAAGAACGGTGTTCCAATCAGCGCCAAGTTACCAAGCAACATCATTAAGCATGTAATTGGCATATATTTCCATAAGCCACCCATCTTGCGCATGTCCTGCTCATGATGCATCCCGAGGATGACGCTACCAGCAGCGAGGAACAACAAAGCTTTAAAGAATGCATGGGTCATTAGATGGAAGATCGCTACTGGGTATGCGGACACACCCAAAGCAACTGTCATATAACCAAGCTGGGATAAGGTGGAATAGGCAACAACGCGCTTGATATCGTTTTGCACAATACCAAGAAAGCCCATGAAAAGCGCTGTAATAGAACCAATGACCAAAATAAAGCTTAATGCAGTATCGGAAAGCTCAAACAGTGGTGACATGCGGGTCACCATGAAGATGCCAGCGGTAACCATCGTTGCCGCATGGATCAACGCAGAAATTGGCGTAGGTCCTTCCATGGAATCTGGCAACCATACATGCAATGGGAACTGAGCAGACTTACCCATGGCGCCAATAAATAGGCAAATGCAGGCAACAGTCATCAAATTCCAGTTTGTACCTGGAAGCATTTGAGCCGCTAAGGCAGAATTCTGAGAAAAAATGACGTCATATTGCATTGAGCCTGTACTAGCCAGCAAAATGCCGATACCAAGAATGAAGCCAAAGTCGCCAACACGATTGACCAAGAAAGCCTTCATATTTGCGAATACTGCAGATTGACGCTCAAAGTAAAAACCAATCAATAGGTATGAAACCACACCCACTGCTTCCCAACCAAAGAAGAGTTGCAACAAATTATTGCTCATGACCAACATCAGCATGGCAAAGGTAAACAAGGAAATATAGGAGAAGAAGCGGTTGTAACCTTCTTCACCTTGCATATAGCCGATTGTATAAATATGCACCATCAGCGACACAAAAGTCACTACGCACATCATCGTTGCCGTGAGTGGATCAATCAAGAAGCCAATATCTAAATTAAGCTCGCCTAACTGCATCCAACGATAAACGGTTCCGTTGAAATAGAAGCCATCCATGACCTGAGCCAATACATTGCATGACAACACAAATGCAATGGTTACACCCAATATGGTGACAAACTGACTTGCGCCATGACCAATACGATTTCCACCCAATTTGGTGCCAAAGAAACCAGCAATGATGGAGCCAACGAGTGGCGCCAAAGGTATTGCGCAGAGAACAGGAATGTTTAATGTCAATTGCATGACTAGCCCTTTAGGTGGTCAAGGTCTTCGGAATTAATGGTGTCTACCTTACGGAAGAGAACAACCAAAATTGCCAAACCAATGGCCGCTTCTGCGGCCGCCACAGTCAAAATAAAGAATACAAATACCTGACCCGCCATATCTCCCAAGTAGTGTGAGAAGGCTACAAAGTTCATGTTTACCGCAAGCAGCATTAATTCAATCGCCATCAGCAATACGATGACATTCTTACGATTTAGGAAAATGCCAACCACGCTGGTAGCAAACAAAATTGCTCCAAGCACTAAGTAATGAGCAAGAGTGATATTCATTTCTTTTCTCCCCTTGCATCTTGTTTTGCCGCCATATCTGCATCCATCTTCACAACACGCATACGATCTGAGGCAAGTACGTTAACCTGCTCGTGAATATTTTGTGATTTAGAGTCTTTACGATTACGTAATGTCAACGCAACTGCGGCAATGATGGCTACCAAGAGAATCACACCAGCAACTTCAAATGCGTAAACATAATCTACAAATATCAACATACCCAAAGCTTGAGTATTGTTTGCCATCATCTCTTCTGGCATAGGCTGCACAGGTGCATTTGTACCAATAAAGCTACGAATAATGACAATTGATAACTCTAGAACGACTACCGCACCCATCAAAAAGGCAACAGGCAGATACTTTTTAAAATCGCGACGTAAATGCTCTAAATCCAGATCTAGCATCATCACCACGAAAAGGAACAAGACCATCACCGCGCCAACATAAACCAGAATTAAAGCCAAGCTTAAGAATTCGGCCTTAAGTAACATCCAAAGTCCGGACGCACAGAAGAAAGACAACACCAAAAATAGTGCGGCATGAACGGGATTGCGAGCTGTAATCACACGCAATGCAGAAATGACAAGCAAGCCTGCAAAACCGTAAAAGAAGACGGCGAATAATGTAGATGGATCGAATGTCATATTAGTTAAGCTCGATTCGATTAACGGTAAGGTGCATCGATTGCACGACTAGCGGCAATATCTTTTTCATACTTATCACCAACAGCTAAAAGCATTTCCTTGGTGAAATACAAATCTCCACGCTTGTCGCCAAAGTATTCAAAAATATTGGTTTCAACAATGGCATCTACTGGACATGCTTCTTCGCAAAATCCACAGAAAATACACTTAGTTAAATCAATGTCGTAGCGGGTTGTGCGGCGAGTGCCATCATCACGCTCGGCAGTCTCAATGGTGATTGCATAAGCTGGGCACACTGCTTCACATAGCTTGCAACCAATGCAACGCTCTTCACCGCTTTCATAGCGACGTAATGCATGCAGACCGCGGAAACGATTCGACAATGGTGTCTTTTCGTCAGGGTATTGAACTGTGATTTTTGGTTTAAAGAGATAACGGCCGGTAATAGACATACCAGTTAGGATGTCTTTCAACATCAAGCTATCGAGGAATTGGGAAATTTTCTTAAACATGATTGATCAACTTATTTCCAAATATTCCATGGGGATACTACCCATGCGCCGATAACAACCACCCAGAACACCGAGATGGGAATAAAAATTTTCCAGCCTAGACGCATGATTTGGTCATAGCGATAACGCGGCAATGTTGCACGCAACCAAATTACACAAGATAGCAAGAAGAAAGTTTTACCAAATAGCCAGAAGAAACCTGGAATATCGCGCAAGATTGGCAAATCAACAATTGGCAGCCATCCGCCCAAGAACATAATTGAAGCTACTGCTGCGATCAAAATCATATTGGCATATTCAGCCAAGAAGAACATCGCGAATGACATACCTGAATACTCAACCATATGCCCCGCAACAATCTCAGACTCTCCTTCTACCACGTCAAATGGATGGCGATTGGTTTCAGCTACACCAGAAATGAAGTAGATCAAGAACATTGGCAACAATGGCAACCAATTCCAAGAAAGGAAATTTAAGCCCATGCTAGCAAAATAGCCCTGCTCTTGAGAGGCAACGATCGAGCTCAGATTCAAAGAACCAGAAGTCAGCAAAACAGTCACCAACGCAAAGCCCATGGCGATTTCATAAGAAATCATTTGAGCTGATGCGCGCATTGCGCCCAAGAACGGATATTTAGAGTTAGATGACCAACCAGCCAAAATCACACCGTATACACCAATCGATGAAATCGCCATGATGTAAAGAAGACCGGCATTGACGTCAGCAAGCACCATCTTTGCTTGAAAAGGAATAACAGCCCATGCTGCAAATGCAGGCATGATGACCATAATTGGCGCAATAAAGTAAAGCACCTTGCTTGCTTGCGCTGGAGAAATAATCTCCTTCATTAAGAGCTTTAAGGCGTCAGCTATAGGCTGCAGCAAACCAAGAGGGCCTACCCGATTTGGTCCAAGACGGATATGCATCCAGCCAATCAGCTTTCTTTCCCAAAGGGTTAAATAGGCTACGCAACCAAACATTGGCAATACGATAATTACTATGCGTACCAATGCCCAAACCAATGGCCACAAGGAGCCAAAAATGGCTTCGCCTTGAGTAGTAATGAGGTTCAAGAAATTATCCATCTCTTACCTTAAGCCTTGCTAACAGTTACTGGACCAAACATGGATCCTAATTTCGCACTAGCCATAGTGCCAGCAGAAATTCTGACGGCGCCTGGCGCTAAGTTCACTTCTAATGTTGCTGGCATTTCTACGGATTGAGATCCTTGAGTAACACGCACAGAATCACCCTCGCTTAAGCCCAACTCAGTAAACGTTTTTTGACTCAAGCCAACTTGATTGCCACGTTTTGCATCACGTGTAAGCTGAAGCGCCGAAGAACGACGAACAATCTGATCGCCAGCATAGATATTGACATCGGCCAAACGCTCGAGACCATCAAAGGGAGCCAAATTACCATTGGAGATGGTTGCGCTTGAAGCCTTGTTGTCTAAACGAGTGCAATAACCTTCATCCAAGGCCTCGTCCAATACTTCTTCAGGCATATTAAATAAGAAACCATCTATTCCTAAAAGACCGCCGAGTACGCGCAACACTTTCCATCCAGGGCGCGAATCTCCAAGAGGCTTAACTGCTGGTTGGACAGTTTGAACTCTACCCTCCAAGTTCACAAATGTTGATACTGTTTCTGTGAAAGGTGTGATTGGCAAAATAACATCTGCTACTTCCAATATGTCCGCAGACTTATAGGCGCTTAATGCAATAACAGTATTGGCATTAGCCAAGGCTGCCCTTGCTTGTTGTGGATTAGGTAAGTCAGAATCCGGCTCAATGTTCATCAAGATAACTGCGCGACGATCACCAGAGAGCACTGAATCAACACCAACACCGTTCGCTTTAACCAAAGAGGCGCCTACCGCATTACCACCAACGGGCAAAAAGCCTAAAGTAGCACCAGTTTGCTCCGCAATAAATTGAGCCATGATGTGCAAATCAGACGCATGATGATGTGCAATTGCAGCGGATCCAAGTAAAACAGCTGTAGTCTCACCAGAAAGCAAGCTATCTGCAATTTGTTGTGCTGCGGAAGTTACTGGTAAGTTAAAAGTTCCAACTGGAGCATTAACTGATTTTGCTTTGGCAATAGCAATCGCAACTTCACTTAATGCATTAAGCCATGCACTTGGTGCAGCAGAAATGCCCTTGCTAGGAATTAACCAATCGTCACCACCTGCATCAATTCGTAATACCTGCAAGCCACGTTTGCTAGCTGTACGGACACGAGCTGCTAAAACTGGCTGATCTTTACGCAAGAAGCTACCAATAAATAAAACACGATCTAACTCGCCTACTCTAGCAATTGGCATACCCAACCATGGAGCGCTAGCAGCAGCATTTACATCAGTTTGGCGCAAGCGAGTTTCTACTTGCTTGGAACCCAAACCGCGAATCATCTTTTGTAAGAGGTGCAATTCTTCTATGCTAGAAATTGGATGCGCTAGAGCGCCAATAGATTCTGATCCACTTTCTTGTGAAATTGTTTTTAATGAGTGAGCAACATAATCTAGTGCAGACTGCCAGTCAGTTTCCAACCATTGGCCGCCTTGCTTCACCATTGGTGTAGTTACGCGATCAGTACTATTTAAACCTTCATAGGAAAAGCGATCGCGATCACTAATCCAGCATTCGTTAATAGCTTCATTTTCAAGAGCAACCACGCGCATGACTTTGTTGGATTTAGTCTGAACGGTGGTATTTGAACCCAAACTATCATGTGGACTTACGGAACGCTTGCGACCCAATTCCCATGTTCGCGCTGCGTAGCGGAAAGGCTTGCTGGTCAATGCGCCAACTGGGCACAAGTCAATCATATTTCCAGATAACTCTGAATCTACAGTTTGACCAACAAAGGTAGTGATCTCTGAGTGCTCGCCACGATTGATCATGCCCAATTCCATGACACCAGCAACTTCTTGACCAAAACGGACGCAACGTGTGCAATGAATGCATCGCGTCATCTCCTGCATAGAGATCAACGGACCTACATTCTTATGAAATACAACACGTTTCTCTTCGTCGTAGCGTGAATTCGACTTACCGTAACCAACTGCTAAGTCTTGTAATTGGCACTCACCACCTTGATCGCAGATTGGGCAATCCAATGGATGGTTAATTAAGAGAAACTCCATTACGGAACGTTGCGCTTCTACTGCTTTAGCAGAATGTGTAAACACTTTCATGCCTTGAGTAACTGGTGTAGCGCAAGCAGGCAAAGGCTTTGGAGCCTTTTCAACCTCTACCAGACACATCCGGCAGTTGGCAGCGATAGATAGTTTCTTGTGATAGCAGAAGTGAGGAACATAGGTGCCGAGCTTATTCGCGGCATGCATCACCATCGAACCTTGCGGAACCTCTACTGCCTTACCATCTAATTCGATTTCTACCATGCTCACTTTTAGATATCCCGTGCTCTAAATCTTTATAAAGGTTTTGCAGAATCTAAGCAGCGCTTATGTTCTACGTGATACGCAAATTCATCCATGTAATGCTTCAACATACCGCGTACTGGCATTGCTGCTGCATCACCTAAGGCGCAAATCGTACGACCTTGAATATTGGCGGCTACATCATTTAGCAAATCCAAATCCTCCGGACGCCCTTCTCCATGCTCAATACGATGAACGATGCGCCACAACCAACCAGTACCTTCACGACATGGAGTGCATTGTCCGCATGACTCTTCGTGATAGAAGTAAGACAAACGCTCTAGCGCACGAACCATGCAGCGAGTTTCATTCATCACGATCACCGCGCCTGAGCCCAACATCGAGCCAGCTTTGGCGATGCTGTCGTAATCCATCGTAAGTTCCATCATTTGCGCACCAGGCACAACAGGGGAAGAAGATCCGCCTGGAATAACTGCTTTCAAGGCCTTGCCATCGCGCATACCGCCAGCAAGCTTTAGTAACTCAGCAAATGGGGTACCTAATGGAATCTCATAATTTCCTGGGTGAACTACGTCACCAGAAATGGAGAAAATCTTTGTACCGCCGTTATTAGGCTTACCAAGCTCTAAATAAGCCTGACCGCCAATAGCCAAAATAAATGGGACGGCTGCAAATGTTTCAGTGTTATTAATTGTTGTTGGCTTGCCATACAAACCAAAACTTGCAGGGAATGGAGGTTTAAAGCGAGGTTGACCCTTCTTTCCTTCTAAGGACTCAAGCAACGCAGTTTCTTCACCGCAAATATATGCACCCCAACCTGGAGCAGCATGCAACTGAAATGAGAAATCACTTCCCAAAATCTTGTCGCCCAAATAGCCAGCTGCGCGAGCTTCTTCTAAAGCTTCTTCAAAGCGTGAATACACTTCCCAGATTTCGCCATGAATATAGTTATATCCAGCGGAAATTCCCATGGTGTATGCACCAATGATCATCCCCTCAATTAGGGCATGTGGGTTGTAACGCATGATGTCGCGGTCTTTAAACGTACCTGGTTCACCTTCGTCACTATTACAAACTAAATATTTTTGCCCAGGGAATTGGCGTGGCATAAAACTCCACTTCAATCCTGTTGGGAAGCCCGCTCCACCACGACCGCGTAATGAGGATGCCTTTAATTCGGCAATAATGGAATCTGGTGCAACCTTATCGTTAATTAAGCGACGTAATTGCTGATAGCCACCACGGCTTTCATAATCTTTTAAACGCCAGTTTTCGCCATTTAACCCAGCAAGGATTAAAGGCTTGATGTGGCGATCGTGCAAGCTGGTCATGCTGCCTTCCCTTCTGCACGGAGTTCACTTAATAAAGCATCAATCTTTTCTTTACTCATAAAGCTACACATGCGTTTGTCATTCACAAGCATCACCGGTGAATCACCGCATGCCCCCATGCACTCGCCCTCTTTCAAAGTAAAAGTTCCGCATGGAGTAGTTTCGTTGTAGCCAATACCCAAAGTTTCTTTGAGGTAAGTTGCCGCTGTTTCACCATGGGTTAATTGGCATGGCAAATTAGTACAAATGACTAGCTTGTATTTACCAATCGGCTTGGTGTTGTACATGTTGTAGAAAGTTGCCACTTCTTCAACAGCGATGTTTGGCATTTCTAAAATCTGTGCAACTGTTTCAATCACTTCTGGTGATACCCAACCCACTTCGGTTTGGGCAGCAATCAAACATGCCATTACTGCTGATTGTTTTTGCTCTGGCGGGTACTTAGCGATATTTCTATGAATATCGGCTAATGTCTTATCGGATAGTTGAAGAGTTGTAGTCATTAAATAATCCTTGGCACGCTCAATTAGCGGTCAATCTCCCCGAACACAATATCTTGGGTACCGATAATGGTTACCGCATCGGCCAACATATGACCACGTGACATCTCATCCATGGCTGATAAATGCACAAATCCAGGCGCACGAATCTTCATGCGATAAGGCTTGTTAGCGCCATCAGAAATCAAGTAAATACCAAACTCACCTTTTGGATGCTCAACAGCAGAGTAAGCCTCACCATCAGGAACATGAATACCTTCGGTAAAGAGTTTGAAATGGTGAATTAATTCTTCCATATTAGTTTTCATATCCACGCGTTTTGGTGGAGAAACTTTATGGTTATCACTCATCACAGGACCAGGGTTAGCCTTCAACCATGCCACGCACTGTTTGATGATTCTATTGGATTGACGCATCTCTTCCATGCGGACTAAATAGCGATCATAAGAGTCACCATTCACGCCAACTGGAATATCAAATTCTAGGCGGTCATAAACTTCGTATGGCTGCTTCTTACGCAAATCCCACTCGATACCAGAGCCACGCAACATTGGTCCGGTAAAGCCAAGTTGCAATGCGCGCTCAGGTGAGACGATACCGATATTGACTAAGCGTTGTTTCCAGATGCGGTTATCTGTCAACAGATTGCAATATTCATCTACATTTGCATCAAAGCCATTAGTAAATTGTTCAATGAAATCTAACAAAGTACCGCTTCGGTTTTCATTTAAGCGTTTTACTGCGGATGCGCTACGAATCTTTGACTTATCGTATTGAGCCATTTGATTCGGCAAGTCACGATAAACACCACCTGGACGATAGTATGCAGCATGCATACGTGCACCAGACACCGCCTCATACATATCAAAGATATCTTCACGATCGCGGAAGGCGTACAAGAAGACCGCCATCGCACCCACGTCCAAGCCATGACAACCAATCCATAGCAAATGATTAAGCAAACGAGTTAGCTCGTCATACATTACACGTATGTATTGAGCGCGTAATGGCACATCTACTTGTAATAACTTTTCAATTGCCAAAACATACGCATGTTCGTTCGACATCATTGACACGTAATCCAAACGATCCATATAGGGAACGTTTTGAATCCAAGTACGTGTTTCAGCTAATTTTTCAGTCGCACGATGCAATAAACCAATGTGCGGATCAGCACGTTGAATCACTTCACCATCAAGTTCAAGCACTAAACGAAGTACGCCGTGTGCAGCAGGATGCTGAGGACCAAAATTGAGGGTGTAGTTCTTAATTTGTGCCATAGCTTAAACCGGTCCTCCATACTGCTCTTCACGAACAATGCGTGGAGTAATTTCTCGAGCCTCAATCGTGACTGGCTGGTAAACAACACGCTTCAACTCAGGGTCATAGCGCATCTCAACATTACCGCTAATCGGAAAATCTTTTCTAAATGGATGACCGATAAATCCATAGTCGGTCAAGATACGACGAAGATCATCATGACCTTCAAACAAGATGCCATACAAGTCAAATGCTTCCCGCTCAAACCAATTAGCACAATTCCATACTGGAGTGACTGAGGCAACCAAGGGATAGCTATCGTCGGGCGCAAATACACGCACACGCAAGCGCCAGTTGTGCTTTAAAGAAAGCAAATGGCTGACAACACCAAAGCGCTGTCCACCCCAAGATCCTTCACGGTAATCTTGATAGTCAACACCGCATAGATCAATCAATTGCTCAAAGGTAAGCGAAGGATCATCACGCAAAAGCATGGCAGACTCAAAATAGGTATCTGCATTCACAACCACAGTGACTTCGCCTAGCGCAACCTCAATCGATTGCGCGCGCTTACCTAAAACTTTTTCTAAATTAGCGGCCAACTGTATTAAGCGATCTGACATAACTTAAGCCTTCCTCGCAATAGTGCTAGTGCGGGCGATCTTAGATTGCAATTGAATAATTCCATAGATCAATGCTTCTGCGGTTGGAGGACAGCCAGGAACGTAAATATCCACTGGCACAATGCGGTCACAGCCACGTACTACTGAATAAGAGTTATGGTAATAACCGCCACCATTTGCACAAGAACCCATAGAGATAACCCAGCGTGGTTCAGGCATTTGGTCATAAACCTTACGTAAAGCAGGAGCCATTTTGTTGCATAGAGTACCGGCAACAATCATTAAATCGGATTGACGTGGGGATGGACGGAACACAACACCAAACCGGTCTAAGTCATAACGGGAAGCCCCAGCATGCATCATCTCTACCGCACAACAGGCTAGACCAAAAGTCATAGGCCATAAAGAACCATTACGTGTCCAGTTGATTAACTGGTCAGCAGTGGTGGTAACAAATCCTTCTTTGAGAACGCCTTCTAATGCCATATCTTTCACTCCCAGTCGAGAGCGCCCTTTTTCCAGATATATACAAATCCCACAATGAATTCCAACAAGAAAATCACCATAGAGGCGTAGCCAAGCCATCCAATATCACGTAGCGCAACACCCCATGGGAATAGGAATGCAGTTTCTAAGTCAAACAGGATGAAGAGAATGGCAATTAAGTAGTAACGCACGTCAAACTTCATACGCGCATCTTCGAAAGCTTCAAAACCGCACTCATAAGGAGAAAGTTTTTCAGCGTCAGGCTTCGAAGGAGCCAAAATTTTTCCGAGGAACATGGGGACTAAACCCACCCCAATACCTACGAGGATGAAAAGCAGAACAGGAAAGTAATTAGCGAGATTCAAAATAGCCCTGATTCGTTTATCTGGTAATTCCTAAAAGCAGCAAATTATTAATTATTCCACTACATACAGTATTGATTTAGAGCAAAAACCCTTAGCAATACTAATTTTTGGTGCCGACGGCGAGACTCGAACTCGCACAGCCTAAGCCACTACCCCCTCAAGATAGCGTGTCTACCAATTTCACCACGTCGGCATCTTGCAAAACTCATCAATTCTACTGCATTGCACAAGCGCACTACCCCAAAATCTGGGCTAGCAAATCTGTAAAAACCTACTTTTTTACTTAGGAACTGCTGGTTTAGTCGGGTCTTGTGCTGGCGCTACAGGCGCAGCAGGAGCCACAACAGGAGCAACCGTTCCAGAAAGAACACCAGGACTAACTTCTTTCTTATTTCCAACCCAAGTAATCCCAAGAGTGCTAATAAAGAAAACGGCAGCAAAAATAGCGGTTGTATGAGAGAGGAAATTAGCAGAACCGCTAGCACCAAAGAGACTACCAGAGGCTCCAGAACCGAAAGCAGCACCCATATCAGCGCCTTTACCTTGCTGCAATAACACCAAAAGAATCACAGCCAAGGCTGAAATTACCTGCAACACGATCAATAAAGTCTTAAACCATTCCACAGCTTCTCTCCAAATAAAAAATCTATGCCTTGCAAATAGCTAAAAAGTCTTGAGGATTCAGTGAAGCACCCCCAACCAATCCGCCGTCAATATCAGGCATAGCAAATAATTCAACGGCATTGTCAGGTTTGACGCTGCCGCCATACAAAATTCCCACATGAGAGGCAACATCCTCATCAAATTCAGCCAATTGCAGGCGAATAGCGCGATGCATATCTTGTGCCACTTGAGCGCTTGCAACCTTGCCAGTACCAATTGCCCATACTGGCTCATAGGCAATCAAACAGTCGGCAAGGCGATCCTGTAGCACGCTCACTTGCTTAGCAATCTGAGCACAAACAATTTCTTCCGCTCTGCCAGAGTTTCTTTCGTCAGCGGTTTCGCCAACGCAAATTACAGGCGTCATGCCGTTATCCAATACCTGTAGCGCTTTGGCGGCAACCGCTTCATCAACTTCTTGATGCATTTGACGACGCTCAGAATGCCCAACAATGACGTAAGTACACCCCACTTCTTTCAACATTGAAGCAGCAACTTCACCGGTGTAAGCGCCAGAGCTATGAGCAGATGCATCTTGCGCCCCTAGGCTTAAAAACGCCAAAGAATGCTCCGAAATCAAATGCGCGCATTGTTGCAAATAAGGAAACGGTGGACATACCGCGTATTTACGCCCCGAAGGCATTCCACTCTCCATGCCACGCGCAACAGACTTAATCCAGTCTTGATTACTTGCAAGACTGCCATTCATTTTCCAGTTGCCGATAACGATGAGTGGTCGCATAAGGGAGTTATGAAACTTCTATACAGTTAAAACAATTTTGCCCACATGCTCAGATGACTCCATTAACGCATGAGCATCTGCCGCCTGATCTAGCGTATATGTTTTATAGATTACTGGCTTGAGTTTGCCTGCATTAAGCAAAGGCCAAACATTATCAAAGAGCTGCTTGGTAATTTGCTTCTTAAAAGAGACTGGTCGTGGGCGAAGCGTTGAACCAGTAATAGTTAAACGACGACGCAAAATCTGATTTGTGCTTACCTCAGCCTTAGAGCCACCTTGGATAGCAATGATCACAATACGACCATCATCAGCCAGGCAATCAATTTCCTTTTGGACATAAGCGCCAGTGACCATATCCAGCACGACATTTACGCCTTTGCCGTCAGTGACCTTCTTAATTTCTTCAACAAAATCTTGTGTCTTGTAATTGATTGCAAGATCAGCGCCTAATGCAACGCAAGCGGCACACTTTTCATCAGTACCAGCAGTCACAAAAACTTTATGACCCAAGGCCTTAGCAATCAAAATTGCAGTAACACCAATTCCGCTAGAGCCGCCTTGTACCAACAAAGATTCACCTGCAGCCAATTCACCGCGCATGAAGACATTGCTCCATACGGTGTAGAAAGTCTCTGGTAATGCAGCCGCTTCTTGGTCGCTAAAACCTTTTGGATATGGCAAGCACTGAGCTATCGGCGCAGTACACAATTCTGCGTAACCACCACCTTGAACTAATGCGCATACTTTATCGCCAAGCTTCAAGCCAAAAAGATTATCTGCGGAAGCCAAATCACCACCAACAATTTCACCAGCTACTTCGAGGCCAGGAATATCTGATGCGCCCGCTGGAACTGGATAGTGGCCTTTACGTTGTAAAACATCCGGCCTATTAATTCCGGCAGCCAAAACCTTAATCAAAATCTCGCCAGATCCTACAGCAGGAGCTGCTGGATCAGGACGAGTGGTTGGCACCAGCATTTCTGGGGTGCCAAATTCTTTGATTTCAATTACGCGCATATCAATTCCCGCCAGTCAATTTGCTTAAGCTGACTCGCCAGAGGCTGGAGCAGCTTCAGCAACTCCCGCCAAAGGAGCAATAGTGCCTCCTTCATCAGCCATTGCTGCTTTGAGTGATAAACGCAAACGACCACGTTCATCAGCAGCTAATAACTTCACGCGAACCACTTGACCCTCTGCTAAATAATCTTTGACTTCTTTTACGCGCTCGTTAGAAATTTCAGATATGTGCAAGAGACCGTCTTTACCAGGCAGAATATTTACCAATGCTCCGAACTCGAGCAACTTAACAACTGGACCTTCATAGATCTTGCCCACTTCCGCTTCAGCAGTAATGCCTTCAATACGAGCTTTAGCTTCTGCCATACCTTCAGCAGATGTAGATGCAATTGTTACCGTACCGTCATCTTTGATGTCGATGCTGCAACCAGTTTCCTTAGTCAACGCTTGAATTGTCGCGCCACCCTTACCAATCACTTCGCGAATCTTGTCCGGATGAATCTTGAATGAAACCATGCGTGGAGCATGAGCTGACAATTCAGTGCGAACTGAACCCATCGCCTCTTGCATTTTGCTCAAAATGTGCAAACGACCTTCTTTAGCTTGTGCCAAGGCAACTTGCATAATTTCTTTAGTAATACCTTGAACTTTGATATCCATCTGGAGCGCAGTAATACCATTAGCAGTACCCGCAACTTTAAAGTCCATATCGCCCAAGTGATCCTCATCACCCAAGATATCAGTCAACACAGCAAAACGATTGCCATCAAGAATCAAGCCCATCGCTACGCCAGCAACGTGTGCCTTAACTGGAACACCAGCATCCATCATTGCCAAGCAGCCGCCGCAAACAGAAGCCATTGAAGATGAACCATTTGATTCAGTAATTTCAGAAACAACGCGGATGCTGTATGCAAAATCTTCTGGGCTAGGCAATACTGGAATCAATGCACGCTTAGCTAAACGACCATGACCAATTTCACGACGCTTTGGGCTACCTACACGACCAGTTTCACCAGTAGCAAATGGAGGCATGTTGTAGTGGAACATGAAACGATCGCGGTATTCACCTTCGAGCGCATCAATAATTTGCTCGTCACGGGCAGTACCTAAAGTCGCAACTACTAGAGCTTGTGTTTCACCACGAGTAAATAAGGCTGAACCATGCGTACGTGGCAATACGCCATTACGAATTTCGATTGGGCGGACAGTACGTGTGTCACGACCGTCGATGCGTGGCTCACCATTCAAAATCTGGCTACGCACAATCTTCGCCTCGATTTCAAACAAGATATTGCCGACTGCAACATCGTCCACTTCACCTTCTTCGGCCAATTTCGCCAATACTTCTTTAGTGATTGCCTTAAGTTTGTCAGAGCGCGCACCCTTTTGACGAATTTGATATGCCTCACGCAATGGGCCTTCAGCCAATGCGCTCACTTTAGCAATCAACGGCTCATCTTTAGGGGCTGCTTGCCAATCCCACTCTGGCTTACCTGCTTCGCGAACTAAGTCATTAATCGCATTGATAGCAGTTTGCATTTGCTCGTGGCCATATACAACCGCACCCAACATTACCTCTTCAGAAAGTTGGTTTGCTTCAGATTCCACCATCAATACGGCTGCTTGAGTTCCAGCCACAATTAAATCAAGCTCGCTAGTTGCTTGTTCCGAACGAGTTGGATTCAATAAATATTGACCGTTAGCATAACCAACGCGTGCAGCGCCCACTGGACCACTAAATGGAATGCCTGAGACAGCCAAAGCAGCAGACGCAGCAATCAATGCTGGGATATCTGAAGGAACATCCGGATTGATAGACAGCACATGTACAACAACCTGAACTTCGTTATAGAAGCCTTCTGGGAATAATGGGCGAATAGGACGGTCAATCAAGCGGGAGATTAAAGTCTCACCTTCTGATGGACGACCTTCACGACGGAAGAAACCACCAGGAATCTTGCCTGCTGCGTATGTCTTCTCTAAATAATCAACAGTTAATGGGAAAAAGTCTTGGCCTGGCTTTGCAGATTTAGACGCAACCACAGTGCCCATTACAACGGTGTCATCTACGTTAACAATTACAGCACCGCCTGCTTGGCGAGCGATCTCGCCTGTTTCCATGGTTACTTGATGGTTGCCCCATTGAAAACTTTTTACTGCCTTTTTAAACATAGTCATTCTGATCTTCTCCAAATTGTTCACACAAAGCTCACATGAGCATTGCGCTTGTCGTGGGATAAAACAGTGTCACGACAACACTGGAGCGATTTAGGATCACAAGGGATGCCATTCCAGGGAGACTCTGAAGTAAATTTCAGAAACTCATTGGAATGACACAATCCCCTACACAAATGATCTTGAAGCGCCCAAAAAACATGCCATCTGCTTAAGACTGAATCCGTTAAGAAACAACCCTAAGATAGATGGCATTGCATACCGATAAGAATTACTTACGGAGACCTAATTTCTCGATCAATGCGCGATAGCGGTCCAAATCTTTGCCTTTGAGGTAATCCAAAAGACGGCGGCGACGTGAAACCATCTTCAACAAGCCACGACGGCTGTGATGATCTTTAGCGTTAGCCTTGAAATGGGGGGTTAATTCATTGATACGTGCTGTGAGCAAAGAAACCTGAACTTCAGGGCTGCCCGTATCGTTTGCGCTGCGCGCGTTTTCTTTGACGATTTCCGCCGTTTTAATATCAGCAACTGCCATTTTTAATACTCCTAACTTGCGAACACCTGAGCTTTCACCCAATTTGTGTCGTGCGATTAACAAAAAAACAAAAAAGCTTTAAAAATCAAAGCCCCCGCATTGTAGCAGAGCCTGTAGGAATGCAGGGAAGATTCAGCATTGCTCGGCTATCCTGTATTATTCAAAAAGCACCAAATAACTGAAATATTTCCTTTAAAAACAATTATTTAGAAAAAATGACCCATTTTTATCGCTGCATCGCCGTCTTATTTGCCCTTGGCTCATGCCTGTTGCAACCAGCTCATGCTCAGTTTGACTCCCTTTTTGGGGGAAATAAAAGTGTGGCTGATCAACGTCAGGAAATCTTAAATAAGAATGAGTTAATTCTGATGCAACTTTACCAAGCGCAACCTAAAGCAAAAGAACTCATTGAGAAATCCGTAGGGTATGCAACCTTTAGCAACTTTGGCATGAAAATTTTGATTGCTGGGGGCGGTACTGGAAGTGGTGTAGTAATTGATAAAGCCAATAAGAAACCCATTTTTATGAATATGGCTGAAGTTCAAGCTGGACTTGGATTGGGCATCAAATCCTTTCAAAATATCTTCATCTTTGAAACCACAGCAGCCATGAACGACTTTATTAATTCAGGCTGGACTTTTGGTGGCCAGGTAACCGCAGCTGCAAAATATGAAAAAGATGGTGGCGCATATCAGGACGCTACAGTAGTAGCGCCAGGGGTGCTGATGTATCAACTCACCGACTCAGGCCTTGCCGCTGAAATCACCGGCAAAGGCACTAAGTACTACAAAAACACTGATTTAAATAAATAAAGTCTTCAGCCAAGACTCCCAGAATTAGGGAGTCATCTGAGCATTCAGCTTGACCTGACTAGGGTCATGCAATTTGTTTAATGCTGACAAATATGCCTTTGCAGATGCGGCAATAATGTCAGGATCGGTACCCACTCCATTCACAATTCGACCGCCTTTTGCCAAACGCACAGTGACCTCACCTTGAGATTGGGTGCCCGAGGTAATCGCATTGACGGAGTACAACAACTGCTCTGCCCCACTCTTCGCGATTTCTTCTATGGCATTCAAGCTTGCATCAACCGGACCATTGCCCTCAGCCTCTGAGCTAATCTCTTTATCACCCATTCGGAAAGTAATGCGGGATTTCGGGCGCTCTCCGGTTTCTGAATGTTGGCTTAATGAGATAAATTTATAGTGCTCACCATCCTCAGCAGCAGCAGAATCAGACATGATGGCAATAATATCTTCATCGAAAATCTCTGCTTTTTGATCAGCTAAAGCTTTAAAGCGCGCGAATGCTTCATTTAAATCAGCTTCCGCCTCTACGGTAATGCCCAATTCTTGCAAGCGCTGCTTGAAAGCATTGCGACCAGATAATTTACCCAATACGATTTTGTTTGCGGACCAACCAACATCTTCAGCTCGCATGATTTCGTAGGTGTCACGATTTTTTAAGATGCCATCCTGATGAATGCCTGATGTGTGCGCAAATGCATTAGCACCAACTACTGCCTTATTGGGTTGCACCACAAAACCTGTAATTTGCGATACCAATTTCGATGCTGGAACAATTTGGGTAGCATCAATACCGCACACCATATCAAAATAATCCTTGCGGGTACGCAAAGACATCACAATTTCTTCTAATGCAGTATTTCCTGCACGCTCACCCAAGCCATTGATCGTGCATTCAATTTGACGAGCACCACCAATTTTTACCCCCGCCAAAGAATTTGCAACTGCCATGCCGAGGTCATTGTGACAATGAACGGACCAAATAGCCTTGTCTGAATTAGGAACTCTGGTACGCAAAGTTTTAATGAACTCGCCATACAACTCTGGAGTCGCATAACCAACGGTGTCTGGAATATTAATAGTGGAGGCGCCTTCATTAATAACTGCTTCAACAACCCTGCACAAGAAATCCATTTCTGAGCGATAACCATCTTCCGCAGAAAACTCAATATCAGACGCTAAGTTGCGCGCAAAACGAATGGAACGTTTAGCCTGCTCCAATACTTCTTCAGGAGACATACGCAATTTCACTGCCATATGCAAAGGGCTCGTTGCCAAAAAAGCATGAATACGTTTTGCATTAGCTGCTTGCAATGCATCGGCAGCACGCGTGATGTCTTTATCATTTGCTCGAGCTAATGAGCAAACCGTTGAATCTTTAACGGCTGCAGCAACCGCTGAAATCGCCTGAAAATCTCCTTCAGAGCTAGCAGCAAAACCAGCCTCGATAACATCCACTTTGAGACGCTCCAGTTGACGAGCAATACGAACTTTTTCGTCCTTTGTCATCGATGCGCCAGGCGATTGTTCGCCATCACGTAAGGTGGTATCAAAAATGATTACTTTGTCACTCATTGCTACTCTCCGGTTTTAAATACTGCTGAACTTATATCTACAAAAATCTTATAAAACAAAAACCCCAGCTTAAAAGCTGGGGCTGGTATATGGTGGCTAATGAATTTTTATCTCATTAACTCAGGCCTTACCCGCCCCAAGCTTTAGGCTTAGTGCTAGCAGAAGAAGGCTAGTTAAAGAGACAAAATTGATCGACATGGATTAAATATACCCCAAAAATGGCAGATTAGCTAAATCGTTTGCCATTAAATTTTTCCCAAGCCCAAATTACGTAGCCGGAAATTGAATACACCACAAATACGCCGAATAGAGTTAAAGGCGGGTTCGAGGAGATCAAAACAAAAGTAAGGATCATCAAAACCATCACCCCAAATGGCACTCGATAACGCACATCCAAGGCTTTGCCACTATAAAAACGGGCATTAGACACCATTGTTAGGCCTGCATAAACCGCAATAAAAAAGGTGATCCAAGGAATAGCGGTATCACGAACAGGCAACTTATTGTCGTCTGCTAGCCATATAAAACCAGCCATTAAGGCTCCGGCAGCTGGACTAGGCAGACCCTGAAAAAACTTCTTATCAACTACGCCTGTGTTGACATTAAAACGCGCCAAACGAAGTGCAGCTCCAGCACAGTAGGTAAATGCAGCTAACCAACCCCACTTACCTAAATCTTTTAAGGCCCACTCGTAGGCTACAAGTGCAGGCGCAACTCCAAATGAGACCATGTCCGCTAGCGAATCATACTGCTCTCCAAATGCGCTCTGAGTGTTGGTCATACGCGCTACACGACCATCCATGCCATCGAGCACCATAGAAGCAAATATCGCAATAGCAGCCACTTCAAACTGATGGTTCATGGCATTCACAATCGCGTAGAAGCCACAAAACAATGCTGCAGTAGTAAATGCATTAGGCAGCAGATAGATGCCCTTGCTGCGTAAGCGAGGCTTTTGCGGATGCAACTCCTCTACTTCATAATCAACTCCATCACCCAGTTCTTCGACCCACTGAGCATCAGTTGTAGGCTTACGAATTTGCGCAAGTCGACTGCGATCAATGCGCCCACGACGACGAAATGTAGTCAAAGATTATTCCAATGAAAAATTGTTTGAATCAATCTAAACCTGGCAAACGTGCCAAGGCAGTATTTGTTGCAAATACTTTATCACCAACGCTCACCAAAGGCTCAGCAGTTAGTGGTAAATAAACATCGACTCTCGACCCAAAACGAATAAAGCCATATCTTTCGCCTGCCTTGAGGCGATCACCCACATGGATATAACAAAGGATACGACGCGCAATCAGGCCTGCAACTTGAACTAGGGTAACAAGTTGTCCATTAGCATCAATAACCACAGCATTACGCTCATTTTCTGTAGATGCCTTATCCAAATCTGCATTTACAAATTTACCAGGGAAGTACTGAATTTCCTTAACCAAGCCATTCACAGCACTACGGTTGGAATGAACATTAAATACGTTCATGAACACGCTAATTTTAAGTGCCTCACGACCCGCATATGGGTCGTTTGCTACCTCTACCACCACAATTCGACCATCGGCAGGAGATAAAACTAGATCGCGACCTAAAGCGGGAATACGCTGCGGGTCACGGAAAAACTGCATAACAAAAATAAAGACAATCCAAAGGGGCCAAGACCATGCAATGCCACCTAAATAGTGAACAAGCAGAGTCACCACCCCCACCAAAGCTAAATATGGCCAACCTTCTTTCGCAATAATGGGGTGTGGATACATCATCTTTGTTCTGAGCCTTTTATTGAACTTCTATGAAATTGATGCTTAGTTCTTAGTTTGATCAACTAATTTGTTCTTAGCAATCCAAGGCATCATGGCGCGCAACTTAGCACCAACTACTTCGATGTCATGTTCTGCATTCAAACGACGACGTGAGATCAATGTTGGAGCGCCTGCCTTGTTTTCAAGGATGAAGCTCTTTGCATACTCACCAGTCTGAATATCTTTCAAGCACTGACGCATTGCATTCTTGGTATCTTCTGTAACAACACGTGGGCCTGTTACATACTCACCATACTCAGCATTATTAGAGATTGAGTAGTTCATGTTTGCGATACCACCTTCATAGATCAAGTCAACAATCAACTTGAGCTCATGCAAGCACTCAAAATAAGCCATCTCAGGGGCATAACCAGCTTCAACCAAAGTCTCAAAACCAGCCTTAATTAATTCAACTGCGCCGCCACAAAGAACAGCCTGCTCACCGAATAAGTCAGTTTCTGTTTCTTCACGGAAGTTGGTTTCGATAATTCCGGCACGACCGCCACCATTTGCTGTTGCGTACGACAAAGCAACATCGCGCGCTGAACCAGATTTATCTTGGTAAACAGCGATCAAATGAGGAACACCGCCACCTTGAGCGTAAGTACCGCGTACTGTATGGCCAGGCGCCTTTGGAGCGATCATGATCACATCTAAGTCAGCGCGTGGTTGAACTTGACCATAGTGAACGTTAAAGCCGTGAGCAAATGCTAAAGCTGCACCCTGTTTGATATTGCCATGCACTTCTTTGTTGTAAACATCAGCGATTTGTTCATCAGGCAACAACATCATCACTACGTCGGCATCTTTAACAGCCTCGCCAACTTCTTTAACTGTCAAACCAGCATTTGCCGCTTTGTTCCAGGAAGCGCCGTCTTTACGCAAACCAACAGTAACGTTTACGCCAGAGTCTTTGAGATTCAATGCGTGTGCGTGACCTTGTGAACCATAACCAATAATGGTGACTTTCTTGCCCTTAATGAGGGACAAATCAGCGTCTTTATCGTAAAAAACTTTCATGCTCTTTCCTTGTATTGAAAATGTAAGTAATGCAGTAATTTGTTAAAAAAATATTAAACCTTGAGAATGCGTTCGCCCCGACCAATTCCAGAGCCACCCGAGCGGACGGTTTCTAAAATCGATGCACGATCAATCGATTCAATAAAGGCATCCAACTTGGCACCATCACCTGTTAACTCAATGGTGTAACTCTTATCAGTCACGTCGATAATGCGACCGCGAAAGATATCAGTTGTGCGCTTAAGCTCTTCACGCTCCTTGCCTACAGCACGAACCTTAATCATCATCAATTCACGTTCAATGTGAGGGCCTTCGCTCAAATCAAAGACCTTTACAACTTCAACCAAGCGGTTCAAGTGTTTTGTGATTTGCTCAATAACATCATCAGAACCAAAAGTGACGATTGTCATACGAGACAAGGAAGGATCTTCAGTAGGAGCAACGCTAAGGGTATCGATGTTGTAACCACGAGCTGAGAAAAGCCCAACAACACGAGACAATGCACCCGGCTCGTTCTCAATCAGTACAGAAATAATATGACGCATTAAAGATCCTCGCTACCCAAAAGCATTTCAGTAATACCCTTACCCGCTTGAACCATAGGCCAAACGTTTTCTTCTGGGTCGGTTTGGAAATCCATAAAGACTGTGCGATCTTTTAAGCGAATAGCTTCTTTAAGAGCGCCCTCAACATCGGATTTCTTTTCAATGCGCATACCAACATGGCCATAAGCTTCTGCCAACTTTACGAAGTCAGGCAAAGAATCCATATATGAGCTGGAATAGCGTTTGTTGTAGGTAAGTTCTTGCCATTGACGAACCATTCCCAAGTAACGATTATTCAATGACACAATCTTCACTGGGGTGTCGTACTGTTTGCAAGTAGAAAGCTCTTGAATGCACATCTGAATAGAGCCTTCACCTGTAATAGTGAAAACATCCTGCTCAGGAAATGCTTTCTTAATGCCCATGGCATACGGTAAACCTACACCCATTGTGCCAAGACCACCAGAGTTAATCCAACGACGTGGCTTATCAAACTTGTAGAACTGGGCGGCCCACATTTGATGCTGACCAACGTCAGAACAAATGAAAGCATCACCACCAGTTAGCTCCCACAGTTTTTGGACAACATATTGTGGCTTCACAATTTGTGAAGCTTCGTCATATTTCAAGCAATCTTTTTTGCGCCACTCGTTAATCTGATCCCACCATGCGGCAACTTTGTCACCATTCTTGCGTGGACCAGCCGCCTTGAGTTGAGCAGTCATCTCAACCAAAACTTCTTTAAGATTACCAACGATAGGAACATCCACTTTTACACGTTTAGAAATCACGGAAGGATCAATATCAATATGAATGATCTTGCGTGGGTGACTAGCAAAGTGAGATGTATTACCAATTACTCGGTCATCGAAACGTGCGCCAATAGCAATCAACACATCACTGTGTTGCATTGCCATATTGGCCTCATAAGTTCCGTGCATGCCAAGCATGCCTACAAACTGTGGACTTGTTCCTGGAAAACCACCCAAACCCATTAAGGTGTTTGTAACTGGGTAGCCAAGCAAGTCAGCAAACTCTTTTAATTCAGGAGCTGCATCAGCCAGAATAACGCCACCTCCTGTATAGATGTAGGGACGCTCTGCCTCTTGCAGCAAAGCAACTGCCTTACGAATCTGACCGCTATGCCCCTTTAATACAGGGTTGTATGAACGCATCTCCAGGCTCTCTGGATATACAAAAGGCCCTTTAGCTGCTGAAACGTCCTTCGGAATATCAATCAACACAGGTCCAGGACGACCAGTCTGAGCAATATGAAAAGCCTTTTTCAATACCAAAGGAAGATCTTTAACATCCTTCACGAGAAAGTTATGCTTTACAACTGGACGGGTAATGCCAACTGTGTCAGCCTCTTGGAATGCGTCCTCACCAATTGCGTGTGTAGGCACATTTCCACTGATGATGACCATTGGAATGGAATCGGTGTAGGCGGTAGCAATACCTGTAACGGCATTCGTTACGCCCGGGCCAGATGTCACTAACGCAACACCAACCTTTCCGGTTGCGCGCGCATAGCCATCAGCCGCGTGAACTGCTGCTTGTTCGTGACGAACCAAGATGTGCTCAAACTTGTCTTGCTTAAAAATTTCGTCATAGATAAAGAGGACAGATCCGCCTGGGTAACCCCAAACATATTCAACACCCTCTTTGTGCAAAGCATGCACGAGCATTTCTGCGCCAATCATTTCTGGGGGCGCAATTTCATTATTTGTATTTGCTGAGTCTTTAGTAGCTTTGGAAGCTAAAAATTCGGCGCTGCTTGTATTCATTTTCTTTCGTCCTTTGCAATTTTCGGCAAAAAATTGTTTGGTCTGCTCTATCTCCTGCTTTTGGCCTGAGTTCGAACGGCGCTGCTACCGGAAAAAACCACTTCTTGAATGAGATTCTAGGTAGTAAGCCCTATATTCTATAGCAATCCCCTAAAATGGCTCAATTCTTACCGATTCAGGTCTAATCCATTGCATGGCATCAGCCCAAGAACTATCTGACTTTCTGAGTAGCGTCGAGCAGCGTGCGTTTAAGCAGGCCGTATATGCCGTGCGTGACGATGATGCCGCATTGGATATTGTTCAAGATGCCATGATTAAATTGACCGAAAAATATGGCGATAGACCAGCTGCAGAGCTCCCCTTGGTATTCACACGGATTTTGCAAAATCGCATTCATGACTGGTTTAGAAGGCAAAAAGTTCGAAATACCTGGGTTACCTTGTTCTCAAGCATGGGCAAAAAGGGTGAAGAAGGCGATGATTTTGATCCTTTGGAGTCACTTTCAGCCCCAGAGGACAGCGAAGAACACCAAGATGGGGCTCAAAAACTTGAAAAAAGTCAGCTTTTACAGGCTTTGGAGTCAGAAATATCTAAATTACCTGTGCGTCAACGAGAAGCCTTCCTCATGCGTTATTGGGATGAGCTAAGTATTACTGAGACGGCCCAGGCGATGAGTTGTAGTGAAGGTAGCGTCAAAACCCATTGTTCTAGGGCCACCCAAACATTAGCTAAAGCATTGAAATTAAAAGGAATTACGCTGTGAAACACGTTAATGACCAATTTACCGAGACCCAAGTAGACCAATTTGGTCAGGCTAGTGCTGCCCTACTTCGTCAAAGTACCCAGCACATTCCTCAGCATATTAAAGATCGTCTTTATGCGGCACGCATGAAAGCAATTGCTGCAAGAAAGCCTGAAAAAGTACGTCTTCAGCAACAGGTATTTGCAGGTTCGGCTCGTAACTGGACTTCTGGTTCAAATGGAATATGGGATACCGTGGGCTGGATTGCCCCCCTCCTCGTCCTCATTTTTGGTCTTATTGGAATTGCTCAGTGGCAAGATAATTCAAGAATTAACGATATTGCAGAAGTGGATGCCGCATTGCTTTCTGATGATGTGCCTCCTGACGCCTATGCAGATAATGGATTTATGGCTTTTCTTAAAAACGGCCCTCTCTCCGAATCTGATAGCCCATCTGATCCCGTACAAAGCAACTAAACAAAGTTCGTTTGATGCCGCGAACATTTAGAACGCACATAGCTGTCAGCCTTACGCTGACAGCATCTTGCTTAGCATTTTATTTATCGCCCGCATTTTCCCAGTCGGCGCCCACCCCCGTTCACAGTAAATCCACAGCCATCCCCGAAAGAAAACCTGACGGCACATGGGAAAGTCTTAAGCCTGCACAACAAAAAATTCTGGCACCCCTTGAAAGTGACTGGGATTACATGCTGCCTGATAGTCGTAAAAAATGGATTCAAGTTGCCAATATCTACCCCAAGATGAGTGCGCAAGATCAAGAAAGATTGCAGTCTCGCATGACTAGCTGGTCTAATCTTTCGCAAAAAGATCGTCGCATTGCTCGAGAAAATTATCTAAGCAGTCTCAAGTTTCCTGCAGAGAAAAAAGTAGAAGCTTGGAGTGCCTATCAAAAGCTTAGCGATGAACAAAAGAAAAAATTAGCTGAGATGGAGCTTAAGAAAAAACCGAATGCGATTAACGCACCAACTCTTCAGCAACATACCATTAAACAAGAAACCACCCCTACACCACCGGCACCAAGACCCAGGGCTGTCCCCGCTGAAGTTACGCCACCCGCTTCAACAAGCACTGAAGCGCAATAAGTTTTTAGTTTATGACTCCTGCCGAGCTCAATGCATTACCTTCGCCTCAATTTTGGCGGCGAGTGTCATGCTGCCTATATGAACAGTTAGTTTTGCTAGGCGTTATTGCCTTAACTTTTTTGGTTCCCAACTTACTACTCGGTATCTTATTTGGTGTTGCCTTGCCTAGTTGGCTTACTTTTATTTATCTATATGCTGTATTAGGAATTTATTTTGTCTGGTACTGGACTAAGTCTGGTCAAACTCTCGCTATGCAAACATGGCGCGTGCGAATGATCGGCCGCAACGGGTATCAACCATCTAAAAGGCAAGCTTTTTGGCGTTATGTTTTTGGATCTCTCTGGCTTATTCCCTGCGTTTTTTTGCAATGGGCTTTTCATTTAGAGAAGTGGCAGATTATTGAAATGCTCTTTACAGTAGCGCTATTTATTTGGCCATTAAGTATTTATCTAGATCGTCAGAACAAGCTTCATCGCCAAAGCCTTCCTGATCGATTAGCAGGCACTCGTTTAGTTGAGTTACCAAAAAATCTAGTGACTCTTTCTTAAGCCCCTAAGCATCTCGCAAACATTCAATTGCAGTAGCATTTTGAATGCGTCTCTGAAAACGATAGCCAGATGCAAGGCAAGCAATAACCCCAAAAGAGATACCCATCATTACCGCCTCACTAAAGGCATTGAATTGAATTTCCATTACGTATCTACCCAGAGCCCAAGCTGCAAGACCAGACGCCAAACCAGCCAATAACCCTGTCATGGCACCAATCATAAATAACTCGAGATTAGCAATATTTGCTAGCGTCTGCTGTGAAGCCCCCAACGCTTTTAGCAGAGCGGCATTTCTTGTGCGCTCTTCCTGAGTGGCAGCTAGCGCTGACATCAAAACCAAAATTGCAGCGGCAATCGTAAACGCCAAAAGCAGTCCTAATGCTGATGAGAGTTTATTGAGAACACCCTGAACTTGTTGCAATGACGCTGAAACATCCACAATCGTAATATTAGGAAAGATTTGGTTTATTTGAAAATCCAATGCATCCTTAGTTGGTGGCTGAAAGTATGAAGTAATCCAAGACTGTGGCATTGAGCTTAATTGGGCAGGCGGCATGATCACGAAAAAGTTAACGCGCATAGAGCCCCAATCCAGCTTTCGTAACGAAGTGATAGGAGCTGTGATTCTTTCTCCAGCGACTTCAAACGTCAACTGATCACCCATCTTTAATTTTAGGGTTTTAGCTATTCCTGATTCCATTGAGATTTGGGGCGCATCACCCTGAATCCATTTGCCAGACAGAATTTGATTACCCTCAGGCAATTGATCTGTGTACGACAGGTTAAATTCTCGATCAACCAAGCGCCGCGCATTCTCTTCAGAATAATTATTAAGAGAAACTTCATTCCCATTGATTTCAATTAAACGTCCACGCACCATGGGAGAAAACTGTGGGGCTGATATGCCAGAGTTGATCAAGGTTTGAGTAAGACTCTGCTTTTGATCACCTTGAACATTAATCATGAAACGATTGGGTGCATCACTTGGTATATTGCCTTGCCAGGCGCTTAAGAAATCCGCACGTAATAAAAGAATCAAAAGCAACGACATTAAAGCAATACCAAGCGCAGTAATTTGAATAATGGCTAAGCCTACCCTTCTCCCCTGTGAAAGCAATACAAAACTGAGTGCAAATCTCTTAGTACGAATACCGCAGAGGATTTTTAACAGGGCCCACGATGCTGAAGCAAAAATAACTATCGCTCCAGTAAAACTGAGGCTAGTCCATAAAGCCAATTTCCAATCGCGTGCTGCGATCATGATCAATATGACTGCGGTAATCAGTCCACAGATGGCAGTCCAAACAGTAGAGACATTAATTCCATCGAATTCTTTTCTGATTAGCCGGACTGGAGAAACTTTGATTAATTTAAAAATAGTGGGTCCAGCAAACCCAAAGAGCAAGCACAAAGATACGAGCACACTCCATAGAACAGGCCAGAGAGAAACCTGCGGTAATTCCGACATCACTAGATTACCTAATAGAAGAGTCAAAATATGCTGCCCTAGGTAGCCCAATATGGCACCAAAAAGAGCCGCTATTAGCCCTAAAGCTAGAAGAACCCATCCCTCCCTTTTTAAGATGGTCGCCGAACTAGCACCCAAGCATTTAAGGACAGCGCAAGCATCTGCTTGCTTGCGGGTATAGCGGTGCGCTGATAATGCAATAGCGACTGCCGCTACCATCGCCGTTAATAATGCAATCAAGGAGAGAAATCGATCTGCTCGCTCCAATGTTTTGCGCATCATAGGTTGAGCATTCTCTAAGGTTTCAATGCGCACCCCCTTAAGCGACTCCACTTCAATAAATTGACTGGCCCACTTTTCATAAGACTGGATTTGCTCATCGGAACCTGATAAGAGCATTCGATAAGTCACCCTACTTCCTAGACCTATTAATCCAGTTGCCTCCAAATCAGACAGGGACATCATGACCCGCGGAGCAAAATTCATGAACCCCGCTCCACGATCAAGTTCTTGTTCCAGAACCCCACCAATTACCAATATTTTTTGGCCAAGCTTGATCTCATCGCCTTCTTTGGCATGCAGACTAGCCATCATGGCCGGATCAAGCCAAACTAAACCTGGCTGAGGACCAGAAGAAAAAGTTTTGCCCTGTAAATTTGACTTAACGCGCAATGCTCCACGCAAAGGATAATCAGCGCTCACCGCTTTGAGGGATGCTAATTTGCTTTGCGATCCAACGGTAGCCATACTTGGAAAAACTATTGTTTGGGCAATTTGCAAATGATTGCTTTTTGCCTCGTCTAAAAAGCGAGTTGGTAAAGGTTGATCTGAAACAATCAATAAATCAGATGCTAGAAGTTGACGAGCATCAAATGCAAAAGCCCGCTGCATTCGATCCGCTAAAAAACTGACGCTAGAAAGTGCTGCAATGGAGAGGGTTAGCGCAACAAATAGCCAAGCAAGCTCACTCGAGCGTAAATCTCGCCTAATAAATCCAAAGAAACGAAGGATGTTTTGAATCAAATTGCCTGAATTTGTCCGCCATCAACTCGGATGACCGAGCCGGTAATGAAAGAAGCATTTTGACTTGCTAAAAATGCAGCAGTGTCACCGTACTCCCGAGGATCGCCATAGCGACCCATCGGTATTTGCCTCAAACTTGCCTTTACAACATCTTCATAAGAACTGCCCTCACGTTTAGCTCGAGCTTCATCAAGCTGCCGTAGGCGATCAGTAGCGACTCTTCCGGGCATGATTACGTTGACAGTGATACCCTCTGCGGCCACTTCCGCAGCAAGTGTCTTTGACCACGCCAACAGTGCCGAACGTAAGGTATTAGAGATTGCTAAGTTTTTGATGGGGGCAATAGCGCCAGAGGTAGTGCTAGTAATGATGCGACCCCATTTTCGTTGCCGCATTCCTGGTAATACGCGATCAGTAATGGCGATCAATGAGAGCACCATGTCGTTAAAGCTCTTTTGCCAGAGAGATGGATCTTGACCAGCTGCAGGCGTAGGCGGTGGTCCGCCAGTATTGTTAATCAATATATCGATGGGTCCGAGCTCTTTTTCTACTTTGGTGACCAATGCATCAATCACACTAAGGTCAGACAAATCCCAATTAAGCGCTATTGCTTGACCACCAGCAGCCTCAATCAACTTGAGTGATTGCTGCAGACCTTCTTCATTGCGACCAGTTACGGCAACCTTGACACCTTCGCGCGCCAAAGAGACTGCCATTGCCTGCCCTAAACCCCGGCTGGAGGCTAAAACCAAGGCAACCTTTCCTTGCAATCCTAAATCCATGATATCTCCAACAACTTATTTTTTATTTTTAATCCAACTGCAATTTTTGTTTGGCAACCACTTCCTTATAAACGGTGTACTCAGCTTTGATTTCTTTAGCAAACGCTTCTGAACCATTCACATTAATGATTGAACCAGTATCCTCAATTCTTTTCTTAACAGCGGGATCAGTGACCACTTTTTGTAGCGCGACATTGTATTTTTCCACCACCTCTTTTGGCATACCTGCAGGTCCCAATAAGCCGTAATACGCCATACGATTTACTGGAGCAAGACCCACTTCAGCAAAGGTTGGGACATTGGGCAATTGAGCCAAACGCTTTGGCGCCGCCACAACTATCGGCACCAACTTGCCGTCCTTAATAAAAGGCAATGATGAAGGCAAATTATCAAAGATCATAGAAACTTGACCGCCGACAGTATCTGCCAAAGCGGGCCCTGCTCCACGATAGGGAATATGAACTATGAATACTCCAGTAAGACTCTTAAATAGCTCAGTTTGGAGATGACCAATGCCGCCAGTTCCCGAGCTTGAATAAGAATATTTACCTGGGTTTTCTTTCAAGACCTGCATAAAGGTTTTGAAGTCCTTAGCTGGAAAGGATGGATTTACAGCAATGATGTTGGGTGTGGCTGCAATATTACTAATCGGCGTGAAGTCAGTGACTGGGTCATATCCAATTTTTGGATTGATTGCCGGGTTGGCAGCTGTTGTAGATACAGTAGCCATGCCAATGGTATAACCATCCTTGGGTGCTCGCATAACCTCTAGAGCGCCTATAGAGCCACCGCCACCCGCTTTATTTTCAACAATTACGGGTTGGCCTAATTGACGTCCCAGCGCGTCCCCAACCGCCCGAGCAATGATATCTGTGCTGCCACCTGGCGCAAATGGCACGATCAAGCGAATAGGTTTTGCTGGAAAGCTTTGAGCGTGAGCATTTGCCGAACAAATGAGCCCTAACAATACAGAGGTGACCGCAATAGCAATCCTTTGTACGGCGCCTCGAAACAAAAACAATTTCATAGAGTTACTGCCCCAATGGTTTAGGTAATTTACCGGCGTATTGATAAAGTTGTGTTTCATATTCCTTAAAGATTTCAGTAAGCGCTTCTTGCTGACCCAATATCAGAGCCTCAGGAGTATTGTCTTTGAGGGGGATGCGCTTTGTGTAACGATTTGCACCAATCAAGGGATTGCCCTTCTTGCCCCCATACTCAACAGATAGGAAGAACTCCACACTCACAACCGCTTCCGGCCGAGTTCGATAGTCACCATAAAATTCGTTTACCGTTGCTTGCAGACTGTAATAAGAAAATAGCGTGTTGCTATCTCCAACTGCAGCAGCGAATATATTCGATTTATTTACCCATTGGCGTTCAGCATTTCCAATCATCTCTGAGGGAATGCTGGCATATACGTTATAAAAATCTTTTTCATATCGCGCATCACCCAATCGATAGACCAAAGATTTGGTATCAAATGGTGGCGCTACATTCACTGCGGCAACTTTTAGCCAAAAATCAGTTCGAGGTTTTAGAGGTGCACCTGTCCGCTCAGGCATTACGACCCAACTTGTAGGAGTAACAGGGGCGCGGGTTGGTAAAGAGCAAGCTGTCAACACCACAGCAGTAACGCATAAAAGTAAAAATTTAATCATTTATTTGCTCCTGACTGCACTTGGGTGCCATTCATCGGAAGAGTGATTTTCGCTGGTGGTTCACCCCAAATGAGGCTGGATGGTGACTGACTCGCAATACGACTTAGCTCATTGAGCTGTTCGCTAGTCTGTTTTAAGTTCTCAATGGTGTAGTGAGTATCACCTTGGATACTCGAAATAGTTTGACGCAGAGAAACGATAGTACCAACGAGCTCTCGCATTAAAACATTTAACTCATTTTGATCCGTAACTTTATTTATACGAGTCAGAATAATGTTTAACTGCTTCACTGAATCAACGAATCCCTCATTTCCTTTGCCATCCCCGGCCATGACGACATTCAAATTATTCAGCAAAGAATCTAACTTCTTCTGAGTGCCATCGATATTCATTTCATTGAGAGCACTGATGAGTTTTTGAATCCCAGAGATAATTTCATCAGCTTGATTGGGCATCGAAGGTATGACGGGGTAATCGGGCTTCCAGGAATAAGGCAGCACTTGTGTATCCGAAGTATTAGACACAAAATCAAATTCGATGTAATTGACACCCGTAATACCCATGGATTTCACGCGAGCGCGCAAGTGATTCTTTACAAATTCATCGATTTGGTCTGAAGTTACTTTCTCGCCAAAGATCTGCATTCTGACAACTACATATTGGCGCCGATCATGAAATGGTAAATCCTTTTCATATAGGTCTCCAGATAATCCAATGGAGCTTACTTGACCAATCTTTACCCCACGAAATCGTACGGCAGCACCCGTATCCAATCCAGTAACAGATTGCTTGATGTATGTTTCAACAGTGAAAGATTTTTGGAAAATTTTTCCACCGCCAAATATGAGAATCACAGCAATCAGCACACCAATTGCTGCAAGCACAAATACACCTAAGCGGAAATAATTGGGATTTGAGTTATTACTCATGCTGCGTCCTTGCTCATAATGCGATTAAAGAATTGATGAACCCTTGGATCTTTGCTGGTATCACGGAGAACTTTTGGGTCGCCCTCAGCGATGATGCCTTTAGCGCCCTTATCCAACATAATGACTTTGTCAGCGATAGCATAAATACTAGCCAGCTCATGCGAAACAATTACGAAGGTAATGCCTAAGTTCTTTGATAAATCCAAAATAGTGCTATCTAGGTCAGCAGACGTAATGGGATCCAAGCCCGCAGATGGCTCATCTAGAAATAGTATCTTTGGATCCAAAGCCATTGCTCTAGCAATCGCTGCCCGCTTTTGCATGCCACCACTAATCTCACTAGGCATGTAAGATTCATATGGCAGGAGTCCAACTAGGTCGAGCTTGCAACGCGCCAGCAAATCCATTTGGGGCTGAGTCAACTGCGTGTATTCCTGCATAAACAATGTCACGTTATCCAGCAAATTCATAGAGCCAAATAGAGCACCCTGCTGATACATTACTCCAAAGCTCGTCATGATTTTTTGACGCTCAGCACCAAGTGCAGTCGTGATGTTTTGCCCCTCAATCAACACATCGCCTGATAAGGGCTGATACAGGCCAAATAAATTTTTTAATAAGCTCGATTTACCACATCCTGATCCACCAAGGATCACAAAAATTTCACCATAATTTACAGTGAAATTCAGGTTCTGCATAAGAACATTCGATCCATAACCCACCGTGAGGTTTTGGACATCAATCGCGTATTCAGATTTTGCCGGGGTGTCCATCAGAAGCCTGTCTTATAGGAAATGAAGGCAAAAATGCCGTCTACCAAAACGATTAAAACAATACTACTGACAACTGCGCGTGTGGCTGAGATACCTACCGCTGCCGCTCCATTTCCTGTTTGCATACCACGCAAACACCCAACAGCAGAAACAACTACGCCAAAGAGTGTTGCTTTAATAAGCCCAGAACAAATATCTTCTATATCTACAGCAGACAGCATGCCATTGTAAAAATTCACAAAAGGAATGCCGTAGATCAACATCGTCAACATAGAAGAAAAAATACTCACGATATCTGCATACAAGGTCAAAATAGGTGCAACTAAAATACCCGCCAATACGCGTGGCACAACCAAAAATCGAATTGGGCTCAAGCCACCAGATACCAATGCATCAACCTCGCTATTAACGGTCATGGTTCCAATCTCAGCAGCAAAGGCAGCAGAGGAACGACCCGCCAACAAAATAGCAGTAATTAAAGGACCCATTTCTCGAACAATACCTAACGCCGCAAGAGGACCAACAAAGGAAACTGCGCCAAATTGCTCCATACCAATAGCAGCTTGGAAAGACAAAATAACGCCAATCAAAAAGGATACCAATCCAACAATAGGCAAGGCTGCAATACCAGCCTCTACTGCCGCATTAACAAAATCGCCCCAACGAACTTGTTTCGGATTGCGTAGTGAAAAAACCAAATCAGAGGCCAAATGCCCGGTAAAAGAAATTAATCCGACCGCATCATCAATGAGATTTTGAAAAGCCATTCCCGTACTAACAACAAAACTTCTTTTGGGCTTTTGTACCGGAACCGGAAATAAATTACTGATTGGATTAAATTCATTAAGCAATGGTTCATAGCGTGCATCAAGACCAACCAGCTCGAACTTGGCACCAGAGGCAATTTGCATTTCTTTCACGCCAATCAGGAACGCAATGCCCGCCCCATCCAAAAATGTCACCTTGCTAGCATCGAAAATCAGGGATTTACTTTTGCTATCTCCCTGCTTTAACCATTGATCCTGAGTGTGATAAATCTGAGTCCATACACCACCAAGAGAGTAGACATTGACATTACCATCGACCGTCACTTTGGCAGTATTGGCGTCGACCGAAGACCAAACTGCCACTGGGGCATCAGAAACGGTGGAAATAGCGTCAGAATTGCTCATAGGTGAACTATAAGGTATCTATATGAAAGATATATAAAACCTCAAAAAAAGAAAAGGGCCTAGTCTTTCAACTAGGCCCTCGTATCAGGTGGTGCGGCTGGCAGGAATTGAACCCACGACCCCTTGGTTCGTAGCCAAGTACTCTATCCAGCTGAGCTACAGCCGCAACAGCCATAATTATGCCATGGAAGAGAAGAACTACATCACACCCGCAGGTCATGAGCGTATTAAAGCGGAGCTCTTACAGCTCTTAAACCTTGATAGACCCGAGGTTGTCAAGGTTGTCCACTGGGCTGCGAGCAATGGAGATCGGTCTGAAAATGGGGACTATATCTACGGTAAAAAGCGCCTGCGGGAGATAGACAGACGGATTCGGTTTCTGAATAAACGCCTCGAATTTGCGGTAGTTGTAGATAATTCAGCCCGAAAATCGGGAGAAAATGACTCAGAGCAGGTGTTCTTTGGGGCGACTGTTACCTACTCCACCCTAGAAGGTCCAGAGGCCGGCAAAGAAACTGTAATTACCATTGTCGGAGTCGATGAGGTTGACTTAGAGAAAGGTCACGTCAGCTGGGTGTCACCCATTGCAAAAGCACTCATCAAATCTAGGATCGGTGACTGCGTCTTTATTCAAACACCCAGCGGCCCCGCTGAAATTGAAATTTTAAATGTGGAATACCTATAAAACTAAACGGCGAAATTAAACCGCGCGCGTGCGCGTCACTCGCATCACATCAGGATTGGCACGAAGACTGCGCATCACTTTGGAAAGATGCAGACGATCATAGACCTGGATCGTAAAACGAATGGTCACAGAATCTTCTTTGTAGCGATCTTCCATGGAAACATTCATGATGTTAGAGTCGGCGGCAGTGACACTGCTTGCCACTCGGGCCAGAACACCCTTCCCTTGACGAGTATCGATGGCCAAATCCAATTCAAACTCACGATTAAGCTCTTTACCCCACTCAACCTCGACCCATTTATCGCTATCTTTTGAAAGCATGCGTAAAGCAACTGGACAATCATTGGTATGTACTTGTAAGCCCTCACCTTTACCTAGGTAACCAATAATATTGTCGCCAGGAATAGGATGGCAACAAGTTTGAAAATGAATGGAGTTACCCTCGCGGCCATCAACCAAAATTGCTTGACGTTGATGGTGGTTAACTTCCTGGTGTGGTGCAACCCAATCAGCGGCACCGAGTCGCATCTGCTCAGAGCCTCCTTCATCATCAATCAAAATTTTGATGCGAATGGCTAATTCTTGAGGGGAGCGTCTGCCTAAAGCGATATTGACACAAGCCTCTTCACGGGTCTTATCACCCGTCCAATGCATCAATTTTTCCCATATTTCTGGACTGAGCAAAGCCGCATCAACCCCTTGTTGACGCAATGCATTGGCCAAAAGGCGTTCACCTAGCTGTAATGATTCGGAGTAATGCTTTGTTTTTAACGAATGACGAATGGAGGCACGTGCTTTACCAGTCCTCACAAATGCCAACCATCCCGGATTTGGCTGAGAGTTTGCAGAAGTAATTACTTCAACAATATCGCTATTTTTTAACTCACTTCGTAAAGGCAGTTGTAAACCATTGATCTTGACAGCGACACAGGTATTACCAAGGTCACTATGAATAGAGTAGGCAAAATCTAAAGCGGTTGCGCCTCTTGGCAAAGCTCTGATCTGCCCTGTCGGCGTGAAGACATACACAGCATCAGGAAACAGGTCAATTTTGACGTGCTCTAAAAACTCTTGTGAATCCCCGCTGCTATCTTGAATATCAATCAAAGACTGGAGCCATTGATGGGCTCGATTCTGAACCTCACTCATGTCAGGCGAACCATCTTTATATGCCCAGTGAGCGGCAACGCCTGCCTCTGCTACAGCATGCATATCTGCCGTACGAATCTGGAACTCTACAGGCACACCAGAAGGACCTAACAAAGTTGTGTGTAAAGATTGATAGCCATTTAATTTGGGGATAGCAATATAGTCCTTAAACTTACCGGGCATCGGCTTGTATAGAGAATGCAAAATACCAAGCGCTCGGTAGCATTCATCAATGGTATGTACCGTTACCCTGAAAGCATAAACATCTAATACTTGTGAAAAACTCAAATGCTTAGAGCGCATCTTGTTGTAAATACTAAAGAGCGTTTTTTCACGACCACGTAAGTCAACTTCTAAATTGGCCTTAGCAAAAGCCAAGCGTGAAGCTTGCAAAATCTTTTCAACCATTTCCTTGCGGTTGCCACGCGCACGCTTTACTGCGCCCTCAATCACCCGGAAACGCATGGGCATGGAATAGCGGAAGCTGAGATCTTGTAAGTCTCGGTAAATCACATTTAAACCAAGACGATGTGCAATAGGAGCGTAGATCTCTATCGTCTCGGCTGCAACGCGCCGACGCTTTTCCATGGGAACAGCATCAAGGGTACGCATGTTATGAGTGCGATCTGCCAGCTTTACTAAGATGACGCGCACATCACGCGCCATCGCCATAAACATCTTCCGAAAGCTTTCCGCCTGGGCTTCCGCATGACTTTGAAACTCTAACTTATCTAGTTTGGTAAGCCCCTCTACAAGCTCTGCCACTTTATTGCCAAACTTTTCTACCAGATCTGATTTTGTACAGCCAGTATCTTCAATCACGTCATGTAATAAGGCGGCCATGATTGATGGAGCATCTAAGCGCCAGGTAGCGCATAGCTCAGCAACAGCAACTGGATGCGTAATATAAGGTTCACCACTATGACGATATTGACCTAAGTGCGCCGCATCAGAAAACTGAAATGCTTTTTTAACTTGTGCGACTTCTTCGGGTTTTAGATACGAAAGCTTGGAAAGAAGCCCTTCAATCGAAACAACCTGATGCTTTAAAGGAAGATTGGGGGCTGAGGTCGGGCCAAATAAATGCCGACTAGATTGCGCCAAAAGACTCGCAATAATGGATTTTTTACCGCTTTGTGATTCTGTGGGTTTTTCGCCCAATAATTGCGCCTGATCTGAATCAAGCGAAGCATCTTTAGACGAGATGCTTCCTGCTTTACCCGATGTTTTGAAAGTTCCTAAAGGGAGCTCCACACCGGAACCCCTAAATTAGAGTGGTACTTTGGTCAGCATGTCACGGTCAGTTACGCCAGCAGCAACCTCACGCAATGCAACAACGGTAGCCTTATCTCTGGAATCAACACGTGGGGAGTGACCTTGAACCAGTTGACGCGCACGATACGTGGCAGCCAAAACCAATTCAAAACGATTTGGGATAGTTTTAAGACAATCTTCTACAGTAATACGGGCCATCCTGAACTCACTTAATTTAGCTTCAATACCTATAGGATAACTGATTAGACGCCGAGACGCTTCAAAAGCGCTGGGTTTCTGGCCATGCTGGGTCCAGAACGCAGTCGGCTGGAGGCCAAAATATGCTTCAAATCCAATAATGCTTGCTCAAAAGAATCATTCACAACAATGTAGTCAGCCTCATGAGCATGCAGTAACTCGAGGTGAGCGGCGGCTAAACGGCGCTGAATGGTGGCTTCATCATCTTGACCTCGCTTACGCAAGCGCTCCTCTAAAGCCTCGATAGATGGCGGAAAAATAAAAATCCATTGCGCTGAGGGTACTAATTTCCGAATCTGCTGAGCACCCTGCCAATCAATTTCTAGCATGACATCACTTCCTGCCTTCATCTGCGACTCAATCCAAGGTCTTGAGGTGCCGTAAAAATGACCATGTACTTCTGCCCACTCTAGGAAATGACCATCATCCCGTTCTTGCAAAAAATCTTCTTTGGTCAAAAAACGATAATCTTTGCCATCAACTTCACCAGGTCTTGGAGCACGAGTTGTTGTAGATAAAGACAGTTTTAATCCAGCATCATCTTTCAGCAAGGCGTTCACCAAGGAAGACTTGCCTGCACCAGAAGGCGCAACGATCATCAACATACTTCCTTGGTAGGATGGCATCAAATTAGCGTTAGTCATTATTAATCTGAATTATTCTAAATTTTGAACTTGCTCACGCATCTGTTCAATAAAAAGCTTTAACTCTAATGCAGCCTGCGTACATTCTTCTGATACAGACTTCGAACTTAGCGTATTTGCTTCACGGTTAAGTTCCTGCATTAAAAAGTCTAAACGCTTACCAACTGGGCCTTTACCTGCCAGCGCTGAGTCAACAGCTTGCAGATGGGTTTTTAGGCGCGCAAATTCTTCTGCAACATCAATTCGTACCGCATACAAAACTACCTCTTGCCGAATTCGCTCCATTAATTCAGTGCCAGCCTTTGTCTGCTCTTGAGCAGCTAGAGCCTCCGCTAAACGCTCAGTCAACTTTTCTTGATATTGAGCGACATATTCTGGGACCTTGGGTTCGATCAGGTCGACAACACCGCGCATTTTGCTAGTGATGTTTGTCAGAATACCCACCAAGGCTTTTCCCTCTGCATGACGACTTTCTATCAATGCCGATAAAGCGGCACGACCTGCCTCAACGGTAGCAGTGATCCAGCCATCCTCTTCACCGCGAGGCTCAGAAACCACACCTGGCCAACGTAGAACCTCGGCAATACTGAGCTCTTGCGCCTTAGGAAAAGCCTCTTGAGCTTTTTCTTGAAGGGTATATAACGCGTCAAGTCGATCTCGATTGATGGCACCTAATGCGTGAGAATTGCTTTTTGCGGCACCGGCAGCTGCGTTATTTACCCGCCAAGCAGCTCGAAACTCGACTTTTCCACGAGATAAGTTCTGGGAAGCCATTTCACGCAAGGCGGGCTCTGCTCCCCGACACTCATCTGGAAGACGAAAGCCCAAATCCAGAAAGCGGCTATTTACTGCCCGACATTCCACCTGCAGATCAGCCACTACGCCCGCCCCCAAAGGGACTTGGCGAGAAGCGCTGCCATAACCAGTCATGCTCGATATCATATGGACATTGTAGATTCTTTATTAACGCACTGACCAAATACAGCACAAAATCTGAGGACCCTCTTTATGAACGCCACCAACCCAAGCAAAATTAGCCGCCCGAGCGGTCGACAACCCCAAGATTTGCGCCCAGTGACAATTTCTCGAGCCTTTACCAAGCACGCTGAAGGATCGGTCCTGATTGCCTTTGGCGACACAAAAGTACTTTGCACAGCAAGTATTTTAGATAAAGTTCCTCCACACAAAAAAGGTTCTGGAGAAGGATGGGTTACTGCCGAATACGGTATGTTGCCCCGCTCTACACATACACGTAGCGATCGCGAAGCCGCTCGAGGAAAACAATCAGGACGCACCCAGGAAATTCAACGCCTCATTGGACGAGCTATGCGTAGCGTTTTTGATTTAAAAGTTCTTGGCGAACGAACAATTCATCTCGATTGCGATGTATTACAAGCAGATGGAGGAACACGCACCGCCTCCATCACAGGCGCATATGTTGCTGCAAGAGATGCAGTGAACCAACTGATGAAAAGTGGCGCCCTCTCTAAAGATCCAATCATTGATAGTGTTGCGGCAATTTCAGTTGGAATCTATCAAGGTACACCGGTTTTGGATTTGGACTATCCAGAAGATTCTTCATGCGATACAGACATGAATATTGTGATGACAGGCAAAGGCGGCATGATTGAAGTACAAGGCACTGCTGAAGGCGCTACTTTTTCCAGAGCTGAACTCAATGCGCTATTAGATCTAGCAGAGCAAGGTATTGAGGAGTTAACCCGTTTGCAATTAGATTCTTTGAAATAATTCATTAGGTCATGCAAAAACTAGTTCTCGCATCCAATAATGCCGGTAAGGTAAGAGAATTTCAGGCGCTCTTAGCCCCCCTTGATTTTCAGGTAATCCCGCAGGGTGAATTAGGCATCCCCTCCGCCGAAGAACCTCACTTCACTTTTATTGAGAATGCGCTAGCTAAGGCGCGTCATGCCAGTGCAGCGAGCGGTCTACCGGCACTAGCTGATGATTCGGGCATTTGTGCACATGCCTTAAATGGGCAACCAGGGGTTTTATCTGCTCGTTATGCAGGAGTGTCTAGTGATGACTCCGATAACAACCAAAAATTAATACAAGAGCTTAGAGACAAAACCGATCGTGGTGCGCATTACGTCTGCGCATTAGTATTTGTCGCTAACCAAAATGATCCCGAGCCCATTGTTGTTCAAACACAATGGTATGGCGAAATTATTGACCAAGCTCAGGGTGCGAATGGATTTGGCTATGATCCTCATTTCTTTTTGCCTGATCAAAAACTAACGGCAGCTCAATTAGACCCAGCAGTAAAAAATTTGATCAGCCATCGAGGCCAAGCATTACGCGAACTTATTAAGCAATTGCAAGCACGTGCTCAATTCCAGTCCCAATAAAATATCGTTGACTGCATTGCCTCCTCTGGCCCTGTATATTCATTTTCCATGGTGTGAAAAGAAATGCCCCTATTGCGATTTCAACTCCCACCAAATCAAAGATGGCATAGGTAAGTCTGGCTTTGATGAAGCGCGCTATATCAAGGTACTCATAGCCGATTTAGAAACAGAACTTCCACGCATTTGGGGTAGGCAGGTCCACAGCATCTTCATTGGTGGAGGAACGCCTAGCCTTCTTTCGCCTGCCGCCATGGACGAATTACTTTGTGCTATTCGAGCTCGACTCAATCTAGAACCGGATGCTGAAATCACGATGGAGGCCAACCCAGGTTCAGTAGAGACAGAGAAATTTTCCGCATTTGCAAAAGCAGGAATAAATCGTGTTTCCTTGGGCATTCAAAGCTTTCAGGACGATCAACTCAAGGCCTTAGGACGGATACATACCGGCGAGCAAGCGAAGCATGCGATTGATATTGCATTACAGCACTTCAAATCAGTAAATTTAGATCTCATGTATGGTTTACCCAATCAAACTCTAGAGATGGCAAAAGCCGATATAGAAACAGCCCTCTTATTCAATACCCCTCACCTATCTTTCTACAACCTCACCTTAGAGCCCAATACCTACTTTGCAAACTTTCCACCGCATTTACCCAGCGAAGATGAAGTCGATGCTATTTTTGAACAAAACTTAGCGCTATTAAGCAATGCTGGATATCAACGCTATGAGGTGTCTGCTTATGCAAAGAAAAATCAAGAATGCAAACACAATCTCAATTACTGGCGCTTTGGTGATTACATTGGTATCGGCGCAGGCGCTCACGGCAAGATTTCTTTTCCCGACAAAATTACTCGTCAAGTGAGAGAGCGACATCCCGAGACGTATATGCAAGCAATGGAATCTAAAGGTAATGCCTTGATTGAGGCGAAAGAAATTCCCGCCAAAGACCTTCCTTTCGAATTCATGCTCAATGCCCTTAGACTGACCAATGGCGTTGCGACAAATACATTCAGTGAGCGAACTGGATTACCTTTGAGCGTTATTAGCCATGGTTTATCAGAAGCTAGCAAAAAACGATTATTAGATGACAATCCCAGTCAATTAAAAGCTACCCCCTTAGGGCTGCGCTATCTAAACAATCTTCAAGAGATGTTTTTAGATTGAAGTCTTTCTAATTAATGACCAGTCCAGACGGGCGGCTCACCTCTCAAAAACGAAGCCACCCCATTTTTAAAATCTGCACTTGCATAAGTTTCACTAATTAAATCATCGCAAGACGGTAAATTATGTTTTATTAGTCTTGCTAGAACCTGCTTGCTTGATTTTTGAGTAATTGGCGCTAATTTAGAAAGCCTTTCAGCAAGCATCTGCGCCTCATGGTGCAATTGCTCTTGCTCATAAATGGCAAGGATATAGCCCTGCTGAACCAAATCTTCTGCAGAAATCATTTCCGCTAGCAGTAACATTCGTTTAACTATATTGATGCCTAGGTGCGCCACCAACCAAGCGACGTTGCTAGCGGATAAACAATTTCCCAAGGTTTTCGCGATCGGCACACCAAATTTTGCCCCTGGTGTGGCCAAGCGAAAATCACAGCAACTGGCAATGGCTAATCCACCACCTACCGCCATACCATCAATGACTGCAATAGTCGGAATGGGCAATGTAGCTAGTGGAGTGAGGTAGCTATCAATTCCCTCTTCATATTTAACCCCATCATTTCCGTCCTGAAAGTTTGCAAATTGAGCAATGTCACTGCCCGATACAAAAGATTTACCTCCTGCACCACGCAAAATAACTACTCGCACCTTTGGGTTGTTGGCTAAACCCCCGCAGATCGACTTTAAGCTCTGATACATGCCAACAGTCATCGCATTGCGTGCAGCCACATGATCAAAGGTGATGCAGGCAACGTTGCCACATATCTCCAAGGAGACTTGAGCAACATGACCTTCTTTGATGTGATCAACCATGAAGGTTTATTCAGCTTTGATATTGAGGCTCTTCACTAAACGCTGGTATTTTGCTAGTTCACCAGCCAAAAATAAACTAAACGCTGCAGGAGTTGCAGGACCCTCAGGTTGCAATCCTTGTGAATCCAAGGTTTTCTTAATTTGTGGATCAGCCATGGCAGCTTTTACTGCTTGGTCGATCTTATTTACCACTGTTGGGTCCATGCCTTTAGGGCCCATCACAGAATACCAATTGGTTACATCAAACCCATTAATACCGACTTCATTAAAAGTTGGGACTGTTGGCAAAATAGATAAGCGTTTAGGGGTTGAGATTGCCAAAGCTTTGAGACTGCCATCCTTGATCTGCTGTAAGTTTGGCGGCAATGTATCAAAGTTCATCGTAATCTGACCACCAAGTAAATCAATAATGGCCTGACCACTTCCCTTATAGGGAACATGGTTTAACTGAATGCCAGCAATCTTGGCAAACAGTGCGCCTGCTAAGTGCTGAGTACTGCCTATACCAGAGGATCCGTATGTCATCTGACCGGGGTTGGCTTTAGCCAATGAGATTAATTGAGCAACCGAGTTCACAGGCAGTGAAGCCTTCACTACCAATACGTTCGGAACGTATCCCAAGTAAGTAATTGGTGTGAAATCCGTTGCGGGATTGTAAGGAACATTTGTTAATACAAACGGTGCAATCGCGTTGGAGTTTGAATGACCAACTAGTAAGGTATATCCGTCTGGATTAGCTTTTGCTATTTGGTCGGCAGCAATTGTTCCAGCAGCACCAGATTTATTTTCGACAATCACACTTTGACCAAGAATCTCACCCATCTTAGGCGCGATTGCGCGAGCGACAATATCAGTACCTCCACCAGGCGCAAAACCCACAACTAAACGAATGGGTTTTGTAGGGAAAGCTTGTTGAGCATTGACCAAAAATGAACTGGTTGCCAAGGCGATTGCAAGCAGGCTACGCTTAACCCACTGGGGTGATTTAACCAACATAATGTCTCCGATATTGTTTTTTTGTGTTTGATACTATTACAGGGTAATTCTAAACATATAAAAATATTCGAGACAATGACGAAAACACCCATAAACAAGCCTTTAGATGGCAGCTCTACTCAACCATCTAGGCCCCTTCCACTTTCTGGAGTCCGCGTTCTTGACGTAAGTCAAGTAATGGCAGGGCCCTACTGCTGCATGCTCTTAGCCGACTTGGGTGCGGATGTCATCAAAATCGAGCCGCCAGGATCTGGCGATCAAACTCGTGGCGCCATGGGGTTCAAGATGAAAGGTTCAGACAGCATGGGCTTTCTGAATATGAACCGAAATAAACGTAGCCTTACCTTAAATCTCAAAACCGAGGCAGGCAAAAAAGTATTTTTTGAGCTTGTGAAGACCGCAGACATCTTAGTGGAAAACTACCGCCCCGGTGTCATGAAAAAATTAGGTATCGATTACGCGTCATTGCAGGCAATTAATCCGGGTTTAGTCTATGCCAGCATCTCAGGGTTTGGCCAAACCGGCCCCTGGGCTGACCGTCCTGGATTTGATCTTATGGCCCAAGCCATGTCAGGAGTCATGAGCGTTACCGGCTATCCCGATGGCCCACCAGTTAAGGCTGGAGTTCCAGTAGCTGATATTGGTTGCGCCTTATTTGCTGCTTATGGCATCTTATCGGCTTATATCGGCAAAACTAAAACTGGCGAAGGTCAATTTATTGATGCCTCTCTTTTTGACTCAGCTCTAGCATTCTCCATCTGGGATACAGCCCAGTACTGGGGTACGGGCGTAGAACCCTATAAGCTCGGTACCGCAAATCATATGAGCGCCCCCTATCAGGCCATGAAGGCCTCAGATGGATATTTTGTAATGGGTGCCACCAATCAAAAACTTTGGAAATTGCTCTGCGACAAGATTGATCGCCCAGAATTATGTGACGATGCCCGCTTTAAAACAAATCCATTGCGCCTCGCCAATAGATTGGAGTTAGCAGAAGAGCTGGAGAAAACCTTTGTTACCAAAACGAGTGATGAATGGGTCAACATATTACTGAATTCAGGCATTCCTGCAGGCCCGATCAATACCTATCCAGAAGCATTTGACAGTGATCATGGACGCCATCGCAAGATGCGCATGGAAATAGATCATCCGATTGAAGGAAAGGTGCCGAATATTGGGTTTGCAGTCAAAATGAATGGCACCCCCCAACAGGTCTATCGCCATCCCCCGCTTTTAGGTGAGCATACCAATGAACTCCTCGCTGAACTTGGCATTGCTGGCGAAGAACTGAAGACTCTAGAAGCTGGGGGCGCTTTTGCGCCTTAACCTGTTCATCAGCAATATTTTGCGGAAACATTCGTATCAAATAAAAGGGGTCATAATGACCCCTTTTCCATAACGCTTATCGCATTACTCCCCTGCAGTAATAGCCATCTCCTGTGCCGCAAATGGATCCTTGGAAGTGTTTGACGTCGACTTTGGAGTGGCCTTTTGTTTGGTTCCTGGCATAAGCTCAAAATCAGGCGTGAAGATTGTAAGTGTGCTGCGGAGTTGATCAAATACTTTGCGATCACCCTCAAACTTAACCTTACCTTCAGCAAGCAACTTATCAAAAGTCGTTTGCGCACCCATCACTTGCTCAAGATCACTCCGGTTAAGGGTGACTGTAAGGTTTGGATTTTTAGCCTGCTGCCCTTTGATATTCGTTAATGCAGAGTTGCTCATTTCGATGACAAACTTCTCCCCGTTGTCAGGCGTCGAGAGATTAATAACGAAGTTCATGCCTGCTGCTTTTTTGCTATCCATACTGATCGCAAGTGCATTTAGCCATAATTCAGTAGTCATGCCTTTGATCATGTCAGGGCCATTTGACTTAGGAGAAGCGCCAGATGGCATACCGTGACGGAGTTCATAGGCTGCACCCAAGAAACTATTGCGCATACTAGGACTCTCTTTTTGATAGCCGATCTGCTCAAAAATATCAGCCAGCAAATCTTTGGCAGCAGTGTTATTTGGCTGCGCATAAACCAGCTTATTCACGATTTCCATAGCCTCACGATATTTGCCCTGCTTGTATAACTCCTTGCCCTTTGCCAATATCTTGGCTGAGCCGCCCATCATCTCTACATACAGTGGTGCCGAGTCTTTTGGAGACAATGGTGCAAGGGTTGCAGGGTTCGCATCCCAATAGCCTAAGTAGCGGTTAATCACAGCACGGCTATTGTGCTCTTCAGATCCATGGTAGCTATGAGCTGCCCACTGCTTTTTCAGACTTTCAGGCTGCTTGTAGACGTTCTGAATTTCATTAATCGTGACACCGTTATTGGCTAAATGAAGGACTTCGTTGTGCAGATGCGCGTAGCTATCGCGCTGTGTTCGCATCACCTCTTGAATGCGTTCATTCCCCCAGCGCGGCCAAGTATGCGAAGCAAACATCACTTCGCTCTCAGCACCGTAGCGATACAAAGCGTTATTAATGTTTTTAGACCAAGCTAAAGAGTCACGCACCAGAGCGCCACGTAGGGTGTAAATGTTATGGATCGTGCCAGTAATATTTTCTGCTGCCCAAAATGCCTTAAATTGCGGAAAATAAGTATTCATCTCAGCCGGCGCTTCGGTTCCTGGAGTATTTTGGAACTCCATCTCAACACCATCTACAGTCATTTTTTCAAAGGGCTGATTGATATAAACATTTGGTTCAATTAAACCCAAATTACCAGCAGCAGTATTTTTGCCAATCGATTGATCCACGTGACCAAATGGGCTACGTGGCAATAAAACGCCGTACTGGAAATACATCCTTCTAGTCATAGCATTACCTGCATAGACGTTTTCGGCAATTGCATGGTCCATAAAACCAGCGGGTGCAATAATTTTCACCTTGCCACTTTTTACATCCGCCTCATCCACAACACCACGCACACCGCCAAAATGGTCACCATGGGAGTGCGAGTAAACCACAGCAACTACAGGACGTTTACCTAATTTCTCATTAACTAATTCAAGGGCTGCGCGGGCAGTTTCTTTGGCGGTTAATGGATCAAACACAATCCAACCAGTGTCCGTCTTTACAAAACTGATATTGGCTAAATCAAAACCCCTGACTTGATAAATTTTTCCTGGTACAACTTCGTACAATCCATAGCCCATATTTAATATGGCCTGACGCTGCAATGATGGATGCACACTATCAAAATTTTTACCTTGCAATAAAAACTCATAGCTGCCCATATCCCAGGCTACATTTCCAGCATCCGCCATGATTGTTTTGTAAGGTGGTGCAGCGATCAAGCCCCTTTTGGATTCTTCGAAGTCCCGCTTATCCTCAAAAGGAAGCGTTTTACGCAACCCATTTTGCAGCTCAACCGTATAACTGGAAGGCATCTTACCTTTGGAGTCAAAATGCTTTCCTTGCATGGCGCCTGGGTCAGCCACTACTCCCCCTGCACCTGCAGCCAACACAGCCTCACTCATCAAGATCAACGCTGCAATCGACAATTTCATTAAATGACTACTCATTTTGAATATCCCAAAAAAAAATGACGCTAATAGTGATTAGTGATTACGGACTAGCTATGACTGGATGGGCTCACATCATGCTAAACATGCGGCTGTTAATACTAAATACAGCTGTAGCTGAAGCAATTATGGATTGCTTAGAGCCCTCTCATCCACCTACCTGAGTATGGTTATCCATTAGCTTGAGCAGATTCAATTGGCAAATTTTCCGCATTCCAGCGCAACATACCACCAGCTAAATTGGCCACCTTCTTAAAGCCAGCTTTATCTAGTTTCATCGCAGCTTGTGCAGAACGTGCACCCGATCGACATACGGTAATAATTGGGGTTGAACTGTCTAGATCTTTGGTTTTTTCAATGAGCTCTCCAAGTGGCACCAAGATAGACCCTTGAATATGTCCTAACACCCCAACATACTCATCAGACTCACGCACATCTACGATTTGAACATCTGCTAGATGCTCCTCCAACCAACGCGGCTGCACCTCATAAAAACCTGCATAAGTAAGCGTTAGCGGTGCCCATTCATGATTTTTAAATTCTTGTAACCCGCCAGGAATCTCACCGCACTTTAAATTTGCTGGAACCGCTATATCAATTTTGTTGGGATGCGCTAAACCGAGGTTATTCATATAGACAGCGAAGTCATTCACGTTCACATCTTTACCAAGCCGAGGATTAAATTCTTTCTCTTCATGCACTGTTGTTACAGTTGCACCCTTGTAGTCATGACCCGGATATAGCAAACAATCTTCAGGAAGAGTAAATATTTTTTCGTGAACAGATTCGAACATTTTTGCAGAACTGCCTTGCTGAAAATCGGTACGCCCACACCCTCGAATTAACAAACAATCTCCTGTAAACGCCATAGATAAATCGTCTAGGACAAAAGTAGAACATCCATTTGTATGACCTGGTGTGGAGAGGATCTTTAAATAGCGATCGCCAAATTTCAGGGTGTCACCATCATCAAATAGAACATCCCCGCCTAGTGCGCCAGATCGTTTTGAGACTGCGATTTTGCACTGAAGGATTTGGCGCAATAATGATGCGCCAGTCACATGATCAGCGTGTACATGTGTATCTATTACCCAGCGTAAATGAAGATCGAGCTCTTTTATTAAAGCAACATCTCTTGAAACTTGTTCAAAAACTGGATCAATTAATATTGCCTCTCGGCTGATTGAGTCGCCCAGCAAATAGGTATAAGTTGAAGATTGAGAGTCAAATAACTGACGAAAAATTAACATGATGCCTTTGTCTATAAGATTGACCTGGCATCCTCACTCATCAGAAATGAATAATTCAGATCAATCTTTGTGATGAACCATTACCCGTTCAGATAGTGCAAATAATACGCCCGTAATCACAAAAACTAAATGGATTCCAATCATCCAACCTAAGTCTTCTTTATTGGTCGTAGTAATCTCTAAAAATGCTGCGAGAAGATTAATGCCCGAAAGCGCAACTATAGAACCGATTAGCTTGAGCTTCAAACCAGCAAAATCAACCTCACCCATCCAACTTGGTCTATCAGCGCTATCCTTGGCGGCACCTATCACCGATACAAAGTTTTCATAACCAGAAAAAATAATCAGTATGAGTAAGTTGGCCAAAAGCGTTTTATCTACAAGACCCAACACACTAGTCACAAACTCTGCTTCGGAGGCATTCCAGAAACTTGCTCCAAAATGCACAAATTCTTGCAGAAACTTAATTGCCAAAATCACAAGCGAGAGCACTAAAAATACATAAAAAATAGCCAAAATCCATCGGCTATTAAATATCAACTTTTCTAAACCTTTTTCTATGGATCCAGAGTGATCAGGTCGATTTGTATTTGGCGCTTGACTCATTGACTATGTCCTTTTATGTGCACGCTTAAATATATCAGTATTTTAGGGTTAATTTTAAAGATGTTCTATTTAGGGGTATCCTAGGATCTGACGGGCTTAAGGTCTTTTGCATTCAATAAATCCAGATAGGCTACACACCCTTTATATTGGCAAATCGACGATGATCACGATCAAAAAAGCAGTTTTTTCCAGCGCCCTGCTCTTGATGTCTTCCTGGGGAGCAGCCCAACCACCTGTTTCTAAGAATGTCCTATCTGAAGATGTATGCCATCAAAATGACTCCACTGTAGAAATTCAGAAGTGTGACACCCAAAGATATCAAGATGCCGATAAGCAACTCAATGCAATCTATTCCGCAGCCATCAAAAACCTTGATCAAAACAAGAAACTAACACTTCAAGAATCGCAAAGAGCGTGGATTAAATATCGTGACACTACATTTTCTCTAGTGCTGTCTTTAAACAATGACGTAGGCACTTACGGTGGAGTTGTGTATGGAAATTTCAAGGCCAGTTTTGTAAGCAATAGAGTCAAAGAGCTTGTCAATATCTTCGTAGAGCCATCTGGTGATATGCCTGAATGGTGGCCCTCTTCAGCACCTACATGGCGAGACCTAAAAAATTAAGCCGTTTTTAACTTTGATAAAAATTCTCCCAGTCATCAATAAAAAACCACCTTCGGGTGGTTTTTTATTAGATCTAATTTACTTGTTTAGCTCTGAGGGCATGCATTAGGCAACGGCTTACCGGCAAAGCGATCTTTAATCCAAGGTAAGAAGAACTGCTGCGAAACAGGAGGCTCATTAAAGTGACCTGTTTTCTCACCAGGCAACTGCAACCTGCCTACGTTTGCACCGCGCTTACACATCTGATCCTGAAAGAATTTCCCCATTGCAGGATTGTTCACGTTATCAGCAACGCCATAATAAATTTGCACTGGTGCTATGAGTTTTTCATAAGCAGGGCTTGTCTTCAGCAAAGCTTGAGCCCATGCCATCGTATTGGTGAACTGTGGTTTTAAAAGGGAGTTATAGCTTGAACCAATGTTGTAGTTCATCGTATCACTCGCTACATGCATACACTTGTTCGCATAGATTTCAGAGAGAACCTTAACGCCTTCGTCAGTAAAGACATCTGTTAACTTGAGATCTGGAAATGCAGCGGGCAAGGAATAAAAAAACATACTTGCATGTGCGAAATCAAAGATATTGTGAACATAAGACTTTAGTGAGTCGGTAATGTATTTATCAGCAGCTGCTTGATCAAGCTTACCGCTAGATGTGCCAAAGTAAGCAGGACCCATAGCGATAAAGCCAAGCATGTCCAAGTTATCAAATGCAGTTCCAGTTTGCTGCATATAGTCTGCTAGACCTGCGCCAGCAAAAGCGGCCAAGCCACCTTGAGACCAACCGATAAACACTGTCTTTTTGTTAGCAGCAGTTTGCTTTATGGAACCCGCTGCACGTGCAGCGTTAATGGTATCCATTGCATTGCTAACGCCATTGGCATATTGATGAATTCCGCCGCCGCCAAGACCTTGATAATCCGTAGCTGCTACTACATAACCTTCATTAATGAACTCTTGAAGCGCAGGCACACCATAATCTGTCCAAGAATTTCCACCAATTAAAAAGTATTCATTAATTGGTACAACAGGATCAATCACTTGTGATGGACCACAATTCTGAGCGGTACCAGTTGTACCATGAGCCCAAGTCACTATGGGACGACCACCTGCTGGAGCAGAACCAGTTGGAGCAACAATCAGTCCAGTTGAAATAGTTTTACGACCAGATACATCCGATGAAATATAAGCAACTCTCCAAGCCTGAGCCCCTTTTACCGAAGTGGCAACCTTTTCTTGCTTAATAATCTGACCCAATTTACCTTCGGGCTTCATCTTCATGACTGATTGGTACCAAGGCTGCATTGGTGGATCAGCAAAAACTGCTGTAGATACCATGCAAAATGCCCATAAAAGTACCACGCGTGAAAACCGCTTCATATCCCACTCCTCTACTGATTCAAGATGATTAATTATTCTGAAAGCCAAAAATAAAACAATAGCTCTTAAGTACCAAAATAAAAGTCATCACAAGCGAATAGATTAGTAAAAACCCTTGACTAACGATGAAACAAAGATTTTTAGTAACGACGTGGAAGGCACCCGAGATTTACAAGGTTAGCTCCCCAGCTTCCACCTACTGGCAAATTTCCAGACGTATCATTTAGTGGATACTTGCCAAGCATTTTTCCTTGAAGATTTTGCTCAGAATAATAAGTTGTTGCCAAAGCAAAAATTAGCTTTGAGGTGCAATCAATTTTGACTGAAGTTGCCTTAGATAAATATGTGGTAGAGCCATAGCTTTGTGGCTGATCAAAGCTGACGACGTAGTTCAAATTGACTGTAGGCGGCGCTCTGACAATCGTATCGGTGTCAATATAGAGACTGGCACCATCTGGATATCCAGAAACGGGTAATAAATAAGCCCAGGCGGATTGAATTTGCCCTAATTGCAATAGCATCAACAGAGCAATTGCCAAAAACTTTTTCATATATCTCTTCATAGAAAAAAATACGTTCTTATTGATTAACGACTTTAACCGTTGTTTGGCAATAAGGATAGAGGGGTGTATTTGGCGGAAGAGGTGAGATTCGAACTCACGGAGGACTTTCATCCTCGCCAGTTTTCAAGACTGGTGCATTCAACCGCTCTGCCACTCTTCCTTATATTTACATTGCGGATGTAACTAGGAGTCAGATTATAAAGAACTTTTGATTTGCCTCTCTAAATGCACGGCAATAGCAAGGCTAGAGGTCAATCCAGGGGATTCAAAACCATAAAGATTGTAGAGGCCATGCAATCCATGGGTTTCAGGTCCACTAAAACAAAAGTCTCCTGCTGGAGCTGTAGATGGAACAATCTTAGCCCTCACGCCAGAGTAATCTGGCTGAAGCGCTCCATCCTTCAATCCTGGCCAATAGCGTCTAACAGCTTCATAAAAGCCTTCCCCTCGCTTGGGATTGACGGTGTAATCAATCTGCCCTTCCCGTTCGATATCCAACCACTCCACATCAGGGCCAAACTTAGCTTGACCCCCCATATCTAGGGTCAAGTGCACACCCAAACCTCCAGGCTCTGGGATTGGGTAAATAAGGTGTGAAAAAGGTGATTTGCCTGCCAGAGAAAAGTAATTACCTTTAGCAAAGTAAGCCCTGGGAATCATTTTTTTAGAAAGTCCCTCGATCTGATTGGCCACAGCTGGCGCACTCATTCCAGCGCAATTAATGAGTAACTTTGTTTCGATTCTCATGGCGTCAGCACCACCAATCTCTAACTCGAAACCCTGTTGAGCATTTGCACCAATTGGCTTTGCGCTAATCAAAGGTGATTGGTATGCCACCATACCTCCAGCGTCTTCAAAACCCCCAAGAAGAGAGAGCATGAAACCGTGGCTATCCACCACTCCTGTGGTAGCTGACAAAATAGCGGCTACACATTTCAACTGTGGTTCCAGTTTCGTAGCCTCATCACCTGACAGTAACTTGATTGCAGGAACGCCATTATTTTGCGCCTTAAACAGGATGGCATTTAGATCTTGAATTTGAGTTTCATCAGCTGCAACGATCAACTTTCCATATGCCTGAGTTGCAACTTGATGGCTTCGACAATATTCATAGAGGAGACGATTGCCCTCAACGCATAGCTTGGCTTTAAGAGAATCCTTGGGGTAATAAATACCAGCGTGTATGACTTCGCTATTGCGCGCACTACTAACTGTGCCAAACGCGTTTTCACGTTCTAACAATATAGTGTCTCGCCCCTGGAGCGCCATTTCTCTGGCAACCGCTAGGCCAATGACGCCAGCACCAACGACCACACAATCAACCCGCTCCATTTATTCGTCCCAAGGCATTATTTATATTCAATTGTCATCAAATCGTAACATTTTCAATGATTTAGTGGGTTTAGAGACAGTTCTTGATAAAATTGATAAATGTCTTCAAAACCCCCTACAGAGAAACTACCTTCCATATTTAGCACTCAGGATATCGTCCTTGATACCGCTTATCAGGGCATCGATAACAAGAACTGGAAATCCCTCTTTCGCCAAGCTAGAGAGGCAAATGTAGAGCAATTTATTGAAGACCTCTTTACTGGTAAGCCAGTCAATAATTCTGAAAACCGTCCCGCCCTACATTCAGCACTTAGAAACTTAGATAAAAAGCCGGTATTGGTTAACGGCAAGGATGTCATGCCAGATGTAGTTGAAGTCTGGCGGCGTATTGAAGGTTTATGTAATAAATGGATAGGCGTCACTGATGTGATTCACATTGGTATTGGAGGGTCAGATTTTGGTCCGCGCCTTGCTATTGAAGCGCTTGCTCATGTGCCCGATATTGATAGTCGTGGCATGCGCATGCACTTTCTTGCAAATATCGATACTGCTGAATTAAATCGGATTTTGCAGCGCGCTCATCCCAATAGCACTCGTGTCATTATCGTTTCAAAATCGTTTACTACCCTTGAAACCACGATGAACGCTAGAGCGGTCGTGAAATGGCTAAAAGATAACAAACGAAATGACGTGCAAATCTCTCAAGCATTGTTTGCAGTAACTGCCAATGTACCTGCCGCTCAAGAATTTGGTGTCGCTAAAGACAACATTTATCCTTTCTGGGATTGGGTGGGAGGACGCTACTCCGTATGGTCAGCCGTCGGACTACCTATTGCCCTGCAATATGGTTTTGATACCTTTAAGGAATTTTTGGCTGGCGCCCAAGCCATAGATCAGCACTTTAAAACCGCACCCTTGGAAGAGAATTTGCCAGTGATCATGGCGCTTTGTCTACTCTACCAACAAAAGAAGCATCAGATAAAGTCCTACGCAGTTATCCCTTATGCGGATGCCTTGGATTGGTTTCCCAAGTGGTTGCAACAATTAGATATGGAGAGCAACGGCAAGAGCGTTGGGCGAGACGGCATGCCTATGAAGTACTCTTGCCCCGTAGTTTTTGGCAGCTCAGGTAGCAATGCTCAACACTCTTATTTTCAGCTTCTACATCAGGGCTTGGAAATTATTCCCATTGATTTCATTGCAATACGTGAACCAATGAGTCATCTTTCTGAAGCTAAAGCGCATCATCGCATTTTGCTTTCAAATTGCTTAGCCCAAGCCCAAGCATTAGCGAATGGCAAGAAAACAGATAACCCTAACAATACCTACCCTGGTAAGCGGCCAAGCAATTTATTGATTCTTCCAAAGCTCAATGCCTTTTATCTTGGCGCTTTACTTGCCTTATATGAAAATCGTACCGCTACTTTAGGCGCGCTGTGGAATATCAATAGCTTTGACCAGCCAGGCGTAGAGTTAGGAAAAGTTCTGGCCAAGCCAATTGAAGCTGCTCTGAATAAAGGCGAAGCTGTGGAAGCCAACGAGAGTATCGATGCCATCACTGCTCAGCGCATTAACCTTTTTATTAATCCATAACTAAGATAGCTAACATTAATTAAGAAGTTAGCCCAAGGAATTCTTATGCAACTGTCTCCCTCAATTTTTAAAGCGTACGATATTCGAGGGATCATTGATGAGACCTTAGATCCATCAATTGCTAAATTGATTGGCCAAGCATTTGGTACAGAAATGCGTGAATTGGGTGAGACCGATATTGTCATTGGACGCGACGGGCGACTCTCTGGTCCAAGCTTAATTGAAGCCTTAACAGAAGGCTTGCTCAGCACTGGCATCAACGTCATTGACTTGGGCATGGTTGCAACACCCATGGTCTACTTTGCTGCAAGCCAAGAACTTGATGGCAAGAAACCTAAGTCCGGCATCATGATTACGGGCAGCCATAACCCCCCTAATTACAATGGGTTCAAGATGGTTCTAGGTGGCGCCGCAATTTACGGCGATCAGATTCAGGCACTACACAAACGTATTGAAGCCAAAAAATTTGCTACGGGTCAAGGCTCTAGAAGCACCTTCGATATCTTCCCAAAGTACTTAGAGCGTATCGTGGGTGATATCAAATTAGCTCGTCCAATCAAGATTGCCGTTGATTGCGGTAATGGTGTGGGTGGAGCATTTGCTGGCAAGTTATTTAGAGCGTTGGGCTGCGAAGTCGAAGAACTCTTTTGTGAGGTGGATGGTAAGTTTCCAAATCACCATCCCGATCCTGCGCATTTAGAAAACCTGCAAGATCTAATCCAGAACCTGCAAACCACCAATAATGAATTAGGTCTTGCTTTTGATGGAGATGCAGACCGTTTAGGCGTAGTAACAAAAGATGGTCAGGTTATTTTTCCAGACCGTCAAATGATGCTGTTTGCTAAAGATGTTCTTGCGCGCAATCCAGGCGGCCAAATTATCTATGACGTGAAATGCACACGCAATTTAGCCACTTGGGTGAAGCAACATGGTGGTGAACCCCTGATGTGGAAGACGGGTCACTCTCTAGTCAAAGCCAAATTAAAGGAAACTGGTGCACCATTGGCCGGAGAGATGAGCGGACACATCTTCTTCAAAGACCGTTGGTTTGGATTTGATGATGGCCTATACACAGGCGCACGTTTATTAGAAATTCTCTCTAGAGAGAAAGATCCCAATCACACTCTCAATCACTTGCCAAACGCTATTTGCACGCCTGAGCTTCAACTTCCATGCGCTGAAGGCGAACCGTTTGCACTGCTTGAAACTATTAAGAAAAACGCAAGCTTCCCTAGCGCTGAGTCTATCAACACGATTGATGGCATCCGCGTGGAATATGAGGATGGCTTTGGTCTTGCACGACCATCGAACACTACTCCAGTGGTAGTCATGCGCTTTGAAGCAGATAGTGAAACTGCTATACAGCGTATTCAGTCAGAATTTAAAACAGCTCTTTTAAACGCAAAGCCAGACGCCAAATTACCTTTTTAATATGAAGATTCCCGCAAAAATTGCCAAGGTCTTTTTATGGCCACTATTGATATTACTGGCATTGTTTCCGCCACTATCTTCTGGCACCCCCGAATCCGCATCCGAACCGCTACGCGTACAACTGGCCTGGGTTCATCAAAGCCAGTTTGCTGGTTTTTACGTAGCTCAAATACGAAAGCACTTTGAAGAAGAAGGTTTACGCGTTACCCTGATTGAGGGCGGCCCCAACATCAATCCTATTATCGAGCTACAAGAAGGTAGAGCGGATATTGCAGTGGCTTGGCTTGGTAATGCATGGAATCTATCAACAAGCGGGAAAAATGTTACCAATGTGGCTCAAATTTTTTCAGGCTCATCATTAGCCGTAGTCTGCAGAATCAGTGCTGGAGTTTTTACTCCTAAAGACATTACTGGCAAGAAGATCGGAGTATGGAACTTGGGTGATCAAACCGTTGTCAAAGAAATGATGGATTTATTAGATATTCCACAGAGTTCTGTACAGATCATCCAACAGGCGCCTAATGGACAAGATTTGATTGATGGGAAAGTTGCCTGCGCAACGGCAATGACCTATAACGAATATTGGCAAATATTAGCCAGTGGCGTCCCCTCCTCGGATTTGATCGTCATTAACCCCGAATTATTTGGCATTCCTCACATTGAGGATGGTCTCTATGTCATGACCGATCGTCTGACTTCGCCTGCGTTCCGAGAGCAATTGGTTAAATTCACACGCGCGTTGCGAACTGGCTGGAAGGAAGCTCGCATTGCCCCTACTCTAGCCGTGGAAACTGTTCAGAGAATTTCGCCGAAATTGAATAAAGAGCATCAGCAACATATGCTTGAATCAGTCTTGGGCGTGATTCCTGCAAATACTGATCAATTCGGCTTATTTGATCTTGGACGATACAAAGCTGAAGTTAACCGCTTGCTGTCGCCTGAAAAAATCACCCCATCACCAGAACGAATCTGGACATACGACATTTGGAACGAGCTTAAAAAGCTAGATAAAAATACCACCCCCCTCACCCAAGCCACAAAATTTTATGTATCAAGTACCACCGGTATGCTGGCATTTAAGATCTTGGTTTACTTTGGCGTATTCACATATGCACTATCAGGCGTATTAGAAGCTATTGATCGTGGGTACGATTTATGGGGTCGACTGATTCTTGCTTTTTTATCTGGAGTTGGCGGGGGAACGCTCAGAGATCTTTTAATCGGTGGAGATAGACTGCCTTTTTACTATGTAAAGGATTTAACCTATCCCCTTGGAATTCTCGTCGTTGTTTTAATAACCTCTTCAATTGTCGCCGTATATCAAGAAGCCCATCACAGCGCTATCTTCAAGAAGACGAAGAAGTATGCAGATATCCTAGGATTTACCGCCTTGGCTATTACAGGCGCCGCTATTTCGATTTCTTCTAACCTACAATGGTTTTGGGCGCCAATCTGTGCAGCATTAACTTGTGCTGGCGGAGGCATGCTCAGAGATATCGTTGTGAACCAAGAACCAAGCACCTTTAAAGGCGTGATTTATGAAGAAGTAGCGCTTGTAGGAGCGTTTTGTTTAGTGATCGGACTCATGATTGCTAATCATTTTGAATACACACCTATACCCGTCTATCTCAGCCTGATATTTAGCATCATTCTTATCATCTGCCTGCGACTGGCAATCTATAAATACCATTGGCGTTACCCTAAATTCCTCGGTGGCACGAATTCAGATCATCACTAAGCGGATGACCAAGAAAATGATTAAACCTTACCGAAGAATTTTAGTATCTTAGAAACCAAAGAAGTCTTCACATGTTCCACTGCGGTTTCTTGTTCTGACTGGGTCAGCGTGTTTTGCTTATGCGCCAATCTTGCGGCAATCAAATTCGAAATACGCTCTACTAATAATGGATTTTTCGAGAGGATTGGAGCCAAATCCTCTTTAGTTATCTCTATTAAATGTGTATTTAAGGTTGCGAAAACATTAGCCGATCTAGGCTCACCTGTCAGCAAAGACATCTCACCAACACAATCGCCAGGCCAGAGATGGGCCAAAGTAATCTTTTCGCCCTTCTCGTTTAGTGCAGTCACCTCTAGGCTGCCCTCCGCAATGATAAACATGCTATCAGCGGTATCACCTTGTTGAATTACTTGCTGGCCAGGATTGAAAAGCAAAGACTTGGTTTTTTTCGCTAAATCCATTACCTCTAATTCATCTAAGACCCGCAATATTCCGAAGGGATAAACGTTTAAGAGCGGTGTGAAGTGGCTGGTATGGAGTGAGTCCACATTTTGCACAACCATTGAAGAATCAAAAGAAATTCCTGAGCTTTGCAGAAAACGTAATGCATTTTTCAAAATGATATGCTTAGGCTCATCTAAATGACTATCAGCGTTACATTCAAAACGAATTTTGTAAGTTACGCTACCAATCTGCACCTGAGAGACGTAGCACCGATGCCAACCATTAAATTGCGGGTGTGCCTTACCAACAAATTGCATGGCAGAATTTAGTACATCCAGCACGCGATCTGAGTTATATTGCGAATCCACAGGTATAGTGACCTCGCGAACTGGCTGGCGCTCTTGTTGGGATAGATTAATAAAATTAATCCCTAAAAAACGATTGTTGGTTATTCTAAATTTGGCACCATCGAGATTTTGCAGGGTCACATAACGCCGATCCATCTCTATAACTCGAGCACATATAACAGTACCATTATCAGAGTATTCAATCATGTCGCCAATGGCTACTAAATGGTCAGTCTGCAATGTAATGCTAGCGACTACGTCAGCAATGATGTCTCTGAGGGCATAGCCCACAGCCAAACCTAGAGCCCCAGATGCTGCTACTAATGTATTGATCGATTGATCAAATAACAAAATAAATGCAAGTAAACCTGACAAGGCATAAATGACAATCGATCCAGCTTCAACTACGATTGCTGGAATTTGTCCTTGCTTCTTACGACTATTAAAACCCTTAATAGACAATCTAAATATCTGATCAAGGGTAAAGCCAAACAATAGGAATTGGCTCGCAGCCAATAAATCCACCGTCTCCGGAAGTTTTTCCATGGATAAGTGCGTCGGAATCCAACCCCAAGGAGTACCTAGGACCTTGTTCACAAATATTGCCAAAGCAATATTTAGAAGCACTAAGACCCAGACCATCGTTTTAGATTTTGATGAAAAAGTTTTCAATGATGTTCCTCGGAATAACGATATTTTGATTGCCAAATAGCAGTGACCATATTGGGATAGAGATCCTCTCCTAGGCTACCGTTATATCTTGCTAGGCCTCTGGTTAAGTTTTGATTTTCTATATCTAGGTAATGTTTGAGGATAATGCATCCATAACGCAGATTTGTACGGACATCAAATAAGGAATCGCGCGCATCCCCAATCAGATCTTTCCAAAATGGCATCACCTGCATTAGCCCACTGGCACCTACATGAGAAATCGCGAAACGATTAAAACCGCTCTCTACTTCAATTAATGCAAGGACGAGATCCGGGTCTAAGCTGTATCTTGTGGCCTCGTAATGAACCATTCGCAACCATTGCCGCCTAGTTTCTTCATTTGGGATTCTTTTAGCCAAATTTTTAGATTGATAGCTAATCCAATCTACAGCCTGCTTGGCTGAACGAAAAGAACTGATAGAGCCCACTTCAGATGCCAAAGACTGTCTTAATTCATAACGATTGGCTAGTGATATTTCTTCGTACTTTTGAGATCCCGCATAGACTGAACAGGAAGCAACCAGCATTTCGAGAACGCAAAAGCCTAAAACAAACTTTTTTAATGATGCGACACCCATCATTGCATCAGCCGGTAACGATTTGACCCATCTTAAAGATGGGCAAATACATGGCAACCAAGATAAAGCCAATCACCCCGCCTAAGAAGCAAATCATGATTGGCTCCATCATCTGAGACATCTTATCAACCGAGGTATCAAATTCTTCTTCATAGTAAGCGCTAATCGTATCTAGCATCTCACCCATGTTACCGGTCTGCTCACCTACAGAAACCAACTGTGAGAAAGCAATTGGGAACACTTTAATTTTCGCAAGTAACTGAGACAATGGCTCGCCGGAGAATACGCCCCGCTTAGCCGCTTGGATACCATCTTTGATGATCTCGTTCTTGCTAGATTCAGCAGTAATGTCTAAGGCCTCAATTACAGGCACACCTGCATTGGTCAAGTTTCCATAGACCATTGCAACTTGCGCTACGTTTGAGTGCAGAGCCATATCGCCAATCAAAGGCAATCGCAAAATCAGAGCATGCCATTTTCGACGTATTGCTATATTACGTTTTAAGACCATCCTAAATGCAATAAAACTACCGATGAGCGTAGCAGCAAGTAAGCCGCCACCTAGAGGATCACGCAAGAAGTTACTCATATTGACAATCATGAGTGTTGGCGCCGGTAATTGCGAACCCATGCTGCCAAACATCTTAGCGAATACAGGAACCACAAAAATCATCATGATGGATAAAACAATCGTAGCTACTGCCAACAGAATACATGGGTAAAGCAAGGCAGATTGAATGCTTTTGCGTATTTTGATCGTCTTGCGAATGCTCAAGACCAGCTTGTCCAAAAAGATATCTAGACTACCGCTAGACTCACCCGCACGAACCAAGTTGATGTAAATAGAATCAAAAACATCAGGGTGCTTACCAAAAGCCTTAGATAGGCTCGATCCAGACTCGACATCCTGATAGATCTCGCTAATTGTTTTCTTAAGTAATGGGTCATCCACCTGATCGCGGACCATTTCCAATGAAGGCAAGATCGCCAGACCAGAACGCAACATGGTTGCCATTTTTTTGGTGGCAATCATTATTTTGTCGAGCTTAACCTTCCTTGGAATGCTGAATTTGAAGCTGATCTTCTTTGGCTGAACAGCCTCTTTCTTCTCAGTCTCCCACCCTTTCTTATCCAGGTGGGTAATGATGATACCGTCTTCTTTTAATTTGAAAGCTGCCTCATCACGCGTCAATGCGGTGATGGTCCCATTTAAATATTGGGTATTTTTAATGCCCTTCCAAACAAAATCTGGCATATATCAGCGCTTTTAATGGAAAACAAGATTACGACGATACTCGTCGAGCGTTAAACGTCCATCACGCATCATGTCACGTCCAATTTCTTGGATGTTACGGAAGCCTTCTTCAGCAGCAATCCTCTGTAATTCAGTTGCCGCAGCATTATCAATAATGGCGGCTCGCAGCTTATCGCTGATTTTTAACACCTCATAAATGCCCTGACGCCCTTTATAACCAGTGTTATTACACTTCTCGCAGCCTTTGCCATGGTAGAGCTTCATTGAAGCAGCCTCCTCCGAACTAAATCCGATATCCATTAAGCTGGCTTGATGATCGCCTTGATGTTCTTCTTTGCAATGAGGGCAAATCTTTCTAGCTAAACGCTGCGCAATGACTAATGTCAGGGCTGCGCCAATCAAATAACCCGGAATACCCATATTCACTAGACGAACGATGGTACTAATTGCATCATTTGCATGTAATGTGGATAGAACTAAGTGTCCAGTTAGTGATGCTTTGATTGAGATATCAGCAGTATCTTTATCACGAATCTCACCGACCAAAATCACTTCAGGGTCTTGACGCAAAAAGGATCGCAATGCTTGAGAAAATGTTAGTCCAATATCATCCCGAATTTGAACCTGACCAATACCCTCAACAGTAAATTCCACCGGATCCTCAGCGGTCAGAATATTGATATCGGGTTTATTGAGTCTACGCAATGCGCCATAAAGCGTGGTTGATTTACCTGAACCAGTTGGGCCAGTTACCAGCACCATGCCTTGTGAAGCATCTATAGCAGAGGTCACATCCTTGAATTCTTTCTCTGGAAAACCTAATTTATCCAAATCAAATGAAACGCCCTCTCGGTCTAAGATACGCATAACAATACGCTCACCATAGACCGTAGGAAGCACTGACACACGCAGGTCGATATCGCGATTATTGGGAAGCGAAGTGACTATGGCGCCATCTTGAGGCAAGCGTCTCTCCGAAATATCCAAAGAGGCCATAATCTTGATGCGAGTGGTAATGGCTGAATAATTGGCATACAAAAAATCTTTGTACTGCAGCATTTCTTGCAGAACACCGTCAATACGAAGTCGTAAAGTGGCGTTATCTTTATAAAGCTCAATATGAATATCACTGGCACCTTTATTAACCGCATCAAATATCAGCGCATTAACAAACAGGATGATTTGTCCACCTTGATCATCGCTTGGCGCGACTGGGGCTACAGCCTTATTCTTCGCCACAACCGCTTCAGGCGTAGCAGCCTTTTCGGCGAACAATAAGCCAGACTTCTTCTTAGGTTTTAGGCCATCTTTCAACTCAATAGCTGTAGAGTTTTGACTTCCACTGACTGGTGAACTCAAGCGAAAATCCGCCGTATCTTTAGCGGGGATTTTAGCCTTTACTGTTTGCAGAAGATTCTCCATTTCGATTGGAGACACCACTGTTGCAACAATCTTTTTTCCAGTGATGAGCTTTGCACTAGAAATCCCTCTTAAAGCACTAGGCTCAGAAATCGCCACCTTAATTTCAGAGTCACTCATGGCGAAAGGAATAAGACGATTATCTAGGACATAATTTCGCGGGATAACATCTACAAAGTGAGCTGTAATATTTTCAACAACAGGCTCTGGCGTTAAGTCCAAATCCAAATAGTTGGACAGACTTTCCTTAACACCATGATCGTTTACAAAGTTGGATTTAACTAGGATTTCATATAGGTGACGCCCGCTTTGACGACTCTCGAGCTCGGCTTGTTTGTAATCGAGCGGGTTCACTAGACCGCGGTCTAATGTGAACCGAGCCATTTCTTGCGATACATCTACCGTAGCAATCATTACTAGTTAAGAACCTTAGGCGCAATAAATACCAATAATTGAGTCTTATTGTCCACCTTCTTGTTATATCTAAATAAAGCACCTAAGTATGGGATATCTCCAAGCAAAGGTACTTTAATAGTTTTGTTTTCTTGGGTGTTGTCATAGATACCACCAATAACAGCGATGGTGCCATCTTTGATTAGCAACTTACTTCTCACCTCTCGCTTATTAATAGAAGGCGGTGTAGTGGTGTAATTTGGCGAGTCCTTATTGACGACCATATTCAAGTAGAGGTTGCCATCACCCACCACACTTGGCGTAACTGTCAACTTAAGCGCAGCATCCTTAAATTCATAAGTAATCTGATTGGTACCAACTCCTGGCACTGGATACGGAATTTGCACACCATCAATGACTACCGCCTCCTCGTTATCCATCGTAAATACATGAGGATTGGAAATAATCTTAAGTAGGTCCAATTGTTCTAGGGCAGTAAGTTCAACCTTCAATGCATTTGAGGTGGTTTGATACAGGTAGCCTAAACCAAATGGATTCGCTAAGCCTGTGACTGGCTGATTAAAGATAGAGCCAGTATCGGTTCCCAAGCTGAGGGCACCAGGGTTATTGTTAATACCGTTTACACCACCAGTGGAACTACGGCCCGTATTGCCTGATGCACTATTGGTGTAAGCTCCCAAACGCACACCGAGCTCACGCTGCCAATCGTCAGTTGCCTCAACAATAAAGGCCTCAATTAGAACTTCTTGGGTACGAATATCTAACTTAGAGATGAGTCTTGCTGCCAACTCCATCTCACTCTTAGTGCCTTTAATAATCACCGAGTTAATACGTTCATCGGTTGTAATTTCAATAATGCCGCCAGGTGGACGGGCTGCAATTGCCCCACCTGGTGCTGTACCACCAAATATTGCCTCCAACTGCGCTTTTACACGAGCGGGCTTGGTGTAATACAAGCGGAATATTTCGGTGTACTGTGTACTAACAATACGTCTAGCAGCAATCTGCTTGCTAACTTCTTCTAAGCGCTTGCGCTCAAATTCATCACGAGCTAAAACGGTTTCTGGTTTTTGAATACGGATAATTCCCGCATCACTATCTACACTCTTAGATAAACCCTTAATGCGGAGAATATTGTCTAATGCCTTGTCCCAAGGGACGTTGGCAATCTTCACGGTAACCGTACCCTCGACCTCATCACCCACCAAGATATTGACGCCAGATATCTGGGTCATCGCTTGCGCTAATTCTCGAATATCAACATCCACAAAATTTAAGGTGACATTAAAAGATTTCCACCTGCCATCTTCTGATCGCTGTGACTCATTGATGAAATTACGTCTCTGAGAATCTAACTCTGCGTTCGGTTTCTTATCAATCTTGGGACCTATTTCCAAAGTTTTCTGCGTCTTTGGAGCAAGATCATTCATGATCTGCTGTGGATCCAGACCCATTTTTTCGCGCATCTGATCGTTAGAAGGTGGCGGCATGGAGCCGTCAGACATACAAGCGGAGAGACCTAAAAGCGCGAATAAAGCCAAATAACTTGCAACTGATCTCAGTGCAATCATCTTGCACCCCCAGACTTAGCACCCTCTGCAGGGAATTGTCCAGATTGCGACTGTAAATATAGTCGAATCTTGCCATTAGGCTGTCGCAAAATAATTCCATCCATATCTATATCGGCGATAACTCCGCCCTGATTCCCCAAACGATCACCAACCCTCACCACAAAACTCTCTCTAAAATCCGTGCGTATCATGGCTGCTTTGGACGCATTGGAAACTACTACACCCATAATTACATAAGACTGAGGATCGGCCATCAATAAAGGTGAATAACGAGGATCACGACCCCCCTCAATCATTCCGCTAGACGATTTTGAGAATGGATCACGATCATTTACACGACCACCCTCGGCTGGCGGTGGATCAACAACAACGACTTGTTCATTCTTTAATAGCCCCTTGCCAGTATCCGATTTTGTAGCAGCCTGAGCGCTACCAACGAATTGACTCAAGGCTAAATCCAAACTGCGCTGAAACAGAGGAGTGTTTGCTGCTTTGGTTTGCAACTTTTGAGGCAAACGATAAGTTGATAACTGAGATTTGACCTGAACTAAGCCGTGCGTATTTCCACTGACCAAGATAATTTGCTCTCTGTCGATATTCACCGTTTTCTCAAAACCAGCCAATAGTTTGCGGTAGCGCATGTAACGGTTGTAGTTCCCTGTTAATTCCACCTTAAGTTTGATGCGATAAAACAACGGGGTTGCATTAGCGGCGGCATTAGCATTTGCATTTGGGGAAGCGTTTGGCGCTACAGGGGGTGCATTCGGTGCACCAGGAGCAGCAGGTTGACCTGGTGGCGTTGTTCGTCCACCAGCATAAATAGCCTCCTCTCCATCGGTGGAGAGAGCGCTAATAACTAAACCTTGGGAGCTAGCCATTTGACTGAGGCGCTGATACATATCCTCCAACTCAGACTCAACACTAAATAAGCGATTGAGCTCCAAATAATTCATTTCCGCTTGCAGCAACTCTTCTTGAGCGCGCTTATTAGCAACATCTAAATACTTAATTTTGGCTTCCATTTCAGGAATGGCGGCAATTTTTTGCGCAATCTGCTCACGTTCAGCTAGATAAGGAAGGAAGACAAAGACAATGTAAGCAACAAATAATAGTGAGGCTAAACCACCCCACAAAATCATTTTGCCTTGAGGCCCTTTGAGGGATGAATTTTTGTTTAGCGCGCCCTTGATTAGCGCGCCTAGATCGAGATTTTTAAGTTCAGAAAGGTTCATTTTATGGTCGCTGAGTAGGTGCAGGTGCCTTTGCTGAATTTGTAGCTGTAGCGTCCAATTTCAGCACACACTTAATCTGAAACTGTTTATAACCGCCAACTGAATTTCGACTACTACCTTGTTGATTATTTTGCGGATTATTATTAATCGCCATCGTACTTAAAGACGCATGAGAAATCATCGGCAATCCTTGTAAACGATCTACCAAATTCACAATCACTTGATCGCTAACCGCGTCCCCTTTGATATTGAGCGTAGATGGATTTTCAAAGGTCAACTCAGTAAACCAAACGCCACCTGGTACCACTCCATTAACTGCATTTAACAATGCATAGGTAGTTGCTTGATTCGATTTCAGCTCACTACTTGCTTGCAGCATTTGGCTATAGCGTGATTTTTGCGCTGTCAGTTTGGTGAGAATCGATTCTTTTAATTTCACATCCTCCTCTAGACGAATTGCCCTTTGAAACTGTGGATCGGCTGTACCAGACGAGAACAATTGGTTGAGAAGTGTAAAGATGATGAATAGAACTAGAGCTGCGCCTGTTGCTCTAATACCCAACTTAGATAATATTTTTTTCTTTTCCGCTTGCTTAACGCGATCTTTATTAGGCAATAAGTTAACGTTATTAACACCAGTAACGTATTTGTAATAGCCAAAGATATCCACTTTCCTAGTTGCTAAACCAATAGCCGAACTAAAAACGGAAGTATTCTTTTCAGACGCAGCTTTATCTTGCAGATTGGCTGGAATAATTAAATCCAATAGAGGGTTGAAAAGCTCAACGCGATAGCCATCAAGGCAATTTCTCAATTGAATCAGTAATTCAGCTGTATCAGATATCGGCGACACCAGCAATACTTTTTCGATGAGGTTGGAACCCACCTTGGTTTCATATGCGCGAAACGCTTGACGAATTTGCCCAGACAAGCGGTCATATAAGCGATCGCCAGCCTCCCCAGGAGGCACTCCGTTCTCTATCAGCGCCCTATCCGTTTCGGAAACATAAACATCATAGATAAACGGAGCATCGTCAGTAATAATCAATACATAGTTCTCATGTGGACCAACCTCAATCAATGCGGTAGTTTTTTGAGAACGTAACTGTTGAGTCTTTAAGGCATTTCGAATCGCAAAGCAGCGCACATCGACAACAACTGGATTAAGGCCTGCTTTAGTGGCAATTTGTACGTAATGATTAATCTCTGAAAGCTTGGATGCGACAAACAATAACTCCATCGTATTTTCAGAAGCATTACGACGAATTACTTGCCAAAAGATGGAATATTCTTCAAGCTTTTCAGCAAGCTGAATGATGTTGCTCCACAAGCTGTCGTATTCAATTGCACTTTCAATTTCTTCGTCACTCATCAATGGCAAAGTGACCGTACGAATGATTGCGCTAGTAATTGGAATTGAAATAGCCACATTCGGCGCTTCTAATTTAGCGCCAATAATGAGCTCTTTTAACTTATTGACATACAACTCTTGATTCGTTTGAATGTCAGACGGACCGGCATTTTCACCAATGTACTTGGAACCAATCTTTTCTAGCATCCATTTGCCGTTATCTTCAGATAACTGAGCAACACGAATGAAGTTTGGTGTGATATCCACCCCAATGACGTCCTCCTGCTTTACGGAGTACTTACTCAGCAGATCAATAAAGTACCGTAGCAGGGGTTGGAGGGGGTTATTCATTCAGCAGGTAAATATTCTCAAAATATGTCAAAAGTATATATAAAACGTCATAGTACTTAATATACCTTTTTTTCACGCCAGGACTTATATTTGACGCGCCCCGTTGAGGTCTGATTGCTCGAGCTGATTTTGGCAATATTGTCTCGCCCGCTAGGTAAAGTTGTGCCAGGTGCAATATTGCTCATGCCCACATAAATATTTCCCTTGCTATCAGCTATCGGTGCGGTGGCAAGCCCCTGCCCTATAACCGTTCCAGCACTTCCGGTTGCACAGCTATCTGTTACCTCGATAATCCGGCTAGTGCCGTACAGCGGGCAAGAAAGATCCTCAGGTCTATAGGCGGTGAAGTACACATATTTATTGAAAACTGCCGCCCTTCCAATCACTTTTTGATAGTCAGCAGCGGGGTTAACCCCAGTCTTAGCGTATACGTCGGCATACCATGAGTTATTCACCGAGCACTGTTGGGTATTTACATTAGTGAAAGTACTTACTGTCTGGTTGGTCTGAGTCAATGTTTTTGCTGGGAAATCTGGATCCATCACCCCAAATATTCGGTTATTAATTGTTGAAACTCTGCGCTGAAGTCGAATTTGGTCACCAGAGCCAAAATAATTAAATAGTCGATTCACGGTAGCTCCAGAGACATTCGTTCCAGAAACGATTGTGGAGCCCAACTGGTTATAAGCCAATCGATCGTTAGCTAAGCTAGCCTGATCTAAAAAGGACTCATACAAGGAAAATAAGCCGCTGTTAGAATCAGATAAGCTCTGCTTACTTAGGTTGTATTTCCATAACTTGCCTTGTAGGTCGGTAAAGTAAACCATGCCACCGTAGTAATTTGCCAATGAAGTACCGTCACCTGTAATCACCGTCAAGTCAGCAGTCACCCCGTTCGGAATATTCGAGGTGTTATCACTTGGAACGGGGGTCACAGCCAAAACATGTCCACCAGTTGACGTCACCACCGATGAGCCTGTAGCGCCACAAGATGCGGTAGATTGTGTGCTGTCAGGCTCTAGCTCCAAAACATAAACATAGGAGCCATAGGAGCTTGCAGAAGTAGCCCCCGTCGAAGAGGCGCCACCTGCAAAACCACCCCCAAATGTAGCTACCCACCGCTGATTATTGCTGCCTTCAATGTATGGCAGAAGCATGATGACTGGCCTAGACCATGCGCCACCCAATTTTGAATAGTCAAAACTTGTGCAGCTCGCATTGTAGGCAAAAGTAGATTTTTTTCCGCTTGCATCCCAATAATTGATGACTTTATTGGCGGTGTCATTATTTACCGTAAATAAATGCGCTGGTGCATCTGGGTTTGTAATATCTAGAGCGTAGTAGCCATTTCCACCCCAGCCTAAACCGCCCATCAATACTGTTTTCCAAACGCCCTGGCCAGAGAAATAGACATCTTTCACGGTAATTGGACCATCCACGCTAAAAATACTATTACTGGTTCCAGAGCCCGCATTGAGACCCTTATTACCAGTCTCATTTCTGAGCATCGGTATGACGGATGGTGGAATAAATGCCCAGCGTTCATTTAGGTCAGTATCAAAAGCATGGAGCATGCCGTCATTGGCACCCACATACAGTTGAGAACGACGGGAAGAATTATTGCTAATAAAAGTTGGATATCCGTTTTGATAACGGTAATACGCCTCAGACTTTCCAAAGATGCTGACATCTGAACTCCATGGAGCGTTTGGAATCCCAACCATGACCATCTCTGAGTGGTAGGTATCCCCCAAGACTGAAGTTCGAACCGCATTGGTTGCGGAGTTATCTTCCCAGGAAGAATTTAGACCTCTAGTGAAGTTAATTAAATCCTGAGTAGTGGTGGCATTTGAAGTGGACGGGCAATTGAACATCAGACTTTCTAATTTGGTGCTATTAGCCAGCGTCACGTTGTTATAAGAAGCATCAAGAGGTAAGGCGCCTGACATGCAAACAGGGTCATAGCCTACTGTCCAAATCGACCTGCCACCTCCAGAGTAAGAATTTGCACTTGCTGCTCTAGCTAGTAATTTTGATTGGGCTGTAATCGGAGGATTGGCCGAGATAGCACCAGTCGCATCTAGGTCATAACGCTTGATTTCACCTATCCATTGTTTGTCCTTTTGATACTTAAACAATGCTTGGTAGATAGTGCCATCACCGAGAACAGGTGGAGCATACGTTTGCCAAACGTCTTGACGTGTACTGCTACCCGCAGGCAGTGAGGCTGTCTTGGTGGGCAAAGTTGGTGCAACAGCGGAGCCACTAACACCTTTAAAGCCAAATCCATAAAAGAGGCTGGGGTAATTGGGGTCATACCCTAATGAATACACCCCAGCCCCAACAGTTGTCAGAGCATTCGTAATCTCCGCTTTTGTAGCCCCAGCACCATAGTAAATATAAAAAATGGCGGACTCATTACAGAGCAAATCTCCAAATTGGAAGGTAAAAGATGCGCCTAAGTTGGTTTGCTGATTGTTTACTGTTCCACCTATGCCGGTGTAATCCATGTGCGTATTAGCCAGGACAGGTAGTGGAGCGGCCTGACATGCAACCGAAGGGTCTGGGGTAATGGAGTAGTGAGAACCGCCGTTATCGCACGCATCAAATACTTTTGGTGTGTAGGTGCTCGCATAGGAAGCAGCGACACCAACCATATCAGTAAAGTTAGTAGTTAAGTTATTGAGAATGTCCCAGTCCATAATCCGGCGGTAACGCACATCAGTCAGAGTGCCGCCAGAAATATTAGTAATCGTCACCAATGCCTGAAATAAATTTGCATTGGTCGCGCCACTAGTCGGCCCATAAATATGGGTCACTTCTAAGAGTGGGGTTTTAGTAGGATCTGCAGGATCACTAATCCAAACGGTCGATTTAATACTAGTGGAGTCCACCACAAAACTTTTGACAGTGATGTTGCTAGAAATGCCGCCCGCATCCACGGATGCATATCCAGAGATTACTTTATTACTGATTGGCAACACACCGCTCGCACCCCACCCTTCCCACTTTCTACCGGGCGATGTTCCGTCATACCAGCCTGCTGGGTAAGTTGTGCCGGTTCCAGATACTGGTTTGCCGCCACCCCACTTATAAGCAGTACCAACTGAACCTGGAGGGCTTGAATTTAATGTATTTGCATTATTGGCTACTGTTCCTGATCCAGTTGGCGTATTAAGGTGGCCGGCGGGATTCACGCCCAAGGCTATGGTTTGATTGGCAGTTATAGTGCTGTTATGAATAATGCCGAACGATGGAAATCCTTGCGCACCTACTAGTGGACTAAACGTCAGAGCGCATAAGAAAAATGCAAGCGCCAGAGAAGATAGAGATTGAAGTTTTGAAAAAGTAGTATTCATAATTTACGGGGTGTATTGCACCACCGCCTCCAATGCTGACCGACTTGAATTCGATTGCCAAAACTGGGTGTTAATCGCGCCACCCGTTAATGGAACGTTGTAGTTTCCTAATGCTGTAATTTTGACGGTGTAGGTAAAGGTAGAGACACCATAACCATTACTAGTGCCAACTTCAGTTCCAATGCCCAGAGAAGATGTACTAGCCAGCTTTTGGACAATGCATGATGAATAACTGGCACGCCCTGCCCTGTCTTTAAATTTAGCGCTTCGAGAATCAATCTGACCCTGTGGAATCGTATCGGCCAAAACCGTTTTACCACTCAGTGGCCCACCAGTGGATGCAAGGTCATATGCAGCACCAGCACCATTAATCCAAGACTTTCCTGCGGAGGTGGCAAACCATTCAATCGCATTATCAAAACAGGTTTCCCCCGCTTCAATTGAAATCGGTTTATTAGCAACTGCAGACACTAGGTCAGATTGCATGGAAGCCAAATAAGAAATACCAGCCCCCATGACCATGAGAACCAATAGCAGAATAAGCGTCACCACCAGTGCGATGCCTGATTGCTCTGGCAATGAGCCAGAGAGTTTTACTTGAGAACGAATCACTTTATGGCACCAGGGAGACATTTTTTGCCCTCGTGATCACAGTAAATGTTTTGCTGACAATGCGGGTCGTACCTTCTATCTTGCGCGGCGACTGCACCAATAAGTTAGCTTGTATAGTCTGAAACTGGCCGCTATAGGTTCCACTCGATTTGGCATTAAGGCCTTGCACTGTAAAGCTACTCACCCAATCTAGGATTGGCTCACCTGAAGATCCGCCATAAACAGGAGTCGAGCTTGCCAAGTCACAAAAAGAAGATGGATTGGTGCATCTGCGCCACTCTCGCGTCAAACGATTTCTGGTAGTTCCACCCGCAGGTGTATAGGGATTCAGATAATAACGAATCAATGCTCTATATAGAGTGCCTGAGCTATCGTAATCGTCGTAGACAAAAATAATATTGCCCGGATTTGATGCAATGATATTAATTGCTTGATTGCCTGGCATTGCATTGGTATCGTTGTAATCAAGATAGCCAGCCATGCGCACATCAGATTTGAATAAATCGATGGCTCTTAAAGCATTCCGATCTACTTCAGTCTGCGCAGTCAAGACTTGATGCTGTTGCGAAAAAAAGGAATAACCAGCATAAGTTCCCGCAATCACAATAGATGAGACTGCCAATGCTACTAGTAATTCGACTAAGGTATAGCCTGATTCAGGAAATGGATGAGAGCGCTTCATAGCTGTCTCAACTTCCGCGTGAAATAACTACTGATCGTGCCACCATTGGTAACTAAACTCACATTGACGATCAGACCAGTACCATCATTACTAACATCTACCTGCCTGATTTCCAATCCTGATGTGGTATTGAGTGGACCGATATTAGCGTTTAAATCGTTGCACCAGAGTTGTCGAGTATCGCTAGCAGGATAGGTACAGGTGGCCAGACTTCCTGAATACAAAGATGGCGTAACAAAAGGGTTTAAAGAATCCGTACCAGAACGCATACCCTCGGCAGCAATCGTTTCAATGATTCGGTCGGCCATCAGGTTGAGATACATTCTTTTTTCTGACTCAGCGATCACCTGCTGCGCAACGCCGAAAAAGAAATACAAACCACTAAAACCCAAAGTAAAAATTACCATAGCAACCATGGCTTCTACCAAGGTAAAGCCTCTCGATTGACTATGAGAGATTGGCTTTAGTCTTGCTCTATCCATAAGCCTGTAGACTGCTGCCATTTAAATTTCTGAACAAAGCCAGTGGTTTGGTTCACCAGTACTCGGTATGCCCCATAAGTTGCACGGTCACCATTGCGGTTGATTTCGATGTCAATAGCACTTCCGCTACCTTCCACACCAGCTAAACCATTCGTCGTAAATATTCCTCTGCCAGCTGAACAAATAGTGCTTACCATCGAAGAGCTACCCGACAGAATGTTGAAGTTAGGATCTTTACTGAGTGGATTTTCTACAATGTTGCTAGAGAAGCTGGCCGTTACTGCTGAGGTAGAGGATTGAGGAAACGAAGAAATTTGGTAGGTCAAATTAGTGGGTGAATTACAGATCAATAACCCAGTGCCATTAATGGTACGCACGCGAGTTTTCAAGAAATCAATGTTCGACAGTAAAGCAGCGTAATCAGACTCCAATGCTCGCTTTCCGCGCCAATCTGTAATTGAAGGAGTTACAAAGGCACCTACGATCATCAAAATCGCTACAACAACAATAATTTCTAGAAAACTGACACCGCGCTCGTTCATGTGGCTTCGATTTCTCCAGACTGCTCCAACTGTTGTAAGGATGATTCCATCGTCATCATGCCCTCCCCTCGTGCCATTTGCATCACGCTAGGAATTTGGAATACCTTATTTTCACGAATCAAATTACGCACCGCTGGATTGCAGGTCATTACCTCAAAAGCACCAATACGACCTGGAGCTCCCTTACGCTTGAGAAGACGCTGGGTCATAACCAAGCGCAGCGATTGTGAAAGTTGAGCTCTAACTTGATCTTGCTGCTGTGGTGGAAAGACGTCAATGATCCGGTTAATCGTATTTGGCGCGCCACTGGTATGCAAAGTGCCAAATACCAAATGCCCTGTTTCAGCAGCGGTAAGCGCTAATTGAATGGTCTCTAAATCACGTAACTCCCCCACCAAAATGACATCAGGGTCTTCACGCAATGAGGCGCGCAACGCAGAGGCAAATGAAACTGTATCTCTCTTGACTTCACGTTGAGATACCACGCAGTTCTGATTTTGATGAATGAACTCAATCGGATCTTCAATGGTGATGATATGTTCATAACGAGTGCGATTAATACGGTCAATCATCGCCGCCAATGTGGTGGACTTACCAGAACCCGTTGGACCAGTCACCAGAATCAGGCCGTTCTCTTGCTCAATCACATCCCTTGCTACAGGCGGCAAACCCAAAACATCAAAGGCCGGAATTTGGGTTTCAATCTTCCTCATCACTGCCGCCAAACCTCGCGAGGTTTTAAAAAGATTCACCCTGAAACGCACATCGCCAGACTCGACCGCCAAGTCAGCATCTAGGTGTTGCATAAAATCTATTTGTTGCTCTTTGGTCAGTTGCTGTTCGATAAATTCCTTCATCTCAGCCTGAGTCAATATATCCTCAGGGAAGGTTTGAATGACGCCGTCCACTCGTATAGACACGGGCTCGTTCTCATGAAAATGCAAGTCCGACAACTTATGTGAGGCAACATATTTCAACGCCTTTTCTAGCATTCCCATGTTCTGATCCTTGTCCTTTTAATTTTCTTAAATGTTTTTAAATAACGCTTATTTTTTATTGTTAGTAAGTAAACCAATTAGGAGTGCCACACAACAAAATATAGCCACCCGCCAAAATTAAGAATGGTCCAAAAGGCAGCATTCTTTCTAAAGTGAGCCTTTCTTTTCTCGATAGCATCACTACAGTAATCGTCAGCAAAGCAACAACGCTGGCAATAGCAAGTATTGGCATGATTGCAGCGAAACCAAACCATGCCCCGAACACGGCCAGCAATTTAAAGTCACCCCCACCAAAGCCATCTCTTTTACGTATCAAGCGATAAAGATAATTGACTGTCCATGGCAATAAATACCCGCCACAAGCCCCCAGTAGAGATTGCATTGGGCTAACAGAAGTGAGGCCCACTAGACTTCCCAATAGACCCAGAGCGAGCGCACTATAGGTCAAATAGTTTGGCAAGTAATAAGTCTCTAAATCGATAAAAAAGAGTGCAACCAACAAAGCAAGAAAGACGCAATACAAAGGGGTTGCCCAGCTAAATCCAAGTTGGGTATAAATCCATGCAAAGCCGAAGCCAGTAAATAGCTCTACCAAAAAATAACGCATCGAAATTGGTGTCGAACAATACCGGCATCTCCCCTTTAAACGTAACCAAGAAATTAAAGGAATATTGTCTGACCAAGGAATAGCTTGATTACAACATGGCGTCATTGAGCCAGGATGAATTAGGCAGTGAAGATTTTCTGAAATACTCCGGTGCTTACCTTGGTCATGATCACCGCTCTCATCCGTATCCTCTCCAAATAATGCTTTAGGTAGACGGTGAATGACCACATTCAAAAAACTTCCGACAATTAATCCGAATAGCAATGCATACCAAAAGCCAATCTGCCCTAGTGCCAATAGGTGCTGAGGTGTGTTGACGGTATCAGCCATTTTAATTAAGCACTGTAAAAACTAAAATCCAGTTTTTACATTCAATTGATTGATGGAGTAAATGATGGTGGAATCAGTGCGCGACTGAGCATAGGCAACATAATCATTAGAATTTGAGCCTGTACAACTACCACCTGACCCCACCGTGCCCGCAGTAATATAAAAATAAAAATCATTGTCCGTGCCGACCGTAATCGGGCCCGTTGTAGGCGTAGTGGAACCCATTACATATTGATTAATACTAGCAGTCTGGTTTCCCGTGCCAGGAGTAATGTAATAACAATAATTCTCCGCAAAATAATTCTTTTCCATTAGATAGATACTCTTAAGAGTATTTTGCGCATCTGCATTTTTTGCTGCACGAATATTGCCGGAATACATGGGCACACCTACGGCTGCCAAAATCGCAATGATGGCAATCGTAATCAATAACTCCATGAGCGTAATACCTAACTGCTCTTGATATTTGAATGGCTTTTTGCCCAGCATGTTTTTCTTAAATCCCCAAAAAAATGGCCCGTCTAAGCGGGCCATTTAGTCTCTAAAAGCTAAACTAACTTGTTAGCCCTTAATGATATTGCTTCACCTTACTGAACGTTAATACACTCAGCAGCTACAGGGTAGTTTTGATTAGCACCAGATGAATCCAACACCAAAGTTTGGATGGAAATACCAGTTGCACAACTTGCAGTAGCAGTACCACTGATGCCAAGCTCACCAGGATTAGCAGGAGGAATTGTTCCGCTAACGTTGGTTGTTGAAGAAGTGTTGTATGGGTTTTTAATAGTTGCTAAAGCGTAGGCTGTGAAATAGGTTGCGCCTGTGCTTGCATTTAATCCAGATGGGCAAGTAATAGTTGCGCCACCTGCTTTTGGATCAGCAAGAGTAGGAACTAAACCTGCAGAGCACTTAGTTGTTTCACCAGCAATAAACGTTTTAATTGAGTCGAAGTTTTGTTTTGTCGCACTAACTTTAGCGGATGCTTGATAGCCGTTGTACATTGGCACGCCAATTGCAGTCAAAATACCAATAATGGCGATCACCACCAGTAATTCAACGAGAGTAAAGCCGGATTGTTGAGTTTTAGATTTCACTTGGAGCCTCCATGGATCACATAAATTTAAGGTTTAACTGCATTTAATGCGGTAAATCAAACACTGTTTAGTATTTATAAACTATTCATTATCAAAACATATAGTAGATTAGTACTATTTTTATCAAAAATTTAAATAATGTCTTTTTTAACAACAGTTCTTCAGATTTTAGCCAAAATTTTTAAGCCAAACGCTGTTTTAGGATCTACTTATTCAATTCTTTTTGAAGTAAAGCGATATTGGATTTATAAAGACCCTGCTTTTGCTGTAATGAACTCAGTTCTTTCTCCTGGGCAGCGCTCTTTTTCTTAATAGCCATAAGAGTGGCTATTTTTTCATTGGCCTTATTAAGCCTATCTTGTTCCAGATCTATCTCTTCTTGAATAATCCGCTTTCTTTCCAACACGGCTGTTTCATAAGTGGATTTATTTTTAGCCTGCTTAGGCTCAGCCGCAGGACTTGCTGGTGCGGGGGCTGAAGCATCAGATGTAGAAGGCTTTACGGGCCTCTTCTCGGGGGGAGGCAAAACCATCTTCTTGCAATTCTTACCCTTCTCCACATTAGATAGCGTAATGACACCTGCCTGCTTATCGCAACGATATATGTCTGCCATTGATATGCTCGGGCAGACAATAAATCCAAATGCAAGTAAGGTGAAAATATTAGAAATAGAAATCTTCATTGGTAATACAAGCCACTGAATAACAACATCAAGATTTTTTATCCTTGAGTAAGGGTAGCAACTCGAGAGACAAAATTTTTGTGGCAATGCCGTAAGACTTCTCAAACTCTTCGAGACGGACCACTTCGCCCTGACATGACATTGTCAAATCCCCGCCCGGGGAGTCCAAAGTAACCAAAAACTCCACAATCTTCCCTGGTTCAATGGGAGACTCTACCTCCAAAAAAATACCGCTTGAGCTGATATCGCGAGTAATCCCCTTAATGCCATCAATATTGACCGGCAAAATAGTAACTACCCTATCGGAACCCCTAAATGGGTTTGTTTTGTCACTTGTCATGACTGATTCCCATAAAATAAATGGGCTTTAGTGGGTTTCTCATACTTTGGATTGTATTGAAGAAGTAAAAATTATCAAATAAACAACAAAAATACAGCGGTTGTTTTGAAAATGCACCAAATTAGTTCAATTATTCTAAAAAATGCTTATAAATATTTGTTACAACTAGTACAGAGATACTACAATTAATGAATGCTTATGAGTACATCTTCTAGCTCCCCTTCTGGCACTGCACCCACTGAAAAGTCGTCCAAAGCAAAAACCATTGAGGTAATGGTGGTTGACAATCATGCAATGGTTGCCGCTGGGCTTAAGTTGTTGCTTGAAAACACTAAGTTGTTCAAGGTACCTCATATTGCAACTAGCGCCAAAGACGCCTTAGCAGCCCTGGATACCCTTAAGCCAGATTTAATTATTTTGGAACCTGACTTATTGGATGCGAATGGATTTGACTTGATACCACTATTGCTCAAGAAATCCAATAGCAAAGTAATGGTGCTTACAGCATTAAATAATCTTGATGCGCACGATCAAGCCATTGTCAAAGGTGCACGCGGTGTTTTGAAAAAAACAGACTCTCCAGAACTCCTCATAAAAGCGGCAGGAAAAATTCATGAAGGCGAGCTATGGGTTAATCGTGAAGCAACCTCTCGTATCTTGTTGCAGATTGCTCAAGCCACTGCGAATAAAGAACTCAGTCCAGAAGAGATTAAGTTGAATTCATTGACAGCCAAAGAGACCAAGGTTTCCAAGCTATTACATGCAAATAGTGAACTCACCTTAAAAGAAATCTCAGGCCTGCTCCATATCAGTGAACATACCCTAAGAAATCACCTATCATCGATTTATCAAAAACTAGAGGTTAAAAATAGACTTGAATTTTATGTATTTGCTAGCAAGTACCTTAAATAAAATTTCGATCTAACGATATGGCGCGTGCAGACAAGAAAACTACTGACGCAGCTTCAACGATTCGAAAACGCGCAGAACGTTTTCAGACCAAACTCCCCCTCTCTATTGGTGATAAGCAAGGCACCATTCACAACATTAGCGCTACAGGTGCCTATTTTGAAATTGATGCCCATCACAACCCAGGGAGCCAAGTGAGTTTTGTAGTTGACCTTGAAACTCCAGGTGGAAAAATACAAGTGCAATGCCTAGGAGAAATCGTGCGCGTTCAAGAACACGATGGCAAACTTGGGGTGGCAGTAAAGATTGTTAGTTCAGACTTGCTAGGCGCAGGCTAATAGGTCCTAAGACTCTACTCACACATCATTTGTGCGGTGTAAGAAAGATTATTAGTGGATCCTGGGATGTTTTTCCAGAAGCCCACAAATTGATAAGACACGTTTACCTTCAGCAAGGCACCATTGGGATAGTTGGTGGCACGATTTGCATCATTTAAGGGGCACTTTACCGTAGTTGAAGCGGTTAATTTTGCATCCTCCCCTGTTGTACAAGCCGCAGAGGTATCCGCAGTAGTAGAAAACACATTATTTGTAATGGTGGCTTTGCAAACATATACCCTTGCGGTCCAAAGATTGCTTGCTGTACCACCGAAAGTAATTAGCGGAGAGTTAGTTAGATAACTATTAACAATAGTCCCCATTGTGTATGCAGTCATGGTAGATGTGGTTGAGCTTAACATCCCCTGTCTAGCAGCCTCAGTTGCCGCACTACTGATCAACATGTAGTCGTAATACATGCCAGTCATCTGAATCCCACCAAAAACCATTAAAAGTAATACTGGGAGCAATAAGGCCGTTTCAATGGCAATAGTTGCCTTCTCACAAATTATCAGAGCATATTTATTCGATGCAATATTTTTTTTAAGGCGAGAAACGAGCGTCAACATTATTTCATTATAGATGCGACTGAGCTGAGGGGCGGTGCCAACATGACTACAAATATTGCTGGAAAAATACAAGCCATAATTGGCAAGGATAGTTTTACCGGGATTTTTGCAGCAACCTCTTGTGCGTAAAGCTTCCGTTTGGCTCGTAAATCCTCTGAAAAAATAACAAGCGCTTGGCTCACACTAGTACCATGTCGTTCAGCCTGAATAATCATGGCAACAAAGGCCTTGACCTCATCCAAATCACACCGAATCGCAAAATTCTGAAGCGCTGAAGAGCGGGTAGCGCCTGCCCTCAACTCCAAGTTAAGTTGACTTAATTCTTCAGCAGTAGCTTGGCTAGAAACCTTAATCTCATTACTGACGCGATGCATTGCGGCATCTAAACCCATGCCCGCAGATACGCAAACCCGAATTAAATCCAACAGATCAGGGAAAGAATCAAAAATTTCTTGTTTTCTGTTTTTAACTTTTGAGTTTAAGTAGGCATTTGGCAAATAATAACCTGCTGCAGCTAGAGTAAGAGCCACAATTAACATGTCTGATCCAGACACATCCTTCATAAAGAGCGCAGCAAACAATACATACAAAATTGGCACAATGAATGTGAAAAAAGTTTTTAGGCCAAAGAATCGGGTTGTCCATAAAGGATTTTTAATTCCGGCGGAAACAAATTTCTTTTTGTATCCCTCTTGCTCGTGCTGTTTAGTTGGTGAAGAAAACTCATTCAGTCTTTCAAGCAACTGATGAAACATGATGACAAAAGGGTGCTCTCTTTTCCTTTTTTCACTGGCATTAACTTGCACTTTTGAAAGCCTAGTTTTGACCTTCTTTTGATTTGTAAAAAAAGTAATCAAAATGAAAGTGAGCATGAAAGCAAAAATGAAAATTGCTAACAGAGCCAAGGATTGAAAAAAAATCGTCATTTTTGCAATCTTTATAAACGGATATTAGAAATTTTTCGCATCCAAATCATTCCCACGATTGCCCACACGGCTGTGAAGGCAAACAGTCGAACGCCACTATCGCTCTTTAAGATGGGATCAAAATAATGCGGGTCAATAAGCTTTAAAAGGATTACCGCAACTATCGGCAACACACCCAAAAACTTTGCAGTTGAGCGCCCTTCTGCCGTCAAAGTATTAATCATCAGTCGTGTTGTTAAGCGACCACGAATCAATGCGGCTACGTCGGAGAGTAATTCAGCCAGATTACCACCCACCTCGCGATTAAGTACTACTGCAATTGCAAAGAAGCGAATATCCGAAGTATCAATCCGCTTTACTAGGCCAGCCATCACGTCTCTAATAGGCATACCCACGTTTAGTTGGTCAAAACAAATCTTAAATTCAGATGAGATCGGCTCTGGAGATTGCGCAGCAGCATTTTGCAATGAGCTATTAAAGGAGTGGCCAGCACTCAGCGAGCGCGACATAAACTCAAGCAAATCTGGTAATTGTTTTTCTAAAATAATTTTGCGTTTGCGGTTTTCTGACATCAACCAAACAATCGGTGCAACACCAAATAACAAAGAACCCCAAAATGCAGAAACCGCAGATCCCAAGAGCATCCAGAGACCAACAAATGAGACGGCAATAATGCCTATCTTCCACATCAGAAACTCGTGGACTGAAAACTCACTACCAGCCTTCAAAATGAGATCGTTTAAGGCATGACTTAACTTAAAGCGATCCAATATGTCATGAATTACTGGGTTTTCACTAAATAGTGTTTCTTTGAAAATTGGATCGGTCGTAATCACGACTTGATTCTTTTCAGAGAGAATCTGTATCCGTTCCTTCAATAGATTGCTGCGTGGGCCATGGTTAATAATCCACCATCTCACTCCCAGCCAACCCAATATGGAAAAAACTACCGCGCCCAGACCGAAGGCAATGTATATCAAATAATCCATAGCTTCAAATCAAGGCTCGAAAATTTTATCTGGCAAATTAACGCCATGGGCACTCAACTTATCGGCAATACGCGGCCTGATACCAGTTGGAGCCATCTTGCCTACCACGGCACCATCCATACCAACGCCAGTTTGCTTGAAAGTAAAAATATCCTGCATAGTAATGACATCACCTTCCATGCCAATTACCTCGCTAATGCTCATAATTTTGCGCTTACCATCACTAAGCCGCGACGCCTGTACCACAATAGAAATAGCAGAAGCAATTTGCTGTCTAAGAGATTTTTGAACGACCTGTAAACCAGCCATGCCCACCATATTTTCCAAACGCACTAACGCATCGCGTGCTGTATTGGCGTGGCAAGTACTCATCGAGCCTTCATGACCAGTGTTCATGGCCTGGAGCATATCAAGCACCTCAATACCACGAATCTCACCGATCACAACGCGGTCAGGTCGCATCCGCAGACTATTCTTCACTAACAGACGCTGATCGATTTCACCCTTACCCTCAATGTTGGCTGGACGGGTTTCTAAGCGGACCACATGAGGTTGCTGTAAACGCAATTCCGCAGCATCTTCAATCGTAATGATGCGTTCGTGATCAGGTATATAACCAGACAATATGTTTAGCAGGGTTGTTTTTCCGCTACCCGTACCACCTGAAATAATTAGATTAGTCTTAGCCTTTACTATGCCAGCCAAAAACAAAGCCATTTGCTCAGTTAATGACCCGTTTCTAATTAAATCAGCCATTCCGAATGGAATTTCTGAGAATCGACGAATCGACATGGAGGGACCATCTAAGGCCAAAGGCGGAATAATGGCATTCACGCGGGAGCCATCCGGCAAACGCGCATCTACTAAAGGGCTGGATTCATCAATACGCCGACCAACGCGAGTAACAATCTTTTCAATAATCTTTAATAAGTGATCATCGTTATCGAAAACGGTATTTGTTCTTTCAAGCCGTCCACGTCTTTCTACGTAAACGCTCCTAGCATTGTTGATCAAAATATCAGAGACGGTTGGGTCTGCCATCAAAGGCTCTAGAGGACCCAAGCCAATCACTTCATTCTGAATGTCTGAAACCAAACGTGCTAAATCGTATTCATTGATTAGCATGTTATCTTCGCGAACGATTTTTTCAACGCCCAATTTGAGATGGGACTTTAGCTCATTCCCAGAGAGCTTTTCTAGCAAAGCTAAATCCATTTGCTCCAGCAATTTGCCATGAACAAAACTTTTAACGCTAATAGCCTCAGCAGCAGCTTTTTTTGTATTTTTATCAGCCTTGTACTCTACCGATGCAAGCGCACCTTCTGTATAAACCTCTCTGAGTGACATGGCGTTCTACCTTTTACTGACCAAGAATTTTTTGGAAAAATGTCTTTTGTTGCGGCTCCTCAACAGCCTCGCCAACTAACTCGCCCAGAATTCCTCGCAACGCCGTGGAAATTGGACTCTTTGGAGAATTCTTGATGATAGAAACACCAATATTGACTGCCTCTACTGCGTTCATAAAATCATTTGGGACAGTCAAGCTAATGTTTTTCTGAATTGAGTCTTCAACCCGTGCAACAGACAACATCCCCACTTTATCCATGCGATTTAAAACCATGCGTACTTTGCTTGGGTCATACTCGAGACGAGTAAATAGATGCAACATATGAGCAACAGCACGTAAGTAAGTCATGATAGGCTGTGTCACTACAAAAATAAGATCGGAGCGATCTAATGCTTTAATAGTTAACGCATCCAATATATGCGGCAAATCAATAATAATAAAGTCGTAATCCTGCATAGCTACACTGATTAAATTATCAATATTGCTGGCAGTCAAACCTGCTGCTTTTTCAGGACTATCAGGAGATGGTAATAATGAATAGTTAGTCTCAATTGGAATGGTCGCAGCTGCAATCATCATCGAATCGAGTTCAGCACTTTTCACAATATCTGCAATGGTGGTAGTAGCAACTGTATTAGTTAAATAGAAAGAGGCATCACCACCCTGCATGTGCAAGTCGATATATAAAACTTTTTTACTTGCTTCTGTTGCAAGTAAATACCCAAGATTTGTAGCCAAAAAAGTAGCGCCAGCGCCACCCTTCCCAGAAACAAATGAAAGCACCTTGCATTTTGAGGTTCTGCCAATATGCAATCGCTTTGAGCGAATACGATCAATTGCATCACGAATTTCTGCTGGTTGAATGGGGCGATGCAAAACATCGGAAACGCCGCCTCTAATTAGGCGCAATAATTCTTCATGACTAGTTGTTGATGCTAAATAAATGAATGAGGGTGGATGAGGAGCATCACCATGCGCAACTGCAGAAATAGCACGCACATCAGCATCATGAACTTCATCAGAATCTACGATGATGATGTCAGTAGACGGAAGGTCGATTCGATCTAAATGAAGGGCATCATCAATGCGGGCTAAATGCTGAAGTTGATCGGAGCCATAAAAAGATGAGATCACCTTTTGAAGTATCAGGGCCTCATCTTCCGTATTCGAAATTATTACTATTTTCATTTTTTATTAATTTTCTAGAATAATCGATGACTATTCAAATTACTTACTGAGTAGGCGTAGGAGCAGGAGAAGGAGTGCTGGGAGCAGCCGCTCCACCTACCCCACCTGTTGGCAATAAAAATGAACGCTGATAAGCTTCGATAGAACTGCGAGCTGTTACACCATCTCTACCACCGCCATAGGTTGGTACATCAGGACGGCCATCAGGATAGACGGACTGTGCACGAATTGCACCTTTAACAGCCGCACCTTCAGCAGGATCTTGCCAATCAGTTTGACATGCTGTTAACAAGATTGCAGAAATGGCCGCAACAGATAGACGTGCAGAAAGCGACATAAGCAGAGTGTTATTTGCCATCAGATGAACCTACGCTTGGAGTAATAGAAGTTGGAGGTTGAGTCTCAACAGGTTTTGCACCCTCTAATTTTCCACCCAAGAAGAACTCAGCTTGAGATGGTTGAACATAAGAGTCGGTTGGCAATACAGGCTTGCCTGACATTGGCTTCACAATACGTGGTGTTACCAAAATCATTAACTCACTGCGGTTGCTTTGAAATGAACTACTTCTGAATAAAGCACCAATAACTGGCAAAGAGGCAAGCCATGGAAATGCGCTAATCACTTCATTCACATTATTAGAAATTAACCCGCCAATAGCAAAGCTCTGTCCGTCATAAAGCTGGACTGTAGTTGAGGCGCTTCTGCTGAGAATTTGCGGAATTACCTGAGTTTGACCACCAGCAGTAACGGTAACGCCAGTTGAGCTAACTTGAGAAACCTGAGGAGCTACTTTTAAATTAATCTTGCCATCAGCAAGAACAGTTGGAGTGAACTTCACACCCACACCATATGGGACGGCTTGAAGGGTAATAACAGTACCGCCAGCTGAACCAGTTTGCGGAACAGGTAAGTAAACGGTACCGCCTGATAAAAATTCACCTTGTTGCCCACTAATAGCCATGATGTTTGGCTCAGCCAAAATCTTGACCAAACCAGACTGCATGTTCGCTTGAAACCATGTCTGAGTAAAACCAGATCCAGCACCAACAGCAGCTGAGGCAGTCGCACTAAAACCTAATGCAGCCGCGCCAAGAGGATTAAAAGAGAAATTGGTCCCTTGCGCCTGAATACCTAAAGCATCAGCAATTGAGCGATCGATCTCAGCAACCTTTACCTCAAGAAGCACTTGCTCTAAATCGTTAGTAGAAAGCATGTTCAGTACTTTCTTGCCCGTCGCATGTTCAGTTAGGCTCATTGCCTTTTGAACTGTTTCGGCATCGGCAACTCTTCCGCTCAGAACAATTGATTCGCCCGCGGCAGTTGCCTTAATATTTTTTGCATTTGGCAATAGACCGGAAATTAAATCGATGATGTAGTCCGTATCGCCACCAACAAATAAATCCAAGTTAGTAGTTTGGTTATTGGTATGCCACAAAGTTACGTTAGTTGAACCAGTTTTCTTACCCAAAAAATATACTTCACGTGGATTAACCAACATGACATCAGCAACTGCAGGGTTACCAACCGAGATTCGCGCTACTGGGTTCTTAAATTTATAGGCTTTGGACTTGCCAACAGCCAGGCTCAGAGCATCGCGTGAAGATGGGCCCGAAGGTGCCCCTGAAGCAGTAATAACTTCTTTGGTTGCAGAGCCAACTTCCTGAGCCGCCAATGGAAAAGCAACGAGTTGCATTCCCAGAAAACAGACAGTTAAATAAGCGACACCAGTTTCCTTGAGATGCTTTAGCGAACGATTCAACGTGGTTAAGTTCATATTCATATTATCGATTAATTAATCCACCAATAGCTGACGCTGCTCCACCCATAACGCTAGTGTCCGCACTTGAACCTGGAGCAATATTGCCCCTGATAATTTCAATTGAGGCACTATCGTTATAAACATTAGGCGTGAGCGCTAAATCATTTTTGCTAGCAGCTGCACCAGCATAACTAGTCTTGTCTGCCCGATTGCGTAAAGTTAAAGACAGTGTTCCTAAGGAGCGAGCAACATCCAGCTTTTGGGCCTGCTCAGGAGTAACCTCCAAGGTTACGGTAGTTCCAACTTTGGGAGACAAATCTGTTATGGATCTAGATTGAGCAACCGCCATAACTCTCACGTTCTCAACCACAGTCTTGGATATCGGCAACGCCGCCCCATCTTTAACACTAACAATTACGTCGACATAGTTGCCTGGAGAAGCAAAACCACCTACACCAGAAATTTCATTAATCCCAATGGTAAAAGCCCTTTTTCCAAGCGGAATGTCGTTTGATAAATCTTCACTGCTGGTAATTGGCACTAACATATTTTCAAGAATATTTTCGCCCTTGACGATTCTTACTTTGGTCAAGCGATTAACTACGGTGCCGGCATTGAAGATTGCGCCTTGAGGAATTGGAGAGCCTGGAGGCAAGGCGATCGCTGTTAGCTGCTCTGGAGCCAACTTTGTTCCAGCCTCAATATCAACAGCAGACTGGACAATCGTAATCACCTGCTTTTCTTCGGTCTTACTACTTAGCCATATCGCAGCTGTAATCACGGCAATAATACCTACTATTGCAGCACCAACTAATGCCAAGAGCATCGGATTCTTATTCATTTCAAATTTCGCCAGCAGAGAAAAATAAAGCCATTAAGGTCCCACCAAAAATAGCAACTCCATACGGTAATGTGGGTTTATTCGCAGGATCATTAGAAGAAATACCTCTAATTTTTGATACTTTTGTAATAACAATATAAAGCATTGCCAAGACACCACCGCAGATTGCCGTATAAACAGCGGCATCGAGGATATTGTCTGGGCCTAAAAATAAGCCGACTACGGCAAACAACTTCACATCCCCAGCGCCCAACCAGCCAAAAATGTAAGGAAGAAGCATTAAGCCGAATCCAATCAAAAACCCGTAAAAACCAAATGAAAAACGCCCCGGGGAACCGCCCAGGGCATTTTGCATTACCCCCAAAAGAATCCCCAGCAAAATTAACTGGTTGGGTATTCTTCTAGATCGTATATCGAACCATGAAGCCACTACTAATAAGCTAACTAAGCTTAAGTAGCCCCATGGCGACAGCATTCAGGCTTAAACGGCTGCGTTGATAGAGCTAAATGTTGCGCTAGTGCTTGTACCAATCTTTTGTACCAACAGATAAATTGCAACAACAACTGCGCCAGCGATAAGAGCGTACTCAATTGCTGTTACGCCATCTTCACGCTTGGCTAAGCGTGACAGGAAGTTTGAAGCCTTAACGTAAAGAGATAACATGAAATTTCCTTTTAATTTGGTAAAAATTTAAAACTTGCAACGTCGCAAGGTTAACTCACTGTAATTTATCTTACTAATATTAGTAATCACACCTTACAACTAATCTTAATAATATATAAATACTAGATATATTTGGGACTTTAGTACTACTCCAACTACTATATTTTTTGAGTCTCAAGCGCCCTTAATTTCCACATCAACCTCATCAATCGTCGATTAAGGCATATCATTTAGTAGAATAAATTATAAGCCATTGTTTTTATTGATTTTATTATTTACACAGACTCATCATCTACAGAACATACCCCACACCCAAGCCAAATCCAATGCATTTAGAGCTAATTTGAAAGAGAAATTTGTCAGAAAATTAGTTGCAAATATACAACTAATTAGTCGCGATTGCCCTCTACTTTGCGATGAACAACTGCAACTTTATCCTCATATACCCTCTTCCAATCTTTTTGAGTGTCTAGATAAAGAACAATTTTTTGGTTAGGCGGGAAGATCGTCCAACTGATACCCTCATCTACGAACTTTCTGGATAAGAAATCTACATCAGATGAATGTATCCATTCAAAATAATCATTAACCACTTTATTTCCATACAAGTCAGCTCGGCCATCTATAAAGACTGGCACCCCCTGAGAAATCAAAAACCCGCCAAAATTATAAAAATTAAGGACTTTGCCCTTAATTCCATTTTCTCTAGCAGCATTTAAAGCCTTGTAGGGTGCACTAATTTCAGGGGTTAAGCTAACAACAAATCGGCTGGATAAGAATGTGACGGCAAAAATTATCCCTATACAACCAAGCCAATGCTTCCAAGCTATAAATTGTCCCGATCGCTTAAAACTCGAATTACCCAAAGAACTGGGCTTGTCATGAGAGCGGGCGGAACAAAACTCTCCTATTGGTGTTGCCAATAACAAAGGAGCCAGCAAACCAAAAATTGAGACATAACGCACGTGTTGTATAGCCTCGTACAAAAGTCCAATAATTAACACTAGACGACCCACAGAGAGAGCTAGCCCCCCTCTTGTACCCAAAACCAAAATCAAAACGATCCAAAAGAAAATTGGTAAAAGTTGAGCGCCAGAAGTAGGAGCCCACTCTACGATCCATGCAATATATTCAGAACTTAATAAATCAGCACCAAATTTAAGGCCGTCAATTCCATGAGGGGTAAAGAAACTGAATAAAGCAGTAAGCAGGAAGAAAGGAATCCAGGGTTTAATTAAATGGGGTCTTTCTTGTTTTGGTGAATTGTAATAAGCCTGCAACAGAAATAATGGGGTAAGGGCCAAGCCCAAGATAAAACTGCCATGCAGGTTAGCCCACGGAATCATGAGCAAGGACAGCCAATACGGCAACTTTCTCTTGCCTTCCAGCACATCCGTTAAAACCGAGAACCAAATTACTATCAGAGGCCATGTGAATAAATGTGGCCTTACCAATATATGGTTTGCTAATGAAACAACACAGAAAACCAAAAGCAAGATGGCATAAATAGCGGGGACTCGTTTAAGCAAAAAACGCGCCTCTAGGGCAATAGTCAATGCAAACAAAAAGGCTGCTAGGATTCTCAAACCAAAAAGGCCGCCCCATTGATCCACCAATGCCATCAAACATTGCGATAACCATTCATGGTCTATCCAAATCTTACCGGCAGTATTAAAAGAAAATGGGTCAACTTGTGGCACTAGGTGGTGCTGTAGAATCCACTTACCCGCCGCAATATGCATCAAAGTATCGGGATCAAGAAATAAATTGTTGCTAGGCATAAACAGCACAAATGCATAGCTCGCTATCCATGCCACAAAAATAAGTGCAGGTATAGAAGTTGTGGGTTTAATGGCTTTAGAAGTCAATGTAACATTCAATCATGGCGTAGCGGTACAAGACAACAAGAATACTGACAAAGTTAAGTCAATTTTACATTTATTTATAGCCATCATTTCTTCCAAGAAGCACACCAAATGATTAACCAAAATAGCAATCATATTAATCCGAGCAATCCAGACTCAACTCATTCAAAACAATTGAATCAGAACGCTGGAGATTATGGACTGCTGGTTCTGATGATTACCGTTGCTTGGCTAGCAATATGGTATCTCTATGGCTCTCTTAAAAATATTGCTTCAGAGCCTTTTCAAAATTGGTTTTTTTATGACATGCCTTACGTGATGGCGTGGATTAAATCGTTTGGAGATGGCGGACTCATCCACCCTACCCTGAGTATCAATCAATTTTTGAATGCGCCTTTTGTCGCAAACTGGAATGACTTCCCTGGAGAAGATCTTGCCTTTACGATTCCTGGACAATTATCTAAGGTGTTTGGGCTGTTTTTGGGCACCAACCTGTATTTACTTTTGATGCAAATACTATGCGGTGTCTGTTTTTATTTTGTTGGGCGCAGCTTCAACTACCAACGCATATGGAGTATGGTTGGTGCACTTATTTATGCTTTTGCGCCAACTATCTTTTATCGCGGCATTGGCCATATTAGTCTTGCCAGTATTTGGTATGTACCTCTGATGATTTTTACCTTTGTCTGGTTAAATTATCCGGAAAAAATAAAGCTTTCCGATAAAAACGCATGGAGATTGTGTATTGCGACCTCTATTATTGGCGGGTGTTTTAACGTCTACTATGCCGCTCTTTATCTCTTTATCCTAGGAATTAATTGGATAACGCGATTTATTTCTAAAGATCGCTCTTCACAAAAGATCGCACTTTTAATAGTGATCGTTTTTGCTACTGAGTTTGTGCAACATTTCAATCACTTTCTCTTTATCTGGCAAGAAGGTCGCAATCCTGCAGCGATGATTAGAGACATCGGAACATTTTTAATTGCTAGCTTAACCCTTCCTGACTTATTACTTTCACCCGCTCATCAGGGAACGGCCTTAAATGGCTTATTTCCGTTTGCCGCAAATTACTATAGCGGCTTCCCCAACTATCTCACTACTGAGAGCAGACTTTCATTTATAGGCAGCGTAGCAGCATGCGGTTTAATCGCCCTCCTGCTTCAATCAACCTACTATATTTTTAAAAATAAATTTTCACAAATTAATCATTGGTTTTGGCTATCGCTTGGAATCTTTGCGTACAGCATTACTGGTGGCCTCAATTTCATTTTGGGGGCATTTGGATATTTATTGATCCGCTCCAATAATCGCTTTTCTATTTTCCTCATGATCATTGGCCTATTCTTTCTTTGCGAGGTTTTAAGCAAGAAAACGCATATACGGTATCGTGGGTTAATCGCAGTTTTTGCAGTCATTTTTGCCCTATGGGATCAAGTTCCAAGCCAAGACACTGCGCTTAAACATGCTCTTGGAGCAAGATCACTTGACAATATTGCCCCAACAAAAGAATTAATGCGGGATCTAAATTCCAAGTTAGAACCCACAGCCATGGTCTTTCAATACCCCGTACATCCATTTCCGGAGATGGGTTCTCAGGAAGGAATGGGCGACTATGAGCAGTTTACTCCCTATTTATTTTCGAATCATTTGCGCTTTAGCTATGGCAGCAATAAGGGAAGGGATGATGCCCGCTGGCAGGTCAACTTAGCAAAACTGCCAATATTAGAAGCCATCTCAAAACTACAGTCTTATGGATTCTCTGCAATTTTGATTCATAAATACGGTTATGAAGATCAGGCAAAAGAGATTATTAAGGATATTAAGAAAGCAAAGTACGAATTAATTAGCGAGACTCCATCTTTAATAGCCTTCAAAATTAACCCCGCAAAAACACCAGTTTCACCCGCACCCGAGTGGCAGATAGTCAATTCAAACTCACTTGAGCGAATTGATGATGGGGTTGGATACCAATGGATCATTAATCAAGAGAGTCAGACGCTAACTTTCAAGCGCCCTTGGTATTTGCGCTTGGACCCCCAAAGCCCTTACCCAGAAAATCCACCAATCGCCCTTTCACTTGAAAGCCAAAAGGATTGCTCAGTTTGGTATCAATTTAACCAGGGGCCAGAAACTGAGATTAGCTTGAAAGCAAAACATGAAAACAATATCCAACTTGCACCCAAACTAAATCAAGAGAACATGTTGTCTCTCAAAAATAACTGTCTAACAAAAGATACATCAACTTCATCGAAGGATTTGGGTGGTCTGATTATTCGACAACCAGTCAACTAAATGCTAATTTGAAAAAATCAATCCGTATGGAAACCAAATCAAATTAGAGCTTACGCAACACTCTGGCAACTTCAGAGTGAATGCATAAAGCAATATGGCTACTAATACATATGATGATGTAAGCGCAAACGCTACTTTGCTTAAAACCGATTTATTTGCACTTATATTTACTGATAATGGCTTACGCGCAGATGGTGAGGCGGTGAGAGTAAAGGCAAGTAAGATTGAAGCATTCGATACAAATGCAATCCATCGACCCCAATCGGCTGCTATCACAAACATGGCAAGTGAAATCACAAAGCCCAGCATGAGGATACGTAGATACCAAACTGGCGCCACTATCCCATAGCGATTCTTGATAACCACCTCTAAATTAAGCCCTAGGTATATCAGAATTAGTGAATTACCAACAAAAAATAAAAGCCAATAAATCCAGCCACCCGCTTCATAGACACCATATATAGTGAGTAAATGTTGTGTCATACCCCAGCCCAACGAGGCAATTGGCCCAAATGCAGTGTAAGGAGCAGCTTTTGAAAGAGCAACTCGATCCGATAAGCTCAAAGAATCCCATATGATCTGCGCACTACTGGCATCACCCTTATGCTGCGCGCAGTAAATAAAAAGAATGGGGATAACAACAATATAAATAAACGACATGGCTGCTATCAGAAATTTTTGCGAGTTTTCTCTATAAACAAGCCACATCAAAAGCACGGTTAAAGGGTAGCCCATAAAGAGATAACCCTCATGAATTAACATCATTGAGATGCCACCGCAGATTGCAAACGCATACATTGAGCAAATCCAAAAAGTGCGCCATTTAGGACTTGCTCTTTGAAGCCACAAGTAATGCAAACACAAGATACCAAACAAAATTAAAAAGAGAATTTCTTTACGGTTAAAAAATTGCATCGTCATGCCCATGGGTAGAATACCCCCAGGAATCAACAAGGCAATCAGAAGAACTTTGGGACTCTCTATTTTTGCCAAAAAATAAATAGCCAAAAAAATGGTGCAATACAGCGCGTAACAAAGGAATGTAAACCAATACAAAAGATAGAGAAGATTTTGTCCATCCCCATAGGAATATAGAAGCTGCCCTATTAACCCCCTTCGGATAAAACCGCTTTGATAGTTAATGAGCCATTCGGCAATTTGCCAGCTGCCAAACTTGAGTCCCGAGTAGGATCCAGTTAACCATCCACCAACAATGGTGACCATAATCAAAACCAAAATAACGGGAATGATCTTTTTAAATAGGATCACTCTAGGCTTAATAATGGTTTCTAGCATTTCCTAAAGAATCTATTCAAAAATGGTGGCGGGAATATGGTGACCTAACAACTTGCACTCAAAGACCCCCTTATCCTGAATTTTGCCTTGTAAATGACTGCGTGCACCTGACATTATTAGTTCTCCAGAGCCCTTATTTAATAGCCCCTCGGAAAAGTGCGCATCAGAGGCCTTGAATTCCGAGCAATCCCTTAAGCGAAAGGAGAGTACCTGCTCAGTATTGACACATTCTTGATACACCCCTGTGAATGCTTTTGAAACGTACTGTGTAACCGTGCCCTTATAAAGCTCTAATAAGAGCTTGCCACTGCCTGAATACGCTTCCGTTACTGAACCTGTAGAGCTCCTTACTAGCTGTTCTGAATTGCCCTCGCATAGCCAGTACTCAGGAAGGTTAGCTTTATCACAACCCTGAAGGAAAAGTGACAACACAAATGCAAAAAAGCAATAAAAGAAGGGTTTAGTCTTCAAACTAAACCCTTCTTACATACTTTTCTGATTGCAACAAATGAATTACTGATATGAATGCTTTTCTTCTACCCTGTTAGATCCACCAATCATACCCATCATATAACCATTGTCACTATTGCCTTTGGATTGACCTCTGTGTTTATTCTTATCCGAAGGTTTCCAAGAATCGCTATCAGCAACACGATCTTCACCGATATGGTACTTAATCGTAATATCAACTCGGTCGGTATTGCCGTTGTCATATGTGCAGTTAGGCTCATTAGTAACGCCATCTGGTTTCTTGGCAGTAAATTTACCACCTGAATAAGTGCGCTTGCCATCACAGACCGTATCAATATGCACTGGATGTGCTCCAACCACTTTCACAGTACCATTGCCAAGGTCCTTCACCACCAAAGCTAGGCAATTTGAACCTTCTTTCATCTTAAGGTTTTTGAGCATTTGAGGAGCACCTGAATCTGAGGTTGGCACTAAGCCGTATCTAGAATCATTGACTTGTTTACCAAAGTAAGATGGAGATGCAGAAAAATTCTGGTTGTAACTAATTACAGTGTATGTCTTAGATGCACCCAAATCAAAATCGGTTGCGGTAGGCGCGCTGATTGGTGTGATTGGGCTTGTTGATGTCGATGATGTGGTCTCCCTAGAGGCCCAAGTTGTACGACCGCCGCCACCTGTATCAATCAAATAATAGGGATTTGACAGCGAGATTGTTCCAGTTTCAGAGTTAAGCGACTGAGACTTGCCAATACCATCACTCAAGCTCACTTGAGTTAATTGACGAGCAGAATTGGTTTTGTCGTCCCAAGTTACTCTTCCTGCTGTGGGATGAACAAGAACACGATCATCCAAAGCAAAAGCTGGACAAATGTCAGCACCGGCAATAGAGGTAATCTTGTCATCGACCATTGTCATCAAGATACCTTTATTAATGGTTGCAGCACCAAATAATCTCAAAAATTTTGTATCGACAGACAAAGTACCCTGAACTTGAACTGCAGGCACGCTGGTTTGATTGCTAGAACAAGCGGTTGTAGAGTAAGTGGTACCGTTACACCAATAGCCAGTAGTAACCCCAACACTCAGCTGTCCGCTCTGTCCAATGCTAGTCAAATACGAATTAACTGAATTTTGCAAGTTTGTTGCACAAGTTTGAAGATCAGTGCCCGTCTTGCCCGTACAAGTATTAAGTGCAGAAGCAAATGCACCAATTGAATTCATCGTTGCAGTCGCTGCATTCTCTTTCATCTGCACGTTGAGCATATCTAACCCAACACCACCAGTCACAATGACAACTGGCGCAGCAGCACCAAATATCATCACCATACTCGCAGTAGTATCACTAGCGAAGCGCTTAACCTTAGCAAGGAATTGATTGGCAAATTTCATTACTTATCTCCGTGCAATTCTTTATTCAAAAATTCACTATCTTTTAGTACTTCAATGGATTGATTCAAAATCTTGACGCCTACCATCACTTTTTCGCCATTCTTTTCAGCTCTGGCTACTACAGCTTCACAACTTAATTTCAATGGACCGCCTGGTGTTTCAAGTGATACCCAAAAATTAATTACTGAGCCCACTTCGTGATGCTCATCAAATTCAAAACCGATACCCGTTGCGCTAATATCTGTCGACATACCAGTTTTGTTACCAATCACAATCGGCAGACGCGAATTAATTCTTGGCGCGCCACGTCTTTGTGGTTGGGAACTAGATTGGCGACCTGTTTTCATGCCTCAATACTATTGATGGATGTGCCGCTTCGAATGTGAGTGCCCTACTGTTTTAAGTAGTAGATAAATTCTCTTTTTTTGACATTTTTTTTAATACATAACTACCAGAAAATTTAGTAGAAAAGTACTATAACTATTTTTTGGATAATCTATATATAACTAATGTTATATTCTTAAGTTGAATAGTCGAATACAAAATGCCTGAAAATTAAAAATTTTATTATTTATAAACAATGACTTATAACTTTTTAGCAACATAGTCAAGGGTCAAGAAATATCGAGTTGATAGAGGTGATGTTTCTAGGTGGATCTGACGTAATTGCAAGATTCAGCAAGATTTACAGCTACGTTTGAAATGTCATCTTGAGATCAAGACAGACCACAGTCAAAAAAGAGGTAGTAGCAGTGAAAATTGGGAAACTATTTTGGCGTGAATTCGCCCACTGGCGCCAGCATTGCATACTGAATGAGGAATTGCGGAAGAAGCCAATCTTCTAATGCCGAGATCAGACGCAACTGAGCAACAAAATTAATGAATAAACAACAAGACCAATAGAGCTAGGCTTCAATCGCGCTCTGTAGGCGCAACTTCCTCAAATAAATCTTTTTGAGTGCTTTGGTAAAAATACCATTGATTCTTACCATTTCTTTTAGCAGCGTACATGGCTTGGTCAGCATGCTCTAGAAGCTGTTCGGGTGTGCCATTATCAAAGGGGTAAAAGGTCACCCCTAAACTCGCTGAAATCTCTACCCGATTGCCATTGAGCAAATACACTTTTGATAGCGCCTTAATGATTCGCTTCAGTGAAACCTTTGATTTATCGGGAGTAACTTGAGCCCCCAGAAGTAATACAAATTCATCACCACCCAGGCGAATAACAGAATCTTGCTCTCGAACCATGGCGCGTAAGCGCTTTGCTACTTCAATCAACAAAAGATCGCCAGTGTGATGGCCTAAGGTATCGTTTACCTCTTTAAAGCCATCCAAATCCAAGAAACAGACAGCAAGAATGCCACCCTCCTCCACGCAATCATTCATGGCCGCCAATATGCGTTGATTTAAGGATAGGCGATTCGGCAATCCGGTGAGTGCATCAATTTGCGCAACCTCCTCCAGGGTTTTATTAGTCTGAATCAACTCAATTTCATGCTGCTCGATACCTTTAAAGAAATGTCGAATCGTGTAAATGAGAATGGAAATCACCGCTAGAAATAAACCGACCACACTCAACACAATATTTCTTCGCAAGGTATTTAGAATGCGATCGGAGATATTTGTTGAAATGGACATCCTTACCCAACCAATACGAACTCCAGCGGTAATGGGCGACCAAACGTAAGGTATGTCATTTTCTGTGATGATTTGAGAGGCTTCTTGCGATGGTATGGGAGTCTGAATAGCTGTCTGATCAAAAATAATTGCGGGCTCGCTGTTGATATCTGGTCGCTTTAAGTACATCAACGGAGTGCCGCTAGGATCGGCGACCAATATTGAAAGAATATTTTGATTGAGCATGACCTGACGCAGCTTGGATTCCATTTCGGAATAATCACGCCGAATAATTGAGTCGCTTACCGCTATTCCAACCCCTTTACTTAACGCAATATCTCGACGCTCTAAGGAAATCGTGAGAATTTGATTAATGCTGTAGTACGTCCACACACTTGAGATCAGCATGATCAACAGTACCACGCCTGAAATCGTATAGACCGCCTTAGTTAAGGCTGAATTGGCAATGCTTTGACGTCGATCAATTCGCATCTAGCACCACAAACTTACCAAGCCCTAGGGACTCTAACTCTTTATAGTCTTTTTGATAGCTCACTCTAACTGGATCTGAGATCTGAATCGCTTCTAGCAGGTGGCGTCCTGCAGGATCTTTCTTCAAGCCCAATACGGCATTGGTAAATGCATCAACCGCAGTTACTGAAACCCGTGGATTAACAGCTATAGGATGCGATCTATATGCTCCGGTGGTATACAACACGCGTAAATTCTCTTTTATCTCAGGGCGTTCACGTTGGAGGGTTGCCTGTATACCGCCACCTGCTTGATAGTCGCCAAAAATCACCGCCCTATACACATTGGAATGGGACTTAATATACTCAGCGCGAAAGGGAATCCCCGCCTTTGTCAGTGAAGCACGAATCAGCAATGAGGCTCCGAAGGCATTGGGGGCAGGAAATGCAATGGTGGCGTTACGTAAATCTGCCAATGTTTTGATATTGCTGTCTGACTTTACAACTACTATTCCAGAGAGCATCCTGCCACCATCCGCCAAAATAGGATTGTATTTTTTAGCGTGATATGCGATCACTTCATGATAAGGGTTCATGTAAGCATAGTCTGCCTTACCAGTAATCACAACCCTTTCAAATTCAGGAATCGTACTTGGAATGATTAAGTCAAAACATTGCTTTGTCTCCAAACCAATCTTTTCCAAAAAAGGTGCCCATGCAGTATAAATTTCAGTTGCAGAAAACTGTGGAACTACATAGACAGAGTAAGTTTGTTTAGCGCTTACGTCTCCCAAACAGGTAGCGCCAATCAGTGGTGAAAAAATCAAACACAGCAAGCCCACCCATAGATAGAGTCTATTGACCTTGGGTCGTAAAAACGGAGTTAATGTGAAAGTAATGGAGAATCCCTATGAATAATGTTGATATTCATAACGATTATCTCAGACTATTGTTGAATGTGCTGATATTTCCGTTAAACATTCAAGAACTGGAAATTGCTCTTCGCAGACTTTGCAATAACTTCCATCTACAGACTGGAATGCTAGATAAGACTGAAGAATCAATGCGATAGCAGACCATATTTTCTTTTGGGATGATTTGTTCAACATTTGCCTGATTACCAAAGATTGTCTCAGCGCCAAATAGATCACTAGGTCCAACAGACTTTATCAACTGAGTGCCGTGATAAATATCCGCCTCACCCGTCTTAATAAAATAGATCCAATGATGATCTGTTAAATTTATCTGAATTGCTTTTGCAAATTCAACCTTTTGTAAAGACTGAACCAAGCGATTGAGTGTCACATAAGAAATTCCATCTTCAAACAACCAATTCGATAACAGAAATAAACGCCTCTCTCGTGTTTCAGCAATGTCTGAGTACCAATGGTTCTTAGAAGCAATTTCACGATAAAGCTCTGCGGGTATTTTTAGTGCATACACATAGGATGTAGCAATGTGATCATAGAAAGCCGGCTCATTTAATAAAGTAGCCAACTCACCAGCCACCGTTCCAGCTGAGAAGGTAATTTTCGTTTGGCCATACTCATCCCTAAGATCAATATACCCGCGCAAAACAAGATAAATAAAATCTTGCGCTACACCCTTCGGCAAAAGATTGTGGTCGGGACTGAGGCGCACGATAGGACTATCCAGCAGTCTTTGGAGATCATGCAACGAAATATCTGGATACAACTCCAATAGATATTGTTTTGCAGAGGCAAGCTCATAATCTTTGTGAGCAGGAATTAATACGTCCATTGATGCAAAAGGCACATTGACACCAATCCTCTTCTCGTCAGAGGTAAGCGGCAAAGAGGTATGTGCCAGTATCAACTTGCTGGACTCATCCTCGCTAAAATCTTTCGCAACCCCATGAATTAAGCCGCCACCGATATCAATTTTTTTGACATCGACTGTCTCCAAATAAGCAATTTTTGCTTCTCTACACAGCGGAAAACTGGAGAGATCTGATTTTTCTTCAGTCAACCCGTCTATGAATTCAAAGGAGGCAATATCAGCTAAATGAGAATAGCTTTTATACCCTGATGAGGTACTAGTTCTAAATTGAAATATTGTTGTTTCTACCGGATGAGGAGAAATGATAGGCCTTACCTCCAACCCATCTATGTCGTTCCATTCATTAGTTTCCAAATCCAGAAAATCTAAATAATGATTTAGCTCTGATTGATCGATCGCCATCAATGCGCAAAGCTTTTTCATGACAGATGCTCTTACTAAGGGGGTAGCGTAGTACTTAAGACGTCTATCACTGCGAATTATGTCAGGTAAACCAGCAAAATGATCATCATGAGAATGCGTATGAAATAAACCAGCAATCTCATTCAAGCCAATTCCGAGGGCACGCAATACACTCATGACTGAAGGGCCTGCATCAATTAAGTAAATTTTTCCTTGATAAAGAATCACCGAAGACATTGCTGTACGGTGTATATCCCAGCCATCCCCTTCCCCGCTATGAATCACTGCAAAGTCAGCCAAATCAATCGCCTGACTCTCTAGGGAAATTGGTGCAAGATACTTTTCATGATCTTTGAGATTGAGATCGACTTGAAGAGCTTCACCTTGGTATTGAAATTCAAAAATGTTCGGGGCGAGTCGTTCAATCGTCACACCATTACGAATGGTTTTCCGACCCTGCTCTACTACAACCGTATCTAAGAATTTTTTACTATCACTGATTTGTCCAAAAGCAAACTTAAGCTTAATGCGCATTAGCTCTGCCACATCTTCGGGTCTGGCTCCTGCATCAAGCATTTCTTCGGGCGAGATTAAGCCGTAGTTACCACGATAGATGTAATTAAGCTGTGCGTTAATTTGCTGCTCGTTTCCAATCAACAAAGGTTTGATACCCGTGTTATTGGGGTGATTCGGTATCAACATCCCTTGGCGGTAGAGCATTTGCAACACTGGGAACTCTGCCATATTGGCAAAGCTCTCGTTCTGCAAAATGAAATCCGATAACAAAATCGCATTTGGCCCTGTTTCGTGAGCCACGCCATTTGTTTCAACAGATTGAATAACGCCAGCCTTAATCAAGTGCTTCACACAGTCCGGCGGACAGCCGCAGAGGACGTGCAAATTTGCAGCGGGTATATCCACCATAAATACCCCAGGGGATATATCAGCTTTGCAAATTAATGGCATTTATCACTCTTTAAGATTGACCAAAAAGGCTCGGTAAGACTGATTAACGAGGCTTCTGAACCACTTTATTATCGACTAACTCCAGAATTATTATCAAAATCATCAATGTTAAGATTCTAGGAAGCTTTTGAGCCTCAGAAGAGCGTTTTTACCGCCTAGATTAAGAAAAGCCTCACTATGCAAAATCTCTTGAAAAAATTCTCATTTACTAAGGGACGTGCCATTCGCACCCTGGCGGGTCTATTCATTGCCCTGATTTTTGTGGGCCAAGCTGGCCATTGGCTAGAAATTCCCTTTGTTGAGCGCTTGGACGGCATCATTTACGACGTGCGCTTACGATTAACTGCGCCAGGTGGTGTTGACCCTCGCATTGTGATTGTCGACATTGATGAACAAAGCCTACGAGAGCGTGAAGCTGGTGGCGAAGGTCGCTGGCCTTGGCCTAGAGATCGTTTGGCGCTACTTACCAATCGCTTGTTTGATGACTATAACGTCAATCTCATGGGCTTTGACGTCATCTTCTCCGAACGCGATGAGTCTTCTGGTATTAAAACCATTGAAAAATTAGCACGCGAAGACTTTAAGAGTGATGCTGCTTTTCAGGAGCGTTTTGCCAAAATTAAACCCTCTTTAGATCTGGACTCCCAGTTTGCAAAAAGCCTCAAGGAGCGGGCTACTGTTTTGGGGTTTAGTTTCCTCATTCCTGGTGATCAGCAAAAGAAAGGCGCACTCCCTCCCGCGGCGATAACGGTTGAAGAACTTCCCCTTGGTCTTGTGGATCCCACAGTTAGACAAGGCTATACAGGCAACCTAGCAAGCTTACAAAGCAATGCGGCAGACGGTGGTCACATCAACCCTTCAATTGATCCTGATGGCATTATTCGTCGCATGCCGATGTTGATTCTGCATGACGGCAAATATTATGAATCTCTCTCCCTAGCTAGTGCACGCACCTTACTTGGAGGGCTGCCGCTTGGCGGAGTCATAGCAGACCCCGCTAACCCAGGTTTTGGATCTTTGGAATACCTAGATGTCGGTGGCGCACTCTTGCCAGTGGATGAAAATCTTACGAGCTTTATTCCCTATCGTGGCCCTTATAAAAGTTTTGAATACATTTCAGCAAGTGATGTTCTCAATAAAAAAGTTCCCAAGGAAAAACTGGAAAGCAAGATAGTACTCATTGGCACTACTGCACCAGGCTTATTAGATTTGAGAGCCACCCCTGTAGGCAAAGCCTACCCTGGTGTTGAGATTCATGCCAATTTGATTGCTGGCATATTGGATGGCACGATCAAGCAAGCGCCATTTTGGACACATACGGCAAACTTTGCTTTAGTAGCAATCTTGGGCCTTGTGTTTGCTCTAGTTCTTCCATGGCTCAATCCATTACGTAGCTCAATACTGGCTGGCGTAGCCATTGCAGGCATGATTGGCCTTAATTTGTTTAGCTACCAAAAGGGAATCGTTTTACCCTTAGCCAGCGTCTTAGGCGTTCCACTTCTAGTCTATTTATGGAATATCGGTTTTGGTTATTTCATTGAGTCAAGAAGCAAGCGCTTGATTACTGGATTGTTTGGTCAGTATGTACCACCCGATCTCGTGGATGAAATGGCAAAGAACCCCGCCAACTTCAGCATGGAAGGTGAAAGCCGAGCAATGACTGTCCTTTTTAGTGATGTCCGTGGCTTTACCACCATCTCTGAAGCGTTGGATGCCAAGACCCTTTCCGAGTTTATTAATGCCTTCTTAACACCATTTACACGCATTATTTATCGTAATCGCGGAACCATTGATAAATACATGGGTGATTGCATTATGGCTTTCTGGGGCGCTCCCCTTCGCGATGAGAACCATGCCAGAAATGGTGTGATCTCCGCCTTTGAAATGGTTAATGCTATCGATCAAATCAATGAGGACTTTGCCAAGCGCAATTGGCCCCCAATTAAGGTTGGTATTGGCCTAAATACAGGTCGCATGAGCGTGGGCAACATGGGATCAGAAATCCGCCTTGCCTACACGGTGATGGGTGATGCGGTGAACTTAGGTTCACGCCTTGAGGGCATTACTAAAGAATATGGTGTAGCCATCATCATTGGTCCAGAAACTCGCCAAGAAGTGCCAGATCTCATTGCTCGTGAACTCGATAAGGTCAAGGTCAAAGGCAAAGATATTGCCGTTACTATTTATGAGCCGTTAGGCTTTGAAGGACAAGTGGCGCAAGAAACACTCGCTGCCCTAGCCCTATTTGAGAAGGCGCTAGCGGCCTACCGCAACCAAGAATGGGAAAGCTCCAAGCAACAGCTAGAAGTACTTATGCGAGACCATCGCAACACTGGTGAAGTGCTTTATGAACTCTATCTTGAGCGCATTGAGCATCTCAAAGACAATCCGCCAGGTGATAACTGGGATGGTAGTTTTACGTTTACGAAAAAGTGAGGCACTAATGAAGCTCAACTTCTAGTTTCAAAACATAAAAATCGGAGGCAAGAGTTAATAAACCCCGTAGATCAAATGATTTGCGGGGTTTATTAATTTACAGCAGAGTAACAGACAGATTAGCTATGCCAAGTGATCTTGTCCACATGGTCAATCTTATGAATCTGACCATCGCCAGTCTGAATATCCACTGAGGCAATCTTGCCGGCATCAGCTGTGATATTCAATGTATGGTTATCAGAGTCAAGATGAGCGGTACCGTTATGGACTGTGTAGACCCAACTACCCTCACCTGGCGCAGCATGAGATGTGGCATCAGATACCGCAACCCCTGCGTTAGAGCAGTTGATTTCAACCTGATCAACCCAACCAGCACCATGTACGTTCTGGTTGTGCACTAGATCCTGAGCCGTTACATCTGAATACTTACCATCAGAACCTCTGTTATTGTCGATGGTGGCCACGTTGTATTGATGCTCGCCATGTCCAATAGTGATATCAGAGTGAGACTTGTAGTTTTCTCCAATATATATGGTGTCGTAAATAGAATCGCCACTACCTAAGCCATCTAAATGAGCAAAACTGAGGTGCTCACCCTTAGATGTATCAAGGGACTCAATGTGATTACTAAAATTATGGTCATCCCTACTAGATTCAAGATGGAGGTCACCCCAGGTTTTCAGGTCATATTCAGTATTTTCTCCACCAGAAGCAGGTTCAGTGAAACTAATATTTAATGCCTGACTGACTCGACCATAACCATCATCAGTAGCAGTAATGCCAAGAGCAATGGTTGAGGGGCTATCTACAGTAGCCGAATTGAGAACAACACGGAAACCATCGTTGTTGTGTTCATTAGAGCTTGGATCTGTAAACTGCACTGAATGGAAGGATTTTCCATCTGGAGAAGAAACCGTAATGTGAATATCAGCCGCAGAGTTGCTGCCATTGCCACTACGTGCACCAGTAGCAATTACATGACCAGTTCCATCATATTCGGTCCAATGATCATCGGAAACCACAATACGTCCAGTAGCAACAATCGTTGTGCCGTTGGCGGCATAAGCGGTCCACTGGGCTTGATTGCCTTCTTGCAAGTGATCCAAGGTAAATGATGCCGATTGAACGTCTTTATTAAATGTCATAGCCAACATATCGTGGTCATCATGATTAATAAAGGAGTTATGCACACCAATACCCTGTGTATCAGGATTGACGGATGTTTCTGTTCCACGGCTATAAACGTCGGTATAGCTGCCTGTAGTTTGAGTGCCACCAGTGTAGCCCTCGGCTGTTACTGTCAATCCACTTGCAGCATCCGAAAGAGTCAATGGAGTGGCTGACGCTGCATAATTTCCATGAGCGGTTTGAGAGCCCGAGGAGAAATTGGCTACTACTGGGTCTAGAGCGGTAACTATAGTGGTAGCGTACTTAACAACACCATTTTCAATCGAAGGATCAACCTTAAAGGCTACTGTGCCACTATGAGTGCCGTCATGAATACCACTACTGTCTGTTTGAGCATAAGCAGTACCATCCCTGTCATACGCCCAATACAAACTTTGTCCTCCAACTGTTGGATGATGCCCATTTGTATCCGTAACCAGACCAGATAATCTAGTATGCCCATCAGTACCAACAACTGCAATCTCAGCATCCGAGTCTGTCACAGTAATACCAGCCAAGGAAACGATGGATTTGCCTGCTTGATCCAAAATAGTCGTATCTTGGAATGAAGAGGCTTTAGGTGCATCATTTTCCACGACAAAATGATCAGAATTTGATAGCGTATTAATACTCAACTCCGAGCTCACTAGAGAGTTGCCTTCCCCTGCTGCATGGATATCACCAGCCTTATCTACCAGGCCAACTACGCTAACACTGAAGTTAGCGCCATGGAGCTCATTCGCATCTACTGTA